>CAYVAQ010000072.1:0-2266 GCA_964448885.1 uncultured Methanoregula sp. | reverse complement strand
TTCAGGAACGGGAGAACGATCTCCCGGAGCACGGTCAGTGCCGAGAGAGGGTATCCTGGCAGGCCGATGACCGGTTTTTTGTCAATGCGGCCGATGATGACCGGTTTTCCCGGCTTGGTGGCAACCCCGTGGACCAGGACCTCGCCCAGAGACGCGATGACATCTGCGGTATAGTCCTTCGTGCCTGCGGAGGAGCCTGCCGAGACTATCACGAGATCGTTCTCGCGCACGGCTCGCGCGATGGCATCGCGGATTTTTTCCGGAACATCTTCCACGAACGGGTACCGCGTACAAGTTGCCCCGGCCTCTTCCAGCATGGCTTTTGCCATGACCGTGTTGCTCTCAACAACCTGCCCGGGCTTCGGCCGTGTGCCGTGGGCAACAAGCTCGCTGCCGGTCGGGACAAGGCCGATCCGTACGGTGAATGTGCTGACCTCCGTAATCCCGTACGTTGCAAGCCCGCCCAGTTCGTGTGCACGGATACGGTGGGCGGAGGGTATAACCATCTCGGATTCGGCAAGGTCCTCCCCCGCCGGCCGGACGTGCTGCCACGGGGCCGCAGCCTTCCGGATCGTGCAGGTGCCTTCCTTCTCCCAGACATCCTCGATCATGATGACCGCATCGTATTCCGGTGGCACAACGTTGCCGGTATTTACACGGGCAGCTCGTGAAAGGGTAACCGGGGTCTGTTCGGAAGCGCCCCAGGTCTCGCTGCTCACCACGGCGATCCCGTCCATGGCCGAGACGTGGATCTCCGGCACCGAGTATTTTGCGAAGATCGGCGCTGCGGTGATCCTGCCGGTTGCATCTTCCAGGGGGATGCGGGCGATAAATAGCGGACAGGCGAATTCCCGAGCAAGGAGTGCATGGGTATCGTCGAGCGTTATGACCGAGAGGTACCGTTTTACCATGGGGGCACCTCCGGGCAGGCGCGGAGAAAAAACCCGCCCTCTCGTCTCATTTGCAGGGCACTGAGTCCATTTCCCGAGACATGCTTCATGATAGAGGATAGTGTCTCATGAGATATTAAGAGACAGATTCGCAGCAGTCCGCTCCATGAATTCCCGGTGCAGGATCCAAGTCGCGGGATACGGATCCTGCGCGGAACGCTGAATCCGGGAACTTATAATGTTCAACAAATATTGCAAAAAAATTATACAATCTGTCAGGTTCTGGTTTCTGATCCATCATACTTTTCCTTGCTCATCGAAGGTCAACTGGATGGGAAAAAACAGACCTGTTGTTAACCACATTAAAAAAAATCAAAAAACGGTTAAATGATGATAATTTATCGTTTGTAAAATTAACAATCTTTAATTACTGTTTTCTTCCTACCTCTGGATTAGCAAATTTTATTCGATAAAATTTGTGTGAAAATAGTGTGTGATGTGCATGGCTTTTGCAGTTCATGTAAACATGGAACGGTGCACCGGCTGTAACAACTGCGTTGTTGCCTGCCCGGTGAATGCCATCGAGCTCTTTACGCTCGATCCTGTCACCAAGGAGAAGATTTACCAGGTGCAGGATGGTGTAGCAGTCAGCCTCGATATCAAGGCGGAACTTTGTGCAGGATGCGGTGTATGCGTTGAAGCATGCCCCTATGATGTGATCAGCCTCTCCGGGAAAGGCTCAACCGAAATCCCGGCCAAGGTCTGAATTTGAGGAGATCACATGGCAGCTAAGAAGATTACCCTCAATATGATCACATGCCGGACCATCCAGCAGGGTGTCGGTATGGAAGCAGGTAAGACCACCCAGAAATACTTTGATGCCTGCACGATCATGCACATGCACCCTGACGACATGAAGAAACTCGGGGTCTGGAAGAACACCAACGTGAAGGTTACGAGCTCGGTCGGCAGTGTTATTGTTAAAGCCGTCGAGACACGCGAGGACCTCGTCCCCGGCCTTGCCCACATCCCGATGGGACCCTGGGCGAACCGGATCGTCCCGGCCTATACCTTCTCCACCGGAGAACCGTGCTTCAAGGGATTCCCGGTTGATGTCGAGATTGCAGCAAACGAACGCATCCTTGGCGCTGTGGAAGTACTGCAGGACGCCTGCGGCCTCATAAGGAAGTGATGAGCGATGCCAAAAGAAATAACAGATGTAATCTGCCCGTTCTGCGGCACCCTGTGTGATGATCTGATCATCACGGTATCAGATGACAACAAGACCATCCTGGGCTGCAAGAACGCCTGCGCCATCGGTGCCGAGAAGTTCAACCACCAGCGCCTCCCCGGCCGGGTCAAGCGCCCCCGCATGA
>CAYVAQ010000071.1:0-3077 GCA_964448885.1 uncultured Methanoregula sp. | reverse complement strand
TCCCGGAGCATCTGCTGCACGGCATGCCTCCCCACGTGCTTGCCCAGGGTCAGCCGGCGCCGGTGTCCGACCATCTCCGGGGTCATGATGCCCGGCTCGAACGTTGCCGCGTTCTTCAGGACACCGTGAGCATGGATGCCGCTCTCGTGGCTGAAGACGTTCTCGCCGACAACCGGCTGGGTGGGCGGGATGCCGATCCCGGAGAACCGGGATACGAGGCGCGAGGTCTCGACCAGCCTGGCTTTCTCTATCCCCGTTTTGATCCGGTACATCGACTCCATGATCATCACGGTCTGGGCAAGGTCGGCATTGCCGGCCCTCTCGCCGATCCCGTTGACGGTCACCTGGACCTGCGATGCCCCGGCTTCGACGGCGGCTATTGTGTTTGCGACGGCAAGGCCGAAGTCGTTGTGGCAGTGGACATCGATCGGGCACTTCACCTCGCGGTTGATCCGGGCGATCAGGGTCTTCATTGCCGATGGCGAGATGACGCCGACCGTATCAGGGACGTTGATGATCGTTGCGCCTGCATCGGCAGCGGTCCGGAATACGTCGATCAGGTAGTCCCAGTCCGTGCGCGTGGCATCCATTGCCGAGAACATGCACAGGTCGGAGCGCTTCCGGATATAGCCGATGATATCGGCCGTTATCTCGAGGACCTCCTTCCTGCTCTTCTTGATCGTGTTCTCGCGCTGGATGTCCGAGGTCGGGATGAAGACATGGACCATGTCAACATTGCAGGCAAGGCAGGTATCTACATCGCCTTTTGTCGAGCGGGCAAGCCCGCAGATCTTCGAATCCAGGTTGAGTTTTCTGATAGCCGTTACCGTCTCTTTCTCGGCCTTCGATGACGCAGGGAACCCTGCCTCTATCGCGTGTACGCCGATTGCGGAGAGCTGGCGGGCAATGTCGAGTTTCTGTTCAAAGGTGAATGCAACACCAGGGGTCTGTTCTCCATCACGTAATGTGGTATCGAAAACAGTAACTTCTTCACGAGCTGCGCTATGGGTGAAGAAGACGATCCCCCGCAAAATCCTTGCGAGTAGTCATGCATCACTGTAAGCATGCAGAATATAAAAAGAATCGCTGCACCATGCACCACATGCGGGCCGGAGGTGCACCAGCGTATACCGGTACTGCGCAGGACCGGATCGGGTCTCCTGAAATGGTGGACCCTTCCCCGTAACGAGCAGGGGTGTTGCAGGTCTTACTACGATACGTTTAATACGGAATTATCCCTATCTTATTAGGCAGTGCCCCGCCTTAACTCAGCCTGGTAGAGTGCGCGGCTGTAGATTGGTTTACCGTTCAAGGTAACTGCGCGGCTACCGCGATGTCCCCGGTTCGAATCTGGGAGGCGGGACTTACTGTAAAAAATGCCCAGGTAGTGTAGTGGCCTATCATGATTGCCTGTCACGCAATCGACTCGGATTCGAATTCCGACCTGGGCGTACCACCAACTGTTTTTCCATTGATTTCATGATCATCCCAACCTGAACCTGTTACCATGGTCTGCAGACTGCCTGTGCTGTACCGGAATCAGCACTGCAGCAGGGAATCTAAAAAAGATTGGACGATTCGTCTGGTTACCACCGGCATCTTTCCGATCTTATGCCAGCGTCCATGCAGAATGGTGGGCGGAGTCGAGCGTGATGACCATGGCGGCTTTCGATAAATCGATGGCTGAAGGGACTTCATAGATGAGGAACCCGTCCGCGGCATTGCTCTCGCCCGGCTGGATATAGCCGGCAACCCCGCCCTTCCCGATCAGGTAATCGTACTGGGTGCCCCGCACGTTTCCGACAGTCACGTCCGATCCGCGCAGCGAGGAGTACGCGTACGTCTTCCCGTTGTAATCCACAACGAACTGTCCTGGTGATGGCGCGACCATGCGCTCGGTGCCGGTATCGGTGAGCCGGACCCACACGAAGAGGAACGCGTTCCCCTCTTTTGGCTTCTCGGTATTGTACCCGCGCTGCGTCTCCAGGAGCGATTCCCCGGCCTGGGACTGTTCGCGGGGGCTGTTGAACGACGGTGATGTCCAGGTATACTCCGGGTGGATCTCGGCACGGTACACGGTTGCGGTTCCGGTCTTGCCGGCGATCCCGAACGGTGCTTCCGCTTTCAGGGCAAGGGCACCGGGGTAGGCGGTCGGTTCAGGGACGGGTGTCGGGGTTGTTGTGGTGATGACCGGGGCAGGTGTCGGTGTCGGGGCTGGTGCCGGGGGTGCCTGTGTCGTGCAGCCGGCAACTGCGACCAGGATGATCAGGATACCGGTGATGATGAGGGTATGGCAGGGTTTCATGGATTCCCGGTGGTTTTTATGCGGGTAAAATTATTCTGGTCGCAGTGAGGACCTGCCCCTGGTCTCTTCGCACATCCCGGTTTCCCCGGCAGGAACAGAGGCCCGCCCGGTTCCCGCTGTCGAAAATGGTTATGGGGTCGGTATCCCGTAGATGCCGCTGCCGATCCACCAGGTATCATCCACGGCCCGTGCGTACAGGAGTTTCGGGACTGATGCTGTCCCCCCGCTCTCCGTGTCGAAAAACATCACCCTCGTGAACCCGGTCCCGCTCCTGACCGCGTTGATATTCACCACCGTTGTCTTTACGCCATAGGGATCCATGTAATCCATCCAGTTCTTCCCGATCCCCTCCTTCCAGTACGGATCGGCAAGGATGGTCCCGTTGAAGTCCTCTGCCCAGACAAAGAGGTCGCTCTTTGCAAACTGCCCGGATGGATTGTTGATCTCGGCAAGTGTCTTCTCCTTCCCGTTTGCCTTCGCAAAGACAACCGCCCGGTCGACAAGATCATAGAGTTCAGCCCGCGTATGGTTCCGCACCCGGATACCGGTCAGGTTCCCTTCCCGGAGCTGTTCGTACTCCGGTACAATGATGCCGGCAAACAGCCAGTACGTGCTGTCCACGGGTTCGGCATAATCGAGCTTGGGGGCATAGAAGGTCTTCCCGTCTTTGGTCAGAGCCGAGACCGTGTAGGAGTACCCGCCTCCCTGGAGCGCGATGTCGCGCATCTCGCGGATCGTGGTCACGCCGTCCGGGTCATGATAGTTGATGAGG
>CAYVAQ010000070.1:0-3097 GCA_964448885.1 uncultured Methanoregula sp. | reverse complement strand
GGGAAGGAGAACCCGGTCTTCCGGAAGATGAGCCGCGAGGAAGTTGCTTCCTACGTCGGGCAGTTCAAGCCGTGATCTCCCATGATCCCCCTCGACCATGCCGTTGTCGCGCGCCTGGAGAGCTTCGGGGAACGGTTTGAGATCCTCGTTGACCCTCACGGCGCTGCGCTGGTCCGGCAGGGACAGGCAGTCAATATCGAGGACGTTGTCGCGGCACTCAATGTCTTTGGCAATGCCTCGAAAGCCACCCGCGCGTCCGATGAAGCCCTGATGAAGGTCTTCCACACAACCGACTTCGATGCGGTGGCACGGAAGATCATCGAGAAAGGCGAGATCCACCTCACGGCGGAACAGCGCAAGCACATGACCGATGAGAAGCGCCGGCAGGTCATCACCTTCATCGCGCGCAACGCGGTCAACCCCCAGACCGGCCACCCGCACCCGCCGCAGCGGATCGAGATGGCGATGGAAGAGGCACGGGTGAATATTGACCCGTTCAAGCATGTCGAGGAGCAGGTCAAGGAGACGGTTAAGGCGCTCCGCCCCCTCCTCCCCATCCGGTTCGAGGAACTCCGTCTCGCGGTCAAGATACCGCCGGACTTTGCGGGTAAGGCATACGGCGATATCGCTGCTGCCTCGACCATGGAGAAGGACGAATGGCTCAAGGACGGGTCATGGGTCTGCGTGGTCCGGATTCCTGCCGGGATCCAGGGCGAGTTCTATGACCTCATCAACAAGCTCACCAAGGGCGAAGGACAGGTCAAGATCCTCAATCAAGTATATTAGTCGAGAGGACAAATAAAAGAAGACAGATTGGTGGGTACCCATCATGGCAAGTTCATCAACGCACAAAGCAAAAGGCAAAGTCACCGGGAGCGCAGGACGTTTCGGCTGCCGGTACGGAAGATTCGTGCGCAAGCGCGTAACCGACATTGAGAAGATCTCGCGGGCACTCCACCGCTGCCCCAAGTGTGACATGGAGTCCGTTGCACGCAAGGGGACCGGTATCTGGGAATGCCGCAAGTGCGGCTACAAGTTCGCCGGCGGCGCATACCAGCCCATGACCCCGACCATGAAGATCGCCCAGCGCGCGATCGACCGAACGGTTGATGAGGTCAGGAAATAACCGATCAGCATGGCAAGTACCTACAAGTGTGCCCGGTGCAAGCAGAAAGTCGAGATCGACGTGAACGTCCGGTGCCCGTACTGCGGTCACCGCATCCTCTTCAAGGAACGCGGCGCGGCGATCAAGGAACTCAAGGCACGGTAACACCCGGGCACACATCCCGGTAATAACCTTTTATTGCTTTTTTCTTCCATTATCCCTGAGAGGGATTCCCCTGGCTCGCCACGAAGCTGTCTTCCGTTTCCGCTCGGACCATGCAGAGCAGATTTACCGGTCGCTCCAGCCGGAACTGCCCGACACGGTGAACCCCCGTTCCAGCACCCGCTGCGAGCGGGAAGGCCGGGACTCCCTTGTCCTTATCGTCGAAGCAGAGGACATCTCATCGCTCCGGGCCGCACTGAACATGTACCTCCGCCTGGTCTCGATTGCCGATGAAGTGACGGCAATCGCGAAGAAGGAGCAGTCCCGTATCCCCGGTGCAGAGGAATAACCCTTTTTATTCCCGGCACCGATACTTATCAGGAATCTTCTATGAACAATATCTCACCCAAAGTCCAGAACCAGCTCGGCATGCTCCAGCAGATCCAGCAGCAGCTCCAGACCATCCTCCAGCAGAAGGCGCAGTACGAGATGGCGGTGCGCGAGGCAAAACGTGCACAGGAAGAGATCAGCGATTCCCCCGAGGACGCAGTTATGTACATGAGCGTCGGGACGGTCATGATGCAGAAGAAGAAGGATGCCGTCAACGCCAAGCTGACCGAGAAGGTCGAGACGCTCGAGCTCCGCATCAAGTCCCTTGAGAAGCAGGAGAAGATGCTCCAGGGCAAGTTCGAGCAGCTCCAGGCCCAGATCAAGGCGGCAATCGAGGGCAAGGGTGCCCCGAACGCTGCATAATCTTTTTTCACGCGGAAAGAATCCAAACGCTCATTGTCTCCAGCATACCATCTGATGTATGGACCAGCGTGCAGACTTCCTTGCAGAGCAGCCGGCCCACCGCCTCCTGGTCATCAAGTCTGCAGCCGATCATGCCTCGCGTGCCCACAAAGGCCAGTTCCGGAAAGACCGGAAGACGCCGTACATCACTCACCCGGCACGGGTGGCGGCGCTGGCCGGCGTCTTCAACGGGTCGCATATTGCCATTATCGCGGCCTGGCTCCACGACGTGTATGAGGACTGTTCGCCGGAATGGATCCTCAAGACCGACGAACTGGTCGAGTCCCTGCCGCTCCCCGATGACGATCGCCGGGAGATCGCAGCGATCGTGGACGCGATGACCAAGAAGAACACCATCACCAAGAAATCCGCACGGCTCTCGGACAGTCTCGACCGGATCCTTAACGCACCACCGGAAGCTACGCTCGTCAAGATCTGCGACCGTATCGACAACCTCCTTGATTCCGCGGACCGGAACGGGGGTTTCACGAAACGGTACTTAGCGTCCACGGACGAGGTCATCGATAAGCTGTCGGTGAGAGCTTCGCTCTGCGGGTACGATACCGCGCTCGGGATCCTCGTCCAGATCCGGAACTCGAACCTGAAAAAATTGTGAACCTATCCCGCCCGGTGGATCGTGTTCACGGCATTGACCATTGCTTCCACTGACGAGAGGACGATATCATCCCCACTTCCGCTGGCATCGAAGATCCTGCCATGTTCGTCCTCGACCGCGATGGTCACGTGACACATCGCGTCCGAACCTCCAGATATCGCTTCGATGTTGAACTCCTTGAGCTGGAGTCTCGTTGGCGTGATCCCGAGGATGGCGTTCATCGCTGCATCGACCGGGCCATTGCCGACAGCTGAGTGGATGTGCTCTTTACCGTTGACAACAGCCTTGACACTGGCTGTCGGGATGACATGGTTCCCGGTCATGATGGCGATGTCCCGGAGATCGATGGTCTTGTGGTTCAGTTCGATGCCCATCACGCTCTCGGCAATCTCGTACAGGTCGGCATCGGTCACCCGCTTGCC
>CAYVAQ010000069.1:0-3202 GCA_964448885.1 uncultured Methanoregula sp. | reverse complement strand
CCTCATCAACTATCATGACCCGGACGGCGTGACCACGATCCGCGAGATGCGCGACCTCGCGCTCCAGGGAGGCGGGTACTCCTACACGGTCTCGGCGGTGACAAAAGACGGGAAAACATATTATGCCCCGAAACTCGATTATGCCGAACCCGTGGACAGCACGTACTGGCTGTTCGCCGGTATCATTGTACCGGAGTATGAACAGCTCCGGGAAGGGAACCTGACCGGCATCCGGGTGCGAAACCATACGAGGGCTGAACTCTATGACCTTGTCGACCGGGCGGTGGTCTTTGCGAAGGCAAACGGGAAGGAGAAGACACTTATCGAGATCAACAATTCATCCGGGCAGTTTACCGAGAGCGACCTCTTTGTCTGGGCAGAGGACTTCAACGGGACCATCCTTGCCGATCCGTACTGGAAGGTGGGGATCGGGAAGAACTGGATGGACTATACGGATCCCTATGGTGCAAAGACAACGGTGGTGAATATCAACGCGATCCGGAGCGGGACCGGGTTCACGAGGGTCATGTTTATCGATACGGAAAGCGTGGGAACGGCATCAGTCCCAAAACTCCTGTACGCCCGGGCAGTGGACGATACCTGGTGGATCGGGAGCGGCATCTACGGGATACCGGCCTCATAACCATTTTCCATACCAAGAGCCGGGCTGTCCACCGTTCCTGCCGGGGAAAACGGGATGTGCGAAGAGATCAGGGGCAGGTCCCCACTGCGACCAGAATAATTTTACCCGCATAAAAACCACCGGGAATCTATGAAACCCTGCCATACCCTGCTCATCACCGGTATCCTGCTCATCATGGTCGCCCTTGCCGGCTGCACAACGCAGGCACCCCCGGCGGCAACTCCGACGCCTACCTCCGCACCGGTCATGACCACAACAACCCCGACACCGGTCCCTGAACCGACCGCCTACCCTGGCGCACTTGCCCTGAAAGCGGAAGCCCCGTTCGGCATCGCCGGCAAGACCGGGACAGCAACCGTGTACCGTGCCGAGGTCCACCCGGAGTATACCTGGACATCACCGTCGTTCAACAGCCCCCGCGAGCAGTCCCAGGCCGGTGAATCGCTCCTGGAGACACAGCGCGGGTACAATACCGAGAAGCCAAAAGAGGGAAACGCGTTCCTCTTCGTGTGGGTCCGGCTCACCGATACCGGCACAGAGCGCATGATCGCACCATCGCCGGGACAGTTCGCTGTGGACTACAACGGGAAGACCTACGCGTACTCCTCGCTGCGCGGATCGGACGTGACCGTCGGGACCGTGCGGGGTACCCAGTACGATTACCTGATCGGGAAGGGCGGGGTGGCCGGCTATATCCAGCCGGGCGAGAGCAATGCCGCGGACGGGTTCCTCATCTATGAAGTCCCATCAACCATTGATTTATCGAAAGCCGCCATGGTTGTCACGCTCGACTCCGCCCACCAGTCTGCATGGAAGCTGGCATAAGATCCGATAGTTGCCGGCTGTAACCAGACGAATCATCCAATCTTCTTTTAAGATTCCCTACTGCAGTGCTGATTCCGGTACAGGACTGGCAATCTGCAGACCAATGTCATAGTTCAGGATGGGGAGAACCTGAAATCAATGGAAAAAAGTTGGTGGTACGCCCAGGTCGGAATTCGAATCCGAGTCGATTGCGTGACAGGCAATCATGATAGGCCACTACACTACCTGGGCATTTTTTACAGTAAGTCCCGCCTCCCAGATTCGAACCGGGGACATCGCGGTAGCCGCGCAGTTACCTTGAACGGTAAACCAATCTACAGCCGCGCACTCTACCAGGCTGAGTTAAGGCGGGGCACTGCCTAATAAGATAGGGATAATTCCGTATTAAACGTATCGTAGTAAGACCTGCAACACCCCTGCTCGTTACGGGGAAGGGTCCACCATTTCAGGAGACCCGATCCGGTCCTGCGCAGTACCGGTATACGCTGGTGCACCTCCGGCCCGCATGTGGTGCATGGTGCAGCGATTCTTTTTATATTCTGCATGCTTACAGTGATGCATGACTACTCGCAAGGATTTTGCGGGGGATCGTCTTCTTCACCCATAGCGCAGCTCGTGAAGAAGTTACTGTTTTCGATACCACATTACGTGATGGAGAACAGACCCCTGGTGTTGCATTCACCTTTGAACAGAAACTCGACATTGCCCGCCAGCTCTCCGCAATCGGCGTACACGCGATAGAGGCAGGGTTCCCTGCGTCATCGAAGGCCGAGAAAGAGACGGTAACGGCTATCAGAAAACTCAACCTGGATTCGAAGATCTGCGGGCTTGCCCGCTCGACAAAAGGCGATGTAGATACCTGCCTTGCCTGCAATGTTGACATGGTCCATGTCTTCATCCCGACCTCGGACATCCAGCGCGAGAACACGATCAAGAAGAGCAGGAAGGAGGTCCTCGAGATAACGGCCGATATCATCGGCTATATCCGGAAGCGCTCCGACCTGTGCATGTTCTCGGCAATGGATGCCACGCGCACGGACTGGGACTACCTGATCGACGTATTCCGGACCGCTGCCGATGCAGGCGCAACGATCATCAACGTCCCTGATACGGTCGGCGTCATCTCGCCATCGGCAATGAAGACCCTGATCGCCCGGATCAACCGCGAGGTGAAGTGCCCGATCGATGTCCACTGCCACAACGACTTCGGCCTTGCCGTCGCAAACACGATCGCCGCAGTCGAAGCCGGGGCATCGCAGGTGCAGGTAACGATCAACGGTATTGGCGAACGGGCAGGAAATGCCGATCTCGCCCAGACCGTGATGATCATGGAGTCGATGTACCGGATCAAAACCGGGATCGCGAAAGCCAGGCTGGTCGAGACCTCGCGCCTCGTATCCCGGTTCTCCGGGATCGGCATCCCGCCCACCCAGCCGGTTGTCGGCGAGAACGTCTTCAGCCACGAGAGCGGCATCCATGCTCACGGTGTCCTGAAGAACGCGGCAACGTTCGAACCGGGCATCATGACACCCGAGATGGTAGGTCACCGGCGCCGGCTAACCCTGGGCAAGCACGTCGGGAGGCATGCCGTGCAGCAGATGCTCAGGGATGTCCATATCGAGCCCACCGATCCCCAGATCGATGCAATCGTCGAGAAGGTCAAAACGATTGCAAACCGTGGCAAGCGGGTGACCGATGCCGACCTGTACGAGATTGCCGAGAGCGTGATGGGCA
>CAYVAQ010000068.1:0-3215 GCA_964448885.1 uncultured Methanoregula sp. | reverse complement strand
TCGATACCCGCAGCCTCACCATCAAGACCCGTGTCCACGGGACCATGCGTGCCGCGCTGGTCGTGGGCAGCGATGATGGCGCGTATGCCGTGAAACTTGCACAAAAAACCCCCTCCATATCAGAATGTGTTCCGATCCCCGAGGTCTCCTGCAAGGCCCCCTACCGCATTCCCGGAAAAGGGAAGCGGGTGGCCATCATCGATCTTGGCCTCAAGACCAACATCCTCACCAGCCTTACCCGGAGAAAGGGCGATCTCTATGTCTTCCCCCACGATGCTTCTCCTGAAGACATCTTCGGGTGCGAGCCGGACTGCCTCTTCATCACCAATGGTCCGGGCGATCCGAAAGTTGCAACCAAGACGATTGCCACCGTCAAGAAATGCATCGGCGAACTCCCCATCTTCGGGATCTGCATGGGCAACCAGATCTCTGCGCTCGCCCTTGGCGGCGACACCTACAAGATGAAGTTCGGTCATCGCGGAGCCAACCAGCCGGTCAAGTACCGGGACGGGAGGATCTTCATCACCACCCAGAACCACGGGTTTGCCGTCGATGCGGACTCGCTGCCGGAGGGCTGCGCGGTCACCTTCTTCAATGCCAATGATGGATCGGTCGAAGGGTTCGAGAATGAGGACCTGCGGATCAACTGCGTCCAGTTCCATCCCGAAGCCCATGCCGGTCCCCAGGATACGGAATGCCATTATTTTGACGGTGTCTTCAGGAGGCTCGGATAATGCCGCGCAAGCAGCACATCAAAAAGGTCCTGATCATCGGGTCGGGACCCATCCAGATCGGGCAGGCTGCAGAGTTTGACTTCTCCGGAAGCCAGGCCTGCCGGGCAATGAAGGAGGAGGGCGTCAGGGTTGTCCTCGTCAATTCGAATCCCGCTACCATCCAGACCGATCCGGGCATGGCCGACGCCATCTACATCGAACCGCTCCGCGCCGACATCATCGCAAAGATCATCGAGAAGGAGAAGCCGGACGGGATCCTCTCCGGTATGGGCGGGCAGACCGGTCTCAACATGACCGCCGAACTCGCGGAGAAAGGAGCGCTCAAAGATGTCGAGGTGCTGGGGACGCCGCTCGAAGCGATCTACAAGGGCGAGGACCGGGAGAAATTCCGGAACCTGATGCAGGAGATCGGCGAGCCGGTACCAAAAAGCATCATCCTCACCGGACTCAACCAGGTTGATGAGGCCATCTCCGCTATCGGCCTTCCGGCAGTAGTCCGGCCGGCATACACACTCGGCGGCGCCGGCGGCGGGATTGCCCACACCCGCGAGGAACTTACGAGGATTGTGGAGCTGGGCCTCTCGCGCTCACGCATCCACCAGGTCCTGATCGAGGAGAGCGTCCTCGGCTGGAAGGAGATCGAGTTCGAGGTGATGCGGGACTCAGCCGACACCTGCATCATCATCTGCGGGATGGAGAACATCGACCCGATGGGAATCCATACCGGTGAGAGCGTTGTCGTCGCCCCGATCCTGACCCTGCGGGACGACGAGTTCCAGATGATGCGCAGCGCGGCCATCAAGATTATCCGGGCCCTCGATGTCCAGGGCGGCTGCAATATCCAGTTTGCGTTCCGGAACGGGGACTACCGTGTCATCGAAGTCAACCCCCGTGTCTCCCGATCCTCCGCCCTGGCATCCAAGGCAACGGGCTACCCGATTGCACGGGTTGCGGCAAAGATCGCGATCGGGCTGCGGCTCGACGAGATCACCAACACGGTCACCGGGTGCACACCGGCATCCTTTGAACCCGCTATCGATTACATCGTGGTGAAAGTCCCCCGCTGGCCGTTTGACAAGTTCAAGGGTGCTGACCGGACCCTCTCCACGGCAATGAAGAGCACGGGGGAGGTCATGGCTATCGGGAGGACCATCGAGGAGGCGCTGATGAAAGCGAAGCGCTCGCTCGATACCGATGTCCAGGTCCACACCAGCCCGTCCGAGATCCGCATGATCCTCTCCCGCCCCACCGATGAGCGGTTCCACTGTCTCTTTGACGCCTTCCGGCAGGGTTTCACCGTTGACGAGATCGTCCAGCTGACATCGATCACCCCCTTCTTCCTGGAGAAGATCAAAAATATCGTTGAGGTGGAAAAGCGTCTTGCGGAAAAGTCCTGCGGGGCAGAAGAGATCATCCAGGCCAAGAAGTATGGCTTCTCCAATACCGAGATCGCCCAGATATGCGGGAAGCCCGCTGCCGAGATCGACTCCCTTGCCGCTCCGCCTGCCTACAAGATGGTGGACACCTGCGCTGCAGAGTTCCCGGCAAACACCCCCTACTTCTACTCAACGTACGAACCGAATACCGAGATTGTCCCGACTGCCGGAAAGAAGGTGCTCATCCTCGGCTCCGGGCCCATCCGTATCGGCCAGGGCATTGAATTCGATTACTGTACCGTCCATGCCGTCCAGGCCCTGCGGGAGGAAGAGGGGGTCACGGTCCATATCGTCAACAACAACCCGGAGACGGTCTCGACAGACTTTGATACCTCCGACCGGCTCTTCTTCGAGCCCATGCAGCTCGAGGACATTGCGAACATCCTCAAATCCGATTCCTATTATGGCGTCATGGTCCAGTTCGGCGGGCAGAATGCCGTCAACCTTGCCGTGCCAATCGAGAACGAGATACGGAGGCTGGGCCTTGCCACACAGATTCTCGGCACAAGCCCGGATGCCATGGATATTGCCGAGGACCGTGACCGGTTCAGCGTGCTCTTGAAGAAACTGAGCATCCCCTGCCCGCCCAATTCCTCTGCCTACTCCGAGGCGGAGGCAAAAGCAAAAGCAGCACAGATCGGGTACCCGGTTCTCGTCCGCCCGTCCTATGTCCTCGGGGGACGGGCAATGGAGATTGTCCACGATGAGCGGGAACTCGATACGTACATGAAGGAGGCAGTCCGGGTCAGCCGGAACCATCCGGTCCTCATCGACTCCTATCTCCAGAACGCGATAGAGCTGGATGTCGACGCGGTCTGCGACGGGGAGGAGGTCCTGATCGGCGGCATCATGGAGCACATCGAACAGGCCGGTATCCACTCCGGCGACTCAGCCTGTGTGATCCCCACCCAGTCGCTTCCCATGGAAGTCATTAACACGGTGAGAGACTACACGAGGAAACTCGCCATCGGCCTGGGAGTCGTGGGTCTGGTCAACCTCCAGATGGCCGTAAAGGACAATACGGTCTACATCCTCGAAGCAAATC
>CAYVAQ010000067.1:0-4070 GCA_964448885.1 uncultured Methanoregula sp. | reverse complement strand
GATGGTCTCGTCCTTCTCGCCATAACTCAGGGCGAGGGCACAGAGGCAGAGGCCCATACCGACAACAACGGTCACAAACGCAATCCCGTCAAAACCGAACAACCGGATGAACTCCACTCCATTATAGAGGATGAGAATCCCTGCAAGGGCAAGGGGGATCACCAGGGACTGCTTTACCAGGGGGGAAGCGGTATCATAATTCCTGATCTCCCGGTATCCCAGGAAGCCTGCGCCCAGGACGCAGATGATCCCAAGAATTGTTGCAGGAATGGATAATCCGGCAACGTCATTCGATGGCAGGTAGGATAAACCGAGATACAGATTAAAAATGCCGGCTATTGCCAGGGAAACGATGAGGAGCAATCTGCTGGTCTGCATTATACCATATAAAAAATTTAAAAATTTAAATTACGTGTTTTCATTTTCCATTCCGCCTGCTGCCGGGACCGGTTGACCCAGGAATGCCTCTCCTGTCATCTCTCCCGGAAGACCAGGTACATGCCGCCGAGCCCGGCGAGCACCGCGATGAGGTTCACGATGGAGAGGCTGTCTGCATCAAGCCCGGCCTGGCCAAGATAGTCAAACAGGGCGAACAGGAGGAATGTCACGGCGAAGAGATACCCGTAATTCTTCTTCTTTGCATAGCCCACCCAGATGCCGAGGGCACAGATGACCAGCTCGAGGAGCATGGCGACCGGGGTGATGATTGGAGAGAGTGCCATGAAGAGCGATAGTCTTACTGATGATATAAAAAGGTGGGGTGGTTCCGGCAGGGGGCGTTTGCTCAATCCCTGGTCTTCGTCTTCCACCGGATATGCGCCAGCGTGGACTCTCCTGATATGACGACCCCGCCACCCCCGCTGTGGATCTGCGGGTCTACGTACTCCTCCACGATCCGCACCTGCTCCGGCGTCGCTGCCCCGAAGCGTTTCACAAAGAACGCCATCATCTCGTCCCGGCTCCCGAACCGGTATGCCTTTCCCATCGGCAGCATCGTGACATCCGGGTAGATGCCCATCTGGTACAGCACGCCAAAGAGGCAGTCGGCTTTCGGCCCGCTGTAATAACGCGTACCGTGGAGCGGTTCCCAGAGATCGGCATACATCCGCTCCCAGAAGGGCATGTCCGCGAACCAGAAGAGGTGGACGGAGCCCGAGCAGACGGCGTCCATCTTCGCAAGCGCCTCGCGGATGTCATGCATGGTCAGGGAGAGCGATGCGATGACGATGTCGTACGGCGGCGCAAGGTCGCGGGAGGGATCGACCTCCTCCCAGGTCTTCTGTACGCAGGTGATGTTCCGGATTCCGTCCCGTTCCGCGTGCTTCCTGAGTACTTCGACCATCCCGGCGCCGGGCTCTACCGCGGTCACCTCCCGCACGAGCGGTGCGAGCGGGATGGCGAGCACGCCCGGCCCGGCCCCGATGTCGAGCACCCGGGACTCTTTTGTCACGGGGAGCGATCCGATGGTGGTCCGGACCCGGTCATCGTACTCGCCCGCCGCGTTCCGGTCGTACCGCTCCGCGTTCTCCTTTCGGTCCCAGTTATGGGACGAATCGGAATGGGTCTTTGTGGACTCCTGCAGGCGCTGCCGCTCCTTCCAGATCGCGTTCCAGTCGGGTTCAGCGCAGGGCGGGCTCATAGCATACCGGAGGGTGGCAGGCCAAAAAAAGGTTCAGGTTGATCCGGTCACTCGTGCCGGAGCGCATCGATCGGGTTGAGGTTTGCCGCCCGCCAGGCCGGGTAGATGCCGCAGATGATGCAGATGACAATGCCAAACGTCATCCCGTACACGATGTGGATGAGGCTTGATCCCACGAAGAGGTACTTGGTGGTCTGGAGCATCAGGCTGCTGATGGCATAGCCCCCAAGGAGGCTCATCACCCCGCCGATGACGCTCCCGACAACTCCCAGGATGACTGCTTCGTACAGGAACATCGACATCACCTCCCGGCGCTGCGCCCCGATGCTGCGCATGATCCCGATCTCCTTGACGCGCTCGGTCACCGACATCATCATGATGTTCAGGATGGAAACCCCGGCAACCAGCATCGAGATCCCGCCGATGGCAGAGACGAAGGTCGTGATCTGGCCGAACGCCTCGAAGATGGACTCCATGACCTTTCTTGTGTCCATCACGTCCACGGTCTCGTCCCGGCGGTTCATCTGCTTCTCGATCGCGTCCTTGACCGCGGTGATGTCGTCCAGGTTCTTCACCTTCACGACCACCTTGTCGTAATCGTTCCGGTTATACGCGTTCTCGAACCAGTTCTGCGTGACAACGATGGCCGAGTCGGTGCTGACATCGAATGCCATCCCCCGCTCCTCGATGATGCCGGTCACCCGGAGCGTCCCCTTGTTCCCGTCGGTGCCGACCGCGATGCGGGACCCCACCTTGACATTGTTGTCCTTGGCAAAGGTCGACCCGACCAGGCAGCCGGCATCGCCGCGGCTGTAATCGCCGGCCTCCAGCTTCAGCAGTTCAGGGACATCGTCCGGGTCAAGCCCGTAGATGATCGCAAAGAGGTCGTCGCTCCCCACGCCCATCTTCAGCCGGTCGGAGGTCTGGAGCACCGGTATTGCGGTGTTGGGGGCGGAGACCCGCTTGATCTGCTGGTAGTCCTGCTCCGTGATGACCAGGGCGGTCGAGGAGCTGCCCCCGCCAAAGCCATGACCCCCGCCCCCGCCGGCATGAGGCGTGACGATGACGCTGTCCCCGACCGTCCGCAGGCTGTCGGAGACCGAGAGGACCATGCTGTTGCCGAGGATCCCCATCGACGAGATGGCAACCACGCCGATCACGATCCCGAGCATGGCGAGCGATGACCGGAGGAGGTGGATGCGGATATTGCGCTTGGCGATCTCCCAGAAGATGCTCATTCCACGATCCTCCCGTCGGCGATCCGGATGGTCCGTCCCGAGTACTCCGCGATGTGCGGGTCATGGGTGACCATGATGATGGTCGTGCCGTTCCGGTTGAGATCGCTCATCAGCTCCATGATGCCGGCACCCGTCTTCGAGTCCAGGTTGCCGGTCGGCTCATCGCAGAGGAGGATGTCGGGGTTGTTGATGAGGGCCCGGGCTATGGCAACCCGCTGCTGCTGGCCGCCGGAGAGTTCGGTGGGTGTGTGGGTGAAGAGGGAGTCGTCCAGCTGGACGGCCCGGAGCACCTCTTTCCCGCGCTCGGGGTCGACCCCTTTGCCGGTCTTGAGCATCATCGGGAAGGTGACGTTCTCGATGATATTGAGGAGCGGGAAGAGGTTGAAGTACTGGAAGATGAACCCGATATGGTCCCGCCTCAGGCTGGTAAGTTCGGCGTCCGACATGTCACCGATCCGGGTGCCGCTGATCCAGATGTCGCCCGTGGTCGGCATGTCGAGGCAGCCCATGAGGTTCAGGAGGGTCGATTTGCCCGATCCCGACGGCCCCATCACGGAGATGAACTCCCCGCGGTCAACCTGGAACGATACGCCGTCCAGTGCCCGGACGTCGCCGGCGGGGAGCGGGTACACCTTCACCACGTCCCGGAAGAGCATGACCGGTTCGTCAGCCATGGTCCCGGTCACTTCTTGTACCTTTTGAGATAGTATGCCCAGCCGCCCACGAAGATGACCACGAGCACGATGCCCGCTGCCGCAACCGGCAGGGGGAAACCGCCGGTGGAGTTGGCGTTGACCGTGATGCCGGATGAGCCAATCTTCACGTCCTGAACGGACTCGTACACGTTCCCGTCATCGTCCTTGTAGGAGAGTCTGAGGGGGACGGACTCTGTGTCGTCCGCGGTGAAGGTGATCTCGAAGCTGCCGAAGTCATCGGGCTTGAGCGCCCCGACCACGTACACTTTGTAGGGGTCCTGCGGGACGGCAGGAGCAAGGGACGTGACCATCACCGTGTTCGCGGTCTCGAGGCCGGCATTGTTGACATCGCCGGTCACCCGCCAGGTATCGCCCTCGTTCTTCACCTGCACGTTGCTCATCACCGGCTGGGCGGACTTCTTGTCGGTCCCGAACTTCACGGGCAGTTCCATCGGGACGGTGTGGGGGTTGTCCCCGTTGTCGTAGTTCAGCGTCAGC
>CAYVAQ010000066.1:0-4558 GCA_964448885.1 uncultured Methanoregula sp. | reverse complement strand
GGGTTATTGCCGGGACCCGGGCGGAGATCCTCGATCCCTTCCTTGCAGGATACCGTGACGGGGCACGGGCGGTCGATCCTGCCATTGTCATCGATGAGCAGTACGTGCAGGAAGACTCCCTTGATGGCTTCAATGACCCGGGCCGGGCTGAGGCGATTGCCCGCAGCATGTACGGGAGCGGAGCCGATGTTATTTACAATCCCAATGGCTTCTCCGTTGCGGGGGTGATACGGGAGGCGAAACGGGCGCCCGGCCGGTACGTGATTGGGGTTGACAGCGACCAGACGGACCTGGGGCCTGCCGTTGTCCTTGCCTCCATGGTCAAACACACGGACCGTGCGGTCTATGACAATATCGGCCGGTACCTGAACGGCACGTTCGCAGGTGGGGACGAGGTCGTGGGCCTCAGGGACGGTGCAACCGAGATCGTCTTCAACCCGAAATTTTGCAGGTATGAAGAGGTCGTCCAGGCATGGGAAGGAAAAGCAATGGAGGCCGAGGCCCGGTACCTCCGGGATCGTGAAGCGAAGGGCAACGAGGACGGAAGAACGGGCGGCTGATCGCTGCGGGGTCAGGGTTGCCCGGATACAACCACCACGTGGAGCGGGCCGGCTGAGAGACATGATGAGTTATCCCGGCCGGACGAGATTATAATCCCCTGTGGGAAGGGTTCCGTACCAATGCCATTGTCGACTGGTTTGTCCGGCAGAAGCAAGCCCGCTTTTCTGAGTAGACCTGTACGCGATCCCCCTCCTCGCCGCCCGGGACCCTGAATCAGGGGGAGGATTGATCCTCTTTCCCGCTTGTAATTTCCTTTACCTTACTTCGGTCGCCAGATTAATCTTTTGTTAAGGGGTATGGCAGGATCGATGGCGGGAAGAAGGTAGATTGCCCCAAGAGCAAGGACGGTTCCCAGGATGGCGAGAGCGATCATGACGATGACGAGGCGTTTGAGTGCGTCAGGTTGTTCTCCGGTCATGACGATATCACCGATAGATTGTTCCTTTTTGCCCGGTTCGTTATCAACGTTTCGTCCCCGTCCCGTGTACATCCCCAGCGGGCTGCGTTTGGCATCGCGAAGGGTTTAGCAAATGTTCTGCGGGGGTGAGAGCGGCCCGGCCCGGTCATCGCCGTTCAACGCACGGACAAGGAGCCTGACGGAGGTGCCGGCAGACGGCCCGTTGCCGCTGTTCAGGGGAATGACCATCTTCCCGAATGACGCGGACAGGGAACTCAGGCCGGAGATCCCGGCCGGCGGGAGAGTGCCGGTTGTATCTTCCTGATCGGGTGGGATGCGGTCGATACCCATGGCAACCATGATTGGTTCCCGGGAGGAATCCTCCCGGGCATTCACCGGATTCTGGAGCGGCGATCCTACATAGTTCATTGCCCGGGCCGGAATACCCCCAATTACAACCAGCACGATCATGAGTGCGATACAGATCTTCAAGGGTGCGGGATTGAGCGCAATGTTCATGGTCCTTTTCCTGGGCATTTGATATTAGGAGGGGATATCGGGCATCATCATCTTGGTACGCACCACGAAGCGTGTGGATAAGCTTCAGGACATGGTGCCTTAGCATGGTTCAAGGGTATGGCAGATTCGATGGCGGGGAGAAGGTAGATTGCGCCAAGTGCCAGAATGATTCCCAAGATGGCGAGTGCGATAATGAAGATGACGAGTCGTTTGAGTGCGTCGGGTTGTTCTCCGGCCATATGGCATACCGTTGGTTACATCTCCCATCTCCCCTTCCCGTATATATACTATCCGGATCATGCCGGAATAATGACTCCTGCCCGTTTCCCGCGTGCCAATGAATGGCTGGAGAGCCCGGCGTTGCCTATTCCTGCGGGCTGTGCCGGTACGCGTAACCGCACGGGAAAAAAGGGGAATGGAAGGTCCGGCTCGGATCACGTAAAGCAGATGGTCGGACGCACCCGGCCCCCTCATCCTATCGCCACGGCATCATCAGGCATTCGGCACCCGGCAACAACCCTTGACACAGATCTCGATCCAGTGGTCACACGGGCAGGGATGGCAGGTGTTCAGTGGTGCTTGGATCAGTGCTGACCGCACTGGTAGTTCAACACCAAAGTACCAGGCCAGCGCTACGAGAGCAGCGAGGATGGCGAGGCCGATGGTGAACAGTACAAGGTTCCGGAGTACATCGGGGTGTTGTGTTGCGGTCATGATAATGTCTCCTCTGAAGGTTCCTTATGTCCGGGTCGGAATAAACATTCTGCCTCTGCCCGGGCTTCACGCAATGGGGATCATCGCAGGTGATGAGGGGGTGTTGTCGTGTCCCGGGAGGGTTCGTGCCTGGGATGGCAGGTGCGATGATGAACCGGATGGGTTTTTCTGTGTATCCGGCTATTACTCCCCGATCCGTGCAAGAAGCTCCAGCTCCCGCTTCTTCCGCTCCGTGATATCCCGGAACAATACGAGCGTGCCGTTCTGCCCTTCATGCAGGTACGGTACCGCGGTCACCTCCACATCAAAAGGCGACCCGTCAAGCCGGACATAGATCTCGTCATAATGCCCGACCGGCTTCCGGTCGACCGTCAGCTGCTTTACCCGCTCCCGCACAATCCCGTGGAATGACGGGTGGATCCGGTCCCACACATTTGCACCAGCCAGTTCATGTGCGTCCGCTGCCCCGAACATCCGGAGCGCTGCCGGGTTGAGGTACAGGAACCGGCCATCGAGATGGGTATAGATCCCATCCAGTACGCTATCCACCAGCGTATGGAAGTTCTGTTCGCTCTTGTCCCGCTCCTGCCGGGCCCGCACCATCTCCTCGAGGTTGCTGCGCAGCTCCTCCTCGGACGCGGCAATCTGCTCGTATGCGGCGCGGAGCTCGTCCTCCGCCTTCTTCCGTGCGGTCAGGTCCTGGAACAACAGCATGATCGCGGGAACCCCGCCGAAATGGATGGGTTTGGACATGACCTCGACCGGATACGGGCGGCCGTCAATGGTCAGAAGCCGCATCGCCAGGGGGGCGGCCGCAGTCTCGGTCTCGCGCCGGCGGGCAGATTCCAGGACGAGCGGACGGTCATCCGGGTGAACGTACGTGAGGGCATCCTTTCCCCGGAAATCGTCCACGCTCGTCGCCCCGGCAAGGCGGAGGCCTTCCCTGTTGACGTACTGGATCGTGCCGGAAGTCGTGTCCTGGACCATGATCCCGATTGGAGTAAGGTCGATGAGCGAACGGAACTTCTCCTCGCTCTCCCGGAGATCCTGTTCGGTCTTGATCCGCAGGGACTCCGCCCTTCTCCGGGCAACAGACTGCCGGATCTTGTGGGCGAGTTCGGCGAACTGGGCCTCGGGATCGCCACCTTTCTGGAGATAGAAATCGGCACCGTTGTTGATCGCCGCGATGACAACCTCCTCGCGGCCCCGGCCGGTGAAAAGGATGAACGGCAGGTCACCGAACTTTTCCCTGACCGTTTTTAAAAATGTGATCCCGTCCATCTCCGGCATCTGGTAATCCGAAACAATGGCCTCGCAGTTCCGGAGGGCGTCGCCTGCCAGTGCTGCCGGTGCTGAAATGAGGGTATCAACCTGAAACCCCTGCGTGTTTTCCAGGAACTCCTTTCCGATCTCAAGGAGGCCGGGCTCGTCGTCAACGTAGAGGACCCGGATCCGGTTGTGCATACTACAGGAATCTCCGCAGTGTTTCTTAATCCTATCTGCCTGGGATGGAGCCGGTGTTGACAGACTCAGGGGTTCAGGACCCAGATATTATACGTCAGCGCCGTTGCGAGGGACACCCAGCAGATATACGGGATGAGCAGGTATGCAGCACCTTTCCTGACCCGGTAAAACGCGGCTATCGTTGCCACGATCAGGACCCAGAGGATGACGATATCGATCAGGCCGAGGAAGGGTGACCGGAGCCCGAAGAAGAGGAACGACCAGAGGACGTTGAGGACGAACTGGACGATAAAGAGCCCGAGCGCGATCCTGACGTCGGGCCGCTCCGTGCCGCACTCCCAGATGAGCCAGAGTCCGATTCCCATGAGGGTGAAGAGCGTGATCCAGACCGGTGCAAAGACCCAGCCCGGCGGGGTGAAGAACGGTTTTACCAGACCGGCGTACCATGAGCCGGGGCCGGTGATCGTCACGATGGATCCGAGGCCCCCGATCACGTTGCAGGCTATGACCGCAGCGATCAGCTTCGGGAGGGAACCGGGTGACGAAAACGGGCTTTCCATGAGATGGTGTTAGGCAATTCCGCTATTAATCCTCTTCCTCATCCCGGCCGGCAGGCTGCAGGTTTAACAAAAAACAGAACGGGAGGATCTCACTGCTTTGCCAGCTTCAAAATCCGGACCGCGAGCCACGCCGCGTTGTCGCCATTGTCAACGCCAACGCAGGCAACCGGCACGCCTTTTGGCATCTGCGCGATGGAGAGGAGCGCGTCCATGCCGTTCAGTGTCCCCGCGACCGGGACACCGATGACCGGCTTGTCGGTCTTGGATGCGATGACGCCCGGCAGGGCAGCGGAGAGCCCGGCGATGGCGATATAGATCTTACAGTCGCTCGTTTTGATGTACG
>CAYVAQ010000065.1:0-5367 GCA_964448885.1 uncultured Methanoregula sp. | reverse complement strand
CAATCCCGATCATCAAGGCAGCCTGCGACAAGGTAGGCAAGAAGAACTTTGATGTTGGTGCATACACCGCTATGTCCATCGACCAGAGCGAGAAGAAGGCACGCAACGCAGCAAAGATCGTTGCAGCATTTATCGCAGCCGGCTCCCCGCCCGACCTCCTGACCCGCCACGGTCTCGACCTCAACAATGTTGCCAAGATCAAGGCAGCACTCGGCAAGTTCGACTTCAAGTCTGTTGGAGAACTCGTCGGCGACAAGGAGATCGATGCATTCACCATCGCAGGAACCCCTGAGATGGTCAAGCAGAAATGTGCAGACCTCACCAAGGCCGGTGTGACCCAGATCATCTTCGGCTCACCGCTTGGTCCGGACATGACCAACTCTATCCGCCTGCTCGGCAAATACGTCGTATAAGTGCGGATCCAATACCTGGAGGGATTTTCCGGCCTTCTCGGCCCAATCTCCTTCAGTTCCTCTTTTTTAACGATTACTGCTCTCGCGGCGGACAGGAGATGTGCAAACGACTATCTTCTCCTGAAAACGTATAGTTGTATGAGTTTTGATGTTTTCTGTCATCGACGTTGAAACCCCACGGGGGACCCTTCAGTACCGGGAAGAACATTTCACCGGGTTCCGGTGCAGGATCAGCCCCGGGCGGCTGAACCGCCGCATCGATCAGACTCCCATAATCCCTGCCACAGAAGACGGCTGCCCCTTCTGCCCGGAAAACGTGCTGACCGTAACTCCGACATTTGCCGACGGATCCAGGATAATACATGGTGAGAGCGTCACATTTCCTAACCTCTATCCATTTGCCCGGACACACGTTGTATCGGTAATCACCCGCAACCACACGACAACCGCCTTTAGCAGGCAGCAGATTGCTGATACTTTCCACGGTATTTCTGAAGCGCTCCTCCTGAAGGGGGGTTATGCAAGTATCAACTGGAATTTCCTCCCCTCGGCCGGTGCCAGTATTGTCCACCCTCATATGCAGGGAATTGCGGATGATCGCCCGTCGTATATTATGGATCGATACCTGGCTGCCGGAAAGAAGTATTCTGCCCGGAATGCCGGGAACTATTGGGATGCAGTCCGTGAAGAGGAACGTGCTTCAGAGCGGTATCTCTTTGGTGACGAAATAGTATGGTCTGCTCATGCAGTCCCGCTTGGAGAACGCGAAATTCGGGGCATCCTGCCAATATCCACGCTGGGCGAGTTTGATGAATATATCGATCTCCTTGCACGGGGAATTCTAGAGAATCTCTCGTTATTCCGGAAATTGGGAACCCATGCTTTCAATATGGCGGTTCTTTTTGACAATGCAAAAAACAACGGGAGGTTTTGCTCATTCTGTTCAATAATTTCCAGGATAAACCCGAACCCGTCTTCCACGAGCGACTCTGCATTCATGGAGCGTATGCATGTTGAGCCGATTGTGATGACCCTGCCGGAGGATCTGGGAATTTTCTACCGAAAAAAAAGGAAAAAATAGGGTTTACTCGAATTTTGCAACGAGCTTGGTCTTCCTGACCAGCGTGCCATCCTTCTTGTGGGCCTGGCGCAGGATGCAGTCCCCTGCCTTCTCAAGCTCACGTGCCTCGTCGCAAAGTACTGCTGCACTCCTCATCATTTCATGAGCGCTTGCAACGATCGGGATGTACTTCTCCCATTCCTTGGTCATGAAGCAGCCCTTGACGTTCTGGCCTGCAACTGCCATGGCGATCTCGTGGGCTGCCCGTGCCTTTGCAAGTGCGAAGGGGTTGGTAAACTCACCGTCAACAGCCTTGTCAGTGGTCATGATGATCTTCGGGAGCTCGATTGCATCGCCCGTCTTACCGGCCTTGACCTGGTCGATGACCTTGTCAAGTGCAATCTGCAGCTTGCGGAATGCCCCGGTCATTGCCAGGACTTTGACGAGGTTGCCGTTGTAGTCGGCCATCTCGACGGGGTCGAGGAATTCGCGGCGTGCACCAATCATGGAGTCGGCCTTCATGATGAGGTACCCGAACTTGCTTGCCTTGACGCCTTCCCATTCCTTCTTGGTGGTCACATCATCGGTGATGATGACGACCGGGATACCTGCTGCAGCAAGCTTCTCGCGTGCATTGGTCGGGCCGGGGAGGACACCGTTGGGGGAGACAACAATACAGAAGTCTGGTTTGTATGCAATCAGGTTGGTTACGACACGGTCAACATCTGCGGGTTCGAGCTTCGTGCCGCTGGTTGCCATAAATGTCTGCATGTCTTCACGGTCTGCTCTCTCGTCGAGAAGCAGCTCGGCCATGACACCGCTTGCGATGTTGCCGAGTTTTGCAACGCCTACTTTAACTACCATGTGAATTCACCTAAAAAATTTTAGCACGTTAATATGACCCGGGATTCTTATAAACATTGTGAAATGTTTTTACGTCGGAGAAATGAGGGGCTTTCCCATACTGGGTGCCATATCCTGTGCTATCAGGTTGTAATGCGGGGGAGAAGTTAACGAAAAGTGTTTAAGTTCAGACGGAAAATGAGATAGCATGAAGGATGGGCTGCTTACCGATCGCCAGATGGAGGTACTCAGGTATCGCAAACAGGGGCTGACGCAGCAGCAGATTGCCGATATCATCTCAACATCAAAGGCCAATGTCTGCACAATTGAAAAGAGCGCGATGGAGAATATCCGCAGGGCAAAAGAAACTCTTGAATTCCTCTACACGCTCGATGCTACGAACCTTTGCACTATCCCTGCAGGGACCGATCTGTTCGAAGTACCTGCAATTATCTTCCGTGAGGCGGAAAAGATCAATATTAAGGTAAAATATGATACGATATCCCTCATCAACCGCCTCCGGGAATCCCGATCGCAGTGCTGTAAGGCACGCCAGGTATGCGAGGATATCGTGGTCTATATCTCCGACCAGGGCGAGATATACTTTGGCTGACGTGGCCGTTATGTAGCCGGGATCTCCCGGAATTGCATACGTTTATATCTTCTATTATGCAATAATTAAGGAAGCCGATATGAGGTTTATCCATAGCTGATCCCATGCACAGGAACGAAAAAACCACGTTCCGGGATTAAGCTTACGGCGGAACCGTGCCTCCAGACACTGGGATGACGGTACTGCCGTGGGTATTCCCCGATTGGTGAGCTCATCCGGATGGATGAGTATCCCGAGAAGGAGTTGTGTTTCGTCACAACAGGCTGACAGAGTGGGTCTGATTCGGTCGCATGGGTCGACGTTCGTGCAACGAGCCCGTTCCACCAGCAATGGTGGATGCGCCATCATCAGGATCTTCTTTCGCGAGACAGGAATGCCGGTGCACACCGGCGCATATGCAAAGGGATCTTTGCCGCCAGGAAAGGAACAAATCCTGGACAGGGGCAGCATACAAATCCGTCATGGATCTGGATTGCTGATCCGGGGATACCATTCCCCCGTGTCGCGTGTTGGCTTCTGGAATACGAAGTTATCACACATTCTCGGCATAATCGAACAAATGTGTCGCACTAGAGAATACCTAACACGCAAAAAGGATTGATACACACATGCCAAAAATCAACAGACCACGCCGTGGCTCACTTGCATTCAGCCCGAGAAAGCGTGCAAAGAGCCCGATCCCGAAGTACCAATCGTGGCCGGTTTCCGCGGGCGCACCGATCCTGCAGGGCTTTGCCGGTTATAAAGTCGGCATGACGCATGTTATCATGGTGGACGATCACAAGAACAGTCCCACTGAGGGCAAAGAGATTATGGTGCCCGTCACCGTCATCGAAGTTCCCTCCATGAAAGTAGCAGCGATCCGTGCCTACTCCAAGGACACATACGGCAAACATGCCCTCACTGAAGTGTGGGCAGACCAGCTTGACAGCCTGCTCGGTCGCAGGATCACGCTCCCGAAGAACTACGACAGCGCGGCAGCGAAGAAGAAGCTCGAGGATGCAGTAGCAGCAGGGACGGTTGCAGAGCTCTATGCTGTTACCTACACCCAGCCGGCAACCCTTTCCGGTGTCCCCAAGAAGGTCCCCGATCTCATGGAGATCAAGGTTGGTGGAGCCGATGTCACGAAGCAGCTCGAGTTTGCCATCGGCCTCCTGGGTCAAGAAGTCTCCCTGAACAATGTCGTTCAGACCGGCGCGTATGCAGACATCACTGCAATCACTACCGGTAAGGGGACCCAGGGCGCCGTCAAGCGCTGGGGCATTGCCCTGCGCAAGCGCAAGCACTCCGTTGGCGGCAAGGAGCGCCACATCGGTACACTCGGACCCTGGAACCCGCACCACATCCGGTGGCAGGTCCCCCAGATCGGTCAGATGGGATACCAGCAGCGCACCGAATTCAACAAGAGGATCCTGAAGTTCTCCGAGAATGCCAGTGAGATTACGCCCGCGGGCGGTTTCCTCCACTACGGTATCCTCAAGAGCCCGTATGTCCTCGTGAAAGGATCCATTCCCGGCCCGGTAAAGCGGCTTATTCGTATCCGCCCGGCAATTCGCCAGGGAGAACATGTCGTCAGGATGCCGACAATCCAGTTCGTGAGCGTCCAGAGCAAACAGGGATGATCAGAGATGAAAGCACAGATTAAGACACTGGATGGCGGAGTTGCCAAAAATATCGATCTTCCGGAGATATTCTCTGAGGAATACCGCCCCGATCTGATCAAGAAAGCCGTCATGGCTCTCCAGAGCACCCGCCGGCAGCCGCACGGGACACACCCGTTCGCAGGCATCCGCTCATCTGCAGTTGGCTGGGGAAGCGGTCGCGGTTCGTCACACGTCCCGCGTATCAGGAATGGCTCCCGTGCCGCCAAGGTCCCTCAGGCCAAGGGTGGTCGTGAAGCTCATCCCCCGAAAGTTGAGAAGGTCCTTATCAAGGATATCAATACAAAGGAAAAGCAGAAGGCATTCCGCTCAGCGGTCGCTGCCAGCGTCAACCCGGAACTCGTAAAGGGACGCGGGCACCTGTTTGAGGGAGCTGTTCCGGTTGTTTTTGAGGACAAGTTTGAGACGATCGGGAAGACCGCAGATGTAATTTCCGCACTCACTACCGCGGGCGTCTTTAATGATGTCATCCGCGCAAAGGAGAGCCGCAAGGTCCGTGCCGGCAAAGGAAAGCTCCGCGGCCGGCGGTTCAAGCAGCGCAAGAGCCTGCTTATCGTTACTGCAGACAAGCCGCTGCTCGCAGCCCGCAACCTCTCCGGGGTTGACGCGGTGACGGTCGACCAGCTGAACGTCGAGCACCTCGCCCCGGGCATGCTGGCAGGACGCCTCACGGTGTGGACCGAGAGCGCACTCACCCGCCTGGAGGGACGGTAAATGACCCTGAAATATCCGTTCGTTACAGAAAAGGCCATGGTCCTTCTCGAGAACCAGAGCAAG
>CAYVAQ010000064.1:0-5721 GCA_964448885.1 uncultured Methanoregula sp. | reverse complement strand
TGCCGAGCCCGCGCTTGACCTTGCCGGTGGAGCGCAGCACCATGCCGATATACTCTGCGACCTTCTGCACATCCTCGGGGGTGTGCATGCAGGGGGAGGTCGTGATCTCGATGAGCGGGATGCCGAGCCGGTCAAGGCTGAAGATGTCGTCCTTCACCCGCTGGGCTGCCTCCTCCTCAAGGCAGATCGTCTCTATCTCACCGCCGTCCGGGAGGGCGCCCCTGAACGCCACGAGCGCAGTCCGCTGGAACCCGCTCGTATTCGAACCGTCGATGACGAGCTTGCGCATGGTATGGACCTGCGGGACCGGGGTCATCCCGAACATCTTTGCAATGGTCAGGCAGACCGAGAGCGCCTCGTCATTCACCGGCGCCGGCGGCTCCTCATCATTCTCGACCAAGCATGTGGTATCGTATGCATAATAGAGGAACTTCCGGTCGCTCTTCATCTCCTCCTTTGCCGCCCGGTCGATCTCACCCATCTCGCTTACCGTTGCCCGGAGGTAGCGGGAGAACTCGCCGTTGTGCTCTGCCACCTCGCGAAGCGTGGTCGGGCAGTGGCAGAAGAGCTTCTCTTTCGTGTCCAGCTGCTGGTGGATCTCGATACCGGCAACCAGGCCGAGTGCCTTATAGTCCATGGAGGCTCCTCCCCGTGCACTCGCCTTTGAGATTCTCCTGCATCAGCGCTGCCGCTTTAGTCCGGTCCTTCTCGTTACCCAGGACCCACATCATCTTGACAAGTGCAACCTCCGGCAGCATATCGCCGCCCTCGATAACACCCGCGTTCAGGAGGTCGCGGCCGGTATCATACACCCGGTCGCAGACCCGGCCATGCATGCACTGCGAGGTCATCACGATCAACGTCCCGCTTTCAGAAAGACGCTTCAGCTGCGGGATGAGCGCGGTGCTCGTGTGCCCGAGGCCGGTCCCCGCGATGACAAGCCCGTGGTATCCCTCGTATGCCCTGATTAGGTCCGGGGACATCCCCGGGTAGAACTGCACCAGGGCGCAGTGCGGGTCAAGCTGGTCATGGAGCGCCAGCTTCCGCGTCCCCCGCCGGACCGCGTCCGTTGCCAGGGTTACCTTCCGTGATGGGTATTCGACGCTGCCGGTGGAAGTGATCCCGAGGCTCCTGAACGCGTCGCGCCGGGAGGTATGCATCTTGCGGACACGGGTGCCCCGGTGGATTGCACAGGTGTCATCATTGGTTGTCGCGTGCATCACCACGACGACCTCGCCAATGTCGCTCGTTGCCGCTGCCGCAGCACAGACCGCGTTCATTGCATTGTCGCTCGAGGGCCGGTCAGCTGACCGCTGCGACCCGACAAAGACGATCGGGACAGGAGAATCCAGCATGAAACTGAGCGCGGCTGCGCTGTAACCCATCGTGTCCGTTCCGTGCGTGACGATGATGCCCTTCGCGCCCCCGCTGATCTCTGCATGGACCGCCCGTGCAAGGTCCTGCCAGATGGCGGGGGTCATGTTCTCCGAGAGGATGGTGGCGAGCGGTACCGTGCGGTAATTGGCGATCTCCGCAAGTTCCGGTATTGCGGTCAGGATATCGGTTGCATTGAACTGGCTCGTGACCGAGCCGGTCCGGTAATCGATCCTGCTTGCTATTGTCCCGCCCGTTGAGACGATGGAGAGCGTCGGGAGGGCCGTGTTCTGGACAACCTCAGGCTGCTTTACGGCGACCGGAGCAGGGCGTTCAGCGAGTGAACATGCGGTCGGGGGGATTCCGATGTTGTACCCGGAACTGAGCTTGATGATTGCCATGCCGTCGCGTTCGGTGATGTAGACGCCGGTCTTCTCCATGCCCCGGTAGGTGCACCGGACATGGTCGCCGGACTGGAACGATGATGTTATGCTACCAGCCTCCGTGCTGCTGCGATGAGTTTCTCTTCTGCTTTTTTCAGCTGAACGAGCCTTTTATCGGTGAGGGCAGCATCGCAATCAACCTGTTTCTTCCGGTGTGCGATTGCCCGCTTTGTCGTGGCAGGGGCCGGGCCGCCGGGCGCTTTCCGCAGGGCGATTGAGTAGTCCGCTCCCAGGACCTCGTCGATCTTCTTCTGGGTGAGCCCCTTCTTTTTGAGGGAGACCTTTCCGATCTCCTGCGCTGCCGCTTCAAGAGTAGCAAGCGAGAGGCTGTCTTTCTGGACGGCCCGGCCTACGATATTGTGGGCAGTCCGGAACGGCAGGCCATAGGAGCGCACAAGGGTATCGGCCAGTTCGGTTGCCGTGGAGAACCCCCTGCCTGCTTCGTCTGCCATCCGCTTCGTATCGAAGACGGCGGTCCCGACCATGTCGGCAAGGAAGCCGGTGCAGACCCGGGCATCCTGCATCCCGCGCCAGATGTTCGGCGTGAGTTCCTGGAGGTCGCGGTTATAACTCATGGGGAGGCCCTTGACCGTGATGAGGGCAGCCGTGAATGCGCCTGCAACCGATGCGCTCTTGGCCCGCATGATCTCTGCTGTATCCGGGTTCTTCTTCTGGGGCATGATAGACGATGTGGAGCAGAACGCATCATTGAGATTGACGAACTTCACAAAGGATGTGGACCAGATGATGAGTTCCTCGCACATGCGGCTCACGTCCACCATGAGGATCGCGATATCGGCAAGGGTTTCCAGCGCAAAGTCCCGGGTGGCGACCGCGTCCATGGAATTCTCGACAAGCCCGTCAAAACCGAGGAGGGATGCGGTGTACTCCCGGTCAATGGGGTAGCCGGTGGATGCGAATGCTGCAGCGCCGAGCGGGCAGAGGTTGACCCGTGTATAGGCGTCCCGAAGCCGGTCATAGTTGCGGCCGAATGCCTGTTCGTACGCGAGGAAGTAATGGGCGAGCGTGGTGGGCTGGGCGTGCTGCAGGTGGGTGAAGCCCGGCATCACGCTTCCTGTGTGTTTTACGGCGAGCGCAAGGAGCGTCTGCCGGAGCTTCAGGATCGTGGCCATCTGGAGGATCAGGTCCTCGCGGAGCCGGATCCGGATACAGGTTGCGACCTCGTCATTGCGGGACCGGCCCATGTGCATACGGCCTCCCGCCTCGGCTCCTGCGGAGGTGATGATGAGCGACTCGATCCCGGCATGGACATCTTCAAACCGGTCATCAAAGACATCTTCCGGCAGACCGTCCCGGTGCAGTGCAAGGAGCTCGGCAAGGATCTGTTCTGTCACCGTCCGCTCATTGATCTTCTGTTTGTCGAGCATCAGAACGTGCGCAATATCCACCAGGAGATCTGCACGGGCGATCTGGCGATCGGCTGTCATGGATGAGAGGAATGGCGCGATATCGCCGCTCCGCTCTCCGGTGAGCCGCCCCTTTCGTACTACATCGGTTCGCATCCGTTCACCCTGTCTGTCTATAACCGGTATTATTGATCGTAATCTGATTAAAGCCACGCCTTGCGTGCCGCAAGCTCGATCGCGCGCTGGACCGATTCCTTCGGGATGATGGTTGCAACCGGGATGTGGACGAGCTGCTCGATGACGCTCGAGACGATGGGGGCGCAGACAATGGCCACAGCGCCTTCGCGCTCGGCCCTGACCGCGGCAACGATTGCGTCTTCCATCGTATGCACCGGGTACTCCCGGACCGTCACCCGTCGCGAGTCGACAACGGCCGTCCGCTCCTCGATGGTCTCGAGGACCGGGCGGGCTACGATGAGGCCGATGAACTCGCCCTCCCCGGCCCGGTAGAACTGGCGCATTGCACGGATGATGGCCCGGAGCGTGGAGAGGTTGGGGGACCTCTTTCCATGCAGGATCTTATACAGTGAACTCTGGGCAATCCCGCTCGCCTCCGAGAGTTCCCGGATACTCATCCGGAGGTCGCGCCGCAGCAGGTCGTCAAGGGCGAGGACGAATTCCTCGTCCGAGGTGAGGGCTGCGCGCATGAGCCGGTCGATTGGGTCGCTCTGTACCATATGATTGATACAATCGGGTTAACTTATCAAAAGTTTTTCCTTTTTGTCATAAAAATGGCTGGTCATTGTGTACAGAAAGTGGACAATTCTGTCATAATGTTGCTACATTTGTCAGTTTAACATCATTTTTTGATACAAAAATAGATAATTATTATCCATATGAGGCACTTTTTTATTATTGACCGAACAACACTCTCACCATGAAACTGATGAGGATCACGGCAATTGCGCTCATCGCCATTGCCCTCTTACTGCTCACCGCCGGCTGCACCCAGCAGTCTGCGACAACCACGACCGCCCCGTCTGGAACGGCAGCACCGGCTGCGTCTGCCGCACCGATCAAGGAGCTTGTGATCGGGTACCAGCCCAGCACCCACCAGATGGCCTTTATCACTGCGATGGAGAAGGGCTGGTGGAAGGAAGACCTCGCCCCGCTTGGCGTTCAGAAGGTATCCGACAAGGTCTTCCCGAGCGGACCCTCCGAGATGCAGGCCATGCAGGGCGGTGACCTCGATGTCGCCTATGTAGGCGCTGCACCGTTCCTGACCGCCCTCAGCACCGGTCTCGATGCAAAGATCGTTGCCGGTGTCAACACGCAGGGCTCCGATCTCGTGGTTGCAAACACCATCGACTACAAGGGGCCCGGGAGCCTGAAAGGCAAGACCATCGGCACGTTTGCCGTCGGCAGCATCCAGGATACCATCCTGCGCGACTGGCTCAAGAAGAACAACATCGACCCCGATAAAGACGTCACGATTGCTCCCATGTCGCCAGGCGATGCGGTAACGGCCATCCTTGCCGGCAAGGTTGATGCAGTCTTCCTGCCTACGCCGTCCCCCAGCGTCATCGTCAACCAGGGCAAAGGCAAGGTTGTTGTCCAGTCCGGCGAGATGTATCCCAACCATACCTGTTGTGTCCTCGTTGTCAGCGGCAAGCTGATCCGGGAGCACCCGGAGATCGTGAAACAGATCATTGTGACAAACGACAAGGCAGTTGCCTGGAACCTGCAGAACCCGGACGAGGCAGCAGTGATCTATGCCAACAAGACGAGCGCGAACCTTGCCGATGTCAAGGCGTCAATCGCGGACTGGGACGGCAGCTGGGACTCGGACCCGAACATCATCGTGGACCCGGTTCTCGACTACGCGAAGATCCAGTACGACCTCGGGTACATCAAGAAGTCGCTCTCAAAAGACGACATCTTCGACCTCTCGTTCTATAAGAAGAACTGAAACCCGGTTATCTGACCAACCCTTTTTTTCTCTTGAGGTCCTTAACTGTACAGGATAAACCGGGGGACCGCCCCGGGCATGGGGACAACCATGGGAAAGTACGTAGAGAAGAATGGCAAGGACTGGCGGCTGGGGGTGCTTGCGATCATCCTGGCACTCGCCGCATGGCAGTTTATTGCCGCAGTCATCATCCGGTACCCGTTCATCCTGCCTGCACCGACCGATGTCCTTTCTGCGTTTGTCAGCCTGGTCGGGGATGGCGACATCTTCATCGATCTTGAGACGAGCCTGGTCCACTTCGCCATCGGCCTTCTCCTCGCCCTGCTCGTGGGCATCCCGCTCGGGATCATCATGGGGTGGAACCGCCGCATCGAATCCTTTGTCGACCCCCTCATCGAGCTCCTCCGCCCGATCCCGCCGCTTGCCTGGATCCCGTTCGCCATCATCTGGTTCGGGCTGACCACGTTCTCGGCAGGTTTCATCATCTTCATCGGCGCGGTCTTTCCCATCGTCATCAACACCTACAGCGGGTTCCGCAGCGTCCCGCGGGTCTTTGTCGAGGCGGCAA
>CAYVAQ010000063.1:0-6040 GCA_964448885.1 uncultured Methanoregula sp. | reverse complement strand
ATTCACCGCAAAGATCGAGGGCAACTGGCTCTTTGAGGATGGCGGGCCCCAGTTCCGCTCGACCGTAAAAGTAAAGGACGGCACCTATACCATGGAAGCAAGCCACCCCAACTTTGCCGGCCCCGGGTGCCGCCCCGGCCCGATGGCATTCGGCCTCTTCTGGTTCGCTGCCTGCGTCTCGAGCACGTTCATGACCGAGGCGTCCATGCGGAACTTAAAATTCACATCCATGAAGACCCGGGTCGAAGGGGATCTTGATTATACAAACCAGTTTGATCTCGGCCCGAACCCGCTGATCTCAGAATACCGGGTGTACTTCGATGTCACTGGTGAAGTCACCGATGAGCAGGTACAGGACCTCAAGGACTTTGCCCTTGCCAAATGCATGGGAATGTTCACGATAAAGCATGCGATTCCGCTGAAGGCAGAGGCCCGCCTTCTTAAATAATATGCATCCAACATTTTTCCTACGATGATGGAGAAAAAAACCGCTGAACCTGCCGCCATCCGTTCCGCGGCAGAAGAGTACGTCCGTTCCGGGCAGTTATACTGCCCCGAAGCGATCGTAAAGGCGATCAATGACGGGTTTCACACAGGTTTTCCGGACTCCATAATCCGGCTTGCATCCGGCTTCTCCTATGGTATGGGGGGAGCAGGCTGTTCCTGTGCAGCAGTCACGGGCGGTGTGATGGCAATCGGGATGTTCTTTGGCAGGAAAGAGCCCGGTGATCCGGGTGTTGACCGGTGCCTTGGTCTCTGCCGCGAACTCCACACCGTCTTCTCGGGCAGGCACGGGTTTGTCTGCTGCCGGTCCCTGACTCATGGTATGAAACTCAACTCTCCTGAGCAGCGGGAGCAGTGCATCACATTCACCGGTGAAGTGGCAGAAGAGGCCACCAGAATCATCCTGCGGGAAATCAACCGGGATACCGCACCATTCCAATAGGGTAAAACGGACCCTTCAAAACAGTTGTATCCACGATCCTGCATCTCCTGTTTTCAGTTTCAAGGCTTCGAGCAGGTGGTTCGCCTCTTCAGGAGTCAGATTCCATGCAATCATCTCGCCGTCGTCCAGCGCGACGCCGCCTTTAATGGACAGTCCCAGCCCGCATTCAATGCAGAGATCGTCCTTTTCCAGAAGATGCGGGAGCTGGCCGGGAAAATCCTGGCCGTACATCAGGGAACGCAGCGGTCGCGAGGTATGGGAATAATACAGGAAGTCCCCTTCCAAACCCTCAACTGAGAAGAATACATACCGGCGGTCGTGCCGGAAAAATGACGGGTGAATAATCCTGATGCGGATGGTGTCACCGATCATGAAACCTCCCTGATGCTCTTCTTTTTGAGGCTCACCCGGTACCGGTTCGTATCTACGTTCCGGATCCTGACATCATAGCCGGATCGGGAGAAAGGCACATCGATGGTATCCCGCTGGTCGCGGCGGACAATACACTCAACAGCCGAATCCTCCGGAGCCTTTTTCAGCAGGATCTTGAGCCGGATCATCAGGTTCGTGCACGTGAGTTCGGTGAAGTCCGGAATGTCGCGGGTGTCGTCGGTCATAACAGATCGTCAGAAGAAGAATATCCGCTCATGGTTTGCTGCAACACCGTTCGGGGAGTAGAAGAGGAGATTGCCCAGTTCCTGGATTCCGATGTCAAAGACGCCGTTCATCTTCGGATTTTTCGCAATTCCCCGTTTCTGCAGGGAGGGAGTGAAACTAAAGAACTGGAGGTTGTCGCTCCCGGCAATGGCGTCGATCACTTCCTGGATGTTGAATGCGGGGGAAGGTCGCTCAAGGATATGCATTCCCGACAACGCATAGACACCATCCTCGATGAAGATGACCCGGGTAGGGATGCCCTGGTACGCTGCCGCGATGGCAAACGAGAGCCCGCCGAATGCAATTTCCGTGCCATAGGGGGGGTGCGTAAGGAAGATCGTCAGGGGCGGGGCACGCTCCTTGTCGAGAACAGAGAATGTCGCCTGCATCCCCTCCTTCCTGAGCTGGATCGATGCGCAGTTCCCGGAAAGAACGATGTGGTTGCGACGGAACTGGTCAATGGTCTCAGTGAGGTTGCGGATCCTGAACGGTTTGATGGCACAGGTGGAGATGATGATGCCCTGCCCGTCATCCCAGGTGCTGTACCCGCGGGCTGCAGCGCACCGGGCACAGGCAAGCATCTGGCACTGAAGACCCCGCTTTGCCGCATTTTCTGCAAGGTCGATGAGACCTTCCCCGATATTTTCAAACTCGGATGGCTTTTGGCCGAGATGCCCGACATGGACCGCATCGAGATAGCAGTACAGGTCAACCGAGGCATGGGCTTCCAGTACGGCGTGGAGGCATTCGAGCATGGCACATGCTGATTGGTGCATATACGGCGAGGTCAGGTGCAGGTAGCCGACCAGGCTGGGCACGGGCTGCTCGTGCTGCCGGGCGAGTTTCACAACATCCTTCCAGAACGAAGGCTGGCCGTTGAGCGCGAGGCTGTTGTGGATAATCACCTGGTCCGGGTTCTTCATCCGGAGCCGTTCAGCGGAGATCCCGCGGAGGGCAAGCTCCTGGCTGTCGCAGACCACCCTGACCGAAGGCATCGAGAGGATGACCTCCCAGATGTGGAGGGTTTCCGGGGTCTGGAGGCTGTACAGGGAATCCCCGGTGAGAAAGATGGTGAAAGCTGCTTCCCGGTCCTTTGTTGAATGCAGGAGGTTCTCCGGGTGGAGCTTGACAAAGAAGAACTTGAGGCACTGCTCGATCCAGTTCAGGCGCTCGGGGCTGATGGTCTCGGTAAAGAGGAAAAAATGGGAGCTCATGCCGGTTTCCTTCGTATACGTTTGAAAGATGAGATGATAAATCTGGTATGTTACTCGCGAAAGATTACTTTTTCAGCCGCAGATCCCATAAACCGGACCCGGTCTTCTTCGATGATACGCTCATCCCGTTATCGTGGGCAAATTGCGGAATCGTGGCGGTTGCCGCCGGAGGGTGATCGCAGGTAACGATAAGTTCGTCACCTTTCACCAGGCCTGCGGCCGCTTTCTGGACCGCAAGGAGGCAGTACGGACATACTTTTCCGGTAATATCAAGATTCTTTGTTACCATGTTCTTCACCAGTCCCCTTTACGCTCCCATTCCCAGGGATTTCAGGATCGCTACAGCCCAATCGGATACCCAGAGCGTGAAAATAACCGATCCGATACACATTCCAATGACGAAACAGAGCGATTTGACGTTCCCTTCGGCAGTCATGACCAGCTGGCGGAGCGGGCAGCCGCCGAGAAGGACACCGATCAGCCCGAGAGCAATTCCCCCGACAAGCGCCAGGATAATGTACGCGGTGACCGTCAGCCCTGCCGGCGCGCCGGGAACGGGCGCGAGCCCCTTGCCCATCAGCCAGAAGAACCCTTCAAATGCAGCGGGGAAGAGGATCTTGAAGATGAGGTACCCGATGAATCCCCCGGCAATAAGGGCAAGGAACCCGGAGAGGAGCCGGGTGTGCCGGAACATGATGAAGTCGCGGAACCCTCCGATCGAGCAGAACCCGCTCCGCTGGCCAAGCCAGCCGATGAGGAGGCCTAGGACGAGCGTCACGATGGGGACGGCGATGATCGCAGCGTCCTTGGATAACAATCCTGCAAGTGCCATGATTATGCCTCACGCTCCGCCAGGGCTGTGGCTATTTTTATACCAATCACAACACCGATGACGATCGCGATGACACCGATCAGTGCAACAACGTCACCATACCCGATCCGGAGCCCCATGCGGTACGGGCAGCCGCCCATGAAGAGGGCGAAGATCAAAAAGAAGATCCCTCCCAGCAGGTACCACGCATACGAGACAGCGCTGCCGGCCTTGGTCCTGTACTCCTCATAATATCGTGCAGAGACAAAAGCTCCTACGAGGACACCGATGATGGTGAGGACCGGCAGGATCGCGTTCTGGGAGATCGGTGCCGCGGCAAGTTTCATACCGGTCAGATCGTTCACACCGATGTTCACGAGATCCCGGGTGTGGCAGGCAACACAGAAACCGTACGCTTCCGGCCCTCCCGCACTGATCAGTAACAGCTGTACGAGTGCAGCAAGAATACCGATGACCAGCCCGACATAGAGCGGGTTCCGTGCAAGGGTATCCACATATGAGGATTTTTCTTCTGCCTTGGTTTCGGCCATATTCATACATCTGAAAAGGGTGGTAAATAAACTTAATGAAACATTTTTTAAAGTTAATTAAAAATTATTACTACATTTGATTATTTTTTGTCAACCACCTAACAGGCGCGCGAAAGACTGCCGTATCAAGGAGACCAATACTAAAAAAGAGGGGCCGGGTTACTCAGCTGCAATCTCTTCCATCTTCTCGCGGACTTCGTCAATATGCATGACCTGGTCGAAGGCAGGACCGGTCAGGCAGTATCCCTGCTTATCAAAAGCATAGACCGGGAACTTGAGAAGATCATCAGGAACCGGCTGGGCCGTGAGTTTCTTGAAGTTGATCAGGTCGCGGACATTGAGGCCGATCCGATCGCAGAGATCCCGGAGCTCCTTTATCCAGCGTTTCAGGTCCCGGACATCTGAGCCATCCCATTTAAAGATCTGGTAGATCTTCATGTAGGTATCCCGTTCGAGAATGATATGAGTTGATGTCTTATCGGATTTTAAATAAAAGTCAAGGAACGTGCGCACATCCTTGATCTGCTGGGCGTTCTCGTATGAGATCGCCCGCAATTCCTTGATGAGCTCCTTCATCGATCCGGGATCCTGGGTTGAGCTGATGGTCCCGATCTGCTTTGACAGGTCCTTGAGACTCTCCTCCGCATCCTTCAGCTCGCTTATCATATCCTCGAATTTCTGGTTGAGCTCCACCCCGAAAAAGGCCTCCATATACTCAGACGACTTCGGCATATCTACAATATAGGTAAACAGATCGTATAATCGTTAGCACATTAACAACATCTATCCGTTAACAAGCCCCATGATTTACACTATGCGACGCCAGCGCAGACCGATTAACCAGGACCTGTTTACCCGCGGCGGGATCATCACCGAACGCGATCCGGATTATTGTATTGTCCGGCTACGGATGCCCGCCGGCATGCTGAGCCCCGAACAGTTGCAGGGGGTTGGCGGGATTGCTAAAAAGTACGGGGTTGAGAAAGTCCACCTCACCACCCGCCAGACCCTGGAACTCCCGCATGTCGATCCCTCACGGCTCGAAGAACTCCTTGCAGAACTGGAGACCAACGGAACGCCGCTCGGTGCGGAGCGCCAGGAGGTCGTGAACATCACGTCATGCCTGGGCACCCGTAACTGCAAGTTCGGGATTATCGACAGTGTCGGTCTCGCTGAAGAGATCGACAAACGATTCTTCGGAAAAGACCTGCCAGTGAAGGTCAGGATCGCCATCTCATCCTGCCCGAACGGCTGCGAGAGTGAGCGCCTCAATGAAATAGGTATAACCGGTATCCAGCGGCCGATCCGGGACCCGGGCCTCTGCACCGGCTGCGGTACCTGTACACATTATTGCCGGGAGAAAGCGATTGAGGTCGTCGACGGGATTGTTGTCCTCCATCCCGGCAAGTGCATGGAGTGCGGGTTCTGTATCCTCCCCTGCCCCTTCCACATCATTCAGGGGGCTCCCCCGGAGTATCGCATCACGGTCGGAGGCCACCGCGGCAGGCATCCAAAAATCGGACGCCACTTAATCGATGTGAAGACTCCTGAAGAGGTAATCAAGGTCATTGACAAGGTTATCTACTGGATCTACCGTCAGGCCTCGATGGACTCGATGCTTCCCGAGCAGCTGGACGATCTCGGGTTCGATGAGTTCAAAAAGACAATCGTGAAAATGATCGAGGGCTAACTCCCCTGCACCACATTTTTTTTACTCCCCCCATTATCAGGGAAAGTTTTTTCGTCTCCCATGCTTTATTCCCGCATCAGGCACAAGCAGTGCCGGGAGAAGTAACATGAACATGGTATGGGACAGGTATGTATCCCACGGCATCCGCGAGCTGGGATACGATGTCGGGAC
>CAYVAQ010000062.1:3055-6194 GCA_964448885.1 uncultured Methanoregula sp. | reverse complement strand
CAAAATGAGACCGGATTACCAGGGGGGAGATGCAGTATCGGCCAGGGGCTGCACGTTCATCCGGTTCTGCCATGCCCGAACCGGCACTACATCCCGACAGGGCGTTTCCATTATGTTTAAATAGTATACTTCAAAGTATACTAATCATGAGTATCTTCATTAACCGGACGAGAGAACTCTCCGCACTGGACGGGAGATACCTCCAGGGGAGGGCAGAGCTGATCATCCTGTACGGGAGGCGACGGATCGGCAAGAGCGGCCTTGTCGATCATTTCCTTACATCCACCCGTGGCATCCGCCTTCTTGCCCGCGAAGAGTCAAAGCACCTGCAGCTGAAGAGGTTCTCCCAGGAACTCGCGGCATTTTTCTCCGATGATTTTCTTGCAACAACCTCCTTTACCGACTGGGACAGCTTCTTTACCTACCTTGCCGGAAAAGCAAACGACCGGTTTGTCATCGCGATCGATGAATTCCCGTACCTGGTGAAAGAAGACCCCTCCCTCCCCTCCATCCTCCAGGACCACTGGGATCGCCGCCTTGCAAACTCACCGGCATTTCTCATCCTCTCCGGGTCCAGCATCGCGATGATGGAAGAGATGACCATGGAGCACACGAGCCCCCTGTACGGGAGGCGTACCGGGCAGATCCTGCTCCGGGGCCTGCGATTCGCCGATGTCCTTGATTATATCGGAGACCTTACGCGGGCAGTCGAGGTTTATGCGGTCTTTGGCGGGACACCTGCCTACCTGATGGCGGTTGACCGGAGCCGGGATGTGTTTGACAACATCCTTCACCGGATCCTCGCATTCGACGCCCCCCTTTCGCGGGATGTGGAGTTTGTCCTCCGCATGGAGCTGAACGAGCCGCGCTATTATTTTTCCATCCTCCTCTCCCTGGCCAAGGGAAATAACCGTATCGGGCTCATCATGAACGATACCGGTCTTGACAAGGGGATTATCACAAAATACCTCTCAACCCTCATCGACCTGCAGCTGGTTGAACGGCGCGTGCCGGTCACGGAATCGAAGCGGAGCCGGAAAGGTATCTATGTCCTTTCGGACAATCTCTTTGATTTCTGGTTCCGGTTCGTGTACCCGTCCATGGAGAAGATCGAGCGGGGGGAAGGAGAGATCGTGCTTGAAACCTCCGTCCGCCCGCAGTTCGCCCAGTATACCGGGAAGCACTTCGAGGCAATGGTCCGGGACCTGTTCCATGAATTCAATGGCTGTGGCCGGCTCCCGTTCCGGTTCTCTGCGCTGGGGACCTGGTGGGACAAGGGTGAGGAGATAGACCTGGTTGCCCTCAACGATGAGGAGCATGCGATCCTCTTCTGTGAATGCAAATGGCAGGAGGGCGTGAATGCGGATGCGGAACTATCCCGGTTACGGGAAAAGTCCGCGGCGGTTGCATGGAACCGGGGCGACCGGCACGAGTACTTCTGCATTGTCGCGCGATCATTCTCTGCCCGGCGTGCAATTCCTGAACCGGATGACCACACGCTCTTTTGGGATGCGGAGGATCTCTTCCGGCTGCACCGGGAATGCCGGGCGGGGTGATGGTTTCCCGGGGAGTTCGGGGCTGACACTGCAGTGCCGGAGCCCGTTGGCCGGTACCGGGGATAGATTTATTTTGTTGAGAGCAAAGTATACTACTTATGTCTCAACCAAAACTGGTTGACCGCACGGCCGAGCTCCGGTTCCTGGAAAACCAGTACAGCGCCAAAACGTCCGGATTTCTTGTCATCTCGGGAAGGCGCAGGGTTGGCAAGACCACGCTCCTGATCTCGTTTATGGAGAATAAACCGGGATTTTATTTTCTGGCAAGCCAGGAGGGAGATCTCCAGAATATCCGGGCGCTTGCCCGGTCCATGGGGGAGTACCTGAAGGATCCCCTGTTCGAACGGGGCCGGTTCGCCGGATGGCCGGAACTCTTCTCTGCCTTTGTTCATCATACCGGGTTTGCCGGAGAGACCGGTACCAAAAAAACCGTTCTCGTTATCGATGAATTCCCGTATCTCGTCGAGCGTAACCCGGCAATTCCCTCCCTGTTCCAGGTTATCTGGGACCAGGTCTTAAAGGATAAAAACGTGCTTCTCATCCTCTCCGGTTCTTCGATCAGTACGATGGAGTCCGCGGTCCTTGGCTATGCCAGTCCCCTGTATGGCAGGAGGACCGGCCAGTGGCAGGTTGAGCCGCTGCCATTTGAGGAGATCGGTCATTTTCTTCCGTACCGTCCCGAAGAACTGGTCATGACCTGGTGCGTGCTGGGCGGCATTCCCGGTTACCTGAACAAGTTCGATCCGGCGCGTTCGTTTGCGGAGAATCTTAAGGCGAATGTCCTGAACAAGGGGGCGTATCTCTACAACGAGGCGGATCTGCTGATGAACTATGAATTCCGGGAGCCCTCGAACTATCTCGTGATCTTCCGTGCGATAGCCGGGGGGTGCATGACCCTTTCCCGGATCTGCAGCGAGACCGGGCTTGACAAGAGCATGGTGTCCAAATACCTGAACGTTCTTGTACGGCTCCATATCCTGCAGGAGGAGATCCCGGTCACGGAACACACCGGTTTCCGGAAGCGCCATTACCGGATCACCGACCCGTACCTCAACTTCTGGTTCCGGTTTGTCGCACCGTACCGTATCGACATCGAGGCGCAGCGGGACGAAGCGGTCCTGCAGCGGGTCATGGAGGCGCTGCCGGTGTACTGCGGGGCCCTGTTCGAGGTCCTGGTGCAGGATCTTATCCGGCGGGGCGTTATCCTGAAAGACCGGCATTTCACGCGCATCGGGCGGTGGTGGTACAAGGAGACGGAGATCGACTGTGTTGCCCTCGACGATGAACACCGGCACGCGGTATTTTGCGAATGCAAGTGGCAGGACCTGACGCACTCTGATGCACGGACTGTGCTGACAAATCTCCGTACGAAAGCCCGGGAGGTACGGTGGCACAACGAGGGCCGGAGCGAGGAGTTCTGCCTGGTTGCCCGAACGATCGCCGGAAAGGACCGGCTTATCCGTGACGGGTTCCGGGTATGGGATCTTGAGGACCTGATAACCCCAAAAACCTGACGGGACAGCCGGGGATGGCAGAAGACCTGCTGGCATGAAAAAACCCTTAGCCCATTCAGATCAGGCCCC
>CAYVAQ010000062.1:0-2955 GCA_964448885.1 uncultured Methanoregula sp. | reverse complement strand
CCGGCTGAACACCGCAGAAAGGGAAGGCGGGACACGGCAGGAATGAACCCATTTTTACCAATGCCACCTATTTCAGGCCTTTTTCCGGCTGGGTGTTCACGCTACCCGCAATAACCTGTCCACCAAACCGGGCCCGGAAAAATGGAGGTTAAAATGAACCCGGATAACCAGGGGGGAATGTATCTCTCCCGGCCCGACCACCCGACATACTCCCCTACTGGCTCGACGGAGCAGGGAGGTACCCCAACCGGAACTCCCCGGGCGTATCTGTCGTCCCATATCCCGACGCATTACCCCTCACGGCCGGACCGATCGGCCCTCCCGACCATTCTTTTCCGGCCCCTCGCCCGAGCCAGGGCATTGCGGCGAATATCTCCGACGGCGAATTTACCGCCGCCACGCCCGTTTCCTTCGATCCTTTTTCCACCCCCGTCTACCAAATAATGCCAGAAATCACCCCCGGCTGAACACCGCAGAAAGGGAAGGCGGGACCCGACAGTTATAAACCCGTTTTCTGGAATGCTGCTCGTTTCAGGCCTTTTTCCTGCCGGGTGTTCACGCCACCAGCCAGAGCCTGTCCACCGAAGCCGGGCCCGGAAAAAAGGAGGCGAAAATGAACCCGGATTACCAGGGGGGAGTGTATCTCCCCCATTCCCGGTGTCTCGCCATATGCCCCCATACCAGGTGTCACCTCGTCAACGATCCCCCGATATAATCCCTGCCGGAGATAGACATATCTTGAGGATCGTCCAACAGTATTGAAATCACCAGCAGGACTACACCCATGATCTCGATTGTCCTTGGAACACGCCCGGAAATAATCAAGATGGCCCCGGTCATCCGCGCCTGTCAGAAGGCGGGTGCGGACTATTCCATCCTCCATACCGGCCAGCACTATTCCCACGAAATGGACCGGGTCTTTTTCCGGGACCTGGAACTTCCCGAACCCGGTCACAACCTCGATGTCGGGTCCGGCAGCCACGCGGAACAGACCGGCAAAATCATGGCCGGTGTCGAGGCGATATGGCTGAAAGAGACCCCGGACATCGTCCTTGTCCAGGGCGACACCAACACGGTCCTTGCCGGCGCGCTCGCGGCTGCCAAACTTCACGTTCCGGTCGGGCACGTCGAAGCCGGCCTGCGGAGCTTTGACCGCAGCATGCCCGAGGAGATCAACCGCGTAGTGGCTGACCACATCTCCGATCTCCTCTTTGCGCCGACAGAATTATCCCGGAAGAACCTGCTGCAGGAAGGGATTGATCCCAAAAAGATCCATGTTACCGGCAATACCGTTGTCGATGCCGTGTTCCAGAACCGTTCGATAGCACAAAAGCGCTCCACGGTCCTGAAGGAGATGGACCTGTCACCGGGTAAGTACTTCCTTGCAACCGCCCACCGCGCGGAGAATGTTGACGTGCACGAGCGGCTCGCCGGCATCATGACCGCCCTGTCATCGCTCTCGAAAAAATATTCTGTCCCGGTCATCTTCCCGATGCACCCCCGGACGCAGAAGATGCTCCGCGACTTCAGTCTCCCATCTGACGGGGTGACCATAACCCAGCCAATCGGGTACCTGGACTTCCTTGAACTGGAGGCGCATGCATCGCTGGTGCTCACGGATTCCGGCGGCCTCCAGGAGGAGGCGTGCATCCTTGGTGTCCCCTGCGTCACGCTCCGCGAGAACACCGAGCGGCCGGAGACGGTCGATGTAGGGGCCAATGTTCTTGCAGGTACGGACCCGGACCAAATTGTTACCGCAGCTGACCGGATGATTTCGCAGCGGAAGACGTGGAAAAACCCGTACGGGGACGGGAGTGCCGGGGAGAAGATTGTCCGGATTTGTTCCTCCACGCAACCAAAGGGATGAACGTAACTCATCCTGTCTTCGATATTTATTAATAAAAGACCTGAAATAGATGGTAAGCACGGATTAACCTTTTAGGAACACTTTATGGATGAGCCGGGCTTATCTCCTGAAAACCAGCGATGTTGTGCGATCAAGAAACCCTACGAGATCGTGCTTGTCATCCCTGCCCGCAATGATGCTATGACCCTGGGAAGTATCATCCTTAAAGCTCGACCCCATGTTTCAAAGATTGTTGTTGTTGACGATTGCTCCACGGACCGCACACCGGATGTAACCGAGTTATCCGGTGCGGAACTGATCCGTTTTCACCAGCCGGCGGGAAAGGGTGCCGCAATAATCGAAGGGCTGAAACACGCGTATCGCCTTGGTGCAAGCATCGCGATTGTTATTGACGGGGACGCTCGGTACAAAACCCGGGAAATCCCGTGGCTTATCTCGCCAGTCATGAGCGGGAACGCTGATGTCGTGATAGGATCACGATACCTGGAAGCTAACGGGGGTACTTCTATCCGCCAGAGGATTATCCAGAACCTGGTTCAGACTTTGGGGAATCCTGAGACGCAGGTAAAGATCACGGATCCGCTTTCCGGTTTCATCGCCATAAGCAGGAGGGGACTGGAAAACCTCAATATCACCGTTTCCGCATCGGCGTTCAAGGAGAACCTGCTCGCGCACCTGATCAACCAGAAACTGATCATCCACGAGGTCGCGGTAACGGAACGCCAGAACGTCCCTCATAAGACTGGCTGGGACGAATGTATTAAAACGGTTGTTGCATTACCCGCGTTTAACGAAGAACTCCAGATCGCAAAAGTCATCGATAGTGCAAAGAAGTATGTAGATGCTGTCCTCATTGTCAACGATGGTTCCACGGATTCAACTGCGGCAATTGCACGCAAGATGGGCGCAATTGTTGTGAGCCACCCGGCAAACCGGGGATATGGTGCCGCGCTCCAGACAATATTTTCAACGGCAAGGGAGATGAACCTCGAAGCGCTCGTCATCATGGACTCTGACGGGCAGCACGACCCGGCAGATATCGAGAAAGTCCTCACACCCCTGCTGTTTGGTGCTGATGTAGTCGTCGG
>CAYVAQ010000061.1:0-6254 GCA_964448885.1 uncultured Methanoregula sp. | reverse complement strand
GCAACCTCGTACCTCTTCTTCCCGAGCATCTTTGCCAACGTGCATGTCATCAGCCTCATCTCGCCGCTGACGCTCATCGTCCTCACCCTGCAGGGCACCCCGTGGACCGTCACCGATTACCTGTACTCGACATCCCTCTTCTGGCTCACCGGCGCGGTGCTCTTCTACATCGCAGCCCGGAACTTCAAGGAAGAGCGGCTCTTCTCCGAGAAGAACCTGGTAACCCGGATGCGGGAGTTCCTCTCCGAGATCATCTCGCAGAAGCAGCCGTTTGTCTCACTCTTCCTGATCGCAGCCTTCTCGATACCGTTCGTCTTCATGGTCCAGCTGATGTGCCTGGTGCTCTTCTTCAACCTCCCCATGCCGTGGTCGCTCGTCCTGCTCCTGATGTTCTCGGCCCTCATCGAGGAGGTGGCAAAAGGTATCGGCATCTACACGATCTTTGCCCGCGACCCGGGGTTCCTCACCCGGAGGAACCTGGTCATCGCTGCAGCGGTGACTGCTGCCGGGTTCCTGGTGGGGGAGAAGCTCCTGCTCTTTGTGACGCTTGCCCAGATCTCCGAATCGGTCTTCGGCAGCATCCTCTTTCTCTCCCTGGGTGCGCTCTGGCTGCCACTCCTGCTCCACTTTGTCTGCGTCCTCATCGTTGGGATGTGCCTGAAGTATGGCGGGAAGGGCTGGTTTGCCCCGGGGCTCGGGATCGCCATGGTCGTGCACTGCCTGTATAACCTCTACTTCATCCTGAGGTGGATCGGATGAAAACCCGGCATCTTTCCATTATTGCGAGAAAGGAGTTCCGCGGGCTCTTCAACGAGCGGACAATCCTGCTTGCTGTCCTGCTCCAGCTCTTCATCGCGCTCTTCTCATCATTCCTGATGGTGGGGCTGACATCGATGTACGACCCGTCGTCGCTCTCGAAATACTCCCGCTTCAAGTACAATGTTGCGTACGCCGGCAATGACTCCGCGATATACGGGTACCTCCAGAACAGCGCGGACTTCCGGGTCTTCAAGATGGACCTCTCGACCGGTGTCGCAGCCCTTGAACAACGCAAGATCTCGGCGGTCATCTGGGTACCCGATACCGGGCCCGATTCTCCCGATCCGGTTAAGGTGACGATGTACACGCTCCAGAACGATCTTCAGGGTGCGATCGTTGACGTCAAGCTCAAGGATATCTTCCTGAAGTACGAGCGTGACCTCCGGCAGATCCGTTCCGACCGTATCACCGAGCAGCCGATCCCGCTCCAGATCCCCAAAGCCTCCGGGGGCGGGGACTTCTACGAGTTTGTGTACGGGCTCCTGATCCCGCTCCTCGTCTTCATGCCGGCGATCATCGCCTCGGCGCTGGTCATCGACCTCATCACCGAGGAGTACCAGCACGAAACACTCGAGACGCTCATCTCAACACCGGTCACCTTTACCGAGATGGTCTGGGGCAAGATCCTTGCCTGCGAGATGCTCGTGCCGGTACAGGCTGCCGCATGGATCCTGCTGCTCGTCATCAACGGCATCGCCATCCAGAACCCGGTCCTGATCCTTGTCCAGGTGTCCGTGACCTCATTCATCCTGGTCCTCCTGGGTGCGCTCGTTGCGCTGCATTACCGGGAACGCACGGCAGCCCAGTTCATCTTCTCGACGGCGCTGGTCGTGGTGATGCTCTTTGCCCTGGCACTGCCCGACAACCCGCTCAACCTCCTGACACGCCTCGCAGTCGGGACCGCAGGTATCGAGCAATGGATCATGCTCGCAATAACCGGCCTGATCATCCTCATCCTGGGTGCGCTGACACACTGGTATGCCGAAAAAACCGGGCGGGCAAATCTGTCCGGGTAAAAAAAGGGTTATGGCCGGGTATTGATGAGCGGTTCATCGATGATTTTGTAGGTCCGCCCCGCTGACGTTACGAAGACCTGGACCTGGTCGGTCCCCCGCGTACCCTCAACAACCAGTTCGTCGCCGCGCCGGGGCTTCCGGTTGCCGTCGTTCAGGTATTTATCAATAACCTGCCCGTTCGAGAGGGTGACCCGCATCAGGATATTCTGGACAAAAGCCTCGCCCTTCCCGCCATTGTAGAGGAGATGGATGGACGAGTCCGGCCGCTGTTTGGAGAGGGCGAGGTCAACGAACTGCTCGGCCGGCAGGGTCTCGACAACGATCGGGGTTGCGACAACGGTTGCAACCGAGGTCGAGGTTGTCGGAGGGGGGGTTGGCGTCGGGGTTGGTTCGGGTGGTTTGATCTCGGTTGCTGTCGGGCTCGTGCAGCCGGCAAGGAGCGCACAGGACACGAGCATGGCAGCTGCCAAGAGAGCGATCGGAAATTTCATGCAGGAAAGCTTGACCTGCCCGGGTATTTCTGGCTTGTGCTCGTACAGGGGGTGGGCAGGGGCATCCGGGGGTGATTATGTGTGTTTTTCCCCAACTGCGGGTTCCGCGAGCCAGATGGATAAAAAATGCACAAAAGAACAGTTAAATTAAAAAGGACACCCGGATTAAATTTACATATCAGGAGTCTTGGAATGTTCTGTCCTAAATGTGGAAAAGAGACTGATGCTTCCGGAAAATTCTGCCAGTGGTGCGGTGCCGATATCGAGCACGTCGCCATCCGTGCCCCGGCCCCCGTCCAGGAAGAAGAGGACGACGGCCCGGATATCGGCGTTTATGCCGGTCTTGGCAGGCGTTTTGTCGCATTCATCGTGGACCTTGTTCTCGTCCTCCTTCTCGGCCTTGTCACGGTCTCCGGCCTTGGCCTGTTCAGGGGACTCCAGAATGCCTATTTCTACGCAGTCCAGCATATCCCGGCAGACCAGCTGACCGTCGAGGGCACGACCGGTGCCCTTGTCGGCTCGATCCTTGCTGCCTACGGGGTGCTGCTGGTGATCGTGCCGTGGCTGTATTTTGCAGGATTCGAATCCTCCCGGAGCCAGGCAACCCCCGGCAAGGTTCTCATGGGACTGGTTGTCACCGATATGGAAGGATCAAAGCCCACGTTTGCCCGGACCTCCCTCCGGTTCTTTGCCAAATATATCTCCACCATCATCATCTTCATCGGGTTCCTGATGATCGGGTTCACCAAGAAGCGCCAGGGGCTCCACGACAAGATCGCCGGCTGCCTTGTACTCCTCCTCGATTAACCTCATCCCCTTTTTTAGGGTCTTCCCTGTTTTTGGTTTTTCCCTGCCTTTCCCCGTTGTCAGTGATATTTTACTTTCAGCCAGAGCAGGATCAGCAGCAGGAGGAATGTAACAACATTGGCAGCAATAATCGGCAGGGATTCCGACCAGATCCCGTACAGGGTCCAGAGCAGGATGCCAGCTGCAAAGAGGAGGAGCATGGCAAGTGAGAGGTCCCGGGTCTCCTTCAGCTTCCATGCCCGGTACACCTGGGGGATGAACGAGACGGTGGTGAGGGTGCCTGCGAGATATCCTGCTACAACAATCGTATCCATGGGTGTGTCCTGTACGGATTTGGCTTCCCTTCCATTTATACCGGTAACGGGCCCGGACGGGAATTCGTCATGCCGGAGGGGGTTGTGGAGAGAACTGATCTGCGGCAACCAGCCATTTCCTGCCTTCCTTCACCAGAAAGAACATGTCCCGGCCGTGCATGGTCAGGTTGTCCTGCCCCGTACTGAACGAGATGGAGAAGAGGTACGTCACCACCGCACATTTCCCACCGGCATACAGCTGTACTCGGTGATCGGTCTCCCGCCATTCATGGATGACGGCCGATTCGCAGAAACCCCGCCACCCGGCAACGAACGCATCCCTGCCTTCGAGCCGTACCGGTGACAAGGGGACGATGGCAACCGCGTCAGGATGGATATAGTGCCGGAATTCGCTCTCGTGCCACCCGGTTGTCCAGGCCCGGTTCATGTCCCTGATGGTTGCGAGAATGGTATCCGTTATTGCCTTTGTATCAGCCATGCATCAGGATAGAAGTGTCCGGGGTAATAAGGCGGGGGTGGCGGGGGGTGAAAGTAACCCCCGGGGTGCCGGGCAGAACGGGCGGTGAGAAATCCGGGGTGGGGTTGAGGAGATTTGAATGCGGGAATTGTTCATGGTGAAAAATCCCGTTTTCCCATACGGGTTCGACCGCCAGTACCGGCAATGGCATCAGGATCAGCAGGCGGGAATGTCTCCCCCACCAGTTTTTTCACCTCATCAAGCCAGGCCCTTCGCTGCTCCTCTGAACTGGTGACTATGATACCAAACATCCGCCGCCTTACCCGGGGTACGCCGCAGAACGAGAAGATGCAGTCGTTCCAGAGCCGTTCAAGCGGATCGCCAAAGACTGCCTATTCACGGGATTCCGGGGGAGGTATTCAGGACAAGCGCGGCACGGGCATCGAGGAGCCCGTCCGGAACGCCCTCACCGGAGTCCATCTCCGCAAAACGATACGCAACGCCGGGGCGGAGCACCCGGTCAACCCAGCCTTTCTGGATTGCCGGGGGCATCCCCCACCAGTCGGGGTGCACGACCATAATCCCGTCTGCTTCCCCGATCTCCCTGCAGTGCCGGTCGATTGAAGCAGGAAGCGGGGAATTCCGCGGGATCTCACCGGCATCAAGAATGGGATCGAAGTGTTCACCGTACAGATCATGGAGGATGACCTGGTGGCCGAGACTGCGGAGGGTTGCCGCGGCTTCAACCGCAATTGCATGATTGAAGCTCCTAGGGCGGGGGTGGGCGAGGATAAGGGAGATCCGCATAAAAAATCCGCTACTTCCTCGCGGTCGCCTTAAAGAACGTATAACAGAAGACCCCGTCATCCTCCGCGGTGCGGTACAGGGCGGCGATCCCCCGTTCCCAAGCATCCCGGCTCATCAGCCCCTGCCGGAGCACCTCATCCCCGACACCCTCGACCATGGCAGTGAATGTCAGTTTTGTGAAACCTTCGACCAGCTGCGGCCGGGAACTGTCCACGTAGACCATCCGGGGCGATACCCGGACATCGCGATACCCGGCTCCGGCAACCAGCGGGTAGAGCTGGCGGCCGATGAGGGCATTGCCGCCACCCTGTTTCTGGAGTTTAACGAGGCATTCGATCGCCCTGCGGGCATCAGCATTCTCCGGATGGAAGAACGTTGAGCCGTGGTCTCCTTCAATCACCGTTATCGATCCTCCCTTCTTCAGGAGGGGCAGGAACTGTGCGAGCGCCCGCTCTGGCTCGGCGAGGTGTTCCAGGACAAAGCAGATGAAGATGTGATCGAAGCTTTCGGGCTGGAACGGGAGGCTGAAGATATCTGCCTGCCGGAATGTCACGTTCGTGATCCCGGCCTCCTTTGCCATTGCCTCTGCCCGCATGAGGGATTCGCGGGAGATATCAATGGAAGTGATCCGGGCATCCGGGCTGTTCCGTGCGAGGATAAGGGTCTGGGCACCAATACCGCAGCCGGCCTCGAGCACGGAAGAGCCGGCGGGATACCGCGTGTCATCGTGCAGGAGCCCGGTGAGCGTCTGGGCCTGGTCTGCGAGCCTCTCCGACTCGCGGGCTGAATATCCGTGGACATACGTGTTCTGTGCCATGCTTGACCCCGAAAGATGGATTATCTGAGATTATTGTACATTTTTGCTGCTTGTTGCACAAAAATGTACTGCATCCGGTCACCATGATCGGAATTCTTATCACGGAAAACATGGCAGTGGAACTCATGCCGGACGAGAAAGACACGGGTGTGATTGCCGAGGCAGAGAAACTGGTCACCGACTGGAATTTTCAGAAGACCGAACTTGATAACGGGCTCACTGCATACATGAAACCGGTGTTCGGGAAGAACGGAAATGTCAATTCCCTCATCTTCCTCTTCCCGTTCGGGGATCCGTCCTTTGATGCGGTCATGATGGAGATCGTTGCCTATCTCCCGCTGGCGATCCCGGAGAGAGGGCGGCAGAACGTGGCGGATTTTGTCGCCCGCATGGCACAGTCAACGGTCTCGTTCGCCCAGCTTGATATGGAGACCGGCATTTTCAGCCTCAAGCAGAGAATTTTCCTGCAGAAAAAGACATTCTCCCGCGATCTGATGGTCCGGATCGGCGACCAGGTCTATGCTGAGGCTGACGTGCTCATCCCTGTCCTGAACAAGATGGTCTATGCCGGCCTCTCTGCACGGGACGCTATGACAGAAGTTGACAAGAACCTCGGGTACTGCTGAGTCCTGAAACAGTGTTACGGGAGAAAACCAGCAGAATATAAGAAGAGGCCAGGGCCGAGATTCGAACCCGGGTCGGAGGATCCACAGTCCTCTAGGATAA
>CAYVAQ010000060.1:0-6459 GCA_964448885.1 uncultured Methanoregula sp. | reverse complement strand
GGGGGTTGCATCAGCGGCGGGGTCCGACTGGTTCAAAGAACCAGGAGGAGGAGAAGATTTCTTGGTGAAATCTTCGACTGCAGAATCATGAAAGTCGAAGAACGCTATCGCGTTCTTCTCCAGTCTCATCTCTGCTGAGATTCGACACCCCCGAGAGCGTAAATCATTTTCAATGATTTCTACAGAGCCGTTTTTTTGGTCTTTCATTATCTGTACCTGCCGGCATGAACCAGATATTTTTTTTATCTGCTGACCTTCAGGATTTGCACTGTCCCTGGTGGTGACATTTTCCGGTGTTTTCGTTCCCTGCTGCTCTGACGGTTGAGACCGGTTCGCCTGTGCTTTGACGGGTGCACCAACGGCGCTTCTCCTCATGTCTCCGGATTTACTCCGGCCCGCGATGGCATGGGGTCATTTTAGCGAGGTAAAACCAGGTTTCCGGCCAACCGGGCTGAGTTTGTATAAACCATCATGCAGTTTATTTGATGGTCCTGATCACGAATTTTCAGGAAAAATGTGCAAAAAATGCGGATTATGTGTGGGTAATTGCAGATTAATTGCAGATTGTATGTTCCCTGTGATGCACTTTGACCAGAACCAGGTATGCTTGTGTTGATAAGACGAAACGATCAAGTACCCGGTCAATTAGGATTATACATCAGATGAAATGGAGGGGCTGGGAGAAAGTTCCGCTGGAAATCCAGAAAACCGGCGGTTCCGCTGGCACGCGGACCATTGATGCAATAGCCCCGCTCATCATCTCCGCCAGCCGGTCTACCGATATCCCCGCCTTCTACGGAAGGTGGTTCATGGAACGGCTGAACGCGGGGTACGTGAAGTGGAAGAGCCCGTTCGGCGGCGCTCCGGTCTATGTCTCGTTCCGGAATACCCGCCTCATCGTCTTCTGGTCCAAGAACCCGGCCCCGTTCCTCCCGTACCTGGACGCGCTCGATGCAGCAGGTCTCCGGTATTACTTCCTCTTCACCCTCAATGACTACGACGCCGAGATGTACGAGCCGCGGGTCCCCCCCTGCGAGGAACGGATCGCGACATTCATCCGGCTCTCGGAACGGATTGGCAAAGGACGGGTTGTCTGGCGGTTCGACCCGCTGGTGCTCTCGGATTCGATCACGGTCGAAGACCTGCTTGCCCGGGCACAGCGGATCGGTGACCGGATTGCGCCATACACGGAGCGGATGGTCTTCAGCTTCGTTGATATCGAAAAGTACGCAAAGGTCCGGCGGAACCTGCAGCGGCAGGGCTTTTCGGATGCCCGGGAGTTCAGCGAAGCGGAGGTTGATGCGTTCTGCACGGGACTGCAGGCTCTCACCAGGACGTGGAACCTGTCGGTCACTGCATGCAGTGAACAGCGCGATCTCACCCGCTACGGGATTGGCAGGGGGCAGTGCATCAGTTACGATCTCATCTCCCGCGAGTTTGCCGATGATCCAGTGCTGGCGGGCTTCCTGCACCCAAAAGAGCAGCAAACGCTCTCCGGCACTCCTGCAGGCAGGGATCCGTCCCGCCGGCTCAAGGACCCGGGGCAGCGGAATACCTGCCGGTGCATTGTCTCCAAGGATATCGGGCAGTATTCTACCTGCATGCACCTCTGCGCGTACTGCTATGCCAACTCCTCGGCATCGGAAGTGCTGCGCCGCTACACCGCTCATGCTGCGGATGAGGATGCCGGGATTTACCGCGATTCCATCACGGATTGAGATCCGCCTGCTGCCCGAACTCCCGCATGATCTTTATCGCGCAGAACTTCCCGCACATCGTGCATTCTTCCCCGCTGTCCGCGAGCTCACGTGCCCGTGCCGGGTCCAGCGCACACCGGATCTGCCCCTCGCGATCCAGTACGGCGCGGCGTTCCGCAATGGTCCTGTCCACGGCATCCCGCCCGTATTTTACCGTGTCCGCGATATGGGCAGCGATCCGGAACGCAATGAGCCCCTCCTTTACCGCGTCGGGGCTGGGGAGCCCGAGGTGTTCTGCCGGCGTGATGTAACAGAGGTAGTCCGCTCCGGCTGCAGCGGCGGCGCTGGCCCCGCAGGCCCCGGCGATATGGTCGTACCCGGCCGCGATATCGGTCGGGAGGGGCCCGGCAACAAAGAGCGGGAACGGCGACCGTTCCTTATAGTGCCGGATAGAGCCGGGGATCCGGTCGCTGCGGATATGCCCGCCGCATCCTTCAATGATCACCTGGACCCCGGATGCGAGCGCCCGGTCTGCAAGCCCGGCGTTCTGTTCGATCTCGGCGTGCATGAACGCGTCCATGGTGTCGTGGATGCACCCGCTGCGTGCCGTGTTGCCCAGGGAGAGGACGATGTCATGGTTCCGGCAGACCGCGAGGAGCCGGTCGAACTCTTCCAGGAACGGGTTCTCGCACTGGTGCATGAGCATGAAAGCGCTTGTTATGGAACCGCCCTTGGAGACCATGCCAAGGATCCGTTCCTGTTTCCGGTACTGTGCGAGCATGTCCCGGGACACCGCATGAATCACCACGGAACTGATCCCCTCATCTGCCTGCTTCTCCAGGGTTGAGAAGATATCTTCCGGTGTAAGGGACTCGAGGCCATGCTCGGCAGCGGCCTGGTAGACCGGGACGGTCGTGATGGGGAGGGTTGTGACAGCGAAGATCTCTCTGCGGATCGCGTTGATGTCGCCCCCCATCGAGAGGTCGCTGATGGTATCCGCACCGTATTTTTCAGCAACCCGTGCTTTTTCGACCTCGTCCTCAGCACACGCCTTGCCTGCCGAAGTCCCCAGGTTCACATTGATCCGGGTAGGGAATCCCTCGCCAATCCCGAGGGACCGTGCCCCGCGCTGCATGATGACTGCACGCCCGCAGGCGATCTTTTGCATCAGATCCTCCGGTCTCATCCCTTCCTGCCGTGCCGTGGTTTCGATGACCGGTGAGACCGATCCTCGTTTTGCGCATTCAACCAGTGTGCTCATGCATCTCCGGATTGATTTCCAGAGATCTTGGGGGCGCGGACAAAAATGATTGGTGGTCCTGCAGGGAATTTTGAAAAAGATGTTTCCGCGCCCTGCCGGTGTCGCTGGCATGGCAGGGTGCTCCGGGCGATAAAAAGCATGGAAAACGCCCGGATTTTTCATATAAACCGCGGATGAGTTTATGAACGACCGGATATACAATCAGGAATAATCCACGCCGAAATTTTCCGGAAACTCCATGGAAAAGAATCCCTTTTAGCCGCAGGGATCCAATGGATCCGGCAGATGCAGACCGACCCGGCCCAGGTGTACCAGCCCGAAGCGGACACGTACCTCTTGCTGAGTGCTGCGATGCACGAAGTGCGCCCGACCGACCGGGTCATCGAGATCGGGACCGGCTCCGGTCTGATCGCGTCACAGCTCGCGCTCCGGGCGCAGGTTGTGGCAACCGACATCAGCCCCCACGCGGTCATGGCAGCCCGGGGCTGGGGTGCCGAGGTGGTCCGGGCCGATCTCTTTTTTGGGCTCCGCGGGCCGTTCGACCTGATCGTCTTCAACCCGCCCTATCTCCCGACCCTGCCGGAGGAGCGGATGGACGACTGGCTGGAGTATGCCCTTGACGGGGGCAGGACTGGACGGGATGTGATCGGCCGGTTCGCTGCCGATGCCGGCCGGGTGCTTGCCCCGGGGGGGAGGATCCTCCTGCTGGTCTCGGAGCTGACCGGGATCCCCCAGGTCATGGAACTCTTCTCCGCCCGGGGATTCTCGGGTGTCACGGTTGCCGAGACCGATGCTGAGGGCGAGATGCTCTGTGTCCTGAAATTTCTCCGCACCTAGTTTTTCCACGTCACATGTGCAGTTTCATGATGAAGACGATGATGTTGGTGAGGAAGATGAGCCCGATCATCATGAACGCGGGCATCAGCCACGAAGCATCGGTGAGGAGCATCAGGGAGACGATGAACCCTGCCGTCGAGAAGAGGAAGAGATAATACAGCAGTACCAGGCGTCCCATAGGGCTGATCAATAGTGTCCGGCGCCGGGTTAATAGGCTTGTGCCCGTCCGCGTTCTCACTGCACGGTCCGGGCGAAAAGGCGGTTAGTGGAAACTTACACAATCAGCCGCCGCTTCATCAGGTTGATCGCGATGATGCAGGAGATCATCGTGACCATGAGCATCCACGCGAGGCTCAGGAGGATCGAATGCGAGAACGCGGGGAGCGTGCACATCCGGGTTGCCGCGACCAGGTGCGTGAGGGGGAGGACGATGATGGCGAAGTACTGGAGGGCAGCCGGCAGCAGGGTGAGGGGGAAGAAGGTGCCGGAGAAGAGCGTCATGGGCGTGATGAAGAGGAATGCCGGGTAGTTCAGCGTGTCGATGCCCGGCGTGATCGCGGTGAAGCACATGGCGATGCCGGCAAACATCATGCCCCCGAGGAACGCGAGCGGGATGGCGATGAGGGATGCAGGCAGGGAGATGACCCCGAATGCGGCAAGGACCGGCAGCATGATGGCAACGTACATGACGCTCCGGGTCGCGCCCCAGAGGAGTTCGCCCGCGATGACGTCCTCGATGGAGAGCGGGGTCGCGATCATGGCATCGAAGCTCTTCTGGTAGTACATCCGCACGTAACTGCCATACGTGCACTCGAAGAAGGCCGAGTTCATGACCGCGATGGCGAGGATTGCCGGCGCGATGAAGTTCACGTACGGGATGCCGTCGATTGCTCCTACGTAGGTGCCAATCCCGAGGCCGATGGCAGTCAGGTAGAGGAACGCTTCGACGAACGGCGGGAAGAAGTTGACCTGCCAGGTCCGGACAAAGACGAGCAGGTTGCGGTGCCAGACCTTCCATGCCCGGCGGGTGACCGTTGGTATGGTGAGGATGCCGGTCATGCTCCCTCCCGGAGTTCCCGTCCCGCGAGTTTGAGGAACACGTCCTCGAGGGTTGCAAGGCGGGTGATGATCTTCCGTGGCCGGCACCGGTCGTACAGCATGCGCCCGATGTCCTGCCCGCCGGTATGCGTGATCTCGACCGTATCGCCAAGGTCATCGAACGGTACGGCCATCTCCTTCAGGCACGAGATGACCGCATCGGTCTTCTCCACCTCGATGACTTCTTCGCCGATATACTCCTGCACGAGCGCAGCGGGCGCGCCCTCCACCAGGATCCTGCCGTAGTCCATGATGACGAGCCGGTCGCAGAGGCGCGCTGCCTCGTCCATGTAATGCGTGGTGAGTACAACGGTGGTCCCCTGTGCTTTCAGGGCTTTGAGCCGCTCCCAGATCAGGTGGCGGGCGTGCGGGTCGAGGCCGATGGTCGGCTCGTCAAGGATGAGGATCTTCGGGTTGTTGACGAGCGCCCGTGCCAGGATGAGCCGGCGCTTCATCCCGCCCGAGAGTTTGTCGACCGGCGCATCGCGCTTGTCCTGCAGCTGGACGAAGGCGAGGAGATCGTCAGCCCTCCGCGCTGCCTCGTTCTTTTCGATATCGAAGTACCGGGCGTACGTGAGGAGGTTGTCCCGGCAGGTGAAGTCCGGGTCAAGGTTGGTCTCCTGCGGGACAACACCGACCCGTGCCTTGATGGCGGCCGGGTCCTGCTCCGGGTCCATGCCGAGCACCGTAAGCGTACCCGCACTGCGCGGCGAGATGCAGGTGATCATCTTCATGGTCGTGGTCTTCCCGGCGCCGTTCGGGCCCAGGAACCCGAAGATCTCGCCTTCCCGTACCGCAAAACCGATCCCGTTGACAGCAGTCATGGTGCCGTAGTTCTTCTTCAGGCCGATCGCTTCGATGACGGGGGACACGCACTAACCACTTCGCTGATCTGTTGTTGGCGGGGGCGGAATAAAAGGGCGTGTGCAGGACCGGGTAGTCATGGCCCTGTGCGCTTTCTGTGGCCGGCGGGGATCTTCTCAACAATCCGCCATGCGGCAACACCGGCAAGCAGGAGGACGGTGCCGCCGATCAGCGCATTACCGGTCCCGGACCATTCCGGCACCGGGAGCGGGTCGCCGGCCAGCGCTTTTCCAATGATGACTCCCCCGAGGATGAAGAGGCCGAGCGCGGCGAGGATGGCGGCGCTCTTCGCCATGGCGCGGCCGGTATCGGACCCGAGGATGCGCCCGCGGTATTTCAGGTACACGAGCGCAGCGATGCAGAGGATAGCAGCTGCAGCGATCTCGACCGGGTTCTGCAGCTCGGCTTTGATGAGCGTGAGCATGTAATCCGCGGGGAGTTTTCCCTGGAACGGCCCGAGGAGCGGCCAGAACCAGTTCGCCGGTCTCTCCCACATGAGGTCGAGGACCTGGTGGGAGAGGACACCGGTTGCCAGACCCAGCAGGATCACGTTCCTGCGCTCGTGCCACACGATGATGCCGGCAACCAGGAGAATGAGGAAGAACGCGAGCGTGTGGCAGTAAATCCTGCCGTAACTGATGCTGCTTGCAAAGAGGATATGGCCGATCGGCTTGTCGATGAGGTCCGGCAGCACGCTGCCCA
>CAYVAQ010000059.1:0-6470 GCA_964448885.1 uncultured Methanoregula sp. | reverse complement strand
GGGTTATTGCCGGGACCCGGGCGGAGATCCTCGATCCCTTCCTTGCAGGATACCGGGACGGGGCACGGGCGGTCGATCCATTCATCATCGTTGATGAACGGTACGTGCGGGAAGATTCCCTTGATGGCTTCAACGACCCGGACCGGGCCGAGGCGATCGCCCGCAGCATGTACGAAAGCGGGGCCGACGTTATTTACAATCCCAACGGCTTCTCGGTCGCGGGGGTGATACGGGAGGCGAAACGGGCGCCCGGCCGCTCCGTGATTGGGGTTGACAGTGACCAGACGGACCTGGGGCCTGCCGTTGTCCTCGCCTCCATGGTCAAGCACACGGACCGTGCGGTCTATGACAATATCGGCCGGTACCTGAACGGCACGTTCACGGGCGGGGACGAGGTCGTGGGCCTCAAAGACGGTGCAACCGAGATCGTCTTCAACCCGAAATACAGCAGGTATGAAGAGATCGTCCATGCCTGGGAAGGAAAAGCAATAGAGGCTGAGGCCCGGTATCTCCGGGACCGTGACGCGAAGGGCAACGATTAAAAAAGGACGGACGGCTGATCCGGCAGATGAGTGTGCCGGTGTCATTGCCCACGACGGCAAAACGTTCATCCTGCCCGGGAAAAAAGGGGGCTGCTGCTCTGGCGGGCTGCGTTTGGCATCGCGAAGGGTTTAGCAAATGTTCTGCGGGGGTGAGAGCGGCCCGGCCCGGTCATCGCCGTTCAACGCACGGACAAGGAGCCTGACGGAGGTGCCGGCAGACGGCCCGTTGCCGCTGTTCAGGGGAATGACCATCTTCCCGAATGACGCGGACAGGGAACTCAGGCCGGAGATTTTGGCCGGCGGGATAGTGCCGGTCGTATTTTCCTGATCGGCCGTAATGCGATCGATACCCATGACAACCATGATTGGTTCCCGTGAGGAAATCTCCCGGGAATTCACCGGGATCTGGGGCGGCGATCCTGCCATCTGCATTGCCCGGGCTGGAATACCACCGGTTACGACCAGCACGATCATGAGTGCCATACAGATCTTCAGGAGTGCAGGATTGAGCGCAATGTTCATGGTCCTTTTCCTGGGTATTTTTGAGGTTATTGAATACCACAACAACATCATTTTTTCAGAACATCAGGTATGTTACGCACAGTATTGACCCCAATAATGGGGAACACATCTTCGGTTAAGAGGTATGGTGGGATCGATGGCGGGGAGAAGGTAGATTGAGCCAAGTGCCAGAATGATTCCCAAGATGGCGAGTGCGATCATGAAGATGACGAGTCGTTTGAGTGCGTCGGGTTGTTCTCCGGCCATATGGCATACCGTTGGTTACATCTCCCATCTCCCCTTCCCGTATATATACTATCCGGATCATGCCGGAATAATGACTCCTGCCCGTTTCCCGCGTGCCAATGAATGGCTGGAGAGCCCGGCGTTGCCTATTCCTGCGGGCTGTGCCGGTACGCGTAACCGCACGGGAAAAAAGGGGAATGGAAGGTCCGGCTCGGATCACGTAAAGCAGATGGTCGGACGCACCCGGCCCCCTCATCCTATCGCCACGGCATCATCAGGCATTCGGCACCCGGCAACAACCCTTGACACAGATCTCGATCCAGTGGTCACACGGGCAGGGATGGCAGGTGTTCAGTGGTGCTTGGATCAGTGCTGACCGCACTGGTAGTTCAACACCAAAGTACCAGGCCAGCGCTACGAGAGCAGCGAGGATGGCGAGGCCGATGGTGAACAGTACAAGGTTCCGGAGTACATCGGGGTGTTGTGTTGCGGTCATGATAATGTCTCCTCTGAAGGTTCCTTATGTCCGGGTCGGAATAAACATTCTGCCTCTGCCCGGGCTTCACGCAATGGGGATCATCGCAGGTGATGAGGGGGTGTTGTCGTGTCCCGGGAGGGTTCGTGCCTGGGATGGCAGGTGCGATGATGAACCGGATGGGTTTTTCTGTGTATCCGGCTATTACTCCCCGATCCGTGCAAGAAGCTCCAGCTCCCGCTTCTTCCGCTCCGTGATATCCCGGAACAATACGAGCGTGCCGTTCTGCCCTTCATGCAGGTACGGTACCGCGGTCACCTCCACATCAAAAGGCGACCCGTCAAGCCGGACATAGATCTCGTCATAATGCCCGACCGGCTCCCGGTCGACCGTCAGCTGCCTTACCCGCTCCCGCACAATACCGTGGAATGACGGGTGGATCCGGTCCCAGACATTTGCACCCGTCAGCTCATCCAGGTCCGCTGCCCCGAACAGCCGGAGCGCTGCCGGGTTGAGGTACAGGAACCGGCCATCGAGATGGGTATAAATCCCATCCAGTGCGCTGTCCACCAGCGTATGGAAGTTCTGTTCGCTCTTGTCCCGCTCCTGCTGGACCCGCATGATCTCTTCGAGGTTGCTGCGCAGCTCCTCCTCGGACGCGGCAATCTGCTCGTATGCGGCGCGGAGCTCGTCCTCCGCCTTCTTCCGTGCGGTCAGGTCCTGGAACAACAGCATGATCGCGGGCACCCCGCCGAAAAGGATGGGTCTGGACATGACCTCGACCGGATACGGGCGGCCGTCAATGGTCAAAAGGCGCATCGCCATGGGGGTAGCCGCAGTCTCGGTCTCTCGCCGGCGGGCAGATTCCAGGACGAGCGGGCGATCATCCGGGTGGATGTACGTGAGGGCATCTTTTCCCCGGAAATCGTCCACGCTCTGTGCCGCGGCAATGCGGAGGCCTTCCCGGTTGACGTACTGGATCGTGCCGGTGGCAATGTCCTGGACCATGATACCGATGGGAGTGAGGTCGATGAGCGAACGGAACTTCTCCTCGCTCTCCCGGAGATCCTGTTCGGTCTTGATCCGCAGGGACTCCGCCCTTCTCCGTGCAACAGACTGGCGGATCTTGTGGGCGAGTTCGGCGAACTGGGCCGTGGGATCGCCACCCTTCTGGAGGTAGAAATCGGCGCCGTTGTTGATCGCTTCGATCACAACCTCCTCCCGGCCCCGGCCGGTGAAAAGGATGAACGGCAGGTCACCGAACTGTTCCCGGACGGTTTTCAAAAATTCGATCCCGTTCATCTCCGGCATCTGGTAGTTGGCAACAATGACCTCGCAAGCCCGGATGGTGTCCCCGGCGAGCGCCTCCGGTGCCGAGATACTCGTATCGACCCGGAACCCCTGGTTATCTTCGAGGAACAGTTTACCAAGTTCAAGGAGCGCGGGCTCGTCGTCAACATACAGCACGCGGATCCGGTCGTGCATATACCAAGCATTACAACAGGATTCCTTAATAGTATCTGTCAGGGACACGGTATGTCAGGATTTTACCGGTTTCCGGATCATCACGGATATGGCACTCTCTGTCCCGTTGAAGAGAAGAGACTCCGGTGGCAGTGGTGTCCTTAAAACTTGCTTGTCCGGCTGATCCCGATGCACCGGGAGCTCATGATATGGTGTCGCCCGCAAAGATTACCCGGGACGATCGCCGAATTCCCGGGGCTCCTGCAGGATAGTAATGAAAAAACGGTTTTACTTCTTTGCCAGTTTGAGGATCCGGACCGCGAGCCACGCCGCATTGTCGCCATTGTCAACGCCAACGCAGGCAACCGGTACGCCCTTGGGCATCTGGGCAATGGAGAGGAGCGCGTCCATGCCGTTCAGGGTCCCGGCGACCGGGACACCGATGACCGGCTTGTCGGTCTTTGACGCAATGACGCCCGGCAGCGCTGCGGAGAGCCCGGCGATGGCGATATAGATCTTACAGTCGCTCGTTTTGATGTACGCGTCCAGCTTGTCCGGGTCGCGGTGGGCCGAGATGATCTGGGCGTCGTAGGATACCCCGTTCTCATCGAGGACTTTTCTGACCTTGTCCGTGATCTTTGCGTCCGATGTGGATCCCGAGATGATGGCAACGTCTGGCATAACCTGTTATCCAAACTTATATTGCGTCTTTCTTAAAATACTATGAGCAGATCCACATGGAAAAAGAACTTCTCCTGATGATGCCGGGCCCGGTGCCGATACCGGAGCGTGTCCGGTTCGCGATGTCGCGTCAGGCAATAAACCACCGCAGCGCTGACTTCGGCGCCGCGTACGCTGACTGTGTGCGGGTCCTGAAGACCGCGTTTGCAACGAAGAACGACATGGTAGTTATCAGCGGCTCCGGCACGGCCGGCATGGAAGCCGCGATCTCGAATGTTGCGCGGGACAAGAAGATCGCCTGCCTCGTGAACGGCAAGTTCGGCGAGCGGCTCTTTAAGATCAGCCAGCGCTACGGCAAGGCAACCGAGATCAAGAGCGAGTGGGGCACCCCGCTCAACCTTGAGAAGCTCAAGGAAGAGCTTGAGAACGGTGCCGAGGTCGTCACCCTCATCCACAACGAGACCTCGGTTGCGATCAAGAACCCGGCCGAGGAGATCGGCAAGCTCTGCCGCAAGCACGATGCCCTCTTTTTAATGGACGGCATCACCTCCATTGGCGGCGACACCGTGGAAGTCGACAAGTGGGGCGTTGACATCGCCATCACCGGCTCGCAGAAGTGCTTTGCCGCACCCGCCGGCCTTGCGATGGTCTCGGTCGGTCCCCGGGCCTGGGAACGGATGACGAAGAACCCGCCGTACTACCTCGACCTTGCAGCGTACAAGAAGAGTGCAGCCGGGACCCCGATGGAGACTCCCTACACGCCCGCCGTCCCGCTCTTCCTTGCGCTCCGCGAGGCCTGCCTCATCATCGAGGAGGAAGGCCTCCCCGCCCGGATCGCCCGGCACCAGAAGATGGCAACGTCCGTCCAGGCAGCCGCACAGGCATGGGGCCTCAACCTCTTCCCGAAGATCGACAAGCACCACCACTACTCGTCCACCGTTACGGCCATCGAGTACCCGGCCGGTGTCAAGGACGACGAAGTGCGGGCCATTGTCAAGAAGATGGGCATCATCATCGCCGGCGGCCAGGACCACCTGAAGGGCAAGATCTTCCGGATCGGCAACATGGGCGCAGTCGGCCCCTTAGAGATCCTCGCAACCCTTGCCATCACCCAGCACGCGCTGAAGAAGTGCGGCTATAACGTGAAAGGCGACGGTGTCGCGGCAGCAGCCGAGGTGCTGGGATGAGAGTCGGTGTCGCAGACACCACCTTCGCCCGCATCAACATGGGAGCTGTCGCCATCGACGAGCTCAAGAAACACGCCAGTGTAGCCATCGAACGCGTAACGGTGCCGGGGATCAAGGACCTGCCCGTTGCCTGCAAGAAACTGATCGAAGAACGCCGGTGCGACATCGTCATGGCGCTGGGCATGCCCGGGGGCAAGGACAAGGACAGGATGTGCGCCCACGAGGCATCGACCGGCCTCATCCAGTGCCAGCTCATGACGAACACGCACATCATCGAGGTCTTCGTCCACGAGGACGAGGCAAAGGACGACCGCGAGCTCGCCTGGCTCATGGAGCAGCGGACCCGCGAACACGCCGTCAACGCGGTGAAGCTCGTCCTGCACCCGCGGGACCTCGAACGCGAAGCGGGGACCGGCCAGCGGCAGGGATTTGCCGATGCCGGCCCGGCCCGGAAATGAGACCAACCCGACGGATATAAGACCACCAACACGAGATGATAAATTATGTGTGACACCAACCCCATAAAACTCGGATTCGTTGTCGCTGAGTTCAACCGCGACATCACCTACATGATGGAGATCGAAGGCCGCGAACATGCTGCATTCCTGGGCGCAGAAGTGACCGACTGCATCTACGTGCCCGGCGCGTACGACATGCCGCTTGCGATCAAGAAGCTGCTGTCTGCAGGAAAAGTTGATGCGGTCGTCACCATCGGCTGCGTCATCGAGGGCGCAACCCAGCATGACGAGATCGTTGTCCAGCACGCGGCCCGGAAGATCATCGACCTCTCGCTCGAGTTCGGCAAGCCGGTCTCGCTTGGCATCTCCGGCCCCGGCATGACCCGGCTCGAGGCCAACGAGCGGATCGACTACGCAAAGCGTGCCGTTGAATCCGCCATCAAGATGGTCAAACGATTGAAATGAAGTCCCTGTCGGCAAAGATTGCAGGTGTTGCCGAGTCGGCGACGATCGCGATCTCCAACAAAGCAAAGCAGATGCAGCGCGAGGGGATCGATGTCATCAGCCTCTCGATCGGCGAGCCTGACTTTGCCACCCCGCAGCATATCACGGACGCGTGCATCGACGCCCTGAAACGCGGGGAGACGCATTATGCGCCGAGCAGCGGCATCCCCGAGCTGACGGGAGCCATTGCGGAGAAGATTGTCAAGGAGAACAAGTTCCCCTGCACCCCGCAGCAGGTCATCGTGGGATGCGGTGCCAAGGACTCGATCTACGAGGCCTGCGAGGCCGTGCTGAACCCGGGCGACGAGACGATCATCCTCACCCCGGCCTGGGTGAGCTACGAGCCCTGTGTCCATATCGCCGGCGGGAAGGCCGTCTTCCACGAGATCAGCCAGAAGACCTTCCAGCTCGA
>CAYVAQ010000058.1:0-7166 GCA_964448885.1 uncultured Methanoregula sp. | reverse complement strand
ACCAGTCCTGCAAACAAGAAGTACTTACTGGATCTCATCATGATCACAACCTGAATTATTGACTGACACGTATTTAATCCCTTCATTTTGGGATTCAACGGATACTTAACAAAAACCGGATAAAAACCCGGTCATGGTTGCCCGGCTCAGGGGACCCGGGTGCATGAGCCGAAGGAACCAAAGACGGAGAGAAAAGACGCAGAGAAAAAAATCAGATGATATGGCTTGTCAGGTCCCGGGTGATAATCCAGTCGCAATAGCAGCAGTGCAGGCCCGTCTGGAGGACATCGAACCGGCTCCGGATTGGCTCGTTGGTATTGGAGATGCAGCCAGGGTTGGGGCAGCGCACGATGCCCTCGATGACCGCCGGTATCTCCACCCCTTTCTTCTCGACCACCTTGAAATTCCGGATAATATTGATGGTTGCGTGTGGCGATATAAGGGCGATCCGGTTGACCTCCTCTTTTGAAAGTTCCCGGTTGGTGAGCTTGACGATGTCCTTCCTGACCATGTTGCGGCTCTGGACATTGGTCGCGATCGACAGGGCTTCCTGGGTAGTGCCCGTGATACCCAGTATCTTCACGACATTGAGTGCTTCACCGCCATCGATATGGTCGATGACCGTCCCGTTCTTGATCCGGCGGACCAGCAGCCCCTCGTTCTCCTGGGTCTCGTCCTTCTTCATTTCATCACCTGCATGAGCATCGCCATCCTGACCGGAATCCCGTTGCGCGACTGATCAAAATACCGGGCATGGGGGGAGTCGTCCACCCGGGGATCGATCTCATCGACCCGGGGGAGGGGGTGGAGGACGATGAGGTTCTTCTTTGCTCCGGCCAGGATCTCCGGTGTGATGCGGTAACTTGCCGAGACATTGAAGTACGAGGCCGAATCAGGGAACCGCTCGCGCTGGACCCGGGTCACGTACAGGACATCCACGTCGCCGATCAAATCCGAAACAGTATCGTGGGGGACGATCTCCATACCTTTCTCCGTAAGTTCGCTCGCGAGCGTCTCCGGGAGTTCCAGCCCGGCAGGAGAGACGGTGTGCAGGCGGACATTATACAGCGAGAGCGCCCAGGCAAGGGAGTGGGCCGTCCTCCCGTACCGCAGGTCCCCGACCAGCGCGATGTCCGTTCCTTCGATGGGCATCGACTGGCGGATGGTATACAGGTCGAGAAGGGTCTGGGAGGGGTGCTGGCCGGCCCCGTCCCCGGCATTCAGCACGGGAACGGTCGAGAACTCCGATGCCAGGCGCGCCGCACCCTCGCGGGGGTGGCGGATGACGATGGCATCGGCATACCCGCTGACAACACGGATGGTGTCGGCAAGGGTCTCCCCCTTTGCCATCGAGCAGGCATCGACGCTGCCCACCGACAGGGTCGTCCCGCCCAGCCGTGCGATTGCCGACTCAAAGGACATCCGGGTCCGCGTGCTGGGTTCGAAGAAGAGTGTCGCGAGGATCTTTCCCTTGAGGGCATCCGACCGGCCCTTCTTCTGGTCAATCTCTTCAGCCTGGTCGAGCAGGCGGTCGATACCATCACGGTCGAAGTCCTTGATCGAAATGATATGGCGCGTTGTTATCCCTCCCCTTTACTACGCATATATTCTCTTCCTGCTCTAATTACCTATCTTTTTCGCAGCCATTCCCAGGCCGAAAGGGGGTTTTCGGTTCCGGTCTGACGCCGTTGACAGTAACAGGATTTTAAACCAGTATCGCCAATAATACCGGTAGTGTAACCTTGCGTTTTTACGCTCCTCATTGCACCCAGGGAGAATCTTCGATGGACCATATCCCAGTAGCACGGCCGTCTATCGGCCAGGACGAGATCTCTGCTGTCACGGCAGTCCTCGAATCCGGTATCATCGCAGCCGGTGAACGGGTTGTTGAGTTCGAACACAAGTTTGCCGATTTCTGCGGTTCCACGCATGCGGTCGCGGTCAATAACGGGACTGCAGCGCTCCATGCAGCGCTCCTTGCGGCAGGGGTCGGGCCCGGTGACGAGGTTATCGTCCCCTCCTTCTCCTTCTTTGCAACCGCATCTGCGGTCTCCATGTGCGGTGCAACGCCCGTTTTTACCGACGTTGACGAGAACACGTTCAATATCGATCCCGCGCAGATTGCCGGGCACATCACGCACCGGACGCGGGCGGTCATCGGGGTCCATCTCTTCGGCCAGCCGTTCGATGTTCCTGCCGTCAAGGAGATCTGCGACAAGAACAGCCTGAAACTCATCGAGGATGCGGCTCAGGCCCACGGGGCGGTCTGCCACGGGGCACGGGCAGGCAGCCTCGGGGACATGGCATGCTTCTCCTTTTACGCAACCAAGAACATGACCACCGGTGAAGGGGGAATGATCACGACGAGCGACAAGACTACTGCCGAGCGCCTGCGCATGATCATCAGCCATGGACAGACCGAGAAGTACTGCCATATCCGGCTCGGGTATAATTACCGCATGACGGACATTGCTGCCGCCATGGGCATCGTCCAGCTTAAAAAGCTGGAGAAGTTCAACCTGCGGCGCCGGAAGAACGCCGAATACTACAACGCGAACCTGAAAGCAAAAGGGCTCATCACCCCGGTCACGGCTCCCGGCATGCAGCACATTTACCACCAGTACGTTGTCCGCCTCACGGAAGACTTCCCCATGACCCGGCAGGAATTCGTAAAATATCTCGGGTCGAAGGGCATCGGCACTGCCGTCCACTATCCCACGCCCATCCACCGGCAGCCCCTGTACCTGCAGGACTACGATGCGGACCCGTGCCCGGTCTCGACACGCCTCGCGGAGTCTGTCCTCTCCCTCCCGGTCCACCCGCTCCTGGATGCAAAAGAGGTGGCGTATATCTGCGAGACCATCAACAAGGTGACCCAGCGTGACTGACATCGGCGTTATCGGCGTGGGCATCATGGGGAAGAACCATGCGAGGGTCTACTCCGAGCTCAAGCGGGTGAACTCCCTGCACATCTACGATGTCAATGCTGCGGCGGCACAGGCGGTTGCAGACCAGCACGATGCCACGGCACATGCAGCGATCCCCGATCTCCTGGATGCCGTGGACGCGGTCAGTGTCTGTGTGCCGACCCCGCTCCACAACAAGGTCGTGACGGAGGTATTCGGGAAGAAGAAGTCCGTCCTCATCGAGAAACCCATCAGCGCGACCGCCGCCGATGCAGTCGGGCTCATGCGCGCCGCGCCAAAGGATATCGTCATCGGTGTCGGCCACATCGAGCGGTTCAACCCGATCATCGGAGAGATCAAAAAGATCATCAGAAAACCCCTGTATGTCGAGCTCAAGCGCCACAACCCGGCATCGGCCCGGGTCACCGGCAGCACCGTTGTCGAGGACCTGATGATCCATGACATCGACATCCTGCTCAACCTCTTCTGCCAGCCAACAGAAGTCCATGGTGCAGGTTCGGCAGATGTCTGCAGCGTCCTTCTCAAGTGCGGCAGCCTGCCGGCCAGCCTGTCGGCAAGCCGCAAGGCGTCAAAGAAGATCCGGATGATCTACATCGAGGAGGAGGACTTCACCATCGAAGGGGACTTCATGAGCCAGGAAGTGACCATCTACCGGAAACCGGGGCAGTACCAGTTCGAGGCTGAACGGTACGTCCAGGAGAACATCATCGAGAAGGTGATGGTCAACAAGCTCGAACCCCTCAAGTGTGAGCTCTCGACCTTTGTCGACTGCGTGGCGGAGCAAAAGCCGTTCCCGATCACGCCGGAGCAGGCGATCAACAACCTGCGCCTGTGCGAACGGATCTTACAGGACCTCAACTAAATTCACAAGGGATTTTTCATGCTTGCAGATATGATAGCGAAACGCGGCCCGATCAAAAAGATCGGCGTAATTGGTATGGGGTATGTCGGCATCCCGGCAGCTGCGCTCTTTGCGGATGCCCCGGTATTTGAGAAAGTATACGGGTTCCAGCGCGATTCTCCGTCATCGGGATACAAGATCGCGATGCTGAACCGGGGCGAGAGTCCGCTGAAAGGCGAGGAGCCGGGGCTCGAGGACCTTCTCAAAAAGGTCGTTGCCGCAAAGAAGTTCGAGTGCACGGCGGATTTCTCAAAGATTGCCGGGCTCGATGCCGTTGCCCTCTCCATCCAGACGCCGTTCCTCAACAAGAAGGACCTGCTGCCGGACTTTTCCGCCCTCAAAGAGGGGATCCGGAATGCCGGCCGGTACCTGCAGCCCGGCATGCTTGTCGTCCTCGAATCGACCATTACCCCGGGCACTACCACGGGAATGGCCCGCGAGATCCTCGAGAAGGAGTCGGGGCTTGTCGCCGGCAGGGACTTCGCCCTTGCCCATGCCCCGGAGCGGGTGATGGTCGGCCGGCTGCTCAGGAACATCCGGGAGCATGACCGGATTGTCGGCGGTATCGATGAGGCCAGCACCAAACGGGCCATCGAGCTCTACTCCCCCGTCCTGACAGTGGGAAAGGTCATCCCGATGTCCGCCACGGCAGCGGAAGTGACCAAGACCGCGGAGAACACCTTCCGCGACCTGCAGATCGCGGCGATCAACGAGCTTGCCCTCTACTGCGAGGCGATGGGGATCAACGTGTATGATGTCCGGACCGGTGTGGACAGCCTCAAAGGCGAGGGGATCACCCGTGCCATGCTCTGGCCGGGCGCCGGTGTGGGCGGCCACTGCCTGACCAAGGACACCTACCACCTCGAGCGGGGCGTGCAGGTGCTGGGTAAAGACCTCCTGGACTTCCCCAAAGATGAGCCCTCGCTCTATGTCCTTGCACGGCACATCAACGACTTCATGCCGGCGCACATGGTGAAGCTCACCCGTGACGGGCTTGCGCGGGCCGGCACCGGTCTGAAGGGTGCGAAGGTTGCGCTGCTCGGGTGGGCGTTCCTGGCAAACTCCGATGACACCCGGGACACCCCGGCCGAGCCGTACCGCGATGCGCTCATCGCTGAGGGTGCATCGGTCAGTGTCCATGACCCGTATGTCGCGGAGTACCCTGGCGTTCCGATCCTCCACTCGCTCGAAGATACCGTAAAGGGTGCCGACGTGGTCGTCGTCTTTGCCGGTCACCAGCAGTACCGGGCGCTCGACCCGAAGACCCTCAAAAAACTCTCCGGAAAGGCGCACCCGGTCATAGTCGACGGGCGCAACATGGTTGATCCGGACCCGTATATCCGCGAAGGTTTCATCTACAAGGGAATCGGGCGGGGCGACAAAAACTCGCATCCGGTTGCAGAACCGTAGGATCCTTTTTTGCTCCGTTGAAATCCTTTGAAATGATGATGGGGGCTTATGCCCCCATACCCCCAGTAAGATGCTTGCCGCCAGGTTCGAAGAACCTGACGGTTCTTCTCATCCTCATGGTTCTGATGAACCATTCGGACCCCGAAGGGAGACTGCCGTGACCTTCCGGTCAGGGCAGTCTGGAGAAGAATCTCAAAAAAGATTCTTCGACTCGCCCCGCGGCGGCATCAATTCTGTTTTAATAAACTATTCCTTGTCGGAGATTCCGAACCAGCAATACGGAGGCATCACATGCGCCCCCGCCCCCTACGGGGCCAGGGCTGGCGCAAGGGGAGATAATTTTCCGGAATGAACATTTCTTCAGAACCTTGTTTGCCCTTCAGCGCTGCCCGGCGCCGGATCCAAATCCCTTATATCCAGAAACAGAGCATCACCCTTCATGGATATCGTCCTCCGCGACCGCTTCACCGCATTATGGCAGAACTATTTCCCGGGTGCAGACCTCCCGCTTGCCCTTGAATTCCGCAAGGGGCCCGGGGCAGCAACGATTGTCAAAAAACCGGATGGCTGGCGCTGCGTGGTCTGCCAGCTTGCACAGGCACGGAGCGGCACCCCGCTGGCGTTCGACGGGTCGTCGGTCACCTGCCGCGGCGGGCTGATGTATACTGGCTATGCGCAGGACCGCCCGCCTCACTTCCGCTTCTTCCTCTCGCATGGGAAGGAAGGGGTGATCGAGGGCGAACGCTACAAGCAGACGCCCGAGATTGTCGATGCGTGGGAGCGGCTCATCCCGCCGTTCAACTCAACGGGAAAACACCTCATCTTCACCCGCTGGGACCAGCTCACGGAGGCTGACAACCCTGAGGTTGTCATCTTCTTCGCCCGCCCCGAGGTCATGAGCGGGCTCTTCTCCCTGGCGAACTTCGACCGGAGCGACCCGTACGGTGTTGTGACCCCCATGGGCGCAGGATGTGCTACCATCGTCTATTACCCCTGGCTCGAACAGCAGAAAGCCGACCCGAAGGTAGTCATGGGACTGTTTGATCCGTCGGCGCGAAAGTGCGTGCAGCTGGACATCATGACCATCGCGTTTCCGATGAAACGGTTCGAGCGCGTTGTCGGGTACATGGATGAGAGTTTCCTCATCACGCCGACCTGGGAGTCCGTGAAGAAGAAGATAGTGCGGAGCGGGGAGATGTATAGTAAGAAGGTGTGAGGGGCACCAGGATCCGGAACAGCGCAACCGATCTTCAGAAAAATTTCCGGAGAATTTTTCAATCGACCCCTCACCCCCTGCTTACCATTTTTCAAACGACTTTCGATCGATCGGCCGGGCGGTTCACGTCAGAGACCGGGAAAAATTAGTAAAGAACTCCTATAGCTGGTAAAGTACTTACCCGGAAATCAAGAGCGTACTTTACACAGACTTTTCGCGATTGAAAAATTAAAACCGGAAAATGTCCCGAAAGTCCCTTTATGCAATGGAATGCCTGATATTGATTTTACTGCTTCTGCAGGTTCAGCAATATAGGAAAAGGTCATTTCCTCGCGATCGTCACGTACCCTGAGTGACTCACCGAGGTCGAGGGCCGGGTCCCCCGTTTCGACCGGGTCATCTCCCGCTCGATCAGCTCATGAGTGTGGACTTCTCTAAAGAGCGGGGTTGCCGCGTCCACGACAATTGCCATCTGCTCAAGAAATGGCGTGTAGCAGGCAAGGTATCCGCCGGAGCGCAAGAGGCTGAAGGCATGGGTCACGTGCTCCGGCTGGATCTGCAGGTCAAGGTGGACGACATCGAACGATCCATCGGCGTCGAGGAAATCCTTTGCTATTGCCTCGACATTGGGAAGTTTTGCCTCGGTTATGTTCTTCCTCGCAAGGTTCGAGAACTCGGGGCGGATCTCGTAGGTCTTCACCGACTTTGCAAC
>CAYVAQ010000057.1:5193-7278 GCA_964448885.1 uncultured Methanoregula sp. | reverse complement strand
GGATTTTGCGTAGTGAAGATAATCACGGATGATATCCCTGCTGTTGTCAAAGATGCGGTTAAATTCCGTACCGCTCCCCATATCCTGTATCAGCCGGAGGGGAATCTGGAAGAAAAGATTCGTGTGGGTTTTCTCCTTCTCGAAAAGTACTCTTGCAAGGTTCCTGACGTTCGTGTGAATATCCTCATCATGGGAAAGCGTCGTTTTAAGATCGGTCTGGAAATTCTGGAAAACTTCGAAAAGCACATCGCGTAACAGCACATTGCGGTTCTTGAAATAATTGTAAAGGGCGGGTTTAGAGGTACCGACATTCTGGGCTATCGCATCAAGTGTCACCTCATCCCAGCCATGTTCGGCTGCGATCTCAAGTGCGGCGGCGATGATTTTTTCCTTCGCTTCCCTGTGGTATTCCGTATTAATCCGGGGCATTTTCATATCCTTGTTAAACCATGGGGTGTATTCAAAGGCGTTCCTTCCATTCTGTAATAAACATTAATCTAACTTATCAAAAGATAAATAAACTTACTGTGCATTAAACTTTACCCGGGACCATGAAATTCCTGTCGCGTAGGGAAAACCAATGATCAAAGAAATTTTCGATGATTTTGGGAGAATGATCATTCTGTATTGCAGTGGCATTCGCCGTATTCGGCTCCGAAAAAATTGATTGGTGATAATTTACATGCCTTCTGTTGAATCAGGAAAACGACTGACAGTTCACCGCTCTGTATGCGGGTACTGCGGGTGTTGTGTATCGGTGTGTCCTGAAGGTACACTAGAACTGATCGATGCGTATCTCGATGTCGGGCCCGGGTGTTCCCGTTGTGGCATCTGCGCAAAGGTATGCCCTTTGGGTGCATTGGAGGTTGTGGATGAAATCGGCGTATGATCTTCTGGTTGTTGGCGGGGGGCCGGGTGGAGCTATCGCCGCACGGACCGCAGCAGAGAAGGGTCTCTCCGTCTGTCTGGTAGAGAAACGACCGGCCATAGGGGCACCTGTGCGGTGTGCTGAGGGGATTGGAAAGGAAGCACTTGCAGAGTTTGTGGAACCGGAACCCTGCTGGATATCTGCCGAGATGGGCCGGGCGGAACTGGTCGCACCGAATGGAACCTCCCTGATACTTGAGTCTAATATTGCGGGGAGCAAGGTCGGGTATGTATTGGACCGCAAAGTCTTTGACCGGTATCTGGTGGCACAGGCAGCTGATGCTGGATCAGATGTCATGGTCAAGACCCGGGCTGTCGCCCCGCTCATCAAAGATGGTGCAGTGCATGGTGCAATCCTGGAACAGTATGGGAAGAGGACTCCGGTTGAGGCAGATGTTGTTATCGCTGCTGATGGTATAGAGTCAAAGTTTTCCCGGTGGTGCGGGATTGACACGAGTGTGCCAGCCAAGGAAATGATGTCCTGTGCCCAGTATCTCATGACCGGTCTCGACATTGATGGACACACAACGGTTTTTTATTTTGGTAACAAGATTGCACCGGAAGGTTATGTCTGGATCTTCCCAAAAGGAGACGGAACCGCCAACGTCGGTGTCGGCATCTCAGGGAAGAAGAGCGGGAACGGCCATCGGGCGATTGATTATCTCGATCGGTTTGTAAACTCCCATCTCCCGGGGGGAAAAATTATCGAACTTGTTGTCGGGGGTGTTCCGGTCTGCAAACCTCTTCCCTGCAGTGTGAGCGACGGTCTCATGATCATCGGTGATGCAGCCCGGGTCGTGGACCCGCTTACCGGTGGAGGCATATACAATGCCATGTTCACCGGCAGACTCGCAGCTCTGACAACAGTAAAAGCGATCTCAATGGGTAATGTTTCAAAACAAGTACTCATGGAGTATGATAGGGGATGGCGGGACGCCAAGCTCGGAAAGGATCTTACCCGGAACCTGCGGTTCAAGGAGTACTTCATTTCACTTCCTGACAAGCAGCTGAATACACTAGCCGAGTCAGCTGCGACCATAAACCTTGAGAATTTCAGTACCCTCACCCTCATACAGGAACTGATGAAACGAAACCCGACAATTGTGGCCGGGCTGGCAAAGTTGAAACTGTCAATCGTGTAACGAATCCATGATAACC
>CAYVAQ010000057.1:2807-5093 GCA_964448885.1 uncultured Methanoregula sp. | reverse complement strand
GTGGCCGGGCTGGCAAAGTTGAAACTGTCAATCGTGTAACGAATCCATGATAACCATCCTGTATGTTGATGAAGATCCAATAATGTGCTCGCTCGTCCCCCGGATTTTTGAGAAGACCGGTGACATCGTCATCCATTCTTCGGTATCCGGTGAAGAAGCACTGGCATGGGCATTCACATACCAAGCGGATGTGATTGTGTCGGATAACGGTTTGCCAGGCATCAGCGGAATGGACCTGTTGAAAGCCCTTGTTGCGGGTGGAATCTCCGCTCCGTTCGTCGTTTTCACCCGGCACGTTACCGAATCCCTGAAAACCATTGTGAAGATCCCCGGCGTGTTCAGGTTCAACGGCAGGGAAGGAACGGAAGAAAAACAGATCCCGAAGCGTCTGCGGTTTGTCTACTGGGTAACCGGAGTCCGTGAGACGGGATGATAGTTCCGGGATATGGGATATGAGGCCGGAGTATCACAGAATCCGTGGAACTGGAGCAATAAAACAGTTGACCGGGTGTCAGTGAAGAAAAGACAACCATGGAACCGGCAGTGATCAACCATGAAGAACATTGAATCGCTCTACAGGAGAGAGGACGACAAGGTCCTGATCGAGATCAAATTATCATCAATAATCCAGCTCTACAACTCATTTGATCCCGCACCATTCTATGAGAAGGAACTGGACCGCGAGGCAGAGCAGTATATTGTCGATATTGTCCGGGATTTTCCTAAAAAAACTGAGTTCAGGATTGTCATTTACCTGCCGGGGGGGAATTCCTGCTGTGAAGAAGCTCAGAAAATTCCCGAGTCCATCAGGAATCATTTCATGTACCTGGTGCTGATGCAGGAACGGAAATTCCGGGAGATGTGGGTGTACGGGAAATTCACCATCCTTGTCGGACTGTCGTTCCTTGCGGTCGCGATGATTGCAAGCCAGGTGGTGGCGGACTCCTTCAGCGACTCCCGGCCCGCCCAGCTCATTGCAACAGCCCTCGAGATCGCTGGCTGGGTGGCCATGTGGGAACCGGTAACGGTTCACCTTTATCAGCTCTGGCCGATTGTCAAACTGAGGAAGATCTATGAAAAAATCAGCCGGATGGATATAGATGTCCGCTTTTCATCATAGTCCGGGATATCTGCAAACGATATGCGGGGAGATGTATCCATGATAACTGTTACAGGAAATTACCACCTTTATCTGCGGATGCATCAAATCATGTATCAAATCTGTTCGATGAAACCTGATTGTGACGAATGGAGCGGATATGTATGGGCATAGATGGCCAGTCCCGATTGATAGCGACAAAAGGTCTCTCTGATGAGGCGGCCGCTCAGCGGCTCCAGCAGTCCGGTCCGAACCGCGTTGCGAAGGCCTACGAAGTGACGTTCCTCTCCATCGCGAAGGAGGAACTGACCGAGCCGATGATCCTTCTCCTCCTTGCAGTTGGGGTCGCGTACACTATTGTCGGTGAGTTCCAGGACGCCCTGACCCTTTACGCGATCATCATCACCCTTGTCCTGGTGGAGATCGGGACCGAGTACCGGGCGAAGAAGGCGATCGCTTCGCTCGCAACCATCGCCGCCCCAGAGACGAAGGTCGTCCGGAATGGACACATCACAGGTATCCCGACCGCTGGCGTGGTTCCCGGCGACCTGCTCGTGCTGGTGCCCGGGACCCGGATCGCGGCCGATGGCTGTCTTGTATCGTCGGTCAGCCTCCGGGTCGATGAGTCCTCCCTCACGGGCGAGTCGTTTCCCGTGGAGAAAGAGGAGGGTGGGGAGGTTTTCTCCGGCACGCTCGTCCTCGCTGGAGAAGGACTGCTTGAGGCCGTTACGACTGGCGGGAAGACGCGGATCGGGGAAATTGCGGCGCAAGCACAGATGATCAGACCGCCAAAGACTGCGCTGCAGCTCGCCATGAAGTCGCTTTCCAAAACTCTCGCTTTCGTTGCCATCTTCTTCTCAGTCATTATCCCGCTGGCCGGGTTCCTCCGGGGCCAGTCGCTGGAAGAGAGCATCCTGACCGGGCTCGCCCTTGCCTTCGCCACCATTCCCGAAGAACTCCCGATCATCATCACGATGACCCTTGGCCTCAGCGCGTACGTGCTCTCGAAAGAGAACTTCCTGATCAAACGGCTCCGGGCGGCTGAGACCCTCGGCAATGCGACCGTAATCCTGACCGACAAGACCGGCACTATCACCGAGAGCCGGATGCGGGTCGTTGCCGTCCATTCAGTGAGTGACGAGGCGTTGGTCCTCACCGCAGCGCGTTCGGCCATGACCGGACTCTCC
>CAYVAQ010000057.1:0-2707 GCA_964448885.1 uncultured Methanoregula sp. | reverse complement strand
GAGTGACGAGGCGTTGGTCCTCACCGCAGCGCGTTCGGCCATGACCGGACTCTCCCTCTCTGCCACAGACCAGGCCATAATCGAGAAGATCGGGGAATCCGGTATCCCTGTAGAGACCTCCCCAATCCTCCGGGAGGAGAGCTTTGGCAGCGGGCGGAATACCCGCATGGTTGTCCGCGACCGGCCGGGCAGTCCGGTCCTCTACGTGATCGGCTCGCCGGAGGAGATTATTGCCAGCGCTGGTCAGACTGGCCCAGACTTGCAGCAAGCGCTCAGGGCGGAGACCGCCAGGGGGCGACGTGTGATCGCAGCAGCCCACCGGACCCTCTTCCCCGAAGAGTCCGGGTTGCCCGCGGAGCAGCTCGGGCGGGGTCTCACGCTTGATGGCCTGATTGTCATTGAGGACCCGCCGCGCCCTGGGGTACGGGAGACGATAGAACGGATGGCCCGTGCAGGGGTGCGGACGATCATGGTGACCGGGGATCACCCGCAAACGGCCGCTGCGATTGCCGGAGAGGTCAGCATTCCGGCCGGAACCGTGCTTGAAGGTCGGGATCTCGATGCCCTTTCCGACACGCAGCTCCGGAAGACCGTGCAGGATGTTAGCGTCTTTGCCCGTACCACCCCGCAGCACAAGCACCGCCTCACCGTGTCCCTCCAGGAACAGGGCGAGGTGGTTGCGGTCACCGGCGACGGTGTGAACGATACCCTTGCGCTCAAAGGTGCTGACATCGGGATCGCGATGGGGCTGAAGGGGACTGATGCCGCGAAGGAAGCCGCCGACATCGTGCTGGCCGACGACAACTTCGTGACGGTCGGCAGGGGGATCTTCGAAGGGAGGCGAATCTTCGACAACCTCTCCAAGGGGGTCCGGTACTACCTTTCCGTGAAGGTGGCGCTGGTCGCAGTCTTCGCCGCGGCGCTCGTCCTCGGCCTGCCATTTCCGTTCTCGCCGATCCAGATCATCCTGCTCGAACTCTTCATGGACCTCGGGGCCTCGGCCTCGTTCGTGGCGGAACCGCCCGAACCTTCCATCGACCGGAGGCCGCCCCGTGACCCCCGTACCCCCTTCCTCGACAGGACGATGGTGAGCTGGATCGGCGCCGGGGGACTCGCCCTGCTCGTGGCCGTCTTCGTGCCGTACTGGTACATCCTGTCCCGGGGCGAACCCGTTGCCATTGCTCAGACGGCAGCCTTCTCGGCATGGCTGATTGGGCATGTCCTTCTGGCGTTTGTCTCGCGATCATCCACCGACCCGCTCCACCGTGTCGGGTTTTTCTCCAACCGCGTGATGCTCCTCTGGGGAGCGGGTGCGACACTCTTCCTCGCGCTTGCTTTGGCGGTCCCGGCGTTTGGCGACCGGCTCGGCCTCGCGGGTATCGGCAGCGGCTGGCTTGGGCTCGTCATCATGACTGCTGTGATTTGCATGGGAATATACGAGCTGGTAAAAGTCTGGGGCGCACGTTTGGGGAAAAATATCTTATACAGGTGAGAATCATGACCGAAATCCGTTCCGTTGTACCAGACCGACGGGCGATGTATATCCTCTCATTAATCGGTTTTTTTGCAATCTTTTCGACCACCCTCTCGAAGAACCCGGTGCTTCCCCTGTTCTCGCAGGCCTTGGGTGCCAGTGACGTGGTCATCGGCCTCGTTGCAGCAGTTTCCCCACTCGCAGGAATCCTGTTCTCGTTCCCAGTAGGAGTACTTTCCGACCACCTTGGCAGGAGGAGACTACTCATCGCATCCGGAGTGATATTCCTTTCGGCCCCTCTCTTCTATCTCCTGATTTTTAATCCCCTCTGGTTGATCCCGGTCCGGTTCTTCCACGGGATGGCTACTGCCATCCTCGGGCCGGTGATCGCTGCGATGATTGCCGAACGGTTTCCGGAGAATACCGGTGAGATGCTCGGGCAGTACTCCTCCGCCACCCTGATCGGAAGGTCCCTTGCTCCGCTCGTGGGAGGGGCCATCATCTCGTTCTTCGTCTTTTACCCAAGTCTTATTCCTTACCAGATAGTGTATCTTGCCGCAGCAGTTGTTGCCGTGCCGGTACTCCTCCTGATTCTTCTTTATCGTGGGGAAAATGCAGGGCCGCTCAAAGTCCTTCCATTCTCCGCGTTCCGTACAAGTTTTGTCGCGTTCTTCTCGAACCGGAAACTCCGGGCAACGGCATTTGTCGATATGGCAACTTATTTTGCCTTCGGGGCGTTCGAGACGTTCCTGCCACTTGTCCTGCTCTCCGGGGGGATGGGTGCGTACCAGGCCGGGATCCTGTTCGCGGCCCAGACGCTCATCATCACATTGACAAAACCGTTCTTTGGCAGGATTGCTGACCAGGTCGATAAAAGGATCCAGATTATTATCGGGCTCCTTGTTCTCGGCTGTTCTGTTGCGGCGATACCATTTGCGTCATCGTTTGCCGCATTCCTTCTCGTAAGTGCTCTCCTTGCTGTCGGCATGTCGCTTTCCACCGTTGCCACCAGCGCCTATACCGCAGACATTGCAAAAAAAGAACAGATGGGAGCATCGATGGGGGCGCTCTCATCGGTAATGGATATCGGGCACTCCGCTGGACCTCTCGTCACCGGGATCATTATTGCCGGCAGTGGTTACAGTGCCGGGTTCCTGGCAAGCTTCCTGATTGCCGCAGTCGTCTGCGGGTTCTTCGCCCTCTCGGTCCGGGACCGGTAATGGGCGTGAGGTC
>CAYVAQ010000056.1:0-7412 GCA_964448885.1 uncultured Methanoregula sp. | reverse complement strand
TCGCAAGGTTCGAGAACTCGGGGCGGATCTCGTAGGTCTTCACCGACTTTGCAACTCCGCCGAAATAGATGGCTGCGATCCCGCTGCCGGTGCCGGCATCCAGCACGTCGTCATTGTGGTTCATACCGGTATATGCGATGACGAGACCGATGTCCTTGGGGAGCATCGGGGCTCCCGAGCGCTTGCCGTACGTGAAGAAATCGGTCGGCCGCGGGACGCGGATGACAAACTCCGCCCCGCTGTGGGTGGTGATGATATCTCCGGCCGATTTGCCGACCAGGGATTCGAGCTCTATCTGGCCTTTGTCGGTCCCGAGTTTCCCCGGTCCCGCCCTGACCCAGAATTCGCGTCCTTCCCCGGAGAGAAGGACGCGGTCTCCTTCTTCGATCATCACTGGGCCAGTTTCATGATGGCTTCGGCGATATCGCCTTTCGTTGCTACAAGGGCGGCCCGTGCCTTCTCCTCGGAGACATTTGCCTGGGCGGCGACCATTGTGACATCCTCCTTCGGGATATCCGGTGCAGCCTCGACGAACCGGATATTACCGGCGATCTGGTAGGTGGTCTGCCCCTGCATGGTCATTGCCGTCACCTCGGCACCTGCGTCAAAGACCCAGTCGCCCTTCGGGGTCTTGATGACAATACTCTGCACGTCCTCAATCTGCTCGACGCTCATGCCGAGCTTCTTCATCATCGCCTTCATCTGGCGCGGGTTGATATTTCCCGGAAGCATCCTTGTAACTCCCCTGCCGTACTCTTACCGCTACTCCGTAATTAAATGCAAGCATTTCCGGGCCGGAGACAACCGCAGCGCCGCAGGCAACGAGCCGGTCAGCGCCATCGACCACCAGCACATCGTCCCCCGCGCGGATCTGCGGATCTGCCGCCACCACGTGCTTTGCAAATGCGTTCTTGCCTTTCTCAACGAACTCCGCAACATCGTCGCGGATGACCACCCGGTACGCGGGGGCGGGCAGGGCCGCCTGCACCCGTTTTGCCCCCTCGATCCCGAGTGTCAGCCGCCCGTCCGAAGCCCGCACGGTGGCGAGCCGGCTGCCCCCGAGGAGCACCTGGCGGATACGCCCGGTGGTCGAGAGGATGAACCCGCAGCCCTCCGGGAAGAGGGCCGGCCCGGTCCCGCTCCCGAACTGGAAATCAGCAATGATCTGCACGCGCCGGAGCGAACTGTTCTCTGAGTATCCTGTTGACACGTTCCACAAACTCCTCTTCTGCCTCTTTCGGGATATAGGCTCCAGCAGCTATCTTGTGCCCGCCGCCCCCGCCGCCATATTCTGCGGAAGCATCGGCCAGCGCTTTCTGGAGGTCGATGCCCCGGTTCACCACCCGTTCGATCGTCCGCATCGAGACCTTGGTCAGGTTCCGGTCCTCCGGCACCTCGCACATGATGAGGATCGGTTTGTCCGGGTTCAGCTTGGAGAGCGCCATGCCGGCGCCGATCCCCACGATGGTGTCGGGATACCGGCCCCCGACGTGGAGCCACTGCAGGTTCTCGAGTTCCTTGACGCCCGTATCAATGATGAACTGCAGGAGATCGCGGATGATCGCCCGGTGGTTGTTGAGCATGTGCTCGGCATCCCGGTACGCCTGCCCCCGGTCACCCCGGAGGATGGCGCCGCCGATAGCGGGTTTTGCCCAGCGCCCGCAGGCATTGAGCACCGTCGCGTACTCCTGGGCATTCCGCAGCGGTGTCCGCGGGGCCTCATCCGGGAACCCGTAGGTCTCGGCTAGGAGCCGGTCGGTCTTCTCGCCATTGGCGATGAGTTGCTCGGCAAGGGCGGAGATGATCCGTTTCTTGTCATCCCGCTCCAGTTCCTCCCATACAAGCCAGCGGCCGTCCGGTGACCTGTCATGTATCCCAAGGCGCCGCAGGAATGACCGTGCCCCTTCGGGATTGTTGCTGATCCCTTTGATGAACGGATCATCATTGTACGCCAGCGAGAGGTGGATGGGCCGGGTTGCGGTGCCGTAGCAGTTGAGGTCCTTTTTGCGGACCTCGACATTCTGGTGCCGGATGCCGTCCTCAACAATGATCTCGCGTGCAGGACCAACCAGCCCGCAGGTCTCCCGTGCCATCATGTCGCCGACATTCCCGATGATGGCAAGCTTGGCAAGGTCTGCGTTGGACCGGTCGAGGGCCCGTGCGATCAGGTATGAGACACCGGCAGCGCTCATCTTCGTGTGGCCATAGGGCAGGCAGTTGACCTGCCGGTACTCCCGTTCGCAGGGCTGGCTGACGTGGTGATCGACGATGAGGATCTCCTTCTCGGAGAACCCGCGTTCCAGCATCAGGTTCTGCTGGCCCGCCCCGAGATCGGTGAAGACCTTGAAGGAATGGTCCTGCGGGACCTGCGGCATGGTGAGCGGCTCGAGCTGCCGGACAAAGACCGATTTGACGGGAATCTCCAGCCGCGAGACTGCCTGGGAGAGGATGGCCTCGCAGGCAATCCCGTCAGCATCGATGTGGGAGACGATAGTTATCTCCGGTGCCGCGGAGATAGCTTCCGCAGCTGCCTGCACATCATCACAAAAACCCATTGCATATTATTTAGGGAGTTCCAACAGATGAATTGTACGAACGATGCAGCCAGAATGGTATCATGAGTTCATCGAAACCGGACTCATAACCCCGGAGCGGATGCGGGCGGTCGATGCCAATGCCATGGCGCTGGGCGTCACCGGGCTGCAGCTGATGGAGAGTGCGGGACGGGCACTTGCCGACCATGCGATCTCTTCCGGTCCGTCGCGTATCCTCATTCTCTGCGGCAAAGGGAATAACGGTGGCGACGGGATGGTGGCTGCCCGGTATCTCCAGCATGGTGTGGAGACCGCGGTCGTTTACCTCGATGCCGGCAAACGGAGCCGCGCCTGCGAGCATAACCTTTCCGCACTCCGGCATTCAACCGTCGCCCTCCTCCCGTTTACGTGCCGGGATGACCTCGTGCCACTCGCACCGCTCTTTGACCGTGCTGACGTGATCGTCGATGCCCTGCTCGGCACCGGGACAACAGGGGCTGTCCGCGAACCCCTTGCAACGGTTATCGCGATGGCGAATGCATCGAAGGCACGCATCATTGCAGCGGACATCCCGACTCCCGGTATGCGTGCCGACCGGATCATTGCGTTCCACCGTGCCAAGATTGCCGGGTCCGTGGTTGCTGACATCGGTATCCCTGCGGAGGCGGAATGCTCGGTCGGCCCGGGGGACCTGACGCTCATCCCGGCCCGGAACCCGAAGGCTCACAAGGGTGTCGGGGGGACGGTGCTTGTCATCGGCGGGGGCCCATACCAGGGCGCTCCCTATCTTGCGGGGCTTGGGGCACTGAGGGCGGGCGCGGATATCGTGCGGATTGCATCGCCGGCATTTGAACCCATCCCCGATCTCATCTATGAGCGGCTCGCGGGCGAACGGATAGCCGAGGAACACACGGAGCGGCTCATCGCGCTCGCGGAGGAGGCGGATGTGGTGGTCATCGGGAACGGGCTTGGCACGGAGAGCCACGTGGTGGTACAGGCTGTAGCCCCTCACTGCAGGAAAGTGGTCTTCGATGCTGATGCTCTCCGGCTCCCTGTCCCGGCCGCAAAAGAGGAGACGATCTATACTCCCCATGCCGGCGAGTTCGCCCGGATGACCGGGCGAACCCTGCCGGAAGATACGGCTGGGCGGGCCCGCAGCGTCCGCGACGCCAAGTTGCCCGGGACTGTCATCCTGAAGGGGAAGACCGACATCATCTCGGACGGGGCCCGGGTCCGGTTCAACCGGGCGGGTCACCCGGCGATGACGGTCGGGGGGACCGGGGATGTGCTTGCCGGGATTGCCGGTGCACTCCTGTGCCATCTCCCGGCGTTTGAGGCTGCCTGCATCGCCGCATATGCCAATGGCATCGCTGGCCGGCAGGTCGCAGCCGAGCGGGGTGAGGGGATGCTCGCGTCCGACCTCGTGGACAGGATACCGGCAATACTCTTTACAAAAGGTGCCTGAATGGTGAAGTTTACCCATATCGAGAATGACAAAGCGCAGATGGTGGATATCAGCGGGAAGGGGGATGTGACCCGCGAAGCAACCGCGGCCGGGAAGATCTATCTCCGGCCGGAGACGCTCGCGGCCATCCGCGAAGGGAAGGTCGTGAAGGGCAATGTCCTTGCAACTGCCCGCGTTGCCGCAACGATGGCGGTCAAGAATACCGCGAACATGATCCCGATGTGCCACCCCATCCCGATCAGTTCGGTTTCTGTGGATTTTTCAGAGGGCGAAGGGTATATCGGGGCTTCAGTGACCGTCAAGATGACCGGGAAGACCGGTGTTGAGATGGAGGCCCTTACCGGCGTCTCGGTTGCTCTTCTTACCGTGTGGGACATGGTGAAATCGGCGGAGAAGGATTCGGCTGGTCAGTACCCTGTTACTGCTATTACGGATATCCGGGTGCTGGAGAAGAAGAAGGGGAAGTGAACGCCCGGTTTATCTCGTTTGCCTTAACTTACTAACGCTCTTGGGGCTGCGCCCCGCCGCTGGGCAACCCCTTTACGATGCTTTACGCGCGAAACGTCTCGTCGGGACTCCAAGAACGTTGTTACGTTCTTCTCGTGTCTCGGCTTTGATAAGCCTCGACATTTTGCTCTCCTCATTACCTGAAAAAAATGAAACCCGTATTGAGGCCGCCGCGGGGAATCCGTCGTCGCACCAGTGAGGACGGATTGGAGAAGGTTTCACCCTTCGACTCGCCCCTTCTGGGCGGCGGCAGGTATCCCCACAGTTAAGGTTCAGAAGCATTGACATCCATTACTGAAGATACTCAACCACTACGAATTGTTCCTGAAATCTGCATTTCCCCCCGCCTCCTTTATTACCCCCTATGTCCTATGTATACAGGCATACGGGATGCGTCCCGTAGAGAAGGAATGTAGCTCGCATCGAGCCGAACCTTAGGTGATTACCATGGTAAAATCAATGTACGCGTTCGTCAGGGACGCCTGGAAGAGACCTGACAAGTCAGAGGTTGGAGAACTCCTCTGGAACCGCATGCAGGGATGGCGCCGCGAGGGCAGCGTCATCCGTATCGAACGCCCGACCCGTATCGACCGCGCCCGCAACCTCGGCTACAAGGCCAAGCAGGGCATCGCAGTCGCCCGCGTCCAGGTCCGCCGCGGTGGCCGCCGTGCATCCCGGTATGTCCGGGCACGCCGCTCCGCACGGATGGGAAAGAACCGCTTAACCGCCGGCAAGAGCATCCAGCGCATTGCCGAGGAACGCGCAAGCAAGAAGTTCCCGAACATGGAAGTCCTCAACTCCTACTGGGTGGGACAGGACGGGAAGCTGAAGTACTACGAAGTCATTCTCGTTGACGGTAACCACCCCGCTATCCGGGCCGACAAGCGCCTTGCATGGATTGCAAATCCGACCCACCGCGGCCGTGCCGAGCGCGGCAAGACTTCTGCAGGCCGGAAGGGCCGTGGCATGATGGGCCGGGGCAAGGGAACCGAGAAGACCCGCCCGAGCATCCGCTCCCATGCAAACCAGGGTAAATAACCTTATCTTTTTTTAACCGAAGTTATCCTCATGAAGATCACCGATGCCGCAGTCTTTCCGTACCCGAACGGGGACACGTCGGTGCGGCGGCTCGCGCTCGAAGCAGATGTGCTGGGATTTGACAGCCTTGTCGCGATCGATACGCCGGCAGCAGCGTACGGCGGTGTCGATGTGCGCTCCGGTATCATCATCCGCGATACGCCCATGCGGGATATCGTCAACCGGATGAAGCGGTTGCGGGAGAGCGGGGCAGTCATATCGGTGATGGCGGGCGATGCGGGATTCAACCGGGCCGCGATCGGCCTGAAGGGAATGCATATCCTGCGGGGTATCCATGCCGCCGACAAGATCGCGTTCGACCATGTCTCGGCAAAGATGGCTGCAGACAACCGCGTTGCCGTGGATATCGATCTCTCGACGATCATCGGGACACGGGGGATCGCCCGCCAGCGTGCGATTGCACGTTACCGCGATGTCCTCGTCCTCGAGCGGCGGTTTGAGTTCCCGCTCACCATCTCGACCGGCGCAGCATCGGCACTTGGTCTCAGGGGCGTGCGGGAGATATCTGGCATCTGTTCGCTTCTTGGCATGGATACCGCTGATGCCGAACGTGCTCTTGGTGGCGTAGAGCAGGTCATGGTCCCGCCGCTCCCTCCTGTGCGGGTGATCGTATGACTCCGCGCCCGCCCACGCTCCGGGACAAGCGGCGGTACCTGCTCGTCCGCGTTGAACCGGCCGGGACATCGGTCGATCAGAAGGAGCTCTATTATACCATCGCTGACGCGATCACCTCCCTGTTTGGCGATGCAGCCGCAGCCGTCATGATCCAGGCAGTTGTTGCCGCAGAGGGAGAGTATGTCTTCATCCGGTGCCGGCGGGGGAGCGAGCGCGAACTGGCGATCGCACTCTCGACCGTGACCGCGTGCAGGGATACACGGATCGCCCTGCGGATCATTGCCGCGTCCGGCACGATAGAGAGCCTCCGGGAGCGTATCCGTCCCGCAGTCCCGGAACCACGGGCTCCCGTGGAAGCGACCGAATTTACCGTTGGCGAAAAGACTTTCACTGCCGTGCATTGTAACGGGCAGAAGGTTGATGTAATTGAAAAGGGATTTAAAAATGCACACCGATTGTATCTCACAAGAGAAGATCTGGAGTTACCATAATGCAGCCACAATACCAGATGGGATATGACCGGGCCATCACCGTCTTTTCTCCTGACGGCCGCCTGTACCAGGTGGAGTATGCCCGGGAAGCAGTGAAGAGGGGGACGACCGCCGTCGGCATCAAGGCAAAAGACGGCGTTGTCCTGATCGTGGACAAACGGGTCAGCTCCAAGCTGCTCGAGGCCTCGTCCATCGAGAAGATCTTCAAGATCGATGAACACATCGGCGTAGCATCGTCCGGCCTGGTCGGCGACGCCCGTGCCCTCGTTGACCGTGCACGGGTCGAATGCCAGATCAACCGCATCTCGTACGATGAGCCGATCGAGGTCGAGGCGCTCTCCAAGAAGCTCTGCGACCACATGCAGACCCTCACCCAGTATGGCGGCATCCGTCCGTACGGCACCGCGCTCCTGATCGCGGGTGTCAGTGATGGCGAGTGCCGGCTCTTCGAGACCGACCCCTCCGGGACGCTTCTCGAGTACAAGGCAACCGGTATCGGTATCGGCCGCCCGGCCGTGATGAAGGTCTTCGAGGACGAGTACAATCCCGATGCAGAGGTAAAGGATGCGATCATGCTCGGTCTCAAGGCCCTGCACTCCGCAACCGAAGGGAAGTTCGATGTCGACCAGGTCGAGATCGGCGTCATTGGGAAGGAGAACCCGGTCTTCCGGAAGATGAGCCGCGAGGAAGTTGCTTCCTACG
>CAYVAQ010000055.1:0-7497 GCA_964448885.1 uncultured Methanoregula sp. | reverse complement strand
CTTGTGTCCGCCTTCGTACTCGATGATGAACTGGCCCTTGTCGATCTCTTCCTTGTGGACCTTGTCCGGGTCAACACCGTATTTCTCGGTGATCATCTTCCGGGCAAGGACCGGACTGACCGACCCGCCGCAGTTGACACCGATCATGATGATGTTGTCAAGGTTGATCTGCTTGCGCTTGGCAAGCTCGTAGAACGCCATCGCGTCGCAGCCCTTGACCGTGACACCGATCTTCATGCCGGCGGCGCCGTCCATGTACTTCTTGATGAGTTTGGGCAGAAGCAGGGTACCGCAGTGGAGCGAGCCTGCCGTGTTTGCGAGTTCCTTTGAGTCCTTGACAAGTACGGGCTTTGCATCGTACAGGTCGGTCCCCTTGGTGATGACGAGGACTGCGTCGACCATTTTCGACTCAAGCGCATACTTCCAGAGCGCGGTGACTGCACCGCCGAGTTCTGCCTTCTTCTTGATCTCTGCGTCGTTGGTCCACGCGTAGAGCATATCGCCTTTCTTTGCCATGATCAGGCCTCCGTAATCTTCTCGATCTTACAGGCACAGGCCTTAAATTCAGGGATCTTTGCAACGGGGTCGAGTGCGTTGATGGTGAGGATGTTTGCCGCGCATTCAATGAAGTGGAACGGGATGAAGACAACCCCCTTCTTGATGGTCTTGGTGACGCGGGCACCGAGTCTGATCTCGCCGCGCCGGGAGATCGCCTTTACCATCTCCTTATCCTTGATGCCCAGCGCTTTCGCGTCCTCGGGATTCATTTCGACCCAGCCGGTCGGCTCCTCGCGCTCCAGGCTCGGGGAGCGGCGTGTCATGGAGCCGGTATGCCAGTGCCAGATGCAGCGGCCGGTGGTGAGCAGGAGCGGGTAATCCTTGTCCGGGACCTCAGCCTGGGCCTTCCACTCGATCGGGGTGAAGATCCCAAGACCGTCCGGGTGGGTGAACTTCTCCTTGTGCAGGATGGGGGTGCCGGGGTGATCCTTCGTGGGGCAGGGCCAGTGGAGTGCCTCGGGCTTCTCGAGGCGCTGGTAGTCCATACCGCCGTAGGAGGGGGTGACCTTCGAGATCTCGGTGAAGATCTCCTCAGGGCTCTTGAACGAGAACTGCTTCTCGAATCCCATGGCTTTTCCCAGTTCGCAGATGATCTGCCAGTCGGGCTTTGCCTCGCCGGGCGGGTCCTGGGCCTTGCGCCACTTCTGGACACGGCGTTCGGTGGAGGTCTGGGTGCCGTCCTTCTCGGCAAAGCATGCAGCGGGGAGGACAACATCGGCGAGCTGGGCGGTCTCGGTCAGGAAGATATCCTGCACGACAATGAACTCGGCGTTCTTTAAGCCTTTCTCCACGTGGTGAAGGTCGGGGTCGGAGAGCATCGGGTTCTCACCCATAATGTACACGCACTTGACCTTGCCGGGCTCGTCAGCGAGAGCGTTGATGAGCGTTGTAACCGTCAGGCCGACCTTGCCCTCGGCAATCTGGCAGCCCCAGGCATCTTCCATCTTCTTCTTCATCTCGGGCACGAGCACGGACTGGTATCCCGAGTAAACGTTGGCGAGGGCTCCCATATCGCAGGCGCCCTGCACGTTGTTCTGGCCACGGAGTGCGCAGATGCCCGTACCGGGCCGGCCGAGGTTGCCGGTCAGCATCTGGAGGTTTGCAACCGACTTGACGTTATCGACACCGGTGGTGTGCTGGGTGATACCCATCGAGTACAGGACCGCACACTGGCCGGCCTTGCCGAACCATTCTGCCGCCTTGAGGATGTCTGCTGCGGGGATGCCGGTGATCTTCGAGACGTTCTCCGGGCTGTAGGCATCCTTCATTACGACTTCCTTGACCTTCTCGAAGTCCTTGGTCCTCTTGGCGATGAACTCCTTGTTCTCCCAGCCGTTCTTGAGAATTATCTGCATGAAACAGTTGAGGAGGGCGACATCGGTTCCGGAGTAGAACTGTAAGAACAGGTCAGCAATCTTCCCGGTCGGCGTGAGACGCGGGTCAGCGTAGATGATCTTGGCGCCGTTCATCTTGGCCTGCATTATGCGGCGGCCGATGAGGGGGTGCTGCTCGAAGGTGTTGGTACCGATCACCAGCAGGCACTTGGATTCGGCAATATCAGCAATGGACTGGGTCATGGCACCGGATCCAAACGCTCCGGCAAGGCCGACAACCGTTGACGCATGGCAGAGCCGGGCGCAGTGGTCGATGTTGGGGGTCTTGAGGACTGCACGGGCAAACTTCTGCATCAGGTAGTTCTCTTCATTCGAGACACGGGCTGAGGCAAGGCAGGCACTCTGCTCGCCCTGGTACTTCTTGAACTTCTCGGCAATGAGCTTGTAAGCCTCGTCCCAGCTGGCTTCAACAAATTTGCCATCCTTCTTGATGAGGGGCTTGGTCAGCCGCTCCGGGTTGTTGACAAATTCCCAGGAGTAATTCCCCTTCGGGCAGAGTTTGCCTTCATTGACCGGATTGCGCTGCCACGGCTGGACGCCGACAACCTTGTCGTCCTTGACAACAAGGTTAAATCCGCACCCGGTCCCGCAATACGGACAGGTTGTTGGTACGTACTTGAAATCCATGTATCACACCTCGTGACAAAAAGTGGTCTGGCAGAACGATATTTAAGCATATTGAAAAAAAAAGAAAAAACGATGAATAACAGTGGGTATGGCAGAATTTTTGGTTGTTGTGAGTAAAATGTATTTACCAATAATTGCATGGAGTCAATTTTCCCTGGTTAATACCAAAACAGCAGGATCGCTGGGAGCGCGCACGACATGAAACCGCCTTATGTACTCCCCATCGTCGCCGATATTGTCAGGAGCGGGATATCAGCAGTTGAGGGCATCACGTTTACCGGGCACTCGGTCTGTCCCGTATGCGGCGGTGACCTGACCGGCTATGATACCAAACGAAAGCAGTTCGCACACCTGATCACCAAAAACGGCCTGGAGACGATGTATGTTGATATCAGGCGGTTCAGATGCCGCACCTGCCGGCAGATCTGTTATGCCGATGAACCATTCTATCCGGATACCCGTATCGGATCCGTGATCATCGATCTCTGTATCGCATTTTCCATGACAATGCCGGTGTACCGGGTTCCGGCCTACCTTGCTGCCATGGGTATCCACGTGGACCGCTCCAGCTGCCGCCTCTATGTCCGGCATATCAGTGGATGTTACGTGCGGACCAACACCCGTTATATCGACGAGAATGGCACATCCGGTATTCACCTGCCGCTCTCTGTCCTCACCCTCTCCTCGCTCGCGATCACGCATCCCGAAGGCAGTGGCCTCAGCGAATCGGAGGTGATTTCTGCCTGCGGATCTCCCTCTGCGCCACGGAAAGCGAAAAATTTCCCCTTGCCGCTGAAACGCTGGGTCAACCGGGACAACTTGTGGTAGTACAATACAGGGGGTCTGCCAGCCATCGCGTTGAGCCATGGACCACCACTCCATTAACCATGGAAATCAGACATAGCCCGGGCATTCTTACTGCCGCTCGTCCGGCATGACATGGATGGCAGTTGCCTTAATCCCGGCAATGACCTGCGATCCCACGGCAAGACCAAGCTCGGTGCAGGAACGCCGGGTTATCAGCGATGTGAGGGAAAAGCCGCAATCCACCATTACCCGGACAAACGGGCCGTACGGGATCATCCGCGTGATAGTTCCGGGCACCTGGTTACGGATACTGGATTTTATCGGCAGATCAGTGGCCGGCGAAAGTGTCACTTCTTCAGGCCGGATGCAGACCGCTGCCTTCCTCCCAACGGGAAGGTCGGTCATCGCCTCAAAGCAGACGTTCCCGAACTGGATCAGTGCATGGCCGTCCTGGTTCTCCCTCACCGTGCCTCCCCCCACGGGATCGATCCCGACAAAACGGGCGATCTCCCGCCCCTTCGGCTGGTAGAAGATCTCCCCTGCCGTGCCGGTCTGCACGAGCCTCCCTCCCATGATGACCCCAATCCGGTCAGCAAGCCGCTGCCCCTGGATCATGTCGTGCGTGGACATGACGACCGTAGTATGGAACGTCCTGCGGATCCGCACAACCAGGTCCTCGATCAGTTCCAGGGAGACTGGGTCGAGGTTCGCTGTCGGCTCGTCAAGCAGCAGCACTTCCGGTTCCGTCACCATGGCCCGGGCAATGGCAACCCGCTGCATCTCGCCGCCGGAGAGGGTGACGGCCCTCCGGTCCTCAAAACCCTGGAGGCCGACCAGTTCGAGCGCAGCCTTCACCTTCGGGAGGATGACCGAACGATCCAAACCCCGGAATCTGAGGCCGAACGCCACGTTGTTCGCGACCGTGGTGTTGAGTACCGCCGGCTTCTGGAAGACCATCCCCATCCGCCGGCGGATTGCGAGCCTTCCGGCCTCGTTCGTCGCCGTGTCCTGCCCGTCGAAGATGATGGTACCCGATGCCGGGAATTCGAGGAGGTCGATAAGCCGGATGAGCGTGGTCTTCCCGCTCCCGCTCGGCCCGATGAACGTGAAGAACTCACCCTTTTTGATCTCCAGGGTGATATCGTGCAGCGTCCCGACGCCGCCAAACGACATGGAGAGGTGGTCGATTCGGATCATCCGCTCGGCCCTCCGGCTATCCGCTGCGTATCGCGGGAGAGCCCGTACGTGATGAGGTTGAGGGCAAGAACAACGAAGAGCGCAACCGTGAGGAGGATGATCCCAAGGGCGATCGAGAAGCCGAAGTTCCCCATGCCGGTCTCGAGCGTGATGGCTGTGGTAAGGACGCGGGTCTCCCCGCGGATGTTGCCGCCGATCATCATCGCGACACCGACCTCCGCGATCGCCCGGCCGAACCCGAGGACAACCGCGCTCAGAATGGCAAACCGGGCCTCTTTCACGATCTCGACGATCTTCTGCCAGCCGGTTGCCCCGAGGGCTACCAGCGTATCGCTGATCCCCTTGTCAATGCCGGCAAGAGCCGAGAGGACCAGCCCGGTCATGATGGGGATGATGAGCACGGTCTGGCCAAGGATCATCCCCTGTGGTGTGAAGAGGAGCGAGAGGAATCCCAGGGGGCCGCTCTTCGAGATGAGCAGGTAAATGACAAGGCCGACTACGACCGTCGGGACCGAATACAGCGTCTGGATGACGATGACCAGCGCACCCTTGCCGGAAAAATTCTTAAAGTGAATGAATCCCCCAAGCGGGATGGCGATGAGCGCAGCGATGATCGTTGCGGTCAGGGAGATATACAGCGAGAGGGCGGCGATCTGCATGACCTCGGGGTCCATCGTCACAATCAGGTGGACTGCCTGCACGATGCCATCAGTAATATCGCTCATGGGAATTCACACCGGAACCTTCTTGGGATGCGATGAAGTGCCTGCTAAAAGGTTAATTCCTATGATTACCTTTACCTTATTTTAATTATGGTTAATGATCCCGCCAGGCCGGTTCTGACGGGATTCCGGTTGCAGAACACCCAATTCCCTGCCTGATGCCCGTGTCCGAGAACGCCCTGCCCCCCCTGCGGTTCAGCATCTCCGAGATCTCCGGCTCCCTGGGTGATTTCGGGACCATCATCCCGCTCATCCTTGCCGTTGCCCTGGTCTCCGATGTGAACATCCGGTATGTCCTGCTCTTCTTCGGGATATGGTTCATCCTCACCGGCCTCTGGTACCGCCTCCCCATCCCGCTCGAACCCATGAAGGCGGTGGCGGTCATCGTCATCGCCGGGTCGATCGGCAGCGCTGAGATCGCGGCTGCCGGGCTCATCCTCGGGGTCATCTTCCTGGTCCTCGGGTACGGCCGGTTCTTCGGGATCATCGAGACCTGGGTCCCGCAGAGCGTGGTGCGGGGCATCCAGCTCGGGCTCGCCCTGCTCCTCTTCAAATCGTCCTGGGACTTTGTTGCCAGGGATCCTGTCTTCTTCCTGATCGGGATTGCGATCATCGGCACCTTCTACCTCCTGGCTAAATTCCGGTCGATCCCCGATCTCTCCGCTATCGCGGTCATTGCCGTGGGGCTCATCGCGGGGATTGCCATTTCCGGCATACCCCCGCTCAGCTTCATCCCCGCACCGCAGCTGGTCATTCCGGCTCCCACTGACTTCTCAAACGGGTTTGCAACGCTCGTCCTCCCGCAGGTTGTCCTGACGATCACCAACGCAATCCTTGCAACATCCCTCCTGACCAAAGACCTCTTCTCAATGGATGTTCCGCCAAAGCGGTTCTCGACAACCATCGGGCTCATGAATCTCACTTCGGTACCGTTCGGGGGGTTCCCAATGTGCCATGGGGCCGGCGGGCTTGCCGGGCAGTACCGGTACGGGGCCCGGACGGGCGGCTCAAACATCTGCGCCGGCATCATCTTCATAGTCCTCGCACTTTTCTTTACTTCGCCACAGGTCCTCTCCATCATCACCGTGGGGGTGCTCGGGGCACTCCTGGTCTTTGTGGGGATCGAGATGGGCAGGCACAGCATTAAAACAGATTCCGTGGTCGTGACTGCTGCCATCGCCATCCTCGCCCTGGTCCTTTCAATGACCATTGCGTTCATCATCGGGATGGTCCTTGCATACGGAATCGGCTGGTGGAAGAGACGGTCCGAGGCGGAACCTGGAACCTGAGAAGATCTCTTTAGGATTTTCAAGTCATCGAATCCCCAAGGATGAGGTGCGAAAAGAACCGGAAACTCTGTGCGTCAGGGCCGGCACAAGAGGGGACAATAGTTTCCTGAATTATGCTCTCAACAGAGCAAAAAAAAGACTGAAGATTATCCTTACTTCTTTGCGGGTAAGGGGTTGAAGACGTTCTGGTAGATCATGTCACTGCCGGTGTTGTGGAGGCGTAACCGCTCCTCCTTCTCCTCGACATATGCCATGAGCGGGAGCTCCATGTCCTGGCCCGGCTTGTGGCCGAACATCTTCTCGAGTTCAACCTGCTGGGAGTGCATGATGAGTGCATTGGGGATCTCGGCTGCACAGATCTCCTCGCACTGGCCGCAGTTCACGCAGGAGTCTGCAATGTGCGAGTACCGGATCAGGTGGAACATGAAGTTGACCGGGAGTTCACCGGGCGGGACATAGGTCGGGTTCTTGGTCGTGCAATCGACACAGTAGCAGATCGGGCAGACATCAATACACTGGTAGCACTTGATGCAGCGGGAGGTCTCGGCCATGATCTTCTTGAGCCGGTCCTTGCCCTCGCCAAGTGCCTCGAAGTCGTGTTTGCGCCACTTGTCGGCGAGCTTGAACATCGCGCCCTCGATCTTTGCGCGGATCTCAAGACCCTTGGGGTTGGCTGCCTCGGTGGCAAGGATGCCCTTCTTGGTTGCACCGTCAACGAGTGCTGCGCCCTTCTCGGAGCAGACCTCGACAAAGGTTGCCTTGCCGGCCTTGGGGCCGATAACTCCCCAGTTCCCGCAGGCAAGATCTGCCTGGCGGGGGATCTTCATCTTGCAGCGGCGGCAGTTGCTGCGGCGGCCAAAGCCTGCCTCTTCGAGCTCGTCAACGGAGATGCCCTTGTGGCCT
>CAYVAQ010000054.1:0-7863 GCA_964448885.1 uncultured Methanoregula sp. | reverse complement strand
TCGCAAGGTTCGAGAACTCGGGGCGGATCTCGTAGGTCTTCACCGACTTTGCAACGCCGCCGAAATAGATGGCTGCAATCCCGCTGCCGGTACCGGCATCGAGCACGTCGTCGTTATGGTTCATACCCGTATACGCGATGACGAGACCGATGTCCTTGGGCAGCATCGGGGCTCCCGAGCGCTTGCCGTACGTGAAGAAATCGGTTGGCCGCGGGACGCGGATGACAAACTCCGCCCCGCTGTGGGTGGTGATGATCTCCCCGGCCGATCTGCCGACCAAAGATTCGAGCTCTATCTGGCCCTTGTCGGTCCCGAGTTTCCCCGGCCCCGCCCTGACCCAGAATTCGCGTCCTTCACCTGCGAGAAGGACCCGGTCTCCTTCTTCGATCATCCCTGGGCCAGTTTCATGATGGCTTCGGCAATGTCGCCTTTCGTTGCAACAAGGGCTGCCCGTGCCTTCTCCTCAGAGACGTTTGCCTGGGCGGCGACCATCGTGACATCCTCCTTCGGGATATCCGGTGCAGCCTCGACAAACCGGATGTTGCCGGCGATCTGGTAGGTGGTCTGCCCCTGCATGGTCATTGCCGTGACCTCGGCGCCTGCGTCAAAGACCCAGTCGCCCTTCGGCGTCTTGATGACAATACTCTGCACGTCTTCAATCTGCTCGACGCTCATGCCGAGCTTCTTCATCATCGCCTTCATCTGGCGCGGGTTGATATTTCCCGGAAGCATCCTTGTAACTCCCCTGCCGTACTCTTACCGCTACTCCGTAATTAAATGCAAGCATTTCCGGGCCGGAGACAACCGCAGCGCCGCAGGCAACGAGCCGGTCAGCGCCATCGACCACCAGCACATCGTCCCCCGCGCGGATCTGCGGATCTGCCGCCACCACGTGCTTTGCAAATGCGTTCTTGCCTTTCTCAACGAACTCCGCAACATCGTCGCGGATGACCACCCGGTACGCGGGGGCGGGCAGGGCCGCCTGCACCCGTTTTGCCCCCTCGATCCCGAGTGTCAGCCGCCCGTCCGAAGCCCGCACGGTGGCGAGCCGGCTGCCCCCGAGGAGCACCTGGCGGATACGCCCGGTGGTCGAGAGGATGAACCCGCAGCCCTCCGGGAAGAGGGCCGGCCCGGTCCCGCTCCCGAACTGGAAATCAGCAATGATCTGCACGCGCCGGAGCGAACTGTTCTCTGAGTATCCTGTTGACACGTTCCACAAACTCCTCTTCTGCCTCTTTCGGGATATAGGCTCCAGCAGCTATCTTGTGCCCGCCGCCCCCGCCGCCATATTCTGCGGAAGCATCGGCCAGCGCTTTCTGGAGGTCGATGCCCCGGTTCACCACCCGTTCGATCGTCCGCATCGAGACCTTGGTCAGGTTCCGGTCCTCCGGCACCTCGCACATGATGAGGATCGGTTTGTCCGGGTTCAGCTTGGAGAGCGCCATGCCGGCGCCGATCCCCACGATGGTGTCGGGATACCGGCCCCCGACGTGGAGCCACTGCAGGTTCTCGAGTTCCTTGACGCCCGTATCAATGATGAACTGCAGGAGATCGCGGATGATCGCCCGGTGGTTGTTGAGCATGTGCTCGGCATCCCGGTACGCCTGCCCCCGGTCACCCCGGAGGATGGCGCCGCCGATAGCGGGTTTTGCCCAGCGCCCGCAGGCATTGAGCACCGTCGCGTACTCCTGGGCATTCCGCAGCGGTGTCCGCGGGGCCTCATCCGGGAACCCGTAGGTCTCGGCTAGGAGCCGGTCGGTCTTCTCGCCATTGGCGATGAGTTGCTCGGCAAGGGCGGAGATGATCCGTTTCTTGTCATCCCGCTCCAGTTCCTCCCAGACGAGCCAGCGGCCGTCCGGTGACCTGTCCCGGATCCCGAGCCGGCGCAGGAATGCCCGTGCCCCCTCGGGGTTGTTACTGATCCCCTTGATGAACGGATCGTCATTGTACGCCAGCGAGAGGTGGATCGGGCGTGTCGCGGTGCCGTAGCAGTTGAGGTCTTTTTTGCGCACCTCGACATTCTGGTGCCGGATGCCGTCCTCGACAATGATCTCGCGGGCCGGGCCGACCAGCCCGCAGGTCTCCCGTGCCATCATATCCCCGACATTCCCGATGATGGCGAGCTTGGCAAGGTCCGCGTTGGACCGGTCGAGGGCCCGTGCGATGAGGTATGAGACACCGGCAGCGCTCATCTTCGTATGGCCATAGGGCAAACAGTTGACCTGCCGGTACTCCCGCCCGCAGGGCTGGCTGACGTGGTGATCGACGATGAGGATCTCCTTCTCGGTGAACCCGCGTTCCAGCATCAGGTTCTGCTGGCCGGCCCCGAGATCGGAGAAGATCTTGAGGGAATCGTCCTGCGGGACCTGCGGCATGGTGAGCGGCTCGAGCTGCCGGACAAAAACCGATTTTACCGGGATCTCCAGCCGCGATATCGCCTGCGAGAGGATGGCCTCGCAGGCAATACCGTCAGCATCGATGTGGGAGACGATGGTTATCTCCGGTGCCGCGGAGATGGCTTCCGCGGCTGCCTGCACATCATCACAAAAACCCATTGCATATTATTTAGGAGTTCCAACAGATGAATTGTACGAACGATGCAGCAAGAAAGGTATCATGAGTTCATCGAAACCGGACTCATAACCCCGGAGCGGATGCGGGCGGTCGATGCCAATGCCATGGCGCTGGGCGTCACCGGGCTGCAGCTGATGGAGAGCGCGGGACGGGCGCTTGCCGACCATGCGATCTCTGCCGTTCCGTCCCGTATCCTCATCCTCTGTGGCAAGGGGAACAACGGGGGCGACGGGATGGTGGCTGCACGGTATCTCCAGCGCGGCGTGGAGACCGCGGTCGTTTACCTCGATACCGGCAAACGGAGCCGCGCCTGCGACCATAACCTTGCCGCACTCCGGCATTCAGCCGTCTCCCTCCACCCGTTCTCCTGCCGGGACGACCTCGTGCCACTCGCACCGCTGTTTGACCGTGCGGACGTGATCGTCGACGCCCTGCTCGGCACCGGAACAACGGGGGTCGTCCGCGAACCGCTGGCAACCTGCATCGCGATGGCGAATGCATCGAAGGCACGCATCATTGCAGCGGACATCCCGACTCCCGGTATGCGTGTCGACCGGATCATTGCGTTCCACCGTGCCAAGACGGCAGGGGCCGTGGTTGCCGACATCGGTATCCCTGCGGAAGCGGAATGTGCGGTCGGCCCGGGGGACCTGACGCTTATCCCTTCCCGGAACCCGAAGGCCCACAAGGGTGCGGGGGGGACGGTGCTTGTCATCGGTGGCGGGCCGTACCAGGGCGCACCCTATCTTGCGGGACTCGGGGCCCTGAGGGCAGGCGCGGATATCGTACGGGTTGCATCACCGGCGTTCGAGCCGGTCCCCGATCTCATCTACGAGCGGCTCTCGGGCGAACGGATTGCGGAGGAACATACGGAGCGGCTCATCGCGCTCGCGGAGAAGGCGGATGTGGTGGTCATCGGCAACGGGCTTGGCACGGAGAGCCACGCGGTTGTAGAGGCTGTTGCGCCGCACTGCAGGAAAGCGGTCTTCGATGCCGATGCCCTCCGGCTCCCGCTGCCCGCTGCAAAAGAGGAGACTATCTATACTCCCCATGCCGGCGAGTTTGCCCGGATTACCGGAAAGAGCCTGCCGGAAGATACGGCGGGGCGTGCCCGTACCGTTCGGGACGCCGGCCTGCCCGGGACGGTCATCCTGAAAGGGAAGACCGACATCATCTCGGACGGGACGCGGGTGCGGTTCAACCGGACCGGCCACCCTGCGATGACGGTCGGCGGTACCGGGGACGTGCTTGCGGGGATAGCCGGCGCGCTCCTCTGCCATCTCCCGGCGTTTGAGGCTGCCTGCATCGCCGCGTATGTCAACGGCGTAGCGGGCAGTCAGGTTGCAGCCGAGCGGGGCGAGGGGATGCTCGCATCCGACCTCGTTGACCGGATCCCGGGAATACTCTTTACAAAAGGTGCCTGAATGGTGAAGTTTACCCATATCGAGAACGACAAAGCGCAGATGGTGGATATCAGCGGCAAAGGCGACGTCACCCGCGAAGCAACGGCGGCCGGGAAGATCTGGCTGCGGCCCGAGACCCTTGCGGCAATATGGCAGGGTACAACGGTAAAGGGGAATGTCCTTGCAACGGCCCGCGTTGCGGCAACAATGGCGGTCAAGAACACATCGAACCTGATCCCGATGTGCCATCCGATACCGATAAGTTCGGTTTCCGTTGACTTTACTGAGGGCGAGGGTTTTATCGGGGCCTGCGTGACCGTGAAGATGACCGGGAAGACCGGGGTGGAGATGGAGGCTTTGACTGGTGTTTCCGTTGCTCTTCTTACTGTCTGGGACATGGTGAAGTCCGCGGAAAAGGATGCGGACGGGCAGTATCCTGTTACTGCCATAACGGATATCCGGGTGCTGGAGAAGAAGAAGGGGAAGTGAGGGATTCGTTGTCAATTATGGGGGCTGATGCCCCCATACCCCCGGTTGTGATTCCCCTACGCGCGAAACGAGTCGAAGGCTCCGCCTTCTCCAACCAGTCCTCGCGGATGCGACGACTGGTTCCTCTCGGGTTTCGCGCTATCAATTAAAGGATAAAAAATGTGAGAATCGTATTGAGGCCGCCGCGGGGCGCCCTTCGGGGCGGCGGCAGTCATCGTATTCTTATGTTGACAAGAAACGATGATACAATGCAATAATAGTTCATAACCTATTTATCGGCTGATACTGAATTTTCAATATTCCGTGACTATGTCTCGCCCCATTATTGCTCTAACACTTCTGACGCTACTATTACTACTCGTGGGGGGTTGTATGAATAAGCCGGCTCCTGACAACCATACAACGGCTCCGTCGCAGGTTCCTGATTCACCCACGAAAGACAAATCCCTGATGTTCGATGGCGTGAAAATCCCTCAGGCCGAAGGCGTCAATCCGGATTATATCCGGATGAGTTCAGACATATACATTCAGGGGGAAGTCATCGAGTTCAATATTGTAAATGGAGGATCAGAAAGCCTGATGTGCAGGCATACACTCCCTCCGTATTCATTGTATCGCCAGACGGGTTCTTGGGAACCGGTGATAAAACCTACCGGAACACAGACCAGCTGGGGATCTGAACTAAAGCCCGGTGACTCTACTCAGGTTCAGCAACTAAGTACCGCTTATCTGACACCTGGTCATTACAAACTTGCTACTGGCTGTGGTGTATCGCGGGAGTTTGAAATACGTGCAGTCTCTGGTGCGGACCGGTGACTTCTGTCTTGTCTTTCCCCCCGCCTCCTTTATTACCCCCAATGTCCTATGTATACAGGCATACGGGATGCGTCCCGTAGACAAGGAATGTAGCCCGACTTTGGGCCGAACCTTAGGTGATTACCATGGTAAAATCAATGTACGCGTTCGTCAGGGACGCCTGGAAGAGACCTGACAAGTCAGAGGTTGGAGAACTCCTCTGGAACCGCATGCAGGGATGGCGCCGCGAGGGCAGCGTCATCCGTATCGAACGCCCGACCCGTATCGACCGCGCCCGCAACCTCGGCTACAAGGCCAAGCAGGGCATCGCAGTCGCCCGCGTCCAGGTCCGCCGCGGTGGCCGCCGTGCATCCCGGTATGTCCGGGCACGCCGCTCCGCACGGATGGGAAAGAACCGCTTAACCGCCGGCAAGAGCATCCAGCGCATTGCCGAGGAACGCGCAAGCAAGAAGTTCCCGAACATGGAAGTCCTCAACTCCTACTGGGTGGGACAGGACGGGAAGCTGAAGTACTACGAAGTCATTCTCGTTGACGGTAACCACCCCGCTATCCGGGCCGACAAGCGCCTTGCATGGATTGCAAATCCGACCCACCGCGGCCGTGCCGAGCGCGGCAAGACTTCTGCAGGCCGGAAGGGCCGTGGCATGATGGGCCGGGGCAAGGGAACCGAGAAGACCCGCCCGAGCATCCGCTCCCATGCAAACCAGGGTAAATAACCTTATCTTTTTTTAACCGAAGTTATCCTCATGAAGATCACCGATGCCGCAGTCTTTCCGTACCCGAACGGGGACACGTCGGTGCGGCGGCTCGCGCTCGAAGCAGATGTGCTGGGATTTGACAGCCTTGTCGCGATCGATACGCCGGCAGCAGCGTACGGCGGTGTCGATGTGCGCTCCGGTATCATCATCCGCGATACGCCCATGCGGGATATCGTCAACCGGATGAAGCGGTTGCGGGAGAGCGGGGCAGTCATATCGGTGATGGCGGGCGATGCGGGATTCAACCGGGCCGCGATCGGGCTGAAAGGGATGCATATCCTGCGGGGGATCCATGCCGCCGACAAGACCGCGTTCGACCATGTCTCGGCAAAGATGGCCTCCGACAACCGTGTTGCGGTGGATATCGATCTCTCGACCATCATCGGGACACGGGGGATCGCCCGCCAGCGTGCGATTGCACGGTACCGCGATATCATCGTCCTCGAACGGCGGTTTGAGTTCCCGCTCACCGTCTCGACCGGCACAGCATCGGTGCTCGGTCTCCGGGCCGTGCGGGAGATTACCGGCATCTGTTCGCTTCTTGGCATGGATACCGCTGATGCCGAACGGGCGCTTGGTGGCGTAGAGCAGGTCATGGTCCCGCCGCCCCCTCCTGTGCGGGTGATCGCATGACCCCGCGCCCGCCCACGCTCCGGGACAAGCGGCGGTACCTGCTCGTCCGCGTTGAGCCAGCCGGGACGCCGGTCGACCAGAAGGAGCTCTATTACACCATCGCTGACGCGATCACCTCCCTGTTTGGCGATGCAGCCGCTGCCGTCATGATCCAGGCGGTTGTTGCTGCCGAGGGGGAGTATGTCTTCATCCGGTGCCGTCGGGGGAGCGAGCGCGAACTGGCGATTGCACTCTCGACTGTAACCGCGTGCAGGGATACGCGGATCGCCCTGCGGATCATTGCCGCGTCCGGCACGATGGAGAGTCTCCGGGAGCGTATCCGTCCCGCAGCCCCTGCACCTGTGCCTGCTGAAGAGGCAGAAATCACCTTTGGCACAACGACCTTCACCGCCGTGCATGGTAGCGGGCAGAAGATTGATGTAATTGAAAAGGGATTTAAAAATGCACACCGATTGTATCTCACAAGAGAAGATCTGGAGTTACCATAATGCAGCCACAATACCAGATGGGATATGACCGGGCCATCACCGTCTTTTCTCCTGACGGCCGCCTGTACCAGGTGGAGTATGCCCGGGAAGCAGTGAAGAGGGGGACGACCGCCGTCGGCATCAAGGCAAAAGACGGCGTTGTCCTGATCGTGGACAAACGGGTCAGCTCCAAGCTGCTCGAGGCCTCGTCCATCGAGAAGATCTTCAAGATCGATGAACACATCGGCGTCGCATCGTCCGGCCTGGTCGGCGATGCCCGTGCCCTCGTCGACCGTGCACGGGTTGAGTGCCAGATCAACCGCATCTCGTACGATGAGCCGATCGAGGTCGAGGCGCTCAGCAAGAAGCTCTGCGACCACATGCAGACCCTCACCCAGTACGGCGGTATCCGCCCGTACGGCACCGCGCTCCTGATTGCAGGTGTCAGCGATGGCGAGTGCCGGCTCTTCGAGACCGATCCCTCGGGAACGCTCCTTGAGTATAAGGCGACCGGGATCGGGATCGGCCGCCCGGCGGTGATGAAGGTCTTTGAGGAAGAATACAATCCCGAAGCGGAGGTCAAGGATGCGATCATGCTCGGCCTCAAGGCCCTGCACTCCGCAACCGAGGGCAAGTTCGATGTCGACCAGGTCGAGATCGGCGTCATCGGGAAGGAGAACCCGGTCTTCCGGAAGATGAGCCGCGAGGAAGTTGCTTCCTACG
>CAYVAQ010000053.1:0-8811 GCA_964448885.1 uncultured Methanoregula sp. | reverse complement strand
CCATATCCTTCTTCAGCCAGCTGGATCGCGGCAAGGTTGGTGATCTGCCCGACATTTGCCACCCCCGAGCAGGGGAATATGATCCGTTTCTCCTCGTTCTGTCCGCATGAACATGACGGTGCTTCTGGCATTTTTTCACTCCGTTAACAATGATTTGATCTCGTTCACGTCCGGCACCCGGCCCTCGGTCACGATCTCGCCATCGATGAGGAGCCCCGGGGTCATCATGATCCCGCTCGTGGCAATCGCATCGATGTCATCAACTTTCACTACCTCAGCAGTGATGCCGAGTTCCTTTACCGCAGCCTGCACATTGTCAAACAGCCGTTTGCACTTCGCACAGCCGGTCCCGAGTACTTCAATCCTGGTCATAACCCTTCATCCATTCTCTTCAGTTGCCTGCATCATCCTTCTGGCATGCTTTTCTGTACTCTTCCATGATCGCCCGGGTGTATGCCTCCGCAACCCCCGGGGGAATATAATTGTAGATCCGAATCTTCTTCATCAGCGCCTCGCTGACTGCCGGTTCATTTCCAGGTTTCTGTTCCCGCACCGCGGCGATGCTCTCATCGAGCATCGTGATACCGGTCATAATCCCGTTGACCGGGATCTGCCGGATGCGCCTCAGGGCATCGGCAGCGCAGCAGGGAACATACTCCTTGTCCATCCTTACCACCCTATGTTCCCGAAGACGAACCCGGCGAGAGTAGAGAAGACGATAACGAGACCCGCATAGACCAGCGTTTTCTTCCCTCCGATGATCCGGTAAATCACGAGCAGGCTCGGGAGGCTGATGCTCGGCCCCGTGAGGAGCAGGGCAAGGGCCGGGCCCTTTGCCATGGAACCCGTGAGGTACCCGAGCGTTGTCCCGATGACCGGTACTTCAAGCAGGGTAGGCATGTACAGGATTGCCCCGACAATCGCGGCAAGGAAATTTGCCTGGAGCGAGTTGTCGCCAAAGAACGGCCTGAATGTCTCCGGGGGGAGGAAGTATGCAAGTACGCCAAGCGCGAAGGTCCCGATGACAAGGATGGGGAAGATCTTTTTCGTAAGATCCCAGATCTCAAGACCCCAGTCCGTCACCTCTTCCCGCGTGAAGTAGTAGATCAGCAGGAACGCAACTGCCATCGAGAGGAAGTACACGATGAGGAGCCGGAGGAAGACATCGAGCGCCGAGGTCCCGACCAGGAGAATGGCAATCAGGAAGACAAAGAACGCCGGGATCACCCATTTTGGCCGGGTCTCCTCCTTTGCCATGACCGCCCGGCGGGCAGCGGCATGGGTCTTTATTGTCTCCTCATCGTGGGCGGGAAACAGTGCCATCATGATGAGCCCGATCACGATCGACAATACAATGGCGGCAACCGCACGTGCAATCCCGAGATCGATCCCGAGAACCTGCGCTGTGTAGACGATGGCAAGGATGTTGATGGCCGGGCCTGCATACAGGAACGTGATCGCCGGTCCCAGTCCGCTGCCTTTCTTGAGAATCCCCGCGAACATCGGGAGGATCGTGCAGCTGCAGACCGCAAGGACTGCTCCGGATACGGAAGCGATCCCGTACGAGACGGACTTATTCGTCTCAGGGCTGAAGTATTTCAGGATCGCGTCCTTTTTCACGAACGCGGAAATTGCCCCGGCAATAAAGAAGGCCGGCACAAGGCAGGTCACCACATGCTGCGAGAGGTAGTCAAGCAGGGTCGTCCAGCCGAGCAGCAGGGAACCGGTAACGGGATCGGCCATTCGTTCACCTCATACGAGCGGGGGTGAGAACGTTGCCAGCAGCAGCAGCCCGCCTGCCCCGGCATCGATGCGGTGAACCGTGTCGGCCGGCATGATACTCATGACACCCGGGGCATAGGGGATCTCTTTTCCGGCAAGCATACAGGTGCCGTCCCCCTCAAGGACATCATGGATCTCGACCTGGCCTGCGTGGGCGTGGTCACCAATGGAACAGCCGGATGCTATCCGGACATGGTGAAGGCTTACGCGCCCGCCGGTATCTTTGCCCTCAGCAAGGTGTTTTAAAGAAACGCCGGCAAACTTCGGGTGCGGGTTCCACGGGAGGTCCTCTGCTTTTCGCTGGTCTGTTTCAGCTATGATTGTTTCATGTCCCCGGAATGATGATGCCTGACTGTAGATCATGGTATCCCCAATTTCAAATTTTGTTGAATTAACATGCACAGGGCAAGATTATATATCTTTTCATTTCAGATTAATTTGAAATGAAGCGCGTGACCAGATCCTGCTGCAGCGAAAAAAAGAGCGGGGCTCCCACAACCGAAGAGATGGAGATCCCCCGGCAAATCCAGAAGGACCTCGATGAGATCGGGGGATTCGAAGCCCTCGCGGAGCGCATCCCGCCGGCACCCGGGCTTGAGGAACAGAGCCGGATCCATCACGCGCTCTCGGACCCGCTTCGTCTCACCATCCTTTATCTCATCAGGGACCAGCCGCTCTGTGTCTGCGTCATCAACCGGTTCACGCGCATTTCCGGCTCGAAATTATCCTACCATCTCAATATCCTCAAAGAGAGCGGCCTTGCTGACAGCGAGTATCACGGGAACTGGATCATCTACTCGGTCACGGAGAAAGGCCGTAAGTATCTCGGGTGACTGTTACCGTCCGGCACACCAGAATTTCCGCGTTCCCACACGCCCTCATTCGCTTCCGGCCCTGCTGCTATCGCCGCCGGTATCCGTCAAGTTGCCGGTGATCCGCGCCGCAAGCCCCTGCACCTTCCGGTTCTCAAAGACCACCTCCCCACGATATGTGATGATCAGGATGCGGTGGTACGGGATCTGCTTCTCCCCGGCAGGTGTCCGGACTTCCAGGTAATAAGCGTCAAGGGAAATATCCGTTCCTTCAGCAACAGAGCGGTCGTCCGGTGCCCCGCGATCGGTATACCAGACCCGGACCTGCCCCGGATCGTACCGGTCGTCATGCCAGTACTGCTGGAGGAGGCGGTGACTGGAGAGCATATGCTGCAGGCACCCCTCACCCGAAGACGAAGTATTCCAGTACAACAGCAATTGCAAAGATGGCAATGCCGGCGAGCGCGATGGGCAGCGTGTAGTTCTTCACCACCGTCCCGATATCATCACCGGTCGTCCGCTGGACCAGCCAGAAGTACGGGTCGGTCACGTACGAGACCATGCATGAGCCGGCGCTGATGAGCAGGACGAGCGTGACCGGGTGCATGGCACCAGTCACCGCAGACCCTGCCAGCACGTTTGCCGTGATGATTGCCGTGACAACCCGGGAGCCCTGCGCAGTCTCGATCACGGCTGCGAGGATGAACGGGACAAGGATGACCGGGATGACAGCCATCAGCTGGGTCAGGGCCCCATGGGCAAACCCGCTCTGCACGATAACATACCCGAGCGCTCCTGCCCCGCAGATATCAAAGATGATCAGGCCGGCATGCTTTGCACTCTTCGAAAGGCCGGCTGCACGTATCCCCGTGGGCGCAAGACCGATTGCGGTCACTGCCCCGACAAGCATGATGAAGTTGATGATCCCGACGTGAGACAGGCCCAAAAGGAGGAATGCAACGGGTATGGCCGCGAGAATCGCGATGAAGGGAGCCCAAGCCCTCCCGTGAAAACGGGCGGGGGGTCCGGAAACGGCGTGCTCACATGCCGGGGCGGCAGATCCGTCTGCTCCCGCTCCCATTGCTTCGGGCCGGGTGATGCGGAAGAAGAGGATCACGCCGGCAAGGATGGCAAGCGAGAGCGGTATGGCAATGGCATCGAACAGTACCGGGCTCGTTGTCTGTGCAAACCCGGAAACGAGCGGGATGGTGACCGGGGTCGGGTAGATGAGCGCGTACGAGATGATGCTGCCGGACGCGGCAAGGTAGAGGAGGACATTTCTTCTGGCCTTCTCCTTCTCAAGACACTCCAGGATCGGGGTGAGCATGATAAACGCGGTAACGCAGCAGGTGATCGGGACCGCAAGCAGGTAACCGGAGAACCCGGCCAGTGCCGGGGGATGAGTTACGACCCGCCGGAGATCGGCAACTATCTCTTCAGTCTGTTTCTGCTCCTGCAGCAGGATCGCGATCACGGCCCCGCACAGGATGATGATGCCAAACGCGGAGAAGACCTGCCCGACACCGGTTGCGATCCCGACAAGAGTCGCATCAAGGGTCATACCGGAGAGAAGCCCGAAGAGGATCGCTCCCCCGATGAGCGTGAAGAACGGGGAGATGCGGTACCAGAGGCTCACCGCGGTGATGAGGGCGATGGTGATGATGAACGCAACGGCGAGATCCATACGCTGAACAGTATTCAGGTACACGGGATGATAAAAGGCGTGGAGACGGTCCGGGGTTACCCGGGTGCCGGCCCGGAATTCTCTGCTCAGGGGATACACATAAAACTTATGGAGAACCATCTTTGTCTATCATCTTGGATGAGGCCCTGTACGCTAAACCGTCAGTGCTTCAGAGCATACAATGCGATGATATCCGCAGGGCTGCAGATGCGGTGCCCCTGCGGATCTCCGATATATCCAACCTCAGCGAGGGAACAGCATGTCACAACAACTCGGTGGACAACCCATCATTATTTTAAAGGAAGGAACTACCCAGAACCGGGGGCAGGAGGCCCAGAACAGCAACTTCGCAGCCGTCAAGGCAGTTGCAGCCGCGGTCAAATCCACGCTCGGTCCCAAGGGCATGGACAAGATGCTCATCGACGGGATCGGGGATATCACCGTCACCAACGATGGCGTCACCATCTTAAAGGAGATGGACATCGAGCACCCGGCAGCGAAGATGATCGTTGAGGTTGCCAAGACCCAGGACGACGAAGTCGGGGACGGGACAACCACCTCGGTGATCATCGCCGGCGACCTGATTCGGAATGCCGAGCACCTCATTGCCCAGAAGGTTCACCCGACGGTTATTGCCGAAGGGTACCAGATGGCTGCCACGAAGTCCATGGAGATCCTTGAAAAGATGGCCGTTACGGTCAAACCGACCGACACCGCCATGCTGAGCCGGATCGCGGAGACTGCCCTGACCGGCAAAAACTCCGAGGTCTCCAAGGATCACCTCTGCGCCATCATCGTGAAAGCCATCTCCTCAGTCATCGACGAGAACGGGAAGGCAGACCTTGCCCACATCAACGTGGAGAAGAAAGTCGGCGCATCGGTGGATGACTCCGAACTCGTCCAGGGTATGGCCATCGACAAGGAACGGGCGAACCCCGCCATGCCCAAGTCGGTGAAGAATCCCAAAATCCTTCTCCTGAACACCGCCATCGAGTTCCGCAAGACCGAGGTCAACGCAAAGATCAATATCTCCTCTGTCGGGCAGGCGCAGGCATTCCTCGCAGAAGAGGAGCACATGGTAAAGACCATGGTCGACAAGGTCATCAGGAGCGGTGCAACCGTTGTCTTCTGCCAGAAAGGCATCGACGATGTTGCCCAGCACTATCTCACGCAGGCAGAGATCCTTGCCGTCCGCAGGGTCAAGAAGAGCGACTGCGAGAACCTTGCCCGGGCAACCGGCGCAAACATTGTCAACAGCATCGATTCCATCACGAAGGAGGATCTCGGGACCGCTGGCCTTGTCGAAGAGCGCAAGGTGGCAAACGGGGAGATGATCTTCGTCTCGGGCTGCAAGAACCCCAAGGCAGTCTCGATCATCGTCCGCGGCGGAACGGAGCATGTTGTGGACGAGCTCGAGCGTGCCATCCACGATGCCCTGATGGTGGTCTCGGTCGTCATCGACGGGAAGAAGGTCGTTGCCGGGGGCGGTGCGCCGGAGACCGAACTCTCGCTCCGCCTCCGCGAGTACGCAGCAACGGTCGGCGGACGGCAGCAGCTTGCCATCGAGTCCTTTGCATCCGCGATGGAGGTCATCCCCCGCACCCTTGCCGAGAATGCCGGGCTCGACCCCATCAACGTGCTCGTCGACCTGAGGGCTGCCCACGAGGCAGGGAAGAAGACATACGGGATCAATGTCGATACCGGAAAACCTTCGGATATGCTCAAAGCCGGCGTTGTCGAGCCGCTCCGCGTCAAGACCCAGGCAGTCTCAAGTGCCTCCGAGGCCGCGGTCATGATCCTGCGCATCGATGACATCATCGCGGCACAGAAGACGGCTGGCGGCGGTCCCGGCGCCGGCATGCCCCCGGGCGGCATGGGCGGTATGCCCCCTGGCATGATGGGATAATCTCACCCATATCTCCCCCTTTTTTATCAGTTGTATGACCGGCTCTTCATCAGGGCGCGGACTGCTGACGGGCAGTGCCAGACCTCGACCCGGTCCTCGTACTGGTCGGGAAAGTATTCGGTATCCTGCACGAACCGGAACTTCTTCAGGATATGCTGCATGATGGGCCGGGGCATCACGACCCGCACATCGTATCCCCTGTCCAGCCATGAGCGGATCAGGTTCTGGGTGTTGCCCGCGTTCTTCCTCCGCGAGATGATGTAGTGCAGGTAGAGGCGGTCATTCCCGTCCTTCTCCAGCCAGCCGCTGAAGAGGTCTTCAGAGAAGCCCAGTGCATCCCCCTCGGGGGTCCCGGTCTCAATCCGTGTCGCATTCAAGGGATATCACGTCCATGGTGTTGCAATCCTTCCGGTTAAGAAAAGCCGTATATAATCGGGGAGGACGGGCAGGGTGAAAGTGATACGGGCAGGATTTTGTATCCGGTGAACTCATCTTCCGGCATGGCACCCAAGAGCCCGTTCAGGTCCGCGCTCATCGCCCCCTGCGGCATGGACTGCGCCATCTGCATGGCATACCTGCGGGAGAAGAACCGGTGCAATGGATGTTATGCACCGGATCGGAAGTGCAGCACCAACTGCACCATCTTTGCCTGCGAACACATCAGGCACCGGTATTACCATTCCTGCGGGAATTATCCCTGCAGGCAGTTGAAGAACCTGGACAGGCGGTACCGGACAAAGTACGGCATGAGCATGCTCGACAACCTCGAAGCAATCGGGAAGCACGGTATCCGTTCATTCCTGAAAAGCGAGCGGCAGCGCTGGACCTGCAACAACTGCGGCGGAACGATCAATGTGCACCGGTGGCGGTGCTCCGTGTGCGGGAACGAGCGCGAACGGCCCGGGCAGGAGTGACCGCCCGGCACCCGGCGCATTGTATCCCCCCACACTGCCCGGAGTGCCCCGGTTTTTTGGTGCCCGGATCAATCCCGTGCAAGGGGGGTATCCGGGTAACCCCCCCACCACTTTTTTTTTAAATCGTCCCACCCCCCCTGGCATGTGTGTGGGGGGGTATGCTGCCGACCCCCTCCCCCCTCCGGCCGGGGCATACCCCCCTTACCCGTTTTTGGGTAGCTGACCATTAGGCCCGTTCACGCCTTACGTTCCAGTGGAAGACGTGGGAAGGGAGGTGCGCAACTCTGTACATTACTCACATTTGAGGAGGGGGGTATCCGGGTGACCCCCCCTCCTCTTTTTTCAAAAACGATCCTACCCCCCCTGCCACAGGGTGGGGGGTATACCGCATACCCCCCTAGACATACCACCCATCTCCGGGACAGCACTTCGGATCCTTCAGTACCGGACTTCACGGGGAGAAGCGAGGTGCAGGGATACCCGACAACCGCAGGGACAAAACCGTCCAGATCACAGCAGCTCGGATAACCGCTTCCCGACGCTCCCCTCGCACCGCTCCTTAAACCTGCACCGGTTACAGGGCGCGTTGAGGGGCGGTTCCGGCAGCCGCCCTTCCCGGATGGATTGGTATTTATGGAGCGCTGCAATCACCTGCCGGCGGTCGCGGGGCTGGACGGCATGGAAGCGGACAACGCCGTCCGGGATATGTTCGATATTGCCACCAACAACCTCTTTGTTCGTCATTTCCTCAAGGCAGAGGGCGACTGCCGCGACCCGGAGCCGGTCAGCTGCATAGGTGCCCATCGGCATTGCACCGGAGGCGCGGATGATCGAGAAGGTCCCGTCGTCGGCGATACGGTCGATCATCCCGGCAAGCCCGTGCTTCTCCGAGAATACCCGGACATCCGTCTCCTTTGCCGGTCTCCATTCGCGCTTCCTGCAGGAGGCGATGCAGATGCCAAGGAACTCCTTCATGGCAGGATCTATCGCGGGACGCACCGATGTGATCTCGCTCCAGATGGCCGCTTCATCGAGCGCGGTGCCGAGGTGGTACGACACCTGCTTGCAGACCGCGTACCGGTCGGACTCCGTGACCGTATCGTTCTGCTCGTAGTAGAACCGGACCGGGCAGGCATGGATCCGCACCAGGTCGGAGATGGTCGCGTTCTTCTTCTCGTCAGCCAGAGTATCTCCCCGTTATTCTAGCGTGGGGGACGGGAGAGGTTATAGTTATTGCACCGGCCCCCGGCAAAGAAAAGACGATATAATCAATGAGGGGCAATACCTGTGCTATGACCGGCCAGGAAATTTCCGTCAATATCCCGCCAACGCTCGACCCGGTATACAGCAACATGATCCAGATCGCGTACAAGGACGATGAGTTCACGTTCATGTTCCTCCACCAGCTCCCGCAGGTGAACCAGGCAAGGGCAAAGGCTATCGTCTCGATCACGCCGTCCCATGCCAAGAACCTCCTTGCCGTGCTGAACAAGACCGTTGCAGATTACGAGTCCAAGTTCGGCACCATCGCACCCAAGGAGCAGCAGGGGCCGCAGAACGTCACCTCGCTCTCGGGATACTCTTAAAGGACACCCTCCCATATTTTTATTAGTGCCCATGACCGATATTATGGGGCAGAACGCCGCCGTGGCTTAGCGGTATAGCGGCTGATTCGTAATCAGCAGGTCGGGGGTTCAAGTCCCCCCGGCGGCT
>CAYVAQ010000052.1:0-8844 GCA_964448885.1 uncultured Methanoregula sp. | reverse complement strand
ACACCGGCCGGTGGATGAGGACCCGCTGGACCGAGATGCAGACCTGCCCGGCATTCACGAACCCGCCGGTAGCGATGCGGGAGGCTGCATAATCCAGGTTCGCGTCCTCGTGGATGACCGCAGCACCGTTGCCGCCAAGTTCGAGACTCACTTTCTTCCTTCCCGCAATCCCCCGTAAGTGCCACCCGACCGTGCACGAGCCGGTGAACGAGAGGAACGCAACCCGCGGGTCCTTCACGAGTACTTCGGCTCTTGCCCCGCTGCAGGGGACGACACTGATCGCTTCTCTGGGAAGTCCTGCGGCAAGCACCATATCGCCAAGGATCAGGCTCGATACCGGGGTAGCCGAGGCAGGTTTGAGGATGACAGGGTTCCCGGCAGCAATTGCCGGCGCAAGCTTGTGGCAGGCGAGGTTGAGCGGGAAGTTGAACGGCACGATCCCGACAACCGGCCCGAGCGGGAACCGCTGGATGTAGCCGGTCCTCCCAGCGGTGTCGGCGCTCCAGTCAAGGGTGATGATCTCGCCGGCGATCCGCTTTGCCTCCTCTGCGCTTGTCCTGACAGTGGTCTCGGCACGGGCAGCCTCGCTTGTGGCAAACTTCCGCGTCTTGCCACCTTCCATCACCAGCACTTCGGCAAGCTCTTCCAATCGCCGGTGGATCTCGTCCGCGAGCCGGAAGAGCACCTGCGAGCGCTCGAAACTGCTCATCACCCGGGTCTTCTCAAACCCGGCACAGGCTGCGGTCACCGCAGCCGAGAGATCGTTTGCGCCCGCCTGGCATACCTGCGCGTACACTTCGCCGGTATAGGGAAAGCGGACCGGGACCACATCACTGGTCTGTTTCTTCACTCCGCCTATCAGAATCGGGTACGGGTCCATCGTTCTGTTTCACGCTCCTTGTCTGCAGGCTTCTGTATGACCCTGCTGGTAAATAACACTGCCATGGCGTATCCTGACCGGTCGTCCGACAACCAGTATCGAAATAGGTTCCGGAAAAAGGTTCCGGAAATTTTTTTTTGGGTTTTTTCCAGGTATCGCTTTGCGGGGGCAGGTCCACCGGTCACCGGCACCAATAAACGGGACGAAACCCATGTCCCGTGAGGCGCCCGGGGCAGGGATATGCGTGCGTGCCAAAAAGTCTGGTTCACTTCCGGATTGGGCAGGCGTATGCCACATCGGCACCGGAGATCAGTTTCGGGTAGAACTTCGCCAGGTATTCCTTGACCATCCGCCGTGCAGAGAACCGGGGGGCATTGCTCTTGATGGACTCCTTCATCATCCTTACCCACCCGTGCGGGATCCCGTCAAGGGATGCGGAGTAGTACAGCGGGACGACCTCCCGTTCCAGGATGTCATACAGCGCATTGGCATCCGCGGCGTCCCGGTCGCCACCGGGATCGGGGCTCCCGAATGACCAGCCGTTCCTGCCGTTGTACCCCTCAAGCCACCAGCCGTCGAGGATGCTGAGGTTGATGACGCCATTCATCGCCGCCTTCATCCCGCTCGTCCCGCTCGCCTCCAGCGGGGGCATGGGATTGTTGAGCCAGACATCGACGCCATGGACAAGGTACTGGGCGGTCTGCTCGGAGTAGTCCTCGACAAACGCGATCCTGCCTTCGAACCCGGGCTCCTGCGCGGCCCGGTAAATCTTCTGGAGTACCTTCTTCCCTGCATCATCGGACGGGTGCGCTTTGCCGGCATAGATGATCTGGACCGGCCGCCACCGGTTGCAGAGGATGCGTTTCAGCCGTTCCATGTCGTAGAAGATGAGATCCGAGCGCTTGTAGGTGGCAAACCGTCGTGCAAAACCGATGGTGAGGATGGAGGGGTTGAGCATCAGGCCCTCGGCAACAAGCGACAGCGGATCCTCCTGCAGCTTCGCCCACTTGACCCGTTTTCGTTCCCGGATCCGGTTGATGAGCTTGATCTTGAGGTCGTAATGGAGGTCCCAGAGCAGCTTGTCCGGGATCTCGTCCACCAGGTTCCAGATCGAGGGGTCGTCGTGCTCCTGCTGCCAGTTGGGGGTCACCGGGTAGAAGGTGGTGTCGAGCAGGTCCTCGATGCGGGGGTTCATCCAGGTCGGGAGGTGGACACCGTTGGTTATCGCATCGATCGGGCTCTGTTCTGCAGGGAGTTCCGGCCAGATGTTCGTCCACATCTGCCGGGTCACCTCACCGTGGCGCTGTGAGACCGCGTTCCGGTATGCCGCAAGCCGGATGGCAAGCACGGTCATGTTGAAACCGCTCTCCGGGTAGTCCGGGTGCCTGCCAAGATTGAGGAACTGATCGCGGGTGATGCCCATCGCCGGGTAGTACGTGCTGAAGTAACGGTCCATCAGGTCTTCGGGGAAGGCGTCGTGGCCCGCAGCAACCGGCGTGTGGGTGGTGAAGACCGAGGTGAGCCGGACCTGGTTCACCGCGTCCTCGTACGGGATCCCGCGTTCCACGCGTTCCCGGATCCGCTCGAGCAGGGCAAAGGCCGGGTGCCCTTCATTGAGGTGGACCGCAGAGTACAGGACATCCATCTCGTGCAGCACCTTCCTCCCGCCGATCCCGAGCACGATCTCCTGCCGCAGGCGCTCCTCGCGGTCGGAAGTATAGAGGTTGGAGGAGATCCGGCGGCTCTCATCGTCATTGAGCGGGATGTCGGTGTCAAGGAGGTACAGCGGGACCCTGCCGACATCGACCCTCCAGACCGCAACAGAGATCGGGGGTTCGATGTGGGGCACCCGGACCACCATCTGCTCCCCTCCCTTGTCCAGCATGCGCTTGACCGGCGCAGCGTCCCGGTCGAGCGTCTCGCGGAGCCCTTCCTGCCACCCGTCCGGCGTGATGTGCTGGTGGAGGTAGCCCTCCGAGTACATGAAACCGACGGCAACGAGGGGGACGCCGAGGTCGCTGCATTCCTTGAGGTGATCGCCTGCAAGGAACCCGAGTCCCCCGGCATACATCGGGAGGGAGTGGTGGAGGCCGTACTCGGCGGAGAAATATGCAATGGTCAGTTCCCGGCTCTCGGGATACGCATCGTGGAACCAGCTCGTCTTCGTGTTCATGTAGCGCCGGAACCGGTTCATGATGATATCGTAACGCCGCAGGTACTCCTGGTCCTGTTCGGCAGCAAGGAAGAACTCGCGGGGGGTGTCGCGGAGCATCCGCACGGGATTGTGGACGCTCGCCTTCCACGCGAGCTGGTTGAGCTGCTTGAAGAGGACCCGGGCTTCGGGATGCCAGCTCCACCAGAGATTATACGCCAGGTCCACGAGTCCCTCAAGCCGCTTGGGGATATGGGCAAAACGAATGTCCGGCTCAGACATCAGCACCGGGTGCTCTGGTGCGCTGGGAGCATATACTTTTCCAAAAGAAGAGATGGGGGGATTGTTCAGATTCTCAGGAGTCTTACCGGAACACGGATCATTGAATCGTCGATACCCGTCTCCTTGCGGTCATCGATGCAGATATAGTATTTGCTCTGGGTCTTGATGGTGAAGGTCTTGTCCACGGGTACCGTGACATCGTTGAACTGCGCAAGGGGTACGATCCCTTCGTACACCCAGACCTTCTTCACTGTGTCCCAGACGGGTTTCGTCTGCCGGAGCCGGAGGCTGTCGTTCTCATCAACAAACACGACATTGACATTGGCCCTGCTGTTCGCGGGGGGTGAGACAACGAGCTGCCACTTCTGGTCGGGGTACAGGTATTCCTTCCCGATCTCCTTCTGGACATCGAGGCAGGTCATGTCATTGAAACGGAGATTGACGATGGTGTCGACATCGGCGGTCTTTGCCATGGTCACGGGTGAAGGTGCAGCGGTTACCGGAGCCGCAGCAGTCGTTACCGGGGGCTGGGGGACCGGACCGGTGTTCTGGGGTGTGGAGCAGCCTGCAGTACATGCTAGCAGTACCAGGAAAACAACAACCACACCGGAAATCATGCGGGCGTGCATACATCCCCATATAAATGCAGGGGATATATTGATTGCGATCGCGAGTTTTGCCGGATGAAGCGGGCAGTACGATACCGGTTTTGAGAAATACCCTGCTCTTGGAAAAACTACTTTGTGCAGTACCGCCAACATTCCTTCACGCATCCAGGCAATGGTTGTGCGTCCAGAAAATTTACGAGGGGTTAGACGTTGAGAGAAGTTACCGCGAACTTCAGCGCAAAGGACATCGAGCGTGATGTGCAGGAATACTGGCGTTCGCACGATACCTACAAGGCCGTAAAGCAGCACCGCAGTGCAGGAAAACCGTACTTCTTCGTGGACGGTCCGCCGTACACGACCGGCGAGATCCACCTCGGGACGGCGTGGAACAAGATCCTCAAGGACAGCATCCTGCGGTATTACCGGATGAACGGGAGGAACGTGATCGACCGGGCCGGCTATGACATGCACGGGCTCCCTATCGAGGTCAAGGTGGAACAGGCGCTGGGATTCACCTCGAAAAAGGACATCGAGAAGTTCGGCATCCAGCCGTTCATCGAGAAGTGCCGTGAGTTTGCCATAAAGAACAAGCTGCTGATGGACGACCAGTTCGCTGCCCTTGGGGTCTGGCTCGATTTCCCGAATGCCTACCAGACCGTGAAGCCCGAGTATATCGAGGCAGCGTGGTGGACCCTTGCAAAGGCTGAGGAGAAGGGCATGCTCGAGCGGGGCCACCGCGTGGTGAACTGGTGCCCCCGGTGCGAGACCGCGATCGCGGACGCGGAAGTTGAGTACTGGGACGAGAACGACCCCTCGATCTTCGTCAAGTTCCCGCTCCGGGACCGGCCGGGCGAGTCCCTGGTCATCTGGACGACAACCCCCTGGACCCTGCCGGCGAACGTGGCGGTGGCGGTATCAAAGGACTTTGAGTATGCAAAGGTCCTGGCAAAGAAGGACGGGAGAGAAGAGTACCTGTGGATGGCCGAGCCCCTCGTCAAGGCGGTACTCAAGAAAGGGCGGTACAAGGACTTCTCCATCATCGAGAAGAAGACGGGGGCCGAACTGAAAGGCTGGGTGTATGACTCGCCCCTGCGGGAGCAGGTGCCGCTCCAGCGCGACATCGAGCACCGGGTGACGATTGCCGATTTCGTTGCCCTTGAGAACACCGGCATGGTCCATATTGCCCCCGGCCACGGGTGGGACGACTACGTGCTCGGGACAAAGGAGGGCCTGCCCATCGTCTGCCCGGTCGATGGCTCCGGGCGATTCAAGGATGAGGCGGGGGCTTTTGCCGGCCAGTCTGTCCGGGAATCGAACGAGAACGTCCTTGTGGCTCTCGGCGACCACCTGCTGGCAAAAGAGACGGTCACGCACCGGTACGGCCACTGCTGGCGCTGCAAGACTCCGATCATCTTCCGGGCCACATCCCAGTGGTTCCTCAAGGCCTCCGAGATGCGGGACCTGATGCTTGCGGAAGTTGCACAGGTAGCCTGGTATCCCGAATGGGCCGGCAGCGCCCGGTTCTACGACTGGATCAAGGAGGCCCGCGACTGGTGTGTGTCCCGCCAGCGGTACTGGGGCATCCCGATCCCGGTCTGGGTCTGCACGAAATGCGACCAGTACCAGGTCGTCGGCACCATCGCGGAACTGGAGAAGCGGAGCGGAACGCCGCTGCCCGATCCCCACCGGCCGTACGTGGACGCGGTCACCATCCCGTGCAGCTGCGGCGGGACGATGAAGCGGGTCGAGGACATCTTCGATGTCTGGTTCGATTCGGCAGTGGCCTCGTGGGCAACGCTCGGGTTCCCGAAGAACACGAAGGACTTCGATACCCTCTGGCCTGCCGACTTCATCACCGAGGGGCAGGACCAGACCCGCGGGTGGTTCTACTCCCAGCTTGGCGCCTCCACCATCGCGTTCGGGAAGGCCCCGTACCGGAGCGTCTGCATGCACGGTTTCGCGCTCGATGCCGAGGGCAAGAAGATGTCCAAGAGCCTTGGGAACGTCGTGAACCCCGGCGAGGTTGTCGGGAAAGTCGGTGTCGATGTGCTGCGGCTCTACATCCTCTCTTCGTCCGCCCCGTGGGACGACCTCAAGTTCAACTGGGAGGGCCTTGGCACCGTCAACCGGGCGATCAACATCCTCTGGAACGTGTACCGCTTCCCCCTGCCATACATGCTCCTCGACACGTTCGAGCCAAAAACAAAGGACGGCGTCTGGGACGACACGTTCATCCGGGCAAATCTTGCACGGATGCCGGACGAGGACCGGTTCATCATCTCCCGCGTCAACTCGGTGGCAACCATTGTCGATGCGGCGATGAAGGAGTGCCAGCTCCACCGGGCAACCCGCGAGATCATCAACTTCATCCTGGAGGATCTCTCCCGCTGGTATGTCCAGCTGGTCCGGCCCCGGATGTGGCTTGAAGGCGAGAGCGAACAGAAGGTCTTTGCATACGAGACGATCTACTATGTCCTGCGCCGTCTCATGGGCATCCTTGCACCGGTCTGCCCGCACCTCACCGAGGATATCTACCGTAACCTCCGGTGCCGGAACGATCCCGAGAGCATCCATATGCTGGACTGGAGCGCCGGGGACGCGGCGCTGGTGGACCAGACCCTTGAAGGGGCGGTTGCCTTTGTCCGGTCGTTCGATGAGGCCTCGGCTAATGCCCGCCAGGCCGGCAAACGGAAACTCCGGTGGCCGGTTGCGGAGGTCGTTGTTGTCACGAGCTCCGATGCCGTGAAAAATGCCCTCGGGCGGCTCAATGCGGTTGCCATGGACCGGGCCAATGCACGGAAGGTCACGGTCGTGATGGGCCGGTGGGACCGGGTCGGCTGGCACGCGGAGCCCGTCATGAAGGCGCTCGGCAAGGGCTTTGGCAAGGACTCCTTCAAGGTAAAAGGCCTCATCGAGGCAGCGGACGGCAATGCGATCAAGGCAGCGGTCGATAATGGAAAAACGTTCCCGCTTGAGGCTGATGGGAAGAGCTTCGCGATCGGCGCGGAGCACGTCACCTTCACCGAGAAGCTGCCGGAAGGGATCTTCTCGGCGCCCATGACCGATGCCATGGTGTACGTGGATGTTACCCTCACCCCGGCCCTGGAAGCGGAAGGCTATGCCCGCGAAGTGATCCGGCGGATCCAGGAGATGCGCAAGCAGCTCGACCTTGCCGTCGAGGACACCATCACGGCCGGGGTCGCGGTGAGTGACGAACGGGTGCTGGGCCTCCTGAATACCCGGGAAATCCTTGCCCTCATCAGCGATGAGGTCCGGGCAAAGACCTTTGCATTCGCTCAGGCTGGTTCATCGCTCAGCCCTGCAGCATATCCTTCAGTGAAGGAGTGGGATGTCGAGGGCATCGCCATGACCATCGGGATCGGGAGAGTAAACTGATCTCCCCGGGGCGGAGTGCCCGCCCATTCGTCTCACTATTTTTAATATCCCCAAAAAAACTGTTTGTTTTTCAAACCGCGATCACGCTTCGACGAAACTGATGGTGTCTTCTCACGCTCCAGTCACCGGACCTGTCGCGATTGAAAACCGTTCCGGAAAAATCGATCAGCGTTTTTCATTGAGTGGGTATTGTCATACCCACTTGCGGGAGCTGTTTGACAGTTCCCGCATTCAGAATCGATCACCGGTTTCCGGATCAAAATCGGTTACCGTTTTTATTTTCAAAATCGATCAGCGATTTTCTTTTTCAAACCGCGATCTGGTTTTCAATTTTCAAACGCGATCGCGATCCCGATCGAAAATCGTTCCACAAAAATCGATCAGTGATTTTCAAGGTAAAACCGATCAGCGATTTCCGGATCAAAACCGGGTTGTTATGTCCCGCCCAGGACCTTTCGTAAGAATGCCTGCCCTTCGGGTTTTGTGAAGAGCGGCAGGTCGCTCTCGGCCGTAACGGCGCTCCGCTCGGCCACAACCTTCTCCTGCGTCACCGGGTTGAAGCCTTCCTTCTCGGTGAGCTTCTTGTACACGAGCGTGCCCCGCCGCTGCCAGGCCGGGGTGTCGGCAAGGTTGAAGCCGCGGACATGCATCATCTCGTGGAGGTCCTTCGATGCCAGGCCTTTGAGATGCTCCGCAGCCTTCCGGGAGTCCATCCCCTCCTCGATGAGCGCCTGCTGGCAGTAGGCGTTGATATGGTTCCGCCATGCCTCGCTCTGCCGGCCGGTCAGGTACTCGATGGCGAATTCCGGGGTTGCCGGGATGACGCGGGCATCGAAGGAGAGGAGCGTTGTCCCGCCAAACGCCAGCGTCAGGGAACTGGCAGCGTACGATGCGGCAACCGAGTCGATCTTCTCCACCCGGCCGGAGAACGGCAGTTTCGAGAAGTAGAGGCTGATCTCGTCCGAGAAGGTATAGGCAAGGTCGGGGTTGAGCCCGCTGTCGGCCAGGAGCGAGGTGCAGGCCGTTACCATGCCCTTGTGGAAGAACTCGTCAAACGGTTTCTCGAGCCCGAGGCATTCGGTCAGGCGGTGGAAGGCCCGGCCGTCAAGCCGGACAAAAACGGGCGGGAGGGCGGTGATCGTGGAAAAAATCTCCCGGTTCTGCATAAAGTGCCGAGCGGGAGAGTATAGGGTATTTCCGGGCCTCCCGCGTGCCCGAAGAACGGTCTTACTCCTCGATTGCAGCGCTGCCGGAGAATGCACCGGGCAGGTGGCGGATGAGGACGATGTCATCGATTGCACTGATGATACGGTACGGGATCTTGACACCCTTGAAGTTCTTGACATCGAAGATCTGGTCGTTGACCTTGCCCACGACAATGGACTCGATCTTCTTGCCGTCAACATCGATGACCACGTCATCAACTTCGCCGATAAACATACCCTTGTCAGTATAGATCTGCAGACCGAACAACTCTGTAATCTGGGCTTCCATCGTTATCAGATGAAAGTATATACTAAAGAGTT
>CAYVAQ010000051.1:0-8872 GCA_964448885.1 uncultured Methanoregula sp. | reverse complement strand
AGACCTCAGTCTTCATCCAACCCTCCTCTCACGGCAAGTACAATACTTGGGAAAATTGGGATATATGTATTGTTATTTACGATCTACCGACGGGAATTCGCAGGAGTAATAATGCCGCGGGACGCCACGGGAAAAGGTTTTATTTCGTGTCGATGGTGAAGGTGCAGTCCAGTCGCTGGACGGTCGCCCCACCCGGAAGACCATCGATATCCACGCCGCCCGGGACACCGTGGAGTTCAATACCGGACAATTCATCGCTTGCGCAGATCAGGTGCTGCTCCGGGTGTGTCCCCCTGCGGATGCTGCAGCTGGTGGCGATAGAACGGGCAACCGAGACAACGTACCGGAAATGCCGGGAGCCAGGATGATCTTTTGAAAGGACCATAAGCGGGAGCCGGTACTTCCGGACCGATTCGACCAGCATGACCGCAGGCTCGAGATTTCCGCCTTCCGGTGCGGATGCGATGACAAGGTCATCAGGTTCGACAGTCTGGCTGTACTCCTTTTCCGAAGTCTCGATCCAGATCCCGAAACGTGCATTCGCCTTTGCAACGATTAAAAAAGAGTTCCGGCCCTGAATGTGCAGGAAAGAGTCAGAAAGTTCACAATTCATAATGCAGTCACGTCATCGGACTGGCAGCTGGAACAGATGGGTTTTTTGCTTAAACTCTCGAATTTCTCCCCGCATTCGTTGCACCGGTACTTCTTTGCCTTCACCCGGTCGTCAAATTCAAGGTCCCCGGTCGGACTCCCGCCTGCAGAACACATCGTTGTTGCCTCAGTACGAGATCGCTCGCGAAATGCATTAAAACTATCTGACCCCCGCTAACCCGGGCAGATAGGGATCAGATCAGCACAAAGTTGAACGCCACGAGCGCGATGATCAGCAGGACGCAGGAGTGCTTGACCCCGGCCGCAACGGCAGACTCGCCCATCTGGCCGGCGATGAGGCCCGAGAAGAGGGCCTGAATGAGACAGGCATGGTACAGGAGCCGCCCGAACGTTATGATCGGGATGGACCCCATACCGGCGAGCGCTCCTGTTGACGGCATCCCCGTTGTCGATACATTGGCAAGCACCGGCAGGAACTGGGTGGTCAGGACCGCGACGACGAAGAGGAAGACAAAGAACGAGAGGTACACGATCGCCGTGTAGATGAACATCTCCGACAACCGCTCTTTTTTCAGCACCTCGCTCATCTTGGCGTCACTCGATGCAATGGAGAGTACCTCGTTGATCTGGCCGCTCATCTCGCTCGCTTTGGTGATGAGCGTGACCGTACGGGCGATGGAGGGGGTACTGACCCGTTCCTCGAACCGCATCAGGGCTTCGGTGAAGTTCGCCCCCCAGTCCATGTCGCGCTTGATCCGGCGGATCTCGTAGCTGAGCAGGCCGAGGTTGGTGTTCACCATGATCGAGATTGCCTGGGCGATCGTGAGGCCGACCTGGTTGATGCCGGCCATCCGCTCCAGGAAGTCCGGGATGAGTGCCTGGATACCCAGCACCTTGCGTGCCCAGATCTCGTAGAAGATGGCATACGGGATGAGGACGATCAGGAGGGCGATGACGATGTGGTCGTCGATGACGCCGATATAGGTCTCGATGTCCCGGTAATGCGGGACCCGCATGTACACGACGATGAGGTACAGGATCGCCGCCGGCACCGTGATGTAGAGCGTGTGGTTGACGTTACTGATGAAACTCTCCAGCGGGTGCTTGATGTGGTGGATGAGGGCCCGGAGCCGGTCGTACTTCTTGAGCTGCTCGAAGAGGGGCTCCTCGTCCTCCCTGCGGACGACCCGTACATCCGAGTAGGTGTGGAGCCATTTCGTCCGGACATACCGTTCCGTCTTCTCCGCCTTGATCGAGATCAGGTCGATGACCAGGATGAAGATGAGCGACCCGATGGGCATCACCGCGTAGGTCACGAGGGCCAGCTGCATGATCGCAGACCCGCCCATCATGCCCATGACCACCATGATGATGATCAGGAAGAGGGGGCCGGCAACGAACATGGTGACATACGATTCCGCAACGATCGAGAGGACATTGAGGAACTGGCGCTGCTCGAACCGTGCCTCTTCCTGGTACAGCCGCACCCGGGTGTTGAGGAACTCTGCCATGTCCCCGCCACTCTCGATGACAGAGAGGAGGTCCTCGAGAAACATCTTCAGTTTCTCTGACGGGGTTGTTTCGGAGAGGTGCCGGATGGCGGTGACCACATCGTACCCGAAGAAGTCGGCATCCCTCACGATCTGCCGGAACTCGAGCGCCACCTCACCGTAGATATTCGCCCGGTCGGAGAGCGACTGGAAGATGGTCATCAGCTGGGCGCCGCCCCGCCGCATCGCGTACATGTAGGCGACCGCGTTGTGCAGGGTGAGGTTGATCTTGATGCTCCGGTTGCCCTTCTCGATTGCCGGCAGTTTCAGCATCAGGGTATACCCACCGTACGTGCCGGCGGCAAAGGCGATGATGACGAAGAGGGCCTGCATGTAGTAGAAGGGGTAGATGAAGTCGAAGAGGACCGGCATCTCGAAGGTGAAGAAGACGTTCGTGATCCCGGCCTTTCCGGTCAGCATCTGGATGGAGATGAAATTGCTCAGGAAATACCCGATCACGGCAAAGAGGACGCCGGTAACAACCGAGACGCGGATCGACCGCCAGAGGTACTGTTCGAGTGTCAGCCCCATCCGGGCAGAGATCATATCGTTATGGAGGCTGTTGAACCTGACCGGATCTGTCCCGACCCAGCGGTGGATGTAGTCCTGCAGGCTCATTGGATTACCTTACGCAGATCGCCGATGCTGGCAACAACATTCCGGGGACTGATGTGGTATGCATGGAAGAGCGAGGCTACGGAAATATAGTCCTTGATATCCTGCTTCTTCATCGCCTCGAGGATCGACTTCCTGACGCTGATCTCGGTCTCGAGCTGGTCGCGGGTCCACCCGCGTTTCTCGGAGATGTCCGCGTACACCTGGGACCGGCCGGTATAGGCGAAGACATCGTGCACCGGGTCATAGACAAAGACGTTGTTGACCCGGAGGTTGCCGGTCGAGGGATCGATACCGGCGATCTCGACGATCTCCTGGGACCGCCGGACCCGTTCCGTGCCCCGGTAGATGAGGCCCTGGACACTCATGATGTTGAGGGCCTGCATCATGTTCCGTGGTACGTTTAAGGGTTCGCTCTCGAGGCGGTGGATGGCGGCATCGACACTGCCTGCGTGCATGGTCGAGAAGGTGGTGTGGCCGGTGTTCATGGCCTGGAAGAGCGTCTGGGCTTCGGCGCCACGGACCTCGCCCACCAGGATGAACTCGGGCCGCTGACGCATCGCGGCACGCAGGAGGTCGAACATGTTGATGGCATTGCCCCCTTCGGTAAGGGCCTCGCGGGTCACGCTCGCGATCCAGTTGTCATGGTAGAGGGTAATTTCCCGGGTATCCTCGATGCTGACGACCTTGGCAACCGGCGGGATGAAGAGGGACACGGCATTCAGCGACGTGGTCTTGCCCGATGCCGTCCCGCCAATGAAGATCAGGCTCTTGTTGTTCTCGATGGCGAGCCAGAAGTACACGAGGGCATCGGCATTGAACGTCCCCATCTCCATCAGCTCGATGGGCGAGAACGGCTCTTCCCGGAACTTACGGATGGTGAACGATGTACCGCGGGTCGTCACTTCGGTGCCGAGCGTCAGCTGGAGACGGGATCCTTCCGGCAGGGTCGCATCGATCATCGGGGAGCCGGTGGAGATATGTTTGCCCGAGCGCTGGGCGAGGGTGATGGCAAGGGAGTTGAGGACATCGGCCTCGAACGCGATGTTGGTCTTGATGTTCCGGTACTGCCGGTGGTAGAGGAAGAGCGGGATGTTGTTCCCGTCGCAGGAGATATCCTCGAGCATGGAGTCCTTCATGAGGGGGTCGAGCCGTGACCAGCCGATGAAGTTCCGGATGAGGAAGTACTGGAGCTTGAACATGGTCGACCATTCCAGGGAGAGTCCGTAGTCGTCCAGGAGCCGGTACATCTTTTCGAGGAGGAGCTGTTTGCGGTCCTTGCGGATCTCGTCCGAAGAGAGGATGAGCACGTCCCGCAGGTCCTCGTGGAGGCGTTCCAGCAGCTCGTACTCAAAGTCCGAGAGCGTGGGCTCGAACAGGAGGTACTCCTTCTGGTTGGTCCGGCGGTTATGGGCGATGACGATGAGCGAGCGTCCTTTCTCGACCCAGTACTGGTCCAGCGGGTCATATTCGTCAGGGATGGCCGCGTCGACGAGGCTCCCGTGGCGCTCGAAATCGTACTCTTCAACAACGGATCCAATTTTTCCCTTGAGGAGGGTGAAGTAGTGGCGGTAACTCACGTCTGGCTTCTTCGCCGCGGGAAGGGGCGGCGGGGGGAGCGGTTTCTGGGTGTCCGGGGGTACGCCGGGTTCTGCCGGAGGCGTTCTCTCCAATGGACCGGCATGCGTCTCGGGCACCGCAGGTTCCGGTGCTGTTGTCACCGGCTGAGCCGGTTGTGGTGCAGCGGATTCCGGCGCTTCCGGTTCGCCACCACGCTCTTCCCCGCCTTCCTTTGGTGTCTTGAGGGGTTTGAAAAATTCCCTGATATCCATGCCGTTCTTCATCCTTTCCCGGTCGTTACCGGGTATTCCCGAATTATAATTCGGGAGAACATCTATTTAATAATGGAGCCTGCTATGATGTGTACTTGTACATTATCACAATTCACGCCTGCCTGAACCACCGGCGCTGGAGGACAGGAATGTTTATGATTCAATCCATGCGATCTCCTTTTGCGATCAGGACGGTTTCTCTCCTCCTGAGGCGGCCCGATATACCATGACCACCACACCCAAGATGCCCACGGGGATCTCTTCCCTCGATCCCATCCTTGACGGGGGAGTCCCGCCCGGCTCAACGATCCTGCTCCTCGGCGATCTCGGGGCGGGCAGCAACGAGTTCGTGTTCAGCTCGCTGGTCAACAACCTTGTCGCGATGAAGGGGGGTGCAACCGGTGCCGTCACACCTCCGCAGGAGATCCGGTATATCACCTTCACCCGGCTCAAGGAGGACGTGAAGGGCGAGATCCTCCACTCCCTGCATGTCGATAACCTGGAGGCGCTCGTCGACCAGGTGAAGTTCGAGGATATGTCGGAGCTCTATTTTGACAAGAGCGTGGTCCCGGACGACTGGTACAGCCACAGCGATATCCTCACCCGGCTCCAGAAGCGGACCGGCCACGAGACGCTGCTGCTCCAGCTCTCCGCGATCATCAATTCGACAAAGCCCGGCAGCATCGTGGTCTTCGATTCGCTCACGGAGATTGCAACCCAGACACAGATCCCGAATATCTGGCAGAACCTGACCGGGTTCCTGCGGGGACTGCAGCGGATATCCAAGCAGCGGGGGATCACCAGTTACCTGCTCCTGAGCCGGGGGATCCTCCGGGTCGAACAGGAGAAGGAGCTTGCCGAGATCGCGGATGCCGTGCTCCTCTTCCGGTGGGAGGAGACCACGGGTTCACGCCGGCAGCGGGTCATGTACTTCGAGAAGTTCCGCGGGGTGATGCCCCATCTCGAGGAGCGGGACCTGGTCAAGTTTGCCGTGCGGATCTCACCGGCCGGCGGGTTTGAAGTGAGCAACATCCGGGTGGTCATATGAACGGGGAACGCGTCAAGGTCGGCATCGTGGGGCTCGATGACATGCTGGGCGGGGGGCTGATTCCGGGAAGCATCTGTGCCGTGATCGGCACGTACGGTACCGGCAAGACAACGTTCTCGCTCGAGTTCGTCTGGGACGGGCTCAAGCAGAACGAGCGGATCATCTACATCAGCCTCGAGGAGCGGGAGGACCGGATCCTCCAGTACATGAAGCTGAAGGGATGGGATGTTGCCCCGTTCCTGAACAAGTCGCTGTACGTGATCAAGCTCGACCCGACCGACTTCAACCTGGCCAACAACCGGATCAAGAACGAGCTGCCCCGGCTCATCGCGGAAGTGAAGGCGACCCGGGTGGTCATCGACCCGATCTCGCTCTTCGAGGACCTGTTCACCACCGATTCCGAGCGCCGGCAGGAGATGTTCCATTTCATCGAGAGCCTGCGGGACCGGAACTGCACGGTCATGATGACCTCCGAGACCGACCGGGATAATGCCTTTGCCAGCCGGCACGGGCTCATCGAGTACCTGTCCGATACGGTCATCCTGCTCCGGTATGTCCGGCCGTCCGATCTCACGGACGTCCACCTTGCGCTCGAAGTTGTCAAGATGCGGATGTCGGCACACTCCCGCGAGATCAAGCCGTACGAGATCCAGCAGGACCAGGTGCTGGTGTACTCGGAAGCGAACGTGTTCTAGCGGGCCGGCCGGATTATTTTTTGAAAATTTTTGCCGGAATTCTGCCGGTTTTTTCCGGAATTTTCTGGTAAAAAATTTTGATGTGCGCTGATTCTGAGCGCCTGCGTTCACACATATCGAGTGCAGGTTTTTTTTGTGTCGTTCATGGGAAAAAATTTCCGCGAATAACTGCGCTGTAGAAAATCCATTGAAGTGATGATGGGGGCTGATGCCCCTATCCCCCCCATCGCGATGCAGCCGCCGCCCCGAAGGACGCCCCGCGGCGGCCTCAATTACCTCTCATTTCTTTTGATTTGGCAATCCATCGTCATCGCGATTGGGGTGCCGCAGCGGCGGGGCTTCAGCCCCGAGAGCGTCTGCGCTCAAAACGGATTCTTTTGTATGAAAACTTTTGCCGGAGTATTCTCACACAAAAAAAATCCCGGAAAAAATCCCGAGCGGTTCCCGGTCCCCATCGTTACCGACCCACGGATCGAACCCCGCTCCTTTCCACCCAGTCCCCCTGCACAGGTTTTACCGACTTTTGCCACCCAAACGCGTGTATTAGCGTTTTTCAAAACCTCCGGCGTTCGGAAAACCCGTCCGGGCGTTTTACGGGCAGGATTCCGGGCTTATTGTACCGTTTTTGACCGAATTCGATCTGTTTTCGGAAGCCCGAAAAAGGGGCCCGGATAAAGTCCCCTATACGGGCCCCGATTGCCAATCCGGGCTTATTCTGAAGGGTCGATCCGGACCCACCGTCCACCCCCGCGGATGATTTTTCATTAACAGGCGAAGGGTTGAAGAGCCAATGGCTCTTCTCCTCCCCGACCTTCTTATGAAGATCCCGGACTCATCTGAACGGGAGCAGGAGGAGAAATCAAGAGCATTCTCCGGGTTGTGAGAGTAATTGAAGAATTCTGCAGCATCTGAATCTGTTAGTGACTTATGAAAAAGAAAAAATCAGATGCTGAATCCCAGGATGCTCAGCAGCACCAGGATGCCAACCCCCGGCAGGCCGCCGATACAACAGATGAGCACCGTTGCAAGGCTGTACCCGAGATCGGGTTTACCCATCCACTGCATGACGTGCAGGAAGTTGATTAAGAAGAGGCAGATGATGCCGAGCACGGCATTGATCACCAGTGCGGTTATCTGCTTGAGCAGGTACCAGACGATCGCAACGATTGCCACGACCAGGATGATTGCAACGAGAATATCGGTCATGATTCTCTCATTTACCAATGATACGCTGATTATTTATTTTCACTGAGGGGAGGATCATCGACCCGATGGACCGGGTCTTTTGGCTCATGCCGGCGATGATCATCTGCATGTCAAAGACATTGCCGGAGAGCATCGCGCTGCGCACCGGCTCCTGATACTCCCCGCCCTCCATGAAGAAGGCGTTCGAGAGCTCCACCGAGAACTCGCCGCTCATCGGGTTTGCCGTGTGGGCGCCGACAACACTGTGGATGAAAAGGACCCGCTCGTCATCAATCGTGCTGCGTTCGCCGTCCACAACGAAGTTGTGGTGGCCGATGGACGGCAGGCCGCCATACCCTCCCCGGGTGGCGCTTGCCGTGCTCTCCTTCCCGTACCGGTACGCGGTCTTGAGATCATATGCAAACGCGGAGAGGACGCCGTCCCGGATGAAGTCGATCCGGCGGGCCGGCGTGCCCTCCGCATCCCACCGTGTGCTGCCGTTGGCGCCGGGCAGGAGCGGGTCGTCGTACATGGAGATTTCCGGTGATGCGACCTGCTTCCCGAGCGAGCCGGCGAACTTCGATCTGCCCGCATGGACGCTGCGCCCGTTCAGGGCAGGGACGAACACGTTCCCGAGCAGTTCGGCATAGGCAAGCGGGGAGAGGAGGAGATCGTAATCACCGGTCGGAATATCTTTTCCCTTTGCCGATTCGCTGGCAAAGAACGTCGCGCGCTCGCCAACCCAGACCGGGTCGATCCGGTCCATGGTCCACGAGTGGTCGAACTCGTACCCGGTGGACTGGGCATGGATCGCCTCGAGCGAGACGGAAACGCCGCTGTGCCGGTTCGTGTACCGCACGCCGTGGCTGTTGGCCAGGGTGGCCTGCGAGACGGCAAGGCCGGCAGAGCCCGAGGTCACTTCGGCGGGGTGCGAGCCTGCCCCTTCAAGCATCCGGTCCAGCAGCTCGCGGGCAATGGCCGGCTCGGCCTTCAACGAAGGATCGAAGGAGAGGTCGGCTGCCGGAAGGCTGACCGGCGCTGGCAGGCCCTCCCAGTTCTGCGGGGTTGCGAGCCGGCCGCTTGCGATGGCAGCGTCCAGGCACTCGCGCCAGTTCTCCGGGTTGCTGGTGCTCGACGACCCGATGCGCCCCTTATGGATCGTACGGATCCCAAGCCCGCAGTCCTTTGTCCTGGTCGCCAGGCTGACCTTCTCTCTCTTTAAGTCAACCGAGACACTCTCGCCTTCAACAAAGAAGACCTCGACCTCGTCAACGCTCTTCTCCGCCTCGCGGATGAGCTCATCAATCCACGCCACTGCCACCCACCACCGCATCG
>CAYVAQ010000050.1:7540-9362 GCA_964448885.1 uncultured Methanoregula sp. | reverse complement strand
GCCAGCCGTTATTGTGAATCCCGGTTTACGATCCCCGCTTTTATCGAAACACCTGTGGAAACCCCGAACTGGACCCGGCTGAATAAATATCCTTCAGTCACTCCTTACGTCTCACCCACGCAGTATGACACCTCTCCACATAAATTGGAACCCGTACAAGAAACCCCAGTTATTTCATCGCATCCTGCCTCCACCGTGGCGATAGCCTACTGCAGTATTGTCTCACTCTTTGGAGGGAAGTGTGAATAATGAGCAACGGTAGTTACACGTTATTGTGTCTCATGGCTGTCGTAATAGTAATTCAAACAGCGAATGCAAATCCAATTGCAACAACATATTTTAATTATACTTTCACGGAAACGAACGTTCCCATTCAGGGGCCAATCAACTTCACAATAAACTGCTACGGTTTTCCTCAAAATAATCCTGGCAGTCTCATGAGTACTGATAATAATTCAGAGAAGTCCAAAAAACCCCCATTACTCTTTTCTGATTCAACAAATTGTACACCCGGTGGGAGAAGTTTCCACAAGAATAATTGCGATAAACTACTGTCGTACACTTGGTATCGCGAGGAGGTTTCAGGAAGGAATTTTTCGTCGTGTGATATTGAGGGTGTCTACCAGAAGAAATCATTTGCAATAAAAAATTTTACAACAAACCTTGATTCATTTTGTGCTTATTATGGACCATATCCATCCACCCGGTCCCAGCAGAATGAAGATAATAATTTTTTTCTGTCAAGCCGGAATGCCGATTATTGCTTTAACCTGTTTTTAATGAATTATGCTCCCTGTAAACTCAATAAACGGTACTTAACCCCGGAAGAAGATGAACAATGTTATAGCAAGGCAATTATCGAGGAACAGAAGTGTTTTCAGTTGTACGGTCATCCTGTGAATATTTCTGATGAGTACTATCTGTTACACACCCGTGTCTGTGAATTTCCGTTTGAGATTCCTTCGGATAATCAGACCTCCGAACTATTTCCAGTTTCGAACATGCCATCTCACACTAATCAATCCCCCGTCGCCTCCCTCTACTGCACCCTCCTCTCCCTCTTCGGAGCAAAGTGCTGACATGCTCTACGAGACCTACTTCCTGCTCGCCCTGGTCACGACCTGGGTTATCGAGATCACGGTGCTCACCACCCTCCTCCGGATCGTATTCAAAGAGCCGCCCCTGCCGCTCATCCGGGTTATCGGTGTCGCGATGCTCTGCACCGCCCTCACACTCCCGTACCTCTGGTTCGTGCTGCCGCCGTTTGTCGATGCAGCGTATTATGTACCGGTAGGCGAGGCACTGGTCTTCCTCATCGAGGCGTTCATCCTCAACCGGCTGCTGGGAATCGGTCCGAAGGTCGCCCTGATCTGTTCATTCGCGATGAACCTGGCATCATTCCTGCTCGGACTTGTCCTGCTGTGAATCATCCGGTCCTGCAACAAAATCGGATCGCGGTTGTTCCGGTTATTTTTTTGATCGCGATCCTGATCGCGATCGCAATTTCAAAACCGGGATCCGATCTCAAAATGAAAAACGCCGATCGATTTTGCGATCAAAATCGCTGATCGATTTTTGTATAAAAATCGGGATCCGGTTTTATGTTCCGCCGGTGATTGCAGGTTCGAGACCGGTTTTCGATCGCGATCCGATTTGCACATGAAAATCGGAGATCGATTTTCCCATGAAAAACGGGATCCGGTTACGCTATAAAAAACGATGAGCGATTTTTCCGAAACGGTTTTCGATCGCGACAGGTCATGTGACCTGGAGCGTGAGAAGAAACCATTGGTTTCTTCGAAGCGCGATCGTGATCGCGATT
>CAYVAQ010000050.1:0-7440 GCA_964448885.1 uncultured Methanoregula sp. | reverse complement strand
GTTTCAAAACCGGGATCTGGTCGCGAAATAAAAACCGATAAGCGATGTTTCCGGGTGGTCATGGCGGGGGTACCCTCCGTCGGCACCGTCGGAGAAGTCCCGGGCAGGGCACCATATAGATAGTGCTGATCCGGCCTTTTCCACTTCGTACAGTATAATATACTATATTATATTGTACATCCGCACGGGAGGAGGTTTGCTGAGATTCTTAGGAGGGACTCCGGGCATGGTTCACGGCGTTGGCCGGCGATAATCTCCCCGGACGGGTGCCTTATACACGGCCCCTGCCTGCGTTCGCAACCCTGCAGCATTCGGCCGGCACCACCATCGCGAACCGTGCTCCGGTCCCGGCCGTCCCGGTCTCCTGAATCGTGATGCCGGTGATATCGAGAATCTCCCGCGAGAGTGCCAGCCCGAGGCCGGTGTTCTTCCCGAAGCCCCGGTCGAATATCCGCTCCTTGTCTGCATCCGGCACCCCCTCGCCATCGTCCTGGCAGAAGATGGTCACGCCCCCGTCCTGCTCCTGCAGGGAGAACCGGATCGTTGTTGTCCTGTGCCCGTGCCGCACGGCATTGTCGATGAGGTTGTAGATGACTTTGACCACCAGCGGATCGGCATAGATCTCCCTGCCCGGCGGCAGATCGTTGTTCAGCACAACCTGCCCCCGTGCGGCTTCCCCTGCCGCGGCATCGACAAGGCCCCGGCAGTCATGCCATACCGGTGCGGTGATCCCGACCTGCTCGTATTCGCCGGTGAACCGGATCATGGCAGCGATCCGTTCCGCGGCGGCGAGGGCTTCCCTGCTGTAACCCGCGAGCCGGGGATCGGTCTGCATCGACTCCAGCATCCCCAGGTAACCTTTCATGACCGTGAGCTGGTTGTTGATGTCGTGGCGGGTGATGGATGTCAGCAGGGAGAGTTTCCGGTTTGCCAGCCGGAACGCAGATGAGACCTGCTGGAGCTCGTCTGCACGGGTAGTGAGCAGGTCTTCGAGTGCCTTTCGTTCGGTGATGTCGATGAAGAAGACGAGGGCTGCGGGCATGTCGCCGAACCGGACCGGTCTCCCCTTCACGATGACCGACCGGGTCAGCCCGTCCCGTGCGACAAGCGTTGTCTCGAAGAACGGGGGATCGCTCGAACGCAGCAGTGCGTTAATATTTGCCGCCATTGTCTTTCGGAAATCCTCTGCAATGTACGTGAGCAGCGGGGTGCCGGTCATCTCCGCTGCCGCATAGCCTGCAGCTCCCGCAAACGACGGGTTGACATAGAGGATCCCACCATCTGTGCCGCACACCACGATATAATCCGACTGGCTCTCTGCACGGGCACGGTCAAACTGGTCCGGAGTATTCCGGACACCATCATTTTTTCCGGGGCTGCTCTTGTCTCTTTGCCGGGAGGTTTTGTCACGGGGTTGCATGCTGGTCAGCATGATCGTTGGAGGAGCGAGGTTAAATGTTTCTCTCATTGTCCGAAACAGGGGAGTAATTTTCCATGAAAAGTTCCTTTTGGGGTCCGATCGCCCGGGGGCTGCTCTGGTATGATGGCAGGGGTGCAAAAGAGAGATGATCGGGTTTCGGGTTTAGGGATGGATGGTCGGTGACCTGAAATCCCGGTTCAGCCGCTCAAAAACGGGGAAATGCCAGCGGGAAAACCTGCTTTTTCCCCAAAAAAGGGGGGGATATCAGTGCCGGTAATCGAATGCGATGAACTCGCCGGACTGGACATCAACCCAGGCAACGCCTTTCTGTGCAGATGTGTTGCTGCGGATGAAATCGTCATCGAAGACAACCTTCCAGCCCAGCGGGATCGTGCCGGGCCGCGGGACCGATCCGTACGGGAGATCGTTCTTCCACCGCACGCTCGCGGAGACGACCTGGAGGCTGTTGATGGAGTCGGGATACATCTCCTTTGCTTTCTGCATGACCGCAAAGGTCGCCTCCCGCTTCACCACATCCACCTCCGGATAGCCGGCAAACGCGTGGTCGGGAGTTGTCCAGGACTGCGTGTAACCGGAGACGTCGCCGGTCACGGCGTCCACAATAACCACGAAGCCGTCAGTATCGGTAAGGAAGTCCTGGTATGTCCGCTCGTACATGAGGGTGTACCGTCCCGCGACCGGGCCGGAGGGGGTGTCGAGGGCATCGTACCGGGATACGCTCAGGTTGAGCGGGAGCTGGCCGTTGTTCTGGTCGATGATGTACTGGGTGGCGATTGCCTCCGCCTTTGCCGGATTCACTGGCGGGGACCCGGGCCTGCCATCGGCAGCGATCACCTTCTCAAAGGTGATCACTTTCCCGGTCTCGGCGTCGAGTCTGCCGGATGCGCGGTGTGATCCCGCGGCGAAGAGGGAGTAGTCCCAGACCTTTGCAGCCCCCGGTGGTGCCGAATACGACAGGATGACATGGTCGGCGCTGATGCCGGGCACCGCGACCCGGGCACGCTGCTTTGCCTCGACGCGGGAGATCCGGGCACCCTCCTCGCCCGGTGACCAGATGCTGCCGGTTGATGCATCGATGTACACGGTGGAGCCCAAATCGCCGGCACTGGCCTTTGGCACGACCGTGAACGCATAGAGCGAGCGGTTGGCGGCAGTCGTGAGGTCGGCGGCGGTGATGGTGAACCCGGATGCCGGGAGGTCAGATCGGAGCGAGACAATAGCGCTGTCAAGCGGGATGAGTCCTGCGGGGAGCGGAGCGGCAAGACCGGGCCCGCGGGTAAAGTCGGCGGAACCCTGTGCAGGCAGATCCGTTCCCGGTGTCCCCGTGGCAGCCGGGGCCGGCGTTGCAGGGGCTGGCGACGGTGCGGGAAGGGCCGGGAGGTTCAGGCTGCCGGGGATCCCCATGAGGAGGAACACGATGACCCCAACGACAAGCAGGGCTGCACCGGCAAGGAGCGCCCGTTGCACAAGCCGGCGCCGGCGTTTTGCCTTCACTGCCTGGTGGTAGCGTTCCGGCAGGTGGGGGGTGGTGAACTCGTCGTTCTCGGTATCCGGGATCTCCTCATTCATAAAGAATTCCTGTACAGTTATTTCCCGCGCTTATAAAAAGAGAGGAGGTGGCCCGGGTCCGGCCGGTGCCTGCCACGTGCAAATATATTATGGCGGCAGGACAACCGGATGGTACCCGTATGGATACTGGTTACCTGGCACTCAAATTCCTGGTCGGTGGCGGGATCATCGTCGGCGTGACGCTCCTTGCCCAGCAGGTTGACCCGAAGTATGGCGGCATCCTTGCTGCAGCCCCGGTCACCACAACCCTTGCCTTCCTCTTCACGTATGCCGAATCCGGGCAGGAGACGACGCGGGACCTGGTGATCTCGGCGTTCTGGTTTGCACTCCCGTCGCTTGTCTGCATCATCCTGCTCTGGTACCTGATGGGCCGTTACCCGTTCGTCCCCAGCCTCTGTGCAGCGCTCGGCGCATGGCTTGTTGCCGTCATTGTGCTGAACCGGGCACTCGCGGGGATCTGATCGGGCTGCAGCCCGCGGCCAGGCCGCCCTCATCCCTGCAGGACCCGATTTTATCTCCTGCCCTGGTCCGTCTCCCCGATCTTCCGGATGAACAGGGCTGCGATGATGAGAGCAGTGATCGTGATCAGGAGTGCGAATACGGGTGGGGGCATCGAGATCCCGATCGTGCTTGGCCCGAATGCCATGTACCGCGGGCCGGGAAGGACATCCCGGTCAACCTCCACTTTCAGCGTGACAGGGTCTGGCGTCCCGGTATAGGGACGCATGGCCGTACTGTTCAGGTCAAACCCGTTGCCGGTCACGATCTGCTGGGCCAGCCTTTCATCAGAGAAATCCGGTTCATCTCCGGATGCGGCGGCAGGCACGATACCACCGAGTGCCATGACTGCCATGAAAACGACCATGGCGCTGTAAAGCGACTGAGTCTTCAATGCATCACATCCCGGTACTACCGGTTGGGGGGCTACATCAACAGGTTTGTGGTTGAAAAAAAAAGGGCGTGGTGTTATGGCCCGCCGGGTTTCTGGATCTCGACAAAGTTCTCGATGAAGCAGCGCCTGCCCCCGATTGTCACGTCCGAGACCGTTTTGTATACCCTCACCTGGCGGCCCCCTCTTGCCAGGAGAACGCGCTCAGCATGGTCGATCGACTGTCCCAGGTCGCTGATGGGACATTTCCCCGATTCAGCAGGACAGATGAATGAGTGGCATATCTTTCCGATCATCTCGACCTCGGAAAAGCCGGTCAATCGTTCAGCCTCGGGATTTGCCGCAATGATCGTGTGCGTATCGGCATCGACAAGGATGACGCCGGCCTGGATACTCTCCCAGATCCCCCGGTACCGGGCCTCGGAATCAGCGATGTCCGCATTCTGGCGGGTGATCACGATCGAGAGGATCGCAATGACGAGGCCAATCCCGATAAAGAAGAGCGCCCGGGCAATTGCAGCAAGGAGCATGTGGAGGTCCGGGCTGCTGAACGCGAGGACCGCCCACAGGTAAAACAGGGACAGGGCTATCGCGTACAGTACTCCTTTACGGGCAAACCAGAACGAAGCAAGGATGATGGGGATATAATAGACATGGGTGAAGACGATCTGGGTATTATTGACAAGGCAGAATATCGTCAGCAGGACGACTATGAACGTGACGAGTGCCAGGATCCCGATTTTCACCGGCGGACGTGTCCACTCGTCCCGGATAATGCACTTCATGGAGTGGTGATTGGTGCGGCCACGTATAATATTTTCCTGCGGGTCCACCAGCGACGGAAACGGAAGGCCTGGCTGCAGGAGACCGGTAACCGGGGGCCTGCGTCCTGAAACCCCCCAATAGTAGCTCGCCACCAGAAATGTGTCCCGATTCAGGGCTGAGCCTGGTTTTTCCACCGTAAACCGGTATATACCGGCCGATTTTTGGCAGGCTGCCTGCAGGTCTCCGGAAAATCGGAGCGTGAAATCGCCTCTGTCTGAAACCCGCGACAGATTTTTTCGTGATTCCGGCCGAAAAAGTGTACCGGATCGGGCAATCGGGGGTCATTTCTGCCTCCTTTTGCTCTCCTCCATCCGGTAGTAATCCTGTGCCCGTATAAAGTACCTACGGCCGGTATTGGGGAGCCGGCAATGCAGACGAGGTCCGGTTTTTTTGTCTCATTTCAGAATGTCCCAATACCGTTCAGCCCTGCCAGGCTGCCCCGGGTCCCTGACAAAAACAAAGTAGTACCCCGTCGTACATTCCGTACGGGATACCGAATGGATCAGAAATCCATCCTCATTGTTGAAGACGAGCAGATTGCGGCCATGGATCTCAAAGAGACCCTCAAGTCGCTCGGGTACCGGGTCGCGGGGATCGCAGGGAGCGGCGAGCGGGCAGTGGAGATGGTGGACGAGCAGGTCCCCGACCTGATCCTCATGGACATCAACCTCGGTGCCGGGATGAACGGGATCGATGCGGCAAAAAAAATTCTCTCGCGGCACAGCGCCCCGATCATCTATGTCACTGCATACGCGGATCCCGAACTGGTTGACCGGGCCAAGGAGACCCGGCCGTACGGGTACCTCATCAAGCCATACGATGAGCGCAGCCTCAGCACCGAGATCGAGATCGCGCTCCATAAGTTTGGGCTTGACCAGAATTTCCGGCAGGAATACGAGACGCTGGCCGGATGGGTCAAGGCCCGGACCGAGGAACTTGCAAAGGCAAACGAGGAGATCAAGGCAAGCGAGAAGAAATTCCGCGAGATCTTCAACTCTGCCAATGATGCCATCCACCTGCACGAGATTGACGATCGTGGTCTGCCGGGATCGTTCGTTGACGTGAACGATGTCACCTGCCGCATGCTCGGGTACAGCAAGGACGAGTTGCTCCTGATGAACCCGCTGGAACTTACCACGGAATTTCACTCCCGTCCACTCGACCAGATCGGGACGGAACTGCGGCAGTACGGAACAGCAGTTTTCGAGACAGAACAGCGGACCAAAGATGGCAGGACCATCCCGGTCGAGATCAATGCCCACGTGGTTGAGATCGGGGGGAAAAAAATTGTGGTGTCGATTATCCGCGACATCACGGAGCGCAAAAAGTACCTTGATGAGGTTGTCCGGGCACGCGATGAATGGGAGAAGACGTTCGATGCTGTACCGGACCTGATCGCCATCATTGATGAGCACCACCGGATCAGGCGGGTCAACCGGTCCATGGCCGCGGCGGTGGGGCTCCTGCCCGAACAGGCCGTGGGGCGGCACTGTTACGAACTGGTCCACCACACAACAACCCCTCTTGCAATCTGTCCCCACTCGCAGCTCCTCCTCGATGGGAAGAGCCATGCCATGGATATCCATGAAGACAACCTCCAGGGCGATTTCCAGCTCTCCGTCTCCCCGCTCTCCGGCCCTGACGGGCAGGTCATTGGCAGTATCCATATCCTCCATGACATCACAAGGCGCAAGCAGGACGAGGAAGCATTGCGCTCATTAAGCCGGGAACTCCAGATAATCATCGACAATGCGCCGGCCATGATATGGTACAAGGATACGAAGAACACCTTTGTCCGGGTGAACCCGGCCGGGGCTGCTGCATTCGGGAGACCGGTTGAAGAGATTGTCGGAAAGAATGCCCGGGATCTCTTCCCCGACCTTGCCGACCAGTATTACCGGGACGATCTCGACGTGATCCAATCCGGCAAGCCGAAGCTGGGGATTATCGAGCAGATGACCAGTTCCCGCGGAGGAACGATCTGGGTGGAGTCCGACAAGGTCCCGATCCTTGATGAGAAAGGAGCGGTAACGGGAATTCTCGTCTTTGTTGTGGACATCACGGAACGAAAAGTTACCCAGGACGCGCTCTTCCTTGCCAATAAAAAACTGGGCCTGATGGCAAGCATCACCCGCCATGATATCCTGAACCAGATCATGGCCCTGAACGCCTATATCGAGTTGTGCAGGGAGGAGCCGTCTCTTCCACCGGATGTTGCGGGGCACATCCGGAAAATGGCGAAGATCTCGTCCTCGATCGAGCGCCACATTGCCTTTACCCGCGACTACCAGACCATCGGGGTTAATGCACCGGTCTGGCAGGATGTGGGGGGCTGTGTGTTCCGTGCAACCACCCAGCTCCCGATGCGGAATGTGCGGGTAACGTCCGACCTGCACGAGGTGAAAGTGCTTGCCGACCCGCTCTTTGAGAAGATCTTCTACAACCTCATCGACAATGCACTCCGGTATGGCGGCGATCGCCTCACCTCGATCCAGATTTCATCCGATGAGACCCCTCAGAGCCTTACGCTCGTGGTGGAGGACAATGGCAACGGGATCGCGCCGGAGGACCGTGTGCACCTGTTCACCAAAGGGTTCGGGAAGAACACCGGTCTTGGTCTCTTCCTCTCGCGGGAGATCCTCAGCATCACCAATATGGAGATCCGGGAGACGGGGACGTACGGGAAAGGAGCACGGTTCGAGATCATCGTGCCGAA
>CAYVAQ010000049.1:0-11401 GCA_964448885.1 uncultured Methanoregula sp. | reverse complement strand
GTATAGCGGCTGATTCGTAATCAGCAGGTCGGGGGTTCAAGTCCCCCCGGCGGCTTTTTTCTTCTGGTTTCCCGCATGACAGCCGGGGCTGTCCGTTTACGGGGTATTGTCCCAAAATTGAGCTCCGCATTTACTCCGTCCTACACAATATTTTTATAAAATCAATCCATACTGCCGTAGCATGGATTCCGGGATCATACAGAATTCGATCACCTCGTTCATGATCATCTGTGTGATCATCGTTTTTGCGCTGGTCTTCATGCGGAGCCGGTGGTTCACCGAGGTGTACGAAGGCCGGACAAGACCGTCAACCGCGCTCCTGCTCATCCTCTTCTTCGGCATCCTCTCGGTCTTCGGGTCATCGACCGGGCTGCTCATCTACGGGGCGGCAGTGAACGTCAGGGACCTCGGGGCCATGGCAGCGGGACTGATCTGCGGGCCGTACATCGGGCTCGGCGCCGGGATCATCGGCGGGCTGTTCCGGTTCGCGCAGGGCGGGCCGTACATGTGGACCGGGTTGTCCGCCCCCATCCTGTCGGGGATCCTCGGGGGAATCCTCTACCTGGCAAACAAGCGCCGGTTCGTGCCGACCTGGGTGGCAGTGCTCTATATCGGGATGTCCGAGACCCTCATCTCCTGTTACACCCTGGTCCTCGTTACCAAGCCCGATCAGTTCTTCTCCGTGCTCATATCAGTCGCCTTACCGATGATCCTCTTCAATGCCATCGGCATGTTCATCTTTGCCTCCGTGGTGCACTACTCGCTCCAGGAGCGGAAGATCCAGGAGGAGAAACGGCTGCTGGAGCTGGAGGTCGAGTCCAAGCGGAACCTCTCGACCATCATCAATACCATCCCCTTTCCGGTCTATGTCCTTGATTGCGAACACCGGTTTGTCCTTGTCAATGATAGTCTCTGCCGGTTCATCGGGCGCCCGGAAGCAGAGATCCTCCATAAAACCCCCCGGGACTTTTTCAATGAAAAAGATGCAGACTTTCACTGGAAAATGACCGAGGACGTCTTCGTTCGGAAGACCATACGTTCGGACGAAGTCGCAATAACGTGCACCGATGGCCGGCCCTGCACCGTCAACTCAACCGCTGCGCTGTATACGGATGCAGCCGGCGTAGAATTCATGGTCGGCGTTATCCAGGACATCACCGAGCGCCAGAAGATGCAGGTTGCCCTTGAAGCGAGCGAGGCGTGGTATCGGACGCTCTTCGAGCACACGGGGGCGGCAACCGTCATCATCCGGAATGACGGGATCATCGACCAGGCCAACTCGGTCTTCAGCACCATGACGGGATACTCCCGGGAGGAGATCGAGGGGAAGGTAAACTTCCTGCAGCTCGTCTGCACTGACGATCTCGAACGGGTAAAGGAATACCATAATGAACGGCGGAGACGGCCCGGCCTGGCACCCGCGAGTTATGAGGTCCGCATTCGTGACCGGGCCGGTGCGATAAGGACGCTCCATGCCGTTGTGGCGCTGATCCCCGGGACGGATATGTCGATTGCCTCCTACATCGATATCAGCGAACAAAAGAAGACGCAGGAAGCCCTGACCCAGGTGAACCGCAAACTCAACCTCCTCTCGTCCATCACCCGCCACGACATCATCAACCAGATCCTGATCCTCAAGGGATTCCTTGCGCTCATCCACAAGAAGACCAGCGACCCGGTCCTCACCGATTATATCGAGCGCAGCGAGAAGGCAACCCGGAACATCGAACACCAGATCATCTTCACGCGGGACTACCAGGACATGGGCATCATTGCCCCGTCGTGGCAGAACGTGAAAAAGAGCATCATCAGTGCCAAGGGTGCCCTTGCCATGGGAACGGTAACTGTTGACACCGACCATGCCGGTCTCGAGGTCTTCGCCGACCCGCTCTTCGAGAAGGTCTTCTATAACCTGATCGACAATTCCCTCAAGTATGGCGGGGAGAACCTGCACACCATCCGGATCAGCTCCCATGAGACCGCCGAAGGGCTGACGATCATCTACGAGGATGACGGGGCAGGGATCTCCGCGCAGGACCGGGCTCATCTCTTTGAGCGCGGGTTCGGGAAACACTCCGGTTTCGGGCTCTTCCTCTCCCGCGAGATCCTCTCGATCACCGGCATTACCATAACCGAGACAGGAGAGGAGGGATCGGGCGCCCGCTTCACGATCCGGGTCCCGCGGGGGATGTACCGGTTCGTGGCCGGCCCGATCCTCTGACCGGGCAGCCGTTCAGGTACCTGCCTTCATGACAAGCCATTCCTGCTCGCCGGCCTTCCTGAACCGCACCAGGATATAGCGCCCCCGGAAACGCTCACCGGACAGGACAACCTCGATCCGGTCCCCGACCCAGGACAGAACCTCGTACGTGCCCTGGTCGGCAATCGTCACCTCTCCTGCCCCGTACCCCCCTTCCGGGATTGTGCCGGTAAAACCAAGGTAATCCAGGTCATGGTCATCGACTGCAATCGCCAGCCGCCGGTCCTTTGGCTGCACCGGAAGCCCCTTTGGCACCGCCCAGCTCTTCAGCACGCCTTCGTGTTCGAGCCGCAGGTCGAAGTGGTGGTGTCTGGCAGCATGGTCGTGGAGCACAAAACGCGGCAGGGCGGGACCATTCATCGGCCGGCCTCCCGTTTCGCATCCGTGACTGCCTGCAGCAGCGCGCTGGCCGCCTGCCGTATGCCAGGGGCGGACACGACTGCCGAGATGACCGCAATGCCATCGGCTCCCGCCCGGATAACCTCCGAAGCATTGGCGCGGGTGATGCCGCCGATGGCAAGGACCGGGACCCGGACGGCGGAGCGGATCTTCGCAAGCTCGGCAAGGCCGTGACCAGGCCCGGCATCGGTCTTGGATGCCGTAGTAAAGACCGGGCTGAGCACAACGTAATCCGCCCCGGCCGCCTCGGCCTTCCGGGCCTGTACTGCATCGCCTACCGAGACGCCGATGAGAAAACCCGGCGGGGCCAGCTGCCGGGCCGTGCCGGGGCTGAGATCCCCCTGCCCGAGATGGACGCCGTCTGCCCCGCAGGCGAGCGCCACATCCAGCCGGTCATTCACGATGAACAGTGCACCGGCATCCCGGGTGATCTTCCGGATATCCCTGCCAATCTTCACCAGTTCCCGGCTCCCGCGGGTCTTGTCCCGGAGCTGGATGACACCGGCCCCCCCGTCCACTGCCTGGCGGGCGATCTCTGCATGGGACCTGCCCCGCGAGAGGGTCTCATCGGTTATGACATAGAGGTCGAATGCCATATGCGGTTATCATGCCCGGTGGATCTTCGCTCTCCGGGAGAACTCGACCGGAGTAAGTGCTGCCATCTCGTCGAAGAACGCGGTCTTGAACGAGAAGGGGCCGGCTGCCCGTGCGGCTGCTTTCTCCCCGGCGATGCCCAGTGCGGCAAACGCGGCGGCGGTACTCCGGACGCGGTCGTCCGAGACCGCGGCAAAGGTGCCGGTCACCGACGCTGCCATGCAGCCGGTACCGGAGATGCTGCCCATGAGGGGGTGGCCGTTTCTCACCAGCAGGGTTTTTTTACCATCGGTCACGATATCCTCGGCACCGCTGACGGCAACCACAAAACCGGCGGATTTGGCAAAGTCCTTGGCGATAGCCACCGGATCACCGGCAAGGCCATGGGAATCCACGCCCCTGACCTTTCCCCCGGCACCTGCAAGTACGCCAATCTCGCCGGCGTTTCCCTTGAGGACCGTGATCTCGATGCTGTCCATCAGGCGCTCCACGGTCCCGGTGCGGAACCGGGTTGCGCCGGCCCCGACCGGGTCAAGGATGACCGGGATCTTCCGGTCGTTCGCCATCCTGCCGGCAAGGATCATGGACTTGACCTGGGCGGCATTGAGCGTCCCGATGTTGAGGACAAGGGCGCCTGCTGCCATCGCCATCTCCTCCACCTCCTCAGGAGCTTCGGCCATGACCGGGGCACCCCCGGCGCAGAGCGTGATGTTTGCGCAATCGTTAACCGTGACGTAATTGGTGATGTGGTGGACGAGCGGGCGCTTCTCCCGCACGGCAGAGAACAGGTCGACTAACTCTTTCTGTCGCATGGAAATACCTCGTATCCGGCGGTACCCGGGGGTTACCGGAATAGTACATCCATTATTTGACTGCTGGCTATTAAAGGCTGATAATTGGCAGGGGGCACATGGAGGGTCAGCGTGTCATATCGCCGACGGCTGCGAGGAAGAGGTCTGCTTCATCCGCGGTATTGTAGGGGCCGATACTTACCCGCGCAGTCCCTTCCGGAAGGCCGAGGCGCTGCATCAGGGGCATGCAGCAGTGATGGCCGGACCTGACCATGATATCGGCCATATCATCAAGACGCTGGGCTACCTCGTGCGGGTGGAACCCTTCCACCGTGAACGAGATGACGCCGACCCGCCGGGCCGGGTCTTCCGGTGCATAGACCCGGACACCCTGCATGCCGGCAAGGCCGCCGATGATGCGGCTGGTGAGGGCTTCCTCGTGGCGGCGGATGCGGTCCATCCCGATCTTCTGCAGATAATCGACCGCGACGCCAAGACCAATCCCCCCGGCAATGTTGCCCGTGCCGGCCTCGTACCGCGGGTACCCGTCTATCAGCGTATAGGAATCGCCGGTCACGGTCTCGACAGCCCCCCCGCCCAGGAGGAGCGGTTCAAGGTCCTGCTCCTTCATCCAGAGCACGCCGGTCCCGGTCGGCCCCATCATCTTGTGGCCCGAGAACGCGGCATAATCGCAGCCAAGGGAAGCGACATCGACCGGCATGTGCGGGACGGTCTGCGCCATGTCCACGAGGAGGCGGGCACCGTGCCGGTGGCAGATCTCCGCAACCTCCCGGACCGGGGTTATCACGCCAAGGACGTTCGAGCCGTGCGTCATGGCAACCAGCCGGGTCCGGCCGGTCACGGCCTGTTCGAGTGCCGCAAGGTCAAGGGAGTAATCCTCGTTGATCCCGATGACGTCCACGACAACTCCCTGGCGCCGGAGGTTATACCACGGCAGCAGGTTCGAGTGGTGCTCAAGGATGGTGGTCACGACATGGTCGCCTGCTTTGAAGGGGAGACCGTGCGCTACGAGGTTGATGGACTCGGTGGTGCTCTTGGTGAAGACCGTGACGCCGCCCTTTGCCCCGATGAACCCGGCAACCTTCTCATGGGCGTGCCAGTACCGCTGGGTCGCGATCTGGGTGAGGCGGTGGATCCCCCTCCCGACATTGGCCCGGTAGTTATGCTCGAACTCGGCAACGGCCCGGACAACCGGCTCGGGAGAGAGGCTCGTTGCTGCATTGTCGAGATAGATGATCCCGGAGAGGAGGGGGAAGTCCTTTCGCATCTCCTTCACATCATACCGTGTTTCCGTATCCGCGCTCATCGCTGGCTGTACCGTTGGGACTGCTCGGTTATCAAGCATGCCCTCCTCACCCTCCGCTGCCTGTACCTGGTCTGCACCCGGCCGGACCATGGGCTTGTGTGTTGCCCGCAGGGTGAAGTCCGGGTTCACCAAAACGCCCTTCGCTGCGCAGAGCTCCCGCATCTTGGGCGGCAGCGCCCGCCAGCGCCAGAGCCCCCACCCGCAGTACTCCGCGGGGTAGCCCTTCTTTTCCGCCCATCGCGTGACAAAATCGTCCCAGCGCTGTGCAAGGGCCGGGTGGGTCCGGCGGATCATCTCGTATTCGCTCTCGAGCATGGCCGGGCAGAGGTAGCAGCCGATCCGCTCGATACCCTGCTCGTACAGCGGGTTGAGCGGCACCTCCTGCCACCAGAGGTAAAGGAAGACCTCGAGCGCCCGCCAGTTCCGGATGGGGGAGACATTGAGCTGCAGCGGGTTATCGGGGTTCTGGCTCGTCTCGTCGAGGCCTGCCCGGTTCCAGGACTCGTACCAGCGGTTGCCCTGGATCGTGACGCAGGGGCCGGTCTTTGCAAGGTAGAGCTTGAGCGGGCGCAGTTTCTGGAACTTGCAGCACCACCGGTTGTCCTTGCCCGGCGGGCCGGCCTTCTCCACCGCCTGCCAGAAGTCCCCTGCCCCGGTAACCACCTCGACACCTTTGCTCCGGACAAACGCGAGCGTCTCGGGAAATTCCAGCTCCGTATCGATGAAGAACGCCTTCTCCACGCCGGCTTTCTTTGCCAGGTGGAGGACGGCAGTGCTGTCTTTCCCGCCCGAGAACGAGACATTGGCCGTCGGGCGGTCGTGCATATGGTGCTTGATCGCCCGGATGGCATTCCGTTCCAGGTTCTTCAGGTGGTACCGGTTCTTCGCAATGACCTCGTCCCAGCCGGGGTCCGGTGCCCTGCGGGGATGCACCGGGATGAGTTCCCGTACCCGAACCTTATTGTCACGGACCATGCCCGTACCGTATTTCCCCCGGTATTTCACGATGACCGTGCCGTCGGGGAACGGGGAAGACAGGGGTATCTTCTTGCCCCCGATCCTGCCCATCTCCTTCGTCACGCCGCCCCCTGCCTCCAGGTCGATGATCCCTTTTGTTGCATGGGGCACGATGAATGGCAGGGCTTCCGAAGTAATATCGAGCGAGAACTTCCGGCTCACCGGGTCGAACGTGAGCCATCCCAGCCGTTGCCCGTTCATGATCACCAGCTCGGCGCGATCCGTGCCCCCGCTCTTGTTGAGGAGGAGGACCTGCGGGACCGGCACGGGGCCGAACCGCCCGGTAAGGAGGTCTTTGATGAGCGCACGGTCGGCAGAGAGTGCCGGCCGGACATCGAAGGGCTGGAGCAGTTCGATCTTCTTCCCTTCGCTGCCGCACGCACAGCTCTTTGCGATGAGGGGGACGTTGCACTGGTCGCACCAGTAGAGGACCTTTTTCACCGGCGGTTCGCGGAACACACCGGAGTGATGGAACGCGCGAAAAGATAATGCACGCGATCATGACGGGCGTACCGGCGAGAAGATTATATACCGCGCTGTCAAACAACTCCGTAAGAGACAAACGCAATGGACCAAAAAAAGCCCGCACCCGAGTGCGAAAACCAGGGGGTTTTATGGAAGTCCCTGACCGCTCCCCACCCGGCCGGGCTCGCCCTTCTCATCATCCTTGGGATGGTTCTGGAATTCTATCTCCATTACCACCTCGGCATTGAGATCGTGTACACCCACTTCTTCTATCTCATCATTGTTGTTGCAGCGCTCTGGTACGGAGTCCGTGCCATAGGGGTGGCAGCATTCTTCGGGATCATCCATGTCAGTGTCACGTACCTGCTGACCTCAGCCATCCCACCCGACGCACTCGTCCGGGCCGGGATGTTCTGTGTTGTCGCGTTCGTGGTCGGAACCGTAGCCGAACATCTCCACTGTTACCACGATCTCCTGGTACGGCAGAACCGGGAGCTCACCCTGCTCAATACCGAGCTCAGAGAGGCGAACGCGAAACTGGAGACCTCCCGGACTGCCTATGAGACCGCCAACCGCAAACTGAACCTCCTCTCCTCGATCACCCGCCATGACATCCACAACCAGCTGACTGCCATCCTCGGGTACATCGGGCTTGCCAGCATGCGGGTCCGGGATCCCGAGATCCAGTCCCTCCTTCAGAAGGAGGAACTGGCAGCCGAGAACATCGTCCGCCAGATCGAGTTCACCAAAAATTACGAGAACCTCGGGGTCCATGCGCCCCTGTGGCAGGATGTTACCGCCATCATCGGGAATATCAAATCCGTCACCAGCCTTGGGGCGGTGACCATAGAAACCAGCCTTGACGGGCTTGAGGTCTATGCCGACCCGCTCTTCGAGAAGGTCTGCATCAACCTCATCGACAACTCCCTGCGCCACGGGGAGCGCGTCAGGAAGATCACCTTCTCCACCATCCCCTACGCCAACAACGCCATCGCCCTGGTGTACGAAGACGATGGTGTCGGCGTCCATGAAGAGGACAAGGAGCGGATATTCGAGAAGGGTTTTGGCAGACATACGGGTCTTGGCCTCTTTCTCGTCCGGGAGATCCTCGCGATCACCGGTATCACCATCAAGGAGCGCGGGGAGTACACGAAGGGTGTCCGCTTCGAGATCCTGATCCCGGAAGGGAAATACCGGTTTTCCCGGACAGAAGGGAGGTAACCCTGCACAAAAATCAGCGGGTTTATTGTCCCCAAGACCAACCAGTACCGGCATGAAGCATGCAAAGTCCGGAATCGGCAGGCCTGCACCTGCACGCAAGAGACGATCCTTCTTCTCCGTGCACCCGTCCCGGGCCGACTCGTTCACCGAATCGGTCATCCGGGAGATGACACGCCTCTCGCTCGCCCACAGGGCCATCAACCTTGCGCAGGGCTTCCCGGACTTTGCCTGCCCGCCGGAACTCAAAGCTGCTGCCTGTGCCGCCATCTCCGCTGACCACAACCAGTACGCCATTACCTGGGGATCCCAGGAACTCCGCACTGCGCTGGCAGAGCGGGTGATGGCGTTCAACCGCATGGAGTTCGACCCGGAGGGGGAGATCACGGTCACCTGCGGGTCGACCGAGGCGATGATGGCCTCCATGCTCGCCCTGATCCAGCCCGGGGACGAGGTGATCGTCCCCGAACCGTTCTACGAGAACTACGGGCCCGATGCACAGATCTCGGGCGCTGTCCCGCGGCATGTCCCGCTGAAGAAGGACTTCTCGATCGATGAGGAGGCGATGAAGAACGCCTTCACGAAGAAGACGCGGGCGGTCATCCTCAACACCCCCAACAACCCGACCGGGAAAATATTCACGCGCAGGGAACTTGCCGTTATTGCCGACCTCTGCATCGAGCACAACGCGGTCGCGATCACGGACGAGATCTACGAGCACATCGTGTATGACGGTAAGAAACATCTCTCCATCGGGTCTCTCGACGGGATGCACGACCGGACGATCACCATCGGTTCGTTCTCCAAGACCTACAGCGTCACCGGCTGGCGCGTGGGGTATGCCCTTGCCGACAAGGCTATCACCTCCCGGATCCGGAAGATCCACGACTTCCTGACGGTCGGTGCCCCGGCCCCGCTCCAGCAGGCATGCGTTGCTGCCCTCCGCCTGCCGGAATCCTATTACCGGGACCTTGCAGCCGAGTACGACCGGAAGCGGAAGATCCTGTATACCGGCCTCAGGAACGCCGGCTTTGCCTGCGAGCTTCCCGAGGGGGCGTATTACATCTTCACCGACATCTCGGGATTCGGCATGAGCGACATGGCGTTTGCACGGCACCTTGTGGAGAAGGCCGGGGTTGCCGCGGTACCTGGCAGCTCGTTCTACAGCAAAGGCGGGGAGACCCGGCTCCGGTTCACCTTCTCCAAAAAGGATGAGACGCTTGTTGAGGCATGCAGGAGACTTGAAGGCGTTGAACTGCCGGGGAAACGGTAGCTTTTACCGTGAGTGGACCTTTTTCGGGTTGATAACTTTTCCGGATTGATATCCTTTGAAGCGGGGATGGGGGCTGGTGCGCCCGTTCCATGGCAGTAAAAACCAAAAATTAATCCTGAATTTCTTCCAAACGATATCCCTGAGTACACCAGTGACGGAGTGAACAATGCCTTATTGCAGATATTGCGGGAGAGAGGTCGGTGCAGGGGAGCTGTTCTGCTCCGGCTGCGGAGCACCGCTCGATGAAAACGGCGGTGCGGTACAGCCACCATCCCGTGCACCCGCACAGCGCCCCCGTCCGGTACATGCCCCGGATCTGTTTGAGGAGGAGGAGATTACTCCCGTCCGGCCGCGGGGCAGACCTGCCCTGTCGCGGGGAGTGATCGTGGGGATCATCCTGGTGATCCTCGTCATCGCGGCAGGCGCCGTTGTCATCCTGTCCGGCTCACTCCAGCCGGCAGTAAAAAACGAGACTCGCGCAGCCACCACTCCCGAAGCGCCCGGTATCCCCCCGGTTGGCGGTTCGTGCACGGAAGGACTTGCACTGTGCAGCGGCAGCTGCGTTGATCTCAAAACCGATATGGACAACTGCGGTGCCTGCGGGTTCTCCGTTCCGTACGGAATGATCTGCCGGGACGGGCAGTTCACAGACCCGTCGGCAACCGCAACCACACCACCCACCCTTACCCTCCCCCCATCACCTTCGCTCACTGCGAGCATTACACCGACGCCGACCAAAGGACCATGCGAGGAAGGCCAGAACCTCTGCAGCGGGAAGTGCAAAAACCTCCTGGCGGACAACGACAACTGCGGCAAATGCGGGTGGGACTGCCCCAAAGGGCAGATCTGCCAGAGCGGCCAGTGCCTCCCGCCGGACCTCACTCCGGTGGTGACCGGGACGGTCCGCGTCAATGTCACGCAGGTGCTCTCATGCTCGGGCGGCGAGATCGCCTGCGGCGGCACCTGCGCGAACGTCTTCACGGACGAGAAGAACTGCGGTGTCTGCGGCCGCGCCTGCGGAGACCAGGAGGCCTGTGTCGATGCCCGGTGCGGGCCGGCCTGTACAACAAAGGGGACCATCCTGTGCGGGGAGACCTGCGTCAACCTGGATACGGACACGGAGAACTGCGGGGCCTGCGGGAAGGCCTGCCCGTCCGGCCTTGCCAATGCAAAGGGATCCCTCTGCTCGGCGGGAGAGTGCATCGTCTCCGGGTGCTCGCTCTATTACGGGGACTGCAACGAGAAGGTGGAGGACGGCTGCGAATCGGATCTCCGGTTCGATGACAACAACTGCGGGACATGCGGGGTGAAGTGCCCCTCGGGACAGCGCTGCTCCTTAAGCGTATGCAAATGAGCGTGCCCGAATAGAGTTCCGGGCACCCGGATGCCATCAAGGGGGAAAAGATGAGGCTTTTTACTCGAACTGCGCCACCGCATCCGGCAGGCAGGTGACAACGCCCCGAATCCCGCTGACCGTCAGGGTCATGAGGATCGCATCGACGACCTCCGCTTTCGTTGCCCCTGCAGCCTTTGCCATGGGAACATGGGCCTTCACGGCCATCTGGTCGCCCATCGAGGCTTTCATCGCAATATAGATCAGCTGTTTGGTCTTCTGGTCAATGCCTTTTGTCCCGACCAGGGACATGATGAGGCCGTTGAATGCCGCCGCAACTTCCGGCGCTTCTTCCTGGAATACTTCCATTGAGTTTTTCTGGACCATGATTTTCCTGTACCTGTTCCGTTCGGTGACTACAAAAGACAAAGGGTATGCGCGGAGCGATCCTGCGTTGGAGCGGCACCGGTGGCAACCTGTAACGCGGGGATGGAGGCAAAAAGTATATGGCATCATGAACCCTTGTGGAAAAATGGTGAGAGTACCATGGTAAAGCTCAGCGCAGAGATGAAAGAAGCGTTCTCGAAGATGAAGGTCTTCCCGGTCGCAACCGCTTCAAAAGACGGGACACCGAACGTTGTTCCGCTCGCGATGGTCAGCCTCCATGACGACGAGACCATCTGGATCACGGACAACTTCATGAACAAGAGCATGACCAACCTCC
>CAYVAQ010000048.1:0-11612 GCA_964448885.1 uncultured Methanoregula sp. | reverse complement strand
ATCAGCACCAACACTGATCCACCAATGGACAGCATCGACACCTACTTCCCGTACAGCGAATACCGCCCGGGCCAGCGCCACATGCTCGAGGTTGTGGCGCAGGTTGCCCGCGATGGCGGCATCGCGATGATCGATGCCCCGACCGGCAGCGGGAAGTCGAGCGTTGTCGCGTCGCTCCTTGCCGAGCGGAAGAAGCGCAAGATCGTGATCGCGGTCCGGACGGTGAGCCAGCTCAACACCTTCATCCGCGAGATGGAACTGGTGAAGCGGAAACGGCCGGATATCAAGACGGTATACCTGGTCGGCAAGGGGAGCATGTGCCCGCTCGGGGGCGAAGGGGACATTTACCGGCGGTGCGAGGGGGTCAAGGCATTCAGCAACTCGCTGATGCGGGACCGGGCCGAGAAGGGGGCGACAAACCCGATCAAGGACCCGTTCATCGTCCAGCAGATCCGCCGGCAGGACAAGGAGCACCCGCTCCTCTGCCCGTATTACATTGCAAGCAAGATGTTCGTACCCGGTGAGACGATGGGCCTGCGGATGGTCCCGTCAACTGCCGTCCGCGACAAGGCGGACCGGATGATCAAAAATCTCGTCTCCCCCCGGGAACTGTACGATTTCTGCCAGGACATCTGCCCGTACGAGCTGATGATGCAGGCGGCACGGACCACGGACGTTGTCATCCTCAACTACCACCACCTCTTCAACCGCGACATCCGGGAGCAGCTCTACGCGAACCTTGGCGTGGAGCCGCAGGATGTCCTCCTCCTCATCGATGAGGCGCACAACTGCGGCGACGTGATCACCGACATCGGCAGCGTCACGCTCGAGGAGCGCGACCTTGAGCAGGCATCCCGCGAACTGGGGAGCATGGCGCGGCGCCACAAGGGTGCCGAGGCGGTGCGGCATGTGCTGCCCCGGCTCACCGAGTTCATCAGGGGCCTTGCGGGATCGCAGGAGGCCGAGGACTGGTTCGATCCCGCCATCTTCGAGCGGATGATCCTCCGGGAGTCCCTGTACAAGCAGATGGACGAGATCGTGGACGACCTCATCGGGCTTGCCGAGACCGTCCGGGAGAAGAACATCAAGGGCGGCGAGTTCCGCGAGACCGCCATCGAGCGGCTCACCGAGTTCATGGTCCGGCTCGCGCACTCCTCCACGGACCCTGCCTACCTCACGGTATACAAGCGGGACGAGAACGGCACGGCGCTCGAGGTCCGGAACATCGACCCGGCCGCCGATCTCTCCGATGTCTGCGGCTCGCATGCCGCCTGTGTCCTCATCTCCGGCACCCTCTCCCCCGTGGAGAGTTTTAAGAAATACTATTTTGGCAGCGCGAAGGTGACAACGCTGGTACTCCCCAATGCCTTCCCGAAAGAGAACCGGCTCGTGGCCTGTGCGAACGATGTGACGACCGCGTACTCCATGCGGCGGGACAAGGGGAACAGCACGCGGATCGCCGGGTACATCACGGCGTTTGCAGCGCTGAGAGGCAACCGGGCAGTCTTCTTCCCGAGTTACCAGATCCTGAAGGAATACGCCGACCTTGCGTCGCCCGGCATCCGCAACCGGAAGATCTTCATCGAGCCGCGGGACAAGGGCGATGCCGGGGCTGCCCTCACGCAGTTCCTCTCGCTGCCCGCCCGCGGGGAGTCCGGCGTCATGTTTGCGGTCTGCGGCGGGAAGTGGAGCGAGGGGCTCGACTACCGTGGCGAGATGCTCTCCGGTGCGATGGTTGTCGGGCTCCCGCTTGCCCCGTTCAACCGGGTCCGGAAGATGATGATCGATTACTTCCGGCACAAGTTCGGGCCCGAGGGCGAGTTCCTCTGTTACACGCTGCCGGCGATCAACAAGTCCCTCCAGGCGCTCGGCCGGGTCCTGCGGACACCGGAGGACCGCGGGGTGCTCGTCCTCGCCGAGAAACGCTTCCTGGAGAAGCGGGTGCGGGAGGGGCTCCCGCCGTGGATCCAGCAGGAGATGATCGAGTGCGATGCGGAGAAGTTCCGCGGGGTGCTTGCGCAATGGAAGTGACCGGGGGTTCCTGCCGGCTCGGCCTCTGGCACGTCCATGTCTGGCATGATGGCGGAATGATCCATCGTATCCGGTTCTCCTCCACCGCCCTCGATGGCGATGTCCCGGCAAAGGTAAAGCAGTACTGTGCCGGGCGGCCGGTCGATCTCACCACACTTCCGACCATCGCCGCCACAGGCGATGATTCCGTGTACGGCAGGATCTACCGTGCGGTCCGGGCGATCCCGTACGGGAGCACCTGCTCGTACGGGGAGATCGCCCGCGTTGCCGGGACATCCCCGCGCGTCGTCGGGCAGGCGATGGCCCGCAACATCACCCCGCTCGTCATCCCCTGCCACCGGGTCGTTGCCGCGGACGGGATCGGAGGATTCTCGCCATCGGTTGAGATCAAGGAGTACCTGCTCGCCATGGAGAAGAAGGGCAGGCAAAAACTTCTAGTGGCACGAGAGTCCAGTACATAAGAGAGCGGGAAAGAGCGATCGGCTCAGAGCGCATTCGGTTCGCTGAGGTCTGTGGATATGAAGAGCATCACGAGGTCGGCAGTCATCCTTGTCGGGGGCGAAGCCCGGCGGGCCAACGGCAGGGAGAAGTACTTCTTCGTGTACGAAGGGCAGACCTTCATCGAGCGGCTCATCGGCACCCTTGGGCAGGTTGTCGACGAGATCATCCTGGTTGCCAAGGACCCTGCACAGTGCCGGCGCTTCGATCACCTGGACGGGGTCCGGTGCATCACCGACATCCGGCCGGGCATCGGGCCCATCGGGGGCCTCCATGCCGGTACGCAGGCGGCCCGCGGGGAATTCCTCTTTGTCTCCGCGTGCGACATGCCCTGCATCAATGCCGATGTCGTCCGCTACCTGTTCGACGTGATCGGCGACGGGGATGCCGCGATCCCGAGCTGGAACTATGATATGATCGAGCCGCTCCACGCGGTATACCGGCGCCCGGTCCTCCTCGCGTATCTGGAGGATCACGTCTCCTACTCCCTCCGCCCGATGATCCGCAGCATCAACACCCGGTATGTCCCGGTCGAGGACCTGCGCCGGTACGATCCCCGGCTGAAGACCTTCACCAACATCAACAAGCTCGAGGACCTCGAGCTGATGAATGCCGGATCGGCTCCGGGACCTGAAATGCACTGACCGGAGCCGCCCGCCACTCCCCTCGCCTTCTTGCCTGTTATTTATATATGGAATGCGATCATCGAATATACTAGAGACAGGATACCGCAGGGGACTGCCTGGCGGTTCCCCGTATCCTGTAAGGAGAGAGCCCGCAGATGATGCAATCGTGGTCTGGCGAGAACGAGGAGATCCTGCGGCTCTTCATCCTCCTTGCCGCCTGTATCGGTGCCGTCCTCACCACCATCTTCTCACTCACCCACGGCGTCTTCGAAGTCTTCTCGTTCCTCTATGTGCTGCCGATCATCCTGTGCGTGTACTTCTACCCGAAGCGTGCAGTCCTCTTCACCCTCGTCGTCAGTCTCCTGTACATCAGCATCATCTATGTCCTCGGGTACACCAACCACACGATGGTCGCTGTTGCAACCGCATGGTTTGCCATCTTCATGACCGTGGGTATCGTTGCCTCTTCGTATGCGAGAAAGATGCTGGACGAGCAGGCCCGTATCGCGAAGATCCTTGAGAACTCCCAGGACGGTATCATCTGTATTGAACCGGGAAACGGCCGGATTGTTGAGATCAATCCCAAATGCGCCCGGTGGCTCCGGTACGATCGGGAGGAACTCATTGGGAAGAATGTTGCCGGTATCTGGACCGATGCCAGTGAACGCGATCGGTTCTTTACCCGGGTCAGGAAGGAAGGCCGGGATCTTCCCGAGACCGAGGTGCTCTTCCATGCAAAGGACGGGACGGTGCTCCGGGTCGTGCTCTCCGTCCTGATGGTGATCAAGGGCCGGGTCTACTGCTCGGTCATCGATATCACCGGCAGCAAGATCGTTGACGAGGAGATCCGGCGGACGCTCGAGGACCTGGAGGAGCAGGTGAAAGCCCGGACCGCCCATCTCGAGCGGATCAACGAGGAGCTCCGGGCGGAGATCCTTGAACGGCGGCGGTTCGAGCAGTCGCTCCTTGCATCGCAGATGCCACCGGCTGAGCATGACAAGGATAACGAGAAGGAGGTGAAGCGATGAGGTTTGCCGGGTTCGCGCACAGCCAGATCTTCTGGCTCGCGGTCATCGGGTCGAGCATCGTCATTGCCCTGACCTCCACCGTCTTCTCCGTAACGCACGGGATCTACGAAGTGTTCCCGTTCCTGTATATCCTCCCCATCATCCTCTTCGTGTACCGCTATCCCCATCGCGGTGTCATCTTCTCCCTGCTCATCTCCATCCTGTACCTCTGCCTCATCTACCTGCTGAGCAGCTTCGATCCGATGCTGGTCGCGGTCTCGACCGCGTGGTTTGTCATCTTTGTCACGATCGGTGTGGTCACCTCCTCGTTTGCCGAGCGGATGCAGGCCGAGGAGCGCAAGTACCAGGGGATCTTCGACAACTCGCAGGCCGGCATCTTCACGTTCGAGCTGAAGAGCCGGAAGATCCGTGAGATGAATGGCAAGTGTGCCCGGCTCCTCGGGTTCGAACCGGCAGAACTCGAAGGCAGGGACATCAGCCGGATCCTGCCGGTCTCCGGGGAGCGAGAGCATTTCCTTGGCGAGATCGAGAAGAACGTCCGCACCGGCGATTATGAGCTTCGGGTCTCGACCCGCGACGGGTCCATCCGGCAGTTCATGGTATCGGCATCGCTCACTTCTGATGATATCGTTATCTGTTCGGTTATTGATATTACCGAGCGGAAGCTTGCCGAGAAGGTTATCCAGAAAGCCCGGGATGAACTGGAGGACCGCGTCCGCGAGCGAACCGAGGAGCTCACGCGGGCAAACGAGATCCTCCGTGCCGAGATCCGGGAACGCAAACGGTTTGAATCGGTCATCCAGCTGACCAACCGGAAGCTCAACACGCTCTCCTCCATCACCCGCCACGACATCCTCAACCAGATCACGGCAATCGTGATGTATGTCGCGGTTGCGCAGGAGACCACGACTGATCCCCAGACCCGCGAGCAGCTCAAAAAGATCGAGGAGATCACCGGCCTCATCCAGCAGCAGATCCGGTTCACCCGCGATTACCAGAGCATCGGGACGAGCGCACCGTCATGGCAGGTCGTGGAAACGGTCATCCGTGAATCAACCGAATCCGTCCGCCTGGGTGATGTCCGGCTGCAGACTGATCTTGCCGGCCTCGAGATCTATGCAGACCTGCTCCTCTTAAAGGTCTTCACCAACCTCATCGACAACTCGGTCCGGCATGGCGGGCACGTGACCCGTATCCAGGTATCCTGCCGGCCGCAGGACGATGATCTGGTCATCGTGTACGAGGACGATGGCGTCGGGATCCCCGAAGCGGCGAAGGAGAAGATCTTCCGGCGCGAATACTACCGTCACACCGGTTATGGTCTCTTCCTCTCTGAGGAGATCCTCACCATAACGGGCGCAACGATCCGTGAGACCGGGACCGAAGGAACGGGGGCCCGGTTTGAGATCCGCATTCCCAAAGGGATGTTCCGTTTCCCGTTGCCGGATCCGGCAGAACAAAAACGGGCCTGAGCACCCGGCAGGCGTGCGTGACCGCCGTTCAGATATTCTTCTTCTGCCCGCTTGCGCCCCGCATGTAGTGCCCGAACTCGCTTTTTAAGAGGATGTCGCCGGGGAAGACCGGCCCGTCCCGGCATACCCGGAGCCCGGACGGATCGGTGCAGCAGGACCCGCAGACCCCGACACCGCATTTCATGTACCGGTGGAGAGAGAACTCGGTCTTGTGGGCGAGCCCTTTCTCGGAGACTTTGGCAAGCACCGCCCGCATCATGACCTCCGGGCCGCAGACTGCTATCCGGTCATAATTGCCGAGGTTGAGATCGTCCATGAGCCCCGTGACAAACCCGTGGTACCCGAGCGAACCGTCGTCGGTTGCGATCAGCACGTCCGTGCACTCGTCCAGCTGGTCCAGGAAGAGGAGCTCGGTCTCGGTACGGGCGCCGAGGAGGAGCGTCATCACGCTGTCAGCCCGGGCAAGCGGCAGGAGCGGGGCAGCCCCGACCCCGCCGGCAATGGCAAGGACCTTCTCGCCTTTGGTAAACCCGTTGCCAAAGGGCCCGCGGATTCCAATTGTATCGCCCGGTTTGAGACCGAAGAGGGCTTCTGTTGCATCCCCGGCCAGCTGGACCGTGATGCTGATCTCTGACGAAAGGGCCATCGGGATCTCGTCGACACCCGGGACCCAGACCATGACGAACTGGCCCGGGTTGAAGGGGAACGCCTTGTCGAAGATGAAGGTACGGATATTCGGCGTCTCTTTCTTGATCCGGAGGACCGTGACGGGTACCGGCAGGGCGTCAGGCATGGGCGCACCCCACGATCTCTTCGGCTCGGACGCCGTCCTTTGCATACAGTTCCTTTGCAATGGATTCGAATACCTTCACGTCACCCTGCACTGCCGAACCGATCTCGACCGCGCTTGCACCGGCCATCATCATCTCGACCACGTTGTCCGCACAGGAGACACCCCCGCACCCGATGATGGGGATGTTTACGGCCTCATACAGCTCGTACACGCACCGGACCGCGACCGGGAAGATCGCGCTGCCCGAGAGGCCGCCATACCGGTTGCCCAGGACCGGGCGGCGCAGCCCGGTCGAGATCCGCATTGCCTTGATGGTGTTGATTGCAACGATGGCGCCCGCACCGCCCTTCTCTGCAGCCTTGCCAATGGCCGTGATGTCCGTGACATTGGGCGTGAGCTTCACCCAGGTGGGGATCCCGGTTTTGCTGACCGCACGGGTGCAGGCCTCGACAAGCGCGGGGTCCGTCCCGATCGCAGCCCCGTACCCCTCGGCATGGGGGCACGAGAGGTTGAGCTCGAACCCTGCCGCCTTCCCGGCAAACCATCCCGCTACCTCGCCAAATTCTTCAGGCGTCCCGCCAAAGATGCTGACGACAACCGGTTTTCCGCCAAGCCCGGCAATTTCTTCGACAAAGTCCTTCGAGGGATTGGGCAGCCCCATCGCGTTCAGGAGACCGTCCGCGAGGACCACGAGGCAGGGACCTGCGTGCCCGTCCTTTGGCTGCGGGCCGATCGACTTGGTGACCACTCCCCCGGCCCCGAGAAGGAGCATCCGGGAGAGGGACGCGCCGGTTGTACCCAGGACGCCGGCTGCAAGGAGGAGGTGGTTGTCGAGCGTGACACCGCCGACCCTGACCGGGCCCGGCCTGATCTGTACCATTCATCAGGAAATGGTCGTTATTTATTATTAGCATACCCATATACGTACCGAAAATGCCGCGCCTTGCAGTTGTCGGAGTGGGGAGGATCGGGGGGGAAGTCGCATACATGGCGGCCTCCCTGGGCCTCGTGGATGAACTCGTACTCTTCGACAGCGCCCCCGCCCTCCTGAAGGCGCAGGTGCTCGATCTCGAGCACACGGGCCTTGGGGTGCAGATCAGCACGGACCGTTCGGATATCCGAAATGCCGACCTCTGCCTCTTTGCAGCCGGCCTTCCCCGTACCCCGTCCGTGAAGACCCGTGCCGACCTCCTGGACGCGAACATGCCGGCAACCAATGACTGTGTTGGCATGCTCCGGGACTTTTCCGGTGTCCTCATCACGGTCACCAACCCGATGGACATCAACAACCTGTACCTTCACAAAAAGACCGGCATCCCGCGTGAGCGCTGCATCGGTTTTGGCGGGCAGCTCGACAGTGCCCGGTTCGGGATCGCGCTCCGCAACCGGAATATCCGGGGATTCCCGTATGTCCTGGGCGAGCACGGCGAGCACCAGGTACCGGTCTTCTCGCACCTTGCCGACCCGGTTGCGGAAGCGCAGCGAAACGAGATCCTTGCCGAGCTCCGCGGCGCGAGCATGGAGGTGATCAAGGGGAAGGGCGGCACGGTCTTCGGCCCGGCACTCCACCTTGCCCACCTGATCCGGATGGTCCTGTCGGACTCCCGCGACCTTGCAATCTGCTCCGCGATCCTTGACGGCGAGTACGGGCTCTCGGGCTGCTCGCTGGGCGTCCCCGTCCGGGTTGGCGGCGAAGGGATCCTCGAAATCGAGGAATGGGATCTCGATGCATGGGAGCAGGCGAAGATGGATGAGGCCTGCGCGTTTGTGAAGAGCCTTGCAAGGAAGGCGGTGCCCTGATCATGACCGCACAGTCCGCCCCGCCCGGCTCCTGTTTTGCCGGCACCTGCACACTCGAGTCCTTTGCCGGTGTGAAGATCGCGATCAACCAGGTCGAGTACAGCAATGCGCCGGACGGCCCGGTCATCCACATCTTCGGCCGGGACGTCCAGGGCAAGGCGGTCCGCATTGATGTGAACGGGTTCAAACCGTACTTCTACATTCCCGGCGACCAGGCAGCCTCAATCCCGCTCCCGGCCCAGGCGAGCCTCGAGACCGGCACCTCGTACCGGTCGATCCGGGGTGAGCCGCTCCGCCGCATCTATACCCAGCGCCCGACCGATGTGCGGGAGGTGCGGGAACGGTACCGTCACTTCGAGGCCGACATCCCGTTCGCCACCCGGTTCATGATCGATACCGGCCTCACGGGCGGGATACAGGCACCAACGACCACCACGGACTACCGTGACATCGCCCCCGCGGTCGTGGACGCCCCGGCCCGGACCTGCATCATCGATATCGAGTGCGAGGACGAGCGGGGGTTCCCCGACCCCCAGCGGGACGCGATCATCTGCATCACCTGCCACGACTCGTTTGACAACGACTACACCACGTTCCTCCTTGTCGGTAAAGGAGACCCTGCCGCCATCGCGGCAAAGGAGAAGGAAGGGGGCCTTGAGAACGGGTGTTTCCGGAAAGGGACGCACACCATCTGCACGTACGCAGACGAGGCTTCGATGCTCCGGGCCTTTGCGGCCTACATCATTGCCCGCGACCCGGACGTGCTCTCGGGCTGGAACTTCGTTGACTTCGATATGCCCTATATCATGAACCGGATGGAGAAGCTCGGGCTCAGGGCCGACTCGCTCGCCCGCATCCCCGGCATGACCGAGCGGAATGCCCTCCGCGGCAGGGCGCTCTTCGATCTCCTGACCGCATACAAGAAGATGCATTCCACGCTCAAGGAGTCGTACCGGCTCGATGCCATCGCGATGGAGGAGCTCGGCCAGCAGAAGGTCCGGTACACCGGGACCATCTCCGACCTCTGGAGGGACCAGCCCGCCCTGCTCGTGGAGTACAACTTCAAGGACGTGGAGCTCTGTGTGGGGATCAACCGCAAGGACACCATCATCGACTTCTACCGCGAGATCGCCCGGTACGTGGGCTGCCCGCTCGACAAGACGCTCAACTCGTCGAGTGTTATCGATGTCTATGTCCTGAGGAAGGCGTACGGCAAGTACGTGCTCCCCTCGAAAGGATTTGCCAATGCCGAGGAGTTCGAGGGTGCAACCGTCTTTGAGCCGAGCAGGGGCGTCCGGGAGAACGTGGTGGTCCTCGACCTCAAGTCCCTGTACCCGATGGCGATGATGACCATCAACGCCTCGCCCGAGACCAAGGACCCCGCCGGCGAACTCGAAGCCCCCAACGGCATCCGGTTCAAAAAAGTGCCGGACGGGCTGACCCGGAGCATCATATCCGAGCTCTTGAAGGAGCGGGACGAGAAGAAACGCCTGCGCAACACCTTCGCGTTCGGCTCACCCCAGTATATCATTTACGACATGCAGCAGAATGTGCTCAAGGTGATCATGAACACCTATTACGGGGTATCGGGGTACGCCCGGTTCCGGCTCTTTGACCGGGAGATCGGCGCAGCCGTCACCTCGGTCGGCCGGGCCATCATCGAGCACACCCGGCGCGAGATCGAGAAGATGGGCTATACGGTCATCTATGGCGACACCGACTCCTGCATGGTCCAGCTGGAGAAGGGGATCGACCGGGACAAGACCATCGCGACCGCCCGGGCGATCGAGAAGCACCTCAACGCCAGTTACCAGGAATTTGCAAAGACCGTACTGAATGCCGACGTCCACTTCTTCTCCATCAAGTTCGAGAAGATCTATGCCCGGTTCTTCCAGGCCGGCCGGAAGAAACGGTACGCGGGCTCGCTCGTCTGGAAGGAAGGAAAGGACACAAACGAGACCGACATCGTGGGCTTCGAGATCAAGCGCAGCGATACCCCGCAGATCACGAAGTACGTCCAAAAGCGCGTGATGGAGATGATCCTGGCAGGCGAGGGATACGACACGATCAAGGCATTCCTTGCCGATGTCATCAGGAAGTACCGGGCCGGGAAGTACCCGCTTGACGAGATCGGCATCCCTGGCGGCATCGGCAAGGGGCTCGACGATTACGAGACGGACGATGCCCAGGTCCGGGGCGCCAAGTACGCGAACCAGCACCTGCACACGGAGTTTGGCAAGGGCAGCAAACCCAAGCGGATCTACATCAGGACCGTGACAGCGAAATATCCCAAGACCGATGTGCTCTGCTTTGAGTATGCCGACCAGGTGCCCCCGGAGTTTGTCGTTGACTGGGAGCTGATGCTCGAGAAGACCATCAAGCAGCCGATCTCCCGGATCATCGAGGCGCTTGGCTGGGAGTGGAACGATGTCGACCCCTCGCGCACGACTCTTGCCCAATGGGGTCTCGGCTAGCCGATTTTACGCGCTCCCTGCATTGCCGGCACCGGAAAACCGCAGGAAAAATCCGGTTTTTTTCCGGTTTTAAATTCCGTATTTTGACCCCGGAAACGATTTCTGAACGGTCCTGGACGTTTGATGCGGATGCCGTACCAGCAGGGACCGATCGCGTACAATCGGACGCTCGCGAGCCTTAAGTGGGACCGCACAAGACAATCCATCATGCAGCAGGCAACCAGCCTGCAGGCAGGAGAACCGATCATGAAAATACACGCTGGAATTGTTTCAGGGCTCATCATCCTTGCCATCATCTCCCTCACCGGGATATGCGCAGCGGAAGAGACCGCACCGGATACCAATACTATTGGACCGGGTAACCCGTTGTACGGGCTCCGGATCGCGTTTGAGGACCTTGATGAATCATTCACGTTCAACGCCACCGAGCGGGTTGAGAAGAAGCTGAAGCACGCGAACAACCACCTGTATGAGTACCAGTGGGAATGGCAGTACAACAACACCGATGCCGCGGAGCGGGCACTGTACCAGTACCACAACAAGGTGAACCAGACAGAGAACGAGATCGGCCCGTTCAAATCAAACGAGACCGGCCTCTTACATGCGCAGGAGATGATTGTGAAACACCAGCAGGTGCTTGCAGGTCTCCTCCAGCGCAACCCGAACAGCACCGGCCTTGCCCGTGCCTACAATAACAGCCTCCGGCTTGAAGAGAAGTTCGAGGAGAAGACCCGGATGCGGTACGAGCGGTTCGTTGGTGGCGACAATTCGACCCGGCTCAATCCCGTACCGCTGGGTGATGACCGGGGCAGGGGCATGAAGAACGGCAACGGCCAGCCGGATAATGCCGGGCAGGGGCCGGCCGCAAACCAGACGCAGGCAGGCCCCGG
>CAYVAQ010000047.1:0-12528 GCA_964448885.1 uncultured Methanoregula sp. | reverse complement strand
GTCCTTGTCCGGGCGGCTCTCTTCCCGGAAGAAGTCCGCCCATGCCTCTTTTGCCTCGGTGTTGATGACGCTCGTGCGCAGGTGCAGGATGAGCGCGTAGATGACAAGGACGTACGCCAGGGCGCGGATGATGATGAGCGGGATGGTCAGGGGGAGCTTGAACCCGAGGAGGGTTGCGGCATGCGAGATGCCGAAGAGCCCGAAGGCACCGGCGATATAGAGCGGGAGCGTCTCACCGCCCCGCCGCCAGCAGCGGATGCCGAGCGCCACGATGATGATGCACAGGACGAGGTTGACAAAGAGGATCGGGTCCCACTCAAATGCCATGATGATCAGGGAGAGATATGGGACCCGGGATATTTTTCTTTTGCGATTGGCATCGCTGCCGGGCACGGCCCTGCAGGATCATGCCGGCCGCCATCAGTCGTCCCGCAGCTCCTGCCGGTCGAGCCAGTACATGTACCCGACCGCCACCACGAGGCATATGCCGACAAAGGCCGTGGGCATCCACCACTGGCCGGCAAAGTGCTGCACGAAGAGCGAGAGGACGATGCCGAGCACGATCCCGAGGATGAGCATGCTGGTGATCACCCGCGGGTGCGTGAAGGTGGTGTAGAGCTGCTGGACGTCCATGGTGTTCTATCGGCGGCGGCAGACAAAAGGTTAACCGGGGCGCGGCGGGCCCTGAAGACCACGCACCGCATCCCCGCTGCCGCGTGACCGGCACGTCCCATACGTATATTATCATGGTGGCGCTATTCTCACCAGAGGCATACTCATGATGGAGATGTATAAATGCGAGTCCTGCCGGAAGATGGTCCTCGCCATCCAGGACGGAGACGGGGAGCTTTCCTGCTGCGGGAAACCGATGGTCCGGCTTGATGAGAAATCGACCGAGGCGGGAAAGGAGAAGCACCTGCCGGTGGTCGAGAAGGTCCCGGGCGGGCTTCGGGTGAAGATCGGCTCGATCCCCCACCCGATGGAGAAGGAGCACTTCATCAAAGGGATCGAGGTTATCGGGGATACATTCCTCCTGGTCGGGAACCTTTACCCCGGCCAGAAACCGGAGATGGAGTTTGTCCTCCCGAAGACCGGCACGGTGAAGAAGGTCCGGATCTTCTGCAACGTGCACGGGCTCTGGGCGACAAAGCCGTAACCGGCACCCCTTTTTTGTGGCCCCGGCCACGATTTTCCGGCCACCGCCGGGCATTGAGCTAACCGGCAGGTTGGTTGAATGGAGCCGGACGGGCAAGTATTCGCCGGCCGCGATGAACACAATATATAATCCCCTGAGCGGATGTGAGGAGCCGTGCAGCGCGTGACCGCAGCTGCAACAACGGAGGTATAACCAGACCATGACAACCACAAAACGACCGCTCGTTATCTTGGCAGCATGCATCTGCATGGCCGCAGTCATCGCGGTGCCGGCGCTTGCTGCCGGCCAGGATACCGGGATGGTACAGGGCCCCGGGGGGCAGGCGGGAGGCCGGATGCAGGCCCCGTCTGCCGGTACCGGGCAGGGGAGCGACAGCGGACAGCCGGCCGGCAGTGCCGTGCAATCGGATAATGGCAGGCAGATGACCGGCAATGCCGGGCAGGCCGGCGGCAACGGTAATGCCGCGGGACCAGCCCCGTCCGGTGATGCCGGACAATCCGCCGGCGCCGGGAACACCGCAGGCCAGGGTGGCCGCGGGATGATGCAGGGCAACACGACCATGGGCCGCCCGCCCGGCGATCTCCCCGGCACCATGACGCAGGCCGGCGGGGTCCCCGGGGAGATGGCGGGCGACCGGATGGACACCGGGTTCGACAGCAACCGGACCATGCCCCGCGATCATGACGGCATCCCGGGCAACCTGACCGCCCGCCCCTTTGACGCCACCATGACGATGGGACATGACGGGTTTCCGGGCAACATGACCGGAGGCCAGCCGCCGGGAGGCGTGGGATGGAACGAGACCACCCCTGCCCCTGAGGGCAACCGGACGATGAACGGGCCGGCACCCGCGACCGGCCAGGCCGGGACCCCGCAGCCCGCCGGCACCGGGCAGGGCGCACTGCCGCAGGACCAGCAGAAGTCCCGGGACGATATCATCGCGAGCCTCATCAGCGAGCTCGAGGCGATGCTCGCATCCGGCAAAAACTGATCGCGGGGAGGGGACCCCTCCCTCATCTTCTCCTCCAATTTTTTTATGACCGGTAATACAGACGATCGGGATGATACTTCCGGGACCCGAAGGAGTGCCGGCATTGCATCCCGGTGGGGGATGGCATGACCCGCCACTGGTACAATCGAAACCCTCATCGTCTCATGTGACAGAGATCGGGCGTGGAACTGCCATGTCCCTGAATGAAGACCCCTATGCGGGCTTTCGGTACCGGCTCATGCTGAACGGCCGCACCGTGGCCGGCTTCTCCGCGGCCTCCGCGTTCCCGAAGCGATCGGATGCTGCCGGGTACCGGAAGAGCGGCTCGCCTCCCCCGGCCATCGGGCCGGAGGGGCAGGGAACGCCGTATTTCATCAGCCTTGAGAACGGGATCACCTGTGACCTCAGCTTCGGCCAGTGGGTCGCCATGGTCCGCTGTTATGGCCCGGCAACGGGCAAAGGCTCGCTGCTCCCCGAGTACAAGCGGCCGCTGAGCGTTGAGGTGCGCGATGAGGAGGGCAGGGTCGCGTTCGCGTACCATCTCACCCGGTGCTGGATTGCAGAGTACCGTGCGGTCCCCGGCCCGGATGCCTGTGCTGAAGGCAATGCCATCGCGCACCTGGCGATCGGGTTCGATGGCTGGGAGCGGGAACCGCCCGATGAGTGAGGGCAGCCGCAGGTCATCCTGCCGGGCATAGCATTAAATACCGCCATCAGCTTCATTTCACACAGGTACAACCGTGCCGGCACGGGGTATCCCCCTGCTGCCCGGCCGGCTGGAGCAGGAGATACCATGTTCAGTTCGGTCCTCTTCCCTACCGATTTCTCCTCGCATGCCAAAGACGAGCTCGACTGCCTCACGAGCTTCCCGCATGTGGCCGCCATCCACCTGGTCCACGTGGTCAGGCCGTTCCCGATCCATGTTGTCGAGAAGCTGGTGCGGGACCAGTCGGAAGAGTACCTTGCAGCGGCAAAGCAGTACCTGCTGGCGCTGAACCCATCGGTTGCCGTGACGATGCAGGTTGCCCAGGGCCGCGACCTTGCCGGCACGATCCTTGCAGCAGCTGCCGATGCCGGTGCCGACCTGGTGGTCCTCAGCGGGTACGCAACGAACTTCCGGGCGGGCATCCTCCTCGGGCGCGTCCCGCCAACGGTCCTGTGCCGGACCGGCAGCACGGACGTGCTCGTGATGCCCAACCGCGTCATCGACCGCTTCAACGGGAAGGAGCACAGCAAGTTCTGCCGGAACATCTTTACCACGATCCTCTGCCCCACGGACTTTGCGGAGACCTCGCACAAGGCCATCGCCTGCGCCGGTGCGATGCCGGGCGTCCGGGAGATCGTGCTCCTCCATGCCGGGCCGGAGGGGGCAGGGGCCGTGCCGGATGCGGAAGCCCGGCTTGAGGCACTGCGTGCGTCCCTTGCCGGCACGAAGGCGAAGGTGCGGGTCCGTGATGAGCACGGCAGACCTGCCCGCACGATCGCGAGGGTTGCCGAGGAGGAGGATGTGTCGCTGGTCTGGATGAGCGTTGAAGGCAAAGGCTGCCTGCACGCGTTCCTTGCCGGCAGCATCATCGAGGAGACCCTCTCGCTCGTGAAGCGGCCGCTGATGGTGATCCGGTCGGCGGGGTGAGGGGGGAGAAAGAATGAGATTGTTCAATTTCGATAACAAATAGAAAACTTTGAGATTATAACTTTTAATAACAAATTATCCAAATTTTTATTTGATTTTGACTTTTTCGATATTGGTTTTTATGAACTCTGCTGCATATTGCAGTACATAGATCAAAAAAATCAATCCCGCGACAATTAATAATCCTCCACCATATTGGGGGGGACAATCCTCAGGCCACTTCTCATATATCCCACTAAACAATCCACATAGGATAATTGCAAAAGAGGAATACACTCCAATACCCGATAATAACGATTTTAAAATTGTGTTTCTCAGCAAATCAGGGTTTTTTAAGGAGATTTCATGCTTCCAAAAACTAATAATTTTGTAAAGAAAAACACCCCCGACAAGAATAGTAAGTATAATAAAAAAATGGTGAAAGTAGATGTAAGTGATTGATTCAACAATTGTATAAACGTTCATCAATTATCTATCCATAAAAAAGGGGTTTGCAATTTCTTCAATTTCGAGATTATGATTAAAGCTATCAATGAGTTTTTCCTCGTGGATATCAGCATTGAATCCTAAAAATCCCCCAATAATTCCCGCTCCCAGTGCACCTGCTGGACCTGCAAAACAAGTGCCAAGAAAACCACCGACAATGATCCCAATGGGAAGATTTGGCTGATCATTTTCAGCCATGATATTTTCAGTTAGACATACATGAATTTGATGACAATACGGACATTCAACATTAAACGTTTCGCCGAGAGTTGTGAGTAAATCCTTTTTGGTAAGGGGATGAATATCAAGGTAAATTTTCTCACTGCAATGATGGCAATTATCAATGAAGTATTTCATAACATTTCAACTCTGATGAGATACTTTTGACAAATATTAAATTTTTTCATTTATGTTTTGAAAAAATTTATTTTCGCGAACATTTTTCTACAACTCCGTAAGTGCTCTTATTATCTTCTCCACCACTCCCGGCTCTGCGACCTGCGCCAGCACGAGACCGGCAAGGGCGAGGAAGACCGTCCAGAAGACTTTCCTGGCCTGCTCGTTCCTTCCGAAGGCTATGATAACCATCTCAGTATCTGCCTGCATTGCGTACCGGATCAGCTTGGGCAGGAAGACGAAGAGTGCCAGGAAGAGGAGCACTGCAGCGGTGAGTGACGGTGCCGGCCCGGACTTTTGTGCAAGCCAGTCAGCTGCCGGCACCGTGATGCTGAGTGACAGCATCCCCGCCATGACCACTTCGCCAAAGCCGAACCATGCCCGCTCTTCGCCGCAGTCGATCTTCTCTGCCGGTGTAAGGGACTCCGGGTCGAACCTGCCGATTGCGTACAGGATGCCGAAGCAGAAGATGCGGGCGGGGGAGATGGTCCCGCCGGCATCCGGTGTTGTTGTCATGCATCCCTCCTTAAGGGGGCTCGTCCCCGTCATCGTTCGTCATCGCTGCCTCCTGCGGCGATTGTCAGCTCGTACGCCGGGCTCGTGTAGCCCCGGTTCTTTGCCGAGAAGTCCCGGGCCCTCGACGGTCCGCCCCGTGAGCGCTGTGCGGTCCGGATCCGGACCGTGTGGACGCCCGGCGCCCGCGGGTACACCCGTCTCCCGTCAGCGTCCCGCATCTCGCGGTACGGCGGGATCGTAAACCAGTCCGGCCAGAACCGCATCCCCCGCGGGATGTCAGTGCCCCGTGTCAGGTCCTGCATCTGCACCGGGCTCATGTTGTCGTAGATGATGTCGATGATCAGGTCTGCTTCTTCCGCGTCCGGGTTTAACTCCAGCTCGTAGAAGACCGGGTTCCGCCGGACTTCCTCCATCGTGAGCGGCGTCTCTTTTGTCAGCGGTTCGAGGCCTGCGAACGTGCCGCGGTACAGGCCGGTCACGGTTGCGACCGGCGTGGTCTCAGTGTCCATGCAGCGCCTCCCGCAGTGCATCGTGCTCGTCCCGGAGCCGTTTGAACTCCTCCACGATCTCGTCGTACCGGCCCATCCGCCCGTAGATGGCGATGAGCAGCGGGTAGACCGGGAGCACGGCCCCGAGGATGATGGTGATGATCTCGGTTTCCATGATGTGTGTGCCTCCTGTTCTTGAGTATACGGCCGGGAGGACCGGGACAGTGTGTGTGGCCCGGTTCCACCTGCTTCTCGGATCACCTTTGCCGGATGATTTTTGCGAGATAGCTGGATTTCCCGGCCGGTGTTCTTGTGAGATATTTCGAAAGATTTCTGACGCTCATTGGGGCTCCGCCCCAGCCGCGTGGGCTAACCCCGGGTGCGATGACGACGTATTACCGGTTCCGGAAATCTGATGAGAGATCCCGGACACCGACTCCCGGCGGCATCACCTACGCCCCCGCCCCCAACGGGGGCAGGGCTGGCGTAAGGGGGGCGATCAGATCCATTCTGAAATTATCACCCGGAAAAATTTGTGAGTGGTTTCCTCCGGCCCTGCTTACGCGAGAGCCGCCACGGTGTCCGCCCAGGTCTCGACCTTTGTGCGGATCGCGTCGTCCGAGTACGAGGTGAGGCTCACCCGCTCCCGGGTGAACGTGATCATGTAGATCTCGCCGTTCGGGTCCCGGCACTTGAGGGTTGCCGCGTAGGTCTCGCTGTCGCTGTCGCGGACCGCGGTGCCGCCGTGTGCAGTGGCGAGTGCGGTGTCCGCGAGCAGTGCGGTGGCGCCGGCATTGAACCCGGCAACCGATGCGAACTTGCACGAGTCGGTGCCCACGGCTTTGCCGTCGCCGTTCTGGTACACGATCTTCGCGACATAATTCTCCTTGCTCTTCTCGACCGGCTGGTGGGTGACCCCGGCCTCCGTGTAGGCCACGCAGCCCAGCGGGTTGTCCGTGATGACTGCCTGGACGATGGTGTTGAATGCCGATACGTTCTCGATCGGGGTCGCGAGTTCGCGGACCGCGGTCTTTACTACGGATCTCTGGTTGAAGTCTGCCATGTTGTTGTCAACTCCTGTGATTTGTTTTCTGCTCGGGGGAGATCCTCCGGATCTCCTCCTGGTTTAATTCGAAGAATGGTGCAGCCATTCTTCTCGTCCTCCAGGTTTTTTTGAAACCTGTCGGATTTTGAAGAATGGTGAAGCCATACTTCTCGTCCTCCAGGTTTTGAGAAACCTGTCGGATTTTGAAGAATGGTGTGGCCATACTTCACGCCCTCCAGGTTTTGAGAAACCTGTCGGATTTTCCGGGAGGTGTGCGCATATCTCCCGGACCGGAGCAGGAACACCGTTCCCGTTCCGGGTCGCTGGGGCCCCGTTGACATTCCAATGTAGAACTGGCTTATCAATGGGCTTTTATTATGAAACGAAAAACCGGAAAATCCGGGGCGATATGCGGCAATCCGTGGCAATCGGGGCCCGATGCGTTGCTGTCCGGCAGGTACGTAAAATGTTCCTCCGGTGGGAAAAAAATCAGAAAGCAATAAAAAATTCCAAAAAATTTTTCAGTACTCCCGGACCCCCCCGTCATATCGCGCAGCATACAATTTTACTGATGCCCGGCTGGTCCGTGCCGGACGGCATCGCAACGCATGCCTTTTTAAAAAAAAACTAACTCTTCAGGTGCCTGGCATCATCTGTCTACCTGAGATTGCCGGACCCCGGCTGGATGCATCAGCAGACCCTTCATCCCGCGAATGCGTTACCGTATATCTTTCGGCTCTTTCCTGCCTTTGGGAGTCCGGTCAAAGTCCCGGTCATAACTGATGATCGTCAGGTTATACTGTTCAGCGACAGCGTACTGGTAAGCATCATCGAAGTCCAGATCAAATCGGGCAGCAGCACCGGTAATTCCGGAGAAATGCTCCGGCTCTATCGAAAGGATGCGGATGCCGCTGGCAAGAATGTCCTCATTGACAAAGACCAGGAATTTATCGGGTTTGTGCTCCCGTGTGTAAATAACTCCCAGTGTATGGAGGGAGAAGTCCGATATACTGATTGCAAAAGGATCGATTCGCTGAAAGAAATCCCTGACTTCCCTGACCCGTGGCCGCCTGAGGATATATTCGAGAAAGATGTTCGTGTCAAGAAGATACATCAGTCCCGCCATTCATGTGCCTTGTGCTGGAGGTCAACCGAGGAATAGTGTTTCCCGAGTTCGTCAAGGGTACCTTCTGCAACACAACGGCATGGCGTGGAGGGCCGTCTCTTTGAGCGCCTGACCAGTTCGTCGATGTAATGAATAGCCTCCTTTCGGAGTTCGGGGGGGAGGCTCTCTATCTTCTCATCAACTGAACCGGATGATGTGGACATAATCTCAGGTGCGTTTTTGTTGTTTTTTATACCATAGATTCTTTTCGGGCATCTTTCGTTCCGGCCTGCCAGGCAAAGCAGGGGCCTGCCAGTACCAGCGGAAAATGTGTCTTTTTCGGCTTTCATGACTGCTTCGCATTCCTTATCCCCACGGTGTGCGCACTTTTTTAATTAAGTGCCAGCCCTGCAGGGTGTGAAAGTGGAGATGGATGCAAATGCCCGTGCCAAATCCCTGAGGAATATTTTCCTGTACCCGCAGGCTGGCATTTCAGGCCTTTTTCAATGTTTTATAGTGCTTTTTTGCCTCGTGGATGGAGAGGACTTCATCCCCCTCTGCCTCTTCCATGAACCTGCCAAGACCATGGTCCTCGATAATGGCTTCCATCCTGTTGAAGGTCGCAAGGTCCAGGATCACCGCCTGCTTCTGGTTCTTTGCATCAGTGATATATTTGCGGGGTATCGCGGTCATGCTCGTATTTCATTATATGGAGCGGGATGTATAAAGGAGCTGTCCCGGCACAGGAATCCCAGGACTTACCTTCCGGTTGTCACTCACCCGCTGAACGTTACGTCCCCGCCCGGTCATGCCGGCGCACCGGTTCCGGCTGCCGGACATCACTCCCTTTGTGTCCCGCCCCACCACAGCACCTATAATCCGGGAGCGTCAACCACACACATATGCAGCGGTCCGGCAGCCTCTCCTTCTTCACCATCACCGGGTACCTTGCGCTGGGCACGGCGGCCTTTGCCCTCCTCCTCATTCTCACCCGTCTCATGGCGTTCTATGGTATGGCGAACGCGACCCTCCTCACCTGGGTCCTCTTCTACACGTTCTGCGGCACGGTGGCGTACTGCTGTGTCGGCGTGATCCGGGAACTGTTCCCGCAGTGGCTCTCGGCCAGTCACTCAGGGGCGGTGCTGAAGGAGGTTATGGAGATAGAGGGGAAGGTGGGGTAGGAAAAAGGTATGCCGGAGAGGGAAATGAGAGGCAGGACAAGAGGTCAACCGATGTCCTGAGTGTCGGGAGCAGATTCCGACCATTCGATGAGTTTCTTCTTCAGCTCTTCTTTTGAGGGCAGGTAACGCTGGTACTGGGATGCGTAGACGTTTGCATTTTCGGGCAGGGTAAGCCTGACGAGTGCATCGTTCTTTGTTTTACAGAGAATTATCCCGATCGTCGGGTTCTCATTGCCGAGCTTCACGTTGCGGTTGTAATAATTGACGTACATCTGCATCTGGCCGAGGTTTTCATGCGTGAGTTTTCCAATCTTGAGGTCGATCAACACATAACACCGGAGGATGCGGTTATAGAAGACGAGGTCTACATAGAAGTGATCTGTGTCGAACGTAAACCGTTTCTGCCTGGATTCGAAGAGAAATCCTTTGCCGAGTTCCAGGAGGAAGGTTTCGAGTTTATCTATAATGGCGGATTCGAGATCGCTTTCAGAGTATTGTGTGCTCTCATCGAGCCCGAGAAATTCGAGGACATAGGGATCTTTAAGCACGTCCTGCGGATTGCCCACGATCTGCCCGTTATCTGCAAGGGATTTTACCCCATCTTTATCCCGGCTGAGTGCGAGCCGTTCATAGATCCCGGCGTTGAATTGCCGTTTCAGTTCTGAAAGTGACCAATGGTTTTGTCCGGATTCTATCTCATAAAACCGGCGCTCGTCCAGGTTGTCGATATTCATGAGGAAGACATAGTGCGACCAGCTCAGCGTACCGTGTTGGCCGAATTGGTCAGACACTGTCTGACGAATTGGGGATCCCTGTCGGACAACGACAGCGGATTTGTCAGATGCGGTCTGACCTATTTGTCTGACCGGCTCGCGGTATTCGAGATAAAACTGGCGCATGTATTTGAGATTCGTCTGAGAAAATCCCCTGCCGAATTCTTCGGTAAGTTTTTGCGAGAGTTGCACGAGCAGGTTCTTCCCGTACCCGGCCCGACGGCTTCCGTTCTGCTCGTGTTCTACAATCCTCCGACCGAACTCGAAGTTCGGCTAATGCCTCACTTCTCCTCATCGGGAATTGCGATCCCCTCTGATCTCGTAGTTGGTGGCAACCTGTAATGTGTTAACGGTGCGGGCTGCAGTCTGCCGGGCCTGCCGGACAAGATCACGGATCTCCTGAACGAGGGGGAAGAGCGGTTCTTCCGGAATGGTGGATATTGCGGTCCTGCGTTTCATTTCATGATCGCGTTCCTTACCCGGATATCGGGAAGGCATGAGGATAAGGAGCCCGGTTGGCGGGGTGAAAGTGATTGCCGGGTATTGCTGTGTCGGCAGGCTTACTGCCGCGTTGCGGTTCTCTTCTCTCGTGCGCTCCGATGCCAGGCTGGGGTGCGAAGAGACCCGGGCACGGAATGATGGGGAACGTCAGCTCCGGTTTCCCGGTGAGTATCTCAGAAGAGATCGAAATTCTTCCGTGATGTCAGCGGATTCTCCCCGGAACTGATATCTCGCACCGGGCAATGCGGCCTTCGCCCTCCTCCTTTCCCTCACCCGGCTGATGGCGGTCTATGGCATGGCGAACGCGACCCTCCTCACCCGGGTGCTCTTCTCCACGTTCTGCGGCACGGTGGCACATTGCTGTGCCGGCGTGATCCGGGAACTGTTCCCGCAGTGGCTCTCGGCCAGTCACTCAGGGGCGGGGCAAAAAGGAGGTTATGGAGATAGAGGGCAATGTTTGACACATATCGGTGCTTCGAAGAACACTGATCTGTTCTTCCCATCCTCATGGTTTGAGTGCCTCATGGGCTTCGCCGCACAGCCAGAACTGGCCGTGACCCGGAACCTGTCTTGTGGAGAAGATCTTTCAAATGGTCCCGCCTCCGGAATTAGTTTTTTGTACTGCCGGATGAACGGCATCCACACCCTTTTTAAGACCAATCACACACAACAGGTACTGAGAGAGATGGCATCACCGATCGCGTTATCACCAAAACGAAGAAGCCCGGTTTTTCTGAAACTGGGCCGTGAGATCCCGGTGGTACGTGGGCGTTTTGGCGTGAAACGGATCGGGATATTTGGATCATTTGCCCGTGGGGAGCAGAAACGTTCGAGCGATGTCGATATTCTTGTTGAGTTCACTGAAGGACAGGCTACTTTCGATAACTTCATGCAGCTTGTGTATTACCTTGAAGATCTCTTTGGCAGAAAAGTGGACCTCCTGACGGTAGGCGGGATCGATAAATACATCCGGCCACGGGTTGAACGTGAGGTGATCTGGGTTGAAGGATAACCTCGTATATCTCCAGCATATTCTTGACGAGATCGAGTACCTTAATTCGCTCCGTCAACTATCACCTACGATAATCTTCTGCAAGATAAGACAACGGAACATGCGGTAACCCGATCCCTGGAGATCATCGGTGAAGCTGCCAAGAATGTCCCGGTAAAAATCAGGAAAGAGAACCCTGGCATTCCCTGGAAGTTCATGGCAGGGATCCGCGACAAGGTAATCCATGGGTATTTTGCGATCAATTATGAGATTGTCTGGGATGTTATCCAGCACAAACTCCCTGAACTTGAACCGCAGATACGGTCCCTGTTGGATTTGATGAAACGGGATGAGGATTAAATTTTTGATATTACTCCGTCGGCCGGGTCTCATCCGAATATTACCCTCACCGGGTACCTTGCGCTGGGCACGGCAGTCTTTGCCCTCCTCCTTTCCCTCACCCGGCTGATGGCGATATACGGTTGCAATAATGCGACGCTGCCTGCCTGGCTCTTCTTCTCTACGTTTGCGTGCCTGGCCTCGTACAGCGGTGTCGGCATCATGCGGGACCTGTTCCCCTGGTGGATGGCAGGTAGTCGGGGAGCGGTGGTGCAAAAAGGAGGTTATGGAGATTGAGGGGAAGGTGGGGTGAAAAGGGGAATTGTGGAGACGTTGTGTAACAATCCGGTGCATCTGAATCCCCTGGAGCAGAGATACCGCCAAAGAGTGTCAGGAAGGTGAGATCCCGGCGATACTTCCTTTATTTTTATTTGCCCGGCCCGCTCCTTTTCCCGTGCCACAAATCCCTTCGTTCAGGACGGGTTTTTTACCATTGACCAGAATGGCTTTAACGATATAATTTTGAAATTAATTCAAATACATTTCGCGGGGAATATCCATGGCTCTTGTCTATACGTTTACCAAAAAAGAAGAATCGTCAGCCAATCTCCTCATCGAAGCCGGTCTGGTCCGCCACAGTGCGCGTACGCTCGTCTTCCTTGCCAACATTCCCGAGGCCACCTCGCGCGATATCGAGCGGGGCACCGACCTGCGCCAGGGTGAGGTGAGTAAAGCGATATCGTATTTTACGGGGCGGGGCTGGGTAGAGAGCCGCAAGCTTGCGCAGGAGAAGCGTGGCCGGTCGATGTGTATATACCGGCTTGTTGTGCCGTTATCCGAGATCCTTTCCGCTATCGAGCAGGATATGCGGGACGAGATGGAGCAGAAGATCGCGCTGATCCGGAAAGTACGGGCGATGGGGTGAGG
>CAYVAQ010000046.1:0-12803 GCA_964448885.1 uncultured Methanoregula sp. | reverse complement strand
ACATCCGGATAATCCGCCCCACTGCGGAGAATCGGTCGTGTACTGGATCGCGTACTGGTGTCCGCCCAGGTCCTTTTCGTGAATCGATCCGATCACCTGCGTCTGCTGGATGAAGTTCTTGGGCACGCCGCCGCCGACATAGATGACGCCGGTCCTTTTTGCCTCCTCAACAAGGGAGGTGATCTCATCCGCATCTGCGATCTGGTCGATATCGATATCCAGGCCACGGCGCCGGGCAATGAGGAGCCCGATACCGATTGAGGAATCCGCAAGCGCGGGGATGAAGATCGGGATCTTCTCTTGTGCACAGACCGAGGTCAGTGATTCGGTGTCCGGCTTTTCGGTGCAGAGCCATTCCCCGAGCTGCCGGATAAATTCGCGCGAAGAACCCCGGAACGGCGCGATGGATGCGGACCATGTCGCTATGCCCCGGTCAACCGTCCGGAAATCCTCTTCGTAGGCAAAAACATCGTAAATCCGGTCGATTCCCCGCTGATACAGCTTCGCGTCGTCTACCCGGTGATGCCCGAGATAATGCCGGATCCCAAGGTGCTCGCAGGTATCATGGAAGATGTTCGCTCCCGTCGACACGATCGCGTCCACATAGTGGCGTTTTACCATCTCCACAAGGCACCGCTGCATACCGGCAGGGATCATCGCACCGGAGAGCCCGAACAGGATTGTGCACTCAGGATCGGCAAGCATCCGTCGCCAGACATCCACCGATTCTCCCAGCTTCCTTCCCTGGAACCCGGTCCGGGACATGCCGGACAGCAGGGTTGCAACATCCCCTTCCGGGCAGACCGGACAGACGGTCTTCATCGCCTTCTTTCCCTCCACGTGCTTCCTGTGTTCCATCATTACCCGCACCCGAGGAATCCGCGTATGCTCCGCTCCGGGCGTCTCCCGAAGTAGATCTCCCGCTCGCTCATCGTGGAAACATCCTCGATGGTGAAATGTACATCGGGATATTTTGTCTTCAGAAACGCAAGCAGCCTGCCTGATTCTTTCCTCGGCACCATCGAGAGAAGCACCGCAACGGACGGGACGAACTGGCCGGAACCATTGATCCGCGTTGTCCCGTATCCGAGATCCCCGAGATGCCGGATGAGCGGTTCGGGATCCCTTGTACAGAATATGCGGACGATCACGGTGCCAAGACCAATCCAGGATTCAATCGTCATGCCGAGAAGCGTGCCGATCCCGTACCCCAGCATGTAGGCAAGGATCCCGGGAATGTTATCAAGGTTCGTCAGCACGAGACTCGTGGAGAGGACCCAGACACCAATCTTCAGCGTCCCGATCCCTGACGCAAGGTACCGGTGGCCTTTGGTAACATAGACAAGCCGGATCGTCTCCATCGTGGTCTCGACAATCCGGGCAACGAGGATGATGAGTGGTAAAACGACATCCATTACGCATCCATAACCTGTGACCGCAACTTACGTACGGTAATCTAGGCGTATCGGGCCGGGGGTATGTATGCTTTGTGGAGACTCAATCTCGTGTTTTTACCGATCATCTTCACGGGGCGACACCTTCCGCTACCACCATCGCAGGTACTGGTTACGATTACAAATCGTCATGGAGCAGATCGAATGCCGGTGTATTGCGGAAAAAAAACCGGTAAAGGAGCTTCTTAAGGATAAAAAGCCAGTCTTTCCCCCACACGCTTACACCATCCGTTTCATACATCCATACGAAATGCTATACACTGGCAGCCCCCGTACCGCTGTGCCGCAGTTATTGCACCCTGACGTTTTAGATATCTGCTGCGAAAGTCCGGGAAAAAATGGTGCAGATTATAAGAATACCGATTATCTGGCGGAACTGCTTTGCATCCCTGAAACTCCTGCAGTATTCCACAACCTGCTCTCTCTTTCCTTCATCCAGCATTCATAGTGGTAGGTTCTGTTATCGGTCCAGACCGTATCATCGTGAATGTGCAGATACTGTCCGCACCGGTGACAGACCTTCCGTATCCATGTTACCGGGGTAATTTCGTTCATCATCATCATCTTTTTCCCCTCTATTGCACGGGATAAAGAGTTTTCATTCGTGTGTATTCATGGATTACACAATCCGGCGTAGTGCATCTCCAGAGTTTTCTCTTCCCGGGCCCCGGGATCAGGACCATCGGCTTGCGACATTCACAGCAGAAGACCTTTCTCATAGACTCCTTCAGGGTCTTCCCCTCGCGCTGGAGTATATCGAAAAGACAGGCGATTCCCAGCCTGTCAGGTAAGGGGATGATTGCCGGACATCCGATACAGTCCCGTGCATCGGCACATTCCGGCCGGGCCCTGGCAGCCAACGTTCTGATGTCCTGGACTGCAAGGAAGATCTTTCCCATTTTTTTATCACTCATCGATTCCTCCCTATGATAAAATTTCAGATACCAGGCTCAATTCCTGAATTTTCATTCAACCGGAAATCTCCGGACCCACCATCACAATAGCCGGTGAAAGCCATCGTTACTGGATGAAGGAGCCGGCCATAATCGTGACGATAAACCAGATAATCAGGAGAGCCACAAGCCCCCAGAATACCTGGCCCACCGTATAGTATTCCAAGCCAGATCACCTGCCATTATTTATCCTGTTTTCGTTCTCCGGTCCGGGCTTCAGGATTTATCTCGGAGGATATTCGGACCCGCCGCGTTGTCGGAGTCCTTTCACCTGAAACCCGACATTAATGGGACCGGTTTTTTATTACCGGTCACGGTGTGATTTTCTACTGATGTGCATCAGTACGCCGGTCGTGATGAACGTGCATGCCGGCTTTGCATTAATTGCCTGAACTGCTGGTTCCGCGGACATTCGTACGGGTTCACCCCCTGCTCGGGGTTCCATTTCCCTTCCATGGGGTTGAATCGTGCCGGGCACGAGACTTCCTCAACGAACGGCGTATGGATTCCCGGTACCATCCTGGATATGATGTGTTCGCAGTTCCTGCAGAACGAATGGATACTCATGATACCGTTTCCTGTTCTGAATAACCATCAGGGATACCCTGACGTATCGTCCGGGCGATGTTCACTGATCTGGAATGACGCCCTGTGCATGCAGAACCGGATGAACAAAAAAGATGATTGGTGTTGTAATTTTACAGCTGAATTATTGGGGGTTTCGTGATTTGTATGGTGAAGTGAAGGAAGTATTCAATGTGTAATTATCTTTTAAGCCCATCCGGTGTGAGTCATTACACAAAGAAATGCCTAAATCCATCGCATCACTCCTCTGTATACATATTGGTCGTATGATAATAAGTAGTTTCAGGCTCCGTTGTTGAGGAACGATGGATTTGTACGGATAATCTGCCGGCAGAATACTTTTTTCAGAGGAGGCGGGAATTACTAATCGGAATACAACAACAGAATCACCTTAATCCGTCCCAAGCACAGGACCATGATGTCAACTGATTATGCATCGGGAAAGAATTCCGGAGGCCATTCTCTATGAGAGAAATACATATTGATCAATCCGTGGAAGAAACATAAACCCGCATAATCGTGTATTGTCTGTTACGATAACAATGGTCACGAACTGGTTTTCTTTTCTTTTGTCCCGGTTTTTTCAGCAAACCAGACAACGCGTTGCGGCACCGGTATCTCAATTCCTTCCTTTTCGAGTGCAGATTTTATCTTACTAAGCATCTCTGTCCTGACCGACCACCATTCAGACGATGGTGCCCAGACCCGTACCATGATAATGATCCCATTGTCCCCGAGTTCGTCAACATATACTGACGGCTGGGGATTTTTCAGCACAAACGGATGTCCCGCCAGAAGATTACCAATGATATATATCGCGTGGTCTGCATCGTCACTGTATCGGATAGGGATGCGGTATTCAAATCTCCGTGCCACATTGGCATCATAATTTGTTATTTCGGAAGTAAAGACCGTTTCATTGGGGATCCTGACATAGATTCCTTCATAGGTTTTGATCGTGGTAGAGAGAACCCGGATATCATCCACCGTGCCCGAGGTGTCCCCGATTTTTACCGAATCTCCGATTCTCATCGGCCGTTCAAGCATGAGGAATGCCCCGGATCCCACATTGGTAACAAGACGCTGGCTGGCAAATCCGATGATGATACCGGCGGTCCCGCCAATGACAAGGAGTTCCCCGAAATCCACGTGGAAACTGGGAAGGCTGATAAAAATGCCGGCAAGGATAAGGAGAATCTGGACAAGCCTGACAATCTTGATCATCTCGTCCTTTCTGATGGTATCGGATAATCCTCTTTTAAGATAAAAACCTGCAACATATGCGATAAATACTGATATGCCGGTAATAATGGCAAATATGATCAGGTCCATGACGGTGACTTCCCCAATAACCATGGTGGAAAGAATTGCCATAGCTTATCACTCCACCCCATGCTCCATGAGAAACCCTTTCCTCTCCAAATCAATATTCATGATCTTTCGTGCCCTTATTATGGGGAGTGCGGGCTCCATTCCATCCCTGAACGTGCGGGCGAGAATAGTTGTCTGGGCCATCTGGCGGGAATAGATCTTCATTTCCGCTACCATGCCGGCAAACGTAGTGAAATAGATGGGCATGAAGTACGAGTCGAAGACTGCACGGGATACCTCAATCCATCCCCGGCTTTCATTCCGGATCTCCAGCCGTAGAATCCCGTTACGTGTGCGATCGAATTCTTTTTCCTGGTCGGAACTATCACTTTCGTGGTATCGAGTGATGACACCACTCTCCGGAGTACCATACAATGAATATTTCGGGATGCACCTGGAGAATACATCGAGGAGTTGGTAATCCATCTCTGTTCTCAGGAATACACCGAACTCAAGGGGAAAGGTGAGGAAGATCATCTGGTGCGATTCCGGCGCCATGAGGACCGTGGGGAACACGATCTCAAGGCACCGGGTAACCTCCCGGGGAAGGTTTATCGGTTCCACGGGGTGGACAACGATGGATGTACCGTTCTGCGGGATACGTTTTTTAATAAAGGTGTTTCCGCTTTTTCTCAGATACACAAAAGAGTTTTCATCCTGTTCAATACGGAATCCGTGCTCTTTACTTTCGTAGGGTCCGGGATATGTGATACGGGTAAACATTTTTTTTATATCCCAGTGAGATTCGTATTTTTGCAGGACGGTGTTGTTCCGAATCCGGTCATGACCATATACAATGCCTGTGTCACAAGGTAAAGATACGGGCGATACGTCCATCCATTGTAGGGAATCTGAACCATTTCACCAGGTTTCTTCCAAACCTCATTTACTCTTCTCTGCCTGATAAGAGTTGGCATGGGGCAAGACTAAAAAAGATTATTTTTTCCTTCCCTGCCCGGCAAGGGAATGCACGATACCCGTGAAGGACCGGCGGTCCCTTGAGCGGAACACCCCTTCGTTTACGTACCGCACATCCTCGATGGAGAAGAATGCCCGGGGATTGATCCGGTCGATGCGATCCGTGATAAGGGAGATCTCCGACCGGTTGACGAGCGAGAGGATCATCGTCACACTCCCCCGGGAGCCCTCCGCTTCGATACAGGTCACGCCATGGTTCTCTTCTTGAAGAGCCGAAACGATTGCATCGCGGGAGTCATCGGCTGTGACAATCCGCAGGATAACCATGCCGAGAGACAACTTCTCCTCAAACACGAGCCCGACGTAGGTCCCCATCGCAAACCCCAACGCGTACGCGAGGAAGTTTGCGATATTGGCAAGGTCTTTCATCACGACCTCGACCGCCAGCAGCCAGATCACGATCTCGAAGAACGCGATTACTGCGGCAAGGACACGGATGCCCTTTGAGATGAAGACAATCCGTACCGTCTCCATCGTTACATCACATACGCGGGCCAGAAAGATCAGCAGGGGTAAAATCACCCATGCATACAATTCAGGACTGATTCCGAAAAGTACCATTCACTCGCCTAAGGGTGTCATCCATACAAGGACGATAATCAAGGAATACTGCATAAACCTATATCAACATTCTCCGGTATGGGAGTGAAGACAAATTATATTGATAAAAACCAAGATTAATACAAGAAATTCCGGCAGGATTTTTCCCCCCATGCAAAAGACACAGACAGAACGTATGCGTAATGAGCCTGTTTCCCCCGACCCAGCAACTCACCCCGGAAGAGGTTGAGCGCGGCTTATCCAGTATCCTCTTCGACGGCCTTACAACGCATGCATTCGTCACGCTGACCAGCGGCATTTTCCTCATTGCCTTCGCCCTTGAGCTCGGCGCATCCAATATCATGATCGGCCTCCTTGCAGCAATCCCGCCGCTCGCCGAGCTGGTCCAGATCCCGGCAGTCGGCATCATCGAGAAAGTCCGGAACCGGCGTCTTATCACCGTTGTCACCTCGCTTGCCTCCCGGGGGCTCTGGCTTCTCGTCGCTCTCATCCCGTTCCTGCTCTCCCCGCAGGCCGGGATCTCCTGCCTCGTGATCCTCCTCATTGTGTACTCGGTGATATCATCGGTGAAGCACTGCGGCTGGAAATCCTGGATGCGGGACCTGATCCCGGACCAGATCCTCGGCATGTACTTCTCCCGGCGGATGGCCCTCTCGTTCGCGGTCGGCATCGTGCTCAGCCTCGGCGCCGGGTATTTCCTCGACCACTGGCAGAACGGAGGAGGAGGATCAGCGGTCACAGGGTACGCAGTGATCTTCCTGATCGGCAGTCTCATCGGCATTGCGGGTACGTATTTCCTTGTCAGGACACCCGAACCGATGATGATTATCCGGCACGATCTCCCCCTGCGGCGCAGGCTGACCGCATGGTACGGGGATCTCAATTTCCGGAACCTGATCCTCTTCCTCGCCCTCTGGAGCTTTGCGGTCAACCTGGCGGCACCGTTCCTCACCGTGTACCTGCTCAAACGCCTGTCGCTCGACATCACGACCATCATCATCCTCTCCATCATCAGCCAGATGACGAGCATCCTGTCGTTCCCGCTCTGGGGTTCCATCGGAGACCGGTTCAGCAACAAATCGGTACTCCAGGTAGCCGGCCCGCTCTTCCTGCTCTGTTTCCTTGCCCTGACGTTTACGAACTTTCCCGAACCGCACGCCCTGACCATGCCCCTGCTCGTCCTCATCCACATCGTCATGGGACTGTCAACCGCAGGAGTCACGCTTGCGGCAGGGAACATCGGCCTGAAACTGGCCCCGAAAGGATCCGCTACGTCCTACCTTGCCGGCATCAGCATCTTCACCGCCCTCGCTGCAGGCATTGCGCCTATCATCGGAGGGTATTTTGTCGATCACCTCGCCGAGTGCGAACTTGTCTGGAACCTGAGCTGGAAGAGCCCGGGATTTTCAATCACCATCCCGACCCTCCAGCTCCAGCACTGGGACTTCTTCTTCGTCCTTGCGTTCGTGCTCGGCCTGTACTCCATCCACCGGCTCTCCTACGTCAGGGAGGAGGGGGAGATCGACGAGCCGATCTTCATCGACTCCCTCATCGCGTACGGCAAAGACATGCGCAACTTCTCGACTGCCGGCGGCATCCGGAACATCATGCGGTTCCCGGTCAACGGCATGGACATCCAGTCTGACAACAATGCACTGCGGTGCCGGCCCGACCTGAAAGTGCAGCAAAACCGTGACGGACCGGTACCATGAACGGCCGGGTACCGGCGCGGACCCCGCGCACTGCCGGTTTAAATACATGGAACGCAAGAGGTCTCATTCACGGAACGGTTTCATGATGAGCATTATTGCCGGTCACGGTTATTGAACATGCCCGCGAGAATCTCGGTACTCTACGTTGATGACGAAACCGTCCTGCTCGAGCTTGGCAGGCAGTTTATCGAAGGAATGGGCGATTTTTCGGTCAGCACGGCAGAATCCGTTGCCGATGCCCGGGACATGCTTGCCGGCAAACCCTTTGATGTCATCGTCTCGGATTACCAGATGCCGGGAACTGACGGGATCGCGTTCCTGAAATATGCACGGGAACAATATGCAGACACCCCGTTCATCCTCTTCACCGGCCGGGGCCGGGAGGAGGTGGTCATCGAAGCGATCAATAACGGTGCGGAGTTCTATCTCCAGAAAGGCGGGGATCCCCTCCCGCAGTACACCGAGCTCGCCCAGAAGATCCGTGCTGCCGTTGATAAATACCGGGCAATCAGGGCATTGCGGCGACAGACTTTTGTCCTGGAGGAGCGGGTCAAGGAGCTGGCCTGCCTGTACAATCTTGCGGAGATCATCAGCACCCAGGGGATCTCACTTGACGAGATGCTGAAACAGGCCGTTGATCTGATTCCATCGGGATACCAGCATCCGGAGTTCACCAGTGCCCGTATCCGGTTCCGGGGAAAGGAATTCAGTACGCCGGGATTCAGCCAGTCAATCTGGAACCAGAACTTCCCGCTCTTTATTGAAGGGGAGTGGGCCGGAGCGGTTGAAGTCGCCTACACGGGGGAATGGTCCGATGCGGAGAACGCACCGTTCCTTGCTGAAGAGAGTTCCCTGCTCCACGGCATCGTGCGCCTGCTGGAGAACAGCATTACCGGCAGGATAACCGATGAACGGCTCCGGGACACCTGCGGGATCGGACCTGCGGCAGTTCAACCCACGTCTGATCAGGTACTGAAAGGGGAACGGGACCGGCGTCTTGCGGCCGAGAAGGACCTGAAACGATCGCAGAAGCAGCAGGAGGAACTGCTCCGCGAGGTTTGGCAGTGCGTGAAGAACAACCTGCACACCGTCCACGATCTCCTGGCACTCCAGTCAAAATATATCCGCGATGACAAGGTCCTCAAGGCCCTGCACGAGAGCCAGAACCGGATCGGGGCAATGGCGCTGGTCCACGAAATCCTGTACCAGTCCCCGGAGATCACCAATGTCGATCTCGATCTCTATGTCAGGACACTCGGCAAGAACCTGAGTGAATTTTACCACCGGAAAGGGAGGGAGATTGCGCTCCACACCGACATTCCCGGTGTCTCTCTCGGGGTGAACACCGCAATCCCGGTTGGCCTCATCCTCAACGAGCTGATATCGAATGCGCTGAAACATGCGTTCCCGGACAGGAACACTGGAGAGATCTTCATCAGGGTCCGGAAGAAGGACCGGAGCATCTCGATCATCGTCCGGGATGACGGGGTGGGCATGCCCCGGGACGTGAACTGGCGCGACACCCGGTCCCTCGGCCTCCGCATGGTCTTCTCGCTCGTGGAGCAGATGAAGGGCACCATTGGCCTTGACCGCAGCAAAGGAACGGAATTTTCCATGGTCCTGGAAGAGCGGAAATGACGAGCATCATCTGGTACATCTACAATGAATATCTCAAGAAGGAGCGGGAGCTGGCAGAGAAGGCAAAAGAGAAGGTGAGGAAGAAATTTGACCGCTTGAGAAACGGGGATGAAGCGGGCAACGGGAACGGCGAAAATAAGAGATGATGATGGGCGCTCTTTCGGATCAGAGCACGGCCTTTTTGAAATTCTCGAATCCGACACGCTCGATCGTCCCGCCGAGACGTTCGGGTGCCTTTCCGTTCTCCCGGTAGAATGCGATGACCTTCCGCGCCAGCGCAATTGCCTGAGCCTCGGTCAGACCGGTTGCAATCTCGCGGCCGACTTTCGCTGTTCCCCCGCCTTTTCCGCCAGCGACCGCAGTGAATCCCTCGTCGGTGCCGAAGAATCCGAGATCTTTCATCCAGGAATCGCTGCAGCAGTTTGAGCATCCCGATATTCCCATCTTGAACTTGGCTGGTGCCGGTTTGCCATAGAACTCTTTGTCAAGGGCAAACCCGAGACCCGGGCTGTCCTGCTTCGCTTTCTTGCAGGACCTCGTGCCGGGACAGATCTGGATGGACCGGACCGTGAGACCGATCGCCCTCTGCCGGTCCTCGAACTCGGCCCAGACATTGTCCAGGTCTTTTTCCTGCAGGCCGATGATGGCGATGCGCTGGGCACCGGTCAGTTTCAGGTATTTCGCACCATACTTCTCCGCTACATCCGCGATCTTCCGCAGCAGTTTCGGCTCGACAAATCCCCCGGGGATATGCGGGTGGATCAGGTACGTCTCCATGTCGCGCTGGACAATTGCTCCCTTTTCAGGAATGTTCGCTTTTGGCATTGTTCTTACACCTCTGATGAACTTACCAAGGGGAATTAACTTAAAACGCTTTGCGATCTGAAGATTCCCCTCAGCAGCGACGAGCATTCCGCGAAGCGGTATGCGAGGAGCGGGACCCTGCAGCCGCTGGCGCCGGAGCAGCGCGACAAGCCAGGGGCGTCATCCTATCAACAGGGAACTCCGGAAAACAGCGAGGTGATGTGAGCGGAGCAGGCGCGAGCCTGCGGAGACGAACATGACCGAGCGTCATCGACACATTGCAGCAACGAAGAGAACAAACCTCTCTTCATTTTCTCAATGATCACCGGATAACCGGATACTCCCGGCTCAGATGACAACGGATACCATGAAATAACCGGCAAGGCCGCAGACAAATGCCAGGGGAATCGTAACAATCCATGCGATGACCATCTCCCGCACCGAATTCCAGTTGACAGCATTTTTACCCCGAGTGGCACCTACGCCAATGATCGCGCCGTTGATCGCGTGCGTTGACGATACGGGGATACCAAAAAGGGTGACCATGACAAGTGACCCACTGCTGGCCGTTGCCGCACAGAAGCCTTGGTACGGCCGGATGCGGGTAATCCCTTTCGCCATCCTGTTCACCACGTCCCACCCGCCAAAACAGGTGCCGAGACCAATGGAAACCGCAACAGTAACCACCACCCAGACAGGTACGATAAAACTTCCCAGAACACCGGCCGCCACGAGCAGGGCAGTCATCAACCCGACCGAGTTCTGTCCGTCGTTCCCCCCGTGGGCGGCGGCCTGGACGAGGCAGGCGGCAACATGGAATGGCTGGTAAATCCTCCGCGTCCTGTTCTGGTTATTATGCCGGGTGAGATGGACGAAGAGGAGATCGAGGAGAAAGGCAATGGTCATACCGAAGACCGGGGAGATGACAATGAATAATACGACTGCAAGAATGCCAGATACCTGGATGAGCCCGGCCATCATCAGGAAAGGGATCGCAACTGCTCCGCCACAGATTGCTCCAAGCGCCAGAGAGAGTCGGACCGGGCCGTGCAGCACAACCGCCAGTAATCCGAGAATGACCATTCCGGTAACTGCCCCTATGAACCCGCCATACACAACCGACACGATCATCGCTGTCCCCGGCAGGAGAACTGCCGCCAGCCCGTACCCCGCGACTCCGGCGCCGAGAAGCCCCCCAACCATTGCATTGCTGCTGGAGAGTGGAAGGCCGGCACGGGTCGCGACAAAAATCAGCAAGATTGCGCTTGCCATCGCCACAATAATCGTTTTTGGTGTCAGGGCAGGACCTGCAAGAATACCGGTCCCGATTGTAGCAGCAACTGCAGTCGTAAAAATAAACGGTCCGAGCATATTGCAGACAGCGGTCAGGAACACTACCTTCACGGGAGAAATCGCCCGTGTGGCAACAACCGTTGCTATCGAATGTGCGGCATCGTTCAGACCATTGAAAAAAGCCAGGATACAGGCAAGGGCAAGACCAAAGATAATGAAGGGTTCCATGCCATCAGCACTCCCGACATTTTACGGCAGAGAGCCAGCATTCGATACTGCTGAGGACGGGCTGCCACATTACACGGTATATCCTATGCCCGAGACTTAATATTACCGCACTCATGAAGTCCTTGTCCCCAATACAACGGTTCTTCCGCCGCCCGCGTCGCACGCTTCGCACGACTGCGCCGTGCTCGCACCGCTCCGCGACCGGCTCCAACATTCAACCGATTTTTTCCCTATTCGACCAGAATGCATTTAATGTTATAATAATAACGCGATTGAAGCACAGCGAAGAGTCCTGAAAGACTCTTCTTGTCCTCGCGGTTCTGACGAACCGCTTCGCAACTCGAAGAATCCTTAACGGATTCTTCTCTTATCTCATCCCGTTCGGGATGTCAAAACTCGGAAACGGAGTGTCAAATGATAGAGAAGACAATTCAGTTATTCACCGAGAAGGAAGAAGTGTTTGTCAACCTCCTCATCAAGATTGGCACGAAGCAGACCATCGCAAAGGCCCTGGTGTTTCTTGCAAACGTCAAGGTTGCCACGTCCCGCGAAATCGAACGCGGGACTGACCTGCGACAGCCTGAAGTCAGCCTCGCGATCAAGTATATGGACGAACGGGGCTGGATCAAAAGCAACGAGATCCCTTCGGACAAAAAGGGCCGACCGGTCCGGAACTATGCATTGGCCATCCCGATCCCGGACATTATGACTGCCATCGAGAAGCAGAAGAAGGCCGAGGCAAACAATCAGCTGGCCCTCATCAAGAAGATGCGAAGTTACATTTGATCGACCTGCCGGGAAACACCTGGTTTCCCGCCCTACCCCGATTTTCCCCATTTTTTGAGATCTCCGTCGGAAAAACCGGCCTTCATAATCGCGTTCCGGTGGCCTTTTCGGGACCCGGATGGGCTAAAATAGGTGGCAAAAATCGGCTCGATTAGAGGGCCTTTGGTGGCAGTTATACGAGGTGCAAATCTGCCGTATTTTGTTAAACGGAGCGATTATAGGGCATATTTTCCACAGGAAAGAAAAAGGGCAGTTTTACGGGGTTTCCCGGTATTAGTCCAGGCACAGGAGGGGAAAAAGGAGCCCGTATAGGGCTTATTTTCCCTAAGGGGTTTTGACCTCTCTTTTGAAGGTCTTCGACGGTAAAAATGGGGGTTAGAACCCCATCCCCGTAATCAGCCCGACAATCTGCTGAGCTGTTGCCGGGTCCACGACCCGGG
>CAYVAQ010000045.1:0-13777 GCA_964448885.1 uncultured Methanoregula sp. | reverse complement strand
CAATCATGCAGGACTTTGGATCCGGCGACACCAGTTCGAATCTGGTCGGGGGTATGCAGAGCGAAATACGGGAAATTCTCGCTCTATTTTTAAAAAATGGGCAATATTGAACCTTTTTTGTTAATAAAGACAATTTTTAGAGTATCGAACCGGGCGCGATCCCGTGGAGACGAACATGACTAACAGGATCTTCACTCCTCTTGATAAGCTGACGGAGAGTCGCCGCCCCGCTCCGTACGCTTCGTGCACCTTTTTGCCCCCTCGCACCTGCACAGCGGACCGGCTCTAAAAAAAAAAGGATTCTGATCTCAGAGAAGTTTTGTCTCTTCCATGGGTTTTGGTACCTTTATGACAAGAACCCGGAAGATCGAGGAACTATCATTCGACCACTTGTGCGGGATCTTCGCCGGGCTCTCGACCAGCATGTCCTTTTCGACAGTATTCTTTTCGTCTCCGATCTCGATGACCCCGGTACCTTCCAGCACGTAGAAGAAGACATCGACCGGTGTGATATGCTTCTTTAATGCCTCGCCGGGCTGGAGCGTGATGACGACCGCCATCGCGTGCGGGGAGTCGTATATCTTCCGTGCATCGACATGGTGCGGGTTCGGGCCCGACACGACTTTTGAAACATCGGTAATCTTCATGATCATTTCACCTTCTCAATCTCAATATAGGGAAGAAATATCAACAGTTCGGATTTGAGTGTTTCCATCCCGATACGTTCCATGAACCTCGCCGTGCGTTCATGGGGCTTTGCATGACCGCGATAATACTCTGAGAGCCGCTGCACACAGTCAAGAGTTTCTTCAATTGAAAGATCGCGGGCGATGATGTCACCGAACCTCGGAATTCTCCCCCCGTTCCCGCCGAAGAGGACCGTCCATCCCCGGTTCGTTCCCATGATCCCGATGTCCCGCGTATGGCTCTCTCCGCAGCAGCGGGGGCAGCCTGAGATCCCGATCTTGATCTTGGCCGGGAATGTCTCGTCCCTGAACAGCACATCAACGGATTTAGCAAAACCAATGGAATCCTGGTTGCCATACCTGCACATCTCCGTCCCGAGACAGGATTGCACGAATTTGACGCAGGGAGCCGTCTCAGGTTTAGCCAGCGGGCCCAGATCATCCATTGCCTTCTGCACATCGCCCGGTTGAATACCGACAAGCGCAATGCGCTGGCCGCTTGTCACCTTGAGCATCGGAACCCTGTAGGTCCGTGCTACCTTTGCGACCTTCTCAAGATCGTCCGGGCTCACGATACCGGCCGGCATCCGGGTCACGACCGCGTACGTCATGCCATCCCGCTGGCGGATTGCTCCCGTGGGATTCGTCATCTGCTTTCACCACCCGTTACCCCTTCTGATAGTCTGCATCCCGATTCGCAGACACCTGTTCTGATCATACCATCCCGCCGTCGATTGTGATAGTCTTCTCCTCGACCGGAATCTTCTTCGCTGCTTTTTCCAGTGCCTTGTCCACAACATACCGGGCCCCGTTGCAGCACGGGACTTCCATGTGGACGACCGTGATCGATTTGATAGTATGCGTGGAGAATATCTGTGCAAGTTTTTCGATATATCCTTCAATGTCCGGGTCCAGTTTCGGGCAGAAGATGATCACAATACGGCCTTTCAGGAGCTCTGCGTGAAATCCGGCGTACGCGAACGGGACGCAATCGGCAGCGATGAGCAGGTCCGCGTTTTCGAAGTACGGAGCTGCCGGGTTGAGCAGGCTGAGCTGGACCGGCCATTGCCGGAGCTCGGAATCCGTTGTCCCATGAGCCGGCTGGCGCGGACTCCCGGAACGGGGGATGCTGCGGGCTGCCGAGCCGGGACAGCCGGCAAACGGGTGAGCTGCGGGCTGCTGGCACACCCCGGATGGGGAAGACGTTGATGCCGGCTGCCGTACTGCCCCGTGCTGAGCGGATTTCATGCGACCGGCCTGTTCCGGTGCCGTATGATTGGGAACCGGCATGCCTTTTTCGATCAGGTACCCGACTGCCAGGTCATAGAGCGCGATCTGCCCGTGGCCTGCGAGATGTTCGAGATGGGCTTTGATGACCGGGACGCCCTGTTTCACGATAGTCTCCATCACGGCCTTCTCATCATAAGGCGCCGCTTCCCGCTCGACAACCGAGATCGCGCCCTCCGGGCAGGTCCCGATGCAGGCCCCCAGCCCGTCGCAGAAGAGGTCGGAGACGAGCCGTGCCTTCCCGTCAATAACCTGGAGGGCACCCTCCGGGCAGTCCGGGATGCACTGGCCACATCCCGTGCATTTCGATTCATCGATACTGATAATCTTCCGTTTCATAGGTTCACACCTTTGGTATAATCTCCGGTATTCTTAGAGTACGCAGACTTTGCAGTCCTGCTCTCCGCAGGGGATGTTTTTGATCTTCCATTTCAGTGCCCAGCCCTTGATGTTTCGGATAATATCCACAATCTCAAGCCCGCTGTCCGTCAGGGTATACTCGGTTCTGACGGGAAACGCAGTGACATCAACGTTCCGCGTTATGATCTCCTGCTCCTCCAGTTCCTTCAGCCGCTCCGAAAGAACCTTCGGTGTGATGCCGGCAAGGGCATCGCGGAGCTCGGAGAACCGCCGGCTGTACCCCTCCCCCTTGTAGAGTTCGAGGATGATGAGGAGCGTCCACCGCTTGGAGAGGTACCGGACGGTCTGGCTGACCGTGCATGAATCCTGCATGGTATGTAATTGGAAACTCCTCTCTATTTATAATCTGGTATGCTATTAATATCTTGTATCAAAAGGAAATCTAAGGGAGTTAAACAATGTTCTGTAATCAGTGTGAAGAAACGGTGAAGGGTACCGGATGCACCATCAAAGGCGTGTGCGGAAAGGATGACGAGATCGCCGCCTACCAGGACGTGCTTGTGTATCTCTGCAAGGGGATTTCCGTGCGGAACCTTGCTGCAATGGAGAAGGGAAAGAGCGATCCTGACGCGGGACTGTTCATCGCGGACGCCCTCTTTGCGACGCTGACCAACGTCAACTTTGACAGGGCCCGGTTCGCGGCATTGATCAACAGGGCTGTTGGGATCCGGGACAAACTGCCCGCGAGCGGCAGCACGGAACCGGATGCCTGCACCTGGAAGCCGAAGGGCGACAGCGATATCCTCGAAAAGGCAAAAACCGTCGGAATCCTCTCGACCGCCAACGAGGATGTCCGGTCGCTCCGGTCAACCCTCCTCTTCGGGCTCAAGGGGATTGCCGCGTACTACACCCATGCGGCAGTGCTCGGGAAGACGGATGCTGCGATAACCATGTTCCTCCAGAAAGCACTCGCATCCATGCTGAGGGATCTTCCGGTGCCTGATATGGTAGCACTCGTCCTGGAGTGTGGAAGCGTTGGTGTAAACGTCCTTGCCCTGCTCGATACTGCCAACACCTCGGCATACGGGAAACCGCAGATCACGAGCGTAAAGACGACCGTGGGAACACGGCCGGGGATTCTGATCACCGGCCATGACTTAAAGGATCTCGAGATGCTCCTCGATCAGTCCAAGGACGCCGGTGTCGATGTGTACACCCATGGTGAGATGCTGCCGGCTCACGCCTACCCGGCATTCAAAAAGTATCCTCATCTTGTCGGCAACTATGGCAGCTCGTGGTGGCACCAGAAGGAGGAGTTCGAGCAGTTCAATGGTCCAATCCTGTTCACGACCAACTGCCTCGTCCCGCCCAAGGACACGTACAAGGGCCGCCTGTTCACGACCGGCCTGACCGGCTTTCCGGGCGTGCCGCATATCGAAGCAGGCCCCGGTGGCAAAAAGGACTTCTCGAGGATTATCGCCCTTGCAAAGACCTGCCAGCCCCCGAAGGCCCTGCCCGGCAACGGGAGCGACCTCATCACCGGCTGCGCTCACGATGCCGTCCTCGCGCTTGCGGACACGGTCATTGCAGCGGTGAAGAAGGGAGACATCAAGCGTTTCCTCGTCATGGCAGGCTGTGACGGGCGACAGAAGGAGCGGGAGTATTACACGGAATTTGCCAAAGCGCTCCCGAAGGACACGGTCATCCTGACGGCCGGCTGCGCCAAGTACCGGTACAACAGCCTCGGTCTCGGCACCATCGGCGGTATCCCCCGGGTGATTGATGCCGGGCAGTGCAATGACTGCTACTCGTTGGTCGTAATCGCCCAGGCGCTCGCAAAGGCATTCGGGGTCGGTATCAACGAGCTCCCAATCTCGTACAACATCGCGTGGTACGAGCAGAAAGCCGTGCTGGTGCTTCTCGCTCTGCTCTCGCTCGGCGTGAAGGACATCACGCTTGGGCCCAGGCTCCCGGGTTTCGTGTCACCTGCCGTTCTGGACGTTCTGGTGAAAAACTTCGATCTCAAACCCAACACCACCGTGCAGGCAGACATGGCCCGCATGGTGAAGGCCTGATTGCGCAGCCTTTTTACTGCGGCCCGCTGATGAGGAATACGAATACCCTGGCCGGCAGGGCATCTGGTCTGCCGGCCAGGAATGATGGGTGGGAACAAAAATGGTCATTAGTGCTGTACCCAAAGCTGTCGGGTTTGTCTACGCGCTCGTATTGATTGGTGTTCTCGCGTATCTCTGGTACTCGGGCAGGTGGCGGCGATGGATCGGGTGGCTGCTGCTCATCGTTTCGGCGGCGCTCGGGTTTCTGATCTTCTCCCCGGTTGCCCCGTACCAGTTCCAGCAGCTTGTCCTTAGGGATGTTCAGGGTCTGGGAGCTCCCCTCATCATCGGTGCAGCCGGGCTTACGGTCGTCTTTTTGCTGACGTTTGTCTTCGGGAGGTTCTTCTGCGGGTATGCCTGCCCGGTCGGGGCTGTGCAGGAGATCGCATACCATGCACCACTACCCAAGGTCCGGCCGTCCCAGAAAAAACTCTTCCAGATCATACGGGCGGCATTTTTCGTCGTTTTTCTCCTCATGGCCTTCGTCATCCCCGCGTCGCTGCTGACATGGTTCGGCATCCGCGATTTCTTTTACCTCAGCCTGACAGCAGGTTCTGGGGTATTCATCATTGTCCTGATCGTGTCTACGGTCTTCTACCGGCCATTCTGTCGGCTGATATGCCCGTTTGGGGCGGTGCTGTCCCTTGGCGCCGCCAGAAGTCTCTTCAGGCTCCGCCGGACCGATGCCTGTGTCGAGTGCAAAAAGTGCGAGAAAACGTGCCCTGCCGATGAGGCAAATCGGGAGGATGCAAAGGCAGATTGTTACCTCTGCGGCCGGTGTATCGATGTCTGTCCAAAGGATGGAGCCCTTGTATATTCAAAAAACAGGCCGCCGTTGAATAATCAGGAAAAATAACGGGAAGGTGATCACATGGAATTCAAACTCGAAACCATCAAAATGACTGAAAAACCGGACAAGAAGCGCGAAGATCTCAAAGGAAAAGTACTCGCACTGAAAGACCTTGTGAATTATGCTGACGGGACCGTTGCCAGCAGGATGATAATCAACCGGAAAGCGGGCAGCATCACCCTGTTCTCGTTCGATGAGAACGAAGGATTGTCGGAGCACACGGCGCCCTACGATGCCACGGTCACCATCCTTGAGGGCGAATGCGAGGTCTGGGTCGGCGGCCAGACGTACCAGATGAAGGAAGGAGAGACCATAATCTTCCCGGCAAACGCCCCGCACGCCCTCTCTGCGATCACCCGGTTCAAGATGAGCCTCACGATGATACGGGAGTGATATATGGGCGGCGATGCAAAGGACGGGAATTACTGCACGATCTGTGGCGGCATCCCGCCGGACCAGATCAAGATCAAGAAGATCCCGATCGAAGGAAAGGAGACCGGGATCGACCGGCTGGACTGGATCCTCCTTGACGTGTACAGAGGGAACTTTACGAACGACGAGATCATCACCGACGAACTCGAAAAGAGGGTCCGGCAGTTCAATTATATCCCGACAAAGAAGATTGCCGAGTACCGGGAGGCATTCCTGCGTGAGTACAAGATGCTCAAACCGGGAGACATCCGGCTTCTGGAAGAACGGCTGGAGACACCGCAGGAGGAGCCCCGTGCTTGACCACTGTCCCGGGGCCTCGAATCTTCGGACACCGACCCTCTCGATCAAAAAGTGCCCGCAGTGCGGGAACGAGGTGGAGGTTTTCTCGAACGACATTAAAGTGGCATGTGACAACTGCGGCTTTGTTATTTACAATGATATTTTGTCATGTGTCCAGTGGTGTAAGTATGCAAAGGAGTGTGTGGGTGAGGAGACATACCGAAAACTCACTGGGGGTAACGAGGGACAACATTAGACTTCTCCACCTCCCCGCTCCGCACGCTTCGTGCACCTTTGGCGCACTCGCACATGCTCCGCGGACCGGCTCAACAATGCGCGATTTTATCATTTGGCATAATGAGAGAGTTTGGGTGTAAAGTAAATCGCGCGACTCGAAAAAGCGCGTCACGGGCGCGGATTGCTAGAAGATTCTAACTTATTGTCAGGAATCTGGTCGGGGGTATCCTGTCATCACGACAGGAGACCGGGTGTTTATTCAAGACTCACAAAGATCTCGTTATTCTCTACAGATACCGTGTAGACTGGCTGAGGTGTTGTTGCCGGTCCATCAAGTCTTGCTCCTGTTTTTATATCGAAGAGGGAATAATGACACCGGCACCGGATGTTCGCCCCTTCAATGATGCCATGCAGAAGGCTGCAGCTGCCGTGAATGCATTTGTTGTTCATGGCATGGATGCCGGAGTCCAGATGTATGAGCAGGATCTCCAGTTCCCCGTCCTTAAAAACCGTCATATCCCCCACCGGGATTTCTGTTGCGGTACCGGCCCTGATCCTTTTTACATTGGATGACATCTCACTCCTCTCCCTGCAGTATACGCATATGTTGAGCGTTCTTCATTCCCAACGTACTTGATTCTTTCGCACTCCAAAGAAACCGTTCACCCATGGTGAATGCCAGATTCTCTCCTGAGCAGCGATTCATTTAATTATCGAATCAGGCACATCTTCACTGAATGATGAATCTCTCCCTCTCCCTCCGGATGCGGGTTTACCTCAGTATCCTTTTTTGCGTTCTTGTTGTGGGTATGATCGGGCTTATGATCTTTGAACAGCTCCCCCCGCTTGATGCATTGTATTTCCTGATTGTCACGGTTGCAACGGTCGGGTATGGGGACATCAGCCCGGTCACTCCCGCCGGAAAGATCCTGGTCATGCTCATCATCATCACCGGTGTCGGTTGTTTTGTAGGTGTTGCAGCAAACTCCATCGAGTCTATGATTGATGAGCGGGAGCGGAAGAGCCGTCTTGAGAAGCTCAATATGATCATCGGACTCTTCTTTTCTGAGATCGGGACCCGGCTCCTGAAGATCCTGAGCTCGCATGACCCGGATATTGAAGAGATCCGTTCGGCCCTGATTGTATCTGACAACTGGTCTGACAAGGAGTTCTCCCGTGCACGAACGGTAATCAAAAATCATTCGTACAATCTTGACAGTTGTAGTGTCCCCATGGATGATCTCCACCAGTTCCTGATGGACCGCAGGCAGTTTCTGGTTGTGATTCTGGAGAATCCCCAGCTGATCGAACATGACAGTTTCACGCCCCTCCTCCAGGCCCTGTATCACCTGGCAGAGGAGATGATGGCTCGGGAAAAATTCTCGTGTCTCCCGAAGACGGACTGTGCACACCTGTCCGGCGATCTCAATCGCGTTTACCGGCTCCTTATCATCGAATGGCTGAACTACATGCAGTTCCTCAAGCACAACTACCCGTACCTGTTCTCGCTTGCGATGCGCAGGAATCCGTTCGATACGGAAATATCGGTGATTGTGACAACCTGATACTAAAAAATCAGTATGATTCCAGGATGGCAAGCAGGTTCCCGCACGGCATCATGCCGGTCACCTGTTCAATCCCTGGTGGCGTAACCGGTTCCTCGCGGACCTGGCGACGCAGTTCTTTTTTGCCGATCGACTCCGTTTCCGGTTTCCGGTGTGCCAAAAATTCCCCGGTTGCGTTTCGGAGAGACGCCGCGGCAATATTGAATGCTGCATTCACATCGGCATGGGCAACATACCCGCAGTGGGGGCACTCAAAGCGTTTCTTTGTCCTCCTGCCGAAACTTCCGCACCGGCAGCACCGCTTTGACGTGTAGGCCGGGTTCACGTAGATGACCGGGATGCCCCGGTTCCATGCCCGCTTCTCGACCTGCTGCTGGAGCGAGAAGAATGAGCCGTTGTCAAACGAGAATTCAAACGACTTTTCCGCGTCCTGCCGGTGAGAGTAACGCGGTGAGAAGAGTTTTTCAAACTTGATGCCCGATCCGAGCGACTCGGCGAACGAGACGATCTGGCGGGAGATGGCGTTCAGTGCTGATTTGAAGGTTTTCCGTTCGCGGGACTTGATCTTTTTCAGTTTCCAGAGTTTGCCTTCTTTCCAGAATTTCGTGCAGTTTTTCGATGATTGATGGTGATTGTAGTGGATATTTTTTCCCAGTTTCATGGTTTTACCGCTCAGGATATCGGCAGCGACGGCCACGTGGCCGGTTGTGTTCAGGTCGACACCGATCCAGCGGGTTGCAATGAGCGTACCTGGATGAACTTTTATCACCTTTCACCTCGCGAGTTGATCAACCGCTGTACGAAGGTCTTGTGTGTAGAGACGACTGTTCTGGTACCTGCCCCCTTTCTTACATGTGAATACGATAATGATCGCGAATAAATCTTGTGGTCAGAAGCCCCGGATTCAGAAAAGGATACTGAATAGGGAATATATTAAAAAAAGAACGGTTTTTAGCCTTTATCCCATGAGGCCGTAGGCGATAATTGAGAGAAGGAATGCAAGGAGCAGCATGGCAAGCGAGAGCGGTGCTACAAAGACGAGCATGGCGTTGACGGTGCTTGCCAGCTGGACGATCCGGTTTGACCCGAACACGATGACATTCTCGCACTGGGCCGTGGCTGCAGCACACTCAGACCGGGAGAGATCGTCTGCCGCATCGCGAATCGCCTGCATCATCTCGGGTATGATCTCATCTGCGGATACGGCCAGCCCGACCGGGTTTTTGCCGGTGATCGTATTGACTACGTGAGAGTCCGTTGTCATGATCTCGGCATGGTTGACCAGCGTGAGGGCTTGTTCCAGGAGAGTCTCCCGCGCCCCGGCTGCCACATTATTCCCGTCAATCAGGATATAGGCAGTTCTCTGGCCTTCGACATCGGCAATCATCACCTGGATACCGAGATCCCCGAATCCCTGCTCGCGGCTGAACGGGACCTCGCGATGTGCAACGCCGATCCGGAACGGGTACATCTCCATCGATCTGCTCTCCTCCATGGCCTGCAGCGATGCCTGCTGGTATTCCATCGCCGTGTGCGTGGCGAGGATGACGGGTGAGGAGAGGTCGGTCATGCAGTTGTGGGCGTCCACGAAGGCGACGTGCGGGAACCATCGGTGCCCTTCCGCCATGATGGTCATACCGATCGAGAAGTCAATGTCTTCGGTACGCTCGGGAGAACGCGAGGTGACGAGCAGGAGCGAGTCCCCAAATTTCTGGTACAGGACCTGCACGCTCCCATACGTGACGCGGCCGGATTTTGCTGCCACCCCCTGGTAGGCAAGGCCTGTCCGGGACTTCTGCATGGCGCTGATGACCTTTCCGATCTCGGTCTCCGAGACGAGGTTGAAGTCATGGGTTGCACACCCGTGGGCAACGAAGGTCTCTTCCGGGACGAAGTGATCATGGATCACTTTCGGCAGGTTCCCTCCCCCGATCTCCCCCATGGGCCCCGGATGGAGGTTCGGTACCGTGAAGATGACCGGCTTCTTCCTCTCACGCGTAAAGAAGAAACTGACCTGCGGGACATAGATCCCCTCCCCGATCTCCCGGAAGAATTTTTCCATCCCGTGCGAAGAGCCGTCGGTCATGTGGGCAATGAATGCGTTGATGAATGCCAGCCCCCGGATTTTAAAAGCGCGCTGGAGCGGCTGCTCGATCATCCAGATGAGGATGGCAAAACCGAGGCCGAAGACGATGTGGAGGACGAGGGCGAAGATCGCAAACGAGGGAGAAAAGAGGATCATCCCCATGATGATGCCAGCGATGCTCTGGGTCAGGGCCGGCAGGACCATGCGGGGGACCCGGTAGTCCGCGATTGCGACAAGAACGAGGAGCCGAAGGCCGAAAATGAACCCGAGTGAGATGGCATAGAAGAGCGGGATGAGGGTGACCGAGATCGCAAGCGCTGCGAGCGTGATGATGACGCCGAAGACCGTACAGGTAAGGGCGAGGAGGCCCGAGCGGTTCCAGGTCATCGTCTTCCCGCCCAGTTCAATGATCGGTTTTGTCAGGATGAGTGCGGCAATGGCGGGGATGGTGAAGACCAGCGTCCCCGAGAAGACGAACGTGTCCGGCAGGGCAAGGTAACTGCTGATAACGGTCGGGATATAGAAGGAGACCGGCCCTGAGAGGTTCATGTTCAGCCAGGACTTTGCCCCGGCAGCATCGATGAAGAGCCCGAGCAGGACGATCAGGAAGACCGACCGCTGCCATGACGGGGCGGTGAAGATGAACCGTGCCAGTTGCCCGAGTTTGACATCGCTGTCATGGGCCATTTATGCAAACCCCCCCAGGACCAGTTCATGCCGGTCATGCGATGAATGGATCTCCGATGTGGTGTACGTGATCGGCCGGGAAAAGAACGGGGCATCCAGGGTGAGGCTCTCGTACTCCCCGCCTTCTCCGGCGATGTTGATCCGCCGGGTCCTTGCCACCTGCTTCAGCCGTTCAATGAGGGTGTCATCGAACCGCGCCCCGAGAAACGTGGCATCGAGCCCCTCAGCAGCGGTGACAACGATCCGGGCATCCAGGCGGGCCGCAACTTCGCGGAGAAGGAGTTCGGTATCCATGTGCCAGAGCGGGGTAAAGAGGGTGAGCCCCAGCCGGTCCGTGATCGCTTTCACCCGTTCAGCCTGGTACGCGGATGCAACAGCGCCGGCGACGACGCCTTCAATATCCAGTGCGGCAAGGCCTTCCTCGAGATCGGCGAGTTCCTCCTCCTTCCTGCCGTGCGTGGCGATCTCGATATATTCCATCCCGGCAATTCTGGCGATCACGGGGACCGCATCAAGGTTTGCCGAGTGGAACATGTACGAGTCGGGATTCTTTGGCCGGGCTGTGACCAGGTAGCGGACATCCCTGCCGCTGTCAAGGGCTTTCTGGCAGGAGAGGATTGAATCCTTCCCGCCCGAGGTCAGTGCAGCCCAACTCATAGTACCTCACCGAATGTGCGGAGGTTCCATCTTCCCGAAATGCCGTTCATACCGTTCCATCATAGCACCCCATGTTGGCAGGTGTGTCTGGCATCCCACGTGCTCGACAACGAACGATGATGTGACCGCCCCGATCCGGCAGCAGGTCTCGGGTGCGTAGCCCCGGACATAGGCGGTCAGGAACCCGGCACGGTACGAGTCGCCGGCCCCGGTGGGGTCGGCAAGCGTCACCGGCACGACCGGGATGAAATGCTCCTTTCCTTTCGAGTACAGCGTACTCCCGTCACCGCTCATCGTGAAGATGGCAGTCCCGACCCGTTTTACGAGCTCATCGCGTGTGGTGCCGAGCGTCCGGCACATGTGGGCGACCTCGTGCTGGTTGGCAAAGAGGATGTCGATGTTGTCAATGATCGAGTTGAGCTGGTCCTTCGTGTACCAGAATACGTCCTGCCCCGGGTCGAACGACGCGAACTCGCTCTTCTCGGCGACCCTGCAGTTGAACTCCGGGTCAGCCGTTGCCATATGGACGAGGGGGATGGCAGGGGCCGGGGAGCTGTTGAACGCACGCGAAGCTCCCCATTCAAAGAAGGTCATCTGGTCGCCCGACTCATCCGTGAACATGAACGCGGTGGGGGTGTGGGCATCCGGTACCAGGAAGAACTCCTGGTGAACGCCGAGTTTTTTCAGCCACTGGTCATACGCGCTGCCGGCAAAATCGCCACCAACGCAGGAGACGAGCGTCACCTCGCCGGAAAGCGTGGCGATCCCTGCTGCGATATTTGCCGCCCCGCCGCCAAAATAGATCTGGCGGTCCGTGATGTGCGTGGAACAGTTCTTCTCCGGCAGGTGCGCGACCTTGGAAATATGGTCAATGGCCGTATGGCCGACAATATGGATCATGTCTCCTTCTCCTCAACGACATCCAGGACCTTGAGGGGGACTTCCCGCAGGGCTTTCCCGATCACCGATTTTGCGATCCGGCCGGCATGTTCTGCCGATTCAGCGCGGAAGACCTTCATCTCGAGGACGAGCCCGACCAGCGCGGTGTCAGCAACGACAATGGCACTTGAGAGGTCCTGCTCGCAGTACGGGCAGGCAGACATGCCCGCATCCACTTCCACGTACTTTGCATGGGGATTCAGGCGCTTCCCCGCCTCGCTGATGGCGATCCCGATCGCATCGTCCAGCGACTTGACATCCTTGAGGTACCAGGCCGATTCGAGAGTTACGGTATAGTCAGGCATGATTCTTCTCCTTACCAGGTATCATGGTGCACGTGCTCACCGACATCCATGCGCTCGGTGAGGGATACCGGCGGGCGCCCGTGCCCCGCTGCCAGCATGGTAACCGGACGGACATGCTGCGGCAGGCCGAGGATCTCCCTCACCGCCTCCTCATCAAACGCTCCTGTCCAGCAGGTATGGATGCCCTGTGCGTGGGCGGCGAGCATCATGTATGTGCAGGCAATGGTCGCGTCCTGCACGGCGAAGAGGATCCCCCGTTCACCGTACCGCGACATTGAGCGGATATAGTTGGCACAGGTAACAAAGACCGTTGACGCCCGGCCTATATGTTCCTGCTCATATGCAGCTTCGGCAAGAGCGAGCCGGACATCCTCGTCCGTGACCACGACCACGTCCCATGCTTCGAGATTCCCGGCACTCGGTGCAGTGGAAGCGCAGTCAAGGATGAAGGCTGTTTCGTCCCCGGTCAATGGATTGTCCGTATAGTCCCGGACCGATGAGCGGTGGGTGAGGAACCCGAAGAACTCAAAGGAGTCCATTGTCGCTTAAGACCTGCCATGCATTTGCTGCCGGGGTAGTCGATGCGCTGATTGCCTGGGCAATCTTCTGGGACGCCTGCTCGGGATTGTCACCCTCGATAAGCGATATGGCGTCGTTGAGGGCAGTAATCGCCTTGTTGAAATCGGCCTGGCCGGTGCTCCGGAAGGCAAACTGGAGTTCGCTCCTGACAGCCTCGACGAGGAGGAGAAGCATTCTCCTGCCGCCAGCCTTCTCCTGGTCGGAAAAACTGGTCAGAGCAATGCACAACTGGGACGATACGATCAGCTCGGATTTAGCCCGTTCCCCGAACTGGTAACTCTTCACCGCGGTTTTGAGATCCATATTCACCATGGGTATTCCTTCGTACTAGGTAATTATCATTCGCAGGATGCAAAAAGGATGCTCACGGGATTGTGGTAATGCCGGGAGAAAAATATACGGGGTGTCTGATACCCCTTTGCCCCGCAGGGCTGTCTGATACGAAATTTACCGGGATGACTTGGCCTTTGCACCGAGAGCGGAGACCTTTGCCCGCTTCATGCGCCGGCGGATCATCGGGTTTGCAGTGGACTCGTTCATGCCGGAGCCGCCGGAACGGTCGCCGCCGCGCCTGCCCCCTCTCCCGCCACGTGCACCGCCGCGTCCGCCCATGGCCTCGTTCATCATGTCGATCTGCTTGACGTTTGCCCCTGCCTTGAACCGCTGGTTCGGGCCGGGGGTCTTTGCCTCGCCTTCCTTCTTGGGGACGAGCCG
>CAYVAQ010000044.1:0-13991 GCA_964448885.1 uncultured Methanoregula sp. | reverse complement strand
GCCGTCATGGTCTTCAACCCGTCGATGCGGACCGGCTTCTCCTATTGCGCCTGGCTCATCTGGGACATGCCGGCGATAGACGTCATCCCCGAAGGGATCCCGCAGGGCAAGAGCATCAAGGAGCCGATCTCGGCGCTGCAGGGGAAGAACGATGCCGGCGTGTACGGGTATACCGGGCCGTGCCCGCTCCCCGGTCAGACCTGCCGGTACCTGTTCCGGGTCTATGGTCTCGATGATTTCCTGGGCATTCCCCCGGGATCCGAGAAGGGTGTCCTGCAGGGAGCCCTGCACGACCACACAGTGCAATACGGTGAGACGGAGGCCTACGCAGCACGGAAGGTTGCGTAACCCGATCGATCGCCATTTCACACGAACGTGACATCCCTGACATCTACGCAACCCGGTTTTTCTCTGGCTGTAATTATCCATCAGGAATGTGGATACCCCTCCGAAAAAAAACCTGAACGCCCCGCGGGATCTCGGGACTGCGGCGTTATCCGAAACCCGGTATCAGCGCATGCACTGGAAGCATTTATACGCCGGAAGTTCACTCTCATGATAACCGGAGGTTTCTCATGGCTGAAATGAATGCATCCACAAAAAAGATCATTGCCATCATCCTGTCGCTCTGCATCGTCATGACCGTCATCGCTGCAACCGGGGTATTCTATGTCCCGGGATTCTCCGAAGCACTGGGCACGAACAAGCCCCGCGATCTCGGCGTGAAGGCGGACCCGGCGAAGTTCCAGGCCCTGCTGAGCCGCGAGAACGTGCAGCTGAACGGCAATCCCGCGGACTTTGACCTGACGGCAAATATCCGGTACGGCCAGGCCGTACCGATGGATGCGAGCGTGACGAGCGAGGAACTCACGTCCATGATGCAGGCAACCAACAATGCAAAAGGCCCGCTGAAGAATATGCAGGTGAAGCTCGGGAACAACAACGAGCTCGAGATGTCTGCCAATGCCGACCTCAATAAGTTCGGGTACCCGGTCAATGGTCCCGTGTACCTGAAAGGGAAACTTGAGAAATCGGGTACCGGATCCGTGAGGATGACCGTGACGGAAGGTGCCTTCGGCCTCGTCCCGGTCCCGGCGGATCTCCTGAAGCAGGGAGAGGACGGTCTCGAACAGGCAGTGAACCACCAGCTCTCAGGAATGCCCGGCCTCACCATCGATACACTCACAATCCAGAACGGCCAGCTGCACTATGCCGGGAATTTCCCGAAGAGTGCATCAGTATAATCCCTCTTTTTGTTCGGCACCATTATCTTGCCCTGCGTACAGACACTCCCGGGACGTATGAGAAAGACGAGGAAGAGCACCGGACCTGGCGCGGGTCTTGAATCCGCCATCGCCGCACTGACAGCAAAGCGCGAGAGTCTCCTCTCCCCCCTTGCCACCATCAGCGCCGATGCCGTCAGGAGGCACAACCGGACACCGGAGGACATCCGCACGCCATACTCCCGCGATGCCGACCGGATCATCCACAGCCGGGCCTATTCACGGTACATCGACAAGACGCAGGTCTTCTACCTGGTCGAGAACGACCACATCACCCACCGCGTCATCCATGTCCAGCTCGTCTCCAAGATCGCCCGTACGATCGGGAGGTGCCTCCGGCTCAACGAAGACCTCATCGAGGCGATCGCCCTCGGGCACGATATCGGGCATACCCCGTACGGCCACTTCGGCGAGACCTGCCTCTCGGAGCTCTGCCTGCAGCATAGGATCGGCCGGTTCTCCCACAATGTCCAGAGTGTCCGGTTCCTCGACACGATCGAGGAGTGTGACCTGACCATGCAGGTGCTGGACGGCATCCTCTGCCACAACGGGGAGGCGGACGATGTGAAGATCGCGCCGGAACCCTGCAGCGGGTGGGCGGCATTCAACCGGAAGATCCAGGACGCCACGGACGGCCGCGGGCCGGGCTCGCCCATGACGCTCGAGGGGTGCGTGGTGAAGTTTGCCGACACCATTGCCTATATCGGGCGGGACCTGCAGGACGCCCGGGAAGTCGGGCTGATCGGCGGGGATGAGACCATTCCCCGGGTCTGCCGGGAGGTGCTCGGGGAGGATAACCGGGAGATCATCAACACCCTCATCTTCGACCTCCTGGAGAACAGCGATACGGAAGATGCGGGTTTCATCGCGTACAGCCGTACCGTCGAGAAGGCCCTCATTGCCCTGCGCACGTTCTCGCGCCGGCACATCTACGACAATCCACAACTCTGCTCCGAGCGCGGGAAGATCCAAACCATGTACGCAACCCTCTTTTCCGCGTGCCTTGACGACATTGCTGAGGAACGGAACAATGCACGGATCTTTTCCGACTTCATCCGGTCCGGGCACGTGAGCAGGGAGTACCTCCGTTCCGCCACACCGGCAGAACTCACCCGGGACTATATCGCCGGGATGACCGACCGGTATTTCGAGCGGCGGTACGAGGAGTGTGTCATCCCGAGAAAGATTGAAGGAAAATTCCCGGCATGTTAAAATCAGGCAGATTCCTTATTCGTACTTGGTCTTTGGCCGGGTCCATCCGGTGAACCCGCAGTAGAAACAGCCGATGCCCTCGCAGTGCCGGCAGGGGGTTTTGGGGGATTTGACCAGGACTTTCCCGGTCCGGTTGCAGACCGAGCAGCCGAACCCCTCGCAGCTTGCACAGCAGGCTTCTTCCCAGACAATCTCATCCTCTGGCATGATACACCTCCATTATAGAACCGGTTTTACCCGCCATCATTCATCATCCTCGTCAAGATACCCCCGGAGCGCATCAAGGAGCTCGGCAGCGGACTGGAAACGGTTGGCCGGGTCCTTTTCAAGGCACCGGAGGATGATCTTCTCCACGGCCTCCGCATCCGGATTATACTCGGACGGCGGTATCGGGGCATCGCGGAGGATCGAGTTGCCCACTTCGACAATACTCTCCCCGCCGAAGGGGATCGAGCCGGTCACCAGCTCGTAGAAGACCACGCCGAGCTGGTACAGGTCCGTCCTCTCGCCGGTCCTGCCGAACTCTGAGGGCGAGACCTGCTCCGGTGCTGCATAGGAGAGGGAGAAACCGGCAACGCTCGACTTCTTGACATCGGCTGCCAGCACCTTGCTCATGCCCCAGTCGGTGATCTTCGGCACCATATCCCCGGTCAGGAGGATGTTGTGCGGCTTGATGTCGCGGTGGATGAACCCGTGCGTGTGGGCATAATGCAGCCCTTCAACCACACCGGTGATGATATGGACGGCCTTCCAGACCGGCAGGGGTTTTTCGAGCGCCTCGAGCGAATTTGGCACAAACTCCATCTCCACGTAGGGGACCGGCAGGATATTGACCGCCGTGACCTCTACGATGTTCTCGTGGCGCAGCGTCTCCCATGCCGCGATCTCGTTGAGGAAGCACTTACCGGTCACCTCGTCGAAACTGATCGGGATCTTGACTGCGACTTTGATGCCGTCACTCTTGCGCAGCGCCGAGAAGACCCAGGCGATTCCGCCCCTTCCGACGAACGTGATATTCGTGTACTTGTTCTCAAGTTCCCTCGGGAAGTAATTCTTCTGGTCCGTTACCGAGGGTTTCGGTGCCTCGTCAGGGTCGGTATCGGCAAGGACGGTCCGGAGCGATGGGACGGTGACGAGCGATCGCGTCTTCTCGACCGCGTTCCGGAGAGCAGACTTTGCCTTGGTCACGACATGCGGCCCATCGTCTGCAGGCACCGGGGGCTCATCTGCCCCGTCCTCCGGCAGGTTCCGGGCAGCCCGGCGCTTCAGCAGCAGTACAGCCCCGGCAATGAGGACAACGAGGAGGATTGCGGCTCCGCCAGCCACGAACAACGGGTACCCGAAGACGAGTGCCGGAGGAGCCTCCGGCGGATTTTCGGATGGCGGGGCAGGGACCGGTTCCTGGGTCTTTACCGGGGCCGGTTGCTGGGTCGTTTTCGCAGGTACGACAAACGTGGGCAGGATCCCCGGCTGTGGCTTGGTGGGATCATCGATCGAAGGGGTGACTTTGGTGTAGTAATCCTTCGGGTCCATGAGCGGGTACGAATCCACGATGTTCTGGTCGGATTCGTGGACCGCCTTCTTGTTCGCCCCGATGCTGATGACGTAAACCGAATCGCCTATCCCATCGCCGTTGGCATCCTTGCCCAGGTAATCGCTCCAGAAGTTCCCCATCCTGCTCTTCTGGTTCGTTCCCAGGTAGACATAGGTGTACGGGATTGATGAGTACCAAACCGAGGTCGGGCTCTTGGACACCACGTTCTGGGTGTTCTGGAAATTGTTCCGTGCAATCGTATTGGAGAGGGAATACTCGTCAAGGGTAATCCCGACCGTATTCTTCTCTACCACATTATTCTCGATCGTGTTCTCTCCCGATGCTTCGAGCGTCAGCCCGGCCTTGTTGTTACTGGAGATCACGTTGCCGGAGAGGGTGTTCTTCATGGAGGATGCAAGGAATATCCCCTGGGCATTTCCCCGCACCGTGTTCCCCCGCACGGTATTGTTGCCCGAACTCACCCGGATCCCGGTTGCCTGGTCATTTCCCTGGACTGAAAAACTGTCGAACGTGCATCCGTCGGCAAGGATGACCACGGCAGGATCCTTGTTGTTGGGGCTGATGACCGGGATCCCGCTGCCGGAATCCACACCGATGACCGTGAGCCGCTTGGTGATCCGGACATTCTCCATGTAGAAGCCGCTCCGGACGCGGATGGTATCGCCGGCAGACGACCAGTCTATCGCGTCCTGGATACTGACGAACTCCGCGCCGGTGGGTGCGACGATGCGCTCCGCTGCAGCCACCGGGGGGATGGCAGCGAGGCACACGAGAAGGAGAACAAGTGCCCCGGCGCAGAGAATGCAGCGGGTTCGTATCATGCAGATCGGTTCTTCCGGATCAGTACTATTGATGTGGCACTTAAAAAGATGATGAGGTTTCCGGTGGAATGCGGGGATCATTCCCCGGCAGGGAGTATCATAAGGAGCTTGATGCCGGAGACCCCCTTCGCAAGCTCAATGAGGTCCCCGTCATGCAGGAGTACCGGTGTACCTTTCTCGATCTTCCTGTTGTTCACCTGTGTTCCGCCCGTGCTCCCGCAGTCCTCGATGAACCAGCCCTCTTTCTTGTGGATAAACCGCCCGTGGGGGCGGGAGACGCGGGTGACCGCGGTATATCCCTCGGAGAAGACCACATCGCTCTCCGGATTGAAGGCGGCCCGGTTCTCCGGGTCCATGCGCCCGATACTGGCCGTGTTCTCCCGGAGGAGGAATACCCGGGTGTCGTCCGGACCCCCGAGAACGATCACCGCCGGCACGTTCCCGAGGACCTCTTTGGAGATGGTCCCCTTCACCTCGTCCAGCCGTTTCGAGATCTCGGTCCCGACAACGTTCACCCGCATGTTGGAAAAAAGGCTCAGGTTCCTGATAATCGCCTCGAGCCCGCCCGGGACAAGGGAGTACTGCCAGACCGGGTGGATCCCCTTCGAGGTCGGGGCACCGAGGCCCGCCTCTTTCTTGATCACGCCGATGCTGAGGAGCTTGTCCAGGTGCTTCTTGGTGTTCTCGTAACTGGTCTCGATCTCCTTGGAGATGGCCCGGGCATCGCGCGGTTTCTTCTCGAGGAACTTCAGGATGCGGAGCCTCGCGCTGCTCGAGAGGACATCGAGATATTCCGACAACTCTTCCAGCGAATCGGACTCTTCGTGGACTATCAGGGTGGGGGACTTATCATGGGGTTCCATAGGGTTCATCCAAGAGGGGAAATCGGGGTTCTCAAAAGCTCTTCCGTTACTGGAAGGTATGGCATGTCGGTTTATATTTCCTCCTCATTGGGTAACCCCGTAAGTTGATTCGTCTAACCCCGGAGTTCAAGCCTGCAACCGGGGTTATTTGGGGTATTTATCAGGGGGCTCGACTGACCATTGTATCAAGGTGATGCACGAGTATGAATCGGCGTGTCACCGACCCATGAAAAAACCACGTACCAGGGAGACACAGATGATGAACACCGGGAAGATCGTGATGGGCTTTTCGCTGGTCATGATCTCCATTGCCATGATGGTATCCCCGTCTGGAGCAACCGGGCCGGCTGATCCCAGCGATGTTGGAGGCGGGATTGCCTGGTCCATGGAGCCCGGGGACCTGGCTGACATGCACACCGGCCGGACGTCCTGTCCGCATCTGCGTGTCCCTTGTACCGATGCCACATACCCGTACGAACGTTGAACACACTGCGCATCCCCGATCCTTACCGCACAGGATGACGGGAGCTGTACTGCAATGACAACAAGACCCTCATCAGAAAGGGATCACACGTCCACTCTCACTCCAGAGACCGGAAGGGACTCCTCAACCCTCCCGGTATCATACATCATCAGCCACAATCAATACCTTTTTTAAAAAACGGGAATGAAAGGCAGGGCCTTTCAGTCACGGTTGATGAAAAACCGGGACTTTTTCATGCCAAAACGGGAATGAAAGGCAGGGCCTTTCAGTCACGGTTGATGAAAAAACCGGGACTTTTTCATGCCAAAACGGGAATGAAAGGCAGGGCCTTTCAGTCACGGTTGATGAAAAAGCCGGGACTTTTTCATGCCAAATCACCTGTCCGCCACCAGGATGAGAGAACGGGAAATTACCGTTTAAAAAAAGATTAGTTCCTGCGGCGCAGGGTGATGTATCCGGCACATGCCGCGCCGATACCGAGCGCTGCAAGGGAGACGACCGGGGATACCGGGGATTCGGGGGTCTCCGGCGGGGAGGGCGGGACCGTGCCAATGGGTTTTGCGGTTGTCGGCTTCGGGGTCGGGTTCGTTGTTGAAGGGGTCTCCACAACCGTTGCCGCGGTGGTCGCCGGGGTCACCTTCGCCGGGGTGGTAAGCCGGACGTTGTCGATATAGCCGATAGCATAGATACCCATCATGCCGTAATCCCCTTTGGAACCCAGGTAGATGCGGTTCATGCCGCGGAGCTCCTCGCCGGTATTGATGAAGTAACTCCAGACGTCCTTGCCGCTGGGCTTCTCGTTCACCTTCATGCTCAGGACCTTGCTGGTCGAATCGTAGTTGACGGTCACGTGATAGGTCTTGTTGATCTCATACTTGACCGTCGGACCGTCATACGCCAGCGGGCCGCTCGTCAGGGTGTCGCCCCTCTGGCTGTTCACTTCCATCAGCTTGTTGCCGGGTGTCACCAGGTGGAGCCACATGATCTTCCCGAACTTGGCGTTGGTGAACATCGTGAGGACATTGGGTCCCTTGGTCCCGTCCATCTCGACACCGGAGAAGCCAAGGCGGAAGGTTGCACCCTCATCGATCCGGTTCAGGATGACATCGTACTCGAGCTTGAAGGAGCCGCGGTCGTAATTGACCGGGATGTAGGCGTAGCTGCCGGTGCTCGGCTCGATGGCAAAGTGGTACATGCCGGCGTTCGCGTCCCAGTAATCCGTTGACGGGTTGTTGGTCACCCACTTGGGATCGGTCGAGAACGTTGTCTGGTAGATAACCGAGGCTGACTGGTCCTCCTCGGCCAGGACTCCCGGTACACATGCAAGGAGAAGGCATGCGGCAAGGAGGCATAGAAGCGCTGTCTGGGTCTTCATGAATTTCACCTTTTTTTTGGATATACGAACGAGCGATCATCCCCGTTGACGGGAGGATGGATGCCGCAGATATACAGGTTTCTTATGTACATTGTCCCGACGTGTTTAAAAATAGCGGCATCGGAGCAGCCAGAGCATGGGGCGGGGTCCCTACAACTGCTGCGCGTGCGGTTTCGCTGCCTGCCACCCCGGGTATCCGGTTCCTGCCGTACCGGTAGTGGTGTACCGGGCGGGAACCCGGTGCGCCGCGTGCGGGAGCACTAGATTTATCTGAAAATCCCTCTAATTAACAGAGCAGAAAACACGTGCGATAATAGTCTAGCGGTAGGACAGGAGCTTCCCAAGCTTCTAACCCGGGTTCGATCCCCGGTTATCGCATCCTCTCATGGAGACAGAACCTGAACGTTCAGCGATACGGATCATTGCGGAGAACCGCCGCGGTGTCCTGCGGGACATCGCCACCGTAGTCGCGGATCATGACGCCAACATCGTCATGATCAGCCAGGAGGTCTTCGACTCGGGACCGTATTGCGGTCTTGCCGAACTCTATTTTGAGTACGATTGCGAGGAGGTAAAGGATCACGACCTTCTCGTGAAGGATCTCGAGGAGATCCCGTCCGTCCGCGATGTGAAAGTCTACAAGCCCTTTGGCCATATCTTCGGGTCGCGTGTCATCATCATAGGCGGAGGGGCACAGGTTGCACAGGTTGCCCTCGGGGCGGTCAACGAAGCGGACCGGCACAATATCCGGGGGGAACGGATATCGGTCGATACCATCCCGCTCGTGGGGGAGCGTACCCTTGCCCTTGCCGTGGATGCTGTCGCCCGCCTGCCCCGTGCCACTATCCTCGTCCTTGCAGGGTCAATCATGGGCGGGGAGATCTCAAAAGCCGTGGATCGCGTACGGGATGCCGGTATCCCGGTCATCGCACTCAAGATGGCAGGCACGGTCCCGGAGCACGCCGATCTTGTCGTGACCGACCCCATCCAGGCCGGGGTATTTGCCGTCATGCATGTCAGCAGCAAGGCAGTCTTTGATATCAACCGGGTCCGCGGGCGTGAGTTCTAGGTATGGATATCATTGACAGGGCTGTCTCTGTCCTGATGCACGACGGGCTGGTCGTTTACCCGACCGAGACGCTGTACGGCCTTGGCGCCGATGCACTCTCCGATGAGGCAATCCAGAAAGTGTACGAGGCAAAGAAGCGCCCGCTCGCGATGCCCGTCTCTATTGCTGTCTGCGATCCCGACATGCTTGCGGCAGTGGCCCATGTCGAGCCCCGTATGGAGTCTTTCATCAGCACGTTCCTGCCCGGGCCGGTAACGGTTGTCCTCCGGGCCCGTTCCTGCATCCCGGAGATCCTGACCGGCGGGACCGGGATGATTGGCGTGCGGTGGCCATCGCATGAACTTGCCCTTAAACTTATCGAAAAGTTCGACGGCCCCATCACTGCAACGAGCGCAAACCTCCACGGGGCAAAAGACCCGGTGACCCCCGACCAGTGCACCATTCCGTACGAGCTGCTCATCGATGGCGGCAGGCTCCCCGGGACGCCCAGCACCGTTGTCGACCTGGAGGCAAAGACGATCATCCGTCCCGGTTCCGATATCGAGCGTGTCGGGAAGTTCCTCAAAGAGATGTGACGAGGGCACCGTTTATGCAACCGATACGTCTGCGCGATTTTATCGAGGATGCCGATGGCTGGCTGTACGCTGTCTCGAGCTATGACAATGACGACAAGATCGGCACCGTGCTCCGGTATGTGCCAGAGCCGGACGGGAAACGGGTTCACCCATCGGGGCGCAGGTATACCAAGTACGATTTCGATGAGGCCTACGCACTTGTCGCGAAGCACAAGCCCCAGTATGCCGGGCTCCTCCACCGGATCCCGCACGCGGACGTGAAGCGGGTGTACAAACCAGACCTGGAGATCGGGCGCATTGCCACAACCCATCCCCGCGTCAGGAAACTGGTCGACCTCTTCGATCTCCCTTTCGGCACTATCGGCTGCACCGGATCGCTCCTCTGCCAGCTGGACGATTCAACCTCTGATATTGACATGGTTGTGTACGGGAAGCACTGGTTCACTGCCCAGAGACTGGTGGAGCAGGGTATCCGCGAGGGGAAGATCGAGGGGCTCTCAGAGGATATGTGGCGGAAGGTGTACGAGAAGCGCAAGCCGGAGATCTCGTACGATGACTTCGTGCGGCACGAGAAGCGGAAGTTCAACCGCGGGCAGGTCGAAGGGACCTACTTCGATATCCTTTACACACGCTCGTACGATGAAATCCGGCACGCACCGACCGGGAAAGGCGAGGTTCTGGGAAAGGAGACCATCGAAGCAAAAGTGACCGATGCCTCGCTCGCGTTCGATAACCCGGCTGTTTACCATGTTGAGCACGAGACCGTGAGCCGGGTCCTCTCCTTCACCCACACCTACAGCGGGCAGGCACTTGCGGGCGAGACAATCGAGGCCTGCGGCGTTCTCGAAAGGCACGGATGTGAGCACTGGCTTATCGTCGGCACTACCCGCGAGGCGCGGGGCGAGTATATCGTGTCGAAGACGCTGCTCGGGCAGTAAAAAGGATTATTTTTTCTTGCGGATTGATGAGAATAAATGACAATAACCTACCACGAAAAATCATCCCGATATCTTTTCTGATGACTAATTCACTGACGTTCTCGGGGGCTCCGCTCGCGCTCGAAGAACTCTGACGAGTTCTTCTCATCCTTGCAATCCTGATTGCCCGCTCGGACTCTGCCCCCGCCACGGGGGCACCCCCGCAATATGATAACGACGTATTACCTGTCTTCATAAGTGAACTAGATTGATGAATTGAGAAGTAGGGTTATTGAAGCCGCCGCGGGGCGTCCTTCGGGGCGGCGGCCGTCTCTCGTTCTCGGGGGTATGGGGGCATCAGCCCCCATCGGAATTTGTATGAAATTCGACAAATCCGTAACCCTTGCTTTGGATAATTTAGCGGTTTTAATTAATCAAGCGCTTTCTTTCCGCAACTGCATTCTGTTTTCTCTTCTGCTCCCCCGCAGCCGCAGCCCTGATCCGGGGATTTTTTTGACGTAGTGCTGCAACACGACCCGTCGTCCCCGCCGCAGCTGCACTCCGTGTCCATGTCCTTGCCGCGGAGTGCTGCACCGATCATTGCCCATGCGCAGCCGACGCCACTCTGCACGCTGATTGCCTGGACCGGGCAGTTGAGAGCGCAGGCCCCGCACTCCATGCAGGATGCCGGCCGGGCGAGTTCCACGTGCTCCCTGCCTTCGGCAAAGACCGCGTGCGGGCAGACCTGCGTGCAACGCTTGCAGTTGATGCAGCGCGATGCGTCGTACGCGAGACTGGTTTCGGTATACGAGTCGAAGAATCCTGACGGATTCTTCTTCTCCTCAAGGTTCTGATGAACCTCTTCGGATTCAGACATCAGATCGCCCTCAGAAGCCTGCTCACGCCAAGTGCTATGCCGGCAAGCGACCCGAGCACGGCCATTGCGGCCATGACTTTTATGTACCGGAAAATTTCCTTTTTTACCCCGGTGCGCGAAGTGAAGGTCGTGCAGCCGGTGAAGTTGAGGGCCAGGTAGGCGACAACCGCGGGGATGATGAGCAGGGTTGCTGCTGCACCCGTAAGCTGTGCCCATGCGGGAAGTCCGGGTGTTGTACTGAATAGCCACGCGAACGGCAGCGCGACCACGACACCCAGAATGAGACCTTTAGTCGAGAAGTCCCGGGTCGGGATGATCGGGAGCAGTGCGGGGAAGAGCACCGTCCCGGCAACAACCGCAGCCACGGCGGCGAGTGCTGCGAACGGGCCGGCAAGGAACCAGAGGACCGCTGCTGCAATGACCATCGGCCACATAATGTGCGTAAATTCCACGGGCGTGAGGACGAGCCGGTCCCAGAGCGGGAACTCAACCTTCCGCATGGCCGGCGTTGCTTTGTGTGTCTTCAGGTACTCCGGCAGGTCGCGGGCCCGGACCGGGCCATACTCCACCATGAATTTCGACTGGCGCAGCACCTCCGGCCACGAGATCCCCGGGGCCCCAAGCTGAGGGACGATGATCTTCCGGTGGGTGACAACATCAGCAAGGCCGGTGACCTGAATTCTTTTTACCAGTTCATCCGTCCCGAACGTCCCTTTCCCGGCAGCACACCAGACATTGATCCCTTTTGTGTCAAGTACCAGGATCCATCCATCGAAACCATTGAGGGAAGAGCGGAGGGCATCGAAACTCAGCGTGTAATTTGCCGATGCAAATACCGGCGACTCAGCCGTCGGATTTCCAAGCTGGTACAGACCCGGGTCAACGCGGTGGTTCTCGCGTTTCCAGCCCATGCGGGCAAGGAAGTGGTCGAGGCGGTTGGCAAACGTGATCGTACTGTCGGTTGTCCGGATTTGCGATATTCCGCAACTACAGGAAGACTCCCCGGATGAAGCCTGGCAGGAACAAGATGATCCGACCGGTCCATTTTCATTCATAACCCGGACCTCCTGAAGGGGGATTACAGGAACAGGAGTCTTTTCCCGCGTACCACTTCTCTTTCAGCCACAGCGCCACGTTGACAAGCCCGATCAGGACCGGCACTTCAACGAGCGGCCCGATTACCGTCGCGAACGCTACCGGCGATGCGATGCCAAAGACGGCAATGGCAACCGCAATCGCGAGCTCGAAGTTATTGGATGCTGCCGTGAACGAGAGCGAGGCCGACTTCCCGTAATCGATCCCGAGCCGCCAGGACATCCAGAAACTCATAAAGAACATGATTACGAAGTAGACGAGCAGCGGGATCGCGACCCGGATCACATCAAACGGTACGTTGACGATATACTCTCCCTTGAGCGAGAACATCACGATGATCGTGAAGAGTAATGCGATGAGTGTAACGGGGGAAATTTTCGGTATGAACGACTGCTCGTACCATTCCTTTGACTTCACGCGGAGCAGGGCATAGCGCGTGATCATGCCGGCCAGGAACGGGATGCCGAGATAGATGAAGACACTGGTCGCGATCTGCAGGATCGTGATATTTACCTCGGACCCGGCACCGATTCCGAGGATCGGTGGCAGGAACGTAATGAAGAACCAGGCATAGACCGAGTAGAAGAAGACCTGGAAGAGCGAGTTGAGGCCGACGATCGTTGCACAATATTCAGCATCGCCGCCCGCGAGATCGTTCCAGACAATGACCATCGCGATGCACCGTGCAATCCCGACAAGGATCAGGCCGTACATGAAGAGCGGCTGGTCGCGGAGGAAGACCACCGCGAGGACGAACATCAGCACCGGCCCGACAAGCCAGTTCTGGACAATCGATAGCCCGAGCACCTTCGTGTCCCGGAAGACATTCCGGAGTTCCTCGTACCGCACCTTCGCGAGCGGGGGATACATCATCAGGATCAGGCCGATGGCGATCGGGATTGACGTTGTCCCGACCGACATGCCGGTGATCATGGCCGGGACGCCAGGAGAGAGATAGCCGATCGCGATGCCGGCTGCCATGGCAAGGAAGATCCAGAGGGTCAGGTAGCGGTCAAGGAAGGAGAGTTGCTTTGCGGTCGTCATGGTATCATCAGTCCTCATTAATCAGTATTTCAACGATCACCGCAGCATCGCGGACGAGCAGCGGGCATTTCATCATATAGAGTTCCCCGCCTCCATCACCGCCCGGACCACGGTCTCGATCTCATCGTACGCTACATCCCCCATCCCGTTCTTCACGATCCCGAGTCCGGTTGCTATGATGTGGACATCAACAGAGAGACCGGCCGCAGCGATTTTTTTTGAGGCACAGCAGTCCGTGCAGCCATCGAGTACGATAAGACGCCCGGCCCCGACGATATCCATCCGCAGGGTCTCGGCGGACTGCTTACAGTTCATACAGAGGAACATGCCGGGTTTCCTCTGCATCAGCAGCATGCCTGCCTGCGTGGTGAGTTTGCCGGTGTTCGAGATCCCGGAGCAGGTCACAAGAGCATATACCATGATATCCGGTTTTCAGCAGGTTCCGCCACACCCGCAGCCGCACCCGCTATCTTTTCCGCCATTCTTTTTGCCGGGCTTTGCAGCATCTTTTACCCTACCCTCGCCTTTCCAGCAGGCCGATACGATCTTCTCGACATCGTCCTGCGTGTAGTTCTTTGAAGGCCCTTTGACAATCCCAAGTTCGGTCATCACAAGGTGCTGCCCTGCTGCAACACCCTGTGCCCCGGCAATCTTCTTCGCGCAGAGCATAGGGCAGCCGTCAAGCACGAGAACTTCATCTACGGTTTTTGCATTCCTGACCAGTCCCTCTGAACCGATGGCAAGCAGCGCAACGCAGGCAATGCTCCCATATCCTTCTTCAGCCAGCTGGATCGCGGCAAGGTTGGTGATCTGCCCGACAT
>CAYVAQ010000043.1:0-14484 GCA_964448885.1 uncultured Methanoregula sp. | reverse complement strand
GGAAGAAACTGACGATCAGGACCATGATGATGACCTTGATGATCTTGTTCTTGAGGTCGTCCAGGCTCGAGATCTCGAGCAGCGTGTGGTAGGATTCCGAGCTCCGTGCAATATCGATCTTCGAGATCGAGAGCTCATACACCCCGAAGCTGAAGATCAGGAGGACCATGCCGATGAGGTAGAGGTCGACGCCGCCGATGATCCCGGTGAGCAGGGTGGTATAATCCACCTCGGCATGGGCAAGGGAGACCGCGTGGGCGATACTGGAGACGATCTCGACCGAGCCTGAGATGAAGAGGATCATCGCGCTGATCGTCCCGAAGATGACCGCCAGAATGACGATGAGCCGGGAGCTCCAGAGGGCCGATTCAAACAGCCGCTCGTAAATGGGCTGTTCCTCGATGTTCTTCAGTTTGTCGGATGCGTGGGGTTCCATAATCGGGTATACCTGTTGATCGCGGTGACTAAAAAACCCCCGTCATGAAGGAGCCGGAGAGGGGGCGCCTTACGCGAACCGAGGTTGTTGTGAATGTCAGTTTTGGTGGGTTTTCCGGCTTAAGGTTCTTTTAGCCCTGAATCTCGTTGCGTTCGATTCTTCGAAGGTCGATGTTCTGATGAACATCTCACCACTCGAAGAACCTTCGGTTCTTCTCGATCTCGAATTTCGCTACGCTCAATTCTTCGGTGCTCGAAGATGCTGATGTATCTTCTCGAACTCGCCCTTGCTGATGCAAGGACTCGTTACTAGAAACCTTAACAATCTCTCATGGCGAAGCTATTGGCACTATGTGGAAGGCAGTTGAGATCGATGCATGGCTTGCGGCCCGGAAGACGAGCCTCGAGGATGCACGCACTACCGTCACCGAGATTATCGGGAGGGTACAGAACGAGGGGGACGCTGCACTCCGTGACCTTGCAAAGAAGTATTGCGAGCTGGATGAGATTGCAGTGTCCGATGACCAGCGGGAGGCGGCATATGATGAGGTCGATGCGCAGGTAGTCGAGGCGCTGATCGAGGCGCATGCCCGGATCGAGCGGTTCCACGAGCTCCAGAAGCCCCGCGATCTCTGGCTGCAGGAGCTGGAGCCGGGCATTGTGCTCGGGATGAAGACCACTGCCCTCAACCGCGTGGGTATCTATGTCCCCGGCGGCAGGGCGGCATACCCCTCGTCAGCCCTGATGTGTGCGGTGCCCGCATGGGTTGCCGGTGTGAAGGAGGTCTGTGCATGCTCCCCGCCCCCGATCAAGCCGCTCACCCTCGTGGCCCTTGACATCGCCGGCGTGACCGAGATCTACCAGGCCGGCGGTGCCCAGGCGGTCGCCGCTATGGCGCTCGGGACCGAGTCCATCCGGCCGGTGCAGAAGATCGTCGGGCCGGGCAACATCTATGTCACGCTTGCCAAGATGATGCTCCGCGAGCATGCCGAGATCGACTTCCCGGCAGGCCCGAGCGAGATCGGGATCATCGCCGACAGCACTGCAAACCCCCGCATTGTTGCTGCCGATGTCCTTGCCCAGGCCGAGCACGACCCGAACGCGGCCTGCATCCTCATCACCACGGACAAGGCCCTCCCCGCAAAGGTCGGGAAGGAGATCGAGAAGATGGTTGCTGAAGCCCCGCGGAAGGAGATCATTGTCGAGGCGCTCAAAAACTCCGGCTACACGGTCGTTGCCGACATTGCCGAGGCCTGTGCCGCGTCCGACGTTGTCGCCCCTGAACACCTCTCGATCCAGGTCGCTGACCCGCTCTCGGTTGTCACCAAAGTCAGGAATGCCGGCGCGATCTTTGTCGGCAGGTACTCCGCGGTTGCCTGCGGCGATTATGCGGTCGGCACCAACCACTGCCTCCCGACCGCCGGGTACTCGAAGATGTACTCGGGGCTCGATGTCAACCACTTCTGCAAGACCGCATCGGTCGAGATGATCGACCGGGACGGCCTCGAGGCGATCGGCGATATCGTTGAAACCATCGCAACGGCCGAGGGCCTGCACGCCCATGCGCAGTCGGTCAGGGTCAGGCGGGAACTCTGATCCCGCCCGGCCCCCTCCTTCTTTTTTCACGCTGAATACCCAAGTGAGGAACAAAACCCGAAAATGACCAGATCCGGTTGTCTGCTGGTCAACCAGATTTTCTGGATTTGTCTCAATACGCAATCAGCGGCTTTAACCCTCCCGCACACCAATAAAAACAAATTCAGCAGGAGAGATCGTGACAGCAGCAGGACAAAAACCACAACCGCATTACCCGGTTGTGGACGGAAACGTTGTTATTGAAATCCGGCTCGAGCGGGCGGACCAGGTTGTTTCAGACTATTCGCCCGTGCCATGGAATCCCCGCGGGCTGCACCCGGCTGTCGAGGAGTATCTCACGGCAACGGTCCAGGATTTCCCGAAAAATACCCGGTTCCACCTCATCTTCCGGGTCCCGCGGGGAGAGGAGTCCCGTGAAGATATCCGCACCATCCCCGGGATTGTAGAGGCCCATTACCGTTCCTGCTGCACTGCCCTTGACCGCCAGTACCGCCAGTGGACCCGGTTTGGCAGGAGATATCTCGTGCTGGCGCTTCTCGTCCTTACTGCCTGCACGTTCCTCAGCCGGTCCATTGTCATGCACTTCGGCGAGACGCTTCCGGTCACGATGGCAGCCGACGGCTTCACCATCCTGGGGTGGGCGGTGGTATGGGCGCCCATCACGGTCCTGCTCGATGAGATCTGGCCGCTGTGGGAGAAGCGGAAGACCTACGCCGCTATCCTGGCAGCAAGGATCGAGGTCCTGCCGGAACCTTAAGCAATCCCTGCCTATTCTTTCCTGCGCCTGCAGCAGTACGCAGCCATGACCAGCAGCAGCGCTGCAACCGGCACGATCCCTGAGACCGGCGTCTCCACTTCCATGTCTTGTGCAGGTGCGAACCGGATCTCTGCAACCGCAGTCTCCTGCGGGATGGATCGGAGGCGATCGTTTGGCGATCCCACGACATGGACTGAATAAGTACCGGGTTTCAGGTTCCCGAGAATGACCGAGGTGTCCCAGACATACACCCAGGTCCCATTCCGCATAAAGACCGGTGCCGTGGTGAAGAGCCCCCGGCCGGCAGCTATGTTGAGGTTCTCGAGCGACACACCCCGCGGATCAAGGTCTTCCCCGGTCACGTACAGGTAAACGGCGATGGTATTGATACCCGTCACGGTCCCGTTCAGGTAGATGGTATCGCCGACATGCGCATCGGACGGGGTTGCCCGGATTGTGAGGCCCGGCCCGGTAGGGGCGTCCGGTGCGGCGGCTCCGGGAGAGCATATACTGCAGGCGAGCAGCAGGAGGGAGAGGAGCACCGGCCATCGCATAATTCCCGGTTGTCCCTGTTGGTCTTTAATGCCTGCGTTGTGATCACGGATCAGAACTTCACCACCATCACAGCCTCTTCCTCTTTTTTGAGATCCCCCTTGAGGTGTTCAGCATCGAACTCGTACCCGTCCCACGGGTTGAAATCCTCGTACAGCTCGCACTTGTCGAGCACATCAACGAACTCCTTAAGGAAGATCCGCGGAATGATATCGACCCTTCCGCCAAAGCGCGTCGTGATCTTCCGGATCATGGCACGGATGTACCGGTGGGAGATCCGTTCCCGGTCCGGCTCCCGGTAGGCCTGTGCATAGACATCCATGACCCGGAGTGCCACCTGCTCGAGCTTGGCCGTGTCGAACCGGGAGAGCACGATCTGGGGCTGGCGGGGGTTGCGGAACTCATTATCCTGGACAACACTGATCCGGTCGTAGAGCGGCGGCACCGAGCGGATGCCCCGGGAACCATCGAACAGGGCCGGTGTTCCCGTGAAGAGGAAGTAACAGCGCGGCATCTCGCCCCGGTCGAGGGCGTCGATGATCTGGACGAGCGTCTGGTACGCCTTGTCGCGCTGGTTGCGCTGGAGCCCCTGCGTGGTCTCCATCTCGTCAATCGCGATGGCAAGGCCGCTGTAGCCGGCACCATGAATGATGGAGACCAGGCCGCGGAGGAAGAGGAACGCGACCGAGTCATCGATATCCCCCCGGATCCCGGCTTTCTGCTTGAAGTCCCTGCCGATGTTGGGCTCGGCCGCGACCCACCCGAGGGCTGCCTGCGCAAGGGCGAAGTCGCCGGCATTGTTTGCCCGGTAATAGGTGCGCAGCGCTGCTGCGAGCGCCGTGTTCATCTCGGAGATGCCCGAAAGGGCGGCCTCGATCTCCTTTGCCGTTGCCTCTTCGAGCCCGGCATCCGCAAGGGTGTTGCTGCTGACCGAGAGGAGACGTTCCTCGATGGCAAAGAGCCAGTTGTCGACCACTGCCTTGAGGGCATGCTCATCCTCGCGGGTCCGCAGGCCGGCACAGACCTGCTGGTAGATGCTGCGGATTTTATGGAGGGGCGTTGCCGGGGAGATGACGATATGGGAGGTGACAAATCCCTTGCTCCGGGCGATCTCAAGCGAACGGGCAACGAGGAAGGTCTTGCCGCTGCCGTACTCTCCCCGGATGAACTTGGTGTCGCCGCCTCCCTGCGCAACATAGTCGAGCTGTTTTGCGATCACCTCTTCCTCCACATCGAGCCCGACGGCGATCCGCTCGAGTCCGCCGGCCGGTACCGTACCGCGCCGGAGGGCGTTGATGATGTTGATGCTCAGATGCTGCTGTTTGTCCATCCGTTCAGGTTCCGGTATATTCATAAATCTCCCCCTCTTCACCCATGCCTTTCTTGCCGATGAGCGATATCCCCTGTTCTTCCATCTTCCGGATCAGGATATTGATGATCCCGACGACCCGCCGGGTTGCAAGGACCTTGCGCAGGTCCATCTCGGTCGCGGTCCGGTGCGATCGCAGGAACGCGACGATCTTCTGCTCCTGCTCAGTGAGGCCGGGCAGCCCGGCCGGTGCCGCTTCGGGAACCGCAGCCCCTTTCTCGGCCCTGCGGGTTTTCCTGGCCGGTCGTTCCAGGATCACCGGGCGGTCCGCGACCGCCCGTGCCTTGGAGGCCCGGACCAGCTGGAGGAAGTCCTCGAGCCGGAGGGCTTTTGGCGGGAAGGGCAGGATATCGATCCCGGCAAAGCAGAGGTACTTGCACGCCATAAAGTCCCCGTCATCCAGTGCATTGGTTGCGACAAGGAAATAAGCCATCGCCAGCAGTTCGAGCCCGTCGGAACCAAGAGCGGGGCGGCGTTCCCCGAGCCGCCCGATCAGCTGGTCCATCAGGCGACGGAGCCGGTGCATCCTGCCCGCACGGTCGACCACCACCGCGGCTACGCGGACAAGGTCCTGGGTCTTTTTGACATTGGCAAGGATGTAGAGCATCACCTTCTCGCATTCCCGGTCCTCGTCATGCAGGACGAGGAACCGGGCGTACTCGAGACCGCCGGTCAGGTAATCCGCCCGGTACGCCCGGTAATACCATGCCCGCGCCCCGGTCAGGTCGCCCCGCTCATCGTAGAACCGTGCAGTCTCGAGAAGGCTGGCGACATTGACATCCCCCGACACAAGGCCGAGGAACCGCTTTTCGGCCGTGCCGGAGTCGGGAATGGTCCTGATGAACTGGCGGTACCGGGCGATGATGAGCCGGAGCCGTGAGAGGTCGTCCTTCGATGCCAGTTCATCCCGGACCAGGCGCTCGTATGCGGCAAGGGCTTCATCGGTCTTCCCGCTCTCAGCAAGGATGTCGCATTCGGCAAGCCGGTGAAGGGGATCGCCCGTGAGCGCGATGAGCGACCGCGTTGTCGTGAGCGCCCCCTGCAGGTCGCCGCCAGCCCGCTGGAGGAGAGCATAGTCAAAGAGGATCCCGGTGTCGGGGATTTCGCTCGTCCGGGACGCGTATGCCTCAAGGGATGCAGGGGTGTCGTACCGGGCGAGGGCGTCGAGATAGCGACGGAGCACGGCCGGGTCCTTCGTCCGGCTCCAGACCGCATGGGCGGCTTCGGCCGCTGCCCGGTAGTCCCGGGTATGGGTGAGCGCATCGATATATTCGGGCGAGATGCCGGCATGTTCTCCCATGAGCCGGTGCGTGGCAAGCGCCTCGTCTGCGTCCCCGACCTCGATCAGGGCCCGCATCAGGTTCCTGATATCATCAGGGTTTCTCCCGAGCCGGACCAGGTGCCGCAGCACCCGCAGCGAGCCGCGGTAGTCGTTATGGCCGAGCAGGTACGCAGCATAACTCCGCAGTGCGTCCTGGTTGGTCGGGTCGAGGTGGACGGCGGCCGCATACTCTGCGATGGCACGTTCGTCCCCGCGGGCTTCGAGCACCTTTGCGAGATAGCTGTGGACATAGGAGGAGTCCGGCATTGTCCGGGCAAGGTCCCGGAACGAGACCTCGGCGTCCTCGAGCCGGCCCGCCAGGAAGAGGTTCGTTGCCGCAAGCACCTCGATCGCCGGGTCTTTCTCCCGGAGAAGGGCAGCCTGGCAGAAGCGCAGGGACTCGGTATACCTCCCGTCCTCAAAGAGCCGGAAGGCCTCCTTCTTCTGGTCCTCGTGCGTTGCCGGTATCATGCCGTTCCTGAAAACCTGACCGCAAGCAGGCCCCGGAGCATCCGGAGCATGTCCCGCTTCTTCACCCGGGAGTCACCCTTGTTCTGCCACTCGATCGGGACTTCATCGATCCGGAACCCTGCCGTTCGCATCCGCCAGAGCAGTTCCACGTCGAACTCGAACCCGGTGGCGGTCATGTGCGGCAGGACCGCGGCGACTGCCTCCCTCGTGAATACCTTTGCCCCGCACTGGGTGTCATGGAAGTCAAGGCCGAAGAGGAGCCGGATCAGCAGGTTGAACAACCGGCTCTCGACCTGCCTGAGCACGCCCTGTCTGACCGTCAGTGTCGAGCCCTCGACCCACCGCGAACCGATTGCCCCGTCGGCATCGGGGAGCCGGGAGAAGAGGCGCAACATCTCGTCCATTGCGGTGGAACCGTCGGCATCGACATACCCGACCAGCGGTGCCCGTGCCGCTTTCAGCCCCGCGATGACACCGCCCCCTTTCCCGAGCCGGTGGTCGAACCGGAGGCAGCGGATCCGGAGGCCGGGGCGGCGGGATGCAATTACCTCGACGGTATCGGCAGTATGGTCGGTGCCGTCGCAGACCACGATCAGTTCGCCATCGAAACCGGTGATGGAATCGAGGAAATGGGTGATCCGGTGCTCTTCATTGTATGCGGGGATGACCAGGCTTCTTTGTGGATCGGTTGTCGTCATGGCTGCGGAACGGGAATTGGATCCGGGCGGCGGCACCGCCCGCTGGTGCGGATCAGGAACTGTTATAACCGGTTCGCCGGATTCCCCCATAACGTTACTGGTGTTTGGTGATGTGCCGGCCAAGCATCGTGCCGGGCCGGTACTTCTCGGCCATGGCAAGGGCGGTCCTGCGCAGGTCGTTGTGCTCCGTTATGCAGCTCTCGGGCGGGGGACTCTTCCTGAGAATCTGCGATGTGTTCTCGGTGATCTGGATGAGCTCGGTCGCGATCACGGCGTTCAGCCAGATTAAGTCGGCGAGCATCTCTTTTGTCTCCTTGTCCTGCATGAGAAGATGGTGCATTTTTGAGGAATATTAAGATGGGCTTTGTGCGTTCCGGCACCCGTGCGGTGAAACGGTGAACGAAGAGGGTACCGGCAGGTAACTATTATCCTGCCCCGCCCGCAACCTTTGATACGAGAGTTATGAGTTATCTTGACAATATCCGGGCGAAAGGACGGGATGCCAACCCGTTCTTCTGCCTGATGGGGATCGATGTTGCCGGTTTTGGGGAGGGCAGGGCATCCCTGAGAATGACCGTCCGGCCGGATATGGCCAACGGTGTCGGGTGGCTGCAGGGCGGCATGCTCGCGGCGATCGCGGACGAGGCGATGGCCCTTGCGCTGTACACCCGGCTTGCTCCCGGAGAGGGGATCGCGACGATCTCCGAGTCCACGAGTTTCATCCGGGGAGTGCGGGAAGGCAGGATCGTTGCCGAAGCGGAGATCATCCGGAAAGGCCGGCGCGTGGCGTTCATGGAGTGCATCGTCCGGATGGATGATGCGGAGAAGACGGTCCTTGCACGGACTACCGCATCGTTTGCGATAACAGCGGAAAAAGTGTAAAAAAGGTTATTCTTTCTTCTTTCCTTTCTTCTGCTCTGCGGCAGGTTGCGATGCACCCGCATCACCGGGACTGCGGAACTTCACGTACCAGATGACGAGGACTGCCGCAGCGATAAGGATGGCGGCAATGATGAGGTTGAACGTGTCCGCGGTCTTCTTTGCCTCGGCAAGCCCTGCCGTGGCATCGGTATTGCCCGGATCGAGTTCAAGCGCCTTCGTGTACGCGGTGACTGCATCGCCAGCCCGGCCGGCTTTCATCGAGGCGTCGCCCCGGTTGATCCAGCCCTTCAGGTACGTCGGATCGATCTGGACTGCCTTTCCGTAGGCATCCGCTGCTTCGCCAAACTTACCCATTTTGTAGTACGCGTAACCCTTGTTGTTCCACATTCCTGCCGATTTCGGGAATCTGGCGATACCGGCCTCCGCCGTGGTGATGGCCTCGTCATACCTGCCAAGGTCGGTGAGCGCTGCACTCTTGTCCTTGTAGGTATACATCAGGCCGTCGCCCATGCCAAGAAGGGTCGTGTTGGACGCGAGCGCCATGTCGAAGTACTCGACGGCCCGCTCGTACTGGCCCTTGGCAATGTACTGCTGTGCGATGTTGTAGTAGTTCGTTGCTGCATCCTCGACAGTATCCGCTGCAACGGGCTGAATGCAGACGGCAGCCATAACGAGGATTGCCAGGATGGTGACAACCTGCCTGATTTTCATGGCATACATGTGGTCATTGGGGGCTCATGAACTTTCTGCCGGGTGAGGGGATATCCGGCCTGCACCAGCCGGCGCCAGCCTGCAAATCCCCTGGTCTCCTTTGGTGATCCCCGGTGAAGATAACACTAATAGGGATTGTAATCCAACTGTACTGCAACTGGGGAGATCTGATTGAAGTACATCATAATCACCGGCGGTGTCATGAGCGGACTGGGAAAGGGGATCACGGCGGCATCGGTCGGCCGGATCCTGAAGAACCGGGGCTACCGGGTCACCGCGGTCAAGATCGACCCCTACCTGAACATCGATGCCGGCACGATGAACCCGGCGCAGCACGGCGAGGTCTTTGTCTTAAAGGACGGCAGCGAGGTCGACCTTGACCTCGGGAACTACGAACGGTTCCTGGACATCGAACTGACCGCATCCCACAATATCACGACCGGCAAGGTCTACCGGACGGTCATCGAGAAGGAGCGCCGGGGCGACTTCCTGGGCGAGACGGTGCAGATCATCCCCCACATCACCGACCAGATCAAGACCTGCATCCGGCAGGCTGCCGAGGAGGAGTTCCCGGACGGGACGAAGGCGGATATCTGCCTGGTCGAAGTCGGCGGGACGGTGGGCGACATCGAGAGCATGCCGTTCCTGGAGGCGATCCGCCAGATGCGGGGCGAGCTCCCGCCGCACGACTATGTGCTCATCCACGTGACGCTCATCCCGGCTGACACGATGGGCGACATGAAGACCAAGCCCACCCAGCACTCGGTCAAGGCGCTGCGGGAACTCGGTCTCCACGCGGACATCATCGTGGGCCGCAGCGAGAACCCGATCGGTGCAGGCACGAAACGGAAGATCTCGGCCTTCTGCGACCTCCCGCAGAGCGCGGTCATCTCGGCGGCGACCGCCCCCGACACCTATGCGGTCCCGATGGAGATGGAAAAGGAGGGTATCGCGGATGTCCTCTCAGCCCACCTCGGCCTTGACAAGAAGGATGCGGACACCTCCTGGTACCGCATCGTCAACAAGGAGTATACCAACCGGGTCACGGTGGCCATCGTCAGCAAGTACGGGATCGAGGACGTGTATATCAGCATCAAGGAGTCCCTCAAGCATGCCGGCCGTGCCCTCTCCACTGAGGTCAAGATTGCGTGGCTCGATGCCGAGCGGTACGAGCGGTGCTCGCTGAAGGACTACGACGGGATCCTCATCCCTGGCGGGTTCGGCAAGCGGGGGATCGAGGGCAAGATCGAAGCGATCCGGTTCGCCCGCGAGAATAACGTCCCGTTCCTCGGCCTCTGCCTCGGGTTCCAGCTGGCTACCGTTGAGTATGCCCGGCACAAGGCAGGAATTGAGGATGCCACGAGCGAGGAGTTTGGCGAGGGGACGCATGTCATCGCGATCCTTCCCGAGCAGGAGAACGTGAACCAGCTTGGCGGCACCATGCGCCTTGGCAACTATACCGCCGACCTCCGTGAAGGAACCCTCGCCCATAAACTCTACGGCGAGAAGCAGGTCGTGGAGCGCCACCGGCACCGGTACGAGGTGAACCCGCAGTATATCGAAACACTGGAGAAGGCAGGGCTGGTATTCTCGGCAACAAACCGGAACCGGATGGAATGCCTCGAGCTTCCGGGCCACCCGTTCTTCTTTGCCACCCAGTTCCACCCGGAGTTCAAGTCAAGGCCGACGAGACCGTCGCCGCCGTATCTGGGTTTTGTCGAGGCATGCAGGGCGAACAAAAGGACAAAGTAAGCGGGATGATCACGCGATTGGAGCATATCATGGTCAATACACAACAGTTCATTGAAAAGGCAGTCGGGGAGATACAGGCACAGGCAGGCAACGGGAAGGTTGTCATGGCCTTGTCCGGCGGGGTGGACAGTTCGGTCTGCGCAGCCCTCGCCGCACGGGCTATCGGGGACAACCTGCTCCCCATCTACATCGACACCGGCCTGATGCGCAAGGGGGAGACGGGGCGGATCCAGCAGATCTTCTCTGACATCAGCCTCGATATCGTGCACGCCGAGGACGAGTTCGTGGGTTCGCTCAAAGGCATCGTCGATCCCGAGGCGAAACGCAAGGCGGTCGGGGAACGCTTCATCCGCGTCTTCGAGCGGGAGGCGAAGAAGACCGGGGCAACCTGCCTCCTGCAGGGGACCATCTACCCGGACATCATCGAGAGCCACGGCGGGATCAAGAGCCACCATAACGTGGGTGGCATGCCGCTCCACATGGAGTTCAAAAAAGTCATCGAACCCCTGCGCGACCTGTACAAGGACGAGGTGCGTGCGGTGGCCGGGGCGCTCGGGCTACCCCCGGAGATCCAGCACCGGATGCCGTTCCCGGGCCCCGGCCTCTCGGTAAGGATCCTGGGCGAGGTGACAAAAGAGAAACTTGCCATCGTCCGCGAGGCGAACTGGATCGTTGAGGACGAGCTGGTGGAAAGATACCAGCCGTGGCAGTGCTTTGCCGCGCTTCTCGGCCTTGGCACCGGTGTCAAGGGCGACAACCGGATCCACGGGTGGATCGTTGCCGTGAGAGCGGTCCACTCCCGGGATGCCATGACCGCAGAGCCGGTCAACATCCCCTTCGACCACCTGGTAAAGATCGGGTCGAGGATAACCGCCGACATCCCGAGTGTTGCGAGGGTTGTCTACGATATCACGGCCAAACCGCCGGCAACGATCGAGTACGAATAAGCATAAAAACACCCGACATGGGTTACTGTACACCTCAAAGGAAAAACCATGGATATCACCAATCAGATGAAGACGCTGGATGAACGCTATTACATGCCTGCCTTTGCACGCGACATGGCCATCGTGAAAGGCCAGGGATCGAAGGTCTGGGACGGGGCAGGGAAGGAGTATATCGACTGCGTTGCAGGGATCGCGGTCTGCAGCACCGGCCACTGCCACCCGGATGTGGTGAAAGCGCTCTGCGACCAGGCACACCAGCTCATCCACTGCTCGAACCTCTACTATATCCCCCACCAGGGCGAGGTTGCCAAAAAACTTGTCGAAGTCTCCGGCCTGCATAAGGCGTTCTTCTCCAATTCGGGAGCAGAAGCAAACGACGGGGCGCTCAAGCTTGCCCGCGTCCGGACCGGCAGGAAGAAATTCGTTGCATTCACCCACGGGTTCCACGGCCGTACCGTAGGGTCCCTTGCCCTGACGCACAAACCCGCGATCCGCGATCCCTTCGAGCCCCTCGGCATCCCGGTGACCTTTGTCGAATATGGCGACCTCGAGGGCCTGAAAAAAGTTGTTGACCAGGATACCGCAGGGGTGTTCGTGGAGCCGATCCAGGGAGAGGCCGGTGTCATCATCCCGCCGGACAGCTTCTTTGAAGGCATCCGCGAGATCTGCGACAAGACCGGGGCCCTCATGATCGTTGACGAGGTCCAGACCGGCCTCGGGCGTACCGGGAAATGGTTTGGGATCCAGCACACGAAGGTAAAACCGGATATCATCACCCTTGCAAAAGGGATCGCGAGCGGGTTTCCCATGGGTGCCCTGGTCGCCCGCGAGGGCCTCGAGTTCACCAAGAGCGAGCATGGCAGCACCTTCGCCGGCGGACCGCTGGCGTGCGCAACCGCGCTTGCAACCCTGAATGTCATTGAAAAGGAACTCCCCGGTATCCCCGCAAAAGGCGAGCGGTTCAAAGCCGGGCTCGCCAAGCACAATGCCCGTGTCCGCGGGCTGATGATCGGGATCACCATCGGGGAGAAGTGCCCGGAGATACAGAAGAAGTGTGCAGAACAGGGTGTGCTTGTCAACTGTGCCGGTGACGGGAACCTGCGTCTTGTCCCCCCGCTGACCATATCCAATGCCGAGATCGATACAGCAGTGAAGGTTCTCAATGGAACGCTTGGTTAGATCCTGCTACAAGAAGAAGAGCGGGTATGCGTTTGCCCGGAAAGCGGAGGATATTGCCCGCGAGTACGGCATTACGCGCATCGCCCGCCTTGCAAGCAACGAGAACCCGGAGCCGCTCTCCCCGCGTGCGCTGAACGCCGCAGAAGAGGCCCTCCGCACGGTCAACCGGTACCCGGATGAGAAGGTGAACGTGCTGATGGCAGCCCTCCGCGCCCACTATCCCCACGAGCACTTCGTGACGGGTGTCGGGATGGACGGGGTCATCGAGACGATCATGCGGGCACTCGTGGAGCCGGGCGAGAAGGTGGTCATCTCGACGCCCACCTTCTCTTTTTATGGCCTTGCCGCCATGGGACAGGGGGCGGAAACTGTCACGGTCCTGCGGGAGAAGGACTTCTCGGTGGATACCAAAAAGCTCATCCGCGAGGCAAAGGACGCCAAGATAACCATCCTCTGCTCACCCAACAACCCGACCGGGAACGCGACCGGTACCGCTGATGTAGAGGAGATCCTCGAATCGATTGACGGGCTCCTCTTCCTGGACAATGCCTACATCGAGTTTGCCGACATCGATTACATCCCTCTCATGAAGAAGCACGAGAACCTGGTCCTGGGCAGGACCATGTCGAAGGTCTACTCCCTGGCCGGGCTGCGGGTCGGGTACGCGTTCACCCCCCGCTGGCTCCCGCCATGGTATGCCCGGGCCGGCACCCCCTTCACGGTCAACTCCGTCTCGATGGCAGCAGCGGCAGCAGCCCTCTCGGACAATGACCATGCCACGCGGTATATCGCCCATGTCCGGCGGTGGAGGAAGCGTTTCATGGATGAGATCCGATACCCGGTCATGCCCTCCGATGCAAACTTTGTGATGGTGGACGTAGCCCCCCACACGAGCGACGAGATGGTGGAGGAGCTGGCGCGCAAAGGCGTGGTTGTCCGGTCCTGCCGGAGCTTCACCGGCCTTGAAGATCACTACATCCGCGCCAACGTTGGCGAGGACTGGGAGAACGAGCTGTTCATTGCGGGGATCAATTCGGTATGATGTGCGGGATCACCGGGACGCCGGGTACAGGGAAGTCGATGATCGGGGACGAGCTTGCCCGCCGCGGGTATACCGTCATCCACCTGACCACGACCATCGGCCCGTACGTGACCGGTGATGACGAGGAGCGTGACGCCCAGATCGTGGATGTTGACCGGTGGGCAGCGGATTTTGTTCCGGTCAACGGGTTTGTCGAGGGGCACCTCGCCCATTACCTCCCCTGCGACCGGATTGTCGTGCTCCGGTGCAGGCCGGACGAACTGAAAAAGAGGCTCGCGGCACGGAAGTACCGCAAGGCGAAGATCGCGGAGAATGCCGAGGCAGAAGCCCTCGATGTCTGCCTGGTCGAGGTCGTGGAGTCCTTCGGGGCCGGCCAGATCCTCGAACTGGACACGACCGGCCGGGACGCCGTATCCTGTGCAGACCGGATCCAGGCATTCTTCAAAGGAGAGATCGCCGCCGATTACGGCCATATCGACTGGTCAGAGTTCCTTGAGGTGACGTAAATGACGCTCGACCAGTACCGCTCCCATGTCAAGGTCTTCTTCGACCCGCTCGTTGCTGTTGCAATCCGGTGCCGGCTCACGCCGAACTTTTTCACGATCGCTGCCCTCCTTGCATCGGCAGCGGCAGGTCTCCTCTTCTGGCAGAACCTGCTTCTCTGGGGAGTTATTGCCGTTGCCCTCAACGCGTTCTGCGATGCCATGGACGGGGCGGTTGCACGGGAGATGAAGATCCAGAGCAAACGCGGCGACTTCCTCGACCATGCCGT
>CAYVAQ010000042.1:0-15930 GCA_964448885.1 uncultured Methanoregula sp. | reverse complement strand
ATGAAGCATCGTCGAAGACGGCGTATAACGTGACCGTCCAGACCTACAATGGCGGCGTAGGCGGTAAAGCAGCAGCATTCACCCTTGGCTACGTTGCCAAACCTACGGTGACGTCCATTACCCCGGCCGGTATGTGGGCGAGGAACACGACGGTGAACTATACGATTGTGGGGACGAACTTCCAGCCCGGCAACACGGAAGTGACCTTGTGGAACACGAGCGGCATTCAGCTGAATGCGACATCCGGCGCTGGAGTGTGGCTTGTAGAACCGACAAAGATCTACGGGACGGTTGTAGTGCCGTATGAAGCTTCATCAAAGACAGCGTATAACGTGACGGTTTCAACTTACAACGGTGGAGCAGGTGGAAAAGCATCAGCGTTCACGATAGGGAACGTGGCAAAACCGACCGTCACATCGGTAACACCCTCCGGCTCCTGGTACCGGAATGCAACGGTCAATTACACAATCATCGGCACGAACTTCCAGCCGGGTAATACGGTTGTGACGATATGGAACAAGAGCGGCACCCTCCTGAATGCGAGCGGTTCCGGCGCGTGGCTGGTGACACCGACAGCGATCTACGGGAACGTGACGGTACCCTTCGATGCATCGTCAAAGACCCTGTATAACGTGACCGTTTCTACATACAACGGCGGTGTTGGAGGCAAGGACGGTGTAATCCTGGTCAATAATCTCCTGGCACCGGTCATCACGTCCTTCACGCCCCTGTCGGGCACCCGGAACGGATCCGTCGCGTACACGCTGAAGGGCTCCAATTTCCAGCCCGGCCAGACAACCGTGGTCCTGAGTTACCTGGGGTATGGTGAACTGGAGACGACAATCTATTCGGCAACGTCCACGCAGATTATCGGCGGAGTGCAGGTCCCGTCGACAGCACCCCCCGGGCTCTGGAGGCTGAATGTCACGACATTTGACGGCGGGAAGACCAGCAAAGCCTCGGCCTTCACGGTCAACGCGGTTTCCCGCCCGAAAGTCACTTCATTCTCACCAGCGATCGGATACCGCGGGACAACGGTCTCGTTCGTGGTGAAGGGTGATAACTTCCAGACCGGCAGCCGAACCAACGTGAGCCTGGTGAAAGCCGGATCGGGTGAGATCCAGACAACCCTGTCATCGGTTTATACCACCCAGATCTCCGGTACCGCGGCGATACCCGCGGGTGCGGGAACCGGGCAGTGGAAGGTCAACGTGACCACCCTTGACGGGAAGAACAGCACACTCGTAAACGCGATGACCATCTACTAATTTTTTACTGGAATTCCTGTCGTCTTTTCAGAGATAAAAATGAGTAGCCGTATTTACCTGAGGGTGATCCGGGCCCGTGCCTGCTCCTCAATCGCCCGCAGAACCTCACGGACAGGAATCCCGAGTTCAGCTGCCCATTCCTTAGCGGGGTCGAATTCGGCCTTGAGGGTATAGATTCGGCCATGCATCATCCCGCATTTCACCGGCATCTTTCGCCTCGCTCCTGCAATCTCCGCCTCGATCTCCTCGGTCCTCCGCTCAGCAATGAAACGGTGGACGGACGGGATACAACGGATTCCAAGTGTCCCGAGCTCGAGTGCCATCAGCTCTGCAATCCGTGGACTGGTCTCCGGGAGGGCAATGACCCGGACCAGGAAACCCGGCCTGCCCTTTTTCATGATGATCGGCGCTGCACTGGCGTCCCGGGCGCCGGCCTCCATGAACCGGGTTATGGCGTGGGCGATCACCTCGCCACTGGTATCGTCAACATTGGTCTCGAGGATATCCACCGTGTCCTCCGCCATATTCCCCGGCCCCGGTACTGATTCTGCCAGCATAGCGCGGAGCACGTTGGGGGCATGGTGCGGGTCGCGGGTACCGGCACCATACCCAACGGCAAGGATCGTGTATGCAGCAGGTTCCGGAACAGCCATGGAAGCAAACTCTGCAAGCAGTGCTGCCCCGGTTGGCGTGCAGAGCTCACCGGCGTGATTGCCGGGAACCGTGGTGAGTCCCGCCTCCCTGAGAATGAGGGCAGTTGCTGGTGCCGGGATAGGAAATATCCCGTGGGAGCCGGTTGCTGTTCCATGGCCGGTTGTCACCGGCAGTACCTTCACACCCTCGACAGCAAGGGTCCGGAGTGCCGTGCATGCCCCGACAATATCGGCAATCGCATCGTCCGCCCCGACCTCGTGGAAATGGGCCCGGGCACCGTGGACCTGCTCCTCGGCCCTCCGGATCCGGTCGAAGACACGACGGGCCATCGCAAGGGCCGGTGCCGGGATTGCACCGGCGGCTTGGTCAAGCCGTTCCATGACCTCATCGTATGTCCGGTGTGCAGGTGTCGCGTGGGTATCAACCTTAAGTGCCCGGATGCCTGCCCGGGTCACATGTGAAATCCCCGGCTCCGCTACAACGGACTGCATTGCCCGCATGACAAGGTCACGGTCAGCCCCGCAGTCGAGCAGGGCGCCGGTGACCATGTCGCCCGCGGCACCGTGGAAGGGATCCAGGATTAGGAATCGCATTGACAGTACCTATAAATCCCTGCGTATATGACCTTTAAGGTAATGCCTGAAGTGCAATTGAGGGTCGATTCCGCGTATCCCGGTGACCAGGGTGGCGGGAAGGCCCGGCTGGACCCCGAGACGATGCTGCTTTTGAAGATATCGCCCGGTGACCTCGTCGCGATCGAGGGAAAACGCCGGACTGTTGCCAAGGTCTGGCGATCGCTCGTAGAGGACTGGAACCAGAAGAAGATCCGGATCGACAACTTCACCCGCATGAACGCCGGTGTCAGCATCGGCGATACCGTCAGGGTCGTGAAGATCACCGAGGAGATCGAGGCAAAGAAGGTCATCCTTGCCCCTCCGGAGGATCTCCCCAAGAAGATCCCGATCGCCAACAACCCGCACGTGGTCAACGGGTTGATCGACTTCCCGATTGCAAAGAACGATATGGTCCCGGTCGTCCTCGGCCTGCCGTTTATCCAGCCGCAGGTTGTGGGGTTCAAGGTCATGGAACTGGAACCGGAGGAAGCCGTCATCATTACGAAGAATACCGCAATCGAGTTCTCCGACAAGCCGGCAGCAGGAGTCGAGGGAGTCAAGCGGTTCAGCTATGAGGACATCGGCGGACTGAAAGACGAGCTCCAGCGCCTCCGCGAGACGATCGAGCTCCCGCTCCGGCACCCGGAACTCTTCCAGCGCCTGGGGATCGAGCCCCCCAAGGGTGTCCTCCTGTACGGTCCTCCCGGCACGGGAAAGACGCTGATAGCAAAGGCGGTTGCAAGCGAGAGCGGTGCGCACTTCATCTCCATCGCCGGCCCCGAGGTCATCTCCAAGTATTACGGTGAGAGCGAGCAGCGCCTCCGCGAGGTCTTCGAGGAGGCACGGGAGAATGCCCCGACCATCATCTTCATCGACGAACTCGACTCGATCGCTCCCCGGCGCGAGGATGTAACGGGCGAGGTCGAGCGGCGGGTCGTTGCTCAGCTCCTGACCATGATGGACGGCCTTGAGGAACGCGGCCAGGTCGTGGTCATCGGGGCCACGAACCGCGTCGATGCGATCGATGCAGCCCTCCGCCGGCCCGGCCGGTTCGACCGCGAGATCGAGATAGGCGTACCGGCCGAATCGGACCGGATTGAGATCCTGAAGATCCATACCCGGGGGATGCCTCTTGCCGAAGATGTCAGCATTGACACGCTCTCCCAGCAGACCCATGGATTTGTTGGTGCCGACCTCGCAGCCCTTGCCCGGGAAGCGGCCATCCGTGCCCTCCGGCGGTATCTCCCCGACCTGGACCTTGATGCGGATGAGATCCCTGCCGAGGTCCTCGAGACCCTCCGGGTCTTTGCTGCCGATTTCCGCAGCGCCCAGCGGGATGTCAGCCCGAGTGCAATGCGGGAGGTCATGCTTGAGGTTTCGCACGTGAAGTGGATGAACGTGGGAGGTCTCGAATCCGCAAAGACCGAGGTACGGGAGGCAATCGAGCTCCCGCTCACCGACCGGCAGAAATTCGAGGACCTCGGGATCGAACCCCCGCGTGGCATCCTCCTGTACGGGCCGCCCGGCACCGGCAAGACGCTCATCGCAAAGGCGGTTGCAAGCGAGAGCGGTGCCAACTTCATCCCGGTCCGCGGCCCCCAGCTCCTCTCCAAGTGGGTTGGCGAGAGCGAACGGGCAGTCCGGGAAGTATTCAAGAAGGCACGGCAGGTCTCCCCGTCAATCATTTTCTTCGATGAGATCGATGCCCTTGCCCCCTCCCGGGGCTCGAACAGCGATTCGCATGTCAGCGACAATGTCCTCAACCAGATCCTTACAGAGATGGACGGTCTCGAGGAGCTCAAGGATGTCGTGATCATGGGCGCGACCAACCGGCCCGACATCGTGGACCCGGCGCTGCTGCGGGCAGGACGGTTCGACCGGCTCGTCTATATCGGCGAACCGGACTACGGGGACCGGAAAAAGATTATCGGAATCCACTCCCGTTTCATGCCAATCGAGGGATCAGCCCTTGAGACGATTGTTACTATGACCGCAGGCCTGAACGAGGATGGTCTGGGCGAGCTGGTCGAGAAGCTCGGCAGGGACAAAGCGATCACGGCAGAGGATGTGAAAGCCGCATTCGCGAAACCTGACGGTGATGCTGCGGGCATCCCGCGGGGGGCACGGAGGAAACGGCTCACCGAGCTCCTTGCCGAGAAGAACCTCTCCCTTGCCGATCCCGCCCGTGAGGCGCTTGCAGCCGATCTTGCCGGTGTAACCGAAGGATTTGTCGGCTCCGACCTTGAAGCGCTCTGCCGCGAGGCCGGGATGCTTGCTCTCCGCGATGGGGCAGATAGCGTGGCCCGCCGCCACTTTGAGGAAGCACAGAAGAAAGTCCACCCCACCATGAACGAGCGCCTGCGGGAATACTACGGCAAGATCCAGCAGCACTTCAAGGGCGGCCTTCCCAAGCAGGTCCAGCCCCCGGAATACCAGTAACTCCTCCCCTTTTTCTTCAGCGGTTTCTCTCACTGTAAGATTAATGCCTGTTGCCGGCAATCACTCTCCTGATGGCCCGCTGCCCCCATTGTGGTTTCATGATCGACGATAAGGAGACCGTCTGCATGTACTGCCACAAGGATATTTCACGGGCAAAGAACCGGCCAGCACAGGCAGCTTCGCACCTCCATCAGCTGCATGACGGCTCTCCTGCGGGGAAGGTTGATGGCGATTGCATCTTGTTCGCCGGGTTCTGGAAACGGTTCGGGGCCGGTTTCCTTGACTGCGGTTTTGCCCTCATCCTTGCAATCACCGCCGGGGTGATCTGCGAGCTCCTGCAGTATTCTGCTATGGATTTGATAGCGATGGGGACTGCCCTCCTGGTATATTTCTTCATTATCACACCGCTGATGATCAGTTCCCGGTACCGGGCCTCTCCGGGAAAGATTGTCTTCTGTATCGTTGTCACCGACACGGCAGGAAAGACCCTCACCTTCTCCCGCGCCCTGCTGCGGGAACTGGGCAAGTACGTCTCCCTCCTGCCGGCCGGCGCCGGCTTCTTTCTGATCGGGTTTTCCCGGATGAAACAGGGGCTCCACGATATCCTGACTGATGCGGTGGTTGTCGGCAGGCCGGATGCGCACCTGCTTTGTTGTCTGAGCCCTGCCAGATCCGCCGGCCGGGACCGCCTGCTCCTGTGCGGGACGATCATCATCTGTGGAGCTGTACTCTGTTCAGCTGCAGTGGTCTTTAGTTTCAGTCATTTCTATCATAAGGAGGTCACGCCCGCAAGCCTTGCCGCCCACAGTTTCATGGTTGCAGCCGATACGGTCGCAGACACGAAATATCCGGGGTACTCACTCCCCCTGTACGATACCGCGATGAGCCTTGAGCCGGAGGACAGCGGCATCATGGTGAAGAAGGTCACCATTCTTGGAAAGGAAGGGCGTACTGCGGAAGCCCAGACAATCCTCAATAAAGCCATGATCGCCAACCCGAACGATACGGTACCGGTGGTAATCTCCGGTGACCTGAGGTACAGCAGCGGGGACTATCAGTCTGCAATCGGGTATTATGAAAAAGCCCTTGGTATGAACCGCGAGGATGCCGAGGTCTGGATTCGGAAAGGGGATGCCTGCCTGGCCATCTCGGTTGTCGAGATGGAGAAGATGCGCAAACAATACCGGAGCCTGACCGACAACGACCCCATAACAATGGAATCTGATGCCCAGACCATGGATGCATTCCGCTCAACTGAATCCTATCGGCAGGCAATCGATGCCTACAATGAAGCTATCAAGATCGATCCCTTCACCAGTGTAGAGATATCCGGCCGGGTCCTTGCCTCAACGCAGGCACTCCTCACCACGTACCAGGGAATCCTGGACGATATCGGGATCGATAATTCCACCGCGAACCAGTCTGTTGATATGACGGTAAGAAAGTGATTGTCCTCATGATAGTACCGAAGGATGCCATAATCAAAACAGAATCCATTGCCGGGAAAAAAGAGGAAAGAGGTAATCCGGCGGGTAATACGGTATCAATCGAAATATTTCCGTCCAGCAAGCACTCCCGCACAACCAATGATTGCGAGGGCTACCTCAAAACCCGGTGACTTTTTGGTTGTCGGAGCCGGCTGGGCCGGTGCTGCAGGTGCTGCAGTCGCTGCTGGTGGCGCCTGCGTTGCCTGTGCCTCGCCCCTCACTTTCAGGTACGAGGTGACGCCGGGCCGGGCGGTGGCCGGGGGGACGACCTGCTTGAGCCAGCAGGACTGGTCCCGGGGATTGAAGGTGCAGGCATTGCAGACCGCCTCGTTCAGGCATGCCTCGGCGCATCCGGGTGCGGTCCCGTTATACATCGAGGAGCCGGGAAAGAGTGTCTCGTAATCGTTCCCGTCATGGTCGGTTCCCTCCTCAATGACCATACGGTCTGCAGCAACCGGTGCGATCAGCAGTGCCAGAACAAGCAGGATGCCGGCAACTGCATAAGTAACTCTCCTGGAATCAGTCATCATGGAACTGTTGTTGTCAGGAGAATGTAAAAAAACCTTTCATTCGATCGGAGGTGGGGATACGCGGTTTCTCTCCTGCCATTACCACGCGTGAATACCCGCTATCCCCGCACCAGCATCGAGATCCCGATCAGGACCAGGAGGGCGGCAAAGAGGATGTGGAGGTTCCGGCCCGAGCAGCTGTGGGCAAACCGGACCCCCACGCGGGCGAGCGGGATGGTGGTCACTGCAAAGAGTGCGAAGGTCACGATATCGACGTATCCGATGGCATATTGGGGCAGGCCGGCAACTCCTGTACCGGTAATGACATAGGCCGCGAGGGCCCCGGCCGCCGAGAAGATCAGGCATGCCGATGAGGTCCCGACAGCCCGGTGGATCGGATACCCGAGCAGGATGATCATGATCGGGACCAGCAGGGCTCCCCCCCCAAGCCCGGTCAGTCCCGAGAGGATGCCGATGAAGAGACCGATGAGGAGGAATCCTGCGGTCGATCCCCGCGGCTCACAGGCGGGGCACTCCCTGAGCTGCCAGACCATCCGTACAGCCATGATAAGGATGAATCCTGCAAAGAAGAGCCGCAGGGTGCTGCCGGGTATCTGCGATGCAAAAAGCCCCCCCGCAAATCCCCCGAAGACCGCCGCACATCCCATCGGGATGGCGGCTTTCCAGTCCACCGCTCCCCTGCGGTGGTGCCCGAGAGCCCCGCTGATCATGGTCGGGATGATGACGGCAAGCGATGTCCCGAACGCGAGGCGCGTGGCGATCGTGCTGTCCATCCCGCTGCCGGTATAGAGCCAGAACTGGACCGGCGTCATGATCGAGCCGCCGCCGACACCGAATGCACCGGAGACTACTCCGGCAACGATACCGGTCAGGAGAAATGTGACATACTGGAAGACGGGATCCATCCTATGGCTCCGGGTACTGGTGGAGTAGTATTATTTTCCCGGGCTCAAATAGCTGAGCGGGAGAACCATGAAGCGACCGGCTCTGTTAATCATCGACATGCAGAATGACTTTGTGCTGGAGAACAGCCCGTACCGGGTGGCCGGTGCCCGGCAGGTAATTCCTCAAATCCAGGCCGTCCGTGACATATTCCGGAAGTATAACCTGCCGGTGGTTCACGTCCTCCGGGTCCACCGGGCTGATGGTTCCGATGTGGAGATCATCCGGCAGGAGAGGTTCCGGGCTCACCCGTTCGGGGTTGACGGCACGCACGGTGCCGCAGTCATCGATGACCTGGCCCCTTCCGGTAATGAATATATCCTGAAGAAGACCCGCATGAGCGCCTTTATCGGCACCGATCTCGATCTCCTCCTCCGTTGCCTGGGGGTGACGGAGATCTATGTTACCGGAATCCAGACCCCGAACTGTATCCGGACAACGGTCTTCGATGCCATCGCCTTCAACTACCCGGTCGTCCTGGTGGATGATGCGGTCGGGGCCCAGTCGGAAGAAATTCACCGGTCAAATGTCCGGGACATGCAGAATATCGGGGTCAGGATAGCCCGGGCAGCGGAAGTGCCCGGCCTTCTTGACCAATAAAAACGTTTACCGTGCCGTTATTCGCAATAGGGATCGTTAGCCCATTCTTCGATGATCTTCTTCGGGGGTTTGCCGCCACGGTGGTGGTGCCTGCTGCCGGAGGATCGCCCGCGCCCTGCCTCCTCCTCCTCATCGTCATTGTCAGTTCCGGGCTCCCTCTTCTGGGGGGGACGCTCCTCCTGGGGCTTCGGGGGCTGCTGGGGATCCCGCCGGTGCTGGTCGCGCCGTCCTCCGTGGTGGCGGGGCCGGTTACGGTCCCGGTCGCGACGGTCATGGTGGCGCCGTTCCTGGTTCTGCCGGGCCTGCTGCCCGCCCTCCCCCTGCTGGCGGGAACTGTCAGCCGGGGCTGCTCCCGGTTGCTGGCTGCCGGTCTGCGGGGGTGTGGTATTCTCGTCCGCCATACGTTTCTGTCTGATTAATCGGGGCGGAGGATACAAATAAGTTGGCATCTCCCCGCACCCGGAACCGTGACTCCGGATCGTCCGGAGACGGATAATGAACACTGATATACATCAACGTCCAAACCTGTATCATTCAAATGGTCCGGTGCACGCATGTCCAATGTCACAACCCTCCTCGATGCCAAAAGCGTACCTGAAGCGAAAGCTGCACTCATCTGCCCCACGCGGAACGAGACGTACAGCTACAAACGGCTCCGGGACGAGATGAACCGGGTCGGGCAGGGCCTTTCAAACCTTGGCGTGAAGAAGGGGGACCGGGTCTGCATCTACCTGGACAGCACGCCGGAATACCTCATCAGTTATTTCGCCATCTGGCGGATCGGGGCGGTGGCAGTCCCGACCAACATCGTGTACCGCGGCGGGGAGCTCCTGCATGTCATCAATGATGCCGGTGCTATCGCCATCATCACGGACAACCATGGCGTTGAAGTCATTGCCGGTATCCGGCGCGAGATCCCCGGTATCGCGCACATCATCTGTGTCAGCGGGTCCTGCGAAGGATCGGTTGCATGGGAGTCCTTCCCGCCAGCCCCGGTCTCCACACGGGCGGAGAACTGTTCGGTGGAGGACCTCTGCCACATCCAGTACACTGCCGGGACCACCGGAAAGCCCAAGGGAGCGATGCTCACTCATGGCACCTGGATGACCGCACTCGACACCGAGCGCGATGCCCTCCGGCTCCACCCGGATGACGTATACCTGGGTATCTACCCGATGGGCCATGTCGGGCTCTCCTGGGGACTGTCGATAATCCGGTCCGGCGGAACGTATGTGATGATGGAGCGATTCGAGCTTGAGCGGTATCTCGAACTGGCCGCCCGGTACAAGGTTACCGTCCTTGCCGGTATGCCGCCAGTCATCCACTCCCTCAACCACGCCCCACCCGGCACCGAACAGCAGCTCGCCCATGCCCGCGTCATCATCTCCGGGGGGGGCCAGCTCCTGCCGGCAGTCTGGGAGGCGTTCGATACCCGCTACCACATCCCGGTTGCCAACTCGTACGGCCTCTCGGAGACGATCGTGATCGGCTCGGGAACAACCACCCTGCCCGGATATCCGCACCTGACCAAAAATTACCAGAGCGTCGGGGTTGCCGTGGGATATACGGAACTGAAGATCGTTGATGCCGGGGATCCTGAGCATGAGATGCCCCCGGGTGAAGCCGGCGAGATTGCCCTCCGGGGCCCTGCGGTTGCAAAGGGCTACTGGAACCTGCCCGAGGCAACCCGCGATGTGTTCCGTCCCGATGGCTGGTTCCTGACCGGTGACATCGGGATCCTTGATGAGGCCGGCATCCTCTGCATCACCGACCGCAAGAAGGACATGATCATCATGTCGGGCTGGAAGGTCTATCCGACCGAAGTCGAGAACATCCTCATCCAGCACCCTGCCATTGCCGATGTCGCCGTGTTCGGTGTTCCTGATGAACGGAAAGGGGAGATCCCGGTTGCTGCGGTGGTCCTCAAACCCGGTCAATCATTGCCCGACGAGGAATTCACCGCGTTCTGTAAGGACAATATGGCAGGCTATAAAGTCCCGCGGACGCTCATCCGGGTCGAGGCCCTCCCCCGCGTCCATGGCTGGAAACTCCTCAGGAGGGACCTTCGGGAAAAATTCGGCGTACGTGCCCGGTAGCCCAATCTGGCGGATTATTCTGCGACAAAACACCATTATTGCCCAGAAACCTTTTATTCAACCACAAAATAATATGGCAAGGTAACAACTGTGCCTGATGCAAGAAGTTTCATCCAGGATGTGCCGATCAGCGGGAAGCCCAAGAAGCGGACAACCGGGATCGTAGGTCTCAATCTCTTACTGGATGGCGGATTCCCGCAGGGCACGCTCATCATGGTCTACGGGACCCCTGTTGCCGGGCTTGACCTTGCAGCAATGCAGTTCTGGAAAGCCGAAGGCGGCGAGGAGAGCACCTATTTTATGAATGACGGCGATGTGGATGTCGGCATGATCGATGCAACCGAACTCCACCCGGGCATGTATATGCCGCAGATGGCCGGAAGCCGGATCATCGTAGACTCGCTCTCCACTATCATCGTCAAATACGGTGTTGAGGAAGCGCTCAAGTTCCTCCGGCAGGCTCGCGACGAGATGAAGAAACGGAGTGCAAACATGATGTTTGTTGTCTACACCGGTATCCATACCCCGATGGAGATGACGCGGATCATGCGTGCTGCCGATGTTGTCATCGAGTTCAAGACCAATGTCCAGCAGGCTGAGATCGAGCGTACGCTTGCTGTCCAGAAGATCAAGGATGCTGCGGCACCCCAGCGCCTTCTCCCGTTCATCATTACTGAGAAGGGCATCGAGGCCTCGACCACCTCCCGTGTGGTGTGAGCAGGCCCGGTAACCCACATCATATCCGTTTTTTATCGCTTCGCAAGAAAGGCCAATCTTCCGCGTTTTTTGGTGCACCACCGCAGGTCCGAAAAAATCGTTGAAATCAAAAATTGCGTAATGATTGGTTAAAAATTAAATTTTTGACCGTAAAGTGCTTTTTTCAAAAAGGAATTGTTTAAATATTGAAATTTGATTTTATTCTGGCAGTCTCACAAGGTTTATCCATCGGCAACTCTCACTCTGGTATAACACGCTTACATAAAAGAGAAGGAATTCATCCCCCGAACCGGGATTCAGGTGGTGTCTGCCGGGCGGCTGCTGATTTGTCTGCCCGCGGGAATTTTTCCGGGTGGGGAGCGTGATCTGGCGATCTGAGAGCAGGGACGCCAGTTGCCGTTTTCCTTCTGCATGCCGTGAAGACCGGAGCCGGATATGATAATCCTCATTGCGTCACTCATCTGTTTCATTGCGGTCATGGAAGTGTCCAACGGTCCCGCCACCCCAGTCCGGGGACGAAGGCGCTCCACGGGAATTGTCGGTCTCAACCTGCTCCTTGAAGGTGGCTTTCCTGAAGGCACCCTCATCATGGTGCACGGGACCGCCGTTGCCGGTGTCGACCTTGCCGCCCGCCACTTCTGTGATGGCAGCCCGGAGGAGGCGGGAATGTATGTTATCATGGAGGAGATGATTGAGGCCGCAGGGCCGGAGGACAAGATGAATCCGGCATTGTTACTGGGCAGGATGAACGGCTCGCGGGTTGTCGTGGACTCGCTCTCGGCAGTGATCGAGCGGTACGGTATCGAGCAGACGCTCTTTCTGCTCGGGCTTGCAAAAGACCAGGTCCGCGAGAGGAACGGGAACCTGATGTTTGTGGTTTATTCCGATGTCCACTCTCCCATGGACATGACGCGGATCATGCGGGTTGCGGATGTTGTCATCGAGTTCAAGACGGAGATTATGCAGGCCGAGATCCAGCGGACACTCGCGGTGCAGAAGATCCGGGGCGGGGCAGTACCAAGGCGGATGCTGCCGTTCATCATCACGGATAACGGGATCGAGGCGTCGACAACGTCGCGGGTTGTCTGATCGGATCTCTTTTTTTTGGAGCACCGGCCCCTGTTCAGTTCATAGGAAAAATTTTCCATTTTTTTCTGATGAGTAGCTGGAAAAAAATAAAAAAAAATTCCCGCTCTTTGCCTGGAAACGCCCCTGTTCCCCTTACCGGAACCGGGTGGTATGTGCCAGTGGCAGCATACCGGTGGACACCCCCCGGCACCGTCGGAGAGGCAGTATCCCGCCCGGGCCAAATCAACCCTCTCCGGCGTGAAATGGTCATTCGGATGATACCCCTATTATATAGTGCAGTTTTGTCCACCGGGTTCTGCCGGATCTATAGGGAATCACACAGCCTGGTTTTCGCACATCCTTAGTGGGAGTATGCGGGCAGGAATCTCGTCTTGTACCGACGGTAATCCGATGGCTGATCCCAAAAGGCAGCAGGAAAAGATCTCCGTTTTTTAATGGTGCAAGAGCAAGGAAAAATTTTCAAAACCGGAAGACATCTGATAAAAAGCACAAAAAATTTTCTATACCGGAGAAAATGCTCACAGATTATTTGTTCTGGTAACATTCGCGGCAGTAGAATTTTTTCTTCAGAAGCCCCATCTCCCGCACGCAGGCGGAGCACCCCTTCACGCCGCAGATATCGCAGGACTCGAGATCTTCTGCAGGGACAATCTTCCCGCACCGCGGGCATTCGGCCATCCCGTCCGATGCCCTGTCGCCCGCCCCCGTCAGGTCGTCTTCGTAGAGGGCTTCGGGCTCAGCCCCGGGCTGATTGCCGATAGCCACATTGTCATGCAGCGACCACAGTGCAGCGCTCATCTCGCAGACGACCCGCCAGAGCAGGTTGATGAAGATGAACGTGCCGACCCAGAAGAGGGGGATTGCGGACAACAGGTCGGGGCCCTCTTTTGCCGATGAGTCCGTGGTAGCATCCGCTGCAGTGCCAGTGGTCTTCGTTGTCTTGGAAAGGTCCGCAGAGACACCGGCGTACACGAAAAGGAGAATGGCGATCACGCCGATCCAGTACACCGCCCGGATGGAATTTTTCGAAAGCAGCCGCTTAAACGGCAGCGGGTCCTTCTTTACCGGTGACTTTGGAACCGGCTTCCGTACGGATACTGCCCGTGGCCGGGGCGGGGCAGCTGCCGGCTGTGCTGCCTGGGGGACATAGACCGGCTGCGGCTCCGGAGCAGGTTGCGGTGCCGGCTGGTAGACCGGCTGCTGCTGGACCGGGGGTTGTTGCTGAGGTACCGGTTGTGGCGGCTGGGCGGGAGGCGCTGCCGCGGCAGGCCGGGGCGTGGTGCGCACGAACACTTTCTTCGGCTGGTCATCGGGAAACGGGGTGCCGCACTTGTTGCAGAACCGCGACTGGTCGTCAATAGCCTGGGTTCCGCAACCTGGACAGGTTCGGGTCATAAGCTCTCAGGATAGTGGATATGTTCCGGACGAATAAGTTGTTGATCCGGATTTATTTATTTTGGAAGAATTGAATATGGTTCGCTCCCGATCCGGACCTCCCCGCCGGCAGAATGATATATATCGCAACCCGGGCAATCTCCATTCCGGGTTGACATAAAAATGGCCGGTACTGACTATCTCCCGGATCTCAGAGTGCCTGAATACCGCCAGCGGGCGCCGGTCCTTCTTGCGGCACTCCTGCTCTTTATCCTCGTCTTTCCGGTCATTGAACAGTACCATGCAGCCGACCTCCTCCTGGTGCTGATGCTCACCTGCATTCTCGTCTCTGCAATCCTCAACGCCGGCAATCACCCCGGGGAGGTTGCGGTCACCCTCCTCCTTGTTATTCCGGCTGCCCTCACCACCTGGCTGCAGTTCTTCATACCCTCGCCGGGACTGTTCGTTCTCCATATCATCACCATCATCCTCTTCCTCACCTGTATTCTGAGTATCATCCTGCGGCGGATCATGCAGAAACGAGTCATTACCAGTAACGAGATCTTCGGTGCGGTGAGCGTGTACATCATGATCGGCATTGTCTTCGCCTACTGCTATCAGCTCATCAACCAGATTGTGCCGGGATCGATTGCCCTGCCCGGTACTGGCAGTTCACTCTCCCCGCTCCTGTTCCTCAGTTTCCAGACCCTGTGTACCGTGGGTTTCGGGGACATTGCCATCAATACACCGCTGGTACGATCGGTTGCTATCCTCGAGATGATCGCCGGGGTGATGTACATCGCCATCTTTGTTGGTGTACTCGTCAACGCCCACTACCGGCTCCGTGAGCGGGGATGACAACGGGAAAAAACGGGGGAGTGGCTCACAGCGCGAGCCGGACTTCCTTTACGGCATCGCACATGTTCTTGAGCTTCCAGTACGCGGACTCGCGGCTGCGCATCCGCATCCCGCAGTCCGGGTCGATCAAGAGGATCTTCGGATCGAAGTAATCCACGCCCTTCTGGATCCGCTTCCTGATCTCGGCAACGCTCTCCACCTCTTCGGAGCTCGAGTCCACGCAGCCGTATCCCAGCATCTTGCCGGTCAGGTCCCGGCGGGAGAGGATGTCGAGGTTGTCCGGGTTCTTGCTGAACTCGAAGTCCAGCACGTTGACGTTGAACTTGAGGATCTCGTCAAGGACGTTCCCGAGGTTGCCGCAGACATGCATGCAGATCGGGATCCGGACCGCGGAACCGATCAGCTCAACGGCTTCTTTGGCTGTTGCGAGATCAGCAATACCGGTCGAGAGGATCGGTTCATCGATCTGGAGAAGCGCAACCCCGGTCGATTCGAGGGCCCGCGCCTCGACGACGAGTGCTTCTGCAAGGTCGAGTGCAAGCTCCTCCTTGTTCCGGTACATCGGGGTACTGATGTGGAGGCCATGGGCAAGGGTTGAAGGGCCGGTGATAATCCCCTTGACCTTGGGGAACTGTTTCAGGGCATACTTTGTGTCAGCTGCAGTAATGGCGCCGGAGGCAGGCTGGATCTTGCCGATCACCTGCTGGTCGCGGACACCCGGGAGTTTGGAAGTGAAAGCGCTGATCATGTCCCCCCGGACCTGGCCGTCCGAGATGAGGTCGATGCCGGCATTGATCTGGTCGGCGACCGCAGTCTCGACCGCCCCTGCGAGGGGATCGAAGATGCTCTTGAGGCCGCCGGCTTTTACCACGGGGTAACTCCCCACAACGGTTGTGGCCAGCACTTTATTGACAAAATACGTTTTGGACATAAAAAACCGGGCCCCGTTCAGTACAGATCGTTGCCGTAATAGCAAAAATAGTTCGTGGTCAGGGGACCAGCCGGTGGAGGTCCCGCGGGAAGAGCACGGCCTCCCGGACGTTGCCGAGCCCGAGCATGGTCATGACCAGCCGGTCCGCGCCAAGGCCCCAGCCGGCGTGCGGTGGCATGCCGTACCGGAACGGGCGGAGGTAGAACTCGAAGGACTCGGGGTTGAGGCCCTTCTGCGCAATCTGTTTCACCAGGACATCGTACCGGTGCTCACGCTGGGCGCCGCTCGAGAGCTCCATCCGGGGGTGCATCATGTCGAATGCCTTACAGAT
>CAYVAQ010000041.1:0-16237 GCA_964448885.1 uncultured Methanoregula sp. | reverse complement strand
GTCAACCTCCAGATGGCCGTAAAGGACAATACGGTCTACATCCTCGAAGCAAATCCCCGCGCGAGCAGGACAGTACCCTTTGTCTCGAAAGCAACGGGCATCCCGATTGCCAAGATTGCCGCAAAAGTGATGATTGGCAGGAAGCTGCGGGATCTCGGGTACCGGGAGCGGGAGATCGACCATGTTGCGGTCAAGGAAGTGCTTCTCCCCTTCAGCAAACTCAGCGGTGTCGATACGATGCTCGGCCCCGAGATGAAGAGCACGGGAGAGGTCATGGGAATTGACTATGATTTCGGCCTCGCCTTCTACAAGGCCTGCATCTCGGCCGACAACGAGCTGCCGCTCAAGGGGAACATCTTCATATCGGTCAATATGGAGCAGAAAGAAGAGGTTATCCCGATCGCCCGCAAGCTCCAGGAACTCGGTCTTACCCTGTTCGGGACCGAGGGCACGGTCGATTATCTCCATGACGCAGGTATCGAGGCCCACCTTGTACGGAAAGTCCAGGAAGGATCCCCCAATGTCCTTGACATGATGCGGCACGGGGAGATCCGGCTCATCATTAATACCCCGCAGGACAAGCAGTCACGGCAGGATCACTACCAGATCATGCGTGCGGCAGTGGACTTCAGCATACCCTACATTACGACCCTTCAGGCAGCGCGGGCAGCAGCACTTGCCATTGATGCAATCAAGCGCGAGAAGGTCACCCTTGAGCCAATCAGCCATTATCTGAAGTAATTTCGACGTTTTTTTTTCAATTTGCTGTTTTTTTTTTGGATGCTTCTGGTCCGGTCCGTGCCGCCCGGTGTCGATTGATCAGGGTACATAGACAAAATAATTGAATATGCTTATATACCGAAATAACAAAAAAAGATGCATGAAGAAATTATCAGTTGTTCTTGCAATCCTGTTTGTCGGGATCCTGCTTGCGGGATGCACATCCCAGCCGGCAACGCCTGCGGCCACCCCAGTCCCCACGACTGTTCCCACACCGGTGCCCACCACCGTTGCTCCCACCCCCGAGCCCACGAAGGAAGTAATCGTTGTTGTTGTTAACACCACCGAGGCAACGCCGACCCCGACCCCAACCCCCATCCCGACCTACACCATGACCTTCACCCAGGACCTGACCGTCTATCCGGGTGCAACTGCATATGTCAAGGCAGGCACCAAGGTCATCTGGAAGAACGAGGACCCGTTCAAGCCCCACTTCATCAAGGCAGATTCCGTCCAGACCCAGGCATACTTCGGTACCGGCGATGAGGTAACCATCCCCTACGGCGGCCAGGTTGAGGTTATGTTCGATAAGGTCGGTGCATACGACTACACCACCGGACCCTTCCAGCCCCAGATCCAGGCAAAGATCGTAGTCCAGTAACGTATCAACGATAGCCGTTCAGGAACCAATTGCCTGAACAACTCCCTTTTTTTGTTCTTTCTCGTCCGTACGCGGTTCTGTAATCGGGAAGAAGATCCAGAGGACCGTCCTTTCGTCCCGCGGGAATATAAGGAACGACCGCAAAAATGTACAGGATCATCCACAGACTCTGGAGAATCCATCATGGGAAAAGGTACGATTGTTCTTGCATATTCCGGCGGGCTTGATACCTCAATCTGCATCCCGCTCTTAAAAGAGAAATACCAGTATGACCGTGTCGTGACTGTTGCAGTCCATGTCGGGCAGCAGGAGGAGGAGATACGGGTGGCGACCGAGAAGGGCAAAAAGCTTGCTGACAAGCATTACACGATCGATGCCCGGGAACCGTTTGTAGAGAACCATGTATTCCCGGCCATCAGGGCAAATGGTTCCTATGAAGGGTATCCCATGGGCACGTCCCTTGCACGGCCGCTCATTGCCCAGGAAGTCGTGAAGATCGCCAGAAAAGAGAAGGCAAAAGCGATCGGTCATGGCTGTACCGGTAAGGGCAACGACCAGCTCCGGTTTGACTTTATTATCCGAAGTGCGGGTCTTGAAGTGGTTGCCCCTATCCGGGAACTCAACCTCACCCGTGACTGGGAGATTGATTATGCAAAGAAGCACAAGATCCCGGTTCCGGTCAAGAAAGACAAGCCCTGGAGCATGGACGAGAACTGCTGGAGCCGGAGCATCGAAGGGGGAAAACTTGAGGATCCTGCGTACCACCCCCCCGAGGAGATCTATTACTGGAGCGTCTCACCCCTGAAGGCCCCGGACAAACCGGAACGGATTACCCTAGGGTTCCGGAAGGGCGTACCGGTAACGCTGAACGGGAAGAAGCTCAGGGGATACGACCTCATCCAGAAACTCAATACCCTTGCCGGCAGGCACGGGATCGGCAGAAACGACATGATCGAGGACCGTATCCTAGGTCTCAAGGCCCGTGAGAACTACGAGCATCCGGCGGCAACCGTCATCCTGGCAGCCCACCGCGACCTTGAGAGCCTGGTTCTTACCCGCTCCGAGCTCGCGTTCAAGAGGATGGTGGATGACAAGTGGTCGGAGCTTGCCTACAAGGGGCTGGTGTACGAACCGCTTTATGCTGCCCTGAATGCCTTCATCGATACCACCCAGGAGCGGGTGAACGGTTCCGTTGATCTCGAGCTCTACAAAGGCCATGTGATGGTACTTGGCCGCAGTTCCCCGGATGCAATCTACTCCGACGACCTGGTCTCCTTTGACAGTTCGACCATCGACCAGTGCCATGCTATCGGGGTATCGCAGTATTTCGGAATCCAGGCCCGCCTCGTCCAGCAGAAGAAAGAGAAGAAGAGATAATTTTTTAGTGGTTGCGATTTTCAGCAACCAGTTATTTTTTTTTATCTCACTTTTTTTTGCCACCCAAGTGACACCATTTCAGCTGTTCTTGGGGGAGTTGAATCTCATCAGAGATGAGACTGGTGAAGAACGCGACATCTTTCTACTCCAGATACACCCCGCGTTCCGTGATATCACTCGTTCGTCAAGTCGAAGAACGCTTTCACGTTCTTCCTCTGATTAGCCTTCCGTTCCGCGAGGTTCGTCAGGTCGAAGAACGCTTTCACGTTCTTCTCCTGCCTCACCCCGCGTTCCGCGGGGTTCGTCAAATAGAAACGTATAAGGCGTGCCAGAAGCAAAAATCGCTGATATGTGTGCCAGTTTTTTTTCCCGCTTCTCCAGGCCGAAACCCCATATCGTCGAGAGCCCCCCGCCCCCGACGATCAATCTTGGCGCGGGATCCCAGATACCGGAGTTCAAAAACAAGCCCTATTTTATCGTGGCATCCGTTGAGATGGGAAACACGACCACGAAGTGCATCCTCACCGGTGTCAGCCTTGAGACCGGTATGTCGTACGTGATCAACAAGACAGTCAGCATGAGCAGGGATATCCGGCCGCCGAAACCCGGTGAGACGGTATTCGGGGCTACCCTTGACGGCACCGAGCTTACCCGCGAGGCGGTCACGGACCTGGTGCGGGACACGCTCCTCCGGTGTCATGAAGAGGCACACCTTGACGTCAACAAGGACCTGGACTTCGTTGTCCGGAGCACCGGCGTTGTTGCGGAGATGGAATCCCCGGACCAGGTCGGGGATTTTGTGATTGCCCTTGCCAATGGCTGCCTTGCCGCGGGTGTCCCCCCCCGGAAGATGACCCCCCCGATGTCAAAGGAGAACCAAGTGGAGAAACTCCAGCCGTACAGTTTTGCCGACAAGGTGGTCTTTGTCGGGGCGGTTGCCGGGGTGATCCCCCCGGTCGGCTCCACGGGTGTCGAGATGGTGGCAAACGAGATGGAGGGCGAACTTGCCATGGCCGGGATCAAAGAGGGTGCAAAATGGACCCCGGTTGATTTCAGGAACCCCTGCGTCTCCATTGATTTCGGGACCACCCTTGACGGCAGGATCACAAGCGATGTCGATCCCAAAGACTCAAATCCGTTTGCCAAGACTATCGGGAACTTCTGCGGTCTTGCCGGCGCAGTTCCCGATGCGATTGTGCGGGGCACCGGTCTTGTAAAGGAGCGGACCGGGACGGCACTGGACATCTTCGGGGAGCACAGCGTATCCGGCGGGCTCTTCTCTTTTGGCAACCGGAAGGTTGTTGACGATTTCGTGAAGCGTGCACACGAACATATTGATATCCGGATCGTTCCTGCGGACCGGGACCGGTTCGGGAGGGTACCGGTCAATGCAAAGCTTGCCCTGGACTCCGGTATTGCCATGATCGGGTGCGACTGCGGGGTCAACTCGAGCGACCTTGAGAACCTCCTTGCAATCGGCTCCGAGATTCACAAAAACCACGGTCTTGGCGTGCTCAACGAGGTTATCGACCGGGTCTGTGCCCTGATGGCCCTCCGGTTGATCGATGTTGCCGTTGAACAGAAGATCGTCCCGCGGAATGCATCGATCGGGTTCACCGGGCGGGCGGCGATATCCGGGCGAAAACCCGAGTACATCCTCGAAGGCATCATCGAACGCAACCTTTTCGACGACCCGGTTAACCATGTCGTCTTTGTCGATGACGGCCTGGCGCGTGGCGCGGCGCTGATGGGCCGGTGCATGAACTCGCTGGGAAAGCCCAAGAACCCGATTGGCGGCGTCCGCGGGGGACGATGTATTATGAGCCAGCGGATCAAGATAGGTAAATGAGAAGATTATCATGACTGCTGAAGAAGAACTCTTTGATATCATCATCCCCCCCGGTGTGCCCCGCAAGCTCATCATCGATATCTCCAAGAAATTCAAGAAGGTCAAGGTTGTCGAGCGGATTGAACCCCTGCACTTTGCCAACATGGACGGGGACAAGCGCGAACTCCTGGCGTTCCGGGGCTCGATGGACGAGCTGAAGAAAGTCGAGAAGTATATGATTGCCCAGCTGAAGGAATTCGTTGGCGAAAAGTGATGGCAGATCCTGGTTTTGTATCGTAATTACTTCCTCTTTTTCCCGTGGTCCCATCCATACCGTGAAATGGCCAGCGAATTCTTTAAAAAAAAATCAGGGCACGGGAAGAGGATTGCTCTTATTTTTTCAGCAGCCTGACCAGCAGTGCCTTCTGCGCATGGAGCCGGTTCTCGGCCTCGTCCCAGATGAGGCTCTGGCCGCCTTCCATAACCTCATCCGTTATCTCCTCTCCACGGTGGGCAGGGAGGCAGTGGAGGACACGGGCATCAGGGGATGCAAGTTTCATCAGATCGGAATCCACCGTGTAATCGCCAAAGAGTTTCAGGCGCTGATCACGTTCATCCTCATCTCCCATGGACACCCAGGTGTCGGTCACGATCACTTCGGCATCCCGTACCGCTTTCTCGGGTTCGCGGAGGATTGTCACCTTTCCGCCGAGATCATGGGCTTTTTTCACGTATTCCGTTACCGGCTCATACCCTTTCGGGGTTGCCACGGTCACTTCAAATCCGGCCAGGACCGTTGCGAGGATGAGCGAGTGGCAGACGTTATTGCCGTCCCCGACCCAGGCAACCCGCAGGTCTTTTGTCGAGCCGAAATGTTCCTGCATGGTCATGATGTCGGCAAGGATCTGGCAGGGGTGTTCCATGTCGGAGAGGCCGTTGATGACCGGAATTGTGGCATACTTCGCAAACTCCTCGATCGTGCTGTGTTTGTAAGCCCGGATCATCATGGCGGAGACGTACCGTGACGCAGCCCGCGCCGTGTCACGGATCTCCTCGCCCCTCCAGATCTGCATATCGCGGGCATTCAGAAAGAGTGCATGACCGCCGAGTTCGTTCATGCCCACGTCAAAGGATATGTGGGTACGGGTGCTGGACTTTTCAAAGACCATGGCAAGGGTTTTGCCGGTCAGGAGCAGGTGGGTGATCCCTTCTTTCTTCTGCCTCTTGAGTTCAAGGGCATCAGAGAGCAACTGCCTGAGTTCATCCTCGTTGATGTCGAGGATTGATATGAAATCCTTCTTCATCGTAATTCCTTCATGTGCATTATACGCTGGTCGAGCAGCCTCCGTGTCCCGATGTCGCGGCGGTACCGGACCTTTCCGTTCACGGCAGATGCTGCATTCTCGGCCGCACGCTCTGCATCTTCGAGAGTATCTCCTATCCCGACGAATGCAAGTGTGCGGGACGTCAGGGTGACGAGGGTTCCCTGCCGTTCCTCGATGTTGGCATAATAGAGCAGTGCCCCCTCGTGGGAACCGATGGTCACCGGGTCACCCGCAACCGGGGCATCCGGATACCCCGACGGGACAAGGTACTTGCATACGGTTGCCTTCCGGGTGAATTGGACATCCTTTGATGAAAGGGTGCCTTCCGTTATTCCCCACGCGATCTCCCCGAGATCGCTCTGCAGCAGCGAGAGGACATTCATTGCTTCAGGATCCCCGAAACGGGCATTGTATTCGATAACCTTCGGACCCCGTGCGGTATTCATGAACTGTCCGTACAGGATACCGTTGTACGGGTGGCCGCTCTGTGCCATCGCTGCCACGGTTGCCTGCATGATCTCCAGTGCTGTGCGGTAGTCCGATTCCGTGACGAACGGCATCGTGTGATCGGGCATGGTATACGAACCCATGCCCCCGGTATTGGGGCCGGTGTCTCCCTCGAATGCCCGCTTGTGGTCCTGGACAAGGGGCATCGGTATCAGGGATTTGCCATCGACAAATGCCTGGAGCGTGAACTCCTCTCCCAGGAGGCGTTCTTCAATAACAGCATTCCCCTTGAGGGACCGGACGTATTCGATTGCCCCCTGGCGGTCAACCTGTTCCCCCATGATGCGGACGCCTTTTCCTCCGGTCAGGCCTATCGGTTTGACAACGACATCGCCGTCATAGTCCCTGATGAAGTTCACTGCCTCCTCGGTATCGGAGAAGACCCGGTACTCCGGGCAGCCGGGGATTTTGTGCTGGTTCATCAGGTTCCGGCAGAATCCCTTGTCGGTCTCAAGCCGGGCTGCCGCCTTTGTCGGCCCGACACACGGGATGCCCTCCCGGGTGAGAGCATCGGCAATGCCTGCCTCCAGCGGGGCTTCCGGCCCGATGACCGCATAGTCGATCCCGTGTTCTTTGGCATATGCGGTAATCCGGGTCGTGTCGGTTTCTTTATGGATCAGGATATCCTGTGCTATCCGAAAGATCCCCGGGTTGCGTTTTGCCATGACAGAGAATATTTTCGTGTCCGGGTTGCGGAACAAAGCCGCTGCTATCGCATGCTCCCGTCCCCCTCCGCCAACGACAAGCGCTTTCATACCATCCTAGTGTGCCCTTGGATTACAAAGCCCTTACTCTTTGAGAAGCTCGCTGACCCGGACCAGCGGCTGCAGCCGGACATGATGCCCTGCAAGCATAGCGCTTGCGCCCTGCTCGCGATCAACGACGGTTATGACCGTGTCGGCCAGTGCACCGGCCGAACGGAGGACCTCGATTCCGTAGAGGGCCGATCCCCCCGATGTCGTCACATCCTCGACAAGAAGGACTTTCCTGCCCCGGACGTTCCCGATGATGAGATCTTTTTTCCCGTGGTCCTTGCCGGATGACCGGATGATGGCATAGGGCTTTTTGGATTTCAGTGCGATTGCCGTGGCAAGCGGTACTCCCCCGACAGCCACGCCGGCAATGACTTCGAATTCACCGGCTTTGATAACCGCATCGGCAACTGCCGAGAGCAGATCCGGGTGGGTGACCGCGGTCTTGATATCGATGTAGTAGCTGCTCTTTGCACCGGATGCAAGGGTGAAATCCCCGAACTCGATGGCTTTGTACTGCACCAGCATGTCTGCAAGTCCCGCGCTCACCATGGAACCTCCTTGACTTTTGTCAGGTAACCGATTATGTTCATTGCCCGGTGAAGGACGGGCGTGAGGATAAGGATTGCGATAAGGATTGGGAGGGTTACTGCAGCGAACAGCCAGGCGGGATCGAAGACGAGGAGGAGCAGAAATGCTCCTGCCACCAGATCATACTGGTCGGCAACCGGCCAGTTTGCCCCCCGCTCCTTTCCCAGCCGCCGCTTGAAGAAACTCTTGACCAGGTCGCCGAGAAGTGCACCGACCGAGAGGAGCGTAATGGAAAGCAGGGTATGCTGCGGGAGGGAAACCCAGCCGAACGCATTGGCAGCCTGGATCTGCACGAGCCCGATGAGGATGCCTGCAGTTATCCCGGCAACCAGGCCCCGGTAGGTCTTCCCGTTGCCGAAGATCCGCTTTCCGTCGGTAAAGTTCCGGCCAAAATCCACCGGTAATCCCCCGCCAAAGAGGGCAGCGACGGGATTCGGCAGATATGCCGGGAGCATGATCCAGAACGCGGAGAGGACGGAACTGACGATAATCTCAAGACTAATAATATAGCACTCCAATACCTCTAATAAAGAGCAGACACAAACATTAAATTTACTCCAGAACGCGGGTTTGTTTTTATCTGCCACAGGTGGACACCAATGCTCATTAAAAAGACACGGAGTCTTTGCCCGGCCTGCAACAGGGTCGTCGATGCCGAGATCACTGAAGAGGAAGGAAAGGTCTGGCTACGGCGAACCTGCCCGGAACACGGGCCATCCCGTCATCTCTACTGGTCTGATGCACGGATGTATCACCGGTACGAAGAGTACGATGCCATCGGAAGCGGTGTCTCCAATCCCCTGAATGTTGTTGAAGAGGATCGCTGCCCGACCGCGTGCGGCCTGTGCAACCACCACCATTCCCAGACCCTTCTTGCCAATATCGACCTGACAAACCGCTGCAACCTGAACTGCGAGTTCTGCTTTGCCAATGCCCGCGCCTGCGGTTTTGTCTATGAACCCTCGTTTGACGAAGTCATGAAGATGCTGCGGCTTCTGCGTAACGAGAAGCCGGTACCTGCCCCGGCAGTCCAGTTCTCCGGGGGAGAGCCGACCATGCGCGACGACCTCTTCGAGATCATCCGCCAGGCCAAGGCAATGGGATTCCCGCAGGTCCAGATCGCCACGAACGGGATTCGGATCGCAAAGGAGCCCGGATATGCTGCGGCGCTCAAGGAGGCAGGGCTCAACACGGTCTATCTCCATTTCGACGGGGTTACAAAGGAAACCAACCCGATCCTCGCCATCAGCGAGAAGGCGATTGCGGAGATGGAGAAGGTGAGGCTCGGCGTCGTGCTTGTCCCAACGGTCATCCGGGGGCAGAATGATCATGAGATCGGCGGGATCATCCGCTATGCCATCGAGCATACCTCAGCCGTGCGGGGCGTGAATTTCCAGCCGGTCGCCTTCACCGGTGCCGCGAGCGATGACGACCTGGAGAAGAAGCGCATCACCATCCCCGACCTGCTGAACAGTGTCGAGTCGCAGATGGACGGTGTTCTCAAAGCGGATGACTTCTACCCGGTTCCCTGCGTCCTTCCCATCTCCGATCTTGTCGAGGCATATACTGGCCGGCCGCAGGTCCGGTTCACTGCCCACCAGCACTGTGGTGCAGCCACCTATATCTTCGTTCATCCGGACGGCATTGTTCCGGTGAACCGGATGGTTGACGTAGAGAGTTTCTTTGAATCCGTCGAACACATGGCCGATACCATCAGGAAAGGCGGAACCATCAACAAGTACAAGGCCCTTCTTGAAGGGGTCAAGGACATGCATAACTCCGTCAGACGGGGTGAGCAGGGGAACACCACCGAGTTCTGGAAACTGATCAGCAAGTCCCTGATTGGCCAGAACTTCGATGCCCTGCGCGAGTTCCACTGGAATGCCCTCTTCATCGGTTCAATGCACTTCATGGACAAGTACAATTACGACATCGAACGTGTCCAGCGGTGCTGCATCCACTATGCGACGCCGGATGGCAGGCTCATCCCCTTCTGTACCTATAACAGCGGGCCGGTTTATCGCGAGCAGGTCTGGAAAAAGTTCGCTAAGGCGCCGGAAGAGTGAACCGGTTTTTGAGTGAATCAGCCGGCCTCCCCCCCGGCAAAAACGTGGTTCATCATCCGGTCCCATGGCCTCCGATGCCATATCCCCCCCACCCCCATGGAGGGGGGGTCAAATCATTTTTGAATAAACGTGGTGGAGGGGTCACCCGGATACCCCCCACCTCAAATATGCGGTATGCCTGCCAATGCCCCAGTGGGGCGGATGGTTATTAAAAAAAGACCGTGAACGTCCGCAGGACTTTTCCGGGATATCTGACCAATCCAAAACGAATTTTCCTGCACGGCGATAGCGATATATGGTGCAGGACCGCATTCCGGGCGGGATCTTACAGCATCAGTTCCCGTAGTCCATAACGATAATGCGGGGCCGGAAGCCGGGCGGGCTTTCTCCCGCATCACAGGAATGACAGATCGATCGCACTCCATCGCTGCATCGCGATGTGCGCTATGGCGAGATCCTGGATGGCAAGCCCGGTTGAATCGAAGATGGTGATCCGGTCCGGGTCCTCCCGTCCCTTCTTCCCGATCACCACTTCGCCCAGCGTCCCGGCGATCTCAGAGGGCGTGTAAATGCCTTTTTCAATGGGTACGTTGACCTCTCCTGAATGGACGGCCTGCGCCATGTCGTCAACAAAGACCTGCGAACGCGACAGGAGGGCAGGATCCAGTTCCTCTTTGCCGGGAGCATCGGCCCCGATCGCATTGATGTGCGTCCCATCATGGACCCACTCGCTTTTGAGATATGGTGTTCGTGACGGTGTCGTTGTCACGATCACATCCGCATCGCAGATCTTCTGCAGGCTCACGCTGGTACAGTCAAACCGGTGCATCTTTCCTGCAAACGCATCGGCATGACGGGGATTCCTGCTCCAGACAAGGACCCGGTCTATCTCCCGCTCTTCTGCTGTTGCCAGCAGCTGGGACTCTGCCTGCCGCCCGGTCCCGGCAATACCGAGGATGATCCGCTTCTTAGGTACCAGGTATTTGATGGCGACAGCCCCGGCCGATCCGGTCCGCATATCGGTCAGGGCGGTCGCGTTCAGGATCGCAACCGGTTGCCCGGTTGGAGGATCGAGAATAATGGTCAGGGCCATGACCGTCGGGAGGCCGCGTGACGGGTTCTCCGGGTGGACATTTACAATCTTCACCCCGGCAGTCTTCAGGGAAGGGAGGTAGGCAGGCATTGTGCGGAAGTCTCCGGCAGGGAGCGTGATGTAAACTTTCGGGGGCATCTGGACAATCCCCATCCCGTGATCGGCAAATGCCGATTCTACCGCCCTGTTGACCTCGCTGTAATCAAGGGAGAGTCCCCTGCCGGAGAAGTACTGCATGAACGGTTCTCTCGCCGTCTGGGGTAATAAAGGGGATCCTGCACAAAAAAGGGGTGAAAGGTATTGAACAGGATGAATGATATTGATCTGGACCGGAGTTATGTTGAATAATCCATTTCCTTGAGCGTTTTATCGGCCAGTTCTTTCATCCGCGCTGATATCCTGCTCGAGGATGTGTAGTCGACTTCCTTCATCGCGTTCGCGATCTCGGTGCCGAGAACGAAGATCGCGTATTTATGTTCCATCTTGCTCTTGTGCTGCTGGGAGGGCGTAATCTTGAGGGCATTGTATTGAGTAAATTTGAGTTCCGGGTTGATCTCCTCGAAGTACTCCTTGACCTCAAAGAGCATCTGGTGAAGGTTGATGAGTTCCTCTTTATGCATGAGTGGGCAACTCCAGACAGTATCATGGTATTGTGCAGAATAAATAAATTTGGCAGCGGGATGCAGGGGATATGTCCGGAGAAATCCCCGCGAAAAAGGGAAGAAAATGTTCTTGGTAATCAGCTCATCTTCATCATGCGGATGGAGAGCGGGCGTTTGACGATGCCCCTAAAATCCTTTGCGGCAACATATGCAAGCCCTTTTGCAACAAAGCGGTCAAGGAGCTTCTGGTCAACCGGGCGGTCAAGGACAATTCCCGTTGCCGTGCTGTCGATCGATTCGATGACCTTCTCGACCTCGTCCGTCTGGACCTCCCTGACGACCGCCATGTCATTGCTGATGAACCGGGCACGGTTCTGATCGCGGATATCGTCGTAATGGTCCCGGACATTCTGCGGGGCGGTTCCGGGTTCACGCCTCCGGGGAGAGGGACCGGGCCGGTTCTTCCGCTCCATCCCCTCATCGGTCTCGGTCCCGTTCCGGCTTGTCTTCATCTCGGGAAGTTCGGCAGAGTCCTCGAAGTACTGGTCGCGGACATATTCGACCGGTACCTTGTTGCGCAGCGTCTTGATGACCTCTTTTCTGGTCATGTCCTCGACACTCTTGCCGCGGGGAGAGAAGGCCACGAAGTCGATATCGGCGACCTGCAGGAGCTCGCGCAGGATCAGTTCGCCTCCCCGGTCGCCATCGAAAAATGCCGTGACGGTCTTCTTCTCGCACAGGTCGATGACCGTTCTTGGGATGTTCGTCCCTTCGACAGCAACGGCATTCTTGATGCCGTACCGCAGGAGGTTGAGGACATCGGCTCTTCCTTCGACAATGATGATCGCGTCCGACTCAAGCACATTGGGCCCGGCAGGGACTTTCTCCTCTCCCACAGACCCGATCTTCTCGATCCGCAGGGTCTGCCGGACATCGTCCAGCAGTTCGTCCGAATCAATGGCGCCGTCATCGAACCGCTCGATGAGGATCTCCTTGGCTCGCTCAACGATCTTCTTCCGCTTGCTGACCCTGATATCCTCGATCGATTCCACAACAACCCGGGCAACACAGGGGCCCACGCGGTCGATGGTCTCAAGCGATGCCGCAAGGATGGCCGTCTCTGCCCGGTCAAGCGAGGTGGAGATCAGGATCTCTCCGGTTGTCTCGCCTTTCTTGCTGGTTATCTGGACGTCAATGCGTCCGACACGTCCCGTCCTCTGGAGATCCCGCAGGTCGAGGTCTTCGCCGAGTAACCCTTCAGTCTGCCCGAATATGGCACCGACTACGTCAGGTTTCTCGACCACCCCCTCTGCGTTGAGGCTGATGTGAATAAGGTACTTGGTAGTATCCGGTGAATACACGTAAACGCACCCCCATGTATCATGCAATGCATGTAACGCGTGATCATAGGTATGGCAGAATATATTGCGGCGAATTATTTATAGTACAGGATCGGTTCATGCAATCGCTGGAAGCATGAGCATCCGGTTACCCGTTTGAATACCTGTGGTTCAGGTCATGAGCGGGCGGAGAATGTCGAGGGTCTCCTGGCGTTCAATTCCGGTAACGAGCACCTTCTTCTGCGATGAGGTGGCTCCCGCCACAATACTGACGGACGATGCCGGGACACCGAGTACCTCTGCGATTATCGTCACCACCGCTTTGTTTGCCCGCCCCTCAAGGGCCGGAGCGGATACCCGGCAGCCAAGCGTTTTGCGCCATTCGTTGTATCCTGCAGGAAACACCGCGCTTTTTGCACCGGCAGTCACCTCAACGGCAATAAGGGTGCCGTGGCGGTCCTCCGTGACTGCATCAGCAAACGATGACATCGTGGCCAGATCCTGTTGAGAAATGTTGCCCGGCATTAACGCACGCGGATCACCAGTGGCTGCTGCCGTCCTTCACCGGTGTTTTAACCCATGCCGGGCAGTCTGCCTGTCGCGCAACCGGGTTGTCCCATGGATCATATCCAGACGCTTGTCAATCGATCTCCCGGGGACCTATGGATGCGCATGTATCGGCACAACCCGTTTCTCGTTCCCGCTATTTAGCACTTCGGCACAGGGCATCGTGATGCGGGCGGATATCATGTCCTTTGATACCCGGCGCCCGGGTACCAGGCGGGAGCTGCTTTGTGGAATTCGCCATGTTCAAAAACGATCTCCCCGCCCATGACGACCACTTCGGGAAATATGGCGGGCATGCCTTCGAACGGGGTCCACCCGCACCGGCTGTGGAGCCGGTCGCCCGCGATCTTCCCGGCCTTTTTTGGGTACATGGCAAAGTCCGCTCTCTGCCCAACCTCAAAACCCGCCGGGAAGATACCCAGGATCCGGGCAGGGTTCGTCGAGGTTCTGGCAATCACGTCCTCCAGGGAAATTCTCTTCTCAAGAACCCGGTTCATGAGGAGGGGAACCATGGTCTCGACACCCGGGACCCCTGAAGGTGCGGAGGAGAACGGGACATCTTTCTCTGCATGGGTGTGCGGGGCATGGTCCGATGCGATAACATCGATCCGGTCCCAGGCAGACCAGAGCTCTTTCTGTTCCGTTACGCTTCTGAGCGGCGGATTCATCTTTGCTTTCGTGTCCGATTCGCCAAACCGTTCATGCGCGAGGAAGAGGTGGTGGGGCGTCACTTCCACGGTGCCCCTTGCAGCCATCACCGATTCCCTGCTGCTCAGGTGACAGAAATGAAGCCTGCAGCCGCTCCGGTTGCAGGACCTTACTGCCTCCACTGCCCGGACCTCCCCGGCTGCAGACCGGAGGCCCGCATGGATCTGGAGCGTAGTATCTTCGCCCGGGGCCACCTCTTCCGCATGGATTGTTGCCAGCGCACCGAGTTGGTGTATCCGCCCCAGGAGTGCTGAAAGGACTTCCGGGGAAACCGCTTCGCCATAACTCGACGGGGCGAAGAATGTCTCCCCGAATGCTGCTGCCCCGGCCGCCCACATCGATTCAAGGGGCGTCTCCATGGTTACCCCGCTGTTGATGGCGTAACTGCACAGTGAAGAGGCGGCAGCATCCCGGACTCGTGTGGTGAATGACTCTGGTGTGGTCAGCGGCGGGATCGTGTTGGGCTGATCGACGACCACGGTCACTCCCCCGGCAAGGGCGCTCCTGCTGCCCGAGGACCAGTCCTCTTTTGCCGACTGGCTGCCCCCCCGCATATGGACATGGAGATCAACGGCGGCCGGGAGGACAAACCTGCCGGAGCAGTCGATCGTCCGGTCAGCAGTGCCTCCGGACCCGGCGTGGGCAACAGAACCGTCCCTGATGAGAAGATCGGTAACCCGGTTACCGGGTATGGCGACATTCTTCAGGAGGAGGGTACGGCGGGCTGTCATCGTATTGTAGTGTGAGCGACCCAAACGTTAAAGGATTGGTTTTTTTTTAGCCATGGGGTCTTACCAACAAATATTCAATCCGTGACAATCAATATCAAATTATACAGGCCGGTATCCCGCAACGGGCATGCTGCCGGCCGGGTGCACCCGTTATGGACAGAATTATCAGAATCACCCTGGGTTTGTTCCTGGTCATCCTGGCCGGGACTGTCGGGTATGCAGTATACTCCGGCTATGTAACTGAGTCTTACCGTTCGACCCTCACCAGCTCCTATTCATACTCACTGAGTATCACCACCGATCAGGCCCTGAACAATGTCACCCTTTTCATCCCGGTTCCTGCAGACCGCGAAGGAAACTCTCCGGTGGTATCGGCACTGAGTTCTCATACCATCCGCAGTATGCCGGAGTCATGGCAGACCATCCTGTTCGATACCGGAAAGGCAACCCTGGTCAAGATCCGCATTCCGGCGATCATCCCCCCTCCCGGGACGACCGGGGATAACCCGTATACCATTACCGTCTCTGCCGACCTGCCCCGCGATCCGGTGATCGATACCCGGGACCCGGTTGCCCGTGATGCGGTCTTTCGGCCTGTCCAGAATTTTGAGGCAGCAGAATGCAGTGGCACTGGTGCCGGAACGGGGAATCCTGTATGCGGAACCTATGATACATCCCTGTATGCGCTGTATACTGCAGATCCCTCGGCGTCCGTAACTATCACAACTTCTATCTCCGGGCAGAACCACTGGACCGTCTTCTCCCCGCTATCGAATGAATACCGTGCAGTGGCAAGCGCAACGATGAAGGGAGCGCAGAAGGGCTGGACAACGATGAAAGCCACGGTGAACGGCGGGATTGGCTCCTTTGATTATCCGTTCGGGCTCCCTCAACCATCCTGACCTTTTTTATCGTTCCGGGCTGACATCTCTTCATGGCCAGACCAGCGGATCCCCGTTACCGTGTCGCTGTCAGGATCGGAATCCGTGTTGCAATCATCCAGAAACCGGACCAGCGGAGCGGCAGAAAGACCGAGGGGGTCGTCGATGAGATCCTCACCAGTTCAGCGTTCCATCCCCACGGGATCAAAGTACGGCTGAAGGATGGCAGGGTCGGGAGGGTTACCACGATCCTGCAGGAGAGCGGGGAAAGCACATGACTCCACGCAGGTTCACCGGCTTCCCTGTTCTCGATCCAGAGTGGGATTGACCGGGAACCGAAGAAAAATGAACGCAAAGGGTGGCTGACCGGTGAATCGGAGATTCCGGAGAATGGGAGGGATGGGATTCGAACCCATGAACCACTAAGGACCGGATCTTAAGTCCGGCGGAGTTGGCCAGCTTTCCTACCCTCCCGGGCCGTGAGTTGT
>CAYVAQ010000040.1:0-16827 GCA_964448885.1 uncultured Methanoregula sp. | reverse complement strand
TCGAGATGCGGGAGGAGGAAGTCCTTGAACTCCGAGAGTTTGAAGAAGAAATGTTCCTGGTCGCGGAACTCGGCTTTCGTTCCGCAGACCTTGCAGACCGGGTCCTTGATCTCACCGGGCTCGAGGTGCTTGCCGCAGCCCTGGTCGCATTCGTCGCCCCGGGCCGGCTTGCCGCAGTGGGGGCAGACCCCCTCAACGTACCGGTCGGGGAGGAACCGTTTGCATTTCGTGCAGTAAGCCTGGTGGACGATCTGGTTGTAGATGTACCCGTTCTCCTGGAGGCGCGAGACGATGTCCTTTGTCCGGTGGTGATTGGCCGGGTCGTCCGTCATGCCGAACCGGTCGAAGATTACGCCCATCCGTTTGAATGTCTCGTCGAAATGCTTATGGTACTGCTCCGAAAGCGCCCGGGGGGTCGTCCCCGCCTCTTCGGCAGAGACCACGATCGGGGTGCCGTGGTTGTCCGAACCGCAGACAAAGACCACCTCTTCGCCTTTCCGCCGCATGTAGCGGACATACGCATCGGCAGGTACGTATGTTCGCAGGTGGCCAAGATGGCAGGGGCCGTTAGTGTACGGCAGCCCGCAGGTGACAAGCAGCGGTGGCGGATTCATCGGTACGTTTTAGATTCTTATGCGTAATAATATCTGTAGATGGCAAAGCGGCTGAAACTGGTGACGCGGGCGTTTGGCGCAGAGCCCGGGCTGCCCGATGTCCCCGCGCTTGCCGCGTGGATCGCCACGCACCGGGGACAGCTTGCCGATATCACCACGTACCGGCTGGATGAGTCGCTCTCCCCCCAGCTCGGTGCGGGGATCGCGTTCCCCTGTGCGGGGGGGAAGTTCTATGCCGACCGCATCCTTTCGGCGCTCACCGGGATTACCGAACGGAGGGCTGTCGGCGAACTCCATATCGACCCGCACGCAATTATCGAGGATGCGGCAGGGCTCGTGGTCCGGAAGAAGGGGGCCTGGTGTGCGCTCCCGGCCCCCCACGCGCTCGGGGTGAAGGACGAGTACTTCAATGACCCGTTCGAGTGGAACGATGCGCTCTGCAAGGCGTACCGGACGATCATGCGCACGATGCGGGATACCGGCATTGACGGTCACGTGCTGGTCTGCGATACCATCGACCGCGAGGAGCTTGCAGCCCTTGCATGGCAGAAGGCATTCTTCTTTGAGCCGCGGACGGACCGGACCAGCCTTGCCACCCTGCTTGAACGCCAGCATCAGGTCGCCGTCCGGAAAGAGGACCTCCTGATGCTGCTCGGGCTTCTGGACGAGTACGAGGTCAGCCGGATCTGCATCCTCGATCCCGATCCCCAGGCGATCGGGCTTGCCCGGGCCCACTTCGATCCTGACCAGATTGTTGCCGGCGGGTATTGCACCAGCGGCGATGCCGGGACCTACTGGAAGGATCTGGCTGGTGCGGCGGAGTTTACGGTATGAAGGAAACCGGTCAGATTGTTTTTGATATTTAAACGGGATACACGATTTTCAAAAAAAATCACAGGCTGGTTACCAATAAAAAATCGGATCCTGATTTTTCCGGAATAATTTTCAATCGCGATTGTGAACGCGATTTGAAAATGAAAACCGAAGATCGTTTTTGAAAACAAAATCGCGATCCGGTTTTAAAATGCAGGATACTGCAAAGCAGTTCCTGCAAGCGGGTATGCAATACCCGCTAATGAAAATCGCGGATCGATTTTTCCGGAGAAATCGCAACTCAGTTGAAAATCGAAAATCGATCTCTGATTTTTCCGGAGGGAATTTTAATCGCGATTGTTGTTGCGATTTGAAAATGAAAACCAGAAGTTGTTTTGAAAAAGATGACCGTGATTAGATTTCTGAAAAAATTCCGAAAAAGAATTTCGAGAGAATGATGGGGGCTGATGCCCCCATGCCCCCTTTTACGATGCCTGCCGCCGCCCCGAAGGGCGCCCCGCGGCGGCCTCAATACGGGAAAAATTCAGGTACGGTAATCTGCCCCGCCGTGCCTCGGAGAGGCCCTGAGGCGGGGGGCCATCGTAATTATCCAGATCCTCGACCGAATTCAGTTCTACCCCAGTGTTGAGGATTCGAAACGACTGTTTCCCCATTACGAGAATCCGGGCCCGTGCATAGCCCGGTTGTACCAGTTTTGCCTTCCCGCCCGGGAATTATGTGCAAAAACAGGGTATTTTCATGCAAGTGTTCTGGAAATACGCCGTTTCCTGCCGATTCAGGCCAATCGGACGATTTTGACGGGTCGTGTAAAACGAAAATAATGATAAAATAAATCGAGGATCTCAAAGTGTGTGGAGGTGTAGGTAGGGCCGTTGAGAAAAACCCCTGTTTCCTGACCCGGTTTTCCCGCTCCCTGAGTTGCATGTCGGCTTTTGTACGGTGTCTGAACAAAATCCGGAGAACCGGATTTTTTTTCAAATCACCAGGATATTTTCAAAAAAATCCGGCTGCTTTGCAAAATTCCCCGGCTAAAAATATTTCACAATCTATTTACCCAGCCAGCTCGGATTTTTTTGCAGATGACAGGGCGCCGGTTTTTATCAGAACAGCAACAGTGTGCTCTGCATGCAGCAGCGGCGCTGTGCGTGGTGCTGATTGTGGCGATGCTTCTCGCTGCAGGGTGTGTGGAGCAATCACCGGAAGCACAGGTCGTGACCCTTACATCTGCGACCCCGACTATCCCCCCGACTGACAGAGAACGTGCGGAACAGACAATCGCGAATACAGAACTGGTAATTGATAACGTCGATAAGGAGATTGCATGGTTCAGGAGCAATAGAAGCACCAGCGATGATTCTGAGGTCCAGGTAATTATCGTAAAGAGGGAGATTGCTGCGGCTCACCTGTCAACAGCCCGGGATGCATTTGCTGGCGAGGATTATGTTCAGGCTCATCTTCAAGCACAAGATGCATTTGATAAAGCCAATGAAACGTATTATCAGGCCCTGTACCGACAGCAGCATCTGATCATTCCATCCGGTTGTGGATATCCTCCGCCGACTTTCGATCAGGTTGTTCTTGCCCTTGGTCTCGGTATCATTCCGGCTCTGCTCACAGCGATTCTCTTTTCTTTAACAAATACGGTTCCCCTGCCATTGGTAAACAGGATCGCAAAATCAGTCTATCGGAATTCCGTATATGCCGTTTTCATCATTGCATGGATTTTTTTTGCGATAACACCCATCCTTGGGGGTTTTGTCAGGGAACATTCGCACCTTCTCGCATTGGTTATTTCGGGCATCTGGGTATTCCTGATCCTGGTCCTCGTGAGCATGGTCCTGATCACGATTAGTTGGGGGATCCTCCAAACCATACGTTTCCTGATGAAAAGGGGAGTGCTGCAGAAAACGGGAAGCGATGATTATCAGATGATACGGATGGAGAGGATCCGGAATGCAATCCAGATTCTGCTGTTGGTCCTCCTTACTCTGTTTATGCCCATGGTTTTTTTGATGGGAGTGACAATTTCCGCAGCCCCATTCCTGTGCATGTAATTTTCCCTGTCGGAGAATCCCCGATTCTTTTTATATTCCCATTCATTTTCCACCGGGCCGTGTCCCCGTCCCGGCCCTTTTTCAAAACATTGCGAATACTTCGGGCAGTAGCGGCATTGTGAACAATTAATCAGGAAAAAAGATCCAAAAAAAAGATTTACCGGAATATCGGCCGCGATATCTCCGGCAGCGCGATGACATCGGTGAAGACGGCATGGTAGCCATCGGGGAAGACGACCGTGCTCACGGCAGGTGAGAAGTCCGGGTTGACGAGCGGTGCAAACCAGTAACTGTTCATCACCTTCTGGGCTTTCTCAAACGAGACCACCGGGGTCACGAGCGTATACTTCCCCTTCCCCTCGTGGACGGTTGCGAACCCGGGGACGATGACTGTTGACGATGAACTGGTCGCCTTCACGACCGTCACCGGTTCATCCGAGTTTGAGTCGAATGCTTTCTTGAGCTCGGTTGCCGGGTCGGCTATCCGGAGGAAGACGGCGCTCTGTTCGACAAACGTGAGATCATATTCCATATCGATCTGCGCATCGCCATCGGGCTCGATGGTGATGGTTAAGGATTTTGCCTCAAAAGCTGCGGCCGGCACCGCTGCGAGGACGCAGAGGGCAAGGCATGCGAGTATTACAGGTGTGTGCTTCATAGAGGATTAGATGCAGGTTTGCGAGGCACTATTAAATATTAACTGGATGGCTGCGGTTCAATCCATCGAAAAATGAGGAAATTATTGAAGGAAAATTATTGCCCCTTCCGGATCGCCAGGGCAAGGGCCGCGATGGTCAGGCCGGCGAGGGGAAGCGCCGTGGGGAGCGGGGATTCGGTGGGTGCGGGTGTGGGCGCCCGCTCCTCAGCGAGCGTGACGTACACGTCAACGGTTTCCCCTTCGGCAGGCTGCCGCGGTACGGTCCCCGTTGCCGTCACATAGCCGGGTTTTGCCACCGTGAATGAAGAGAACGGAGTCCCGGTGGTCGATACCGGCACCGTGAGGACGCCGTTCGCGATGATGCCGGCCGGGCTTGAGCCGATGGTCACGGTGGCGCCGTCAACATTCGCGTGGATGGCGATGTACCCTTTACCGCTTCCCAGGGGGCTGACCGGGGTTGTCGGGAGCGGTGTGGGCTCGGACGTTGCCACCGGGACGAGCGTCACGGCAAGGGGGACCGTCTTCCCTTTCGCCGGCGCGGCCGGCATCTGGCCCGACGCGGTCACGTATCCCGCCTTCTCGACCCGGTACGTGGTGTACGGAGTTCCGGTGCTGTACACCGGGACTGTGAGCGACCCGCCGCTGGTCGCGCCTTTGTACTCTGAATTGAAGTAGACCGACGCCCCGTTCACGTTACAGGTGACCTTGTACCAGCCCTCGTCACCTCCAATCGGCGGCGCCACGGTTGTTGGTGTGGCGGTCGGTACCGTTGTGGTCGGCACCGCGGTCGTCGGGACCGGGTTCAGCGTTGCATAAAGGGTGATGGTCTGGCCATCGGCAGGCATGGAGTTGATTGTCCCGGTATAGGTGACGTAGCCGGTTTTGCTCACGGAATATGACGTGTACGGTGTGCCGGTGATCGACACCTCCTGGGTGAACGAACCGCCGGCAGTCGTGCCTTTCGCAACGCCATCGAACGCGACCGTTGCGCCGTCAACATTGCAGCTCACCTTGATCCAGCCCTTCCCGCTGCCCACCGGTTTCGGGGTGAGGGTCACGGTGATTTCCAGGTTCGGATCGCCGCCCGGCAGGAATGCGATCTCCCCGGTGGCATCATAGTAGCCGTCCTTCTTCACGGTATACGTGCTGTATTGTGCGCCATCGGCGATGTCAAACGAGCCTTGGGAGATTGTCCCTTTGAGGGTATTGTCAAGGTACACGGACGCCCCGTCAACATCGCAGTTGATGGTGAGCCATCCGGTACCGCCAAGGGGTGCGGCAGCACTGCAGGGCAACACAAGACATGCCCCGGCAAGCAGGAGAAAGACCAGTGATAGTGCGGAACGGGCTGTAACAGGGATCGCGCTCATGAGGATTACCGGATACAGATGCAAATCCCGGCAATAAAAACATAATCCTGCGAGGGATAGCGGGACGGTTCAATGTTGCCCGGCAACCTTCACCAGCTCATCGAAGTGCCTGCTCTTTTTGAAGAGCCACCAGGTGAACCGTTCGATGACCGTGAAATTGAACGATCCGCCGGCTGCATGGGGATGGCCCCCGCCGCCGAACTCGCGTGCGATGAGGTGGCTGATCGGGGGCACGGAACGGATCGAGAACTTCCCGTCTTTGCCGATGATGACCTCGATCCCGGTCCCTTTCTCGTCCCGGATGAAGTGCGCCGTCTCGCTCGGGTAACCGTAGAGCGGGGCAAACGCGATCTTGTATTTCGCATCGTAGAATGTGGCGTGCTTCAGGCTCGTGCGCATAGCCACGTCCATCTCGGCCCGGATCTCCGCGTACTGCGCCTCGATGCGGGCATCGGTGAATACGCCCCTCACCAGGCAGTCGCGGACATGGTCGCGGTTCTCCCGGCGCTGGAGCACCTGGCCGAGGACCGCTGAGCGGGGATCAGCATGCTTCCAGAGATCGTAATCGCAGACGATCCGCGCCACTTCGCCGGCAACCGGGTTGTCCGGTGCAATGTCCTTTGCCACGATCGCAGTCCCGCAGATGGTGGTGTCGATGTGGAGGAACCTGACCTCCCGCTCAATCTTCGCGATCTCGTCATCCCGCCACCGGTGGTGGTCCCGCCAGTCCACCTTCCAGCCGTTCTTCTGCGCACGCGTGGCGATGGCGACCGTATCCGGGTGATAGCCGAGGTCCGATATCGAGAGGACATCGCCTTTTCCCTCGCAGGACGCGACCACGGCAAAGAGGCCCGGGAACCGGCCTACCGAGCTCCAGATGGTAAAAACCCCGTCGCTGCCGTACACCATCCGGTGGATGGCATCGGCACCCACCGCGTCCAGATCGTTATGCGTGAGGTGGACGACATGCGCAGTGCGGCTCCGGATCGCGCTCGCAAGCCCCTGTTCGTTCTCGGCAGCATCGGCAGGCGGCATTGGATAATACTGCTCCTGCGGGGTATAAAAAACCTGGAGCCCGCACGCGGTTTTCAGGAGCAGAAACAGGGCATAAGAACAGATCATTTATTAGTTACCTGTAACAAATATTGTAGTCCTGCCCTAGTAGCTCAGCTTGGGAGAGCGCTAGACTGAAGATCTAGTTGTCGCCTGTTCAAATCAGGCCTGGGGCACTCTTCTGTTGTTTTCCCCTGCACCCGGGTGCAGTTTCGTGACCGGAAAACCCTGATAATCCGTGACTACAGAGTAATATCAGACACAATCCGGAATACAAGGGATTTGCCCGGTTTTTCCGGCTGTCCCTCATCACCAGGAACCTACCATGGACGTCATGCTCGCGCTTGCCGGGATCATCATCCTTGCCATCATCTTCCTCTACATCAGCCAGATCCTCCGGATACCGGGCATCGTATCGTTCCTCATCATCGGGATGCTTGCCGGGCCGTACGGGTTTGCCCTCATCGGCAGTGAGGAGTCGATCGAGCTCTTCGCCGAGATCGGCATCATGCTCCTGCTCTTCACCATCGGGCTTGAGTTCTCTTTCGACCGGCTCCTCAAATCGTGGAGAATCGTCATCATCGGGGGGCTTGTCCAGCTCTGCACCACGATCGTTGCCATCACGTTTGTTGCCTGGGGACTCGGTGTCCCGTTCTCGTCGGCGGTAGTCTTCGGGTTCATCATCTCCCTCTCGAGCACGGCGATCGTCATGAAGATCCTCCAGGAACGCCGGGAGGTCGATACCATCCAGGGCCGGACGCTCCTTGGGATCCTCATCTTCCAGGACCTTGCCATCATCCCGATGATCCTCATCACGCCCATCTTCATGGGCAGCAGCGGGACGGACCTCTCCGCGCTGCCGGCCGGCATCGGGAAGGTTGCCTTCATCCTCCTCGTGGTGATCCTCCTTGCGCGTTTTGTCATCCCGAAATTCCTGTACCGGGTTGCCCAGACCAGGAGCCGCGAGCTCTTCTTTGCAACGATTGCCGGGATCTGCCTTGGTGTCGCCTGGTTGACCAACCAGGCCGGCCTCTCGTTCACGCTCGGGGCGTTCGTTGCCGGCCTCATCATCGGCGAATCGGATTACAACATCGACGCGCTCAGCCACATCATCCCCTTCCGGGATCTCTTTGCCGCGGTCTTCTTCCTCTCGATCGGCATGCTGCTCAACACCCGCAGCATCCTTAACGACCGGAGCCTCATCGTCCTGATCGCCATCATCGTCATCCTCATCATCGGCATCAAGATCCTCACCGGGGCGTTTGCAGCAGCGGTCACCGGCATGACCGCACGGACCTCGATCATCACCGGTTTTGCCCTCTGCCAGGTCGGGGAGTTCTCGTTTGTCCTGGCAAAGACCGGCCTGGACTCCGGCTTCATCCCGGATATGGTGTACCAGATATTCCTTGCATCGGCTATCGTCACGATGGCGCTGACGCCCTTCTTCATGAATGCTGCTCCGCGTGCCGTTGATCTCTATTACCGGTTCATCCCCGGATGCGGGCAGCGCGGACACGGGAAGCCCGAAGAGGAGACCGGCACTCCTGCCGGGATGTGCGACCATATCGTGATCGCGGGGTACGGGATCACCGGTAAGAGCGTTGCGCGGGCTGCCGAGATCACGGGCATCCCGTATACCGCCATCGAGCTCAACCCGGATGTCATCAGGCGCGAGAAGTCCAGCAGGAGGCCGTATTTCATCTTCGGTGACGCTGTGCAGGAGGAGATCCTCCGCCATGCGGGGATCGAGCATGCGCGGTCGCTCATCGTGGTTGTCTCCGAGCAGGAGGCTATCCCCCGTATCGTCAGCCGGGCACGGCAGATGGCGCCGTCCGTGTACATCATCGCCCGGACCCAGCATATCCGGAATGCCCAGTATCTCCTCGATTTGGGTGCGGACGAGGTGGTATCCGAGGAGTTTGAGTCTGCAAAGGAGATCTTCACGCGGGCGCTGCGGAAGTACAACCTTCCGGAGCCGGAGATATTCCGGATTGTCAAAAAGCTCCAGAACTGGGGGTATACCCGGTTCGTGCGCAACGGGCAGGAATCCCGCGACAGCGTGGGCATGGATACGATGCTCCTTGCCCTGCGTATCCACATGATCCGGGTTGAACCGGGATCTGCAGCGGATGGCTTGACCATCGGGGAACTTGCCCTCAAAGAGCAGTACGGGATCAGCGAGTATGCGCTGCGCCGCAACAACAAGACCTGCACCACCCCGTCCCCGTCCGCACACCTCCGGGCCGGTGACAGCCTGATCGTCTTCACCACGGACGAGATTGCTGACGCCCTTGCCACGCGCTTCTCCCGCCCGGCCCGCGACACTCAGGAATGAACCCCCGGCGCCACGATGCCCGCTTGGTGTTCCGAAAAATTTCCCGGTTGCATTCGATTCGTTCGGTAGCCTGTTGCATGCGGAGGGGCGATGCCTGCCGCCGATGTCGAAGATTTTCATGGAAAATCTTCTCCACTCCCTTTGGTCGTCCCCGAAGGGAGAGTGCCTTGACCTTCGGGTCAGGCAGTCTGGAGAAAAACCTGAAAGGTTTTTCGACTCGCCCCGCGGCGGCCTCAATTACCGAAAAAAACAACGACACAACATTGTGTTGAGCAACCCAGCGGAACAGGTAATACGGAGGAATTGCATGCGCCCCCGCCCCCAACGGGGGCAGGGCTGGCGCGAGGGGGGCAGCATATCAGCTGAACCCATATGTTCCTTCACCAAATCCCTAGAGAATCTGTACTCGCCTATTGCTCCCCTCGTGCCTCACCGTTCTGGTACCTACCCCCGTTCCGGTTCCTGCCCCCAATTATTCCCCCCCCCTTCGGGAGGTCTGCCGGCATCACAACCGATAAATATCCCGGCCAGAGAAGAAATCAGTAGGATACTCGTATGGATCCCCCTATCACCCTTCCCGGCGGGCCGCTCGGCACCGCAACCGGCATCCTGCTCATCATCATGGGACTGGGCGCCGTCCTCTTCCCGGCGCTCATCTTCACCCTCCTCGCCGTCTTCCTGGCATCCTATGCGATCATCGTCTCGCTGGAACTCATCCGCTGTGGCCTCTCGGGACCCGGCAGCGCGAGCAGGGGACGGACAACCCAGATCATCATCGGGTGTGCCGGGATCATCCTTGGCCTCGTCATCCTTATTGCCCCCTACCTTGTCAGCGTTGCGGCAAAGGACCTCTTTGCCATCTGGGCAATCCTGACCGGTGCCGGGAACCTCCTTGCGATCATCTCCGGCGGGTCCGGTACCGAGAAGGTCCTGGGCCTGATCAGCGGGATCGTCCTTGCCGCATTGGGAATTCTCATCCTCGTCTCCCCGGCGCTCATGACCATGTACATCCTCGTCCTCATCCTCGGGCTCTTTGCCATCATGACCGGGATCTTCAGCATCTGGCTAGCCCGGGCCGAGAGCGATGAGGTGCGAACCGTCAACCACTCCATCTACAAATAGCCCTTTTTTCGCGTGCTGCTAAATTGATATAGTGCAAGAGCCCAATCCTCACCGGTGAATCTGGAAATGTCCAATGAACAGTTGCTTAAAGAGACGACCAACCAGCTCCGGGAATTCCTTGCAACCAAGAATGTCCTCGGATCGCCGGTTGACTTTGGCGAGAAGGTTGTCATCCCCGTTGCCCGGTACGGCTTCGGGTTCGGTGCCGGCGGGAACCATGCAAAGGATGCCGGCAGCCAGCTTGCCGGGGGCGGCGGCGGGATCGAGCCCGTTGCGCTCATTGTCCTTCACCGCGATGTGAAGGGTGCGGAAGGCGTGCAGGTGATGTCGCTCAAGAAGGACAGCGCTGTTGCACAGGCGATCGCTGCAGTCAGCGAGACGCTCGCCCCGCAGGTCATCGGGGCCATCAAGTCGTTCAACGAGAAGAGCGGCGCACCCGCTCCTGCTGACAAGAAGGAAGAGCTCTGAAACGCCAGGCTGACCGCTTCAGCACATGGACCAGTTCCTCCTGCTGGCAGCCCTGGTTGCAGTAGTCCTGCTCCTCTGCCTTGCCATCCCGCTCCTCCTGTACACGATCCCACTCCGTTCATCGGTCCGGATCATCATTGAGGAGGAGGCCCCCCGCGATGTCATTACGGTGAGCTGGGGACCTCTTGGTGTCCGGGTACGGCAGGGTGCGGGCGAAACCGCTGCCGAACTGTATGCCGGAAAGCAGGTCCTGTACACGTACCGGTTCCTGCCCGCGGAACAGGATAAAACCCCTCCCGCAGCAGAAAAGGAGGAGCCTGTTGTGGCGGACCACGCCGGCCCGGGGATTCCGGCGCAGCTTGTGGAGAAGCTGGCAGCACCGGTGCGGGCGCTCCTGTCAATGGTCTGGCAGGAGAGCCGGTTTGAGACGCTGCGGGGACGGGTCACCATCGGTCTTGGCGATCCCGTCCTGACCGGTGAATTCTACGGGTATTACTGGGCCGGCCGGTTCCTTCTCGAAGCCCTCAGCGTCCATATCGATGTTGAGCCGGTATTCGACCGCGAGACCTTTGCCTGCGATCTCGAGCTGGTCATGAAACTGCAGCACCCGCTCCGCATCCTCGCTGCCGCCATCCGGCTCCTCTTCCACCCGGCGGTACGGGAAATTGCCGTTGCCATGCGTGCGGGACGACCGGCCGGGGCTGCCGCATGAGTTCCGGTGTCCGGCTCCAGGGGCCGTTTGCTTATGGTAACCGGAAGATCTACCCGGTTGTTGCCGAGGCATCCGTATCCGTGGGAAACGGCATGATCGGGTCGCTGGTCCCGCTCGCGCTCATCATCGAAGAGGACGGGACGTACTCGTATATGCTCCTTGCTGCCGATTCCCTGGTTGCAGTCCTGGAGAAACTTGCTGCTGTGTATATCTGACCGTGCGGGGAGTCACTTGCCGCAGAACGGGGTGATCTGCCAGAGGACCAGTTTCCACTGCCTGCCGTTCCACCCGTACAGGGACGAGACGGTGTAGTTACCTTTCATCTTCTTCCCGTCCACCGTGATCTCCTCGTAGCACTCGTACATCAGGGACGCTGCAGTCCCGCTGACGATCATGAGGGAGGGGTCTTCTATCGTGAACGTATGCAGGAAGAGCCGGGGGAAGAAACGGACCAGGAGGTCTTCCTTGCCGATCCGGCCAAAATAATTGATCTCGCAGAACTCCGGCGCCAGCAGGGCCTCCAGCGCCTGCCGGTCCCGGCGCAGCCAGGCATCGGCTCGCGCATGTTCGAGGACAAGCAGGAGGTTTTTCAGCTGCTCCGGGTCGGGCGCGGGGTCCCGTTCGTTTACCCTGGTCTTTGCCGGCATATAAGATACCATTCCGGTACGGTTTTTAAATACCTTCTTGTCAGGAATCCCTGCAGGTGCCTCCGCGATGCCCCCATCCGCCGCTTTGTGGGTATCGCGGGGGATCGTGGAAGAGAACGTTTCTTATTGAAGGATACCGATATCCACTATACACAGGAGGCCGGTTATGGGAATCTTCGACGAGATTGACAAGGTGATGAAGAAGGCAGAGGATGAGATGAAGAAGGCAGAGCTCGACCGCCATTTCAAAGATCTCGGTGACGGGATCAACAAGGCCGGGTCCGACCTCTCAAAGGAGCTGAACAAAGCCACGACACCGGCCCCGCAGCCCGCCTCATCCCCGGCTGAGCCCGTCCCGCCATCCCCCCGTGCTCCCCATCCCGGATACTCCCGGATCACGGCTTGGGTGAAGTCGAGGTACCAGCAGAAGATCGCGGGTGTCACCGATCCGTACCAGAAACGCCTCGAACTCGAGCAGATCTCCGGTGAGGCAACGACCGGCCTCTCGCCCAAGGCAAGGAAAGGGTTCCTGGAGTACCTCAAAAAACAGAACTACGAGCAGCTCCTCAAGTAACGGGACATGACCGATCCCCTCCGCTCCTTTTACCAGCACCATCCCCCTGATATCTCTGCCATAACCGATTGTACGCACCGGCACTTCCGCATCCTCCTTCCCCGCGGCACGTTCCTCAAGGTGCCCGACCGCATCCGGTCCGGCAGGACCCTGCAGGCATGGCTGGTCCGGTACCGCCCGTCCGATGTGTATTACTCCACCAGCTGCTGGCTCGCGCCCGAGAACCTCGGCAGGCGGGAGGGGACGCCGCTCTCCGACAATATCTTCCTCTCTGCGGATATCGTCTTTGACATTGACCGGGCCCCGTTCTCCCTCGAGAACCTTGAATCGGCGCGTGCGGATACGGTACGCCTCCTTGCATTCTGCAAAAACGAGGGGCTTCCGGTACGGTACACCGCATTCTCCGGCAGCAAGGGCTTCCATGTTGTCTGCGCCGATACCGTCCGGTATCCCGATACCGACCCGCGTGCCCGCGAAGCAATGGCACAGGAGTGGAGGCGTGAGATCCTCTCCCGCGTTACTGCCGCCGGGATCGCAGTCGATCCAAGGATAACGCCGGACACGCGCCGGATCCTCCGCGTCCCCGGCACCGTCAACTCAAAGACCGGGTATGTCTGCACGGTTCTCTCGGAAGCGGAGCTCCGGCAGCCGGCGGGTGAAATTCTTAAATATATCAAAAAAGTACCGCTTAGTGCCCCGCAGATCCCGGAAACGGGAGATGAAAGCTCTCTTCGAGGCTTCCGTATTATCTCCTGGCTTTGTCACCGAATCGGGGTAAGGTCAAAGCCTCAATCTCCCCTTGCGTACGCTACATTCCTGACCAGTGCCGTCCCCGGCATCAGGCGCCACGTCCCGTTCTTCGTATACCCGGCACACCGCAGCCTGGAGAAGATCCGGGCAGATCTCATCGGCCTGCAGCGGACATACGGCCTCTCCGACATCTTCCTCTTCCGTTCCGGAACGGACGTTACGGCAGTCTGCCTCCGCACGTTTCCCATCGAACGCCTGGAAAAGATCCACAAGGCATCCCGCGCAATAAACACCGGCACGCTCCTGAAGTACCACCAGCTCTTCTTCCGGGTCGGGACCAAACAGGACAGCGACGGGCATGTCATCGCGGGCGTGCCGGAGTACATCGGGATGATCCCGGGACCCGGTGATCACAACGCCCACTTCATCAGCCGGCCCCACCACCGGTTCCTGGCGGATTTCCTGCCGGTGCCGGAATACCCGCGGATGCACGGGAAGGGAGCGGTCTTCCTGACCCACACGGTCATCGAGGAGTGAACGGGAAAAAATCAGTGCAGGAACTTTTCGATCCCGGCCCTGAGCTCGGTGATGGAGACCGGTTTCTGGAGCACGCCAAGGCGGGGGTCCTTCATCACGGCGATCTTTTCTTCAACAGAGGGGGCTGCGGTGAAGAGGAGGATGGGCAGGTCGCGAATGTTGTACTCCTCCCGGACCTTGTCGAGGAAGGCCCAGCCGTTCATCGGGGTCATCATGATGTCGAGGAGGACAAGGTCCGGGGGATTCGTCCGGATCTGGCTGAGGGCGTCCATCACATCCTGTGCAATGACCGGTTCATACCCCACCTTGCGGAGCAGCAGGTCCATCATCTCGACGATCTGCTGATCGTCCTCGACAAGCATGATTCTATGCATCGTTCTTCACCTCTTCTGGAACCATTTTGGGGATATGAATGGTAAACGTGCTCCCTTCGCCTTCCGTGCTCTCGACCGTGATGTCGCCGCCATGCATCTGGATGACCTTCTTCGCTATTGAGAGGGAGAGCCCGATACGATCGTATTTCCGCGAGAGCTTGGATGCATCGGCAAGCTGGAACGGTTCGAAGATGTACGCGATCGCTGACTGGGGAATGCCGATGCCGTTGTCGCGGATCGCGAGGTGGTGGAAATTATCGGAGGCCTCGCTCCGGTAAGAAATCGCGATCTTCCGGGGGGGCTTGGAGTAGTTGATCGCATTGGAGAGCAGCGAATCGATGACGCTGTACAACCGGTCCCGGTCTGCCGGGATGACGATGTCCTGCGGGATGCTGACAGCGATCTCCGCTTTCCCACAATACCCCGCAGTATCGAGGATGGTTTGTATCAGGGGTTCGAGCGGGAACTCCGACCGGCTGAGCTGGAGTTTTCCGGTATCGAGGATGGAGAGCTCGAGCATCTGGTTGATGATCTGCCGTTCGCGGTCAACGCTGACCAGGCAGCGTTCCAGGATCTTCTTGGTCTCGTCCACGATCCCGAACCCCTGCGGGTCAGAGATGAGCAGGTTGAGGTAACCGAGGATGGGCTGCAGTGGCGTGCGGAGCTCGTGGGCGACCGTGATGATGATGCCCCGTCGCCGCTCGTTGTCCATCGTGATCTTCTCCTCGAGCCGGAGCTTCTCGGAGATATCGATAAGGTTGAGCATGGTTGCCGGTTTGTTCGCATGGAGGATCGGGTTCGTGAAGATCACGGCAACCCGTGTCTCCCCGTCCTTTCTGATAAACCGGAACTCGGCATGGCTGGAGACCGGGTTTGGTTCCGTCCAGTGCTGGGCAAATTCCGAGAATGCGTGCAGGTCGCGCTGGTCGATATAGCCGGACAGTTCCCGGTTGATGACGTCCTGCGTGGGATAGCCGGAGAACCGGGCAAATGACGGGTTCGCATACAGGATCCGGTCCTTCTGCACAATGAGGATGCTGGTCGGGGAGTTCTCGGTGAGCTGCCGGTACTTCATCATGTTGTCGTTGTTGAGTTTCTCGGCAAGCTTGCGGGTGTTGATGTTGATGGCAGTGCAGCTGACGGTCTGCTCGTCAATCATACTCCACGAGAGGTTCACCCAGCAGGGAGCGCCACCTGCCGTGATGAGGCGGGTCTCGAAATCCGCGGTATCGGCGAACCGGTCGATCCGTTCCCGGAAGCGCTCCCGCTCGCCGTCAGAGAAGAGCAGGTCCGTGAAGGGGGCGGAGAGGATCTCGCGCTCCGAGAAGTTGAGCATCGAGGAGAACTTCTCGTTGGTCTGGCGGATGAGAAAGCCGTCGCGGCTGAAGAGGACGATCCCGAGCTGCGAGTGCTCAAAGACCGTCCGGTACCGCGCCTCGCCGGTCCTGATCTTGTCGATGAAGTACGCGATGACGATAGCAGAGATGACAAAGAGCAGGGCTTCGGCAGTGACCCCTATCATGGCAGCGGAGTCCGGGTAACGGTAATAGTAGCCGATGGCCTGGTAGATGACACCGCAGGCCGCTGCAAAATAGATGCCGCGCCGGGGATAGAAATATGCGGCATACACGATCGGGATGAAGAAGAGCTGGTAATTGATATACGGGATTGAGCGGGAGAATGCCAGCGCTGATATCAGCACACAGCTGATCGCGAGCGAGAGGATGACGATGAACCGCACGAGATCCGTCTCGGAGATGCTGGTACTGCCGAGCCGGATCGCCTCTTTCTCCATATCAGCTTCGCCATTGGCGTTCCTGTTATTTTAAGGTGACTTCAGGAGCAGTGCAGAGGACATAAAAACAGTGGATTCTTTACCTGACAGGGTCAACACGATACGATATGCGACCGTACGTGGTGGTCAATGTTGCCATGAGCGCCGACGGCAAGCTCTCGACACGGGAGCGCCGGCAGGTGAAGATCTCCGGTACCCAGGATTTCACCCGGGTGGACCGGCTCAAGGCGGGCTGCGATGCGGTCATGGTCGGGATCGGCACCGTGCTTGCCGATGATCCCTCTCTCACGGTCAAGGGCGATGAGTGCCGGCAGCGGCGGCGCGACCGGGGGACTGACGAGCACCCGGTCCGCGTTGTTGTTGACAGCACGGCCCGGATCCCCCTGGACGCCTCGATCCTCCACAAGGGCCCCGGCAGACGGGTGGTTGCAGTATCGAAACGGGCTGACAAAACGAAGCTGGATACACTCAGCCCCCTTGCAACCATCATTGTTGCCGGTGACGACGAGGTTGACCTTACGGTCCTCATGGACGAGCTCGGTTCGATGGGGATCCAGCGGCTCATGGTCGAGGGCGGCGGGACCGTCATCGCCGGTCTCATCGCGGCAGGGCTGGTCGATGAGATCTACACGTTCATCGGCAACATCATCATCGGGGGAAAAGATGCGCCGACCCTCGCCGATGGACCCGGCTTCATCCGGGAAGAGGATTTCTGTCGGCTCACCCTCATCGAAGCCCGGAGGATGGAGAGCGGTGTGCTGCTGCACTGGAAGGTTGAGAAGAAAGGTGGGGAGTAAGGGGAGGAGAAAGGCCGGCTTTTAGGATTTTGATAAACCGAAGCCGATAATGAATAGAAAAAGGCAAATTATCTTTTTTGCTCTGTAGAAAACCTATGTTGGTAAAGCGATGCCCCCCTCTTGCGCCACCAGA
>CAYVAQ010000039.1:0-17602 GCA_964448885.1 uncultured Methanoregula sp. | reverse complement strand
GCCGGGCAGGGCCAGTGGACCGACTCGGGCTTCTCCATCTTCTCGTACGTGCAGCCGAACTGGCCGGGGGTGACGGAGCGCATGTCGTCCCAGACATCCTTGGCGGTCTTCCAGTCAAAGCCCTTGAGGCCCATCTTCCGGGCGAGCATGCCGATGATATCCCAGTCGTACTTGGACTCGCCGGGGCCGTCAACTGCCTTCCGGACACGGTTGACACGGCGCTCACCGCTGGTGAACGTCCCGTCCTTCTCGGCAAAGCAGGTACCGGGCAGGACAACATCCGCGTATTCACAGCTCTCGGTCCAGTAGATGTCCTGGATGACGCAGAAGTCGAGCTTTTCAAGGGATCTCTTGACATGGTTCGAGTCCGGGTAGGAGACAACCGGGTTCAGCCCGAGGATGTACAGCGCTTTGATTGGGTCGCCGCACTGGGTGATCTGCTCGGTGAGGGTGACGCCATACCAGTCCGGCAGGGAGCCTTCCTTCATGCCCCATGCCTTCTCCATCTTGGCACGGTTTTCGGGGACAGCGACTGCCTGGTAGCCGGAGAAGACATTCGGGTATGCACCCATGTCGCAGGCGCCCTGCACGTTGTTCTGGCCGCGGAGCGGGTTGACACCGACACCGGGGCGGCCGACATTGCCGGTCAGGAGGGCGAGGTTGCCCATCGAACGGACATTGTCGGTACCGGTGGTCAGCTCGGTGATGCCGAGGCAGTAGATGATGACCGCATTCTTTGCGTTTGCGTACTTGCGGGCAAAGTCCTGGACAACATCCTGCGGGACGCCGTGGATCTTGGTTGCGTCCGCATACTTCTCGACCGTCTTTTTCAGGTCGTCGAAGCCTTTCGTGCGTTCCTTGATGTACTCCTTGTCCTCAAGGCCTTCCTTGATGATGTAGTACATCATGTTGTTGGCGAGCGCAATGTGGGTCGAGGGGTTGAACCGGATATACTTGTCAGCCAGCCGTGCAGTCGGGCTGTACCGCGGGTCAACGACAACGATTGGGATTCCCTTCTTCTTGGCCTGCATGACACGGCGACCGGCCAGCGGGTGTGCCTCAACAGCGTTGCTGCCCCACATGACGATGAGGTCGGAATTCAGGACGTCCTCGAACGGGTTGGTGGCTGCACCGGAACCGAACGAGAGCGAGAGCCCGGCAACGGAGGGGCCGTGGCAGATACGGGCGCAGTTGTCAACATTATTGGTCTGGAATGCAACACGGGCCCATTTCTGGAGCGCGTAGCAGTCCTCGTTCACGGTACGGCACGATGTGTGGAAGCCGAGAGCCTTGGGGCCGCCGGCCTTGTGGATTTCCGTGAACTTCTTCACGATCAGGTCAATGGCTTCGTCCCACGAGGCTTCTTCGAACTTGTCGCCCTTCTTGATGAGGGGCTTGGTCAGCCGGCCGGGTTTCTGGACGGTCTCCCAGCAGGTCGCGCCCTTGGGGCAGAGCTTGCCTTCGTTGATCGGGGACCGCTTGTACGGTTCGACACCAACGAGCGTGTTGCCCTTGGATACGAGGTTCAGGCCGCAGCCAACCCCGCAGTAGGGACATGTCGTCGGAGTGTATTTCAGAGTACTATTTGGATCAATCATTCACTATCACCAAATTTTCAGGCAGACTTCCGCCCCGCAAAAGTGGCGGGAATACCTGTTTCACACCTCGTTTGAATATGATAATCCGCAAAAATTGTTAACCAATTTTGCTTGATTAATGATCTCAGTAAAATCCATATTTATACGTTCTGAAAATTTCTCAGAAATTGATGATTATTAGTGGGTGAAAAGGACTCCAACAGGTGAAAAACAGGATACATTGTCATTTTCCCTGGGATACCACCAGATCCGCGCAGCCAGAAGGGGATTATCTGGGGGTTTAGGTCAGGGCATTGCCGGTTCACGGCACCAATCCACCAGCCACATGCCCAATGACCGGCTCCTCCCGGTGACCAGAAAAACGGGATCAGAACGGATCGATAAAAAAAGAACGGCTTGCCGGGAATTCCCGAAGGGATTCCTCCTGTACTTTACGCAACCGTTTATGATATTCCCTGAGATGAGAGTCCTGGTGCAGGACAAAAAGATTAATTGGAGTAGGCTGACTTCCCGAGCTTTGGCTCGAAGAACTTGTCTGCCTCTGTCCGGATAGCGTGGCTGAAGAGCGCCAGCGGGATCTCCGATGGGCAGCACTCTTCACACTGACCGCAGTTGATGCAGGAGTCGGAGATGTGTGCAAACCGGCGCAGGTGGAACATCGGGTCGGCCGGGATGAAACCATGGCGGACCATCATGTCGGGCTGCTTGAACTTGTCAGCACGGGTGACACAGACCGGGCAGTGCTCGATGCACGCGCCACACTTCATGCAGCGGCCGGTCTCCTTTGCAATGGTCTCCCAAAGGACCGGTGCCAGCGCTTCGAAGTCGTGCTTGCGCCACTTGTCGCCGAGCTTGAGCATTGCACTTTCAACCTTTCCGCGGATCTCGACACCCTTGGGATTAGCTGCTTCCGTGGTAAGTTTTTTGGCCTTGACAGCACCATCGAGAAGCTTCGCACCCTTGTCGGAGCAGACCTCGACAAACGTGGCCTTGCCGGCCTTGTCGCCGATGACACCCCAGTTCCCGCAGGCAAGATCGGCCTGGCGGGGGATCTTCACCTTGCAGCGGCGGCAGTTGCTGCGCCGCCCATAGCCGGCCTCTTCGAGCTCATCCATGGAGATGCCCTTGTGGCCTCCTTCGAACTCGATGATGAACTGGCCCTTGTCGATCTCTTCCTTGGTCACGGTGTCAGGGTTGACGCCGAACTTCTCCTTGATCATCATCCGTGCGGCAACCGGGCTGACCGATCCACCACAGTTGACACCGATCATGACAATGTTGTCGAGGTTGACCAGTTTGCGCTGTGCAAGCTCGAGGAGACCCATCATGTCACAGCCCTTGACAACCAGACCCAGCTTTTTGCCGGACATCTTGGGTGCGTACTCCATCACCAGTTTGGAGAGGAGGACGGTCCCGCAGTGGAGCGAGCCGGCGCACGCGTCGAGCGACTTGGGGTCGGTAACAAGGACCGGGATCGCATCGTACAGGTCAACGCCCCGTGTTACGGCAAGGACGGCATCGACCGTCTTGCTCTCGAGTGCATACTTCAGAAGCTCGGTGACTGCGCCACCGCATTCCGCCTTCTTCGCAAGGGCGGCATCATTCGTCCATGCATAGAGCATATCGCCTTTCTTCGCCATTTACTTCGCCCCCGCAATCTTCTCGATCTTGATAGCACAGTGCTTGAGCTCCGGCATCTTGGAGAGCGGATCGAGTGCCGTGTTGGTCAGCGTGTTCGCACCCTTGTGGAAGTGCATGGCCATGTATGTAACGCCGGGTGCAACCTCATCGGATATACGGGCGAGCGTCTCGATTGTTCCACGGCGGCTTGATACCTTGATCTTCTCATTCTCCTTGATGCCCAGTTTCTTCGCATCGATCGTATTGATCTGGATGTAGGACGCGGGAACTTCGTAGTGCAGCTGTGCTGCACGGCCGGTCTGGGTCCTGGTGTGGTAGTGGAAGATAACACGACCAGTCATCATGGTGAACGGGTACTCTGCATCAGCGACTTCAGCCGGCGGGCGGTACTCGAGGCCGAACATGGTGCCTTTTCCATCCGCTGCGGAGAACTTGCCGATGTGGAGGATCGGGGTTCCGGGGTGGTCGATTGCCGGGCAGGGCCAGTGAACCGACTCGGGCTTCTCCATCTTCTCGTAGGTGCAGCCGAACTGGCCGGGGGTAACGGAGCGCATGTCGTCCCAGACATCCTGGGCGGTCTTCCAGTCAAAGCCCTTGAGGCCAAGCTTCTTCGCTACCATACCGATGATCTCCCAGTCGTACTTGGACTCGCCGGGGCCATTGACTGCCTTCCTCACACGGTTCACACGTCGCTCACCGCTGGTGAACGTGCCATCCTTCTCGGCAAAGCAGGTGCCGGGCAGGACAACATCCGCATACTCGCAGCTCTCGGTCCAGAAGATGTCTTGGATGACGAGGAAGTCGAGTTTCTCGAACGACTTCATGACATGGTTCGAGTCGGGATAGGAGACCACGGGGTTGAGACCGAGGACATACATCGCTTTGACTACATCGCCGCAGTCATTGATCTGCTCGGTCAGGGTTGAGCCGTACCAGTCAGGCAGGGAGCCGGCTTTCATGCCCCATGCCTTCTCCATCTTTGCACGGTTCTCGGGGACGGCAACAGCCTGGTAGCCGGAATAGACGTTCGGGTATGCACCCATGTCGCAGGCGCCCTGCACGTTGTTCTGGCCACGGAGCGGGTTGACACCGACACCGGGGCGGCCGACGTTGCCGGTCAGGAGGGCGAGGTTGCCCATCGAACGGACGTTGTCAGTACCGGTGGTCAATTCGGTGATGCCGAGGCAGTAGATGATGACCGCGTTCTTTGCCTTCGCATACTGGCGGGCCAGCGACTTGACGGTCTCGAGCGGGACGCCATGGATCTCCTCGCAGTCGGCATACTTCTCGACCGTCTTCTTGAGGTCTTCGAATCCTTTCGTGCGCTCGTTGATGAATGCCGTGTTCTGGAGACCTTCCTTGATGATCCAGTACATCATGGAGTTCGCGAGCGCAATATGGGTCGACGGGGTGAACCGGATCCATTCATCGGCAAGCCGTGCCGTTGCGCTGAACCGCGGGTCAACAACAATGACCTTGATTCCTTTCTTCTTGGCCTGCATGACGCGGCGCCCGGCGAGCGGGTGGGCTTCTACTGCGTTGGAGCCCCACATGATGATCAGGTCGGAGTTCAGGACATCCTCGAATGGGTTGGTTGCTGCACCGGACCCGAAGGAGAGCGAGAGGCCGGCAACGGACGGGCCATGGCAGATACGCGCACAGTTATCGACGTTGTTGGTCTGGAATCCCACGCGCGCTAGTTTTTGCAGGGCATAGCAGTCTTCGTTCACGGTACGGCAGGAGGTCTGGAACCCGAGCGCCTTGGGGCCGTGTTTGTCGGAGATTTCCTTGAACTTTTTTGCGATCAGGTCGATCGCCTCGTCCCAGGTGGCGTCCACGAACTTGCCATTCTTCTTGATCCGCGGCTTGGTCAGCCGGTCCGGGCTCTGGACGTGTTCCCAGCAGGTCATACCCTTGGGGCAGAGCTTGCCCTCGTTTATCGGGGACCGCTTGTACGGTTCGACACCAACAAGCTTTCCATCGTTGACCACAAGGTTCAGGCCGCAGCCGACCCCGCAGTACGGACAGGTTGTCGGTACATACTTTACAGTACTGTTGATTTCACTCATCGTCTATCACCATAACTTCGCAAACGTCCCGCTGCCAAAAAGGGGCAGAAACGATCGCGTACACACCTCTGATGATGGGCAAAATTTGTTAACCAATTTTGCTTGATTATCGATCTCGGTAAACACCATATTTATGTATTCTGAAAATCCTTTATTTTTGTTGATTATCTGGGGGTAGATCCGCCATTCTTACGCTCTTTCAGGAAACCAAGGCTAAAAAAAATGTTTTCACCCACATTCCCTTTACTCCGTGGCAGGCAGGGGGAGCGTCATGAGGCTCCGGCCCATGCACCCAATGGTTATCGAAGTTGTCCAGGCCGCCCTCCAGGTATGTGACAGGACCGAATTTTTTGCTCGGGGCGTTTGTCATTCCTGCGGGGGGGCTCTTTCCGGGTATGATACCCGGACGAAACGGTTTGCCCTGGTCAGCGACGACAACGGCGACCACCCGGTCGAGGTGATCCTCCACCGGGCATACTGCCGGGAGTGCGGGAAGATCTGGATGCCGGAGGAGCCGTTTTATGCCGGGACCCGGATCGGGTCCCCGGTCGTGGACCTGTGCCAGACGCTGGCAATGTCGCTGTACAGCGGCCATGTCGCGGAGGTGCTCGACCGGATGGGCGTGAAAGTCGACCGGTGGAGTGTGCGCTCCTACAGTCACCTGCCGATCGCCCCTCCCCCGACCGTTGCGGTATTCGGGATGAATATCCCCGTCTCAATCGTTGCCCTCTCATCACTGAACGGTGACGGGGGAAAGAACGGCCCCGTCACCGGGGACGATATCCTGGATGCCTGCAACCATCCGTCACAAAACCGGCCATATCTCTGATTGGTCAGGGATGCATAAGGAGACTGAACATGCAATTCATAAGATGTTTAACACATCGGAAACCAACCAGTAACCATGGAAGCAGCGTATAAGGAAGAGAGCCCGGAGGCACTCAGGGCGAGCATGACGCGGGGGGGTGTCCCGCCCCGCCTGCAGGAGGAGATCCTTGCCCTGGCCGAATTCCACACCTACCCGGCGCCCGGCGTCCTCATTGGTGCGTTCATGGTGGACTGGTGCCTTGAACTGCTGGGGACAGACAAGAGCAAAAAACTCTACGGGGTCTGCGAGACCCCCAAGTGCCTGCCCGATGCGCTGCAGGTGATGGCCCACATCACCATTGGCAACAACCGGCTCAGAATCCTGCCAATAGGAAAGTTTGCGGTCACCATGAATTTCCCCTCCGAAGGGACAACAGCGGATGCGTTCCGGGTCTGGGTTGACAAGGATAAACTGAAACAGTACCCGACCATTGATATCTGGTATGCCAACAGCCCGGCATTTGACAAGAAGACCATGAAAGGCAGGCTCTTTGACGAGATCTTCAGTGCGGGCAGGAAGATCCTCTCCTTTGAAAAAGTCCGGGTCACCGTGAAACAAAAGAAGAAGTGGAAGTCCGTCACCTGCCCCTGCTGCGGGGAGAGCGTCCCCGATTACCTCATTGAAGGGGACCGGTGCGGTGCCTGTGGATCAATGAAATATTACGAAACGATCTGAACCGGTAACCGGTTACATCATCCTTTTTGGAGGACCTCAAACTCAATCCCAAGAGCCGGTAAGAGCACGCGTTGAGGTACACCACGATACGCGCACCCGCGCATGAAAAAAAGGTGCCGGCCTCTATCAGGCGGCAGATTTTGGTTGTTCGTCTTTTCTCACAGGTTTCTTGACCCACGCGAGTTCCTTACCCTCAAATGCAAACGAGCGCATGGGATAAACGGGGAGCCCGGCTGGAACAGCGGCCGTGCCGGCGTTCGCCGGGACCATAACCGCAAAAGAGTTCCTGTTCAGGGTTCCATCCATTGTCTTCTCAGGGACCATGAGTTCCCCACACGCTTCGGGAGTTACATCCTTTGAGAAGGTAACCAGGATCTTTGCACATTCCCGGTGCCCGTTGTTGCGGCGTTCAAGAACCACGATCCGGTCATACCCGGCACCGGTCCTGCGCTCTGACATACTCCATCCGTCATAACTGGAGTAGATTGCCCTGATCTCTTTTGCCACGAAATCGTGCATGATATCTGAACTGATTCCCATACCGATCGCATTATGTTTAACAAACGGGTAAATAAAACAGGTTGGTTAATTATGTTATATTTACTAACCATGGAAAGAAATCATGGATTTTACCGTGTTCTCCCATGACCAGGGGAAATTGTTGGTTGTTCAGTAAAAAAGTCAACAATAAACACTAAACAAAATGGTTTAAGTCAAACAAGATCAATGATGATGTGCCCAAAAAGGGCAGGTCAGTTTTCCGGAACCAAAACAGTCCGGCATCATGCCACGATGTACAATCTGACCGATTCCTCATACAACGGGCCCGGCCGCCAGTCGTCGTATCACACCTTTGCGGCCGCTCCCAAAAATGAGATGGCAGGCTAATCTGCCCGGATTATGGTGCCGATTTTTTCCCCGTTGATCGCTTTTTCGATATTGCCGCGCTTGTGGCAGTTGATGATCCGCACCTCGCGGATGTTGACGGCATCCTGGAGGAGCTCAACGACCATTGGTTCAAGTACCAGGTCCTCGAGATCCATCTGTATCAGTTCCTTCGCCGTAATATCCCGGATTAATTCAGCATCGGGATTTTTCATGGGATCTTCTGTATAAAGTCCATCCACGTTCTTACCGATGATGCAGTTTTTTGCCCCGAGGACTTCTGCCATAAGGAACGCTCCGGTATCCGTGCGGTGCGGGGGTATTACCTCTTTCCTTGCCGGGTGTTCATAGAGCCCGTAGGGTGGAGTCCCGTGCGTGACCGGAAGAATACCAAGTTTGAGGAGCATCGGCAGCTCGAGGAGATCGCCGGTATGGATCCGTGTCCCCCCATATTGTGAGAGGAGGATTGAGACCATGATCGCGTTCTGTTCCGATATTTTTGCCGAGAGTTCTGCAAGAACTCCGGTGGGCATACCGAGATCAATACCTACATCCATGATATGGCGTACCCTCCCGCCACCCCCGGTGACAACAAGAAGTTTGTGCTTTTTTGATAATTTGCCAATTTCCTCACACAGCGGGTGCATGACGTCCCGGCCATAATCAATTACCCCGTGACCTCCGATTTTAATGATATTGATATCCGGTGCCATCCGGATCTGCGGGGAGGGTTTCCTCCTGCCTTTCATCATACCTTTCCGGACAAGGGTCTCACCCTGCAGTCCGCTTGTGAGTTCAAAACGTTTCTTCATGTCGTATCAGCCAGATAGCCAATTATCATGGAAAGTATTAAGTCCTTGTAAACCAGTTGGTATATCAGAGCCATAACTCCTGCAGTGCACGAATCAGGGCGGTGCAGGATCCGGTATGGCCGGGAGGAAAAGACCATGAAGATCTATGTGCGTGAACGCCAGAAAGTCGGCGAGGGTGTTGAGTCACCCAAGTACCGCGTTATTGCCGTAACCGGTGGCCAGGTCCAGATCCAGGCAACCCATTTCCGGAAGTTTGAGATCGAGCAGATCGCAAAGGATGTCGGTGCGGAAGTTGTGTTCATGAAGCCGGTGGCTGATGACCACAAGAAGAAACAGCACTAATTTTTTCTCTGACTGGGGTAATTTAGGACCGGAGGATGCTAAGAGCCCGGTAGAATCCTGTATCCTGTGCTGGCATTGTTCCGGCACGACCCGGGTGATCGGGATCTAATAGTGCAAAAGATGCATCATGAACGAGTTCAATAATTCCGGTGGATCGGTCCATGGCAGAGATTTCCGCTGACTCTCTCTTTGATGCCGCAGTCCGGATCCTGTTGCTTGAGCGATCCATTGTTATTACCTTTGAGGCCGGGAATACCATCAGGATCAAACTTCCCATTACCCGACGCGTTGCGGAGTTCCTTGGCATTCCCCATTACCTTGTCCTCCGCTCGTTTGCCCTGCTGGAACAAGAAGAGTTTGTGATAAAAGCCGAACGGGCAGGGATCGTGACAACGAGAAGCGGCAGCCGAAGGATGATCCGCGTCATGCAGGAGCGATACCGGAAAGAGGTCGAAGTGATCCTTGGGGTGCAGGTTTTTGAAGAACTTGCCAGAAGAACTGGTTCGCCATAATACGGTTCCCGTATTCCAGGAAGGGCCGGTACCTGCAATTTTTTCAGGAAGTATTTTCAGCCCGCGGAAAACCCGCCCCGCTCATGGAAAAACGTGGAGGTTACTGCCCGGGCGTTCTGTTGCACTGACCGGTACCAGGTATCGCTGATCCATCTCTCTTGACGGATAGCATCGTTGATCCGTTGCGTTCATGAATGAGACCGGCTTTTTGTTGATACCAGTATTTCACTTTTTTTTCACGATTACTATCGCGAAAAACAGTTATCAGGTACGCTGACGATTACAGAAAATTAACCAGCAAATCTATTGTACAAGCGACAAAGCGACAAAAATTCTTCCCCTTCTCGTTGGATCATCATTTTGATCAGGTAAGGGTCGTTTGAAATTTCATTATGAAAATTTTTTAGTTTTTTATCGATAATGCTCAACTCAACCGGAAATTGAGTTCACAAAGCAAAATTTTCATTGCTTAGATCCGAAGTCTTTGACTTCATGCGGGTTTTTTAGCAGGGGTCGGGCAGGGGCAGGCCGGTTTATGTGGGTCGCGGTGATAAAAAAAATTCCGGGAAATTTTTTTCGCATCACTTCTGCTTTCAGCCGCGAATGCTGCAATACTACGCCGCATTGCTGCCTGCGTTACCAGCAGATGTGACGTCCAAAACCATGACCGGATCCCGGGTTTTTTCTTTGCCGGGTGCAGAGTACAGGAAAAAAATCCATGATGTCCCCTGCCCGACCCCCCTTTTCAGAACAGTAAAAAATACCATTATTTCCTGTGGAAATTCCGACGGATTTTTCTAAAATTTTTCTCCACGGGAAGCCGAGGGGGGTCGGGCAGGGGACATGATCGAATCGACCGGACGATCGCGATTGAAAATTTTTTTAGAGAACTATTGAGGATGTGGGAACTTTGCGATCTCAACGTTGCTCCCAATGATCCGGTCGCTGCAACCGTACGGGCCTGCGCCGGGGTGAGCACCCGCTCCCGGGCATTGACACCGAACGGTACATCGCTGGCGTAGTATCGCAGGTCCGTACAATAGCACGACCAGGATCGCTCCCGTCCACAAACCAGTCGAGCATCATGGTACTGACCTGGTCCATGAGAATTGCCTTTGGATCGCTGCATGTTTTAAGCAGATGGAGGGCCGCACAGCGGTTATGCGAGGGACAGGAGATATCCGGGCAGTCTGTATCATCAGGCGCGATATAGAGTACCATTGTCAGCGTTATCTCCACAAATGCACTCGTACCAGATTGTCCAGCAGTATTCGTTATCTCTCCTTATCAGGATATATTGTCGGGGGATGGTGACTCAACCTGTTCATTTTTCCGGGATACGGGTAATGAAAACTGTCATTAGGTTGCCAGTACTACGTAGTTATGCGAAATTTTCATGGCTGCCCTTTCCATTGACGTCCTGTTCGATGCTGCTATCCGAATCCAGCTCCTGGAACGATCGATCACCATCGCGTTTGCCGACAACACCATACGGATGAAGTTCCCGACAACGCGGAGGCTCGCGGAGTTCCTCGATGTCCCGCATTACTACGTGCTGCCCTATTTTGCCATGATGGAAGAGGAAGAACTCGTCACCCGGGCTGAGCGGGTGGGCATCCTGACAACCGCAAAGGGAAGCCGGAAAATGATCGGTATCATGCAGGAAAAATACCGTCGTGAAGTTGGTGAGATCCTTGATGACAAGGTCTTTTCTGAACTCCTGAAAAAGTGCTAAAAATATTCACCCTTATCGATTAATTTCTCTATTGACAATAATGTAAAATCAACTGTTTTTGATAAAGAGCATTTGATTATCAATTGGTAATCATATCATTTAAACCCAGAAGGAAAAGAAACATTCAAAAGTATTCATACCTATCAGTTTACCCGGTATAACTATGAAAAAAGGTGTGTATGTAGGATTCATATCCATTGCATTTGTTCTGCTGCTCCTCACAGCCTGTTTTGCAGGATGTACGAGCCAGACAACGACTCCTCCGGCAACTGCTGCAGTAACCGCTGGATCAACGGCTGTATCAACCGATGTTGCAACACCGGCTGCAGCAACCGGTGAGAAAATCAAGGTCAGGGTCTTCCTTGCCGGGAGTCTGACCGGGCCTTTTGAGAAGATCAAAGCCAAGTTCGAGGATAAGTACCCGAATACTGAAGTACTGCTCGAACCCGGCGGAAGCGTTGACATTATCAAGAAAGTGACCGATACGGATAAACCGGCAGATGTCGTCGCCTCAGCTGATTACGCACTCATTCCCCAGTACATGGTACCCAATGATGCAGACTGGTACCTCACGTTTGCCAAGAACTCAATGGTCCTCACCTATGCGGACAAGAGCAAGTATGCCAGTGAGATAAACTCAGACAACTGGTATAAGATCCTTGCACGCAAAGATGTCCGTTGGGCATTCAGCGACCCGAACGCAGATCCCTGCGGGTACCGGACACCTATGGTGATCAAGCTTGCCGAGGGCAAGTATGGCGACAACACCATCTTCAAGACCCTTGTCGAGGACCACAGCAAGATTACCGCGACAAAGACCGGTAATGTATGGACGCTTGATGCAACCAATCCCTCTCCGGACGGGACCTCGCTGACCATCCGTCCAAAGAGTGTTGAACTCGTCCAGATGGTCCAGGCCGGCGGTATCGATTATGCATGGGAATACCACAGTGTAGCAGTCCAGAATGACCTGAAATTTGTCGAGCTCCCCGAGGAGATCGACCTGTCCGCGGTCAAGTTCGCTGACAATTACAAGACCGTGCAGACGAAAGCCGTCAAAGGTAACGGGACAACCAGCTATGTTGGATCCCCGATTGTCTATGGAGTGACCGTTCCCAAGATTGCTGAACACCCCGACATGGGACTTGCATTTGTCGAGATGCTGATTGGTCCTGATGGCCAGGCAATCCTCACCGCTGACGGACAACCCCCGATTGTCCCGGCCGATGGGTTTGGCGCGGTGCCCGCATCGCTTGCTCCCCTGGTGAACAAGCAACCCTAACCTGTCCTTTTTTCTCTGCACGGTAAATGGACTGAAGATAACGCCCTTCGGATATGCTGGTGTGGCATATTAGCAGGTTACTTCTGGTATCATGTGTGAGACCCCAGGACAAATCATGGAGAACCTATGAAAGATACCCCAGGAAAGCGTCGCTGGATCAAGATGCGGGGAAGTGCCGACCAGCTCGACTGGTGCCTTATCGGCTTCTCCCTCATCGGGGGCATGCTGGTGCTCCTTCCCCTCCTTGCCCTCCTCAACATAACCATCGGGCAGCTCGCAGATATCCCGTTCCTGATAAGCATTGCAACCCAGAAACAGGTTATCGACTCAATCCTTCTGACGTTCGGAGCCGGCCTTGTGGCGGTGATAATCCTGGTTATCTTCGGGACGCCCCTCTCCTATGTTCTCGCCCGTACCCAGTCGCGTTTCAACCAGGTTGTTGAAAGCCTCATTGACCTCCCTCTTGTCCTTCCCCACACGGTGGCCGGCCTGATGGTCTATATCCTCTTCATGCAGCGTGGCCTGATCGGTGCCCCGTTAAAAGAGATGGGAATTGTTTTTGAAGACGCGTTCTTAGGCATCGTTGTCGCCATGCTCTTTGTTGCCATGCCCTTCTACGTGAACACGGTCCGGGAAGGTTTCCAGAAAGTTCCTCTACACATGGAGAATGTCGCCCGCACGCTGGGAGCGACCCGGCTCCAGGCATTCTGTTTTATTGTCCTGCCCAGTTCCATCCGGCATATCTTCAACGGGTGCATCCTTGCATGGGGGCGTGCCATCAGCGAGTTTGCTGCCGTGATCATGATCGCTTATTATCCCATGATCATCTCCACGCTGATCTATTACCGGTTTACCACCAGCGGGATTAAGGAGAGCAGCGCTGTGGCATTTGTGATGATCGTTGCATGTTTTGCAGTCTTCCTCATACTCAGGTCGCTTACACGGTACCTGGGGAGGTATGATGATCGAGTTTGACCGGGTGTCAATAGCGCTGGGGGATTTCCTGCTCGATGAGGTCTCCCTCTCCATACAAAAAGGGGATTATTACTTCATCATGGGTCCATCGGGTGCCGGGAAGACCATCATTCTCGAAGCAATTTCCGGCCTTCTCGTACCGGACAGCGGGCGGATCCTGCAGGACGGGAAGGATGTGAGGGGGATTCCTCCTGAAAAACGCAGAATTGGACTTGTGTACCAGGATTATTCCCTCTTCCCGCATATGACCGTTGAGAAGAATATCGCGTTCGGGATGAAGATGCGCCGCCTGCCGGCACTCGAGATTGGACACCAGGTGAACACGCTGATGAAGCAGTTCGAGATTACTCATCTCGCATGCCGTGCACCTCTTACCCTGAGTGGGGGTGAGCAGCAACGTGTTGCAATCGCACGTGCTCTTGCAATCGATCCGGAACTGCTGTTACTCGATGAACCGCTCTCTGCGCTCGATCCAATTACCCGGGATCGTTTCATTGAAGAACTCCGCTCGATCCACCGGGACCAGGGACTGACCATCGTCCACGTCACCCATGACCGTCGCGATGCGACAAGCCTTGGCACTCGGATGGCCATGATCATTGACGGACGGCTTGCACAGGAGGACCGGGTCGATACGATCTTCGCTTCACCGTGTTCTGAACGGGTTGCCCGTTTCATCGGGTTTGAGAACATCCTGAAAGGGACGGTTATCTCCTGCGAAGACGGGCTCTGCATGGTCGATATCGGGAAAAACCGGGTTGCTGCCGTGATGGCCGGGGCAAAACCAGCAAGCCGTATCGCGCTTTGTATCAGGGCTGATGACATTACGGTGCTGAAGCATGACGGGAACAAGACCAGTGCGCGGAATAATTTCGATGGTACGATTATCCAGAAAACCATCTCTGGCTCACTGGCACTTCTTTCCATCGATATCGGAGTTGAAATTACCGCAGTTGTCACAACAAAATCTGTTGAGGAACTGGCGTTTGATACCGGCACACCCGTCTGCGTATCGTTCAAGGCAACTGCCGTTCATGTATTGCCCCCGCAGGTACCTGAAACCCGGAATCTTACTACCTGACCGTCTTTTCCAAACCTCTGATTACCAATTGGTAAACCTTTTTCTTGGCAGGAACGGAAAAGAAACATTGATGAGCGTTCCTACCTACCCTTTACCCGGTATATTATGAAAAAAGGTGTGTATATTGGATTTATTTCCCTGGCATTTGTACTGCTGCTCCTTATGTCCTGTTTTGCAGGATGCACGAGCCAGACCCCCGCTGCCCAGCCAACGGCAGCCGCTACCGCAGCACCGACCGCTGCACCAGCAGCCGCAGCTGAACAGCAGACGCTCGTGATCGCAACGACCACGAGCCTGTACGACACCGGCCTTCTCGATTACCTCCAGCCGATCTTCGAGAAGCAGAACAATGTCAAGCTGAAGATCACCTCGCAGGGAACCGGTAAGGCCATCGAGCTTGCCAAGAACGGCGATGCCGATGTCCTGCTTGTCCACTCCCCCAGCCAGGAACTGGCATTCATGAAAGACGGTTTTGGTGTGAACCGCCGCTCGTTTGCCTCCAACTCATTCATCATTATCGGCCCCGCGAATGACCCGGCGGGTATCAAGGGCATGACCCCCGAGGCAGCAGTCAGCGCCATCTATCTCAAGGGCATGAACAAGACCTCCGGCATTGCATTCATCTCCCGCGGCGACGGCTCGGGCACCCACTCCGCAGAGAAGGCGATCTGGAAGAATGCAGGGTATAACTATACCAACCAGATCCAGAAGTCCGGCACCTGGTATGTCGAGGCCGGCAAGGGAATGGGCGAGACCCTCCAGATGGGGAACGAGAAGGGCGCATATGTCCTGACCGATGAGGGAACCTACCTGGCCTATAAGAAAGATCTTGCACTGACCCCCATCATCAGCTCAGGTGCCAGCCTCCTGAATATCTACAGCGTCATGACGGTTTACAACACCAAGCAGCCGGTCGAGAAGATCGAACTTGCCAACAAGTTTGTCAACTTCCTCATCGACCCGGCCACCCAGACCGAGATCGGCAAGTTCGGTGTTGAGAAGTACGGCAAGGCCCTCTTCATCCCGATGAGCGAGAAGGTCCCGGAGGCAAAGGCAGGGTATGTCGGCGACTACACGTCACCGGCAACCGATCTCAAGCCGGCCCCTGCTGCAGCCCCGACGGCAACCGCTGCCCAGAAGTAACAACATACCTCCCTTTTTTTAAGACCCGAAGAGCCAGCCATCCCTGCCCGTGACAGGTAGCCTCGTCTCCATCCACCACCCGGTCAGCCCGGCAGGTTCCCCGGAGAGATTGCGGTAAGCGTGTTAGAATGATCAAGACGGCGGACGGTGCCGGTGAGTGTTGTTTTATATCCTCCGCTCTTCACCAGCAATGCCCGGTACTCTTCCGACCGGATGATATCGATGAGTGTCCGGATCCGCAGGTCCCCCAGCAGTTCGTGGCGAAGAGCCAGCTCGTAATCCTCGCTCGCAACAGGAGTGAAATGCAGGCCGCTGGCGCTGGCAATGCTTGACGTGCACATCCCGGCATCGGCAAACCCGTTCCGGATCGCGACGGCAACTGCCGGGGGTCCATGGACTTCCTGCAGGTACCCGTTCACCTGGCCCGGGTCAATCCCTTCTGCGGCAAGCAGGCTGTCAAGGACGGTTCTCGAAGGAGTATCCTTTCCGGTGTTGATAAAGCGGGTGCCCGTAAGGTCGTGGATGGACAGCCCTTCACGGGAAGCGATCCCCAGTTCCACCGAGGCGATATGGATGAATGCAAGCTCACCCGCTGCGGGGTATTGAATAAGGGGCTGGTATTGTGTGAGCAGGGATTGCGAGGGGAGCACGAGAGGGGCGGCGTGGCAGGTGTTCCCGGCAAGCGCCAGGATTCCGGAGATATTCCCCGGATTGGTGGCATGGAGGAACAATCCCTTATCGTGAGCAAGGGATGCCAGCTCCTCCAGTGCCGGGTCGATGGATCCCGTCAGGAAGATAGTCCGCTCAATGCTGCCGGGATCCGTAGTAAGGGTCACCGTCAGTTCGGTACCTGCCTCGTACCCTTCAACCGGGGCGGGTATATGGGTATACCCATTGGCTTTGACCATGGCCATCTGGGCAAAAGCCCCCTTGCCGTGAGGGGTCCCGATCACACTGGTCCCGATCCTGCCGACAAAGATGGGGACGAATTCATCGAAACCCGGATCGGACGTGAGCGGCTGTGCCAGTTTCGCAGTGATCGCGTACTGGGGCGGGGGGGTGAATCCCCATGATTCGAGCAGGGGCACGGCAAACTCGCGCAGGACCGTCTGGGCCGCCAGCGGGTATCCGGGCAGGCCAAGGACGGGTTTCCCGTTCACCTTCCCGAGCATTACGGGTTTTCCCGGTTTCACGGCAACACCGTGGAAGAGAAGGTCCCCAAGCGAGCGGATGACGCTCTCGGTGAAGTCCCGGGTCCCGGCAGAGGAGCCCGCTGATATGAGGACAAGATCATTTTCCAGAACCGCCTGGCGGAGGGATTCCCGTATGAGATCCGGGTCATCAGCAACTATCGGATATCGTGTGCACGTTGCACCCATCTGGGAGAGGAAGACCTGTGCCATGACGGTGTTGCTCTCGACTACCTGCCCCGGTCCCGGACGAACACCGAGCGGGACAAGTTCACTCCCGGTGGGAATGATCCCCACGTTCACGGCATAGACACTGATGGCGGTGATCCCGTACGTGACCAGTGCACCGATATCGAAGGGACGGATGAGATGCCCCCGGGGCAGGATAAGTTTGTTCTCTTTGATATCCTCCCCGGCCGGGCGCACATGCTGCCAGGGGATGGCGGAGCGGCGAACCTGGTACTTGTCGCCATTCTCCCAGACATCCTCGATCATGACAACGGCATCGAACTCCGGGGGCACGATATTGCCGGTATTGACGCGGGCAAAATGCCCGATGGTGACCGGGTTCCGGTCGCCTGCACCGATCGTATCGCGGCTCCGTACGGCGATCCCGTCCATAGCGGAAATATTGACCTCGGGCACCGAGTATTTTGCAAAGACCGGCTCTGCTACAACGCGCCCGACAGCCTGTACAACCGGCACCCGCTCGGTCCGCTCAGGCACCGGGAACGAGGAGGTCAGGAGCGTGAGCGCTTCGTCAAGAGCGCGGAGCTCAAGATAACGCTTTACCA
>CAYVAQ010000038.1:0-17835 GCA_964448885.1 uncultured Methanoregula sp. | reverse complement strand
GGCAGCAGAAGCTGAAGTCCCAGATCCAGATGATACTCATGCAGGTTCTCGAGCCAGAGGCGCGTGAACGGCTGAATACCATCAAGCTGACCAAGCCCGAGTTTGCCGGGGCAGTTGAACAGCAGCTGGTAGCGCTTGCCCAGAGCGGGCGCCTGAAACAGAAGATCACCGATGCACAGCTCAAGGAGCTGCTCAGGCAGCTCGCGCCTGCAAGGCGGGATTACTCCATAACCAGGAGATAATGAAAGCCGGAGTGCTGTACAGCGGCGGAAAGGACAGTTCCCTTGCAGCGATCCTGCTGGGTACGTATTATGAGGTCGAACTCAACACGTTCGTGTTCGACCCGCTCCGCCAGATCCCGACCATCGAGGCTGCAGCGCGTGCATTGGGCTACCCGCTACACAAGCGGGTATTCAGAGAAGGAATGATTGAAGAAATGGCCGACCTTGTGGTTGCAAAGGGGTGTCCGAACGATGCCATCAACGCAGTCCACAAGGCCGCCCTTGAATCGCTTGCGGGGGAGTATGACGTGATCGGGGACGGCACACGGTTCGATGACCGGGTCCCGATGCTCCCGCGTGAAGCGGTCCAGAGCCTGATGAGCAGGACGGGGTGCTCGTACGTGCGGCCCCTGCTCGGTGTTCCCAGGCGCGAAGTCGACCGGCTCACCGATCAACTCCTCGTTGTTACCTACGGGGAGACCGGGACGATCCGGAACGGCGATTACGAATCAGAGTTACGGGATGCGATCCGGGCCCGCGGGCTCGATGTGGCATCCCTCTTTCCCGCACAGCACGAGCAGTCGCTTGTCGAAGGCAGGAAAACAACATAGTTGGTGACAACATGAGCAAGGTTAGCAAAGGCAGGAAGATCCGGCTGGCAAAGGCATGTGACCAGAACCGGCGCGTCCCCCAGTGGGTAATGATCAGGACCAAGCGCGCCGTGGTTGCGCACCCCAGAAGGCGCAACTGGCGCAAGAGTACGCTGAAGGTGTGAGCCATGGCAGAAAATTTACAGGAGCGCATTTATATCATCCCGCTGCGGGATGCACGCAGGATGCCCCGCTGGAAGCGGAGCAACGGCGCGATCAAGGACATCAGGAACTACCTCGCCAAGCACATGAAGAGCGAGGATGTCAAGCTTGACAAGAGCATCAACGAGAAGGTATGGGCACAGGGCAGCCAGAAGCCGCCCTCAAAGATCCGTGTCCGTGCCATGAAGATGGAGGACGGGCAGGTTCAGGCAGAACTTGCGCCGGAATCATAAGATGGAACACACGATCACGTTTGACGGCGATCCGAACATCGGCGTCTTTGCACGGGTACTCGGTGATATCGTCATCATCCCCCCGGCATCGCCGGATGATTTCAGGGCTGCAGTAAAAGAAGCACTCGACGCGGAAGTCATCGAGACAACCATCCAGGGGAGCACGATCATCGGGTCCCTCGTTGCCGGCAACAGCCGGGGAGCGGTTGTCTCAGGTCTCGCAACCGATGAGGAAGTGGACCGGCTCGCGGAATATCGCGAGGTCCTTCTCCTGAACGAGAGCATGAACGCAGCCGGAAACGTGATCATGGCAAATGATTCCTTTGTCGCAGTTCATCCCGATATGCCGTCTGACATGGGCAAGGCTATTGCCGAGTTTCTCGGCTGTGAGCTCGTGTTCCTGACCCTGGGCGGTGTCAAAACCGTCGGGATGGCCGGTGTTGCCACAAACAAGGGTGTGATCGTACACCCGCGGGCAACCGCACAGGAGCTGGCGCGTCTCGAAACGGTTGCAAAGATCCCGGTCGGGACAGGTACCATCAATATGGGCAGCAGTCTTGTCGGGACCGGCCTCCTTGTCAACGAGAAGGGCTATATCGCCGGCAATGCCACGAGCGGGTTTGAACTGGGCAGGGTAGAAGACGTATTTGGATTTCTGGAGTAACAATTATGGCAGCAGAGCTGAAGTTTGAAGTGAAAGGTACATTTCTGATGGGCGAAGACTGGATGCCTTACACCAAGGTTGTCGCAGCACCCAACGAGAACCAGGCGAAGGAGCGCACGCTCGCCGTTATCGGCAGCAAGCACAACCTCAAGCGCAGGTACATCAGAATCGATGCAGTCAAGGCTGTATAAGCCTTCAGTAACTTTATTTCCCGTTTTTATTCCGTTCTATTCCTGGTGACGGATCGGTTTTCTCTGCTCATCCATTCCGGTCCGGTCTGCCGCCCGTGTCTGGATCGGGGAAAGTCCCGGTAAATAAGTCAACCACTACAAATAATTTCCCTGCACCACGTTTTTTGGGAAAAAGCAATAACCCCCGATTTGATTGATCTTTTCCGCGGTTTACTGGTAAATTTTCAAAACAAACGAAAAAGAATGGGTAAAATTAAAATTGGTAACTTTGAATGGGATTTTCAGAATTCAATAGGTATTTATACCTAAATATGTATTCAGTGTCCTGTGAACATTATGAGTGAAGTAATCTATGACCAGAGTTTTGTTGCGTCAGTTATCAATGGCAAACAGGATGTCCGTGCCTGGTTTGACTGGAAACCTCTCGACGGGAGGATGGCATTTATCGACAGCCCGAACATCATTGTCCCGGCCTCCATGTTCATGGCCCTGCATAAGTCAATGACCAAGATTGTCGGGGAAGCGGCTGCCGGGGGTGTCATCTCCTACCGGGCATACATGGACCTTGGCATAGAGAATGTTGCGTACCTGCAGAAAAAGGGGTTCAATGATCCGGAAACCCTTGTCCCCCTGGCAGTCTCGCTCTTTTCGCAAATGGGATGGTTCAAAATCGACCGAATCGACCGGAATCCCCAGACAAAAGAGACTACCATCCGGCTCTCCCAGTGTATTGAGTCGGAAACCTTTGGTGCCAGTAATAAAACGGTCTGCAATTGCACAAATGGTTTGTTGACCGGTATCGTTGCAGGCGCTTATGGCATAAAGGTCCGCGGAAAAGAGACTGCCTGCCTGTCCAAAGGTGACCAGTACTGTGAATTTGTGATTACGGAATCTGCTTCGTGAATATCCGGATTATTTGTTTCCGGGGATTTGGAGGAATGAAGGTATGCTGGAGGATCTACTCGATGAATTCATGACAATCGATGGTGTTTTCGCAGCATTGATCATCGGCAAGGACGGGGTTATCATTGAAAGCGCAGCAGAGGATGCGATGGATGTTGAGGAGATAGGATCCATGGTCTCCACCTGCATCGGTTCCTCTGAAGTAATCGGAGGAACGCTCGCGCTCGGTGAGCTGCATGATATGACGCTGGAACTTGACAAGGGCCCTGTCTATATTGCCCCACTTACACCCAATGATGTCATCGCCGTGGTTGCTGACACGATTGGCACGGTGGGGCATGTGCGCTCTGAGCTTGAGAGAAACCGGAGACGGCTCGTTGCGGCATTGTAAATCCGGGTATGCGTGTTGTCCAATAATGCCGGAGGGGTTGTCCGGCAATCCATTTTTGTCGTGGAATTCGCCGGGAGAATTTATTTGAATTGATTAATTACGGATGTCCAATCGATATTTACAGGTTTTATCTGTTCTTTCAGCCAGAGTCCTTGTTGCAGGGATGAAATGTCGTGGTTATGAAAAAAGAAAAAGGTCAGATCTCGCGGTACACGAAGTCTCCTTCATGAACGCGTTCAATGACTTTGATCCCGATATCCGCTCCCTTTTCTGCCACCCCGATGGGAATATGGTCGATCTCCATCGAGGTCACCGATTGATGCACATCGTCATGCGGCCCATGGATATGGATCCGGTCGCCCCTGGCCAGGTGGTCGTCCAGGATGACAGCAGCGACACCGATCTTCGGATAGTAGTGGGTAACTCTCCCTATCATGGTCTCCATTGTCCTTTCCCTCCGGACATGAGACTGATATTCCTGTCAGCCGATAAAAGTTGTCCTGAAATTCTGTATTAATGCATATCCTGTCGCTATGGTGATTCTGCTCTCCCTCTTCAGATGGTTTTATGGGAGCGATTTTTTAAAAATTTCAATGCGATTAAAAATTTTGAAGCGTTTGTAATAACATAGCCCGGGAAAATTTTTTCTGGTGTGACTCTCTTTGACGCACCTACGCTGCGGCTCCTGAATTCTTCTTCCGTTGTTGCGATATCCGGCGGATTGCGTCTCCACGTTGCCTTCCTGCTGGCGGGCATTCCCCCACGAATTCCGGAATATATTGCATTTTCGCTTATTGTGTATGCTACCTACACGCTTGACAGGACTCTGGATTGTAAGGAAGATGCGCTCAACAGGAATGATCTCACCGGAGCTGACAGGAAATGCGGCCTCCGGGCCTGTATTATCTCTTTTCTTATCGGCACCGGTGTTTTTATTTCAGCCGGGATGTTTATCGTACCGTTCATTCCATTTATCATCGGCTACCTTTACACTCACGGCATACAGGTCAACTCAGTTACCATCCGCTTCAAGGCAGGGATTGGAATAAAAAATGCCGTGATCGGTCTGACATGGGGAGGATCTATAGCATTGATCGTCTTATCCTGTTGCTCAAATTCAATCACCGGATTGGTCATATTCCTGTTCTTTTTCCTCAAGGTATTCATTACATCCTGTGTGAATGATATCAAAGATATTCCCGGTGATATGGCTGCCGGAATTCAGACGCTTCCGGTAAAACTGGGGGAGTCGCTTACTCGCAGGTTCCTGATTGTCCTTCTGCTTTTTTCCTATCTGATTCTGATATTCGCACTGGTCAATGCGTTCATCCAGAACGAATGGATTCTCATCGCTGTCGGATTCTTCCTGATGTTCATCTTCCTGATAATCTACCGGCCATCCTTTGAAAAAAGATCCCAGCCCTTTTTTCGCAAGATGCGGGAATTTGCCATCAGCTGGGAGTCAGTTATCGGCCTGACAATGCGTGCCTGCGTACCGGCTTAATCGATCGATTTGATCATTTCTGACCGTTTGGAAAAGTACGAGAATATCCGCTCTCCGAATTTCTGGGCTGATGGATCAAAGCTGACACAATCATTTTTCGAATCGAAGATGCCCGTATTATAAAACAGGGAGATTGAGAAATACCGGTCCGTGACAACATAGGAGAACTTAAGGTCCTCATCAGGGACATACAGGTGCGCTGCCGGACACGCCAGCCAGTCCTCCAGCAGGTCATGATATTTCTCCCTGACTATCCGATAGACCCCCGGTGTAAGGATGAGATGGGATTCAACGCCTTTCTGTGCAAGGGTTAAAAAAAAGTTCGGGTACTTGGGGTGGATCGTATGGGAAATCCCTTTCAGGACTTTTGATTGGGTGATGTTTTTTAAGAACGTATTGATATCGAAAATCTCTTCATCCGAGTTTTCCAGAATCTGGTAATTGCCAAGCTCATCGATGTGGAGGAGAATCTCAAGAGGAAGAACACCGATGTTGTGCTCCCGCCAGAATTTCCTGTTCTTGTCAAATACATCCATTGTCCGGATGAGCGGTTCCATATGGGTGGCAAGGATTTTTCCCATCGGGGTCAGGGAAAACAGTCTTCCATTCCGTTCAATCAGGTGCTCTTCTTCCAGTATCTTGACCTGTGGCAGCATGCCGGTAGATGTGACTTTCAGAATCCTCTTGATATCATCCCATTCCTTTGGCCCGCTTTTCAAAAGAATCAGAAGATTTCGCCGCTTGTCAGAAGCTGAGATGACATTGAGAAGTTCGTTCATAACGCACCCTCTGTATTAGAGTGATTGACACACCATAAGAAAAAGACTGCTTATTTTCGTCTTTTATCCATGTTCTCATATATTTGAAATTACCTGAAAAAAAAGATGCTTTCCTGCGCGGCTTCCTGTCTTTTTTGATCCCAAACAGGTGTTTTTTCCTCAGGCCGGCGGGATCACCTCCTGCTCTCTGCCTGCTTCGGCAATGATCTTTGGATCAGCTTGTTTTTTGTCCTGCCTCCGACGGCGCGCATTACAACGACATTAAAAATTTTAATCGTGTTAAAATCCCCAGACGGATAACAATATACTTCTTCTCCCCTGATATTGTGTCGGGGTAACGACCGTGTCATTCGAACTCACATCCACTGAACACGGATCGCTTACTCCCGGAATTTATTTCCGGCTCGTCCGAACGAGCACATGCTGATTTATCTGTCGCTGGTATCATGAGTCCCGTGATTGGTAACAACACCAGACCGGAAAAACCGATGACGGTTTCGGATCCGCTCAGGATACTCTATGTTGATGACGAATCTGTCCTTCGCACCGTCTGTAAAATCTACCTGGGGCGCCGGGGGATAACGGTGACAACCGCCGCCTCGGTGCAGGAGGCATTCACGCACCTCGCTACCTCCGTGTTTGATGTCATCCTTTCCGATTACCAGATGCCTGAGACGGATGGAATTGCATTTCTCAAAATCCTGCAGGAACGGAACTGCCAGATTCCCTTCATCCTGTTCACCGGCAAGGGGCGCGAGGAAGTTGTCATCGAGGCGATTGATCACGGGGCGACGTTCTACATGCAAAAAGGCGGCGATCCGAAGTCCCAGTTTGCCGAACTCGAACAGAAGATCCGGGAAGCATCCCGACGGCATAAGGCTGAAATGGCCCTCACGGAGAGAGAAATCCAGTATGCCACCCTGTTTGAAAACTCCGGTACTGCCATCGTTATATTCGATGAAGCGGGGAGGATCTCAACGGTTAATACCGTCTTTTGCACGCTGACCGGCTTTGCGAGACAGGAAATTGAAGGCACCCTGTCCCTGACCGATTTTTTACCCGGTGCAGACAAACAGCGCCTTGCCCGCGGGCTCCGGATGGTCCGCCTCGGGCTACTGCCGCAGATTCAGAAGAAAATCTTCCGTATTGCTGCGGGGAATCACCGGATTCTGATCGTATCAGCTACCATCACACCGGTTCCTGAATCACCAATGTTTATCGCATCGATGATCAATGCAACTGAATATCTTCAGAAAGGGTGGATACGGATCCACAAGCATCCACGGCTGCATATCCCGCCCCGGTACCAGCAGGGCAATCCCTCTCATAAAGCGTATATTCCGGACATGCTCCCGAAGGAGCAGGCACCCGATCTTTGTATCGCTGACCGGCATGCCTGATGGTGAAGGTCCCGGACGAGCGAAAAGCTGGCTGTTTCACCTGGCAGTCTTCTCATGTCCTCCCAGTGATGCGATGAGCGCATGATAGTATTCCGGTCGTTTTGTCGTGAAGAGCGCATACCATGCCTCAAGGGTAGCCGGATTCATGACGCCCAGTTTCCTGAAGACGTGATAGGAGAAATCTGCGGGAGCGATGCCACTGCCGGTAATGAGATCCCCGTCGGTAATCGCCGGGGTGTCCCGGTGCATTGCCTCGCCATGGTATCCCGGGCAGTACATCTTCAGGACTGCCAGATCATTGCTGGTATGCAGCCGCGTATCGAGAATACCTGCATTTACCAGTGCCATGGTTGCACCGCAGATGGCACCGGTTGTGACATTATCTGAAAGCATTTTTCGGACTTTTTCGATACTGCCCCATGTTCAGGAGCAAGCCATGTCTCTGCCCCGGGCAGCAGGAGAAGATCATCTTTCCCGGGACGGATCTCTGAGACCAGCATTTCAGGAACAAGAATGAGCCCCCCATGGTTGTTATGGGACCAGTGAGCTGCCACAGATCCGGATCCGGTACCGCATGCCGGGATCTTGTAAAACCGCCCGGAATGGAGTTCAGCAAGGATATGGCTGCATTCCCAGTCAGCGAGGGTATCCGGTGCGTAAAAGAATAGCGTCCGCGTAAAGAGAGTTTTTTGCTGTCAGGGAAAAAATGATGGGTCTTTTGTACGGCGCGCAGGTCCTATTTATTGATGTGAACCACTTTTGCCGGCGGGAACCCGTTGAAGTAGGTTGACGAGGCATGCGAGTAGGCCCCGATGTTCTCTGAATACACCAGGTCGCCGATATCGAGATCCGGGAGCTCGGCAGAGAGGGTGATAGTGTCAAATGCATCGCAGGTTGGCCCGAATACTGCCGAGATCTGTGTCTCTCCGCGCTTGAACGGGAGTACCGGATAATTGATGTGGTCAAAGACCTGCCCCGAGTACGTGTGGTACACCCCGTCGTTGATGTAGTAGCATGGCTTGCCGTCCCTCACTGCTTTTCCCACGACTTTTGCAACGAGCGTGCAGGTGTTGGCAACAAGGAACCTGCCCGGCTCGGCAAGGATCTGCATGTCACTCGGGAAGAGACGCCGGATCTCAGCGTTCAGCTTCTTTGCCAGCGTCCGGATTGACCGTATGCCCGGGTGGTATTTGACCGGGAAACCTCCGCCGATATCGAGGATGCGGATCTTTCTTCCGGTTCGGTCTTCCACTTCCTTGATAATTGCTGCCGAGATCTGGAGGGCCTGCATATAATTGTCAAAGTTGGTGCACTGGCTGCCGACGTGGAAACTGAGACCTTCAACAATGAGCCCGTTATCGAATGCCTCGACGATCAGATCAACCGCCTCGCCGGGATGGGCGCCAAACTTGCTCGAGAGTTCGACCATGGAGCCGGTGTTCGGCACGCGGATCCTGAGGACAAGACCGGCGTGGGGTGCATGGTCGCGAATCTTGAGGATCTCATGGTGGTTATCGAAGGTGACAAGCGGTTTGTACTTGTCGAGCGCCACCAGCGTTTCGATGGGCTTGATGGTGTTTGCGTAGATGATCTTATCCCAGATGAAGGCCTGTTGCTCCTTCTTTGGCAGGTTCTTGATGTTCTCGTACACGATCATGAATTCGGGCATCGAAGCAACGTCGAAACTGCACCCGATTGCATACAGTGTTCTGACAATCTCCGGGTTTGAATTTGCCTTTACGGCAAAATAGACCTGGACGTCCGGCAGGTGTTTGTGGAACTCGCGGTAGTTTTCCCGGAGTTTTTCATGATCGATTACAAAAATGGGGGTGCCGTGCTGTGCAGCAAGGTCCTGCAGGAATTTTTTCCTGGAAGTGCTGATATGGGGAACCGGAGACGGGGTTTCGCTTGTCCCTTTCTTCTTCCGCTTCTTCTTGGTGTCAACCGCGACTTTTGTCATTATATGATTGATTTATTGCACGAATAAGAAGTTTTTGAATTGCCAGATATCCTCGCGGTCGTAATTGTTCTCCGGGTTCTCCTTAAAGAAGACCGTGCGGTTCTTTAACGGTGTCCAGTCGGACGGACATGAACGGAACTCCCCCAGGTACGGCTTTGCGATATCGAGGACGTACTCATGCGGCAGGTCGTCGGGCAGGCAGAAGCCTTCCCGGGGGTGCTCGATCATCCACATGACCGCACTCACGACACCCAGCGCCACCTGGATGGTGGTGGCATTCTGGCCGGGCGCGAGTTTCTTTGCCTCCCCGATCGGGAGGATGCTGCCGGTCCACCAGGACTTGTACGGGTGTCCCATCAGCAGTGCGCCGAGAATATCCGCACCGGAGACGATCTCGCGATCGCTCATGATCCGCAGTTTGGGCTGGAGCTCGTAGTTCCGTGCGCGCAATTCATGGATGGAAGCGATTGTTGCATCGCAGGGCATGTACGCATAATGGACCGTGGGGCGGTAGATCGCCCTGCCATCCTTCCAGACCGTCCAGCGCGAGGAGATGCCGAATGCCTCGCCATGACGGATGACCATGCCGATGATCTCCTGGTTGGGGATCCAGGAGCGTACCCAGGTATTGAGCCCCATCTTGGGAATGAGGATGCCGTTCTTCGGCCCGACGGGAGGTATGATTGCCAGTGGCGGTAACGTCTTTTCATGGGTGCCCCAGCCGATCTCAGCCGGCGCCACCCCCTCTTCGCGAAGACCTTCAATGCACCACGTCCCCACAAACTCGCCGACTTTCTTGGGTGAACGGGAGATCTGGGTGTCGTGTTCCGAGCAGTGGATCACCCTGACACCGGTCTCCATGGCAAGTTCGGCAAAGTTCTGGTCGCTGATCAATTTCCTGATCCGCTCCGGATCCTTGGCGATCTTATCGTCAATCATCCGGTTCGCGATATCGACAAGGCCGTGTTTGGCAAAGTGGGAGATGAGGCCCGGGTTTGCACCATGATCGACGACGCAGGTGGGCGCGTCCTGCCAGTCTTTGGTGAGTTCCATGAGTTTCATCTGCCGGTAATAGAGGGTCTTCTCGTACGGGCTCGCGGTCTCGATTCCGGCATCCGGGTCCCATGCCTCCACCGAAGTATTGACATACAGGACATTGTTGTCATGGCACCACTGGAGCACTTCACAGCAATCGATATTCCATGCCACATCGATGAGAAGGCCGCCGGGGGACAGGTGTTCAGCCAGGACTTCGGTCAGGTTTTTTGGCGTTATCTTCTTCTTGACGAAACGAAGGCCCCCGGCCGTCCATGCCTTCAGGTCGGCGGACTTGTCCTTGAAGTCTATGATGGTGATCATACCAAGGGGGATATTCACGTGGCGCAGCAGGATTGGGAGCATGCACTTGCAAACTGCTCCATACCCGATAATCAGAACCTTGTTTTTGAAATCCATCAGACGCCTCCTGCAGGCTGGTTACACCCTGCAGTGATATGTTCACCGTCTCCCGTATTAAACACGTCGTGGAATCCCCGTCTGGAGCCGGTTGCGGGCAATGCCCCGGCTGCTGTTCTCATCATCCGTTTCAGGCGGGAATCAGGTACAATGATGTTTTTATGATGATGGAGAACATACATATCAGGAGTCACAATTATTGAGCTACGTGAAAGGAGAGGCGGATTTTGGCACCTACAACACCCCCCATGGACCAGCGCGAACTGATGATGCTCCAGCAGTACCTGCAGGAATACGGGCAGCAGGCAGAGATCTTTGTCCAGCAGCTGCAGCTTCTGGAGAATGGCAGGATGGAAGCGCTTGCAGCAATCGAGTCGCTCCAGGAGATGCTGACCAGCGACGATGGTACGGTCCTGCTGCAGATTGGCGGTGGCGCGAGCGTCCGGGCGAAAGTTGTTGAGCCCGAGAAGGTCCTGCTGGCCATCGGCGCCGAAGTCATCGTCGAGCGCTCGAACAAGGATGCGGTCGAGTTCCTGCAGGAACGCGTCATGGAGATGGAAGCGTCCGCAAAGAAGGTTGCCGAGACCATCGACAAGCTGCGGGCGCAGATGAACGAGATCAACAAACGCATTGAGTCCGGTTACCAGCAGGCCATGGCCGTGGAACAGGGCCAGGATTGAGGAGCCGTACATCCATGTTCGGGGGCCTTCGCGAGAAACTGCAGGCAGCTCGCAACCGGCTTGGCAGCAGCATCCAGGCCGTGGTGAAACCCGCGGACGGAACGGAGAAGGGGAATGGAGCCCCCGAACCCCCCGCGGTCCCGGCTGCAGCACCTGAGGCAGCACCCGCACCCGTCCCCGAAGCCACCCTTGCCGAAGAGCACAAGAAGGTCCGGTTTGTCGACAAGGTCAAAACCCTCATCATTGACCGGGAACTGATCGTCTCGGAAAAAGATGTTGCGGATGCCCTCTCTGATCTCGAGATCACGCTCCTGGAATGCGATGTTGCCCTGCCTGCAACGGATGCCATCATCGGGCAGGTACGGAAGGGACTGGTCGGGAAACACCGGAAGATCGGCGAGTCGGTCGATACCCTTGTCGTGAATGCACTCAAAACAGCCCTCCTCGAGGTGCTCGGAAACGGTTTTGATCTTGCCGAATATATCCGGGAACATGACCGGCCGGTCAAGATCCTCTTCACCGGTGTCAACGGGACCGGCAAGACCACCACGGTTGCAAAGATTGGATTCTTCCTCAAGAAGCAGGGCTTCTCGGTTGTTATAGGAGCCGGAGACACGTACCGGGCCGGCGCAATCGAGCAGATCGGGGTCCATGCCGAACGCCTTGGCATCAAGATCATCCAGCACCAGGAAGGTGCCGATCCCTCCGCCGTCCTCTTCGATACCGTCCAGTACGCGAGCTCCCACAAGATCGATGTCGTCCTTGCCGATACCGCGGGCAGGTTCCACAACAAGGCAAACCTGATGAACCAGCTCGACAAGATCAAGCGTGTCATGAAACCCGACCTCGTGATCTATGTGGATGAAGCGGTTGCCGGCAACGATGCGGTGACCCGGGCGTTCGAGTTTGACAAGACGGTCGGGGCAGATGCCGTTGTCCTGACCAAAGCCGACATGGACTCGCGGGGCGGGGCAGCCATATCGATCGCCCACACGATCGGAAAACCCCTGATGTTCCTGGGTGTCGGGCAGGCATACGAGGATATCATGCCGTTTGAACCGGCAAAGGTTGTTGACGAGCTCCTGGACGGGGGTGCGTGATGCTCGACAACCTCTCGACATCCCTCAAGGATGCGCTCAAGAAACTCGCGGGAAAGACGGTTGTCGACCGTGCCGCGGTGGACGAACTGGTCAAGGACCTCCAGCGTGCGCTCCTCTCAGCTGATGTCAATGTCAAGCTCGTGATGGAGCTCTCCAAAGCGATCCGCACGCGTTCGCTTGAGGAGGAGCCGCCCAAAGGGATGACCGTCCGCGAGCACGTGCTGCGGATCGTGTACCAGGAACTCGTGAGACTGGTCTGGACATCAACGGAAGTGAAGCTCGAACCCCAGACCATCCTGATGGCCGGCCTCCAGGGGAGCGGCAAGACCACGACAACGGCAAAGCTCGCCCGGTACTTCCAGAAGAAAGGGATGAAGGTCGGGGTCATCTGTGCCGATACGTTCCGGCCCGGCGCGTTCGACCAGATCTCGACGCTGTGTACCAAGATCCATGTCCCCTGCTTTGGCAACCCGCAGGAGAAGGATGCCCTGAAGATCACCCGCGAGGGACTTGCAGCGCTCAAAGAGCAGGAGCTCATCATCGTCGATACCCAGGGACGGCACGCCCTCGAGGCCGACCTGATCAAAGAGATCATCGACTTAAACCAGCTCACGAAAGCCACCCACCGCTGGCTCGTCATCGATGCAGCACTCGGTCAGCAGGCGAGCGAGCAGGCCCGCCGGTTCCATGAAGCGATCGGCATTGACGGCGTCATCATCACGAAGATGGATGGTACCGCAAAAGGCGGTGGCGCCATGTCGGCAGTGGCGGAGACGAAGAGCGGCATCGCATTCATCGGGAGTGGCGAGACCATCGAGGACCTCGAACGCTTCGACCCGGACGGGTTCATCTCGAGGCTGCTGGGGATGGGCGACCTCAAGGCCCTCCTCGAGAAGGCGAACGAGGCGCTCAAACCCGAGGATGTCGACGTCAACGCGATGATGAAGGGCAAGTTCACCCTCCGCGATATGTACAAGCAGCTCGAGGCGCTCAACAAGATGGGCCCCTTAAAGCAGATCATGGGGATGCTCCCGCTCGGTAACATGCAGCTCCCCGAAGGAGTCTATGACGTGACGAGCACGAAGATGGTCCGCTACCGGATCATCATGGACTCGATGACTCCCGGCGAGCTCGACGACCCCGCACTCATCAACAGTTCACGCATGCAGCGGATCGCGCACGGTGCCGGGGCAAGTCCCGACGAAGTGCGGGAGCTCCTGAAGTATTACAAGATGATGCAGCGGACCCTCAAGGGGCTCCGCGGGGCAAGCGGCGGAAAGTTCAACATGCAGCGCCTGATGAAGCGCTTCTCCGGAATGCAGTGATGACCGCGTTTGCCATAATCGGGCACCGTGCCCGGACGGACGGGGGCTTCTCCCTCAATGACCTGCCGGGCAGTGGCGGGCGCATGGATGTCCTCTGCCGGTGCGTGAACGCATCGCTCTTCCTCTCGCATGACCTGCGGCGCGACACGGACTGCTACCTCATCCTCTGTGGGGAACCCGCAGGGACGAAGACCATCCGGTTCTCCGGGTCGCTCGTGCGCTCCCTCTCCCCGGATGAGCGGAGCGCCGGTGCGCTGATCAAGAAAGTGATCGATGTCCCGTGCGGCAGCGAGTTCCGCGAGGCAGCCCAGGGTGTCTTCATCCGGAATGGCGGACTGGAGCGGCTCATGCAGGAGCACGTCTTCGCAGTGCTGGACGAGAACGGGACCGATATCCGCACGGCACCGGAACTGCCGGAAGCCTTTATCCTCTCGGACCACCTGAACTTTACGGAAAGCGAGGAGGCACTTCTCGCATCCTGCCCGCGGTATTCCGTGGGACCGAAATGCCTCCATGCCGATCATACCATAACCGTCCTGCACAATGAACTGGACCGGAGGGCTGCATCATGGAAATAACGGAAAAAACCACCGCCATCCTCGCATTTGGGGAGATCTGCGACCACTGTCTCGGCCGGTTCTTTGGCAAACGATCGCACGGGCTTGCGAATGATGAACGCGGAAAAGGCCTGCGGATATCCCATGCAATTGCCACGAACATCCCGTACAAAAAGCCGGCCGGCACCTGCTGGGTCTGCGGGAACTTCTTCGAGTCCGTCCCGCTCTGGGCTGACCGCGTTGTCGAAGCGGTGAAGGGCATCGAGTTTGGCACGCTCCTCGTCGGCTGCCGCGTGCCCCCGCTCATTGCCGAGAACGAGGAGATGGTCTGGAGCGACCTGTCGCTTACCGACCCGGAGCCATTCAAATCTGAGGTGAACCGTGAAGTCGGGAAGGCGGTATCAGCACGGATCGGGAAAGTCGTGGACTTCAAAAAACCGGATGTGGTCATCATCCTCGATGTATCCGGGGGGAATGTCGAGGTCCAGATCAACTCCGTCTTCTTCTATGGCCGGTACCAGAAGTTCGAGCGGGGGATTCCCCAGACGCACTGGGACTGCCGGGCCTGCAAGGGCAAGGGGTGCGAGAAGTGTAACTTCACCGGGGCCCAGTACCTTGACTCGGTCGAGGAGCTCATCGGACGGCCGGTCATCGAGGCGTTTGCAGCAGCCGACGCGGTCCTGCATGGCGCGGGGCGGGAGGACATCGATGCCCGCATGGTCGGGACCGGCCGCCCGTTTATTCTCGAAGTTGTCGAGCCCCGGAAGCGCTCCATCGACCTGAAAACGCTCGAGGCGGAGATCAACCGGACCGCGGACGGCCGTGTCTCGGTTGCGCTTGCCCGCTGGGCAGAACGTGCAGAGGTGGAAACCCTTAAATCAAACAAAGCGCATAAAAAATACAGGATCCTGGTCGAGGTTGACGGTGCGGTACCAGCGGATGAGTTCGCAATTGCCGTAAAAGCCTTAAAAGGCGTCACAATACAGCAGCGCACCCCACAACGGGTCGCACACCGGAGAGCAGACAAGGTCCGTGAACGCAGAGTCCTCGATATCGAGTGCGTGGGGCAGCAGGACAACCAGTTTATTGTCGAAGTCCTCGGCGAAGCCGGCCTCTACATCAAAGAACTCGTCTCGGGTGACTCGGGCAGGACGGTCCCGAGTCTTACGGAGATCCTGAAGAAGAAGGCTCATGTCACCAGCCTCGACGTTACGCAGGTGGAAGGAGCACAGGAGGGAGAATAAATGGCACATCACAATGGTCCAAGAAAGAAAACCCGGTATAAGTTCAAGAAAGATTTGAGAAAGCGCGGAATCGCACCCGTAACCTCGGTTATCCAGCGGTTCGAGATCGGGGACCGGGTCCACGTTGTCGTCAACCCGAGCATCCAGAAGGGAATGCCGCACCGCCGCTTCCACGGCAAGACCGGCACCGTACTCGGCCAGCGCGGCCGTGCATGGATGCTCACCATCCGCGATGGCGACGCCGATAAGATTGTCATTGCCCGACCACAACATCTAAAAGCCCAAAAGTAAACTCTCTGTCAGGTGAATGGCATGAAAGTCAAGGGTATTATTAGCGAAGAGAAGGTCACGCTCCCGGCACTCCGGGGTGTCCTTCTCGGTGTCGAGTCCGAGCGGATCGCCGCCGAGAAAGAGATGTCCTACGAGTTCCGGCGCAGCATTGAGCATGCCAATCATCTTGCAAAGACATCGCCCGAGAAAGCGGACGATCTTGTTGCCCAGCTCTCCAAGATGGAGAAGATGAAGCCCGAGATCGCCTACCGTATCGCGAATATCATGCCCAAGAGCCGGGATGAAGTGCGGGCGATCTTTGCCAAGGAGCGGTACACGCTCACCCCCGAAGAACTCGATGCAATCATCGAGCTCGTCATGACACACTTCTGAGGTGTGACACTATGAAGGCGGAAAAAAAAGAGGTCAATGCGATAGTACTGGATGTGCTTTTAAAGGGTCATCCTGACGACCCCCGCCCACCCTTCAAGCGCGAACCGATCGTCCAGGCAATGGGACTCGAACAGTTCAAACTGCTCGAGCTCGTCCCGAAACCTACGGTGACTATCGACCTGTACGACAAGGTCTATATCGGCGACGCTGAGCGGGAGAAGATCGAGCGGGTCAAGCGCCGGATCGGGTACGATGAACTCACGCAGACTGCGAAGGGAGAACTCCCGTTCATCATCGAGAAGGTTGTCAAAGACCGTGAGCAGGACTTTGTCACGTTCTTTAACAAGTCCATCTCCATCACGCCAAAACTGCACATGCTCCACCTCCTGCCCGGAATTGGCAAGAAGCTGATGTGGGAGATCCTTGAGGCGCGGAACCGGAAACCGTTTGAGAGCTTTGCCGACATCGCATCCCGGATCAAGGCCCTTCCCCACCCGGAGAAGATGATCCAGGCCCGGATCCTCGAGGAGCTCCAGGACAAGGACGTCAAGTACCACGTCTTTACCACGAAATGAAAGCGTACCACGACCAGCATTTCCTGATCGACCAGAAAGCGATAGAACGGATAGCCGGCTGCGCTGATGTGCAGGGAAAAAAAGTCCTCGAGATCGGGCCGGGCAACGGGGCCCTCACCCGTGCCCTGCTTGCCCGCGGGGCACAGGTCCATGCAATCGAGCTCGACAGCATTCTCTGTGAACAGCTCGCTGATACTTTTTCTGCCGAGATTGAATCCGGGCAACTCGTGCTCCAGCACGGGGATGCGACACGCTGCCCCATCCCCCCGTTTGAGATCACGGTCTCAAACCTTCCCTACTCGGCCTCGTCCAAGATCACCTTCCGCCTCCTGGACTGCGGTTTTGAGGTTGCTGTCCTGATGTACCAGACCGAGTTTGCCGAGCGGATGCTCGCGCCTGCCGGTACCAAGGACTGCGGGCGCCTCTCCATCATGGTCCAGACCTACGCGGTTGTGCAGCAGTGCTTCAAACTGCCCCCGCAGTGCTTCTCCCCCCGGCCGCAGGTCAATTCAACGGTGGTGAAGATCTTCCCCCGCGATCCGATCTTTTATATCAGCGACCGCCGGCTCTACGCGGATGTTGTCCGCGCACTCTTCTCGCACCGCAGGAAGACGGTGCGCAACTGCCTGAAGGGCTCGACCGGCAGCATGCTCTCCGGCCCCTGGGTGGAGCGGGTGCTTCAGGAACTGCCGCCCGAGATCCTCAACAGTCGTCCCGAGGAGCTCTACCTGGAAGATTTTGCAACCATCACCAATGTCCCCTGAGCCCGGGATATGGTTGGTTTTTTGGCTCTGTAGAAAACTCATGTTGGAGAAGCGATGCCCCCCTCTTGCGCCACCAGAGTTGAGGATTCGTTCGAATCCTCAACTGCCTCATCTCTACGAGATTCGGCAAATCGAAGAGCCCAGAGGCTCTTCTCCAGCCTGCTCTTTGAAAAGAGCAGTCTTCCCCCGTGGGGGATGCTGTGGGTCTTCAGACCCGCAGCAGGAGAATGCGGAGAGGACGCTAGTCCTTCCGCAGGAGAAGATCATTATCTTCTCCTGAACGCTAACGCGTTCTTCGACCCTGGGCGCAGTGCGATGAGACGAGTTCGGTTAGCGGTAATACTTCGTCATCGCAAAGTGGGGGTTGCATCAGCGGCGGGGTCCGACTGGTTCAAAGAACCAGGAGGAGGAGAA
>CAYVAQ010000037.1:0-18339 GCA_964448885.1 uncultured Methanoregula sp. | reverse complement strand
TGCTCCGGCTGGACCTGAACTCGCCGATCGATCCTGCCTCCAACCTCATCCTCGACGACAAGCGGTTCCGGGAGCATATCCCGACCATCAAAGCCCTTGCCGGCAGCCGGACGGTGATCGTCACCCACCAGAGCCGGCCCGGCAAGAAGGACTTCACCACCCTCGAGGCACACGCCGAGAAGCTCGAACAGCTGCTCGGGAAACCCGTCACCTATGTTGACAGCATCTTTGGCCGGAGTGCCAGGGATACGGTCAAATCGATGAAGATCGGTGATGTGGTCCTCTTGGAGAACGTCCGTTTCAACGCCGAGGAGAACCTTACCCTGAAGCCCGAGGAAGCCAAGAAGACACTCCTGATCAAAAAGCTCGCATCGATGGCGGACGTCTTCGTGAACGACGCCTTCGGCACCGCCCACCGCTCTCAGCCTACGGTGGTCGGTCTCCCGATGGCGATGCGATCCGCCGGCGGGCTCCTGATGGAGAAGGAGGTCTTCACGCTCTCGAAGGTATTCTCCGGTGCTCCCCGTCCTGTCTGCATGGTGCTGGGCGGCACCAAGGTGGACGACTCGATCGATGTTGCAAAGAACGTGCTCGACAAGGGAATTGCGGACAAGGTCATTGTCATCGGCGTTGTCGCCAACGTCTTCCTGATCGCGGCAGGGTACGATATCGGCAAACCCTCCACGCAGCTGATTGCCCAGCTCAAGTACCAGCCCGAGATCGACAAGGCAAAGGAGATCCTTGCAAAGTACAAGGACCGCGTTGTCATGCCACAGACCGTTGCCGTCCGCGAGAACAATCACCGGAAGGAATATCCCATCACGAAGATCCCCGACGACTGCCCGGTGCTTGACATCGGCATGGACGCGATCGCTGACATGGTCGGCGTCTTAAAGAAGTCCGGCACCGTGGTCTTCAATGGCCCGGCCGGGCTCTTCGAAGAAGCGGACTTTGCCACCGGAACCCACGAGATGATCAAGGCCGCATCCAAGGTGGAATTCTCGGTTGTCGGTGGCGGGCACACCGCGGCTGTCATCGAGAAGATGGGCCTTGACGGGCATTTCACCCACATCTCGACCGGCGGCGGTGCCTGCATCGAGTTTTTGACCGGCAAGGTTCTGCCGGCGGTCGATGCGTTAGAGCAGTCGAAGAAGATCTTTGGGTAATTTTCTTTTTTTGAATTTACTTCTCAATTTGCGGTAGCCCTCCTCTTGCGCCACCAGTTCCCCAATGGGGGACGGGGCGCAGGGCGATGGGACGAATAAGGTTCCAGGTAATACGTCGTCATCCCAAGGCGGGGGTTGCATCAGCGGCGGGGGCAGAGCGGTAGCGGAGCCCCCGAGAGCGTCGATAATTTTCAATGATTTCAATAGAGTAGAAAAGCACTCTTTTATCTGAATGAAAATATTAAGAAGATTAGTCGGATTTTTCTATGAAACTCAGATTAATTTTACTCTTTATCGCCTTCGTTACCTTCATATTTTTTGTTTCGGCTGCTGCGGATAATGCAACATTTTTCATAACGATTGATCCTGTCGGGAACCAAACGCTCGGTGATGAATTCTTTATCAATGGAACCACGAATCTGCCATTGAATGAAACGATTTTTGTTGCGATTTACCCACAACAGTTCTGTCCGGGTGGTGGTTGTGGTACGACATTCGAATCGAACAGAACGGTCCAACCGGGAAAAAATGGATTGAATGTCTGGTCTTGTAATGTTTCAACCACATCCGGGTGGCGTAGATCGCGATGTCGTGTCGGCAATTGCATGGGGGCTCCCAGAGCAGACAAATATCTCCTCATGGCAGCATCACGGTTGAACGCGAGTCAATTCCAGCTTTTTTCTATTATTGACTCAGATCGCGCTGGATCTTATAGCGTCTCATCAAACGCATCTGTATCAATTCATGTGCCAGCTACAGTAATTCAAAAACCGAGCATGGAAAGTTCAAAAGTTCAGCCCACTCCGCCCGCAACACAATCTTCTCCACTGCTTTTTGTGATACCCATTTCAGCGATTTTCCTGATCATCATCCTTGGGAAAATGGTGACCAAGAAGAGATAATTAGATATCGATTTTTTAGAAAATTTAATGGAATTCGACGATTTATCGGGAGTGAATTTTAATTCTCGCAACAATTTGAAACGGAGAAAAAAAGGAATTTCACTCCTTCTTCAGGAGCACGTTGAGCATCATGTCGGTGAAGATATTGTTGTAGCGTTTCTGGATCACGGGAGCCGGCTCAGCCTCGGGCAGAGCAACCGGCACCGGTGATGCCCCGGTCTGCGGGACCAGCTGGAGCACGGGATTGTCAACAGCACTCTTCCTGTTCCGCAGCGCATTCAGCACGGCAAACGAGAAGACGAGCGCCGTGAACATGAAGAGGCAGATGGCAAAGAACGTGGTAATACCGGTGATCATCAGGAGCCTGCTCTCCTGCATGAGTGCCCATGTCCCGACGATAAAGAGCGCCCAGAACACGACCACGGCGATACGGGTAGTCTCGACCGGGCTTGAGATGCCCCGGACGCGTTTCGATTCGTCGCCCGTGGGGAACTGGTCGATCATGTTGCCAAGCGCTAAGAGGGCGATGCTGGATCCGACAGCAAAGACCCCGACAATTCCAAGGAGTAACAGGAATAATTCGTTCATCTCGGTCACCTCACGACACTCTCCTGTAGTATGCCGCGCTATAAAAAGTATTCCATAAGTATTGTTTATGGATTACCAGCACCAAAAAAGGATTACATAAAGAATCCGGAAACGGATTTAACAGCCTATTTATAGTATTTTACCCTAGTTTATAGAGAATGGCAGAAAAGAGTCCGGCGAGTCGCGGGGAACGGGTTGCTATCTCGTATAAAATGCCCCCGAATATCTACGAGAAGGTCAATAAACTCGTGTACGAGGAAAAGAAGTTCTCCACGGTCTCCGACTGCATCACGCAAGCTTTATTATCCTTCGTCGATAATCACCACGATATGGGACAGTTCAGGGAACTGTTCAAAGACTACATGTCATCGGATGAGGGCCGGGAACTCATGAAGACCATGATGAAAGAAGTCCTGCTGGATGTATTATCCCACCAGAAAATCGATGCAAAAGAATCTAAGGGTAATTCATAGGTAACATCCCCCGCCACTTCTTCTCCCGCCGGTATAGCCTGCGTTATTGATCGGTGAACGGGTTTTTTGGTTTTATGCACATCCACATCATTGCCGTTGGCAGGATCAAGGAGAAGTTTTTGCAGGACGGCATTGCCGAGTACGAGAAACGCCTCCGGCCGTATCTCCGGCTCAGCATCCGCGAGATCCCTGACGAGCGGCGCCCTGCCGGTGCCTCCCCCTCCCTGGAGAAGGCTGCCCTGGACAAAGAAGGGGAGCGCATCCTTGCAGCAATCCCCCCGGGAGCGCAGGTCATTGCGCTCGATATCGGGGGGCAGGCACTCTCGAGCACGGACCTGGCAGCCGCTGTCGGGGAATGGGAGCTCGCCGGTGTGAACAGTGTTGTTTTCGTGATTGGCGGGGACCTCGGGCTCTCCCCTGCAGTCATCACCCGGAGCAACCGGCGGCTCTCCCTGTCGAAGATGACCTTCACCCATCCCATGGCCCGGCTTATCCTCATCGAGCAGCTGTACCGGGCCTGCCGGATCCGGAGCGGTGAGCCTTACCACAAATGAAGACCCGGGAGTTCCTGAACCGGTGCCGGCTCAACCGCCCGTGACAAGAACCCGGCAAATAAGCGGCAACTCCCTGTAGCCTGTCAGATACCCCGCTGTCCTTGCCCCGGGTACATTTCCGGGAACACCACGATCAGGAGAACCCGCATTTCTGGCTATAAACTCCCGTTCCTTAAAAACGATGGATTTTTAATTCCCGACAGTGATGATGGATCAGGGTGAGCGCATGGCTATCGAGATCCTCACGTACAAGAGCAGCGTCTTAAACCCGCTCCTCAAGATCGTGGTTTTTATCCTGTTCGCCATCGGGACATGGTATTGTTACCTGGCCTGGAACAAGTACGGGGGAAACCTGAAAAAGATCGCCTTTGCCCTGATGGCAGGCGGCATTGCGGCATGCATCGGCGCCGGTGCCCGTTTCCTCGGTGATTACCTGCTGCAGTTCAAATGGCTAGAGAGCACGGGGGCAATCATCTTCGCGCTTGCAACGATCCTCGTTGCGTACATGGTCTATTCGAGCTTCTCGGAAATCGCAGAAGCATTCGGTCTCTCGGGGGGAAAATAGATGGACGCACTCCTCAATTACGATACAAGCCCCCTCAATCCCCTGCTGAAGATCATTGCACCGCTCCTCCTCCTCGGGGCCCTCGCGATCTTTGCTGCGACCCGGCGTTACTACTCGGACCGGGTCCGGAACTTTTTGACGATGCTCGTCCTCTTTGCCCTCTTTGCGTTCATCGCGGGAGGGCTCCGGTATTTCGGTGACGGGACGGACTTCGGGTTCACCAAAGAGTACTCCCTGAGATGGTTCCAGAGTATCTTCTACCTGGCTACTGCAGGCTGCTTTGTCCTTGCCGGCCGCAGGCTTCTTGAGATGACCGAAGGGGATGAACCATGAACGGAAGGACGCAGGAGATCCTGGAGGTTCTCGAACCGAAGATCGGGCGGTCATTGGCAGAATCCCTGCTGCGGATCAAGTGCAGGAAGAACGGGATCTCTCCGGATAATATCCCGTCCGACTCTATCCCGCTCCTTGCCGATGACCTGTACGAGCCGCTCAATATCTTTGCCGGTGAGGAGTTCGCGAAGGACCTGACGAGCCGGATCAAGGCGATCTCCGCATCCTGACGGTCGTCTTGCCTGCCCATTCTCCAGGCACGAATAATATGGTTCTCTGTCATCAGCTTCGCGCAACCATGCTCTTCCTGCCCGTTCCGGGCCGTGCGCGGATCGGGAAGCACCCGGTCTTCCGGACGGTACTTGAGACCATGGCAGTTGCAACTGCCGCTGGTATTGCCGGTGTTGTCTTCGGTCTCCTTATCACCTAAGGCCTGAATCCCCGGAACAATACGATCTCTTCCGGTAAAACCCGGTGCATCGCATATTTTTTTATATCCGGGATGCAATAAATAAAACCAATGTATCCGGTCGTCTTCCTGAAAAGTGCAGGCACGACTACGGTACGGGCCGTTCGTGGTAAGCGGCCGCTCTTCTTGATCCGTTAGGGCCGGGTTCGTCCCCCGGACACCTGCCGTATGGTTGTTGAGACCAGAGAACAGTAAAGAAAAACCGGTGTATTATATGGGAATGAGCATAGAACGGGAAGAAAATGTATGGTATGGCTCATGCGGTCGCAGGGGCGGCGTCTACGAGCTGGTGCATATGGCAGAACACGGTGCTGACACCGCTGAAAGGCTCAGGGCAGTCCAGGCGCTGGGCAAGAGCGATGACCCGCGTGCGGTCCGCCCCCTGGTCGATCTTCTCGCGGACGCGGACCCCCGGGTCCGGCTGAACGCGGTGACCGCACTCGGGCACCTCAGGAGCGGCCGGCCCGTGGACGACCTGATCGAGCGGCTCCGGGACCGGGCAGAGCAGCATGAAATCCGCGCTGAAGCGGTCGTGGCGCTTGCTGCCATCCGGAGCACCGGTGCCATCCACGGGATGCGGGAGTTCATCGCGGATGAAGCGGAAGACAAGGCGCTCCGGGCGCATGCAGAGGATCTGCTCAGGAACATCGCAGCCTGGTAATATGTCCCCTGGTACACCTTGCCGGGGACAGACTACTACGGCCCATCCTTTTTTCCCATAACGGATAATCCTGTATCATGCAACAACCGGTCCCTCCCTCTCCTTCCGGCACCTGCAGCCGTTGTGGCGAGTGCTGCCGATGGCTTCCCGTGATCTTTGTGAAGCAGTGCAAGCCCCACCAGGTACGCTATTTCCGCGAGCGGGGACTGAAGGAATCGGATGGTTGTTTTCTCGCGTATTCGCCCTGCCGGCACCTGCGGGAGGATCCTCCGGACGGCAGCGGGATGAAGACGTGGGGGTGCGCCATTTATACGAGCCGGCCTGAGACCTGCCGGGACTTCTGCGGGAAGACGCTCTCCGGAGGCAAACGGTTCTGGGTTCCCGAGTGCTGCACGATGGCAGACCGGAGCCCGTGAGGTGCCGGAGAGCAGTGAAATGCCGGGTGGATCGGACCCTGAGGGAAAAATTTCAAGCGGGATCGTTTCCGCGCCCGGAATTTTTATGGCAACCCACCGGTCGCAGGGCAATCATCTCACGACGGAGTTATGAAAAAATTGTAGGTTGTACTCCCTGATTGTAGGGTCATTAACCGGTAATCGGCAGACTAATTTACAACCCGTTCCCGCGACCGGATTTTTTTTAGTTCCCTTTTCCTGCCTGCTCGCCCGGCCCCGTACGGGCAAACGGCTTGTAGGGTGTCCCGCCTCCTTCGTAGAATTTGCTGAAGAACTCGACAAGGTGGAGACGGATGGAGTGGATGGACGGGCTGAACATCGCAAGCGCCACATTGAGCATATGGAGGAGGACGGCGACGATGATCCCGATGATCGCGATCCCGAATGCCCCGCCCAGCTCGTTGGCGACAATGGCGAGGATAACGGATGCCATACCGATCGCCATAAGGCGGGCGTACGAGAGGATGTTGCCCACGGTGCTCATCACCTCGATGGCGCCAAATGGCCCGGCCCCGTACAGGACAAGGGGAAGTCCGACGATCCCGAACGCAGCCGCTGCATACATCAGCACCTGCGGCCCGATGCCAGATGCAGCAACGAGCGCAAGGATGATAGCCGAGATCATCAGGAGCATGCCTGAACGCTCGGCAAGGTGGTGGCGGTTCTTCATGATGATGGCGTTGCGCATCCCGAGGGCAAGACCTAAGAAGACATGGATGACGCCAAGGAAGATGGCAAAGATGAGCATCGGGATGATAGCCTCCGCACGGTTCCAGGTGATGCCAAGCAGGTGGATCGGGTGGAGCCACCCCATATGTTCGCCAAGGTTCCCGAAGAACTCGCCGAACAGGTACCCGAAGATGATCGCCGGGAATGCCGAGATGATCATCATGCCGGAGAGGTTCTTCAAAAACGGTGTTATCGCGTAGCGGTATCGCACGAGAAGCCCGATGGCAAGGATGATGAGCCCGTACCCGATGTCGCCGACCATGATGCCGAAGAAGAGCGGGAAGAAGACCGCGAGGATCGGGGTAGGGTCCACCTCACGGTACTTCGGCACAGCAGCAAGCGTCATGACGAACTCGAAGGGCTTGACCCATGCCGGGTTGTCGTACCAAACCGGGGCCTTCTTCATATCGTCTTCGGTAACCGCGACCTCGCGGACAACGATTCGGTCCCCGAAGATCTCGTGCAGGGCCTCCTTTGTTCCGTTCAGCCGTTTCTTCGGGATCCATCCCATGATGACGAATGCATACTCCGAGCAGCCGAAGTTCGCATACACGCCCGCTTCATCGTGGATGTCCTCGAGGAGCTGCCGGAGCACAACGAGCTCCTGGTACCAGATCGAAGCAAGGGAGTCGAGACGCTGGTTGATGGAGGCGATCTCCCGCTCGTTCTTCTGCTTCTGCTCCTCGATGAGCGCGTACATCTCGAAGAACGGCCGCCCGGTGTACTCTTTTGGCAACCGGACTTCGTTCACGTTGACCGAGTAGATGAAGCTGTGGACGGCCTCGGAGTGCTTCTTGGCAAAGACCATGATGGTTGCGAGGGTCTCCTCGTCCACCGATGTCGTGCTCATCTCGAAGTGGTTATGGGTGATGACGGCGATCTCCCTGCGCACGATATCGATTACGCCGGCATGCTCTTTCTGGATGAGGAGGATCGTGACCTCGAATCCCTCCAGCGTCGGGAGCTCTTTCTCGACTGGCTGGATGATCGAGAGGACCTTTGCATACCGGTCAAGTGCGGTTATCGCGAGAGTAAGTTCGGTTTTTCGGGCTGCCAGGTCCCGTGTTGTCGTCTCAAGCTCCCGGATCACCTCGCGTGCCCGGAGGACGATCTCGTCATCACTCCTGCTTTTGAGGCCGGCACGGATCTGGTCCTGGCGTCCGCTGTCGGCTGCAACGGGTGGCAGGGTCGAAAATATGGCCCGGATCCGGGAGAGGATCTCCGGGAGGTCATAGGACGTATCCAGTTTTACGGGTTTGAGGTACAGCTCCTCACGCGGGACATTGCTGCTCGCATCCTCGAGGTGGACGGTGCCCGCGTGGTACAGAAGGTCGACTACGCGGCTGAGTTCGTTCTTTGGCCCTACGACCTGGATCCGTCTCATTGCCTGGAGCATACCCTTTCCCCCCGGGACCTGGCAGCGGTTACTGCATGGTCACGAGCGCGACGATCTTCTCGACGGCACGGGGCAGGTGCCGCTCGCCCCGTGCAGCAGCGTCCTCGCGCTGGTGTGCAGCGCGCTCTTTCAGCTGCTCGATCTCCGCCTCGCTCTTTGCCTTCTCCTCCCAGTAGATCTGTTCCGCTTCCTTTTTGCCGACACCGTCGGCAGTGCAGAGCAGTCCTTCGGCCTCTTCGCGGGCCGCAGCAACCGCAGCTTCGGTCTCAGCTCTCACGGCCCTGACCTTCACTTCGTGCTCCTGCTCCTTCTCGCGTATCTGCTGGAGCAGGGTCTTCTCCTCTTCCATCCTGTCCACCTATAACCCGTGTTTCCGCTTCAGTATGGATGTGACCCCATACTCGTCATCCCCATTTCCGGGCCGGTCCCCGTCGGGATCGTTCGTGCTGATCAGGCCCTTGGCTCGCAGTGCGGCCTCGTCGAGCCGCTCCCGGCACCGGTTCACGGCAGACTCCTGCAGTGTCCGGATGATGCTGGTAAAATCCCTTGCCATGGCCCTCACGACCCATATGTACCCACTTGGTCTATACCATTGATGGTGGATATAAATCTTCGTACCCCCTGCATTCAGAGTTTCTGACGTAAAGGACAATCCATTTAGATTGTGACAGCGAACCGGTATGCAATATTTAGCACAACCGTCTGCGCGGCACGGTCACGGACAGAGCACAATGGATCTCCTCGTCAACCTCGGGCTTTTTATCATATTTCTCCTGGTGCTGATCCTGCCATTCCGGGTGAAGTGTGTCGAACACAACCTCGAGCTCTTCCTCTTTTCCTGCGGGATTGCCGCACTCACGATCTCCGGCTTTATGACGATACCCGGTGAAACAACCGGCTGGAGTCCTGCTATCGTTGAAGAAGCACTCCTGTCTCCCCTGGACATCGCCAGCGTCTTCGGGATACCGGTGGGGATCGTCCAGATTGTCCTCATTGTCGGCCTGCTCATCTACTGGTTCCATCACCGGCTGGAGGCGGCAATCGTCAACGTGATCGATCGTTTCCCTCTGCAGGTGATCGTCTTCGTCCTCATTGTCGTGCTCGGACTGATCTCAAGCATCATCTCCGCCATCCTTGCCGCCATCATCCTGGTCGAGATCGTCAACGCCCTCCCGGTTGTCCGGAAGGCCAAAGTGGAGATTGCCGTTGTTGCCTGTTTCTCGATTGGCCTGGGGGCCGGCCTGACGCCCCTTGGCGAACCCCTGACAACGATCGTGGTGTCCAAGCTCTCGGGAGAACCGTACCATGCCGGGTTCCTCTTCCTGTTCGACAACCTGGCCGTCTATATCATCCCGGCGGTCGTTGCCCTGGGATTCGGCGGGGTTTTTCTCTTCAGCAGGAGTCACACCGGTGATGAGAAACTGGAGTGTATCCTTGAGCGCGAGTCCGTCCGCGATATCCTCATCCGGGCCGGCAAGGTCTACCTCTTCATCATGGCCCTCATCTTCCTGGGCGAAGGGTTCAAACCGCTCATCCTTGAGTACATCATCCACATTCCGTCGGCGGGCCTGTATTGGGTGAACATCGTCTCGGCAGTTCTTGATAATGCGACCCTTGCTGCGGCTGAGGTCGGGCCGGCGCTCTCCCTCCAGCAGATCGTCAGTGCGCTCATGGGACTCCTCATCGCCGGCGGCATGCTCATCCCGGGCAATATCCCGAACATCATAGCGGCGTGCAAGCTCGGGATATCGAGCCGCGAGTGGGCACAGCTGGGTATCCCGCTCGGGCTTCTGCTGATGGGGATCTTCTTTATCATCCTGTTTGTCCCGGCATGGCTGGGGTTTGCGTGACCCGGCTGGAGGAAAAATCTCTCATGGTTTTCGAGGTTTCGGGTTCGAAGAATCCCTGCGGGATTCTTCTCATCCTCCAGGTCCTTTCAGGTGTTATCAATAAAGAATTTTCAACGTGGCGAAGACTGCTGAAATGATCCAATTATTGTCGGTGTTCGAAGAAACCTGATGGTTTCTTCTCATCCTCCAGGTCCTTTCAGGACCTGTCGGAAACAGAAACACCCATCTCTGCTGAGAACCCAGATAACTACCAGATATGGCAGGAACAGGTGGAACGACAAACGGTACGGAAGAGGAGATACGGGAGGCAGTGGCCACTCTCGATGATGCCGATATCGACAAACGGCATGCAGCAATCAGCACCCTGAAACGGATCGGTGAACCCGCGGTTCCGCAGCTGGTCTCCCGCCTTGCACGGGCAGAGACAAATGACCAGCGCTGGTACGCTGCTATCGCGCTCTCGCGGGTTGGCGAGCCCGCGGTCATTCCCCTCATCATGGCAATGGAGAACAACCCGGATCGCGACTTCCGGAAGTATGCCGCTGCAGCCCTCGGTGAGATCGGCGAGCCGGCAATCGATATCCTTATCGACGGGATGGCGAGCAGTGACCGCGAGTTGCGGGGTTATTTCTCCCAGGCCCTTTGCAGGATCGGCAAGCCTGCCATCGCCCACCTGACCGGGCGGCTCACGGATCCGGACCCCACCATCAAGCACTGTGTCACACTGACGCTCTGGCAGATGGGGGAGACCGGTGTCGGGTCGATGGTTGAGAATATCAGTGATGAGGAGTAACCCGCTCCTCTCGTATTATCCCCTTTTTTCAGGTCCGTACAACCAAGATAAAATTTTTATATACCTTAAGACTAACTTAAAGTTAAACATAGGGGGAATACCTATGAAAAAACCTGTGAAGAAGGATACCGAGATTGTACCAATCTCTCCGGGTTCTTCGCCACAAACCCGGAGAAGGCAGAGCCTGTTCGAACACGACGTCGACTCTATCTTCGATGACTTCCGGCGCTCGTTCGATATGATGATGAGGCCGTATTATCCCTTCGAGACCAGAGCATGGGAGCCGGCCTCCCTGCAGGTGCGGTACGCCCCGATTGACATCATCGATGAAGGGACCCACTACCTGATCCATGCCGAACTGCCGGGATTCTCCAAAGAGAATGTTGATGTCCAGATTACCAGCGAGGGCATGAGAATCCACGCAAAGAAGGAGGAGAAGAAGGAAGAGAAGAACAAGAACTTCATCCACCGTGAACGGGCCTTTTCCGCATTCGAACGCACTGTCGCGTTCCCGGAAGAGGTCGATGCCAGCAAGGCTGAAGGTATCATGAAAGAGGGGATTCTTGAACTGAAAGTACCCAAAAAAGAACCAAAACCCGACAGCAAACCGCGGAAGATCGATATCCGGTAAGGTCCTGCCGGGAACCGGCCCCATATTCCGGCAATCCTCTCAACCAACACCCGCTTTTTTCTTATCATCTTCAATACCAATCCATAAATCCCACCCGCGAGAATTTACCGGTATGCTTGTGCTCTCGCCCGAAATGCAGGCGTACGAGAAGTCCCTCCTTGACGAGCTGCACCGGACCATCGCGGTAGCGAAGGAGGCCCGAAAAAAAGGGCTTGATCCCTCGCTTGATGTCGAGATCCCGATTGCAAACGACCTTGCCGACCGTGTGGAGGTGCTCATCGGGGTCAGGGGAGTGGCAGCCCGGATCCGTGAGCTCGAGGCCACGATGTCCCGCGAGGAAGCGGCCCTGCGCATCGGCGACGATTTCGTTGCCCGGAAGTTTGGCGAGAAGGACATCATGGAGGTCCTTGACCACTCGATCCGGGTTGCCATGGCCCTCCTGACCGAAGGTGTTGTCTCGGCACCTACGGAAGGTATCGCAAAGGTTGCACTTGGCAAGAACGATGACGGCACGCAGTACCTGATGATCTTCTATGCAGGGCCGATCCGGAGTGCCGGTGGCACAGCACAGGCGATGTCCGTGCTTGTCGGGGACTATGTCCGCCAGAAACTGGGGATCAACCGCTATATCCCCCGGCAGGAAGAGGTCGAGCGGTATGTCGAGGAGATCCGGCAGTACAACAACATCATGAACCTCCAGTACCTGCCCAGCGAGGCGGAGATCCGGCTCATCATCCAGAACTGCCCGGTCTGCGTTGATGGTGAGGCCACCGAGCAGGAAGAGGTCTCGGGCTACCGCAACCTGGAACGAGTGGAAACCAACGTTGTCCGCGGCGGCATGGCGCTCGTCATCGGGGAAGGTATCGCCGGCAAGGCACGGAAGCTCAAGGGCCGGGTCGAGAAGATGAAGATGGAGGGCTGGGACTGGCTCGACAAGCTGATTGCCGGAGCTGCAAAGGGGGGCGATGAGAAGAGTACCGGTATCAAGCCGCTTGATAAATACCTCCGCGATCTCATCGGGGGCCGCCCGGTCTTCTCGTACCCGATGCGCAAGGGTGGTTTCCGGCTCCGGTACGGGCGCTCGCGTAACACCGGGTTCGCCGCTGCCGGGATGAACCCGGCAACACTGTACATTCTCGGCGAGTTCCTCGCCACCGGCACCCAGATGAAGACCGAACGGCCGGGCAAGGCCTGCGGGGTTGTGCCGGTTGATACCATCGAGGGGCCGACGGTCCGGCTGAAGAACGGGGATGTGCGCCGGATCGACAGCGAGGAGACCGCAAAGCGGCTGGGCACCGCAGTGGATAAAATTCTCGATGTCGGCGAGATCCTTATCTCATTCGGGGAGTTCCTGGAGAACAACCACCCGCTCGTCCCCGCAGGGTACTGTGCCGAATGGTGGCAGCTCGATGCCGGGCCGGAGACAAAACAGCCAAAGGACGAACAGGAAGCCCTCACCCTTGCCCGTGCCGGGAAGTACCTTCACCCGGCCTATACCTGGTTCTGGGACGACATCACGACAGAACAGGTGCGCCTGCTGGCCGATGCGGTATCGTCCGGCGGGGTGAAAAAGGAGGATGCCCTCGTCATCCCCCACGACAAGGCGACCAAGGAGCCGCTCGAGCTCCTGCTCATCCCTCACCAGGTCATCGAGGAGGGCATCCGCATCCCCGCGTGGCAGGCGTTTGTCGCCAGTCTCGGGCTCGACGAGAACCTGAAAAAACGTGAAACATGGGAGTCGGCACCTCCTGATGCGGCGCCACTCGATCTCGTGATGCATGTCAGCGGTTTTGCCATGCGTTCCCGCTCCGGCACCCGTATCGGGGGACGCATGGGACGGCCCGGCAAGTCCAAGCCCCGGAAGATGAACCCGCCGCCGCATGTCCTCTTCCCGCTCGGCGATTCCGGCGGGGCACGGCGCTCGTTCCAGTCTGCCTCTGCCCACACCGCAGAGACCGACCAGGACAACACGGACCTCGACTTCCAGAAGTCCGGCGGGATTATCGACATCGAAGTTGGTCGGCGGCGGTGCACGGAATGCGGGGAGAGCGGGTACTTAAACAAGTGCCCGCAGTGCGGCGGGCATACCGTCCCGGTCTATACCTGCCCCAAGTGCGGGCGGGAGATCGATGGCCCGCGCTGCCCTGCGTGCGATGCCGGGGGTGTCTGTGGCCAGCGGGTAACCCTGAACGTGAAGGCCGAGTATGCTAAGGCGATGGAACGCCTTGGGATGAAACCCGATAGCGTTGCCCTGGTCAAGGGTGTCAAAGGGGTCATCTCGCGGGAGAAGACCGTGGAGGCGATGGAGAAGGGTATCCTTCGGGCGAATCGGAACATCTTTGTCTTCAAGGACGGAACGACCCGCTTCGACATGATTGACCTCCCGCTGACGCATATCCGCCCGGATGAGGTGCGGGTCCCGGTTGAGCGGATGCGGGAACTGGGATACATACACGACATCAACGGGTACGAGCTCCAGAACGGCTCGCAGGTCATCGAGCTCCACCCGCAGGACATCCTGGTCTCGGACTCCTGCGCCGAGTACATGGTCAGCGTAGCGCAGTTCATGGATGATCTCCTTGTCAAAGTATACGGTCTCCCGCCATTCTATTCCATCAACCGGCCCGAGGAGCTGGTAGGTCATCTCGTCATCGGCCTGGCCCCGCATACCAGCGCCGGCGTCCTTGCCCGGATCGTCGGGTTTACCCGGGCGAATGTCGGGTACGCCCACCCGTTCTTCCATGCAGCCAAGCGCCGGAACTGCTTCTTCGGTGACACTGAGATTGAAGTTCTGGACGGCAGGAAATGGGTGAAGACCACGATCCGGAAGTTTGTCCTCGAGAACTTCGACATCAGCCAGCCGGGCATCGACCGTCTCGGGACCTATTATTCTGACCCGGCCCGCCCCTTTGCCACCCGGACCGTTGATACGAACGGGCAGATCCACATCCGCCGCATCACCTCGGTCTCTATCCACCGTTCCCCGGCAAACCTCCTCCGCATCACCACGGGGAGGTCGCGGGAACTCATCGTCACCCCCGACCATGCGATGCTCGTCTGGGACACAAATTACCTGCGCAAACTCCGCGCAATGGAGCTGAAAACAGGGGATGCCGTCCCGGTCTTCGAGGGCACCTGCGTGATGAGCGACCGTATCGCATCGGTGGAGTCCGTCCCTACAGCCGAAGAGCGTGTTTACTGCCTGACGGTTGCTGACGACCATACCATGGTTGCAAACGGGATCTTCACCGGCCAGTGTGACGGTGATGAGGACTGTATCATGCTCCTTCTTGACGGCCTCATCAACTTCTCCCGCTCGTTCCTCCCCGAGAACCGGGGCGGCTCAATGGATGCGCCGCTTGTCATGACGAGCCGGATCGACCCGGCCGAGATCGACAAGGAGGCGCTCAACGTCGATGTAGGTGACCATTACCCGATCGAGGTCTATCTCGGTGCGCTCGCCTGCAAGGCACCCAAAGATCTCGAAAAGCTCGTTGACCGGGTCGAGAAACGGGTCGGGAAGCCCGAGCAGGTCGAGGGATTCCGGTTTACCCACGACACATCGGATATCTCCGCCGGCCCGATCGAATCGATGTACACCCAGATGAAGACCATGACCGACAAGCTCGGGGCGGAACTCGAGCTGGCCGAGAAGATCCGGGCTGTGGATGCAGACGATGTTGCGGAACGGGTACTGAACACCCACTTCATCCGCGACCTGATGGGCAACCTCTCGGCGTTCTCCAAGCAGAAGTTCCGGTGCACCAAGTGCAACACGAGCTACCGGCGCATGCCGCTTGCCGGCAAGTGCACGAAGTTCAGGGGAAGGGGCATCTGCAACGGCCCCATCATCCCGACCGTGCACGAAGGATCGGTTAAGAAATATCTTGCAATGTCCCGCGAGATCTGCCGGAAGTACGCCATCTCGGAGTATACCAAACAGCGGGTCGAGGTGATCGACCTTGCGATTGAGTCAACGTTTGGCGAGGAGAAGCAGGAGCAGCTGGGGCTTGCGGACTTCATGTAGTTGAGGGTCATTAGACCCGAGACTGGAGAATCGCACAGGTCATCAGGCCTGTGAGATGAGAAGAACGCAGTTCTTCGAGGAGCCCGCAAGGGTTCTTCGACTTGTTGAGGGTCGAAGATTTCCTGCGGAAATCTTCCCCTCCTCATAGTGCTGATGCACTATTCGGATTCCTCAGACCCGAGGTGGGGAATGACGGGAGTCATCAGACTCGGGACATGAGAAATCCGCAGGTCTTCGACCGGGTCCGCTGGTATGAGATCCGTTTCCATCTCCCCGTCGCGGAATGTGTAAACCTTTTACTCTGCCGCTCACCAATAGTACTGCCAAGCGAGAATATCTAAGTGGCCAACAGAGGCAGACTCAAGATCTGTTCCCGAAGGGGTTCGCAGGTTCAACTCCTGCTTCTCGCATCTGGACGCGAAGTTCGATGCTTCAGTTTCCTTTTTAAAGGCTTCATTTCAGACACTTTTCTATGACTTACCCAGTCGCTCAAGTACTTCCAGCTGGTACTTTCCATCCAATGAGGAATGAACTGGCTGAAAATTCAATCAGGCATGCCCTTGAGAAATTCACCCTAACCCAGGATGATGCCGCCAAGATCCGGGAATTCGTCTCGGAACTCCGGTCCTGCAAGAACATCAGCACCGGGCGGGCGAACAAACTCACGTTCACCCTTGTGGGCTGGCGCCGGTTCATCGGGCCGTTTTCCAGCAACACCATTGGAGATCTGTACGCTGGGATTCCTGAATTGAGAAATGCAAAGAGCAGCCGTGAGCGCCCATTCAAGCAGAACACGATCAGCGATTTCGTTGCTATCCTCAAACAGTTCTACCTCTGGATGATTGAGAACAAGTATTCAGATCTCAGCGAAACCAAGCTCCGCAAACTCCGGATACCTGCCAAGGATCCCATGACCAAGGTGGCCGCGGACCTGCTGACACCCGATGAGATCACCGCCTTGATGAAAGCGTGCACCCGCCCGGTTGAGCGGGCCCTCATCATGACGCTGTACGAAGGCGGGTTCCGCATCGGCGAGATCGGGACCATGACCTGGGGTGATCTCACGTTCGATAAATACGGCGTCATTGCGAACGTGAACTTCAAGACCAACATGCCCCGGTACGTCCGGCTCATCATGGCCAATGAATACCTGGCGCAGTGGCGGGCCTGCTACAAACCGGACCCGAGCGGGAACGCGCTCGTGTTCGTGAACGTGCACGGCAAGCCCCTCATCCATGCGACCATCAACAAGCATCTCAAGGTTATCGCAAGGCGGGCGGGTATTGAGAAACACATCACCCCCCATATCTTCCGGCACAGCCGCATCACGCATCTCATCAAGGAACAGGTACCCGAGAGCGTGATCAAGCTCATGATGTGGGGCAACATCAGCACCGATATGTTCCGGACCTACGCCCACCTCACCGGGCAGGATATCGATTCTGCGATGCTCAAATCCTACGGGATAACTGTCGTGGACAACGGGAATGCAGCATCACGGCTGGAACCGGTCCAGTGCCCCCACTGCCGGAAGATCAATCCCCCCACCTCAAACTATTGTTTCGCGTGCGGCCAGCATCTTTCCGATGTTGTGATAGATACGGATGAGGGAATCCAGCAGAGCGTCCTCAGGGACAACCCGGATATCCTGCGGCAGCTGATTGATGAAAGGATTGCGGAGATGAAGAGGAAAGGGGAACTGTAAATTTTTTTTAGAACACTCACAACTCAAAATTTGATTTTTTGATTAATTGTGCTGAAAGTAATTCTCAAACGAAAATACAAGAAATTGCGGCGATATCCACGTTTCAACGATTGCGGCGATGAGTATTAAAAACGCGATACAAAGGAGATACAACCACATTTTTTTCAGTATTTCAATAGTCACGTTGATTATTTCCCTTAATGTAAAATCTGACTTTTCGTGAAAATGCATTCTCATATCATCGACTGAAATTAATGCCAAACAGGCTGCAATCAAGAAAGCTGGGATCTCAATAATGGCGTGTAAAAACATTGAGAGAAAGAGTTGAAATGGCAGCAATTTGAAAAGGCAAAAAAATGGAAATGTGTTAAAGCCCCAAAAAATTGTGACAAGACCGGTTGATAGTTTGAATAAGGGAAAATAAACATCCAACTTAAATTTCTCCTCTCTCCCTGCAACAAACATCGATATTTTATGTAAAATTGGAGTAATGCTTGCAATTAGCCATGTGAGAAGAAGAAGACAAAGTGGGAATAAAAAAATAATTAACGCGGTCTGTAGATTACCAAATAGGATGTCAAAAAAGCTATTACTTATTCTCGGAATATCTTGTGAAAGATAATTTCCATATATAGTTGAAACGTTTGTAGTCGGGCAGTAATTGATTGTTGAATCTAAATAAAACTCATATGAAAGCCTTATAATTGCCCCGAGAAATGCCAAAAAAGAAATTATTATGAAATATCTTCTGGCCGATTGCTTCTCGGATATCCAGTTAAACAGTTTCATATTCTAAATGTCAGTAGACGTTGAATATCTTGTTTGGCATCATGCTGCGTTGATTTTTGCGGCACCTCCCGCCCCTCCAAAATTTCCAACCACAATCTTGATGATAGGCTTTTCTTTTTTCGAAAATTTTAGCCGCGCATCGCATTCTGGTGCAGTAAAATCAGCCAATTGTCTTACTCTTGTATGACAAAAATCAGGCATCGAACCCGCTGGTTCAGAAAACGCTTTAAACAACTGCGCATTTATAAAAGTA
>CAYVAQ010000036.1:0-19121 GCA_964448885.1 uncultured Methanoregula sp. | reverse complement strand
ACGATGATGAGGAGGATCTGGATGATCCGGTCAAGGTCGGCTTCCGTCCGTTCCGCAAGCAGGGTCCCGTAAGTCCGGATCATGTTGGTGAGGAAGACCGAGACCGCCCAGGCTGCAAGGATGATGAAGACCGCGTTGATGATCTGGCCGGTACTGAACCTGCCAATGGTTGCCGGCACCAGGTCGTACTGGGTCACCGCAATATAGATCGAGACAAGGATAATCCCGATGATGAGGGGTGTGCCCACTGCCATCAGGAAGATATCGTCCAGGTGTGTCGTCGTCTGTTCTGCCTTCTTCTTCAGCCACCAGATGATTCCCCAGGCAATGCCCGCGACGACGAAGCCCAAGGCAATCGTGATGGCAGCATAGATGATGTTCTCGATCATCTCATTCACGCCCCCTTCCGGAAAATACTCCTGTGTTTTTGCTCAAAACCGGTTCCCCGTTCCCGTTCTGGTTCCTCTCGATCATACTGTCTTTGGTTCGGTTTAAATGCATATGGTCTCCTGAGTATCTGCTGCCGGCAGCCCCCAAAAAACACCTGCCGCGAAGCCTGGCATTGTAAAGAATCCTCCACGCCATTTCTTGGTCGTATCACTCCCGGTCCAGCACCCGAATGGACTTGCGGATCTCCCGGATCGTCCCTGCCATCCCCTCGATCTGGAAGAGGACCCGGGAGAACTCGGATCCCGAGGGAGTTTTATGGGACGCGAACCGGCCGAGATACTCCTGGTACTGGCGGGTGATGGTATCCCGCAGGATATCGTCCTGCTGCCGCATGGCCTCGTTGACCGGGTCGTTGATCTGCGGGAAACTGTCGGCTAGCGTTTTCAGGTTCATGGTGCAGGGAATGAGGGTGAGCTGGACGGCGTTCTTTGATTCTTCTGACAGGGTGATCCCTTTCTCCTGGACCTGGTGGACGATCTCCACCAGTTCGCCTGTCTGGTCGGCGAGCACCTGCCCGAGCTTGGAGATCCGGACAAGGCCGGCGATCCGTTCTGTTTCATCTGGCGAGAGATCCCGGCCGGAGAGTTCGAGCGCAGCCTCGCTGATCCGGCCATCGAGATAGCTGGCATAATCCCGGAGCTGCTGGACCTGCGGCGAGTACTTCTTCGGGTTGGCAACCATCCCCTCCAGCTCCTCGAGAAGCCTGCCCGGTACGGAGAGGAGGTTCTTGATCTCCCGCTCCAGCAGGGCGATCGCTTCCGGTGTTGCCTCCGGCTGGGGGTGCCTGATGTGGGCTGGCACGAAGACCACGTCGTCCTCCCTGCCCGGGACGACCCGTGTGACGAGCTGTTCGAAGGGCCGGATCAGGATGAGGAACACGATGCAGCAGACCAGGTTGAAGATGAGGTGGGCGTTTGCCACCTGCTGGCCGGCATCGCCGCCCATGGAGATGACCAGGTTCGTGAAGAGCGGGAGGATGGGGAGGAACATCAGGACGCCGAGGAAGTTGAAGAGGAAGTGGGCAACTGCCGCACGCTTTGCCGAGGTGTTCATCCGGGTTGCGACCAGGAGAGAGGTTGTCGGTGTGCCGAGGTTTGCACCGAGCAGGATCGGAATAGCGATCTGGGGCGTTATCAGGCCATTCTGGGACATGAGGACCACAAGGCCGGTCGTCACTGAACTCGACTGGAAGATGTTGGTGATAATAAACCCGAACGCGATCTGGAGGAAGACGGTGTCCATGAGTGCGACGAGCGCGATCAGCTGGGGGTCGGTCCGGTAGGGGGCCATGACCGATGAGATGAGGGAGAGGGAGAAGAAGACGAGGCCGAAGTAGAAGATCGGCCGGCCGAAGATCCGGTATCTCCCGGGGACGATCCCGATGACGAACCCGATGAGGATGAAGACCGGTGCAAAGGCAGTCAGGTTCAGCGCCACGAGCTGGGAGGTGAGGGTGGTCCCGAGGTTTGCGCCGAAGATGATCCCAAGCGATGCGGCAAAGGAGAGGACACCGGCATTCACGAGCCCGACCGTGATGACGGTAGTCGCCGTGCTGGACTGGACGATGGCCGTGACAAGGGCGCCGGCAGCTGTTCCGCGGACGGGCGTCTGTGTCAGCTGCTGGATGATGCCCCGAAGGTATTCCCCTGCAGCGAGCTGGACCTCGCGGGAGAACTGCTCGATGCCGTACAGGAAGAGGATGATGCCCGGAATGATGGCAAAGACAAGTTCCCACGAGACCATGATTGGGAGTCCTCTGTCATGAAGACAGTATGGATGATCTGGGCAAAAACGGGTAAAAAAGTTTCCGGCCCCTTGTGGGTATGGGGATCACGTCCCGTCGCTTATACACTTCCCCTCCGCATCGTACCGGCAATCCTCCCCGCGGTAGAACCAGTTCCGATACACGATGGGGGTAATGACCGTTGTCAGCAGGCTCATCATGACGATGGCGACATAGATCCCCTGCCCGATGATCCCCTTCTCAAGCCCGATGAGCGCAACGATCATCGCAACCTCCCCGCGGGGTGCCATGCCGAACCCGACGATGAGGGCATCCTTGCGGCAGAGCCCCATCATCCCGGCAGGAAGACCGCAGCCGATGACCTTGGTGATGATGGCAATGACGGTCAGGGCAACGAGGAAGAGGAGGATCTCCTGTGTCACCGCGTGGAGATCGGCGATGATCCCGAGCGAGACAAAGAAGATCGATGCGAAGATGATCTGGAGGTACTCGGCCCCTTCCTTGAGGCTGTGGCTCTGGTGGAGTTCCACGTCCTTGAACGAGACGCCGGCGATGAACGCCCCCACGATTGCGGAGAGCCCGACCGCCTCGGCGCACATGGCGTAGAGGAACGCGAGCATCATGGCGAAGATGAAGATGAACTCCGGGTATTTCCGGACAAAGGGGGTCTTGTCGAGCCGGGCGAGGTACTTGCTGATGACCAGGATCCCGACTGCCGCTGAGATGACGATGAACGCGATGGCTTTGATCGTGACTATTGCGATGCTGGCATACGAGAACGAGCCGCTGACAACATCGGCGCTGATGGCAAGGGCGAGGAGGGCCAGGACATCATCAATGACCGCTGCACCGATGATTGCTTTTGCCGCCTCGGTCTGGAGCTTGCCCAGTTCCTTGAGGACATTTGCCGTGATGGCGATACTGGTTGCGGTGCAGGCAGTCCCGACAAAGATCGCGCTCGATGAGTCGAACCCGAAGAGGACCGCAAGGTACCATCCGCCGATCCATGGCACGATGACCCCCACCAGGGCTATCACGAAGTTCCGCGGGTGGACGATATCCTTCATGTTGAACTCAAAGCCGATCACGAAGAGCAGGATGACGGCGCCGAGATGGGCAAGGCTCCTGACAAAGTCCGTGTAGGTGATCCAGCCCAGCACGCTCGGGCCGACCAGGAGCCCGACCAGGATCAACCCGATGACGGCCGACTGGTTGATCCGCGATGCAATGAGATAACCCCCGAGGGCAACGAAGAGCAAAAGGCTCATCTGGAATTCCGGCAGGGTAAAGAGACTCTCCATCGGGAATAACTTGGAAGGGAGAGTAAAAACCCTTTTTGTATCGGGGTGCCCGGGTAATCAGCACGATCCCGGTGCCGTATTATCAATCCATTCCCGCATCACCCCAAGGGCCAGCCCGATGTTGCCTACCTGGCAGTGGTTCTGTGCCTGCGACTCCCGCGTGAAGATCCGGGCCGTGACCGAGCGTGCATTCTTCAGCGCATTGACCTGCTTATCGTGCATCTTACGGGGGATGAAATGGTCCTCTGCACCGGTCAGGATCAGGACATCCTGCCTGACAAGTTCCGCATGAAGGTTCTCTTCATTGAACCGGAGCAGGACATCAGTTGCCTCCATGGGCGTACCGGTCTTCGTGATATACATCAGGTTGTTGATCCCCCACCGCTCCTGGTAGCTGGCTCTCATCTTCAGCCGGGCAAGGTAATTCATCAGGCTGCGGGACCGGAGCAGGAGGGTAACAAGCGCCCTGACCGGCAGGGGCGGGATCTGCATATAGTCATACGCAATGCTGGATGCGATGACCCGCCGGATCCGTGGCTCGAACGCGGCAGCCCGGAAGCAGAGCCAGCCTCCCATCGAGATCCCCAGAAGCGTCACATCGTCCAGCCGGAAATGGTCAAGGACGGCGCTAACCGGCTTCTCCCAATCATGCGTCAGCGGCAGGCCCGCTTTTTTCAGTGCCGCACCCTGGCCGGGGCCTTCGAACATCACCACATCGTACCCCTGCCCGGCAAAGAAGGTGGCGCAGGAGTACCACTCCTCGATGAACGAGTCGAACCCGCCGTGGATGACGATGGTGCCCCGTGCAGGTTGCCCAAGAGCGGGAATACGGAGAGCCATAAGACAGGTACCTGCGAAGGGGATACGGTGGCGTTCAATCGGTTCTCCGATGACAGCATGGTTGTAGAATGCTTCTGAGAACCGGTTATACAACAGTATCTTGTCAGGATCGGAGGGCAGGACAAAGAACTCCGCGGCCCTGAACAGGAATGCTGCCTCCATCCACCTGCCTGCCGATACAGCCCCCTCTGCCATGCCGGCCAGGACCCGTTTCCAGTCATCGAAATCTCTGATCTGTACAGCCGCAGACTGCACAACTTCAAGTGGTATGTACCCGAGCGAATGCCAGCGGTTGAGCTGGTAATCGATGATCTTGATGGTGTGGAGGGCATGGTACCCGACCGGAAATGTAAACGTCTGCATGGCAATTTTCCCTACGTGTATTATTCCGCCCGGGTCAGGAGCCTTGTTCCGTACATGTCCGAAACCTCATCACCCGGAAGAACGCACCTCTTCCTGAACATGCGGAAACTGACCGTAACCCTGATCCTTGGCAGGGCATTTGTGCATTTCATTGCGGCAACAGCAGGATTCTACGAGAAGATCGAGGTGCTGGAGATCCTCAAAGAGAACACGGCACAGGGATTCACGCTCGGGATTGCCCGCATCAGCCTCTCCCCGGGCATTACCATTGAGTCTGCCCGGTTCCCGCCCCATTTCCAGGTCCTCGATACCTTTGAGTCACGCGGGCAGGAGCATACCTGCCTTGTCAAGGTCTCGATGCCGAGGCAGTTTCGTCACCTCATGGGGTGGCTGGATATGGAGATCATCTGGGAACGGCCGCTTGTCTTCTCGCAGGAGGCAGTCACCTTCAGCTGCACCGGCCCTGAACCCGCTCTTGAGAAGGTGGTGCAGTTCTCAAAAATCCTTGGTACGGTCACGTCCATAGCATACGAGCAGGAGGATTACCGCGGGTACCGGCTCCTGCCGCAGCTGACGGAAAAGGAGCGCCTTGTACTCACAACTGCGCTGGGTGCCGGGTATTACGAGTACCCGCGGAGGATCAGCGCCACGGAACTTGCGGAGCAGCTCGGGTACTCCAAGTCAACGGCCATTGAGTACCTGCGGAAGGCGGAGAACAAGGTCATAACAACGCTCATGAAGGGCGACCGCTGACAGGGTGCAGGCTGTTCATTTTGGCCGATCCTGTACTACGGTCAGTGGTCGGTTGAGGCAAACCCTGCAGAAAAATTTTCAATCAGACCTTGCCTGAAAAAAATTCATCGCGATCATGACCCTGCATGAAATTCTGATCCGGATCAACCAGACTTTGATTCATTTTTTTTGAGCAGACCCTGCTGAAAAAATTTCAACCAGACCTTGCTCACATTTTTTTCATCAAACCCTGCGTGAAAACCCGATGATTATCTGTGGGTGCCGACGATACGCACTGTTGCAGATCTGCTTAACATTTCACAACCAGACCCTGACGATTTTTTTTTTGAGCAGACCCTGCTCAAATTTTTTTAACCAGACCTTGCCTGAAAAAAAATCATCGCGATCATGACCCTGCTCAAAATTCTGATCCGGATCAACCAGACTTTGATGAAAATTTTTTGATCATGCCCTGCATCATGTACTTTTGCGGACACTCTTAAAAACCGGACCGCTCACGCAATCCTTGAGAAAAAAATGATGGAAGAGAAGAGACGAAACGCCCTTTCAGTCCTGCCGGCCCATCGCGCTGATCCTGGCTGCCAGGATGAAGTCGTTCATGGTCAGGCCACCCGCGGCATAGGTATAGAGCGAGACCTCGATGAACCGGGACTCCTTCATGCAGATGTCAGGGAAATGCCCCTCCCCGGCTGCAACGGTGGCGATCTCGTTGAAGAATGCGATGCAGGCCGCCGCATCAGCCTGCGGAAAGGTCCTGGTGAGGTGGCCGCTCGTGAGTGCCCAGCCCGGCACCTGCCCGAGGAGTTCCATCATCTCCTTGCGGGTGAGGGGCGGGGAACCGGCCTTATAGGTGGTGCACTTCTCCTGTGCGAGATCCATGGTTATCTCTCGGTTTGCGGGTTAAAAAAAAGTTTCTTTGGGGACGGGACCCGCGGATCTATGCGGCGGCAGCATTCTCTTCGGGCTGGTCCGCCCCATACCGGAGCTGCATGGCCACCATCACGACCAGGGAGACCGGGAGCGCAATCACGATGGGATCGACAGCGGTCCACGGCGAACCAAGGAGCGTCACCTTCCCGAAGATCGCCTGGCAGAGGCCCAGAGGCTTTGCCTCTGCTGCATGGACAAACGCCGTCCAGGTAAACCAGACCACGGCACCCGAGACCATGCTCCCAAGGGCGGCTTTTGTTGACGGGTTCTTTGCATAGACCCCGACCGCGAATGCCGGCAGGAACGCACAGGCGCACAGCCCCATGAACATCGCGGTTGCCCGCGCGATGATGCTGATGGGGAGGAGGAAGGCGAGGATCGTCGAGACGACCATCATCACAACGATCCCGGCCTGGTGGGCTTTCAGCGAGAGGGCGCACTCCCGACCCCTGCCCCAGAGGTCGCAGACAAGGGCGGTTCCCATGGCGTGGTACAGGGCGGAGAGGGTGGACATGGCCGCCGAGAGGAGCGTCAGCATGAAGATGACGACGAAGATGTCCGGCATCGCCTGGTTGATGAAGAGCGGCATGATGGCATCGACATTGCCCCCGGCAGCATCGATGGCGATCTTGCCGGACGTGTTGTAGAAGTACACGTTGCTGAGCGCCCCGACCGTGAACGCCACACCGGTCATCATCAGGATGAACGGCCCGCCCACGAGGACAGCGCGGTTTAAGGACTTGTTGTCCTTTGCCGTCATGAACCGGACCACGAGCTGCGGCTGGGCAAGGACGCCGATGCCGACGCCGAGCACGAGCGTGGTGATGACCGTGAACCAGATGGGCGAGCCGAGCTCGGGCATCGTTGTCCAGCCCGTCATCCCCTGGTCGGCGAGGGCTTTGGGAACAAGTGCTGCCATGTTCGTGAGAGCGGTCGTGCCCGCGGTGAACCCGCCGACAGCAACAACCGTCAGCGCGAGAAGTACTGTCATGCCGATGAGCATGATAGTGCCCTGGAACGCATCGGTGTACATGACCGCGATAAGCCCGCCAAAGACCACATAGGCCGCGGTGATCAGGGCGAAGAGGACGAGCGCCCAGGTATACGATATCCCGAGGGTGGGCTCCATGAACCGGGCACCCCCGATCAGGATCGCGGCAGTGTAGAGCGGCATCGAGATGACGATGATGAACCCGGCGATGTACTGCAGGGCCGGCGACTTGTAGATCTTGCACATCAGGTCCGGGAAGGTGACAGCCGAGAGCCGGTGCCCGATCTCGCGGGTCTTCTTGCCGAAGAGGACGAATGCGAGGAGGATGCCGACCCCGATGTTGAGGACCGTGAGCCAGATCAGGCTCATGCCCAGGTTTGCCGCCTGTCCCCCGAACCCGACGATTGCGGAGGTGGAGATGAAGGTGGCGCCGTAGGAGAGGGCGATGATGACCGGGTGGCTGCACCGGCCGGCAACAAGGTAGTCCTCGCTGCTCTTCGTCTGCCGGTAGCCAAGATAACCGATGACGAGGGTCGCTGCCAGGTACACGAGCACCAGGAGCGTCATCGTCAGGGTATCAACTGCCATTTTTATCCTCCTCGTTCCGGTACAGCCAGCCGTACACGATACACGCCAGGGCTAAGCCGATGGCAAGCCCGTAGCCGAGCAATATCTCTGAATCAGGGATTCCAAGGATCATAGAGAAACCTCTGGTAAACTCTTCATCGCGACATTACACGGGGACCTAAAAGGAAGGCAGGTCCCCTATCTAAAGAAGAATGCGAAGCGCGGGCTAACGCGAGAAATACTATTGGATGCCCGCAGCGACCTCATTGTTTACCGTCTAATACTTTTTTGGGCGCAGTATATATCTGTTACGGGTTTGCTGCGTCATGGTCCTGCATGGTGCAGTTGCCGCGCGGCAGGGGACCGGTAACGGTACAAAAGACCTTATCGCTTCAGGCACAACCTCCTGTTGATCATAACCGTGGCATCCGCCTTCTCCTCTCTTCACGAGTCCCTCCAGCAGGTGCTCTCGCAGCGGCTCCAGTGGACCGGCCTGCGCGAGGTCCAGGAAGCGGCATATCACGCTGTGTCCGCGGGATCCGATGCGCTCATCCTCGCGCCTACCGCCGGGGGGAAGTCCGAGGCTGCCCTCATCCCGGTGATGGACGACATCCTCAAAAACGGCCGGTCCGGCATCGCCTGCCTGTACATCTCCCCTTTAAAAGCCCTCATCAACGACCAGGAGGAGCGGTTCTCAGCGTTCTGTGTCCCGACATCCCTCTCCCTCATGAAATGGCACGGGGATGTCCCGAAAGGGAACCGGTCCTGGAAGGAGGAACCCCCCCATTTCCTGATGATCACTCCCGAGTCGCTCGAAGTCCTGCTCCAGGAGAAGGACCTGGCTGCCGATCTTACGGGAGTCCGGTTCATCATTGTCGATGAACTGCACGCGTTTGTCGAGTCAGAACGGGGCGTGCACCTCAAAGTGCTGATGGAACGCATGGACCGGCTCGCGAAGCGGAAGATCCAGCGGATCGGCCTCTCGGCAACGACCGGGAACCCGGAAGAGGTCCTCCGCTGGCTCTCGGACGGCCGCCACGGGGAGGAGATCGTATCCGTCCCATCCCGCCCAAAGGAGAAGCATTTCCGGTTCATCATCGAACCTGAAGAGGGAAAACGGAGGGACGCTATCCGGCGGACCGTTGCGGGAAAGAAGGCGCTCGTCTTTGTGAGCAGCCGGAGCCTGGCAGAGCACCTCGTGCAGTCCCTTGAGGGGCAGGTGCACAACCTCCACATCCACCACTCCTCGCTTTCGCCGGCCACACGGCGGGCTGCCGAAGCGGCGTTCGCCTCACCGGAAGGGGCCTGCATTGTCTGCACCAGCACGCTGGAGCTCGGGATCGACATCGGGGACCTGGAAGTCGTGGTCCAGGTGGGTCCTCCGGATTCAGTCTCCTCGTTCCTGCAGCGGATGGGCAGGAGCGGGCGGCGGGGAACTGCGGCGAATGTGACCTGGGTGTTGCAGGACCCGCGCGAGTTCCTCTGCAGCCTTGCCATTATCGAATGTGCAATGGAGAAGGCGGTTGAACCGCTCCGCCCCCAAGCACTCCCGTACAATGTCCTCCTGCAGCAGCTCTTCCTCATGCTCCTCTCCCGGAAACAGGCTACCCGCCGGGAGGTCATCCGTGAGGTGTCCTCATACCGGGCGTTCGCCGGGCTCGATCGCCGCGATCCCGACCGGATCATCAGCCACCTGATCGGGAACGGGTTCCTGACTGCAGATGGCGAGGTGCTGATGCCGGGCACGGAAGCGGAGCGGGTGCTCGGGCGCTCGAACTGGAAGGACCTCTACTCGGTCATCAGCGGCGGGGGCGAGTACCGGGCCGTGACGCCGGAAGGCGAGGTCGTGGGGAAGCTGGACGCAAGGTTCGTGAACAGCCGGGAAGGCGGGGACATGACGCTGGGCGGGAGGAACTGGTCAATGGTGAAGGCCGACGAAGGGCACAACATTGTCGTGGTCGTTCCCGGGGGACCCGTGCCCTCCCGAACGTTCTGGGCCGGCAGCGGGGTGGCAGGGTTTTCGCCCCTCATCTGCAGGAAAGTGCGGGAGATCGCCGTGCGGAGAGGGACGCTCCTGCCGCTTGGGGATGGAGAGCAGGAGATCCTTGGAAATGCACTCGCCTCCTTCCCGCCGGAGCTTGCAAGGGAAGGTCTCTGCGTCTGCAGCGAGCGGGACGCGCGTGGCAGCGGGGTGGCGGTCTGGTCGTTTGCCGGCAGGAAGGTCAACCGGGTCCTCGCCCTTCTCCTGGTCGCGGAATTGGGCAGCCGGGCACAGGTCCGGTACGATGAGTTTACGGTCCGGATACGGCGGGCAGGTCGCGAGCAGCCCGTGGAACGGGTAAGCGCTGCCCTCTCTGCCATCGGGGCCTGGGATATGAAGCGGATCGCTGCGCTGCTCCCGCTCCCGCCTCCCGATGGCTGGAAGTTTGCCAGCCTGCTCCCCCCGGGGCTCTTTGCCCGGCTCGTCGCTTCCGATTATTACGATCTCGATGCGTTCAGGGAAGCGATTGCAGGGCCGGGAAGCCCACCCGCCACTGGCGACACCTCCTGATACCCCGCGTGGCGATTCACCACCTTTTTATCAAAAACCGCCTGATTGCTTAGCCATGAAGAAGATCCTTATTCTCCTCCTTGCTGTCGCAGTCCTCCTCTTCGTGAGCGGGTGTACCGAGGAGGCCCCGCCGGAAGCGCCCCCGACGCCGGTACCGACAACGAAGGCGCCGTCCCCGACCTATCTCCCGACCACGGCGATGCCAACCCTTGAGACTACTATCTCGGTCGACGACAACTCCGTCTTCATCACCCGTGACGGGTTCAGCCCGAAGAATATCGTCATCAAGCGGGGCATGACCGTGCGGTGGTACAATATGGACTCTTCTGAGGATGAATCCCTGTACAACCCGACTCACCGGATCAAGATCTGGGGAGTCTATACCGGCCAGACGATCTCTCCCGGGCAGTCGTGGAGCTGGGTCTTTGTCAATAACGGGGTCTTCCAGTACCAGGACCTGGTTCACGAGGACATGAAGGGAACCGTGACCGTCACCTGGGAGTGAGGAGCATGCTTTCGGAGATATCCTATTATCTCATTTTCGGCAAACCCGTGATCCTGTATCTCGGTATCCTTACCCTTTTTGCGCTGCTGCTCACTGCCTCCATCCCTGTCCTGAGCCGGCGGGGGGTTCGGGTCATTGCGATGAAATGGCACCCGTACTGTGCCGCTGCAACGGTCCTGCTGGCCCTCGTCCACGGGGCACTTGGCGTCCTCGCGTATATCTGAAAGAGAAGAATGGGGTAGGGTTGGATTACAGTCCGACCAGGCGGAGTACTGCACCCACAAGGATGCCGAACATGGAGGTGGACGCCGAGAGCATCCCGAGAAGGATGTACCCGGCAATCGCCCCGATCTTGAGCGGCATATAGGTGCGGTTAAGGTTCAGCCTCCGAATGGCGCGGAACGACTTCGCATCCGGTGAAATGACGGGTTTGTTCTCTTTGATCCGGAACATACTGGCACGAACCTCCTGACTGGTGAGTACAGGAACCAGCCGGTTCCTGCACTGTATACCATATACTATGAATATGTTGTATTTAAAATCTGTTAATTGAGCATATTTTAATTTGCAGCGTTATTTCATTTATTCAGGCAATAGGGCTTGAAATTGCCAGTTTTTCCCAAATTTGCGACGGAACTCATTTTTGGGGGATTTTCCCGTCCCGGAACCGGGCTGTGGGGATTATTATATGTTAAAAATTATAAGACGCCGAGGGGGAGAGTTGAACTCCCGAGGCGCGAAGCGCCAGTAGCTTTCGAGGCTACCGCCTTTCCGGGCTAGACTACCTCGGCACGTTGCCTTCTTATTTCTTTCATCGCATCCTCTAAAAACTATCTGACACCGGCAGACCTGGTACTGCCGGGCGGATTCCCCGGAATATGCCGGCAGGCTGTGCCGGAAGATCAAAGGCAGGTCGGCAAAAAAGGGGAGAGGATCCCGGTAGTATCGGAATTTTACATCGGGGGCATTGCCGGGCCCTTGCCACCCTGCTGGGTGATCATCATGTCATCAACGCGGATGAGCATGACGGCGGTCTCGGATGCGCTCTGGATAGACTGGCGCTTGGACCGGAGGGGCTCGATGACGCCCTCTGCGTGCATGTCGACAACCTTGCCTTCGTACACGTTCAGGCCGGCCGTTTTTTTGCCCTTTGCATGGGCATTCTTGAGCTCGACGAGCTTGTCGATGGGGTTGAAACCGGAGTTCTCCGCAAGTGCGCGGGGGATGGACTCGAAGGCTGCTGCGTACGCCTCAAGGGCGATCTGGACACGGCCGCCAACGGTCTGGGCGTATTCGCGGATCTTCATGAGAAGTTCGGTCTCGACTGCGCCGCCACCCACAACATAGGTGCCGTCTTCCATGGCGTCCATGACGACCCGGGTGCCATCAACGACCGCACGCTCGAGTTCCTCGAGGAGGTAGTCGCTCGTGCCGCGGAGGAGGATCGTGGTGGTCTTGGGGTTCTTGCAGCCGGAGATGCGGGTGACCTTGCCCTCAGTGTCGTCTTCGACGAGGTCAGCGGTACCGAGATCCTTTGCGGTCAGGGTCTCGGGTTTGTTGACGATGTTTGCATTGAGTGCGCGGGCGGCATACTTGATGTCCTTCTCGGGCACGTCCTCGAGGGCGAAGATGCCGTTCTTGGCAAGGTAGAACTGGACCGGGTCTGCGATACCCTTCTGGCAGAGGAGGACGTTTGCCCCGCTGTCGATGACTGCATCGGCAAGCTTCCTGAGCGCTGCCTGCTCCTGCTCGGAGAATGCAGCGATCTGGTCGGCATTCGAGATCTTGATCTTGGCCTTCACCTGGGTCTTGGTGATCTCGAGGGGCATGGCAACGAGGGCGACCTTTGCCTTCTCGACCCGCTTGGGCATGCTCTCGTTGATCCGCTGCTTGTCGAGTACAACACCGCGGATGAGCTCGGCATCGTCCATTGCCTGGCCCTTCTGCTTCTTGATCATGACATCTTCTTCGTCAACGGTGAATTTCGATCCGGTCTTCTCGGCAACGATCATGACCGAGTCAACGATGATGCCGTCGAGCTTGCCCTTGACCTGCTCGATGGACTTGCCGGTGATGGCGGTGTCGGCGATCTTCAGGAGGGTCTTCCGGTCGGCCGGGTCGACCTTGAGGGAGAGGGAGTTCACGATCTCGAGTGCCTTCTCCATGCCCATGCGGTAACCCTGGGCGATGACGGTGGGGTGGATGCCCTGCTCGAGCATGATCTCGGCCTGCTCCATCAGTGCGCCGACCAGGATGACCGCGGTGGTGGTGCCGTCGCCGACTTCATCGTCCTGGGTTCTTGCGACCTCGATGACCATCTTTGCGCCGGGGTGCTGGACGGCGATCTCGGTTAAAATCGTCGCGCCGTCGTTTGTTATGACAATATCCCCGGAACCGCTGACCAGCATCTTGTCCATGCCGCGGGGTCCGAGAGTGGACCTCACGGCGCCGGCAATTGCCTTTGCGGCCGTTATATTCGAGCGCTGGGCTTCTTTGCCGTGATTACGCTCCACATTTTCTTTTAGGATGATAATTGGCTGTCCAGATAGCATAATGTATCCTCCGATGTTGTAAAAGGTGGAATTGAACTTCTATATAAATTATGTGGTGTTGTGCTCCGGAAATCTTCCGGGAAAAAAGGAGTATCCTAGTCTATCCGGGATATGCGGAAGAGCGGGTACACCGGCACGCCATCCACATCGCGGATACCGCGCTTGTCAAAGATGACGCAGATACCGACCGGGACTGCATTGTGTTTCTTGAGGTACTTCACCACTTCACGCAGGGTGTTGCCGGAGGTGATGGTATCGTCGACAATCAGGCAGCGCTGCCCGGCGACTGCGGCGAAGTTCCCGCTGATGGAGCCCGTGAACTTCTCGCTCTGGCTCTGCTTGGTGGGGTGGTAAATGGCGATCTGGGCTGCTTCCTGGACGGCGATCAGGGTCGCGAGCGGGATACCCGATATCGCAATGCCGACAATGACCTCGGCGACCGGGGACGATACCTCGACGCTTGTCTGGGCTTCGTAATACCTGCCAAGGAGCATCCTTGCGGTATCTTCAAGGAGGGTTGCATGACTTGATACCGGTGTCCAGTCGATGTGCACATCCTTGGGTGCAGCGGTGCCTTTTGCCTGGGTCAGGAGCCAGGTCACGGTCTCCATCGAGAGGGAGAGTTCGTCTGCAATCTGACCCGGGCTGTGCCCCTCGCCGAGGAGCATCTTTGCCCTGCCAATCAGATCGTCAAGGGAAGACATGAGAAAAGATTCGCCGGCATCTATTTAAGTTTTCTTTTAATAGCTGCGCCGCAGACTTCGCATTCCCCGTCATGATCGAAGTACCGCCCGCAGCCACTGCACCGGTATCTCCAGTGGACTCGCTTCGCCCTGCGCTGCTGGATGGGGTGTGTCTTCACTCCCAGGACCAGCGCCACGTTCTGGATGGCGAAATCATCCGTATACAGGACGGCATCCAGCCCGAGGGCCAGCGCAAGGATGTCGCAGTCCGTTACCGAGACGACCCCCCTGTCCCGGGACTTTTCTGCGGCTTCCAGAACACGCTTCAGGTCTTCCGGAGCAGGTGATACGACCTGAAGTCCCTGAGCGGAGAACTTCTCGAAATTCCCTTTCGCACGGATATCGATCAGCTCGTCGCAGACCGAGGGGGTTGTGAAGAGCTCGCCCGGGATACCGGACTCCGAGAAGAAGACGCTGGCGTCGAGCACCGCTTTCATCGCACTGCACCCCCACCCAAGCAGGAAACATGTCTCATGTGAAGTCCGGCATCACCGGCTTTTCAGGGCGCTGGCGATCCGTTCAGCAGCCGTGACCCGGCTTGCTGCCCGTTCGATGGTGTCGCTGCAGATGACATCGCGGATGCCGCTTCCCACCAGCCGGGCATAGGCGCCGCTCGTGAATACCCCGTGGACGCAGGCGGTGTACACATCCGCTGCACCCTGGTCGTACAGCATTCCCGCCGCTGTGGCAATGGTACCACCCGTTGAGATGATATCGTCCACGATGACGACCGGGCGGGACTTCACGCTCACCTGTTTGGGCTCCATGCGGACCTCAACCCCGCTGAGCCGGGTCTTCTCGAGGTGGTCGCAGTCCCATCCCCCGGCCGAGGCGATCCCTTCGGCAAATTTCAGGGCACCGTCGTCCGGTGCAAGGATGAGCGGGTCCTTGAGCCGGAGCGTCTTGAGGTATGCCCCGATGTCCTGTGCGATGGAGATGTTCTGCGAGGGGACGCCGAAGTACTGGAGCACCGATGGGTCGTGGATATTGACCGTGATGACATCGGAGACCCCGCTGCTGAGCGCACGGGCGATCACCCGGGCACTGAGCGGCTCGCCGTCCTTGAACCGCTTGTCCTGGCGGGCATAGGCCATGTACGGGATGACCAGCCGGCACCGCGAACGGTCGCATGCGTCGATGAGGAGGAGGAGCTGGACCAGGGCATCGTTGTTCACCACGCTGCCGACAATCACGGTCTCGTCATCAAGGCCTTCGGCCACCAGGTACTGCTCCCCGTCCGGGAACCGGGAGAATTTCACCCCGGCGAGCCGGGTGTCCAGCGCCTGTGCCACCCGGGTGGCAAGCACCTGGGAATATTCCGTTCCGATGACCTTCATACTCACAACCCTGCTTTTTATTATTCCTGCGGGCCCCGTCCCGTGCAGATCCCCGCACCGTACTGCTGCCATGTAGTGTAGTCGCTCCGCATTGATGAGTGTTGCCAAATCACGTGGCTCCGGCGGTGATGGGATCAGCTGAAAGTACTTAAACTAGGATGAGACAACTTATATACACTCCCCGGGTTAGAGAGGGTTCTGTAACAATGGAAAATCCCCAAGAAACGTCCCCAGCACCTGAACCGGCCGCGCCGGAACCATCGGTTCCCCCGGCCGCCGCTGCCACATCATCCGAGATCGAAGTACCGGCATCGCTCATAGACCAGGTCATCGGCCAGGAACGTGCGGTCGAAGTGATCCGGAAGGCCGCCATCCAGCGCCGGCATGTCATGATGATCGGCAGCCCCGGTACCGGCAAATCGATGCTTGCAAAAGCCATGGCCGAGCTCCTGCCCAAGGAGGAGCTGCAGGACATCCTCGTTTACCCGAACTCCGACGACCCGAACAACCCCGTCATCCGCACGGTAGCTGCAGGACGGGGCAAACAGATCGTGGGCGCCCACAAAGCAGAGGCCAAGAAGAAGATCCAGTTCCGGCATACCCTCCTCATGCTCCTCCTGCTCGGTATCGCCGGCTATGCCATCATCACCATGCAGCTCCTCATGGGCCTCATTGCCGGCGCATTTGTCTTCATGGCGCTGCGGTACACCACCCCCCGCGAGGAGGCGATGGTGCCCAAACTCCTCGTCTCCAATGATGCGAAGAGCATAGCCCCCTTCATTGACGGGACCGGCTCCCATGCCGGAGCCCTGCTCGGCGATGTGAGGCACGACCCGTTCCAGAGCGGCGGCCTCGAGACCCCGGCCCATGACCGGGTCGAGGCAGGGGCAATCCACCGGTCGAACGGCGGTGTCCTCTTCATCGACGAGATCAACACCCTTGACCCTCACTCCCAGCAGAACCTCCTCACCGCCCTGCAGGAGCACGAGTTCCCCATCACCGGCCAGAGCGAGCGCTCGAGCGGTGCGATGGTCCGGACCGAGCCCGTCCCCTGCAAATTCGTGATGGTTGCGGCCGGGAACCTCGATGCAATCTCCGGTATGCACCCCGCCCTCCGGTCGCGTATCCGCGGGTACGGGTACGAGGTGTACATGGCCGAGAGCATGGACGATACCCCCGAGAACCGGCAGAAGTATGTCCGGTTCATCGCCCAGGAGGTCAAGAACGACGGGAAGATCCCGCACTTCGACCAGAGCGCCATCGACGAGATCATCCGCGAGGCCCGCCGGCGTTCCAACCGCAAGGGCCACCTGACCCTCAAGCTCCGCGACATGGGCGGTCTCATCCGCGTTGCCGGGGATATCGCCCGGCAGGAGAACGCGACCATCACCACCGCAGCCCACGTCATCACCGCAAAGAAGACCGCCCGGTCCATCGAGGACCAGGTCTCGGACGAGATCACCCGCCACCTCCGCGAATACGAGATGACGGTGGTCGAAGGGACCCGCGTTGGCAGGGTCAACGGCCTTGCCGTGACTGGCAGCGACGCCGGTTCCGTCCTCCCCATCATGGCGGAGGTGACGCCGGCCCAGGGTGCGAGCGGCACGGTGATCGCCACCGGTATGCTCAAGGAGATCGCCCAGGAGTCCATCAAGAACGTCAGCGCACTCCTCAAGAAGTTCACCGGCAAGGATGTCCGCAATATCGATATCCACATCCAGTTCATCGGCACCTACATGGGTGTCGAGGGGGACTCGGCCTCGGTCAGCGTCGCGACAGCCGTTGTCAGCGCCATCGAGGGCATCCCGGTCCGGCAGGACATTGCTATGACCGGGTCGCTCTCGGTCCGCGGGGACGTTCTTCCCGTTGGCGGGGTGACCTACAAGATCGAGGCAGCCGCAAAGGCCGGCATCAAGACCGTGCTCATCCCCCGCATGAATGCCGGGGATGTGCTCATCGAGGAGCGGTACAAACCGCTCGTGACGATCATCCCGGTCGACACCATCGATGATGTCCTCAAATACGCGCTCGTACCGGAGAACTCGGAGAACTTCTTAACCAAGCTCAAGAAGATGGCGATGCGCTCAACCGAGATGCTCGCCGAATCTCCCGCCCCCCACCAGTCAATGGCCTGAAGCACGATGTCCGCCATCTCCTACTACGACCTGCGGCACGTGACCGGTGAAGTCACCCATATCGATATCGACAACGGCGTCGTCGAATCGGCCGGCACCACATTTTTCAACAAGGCAGTCCTGCGGGTCCTCACGAACTCCGGCTGGGGCGTCCTCCAGATCGACAACTACACTCCCTGCAATGGCCGGAAGTTCGACGCCCTTCTTGAGGATGCGGCACGACTGGCCGGCATAACGCAGGAGAAGGTTGCCCTTGGCGAAGCGCCCCGCGGCATCCTGCCGGTGCCCCCGCTCAAGGAAGACCCCCGCACGGTCGATATCGAAGAGAAGTCCCGGCTGCTCGCAGAAGTCGAGAAGAGCGCACTCCGCGAGCATGTCGTGAACCGGCGGGCCAACTACATCGAGCGGGATGAACTGGTCCGCTTCTCCGACAGTTCCGGCACCGAATGCCAGTACCGCATGGGGCGATCGGGGTTCAATGTCCTCGCTGTCGCGTCCCGGAACGGCAATGTCCAGATGGGGTACGAGCGTGAGCACTCGATCCGCGGGTTCAACCTCCGGCACCGGCAGGAGGTAGGCATGAAGGCAGCGGAGATCGCGGTCTCCCTCCTTGATGCGGTTATCCCGAAAGGCGGAAAGATGAACGCGGTCCTTGACCCGGAACTCGCCGGTGTCTTTGCCCACGAAGCGGTGGGGCACGCGAGCGAGGGCGACCTCATCCAGGAGGGCAACTCGGTCCTGAAAGGGCGGATCGGCGAGCGGATCGGCGGGAAGAACCTGACCATCGTTGACGACCCGTCCCTGCACGAGTTCGGGTTCGATCCCGTTGATGCGGAAGGGGTTGCAGTTGCAAGGACCGAGATCATCCGGAACGGTGTCATCAACTCCTACCTCCATAACCGGGAATCGCTTGCCGCCATCGGCAACGGTACTCCCGGCCATGCCCGGGCAATGGCAGGCGAACCCCCGCTGGTCCGGATGAGCAACACCTTCATCGAAGCCGGCGATTCCACTGAGGCGGAGATCTTTGCCGAATGCAAAAACGGGATCTTCCTCAAGGGTTCGCGGGGCGGCCAGGTGGACCCGGGCCGGGGCATCTTCCAGTTCAACGCGGAGTACGGCTACCTGGTGGAGAACGGCGAGTGCACGAAGATGGTCCGGGATGTCTCGCTCTCGGGAGAGATCCTGACAACCCTGCACGGGATCGTGCTGTGCGGGAACAAACGGGAGATGAGCCCGGGGTATTGCGGGAAGGGGGGGCAGTCGGTCCCTGTCAGTGACGGGGCTCCGCATGTCCTGCTGACCGATGCGGTGGTGGGTGGCAGTGGCGTGGATTGATGAGCTCATCCGCGAGGCGGA
>CAYVAQ010000035.1:0-21234 GCA_964448885.1 uncultured Methanoregula sp. | reverse complement strand
TCCAGGTCGTGGGCATCATCCTTGTCATTGCCCTCCTCACGCTTCCGGCAGCGATTAGCAGGGAGTGTTCAAAGGACGTGAAGACCATGATGTTGTGCGCTGCCGTGCTCGGGACGGTTTTTACCACCACCGGGATCTTCCTTTCCGCGGCTCTCGATGTCCCTTCAGGAGCAACGATTATCCTGATAAGTGCCGGGGTATATGCCGGTGTGCTTATCCTGAAGAAATTCATCAGAAACCCGCCCTGGGCGCGATCCGCCCGGGGCTGATGATTGTTGGAGAAAATCGGCTCTGTTGAAAACCTGCAAGAGATAGTATCGGATTAAGATGGAGCCACGGGCGCTCGGGGGCTGTCGACCCTCGCCCCGTGGAGCAATACTTTATCCGGGCATTAAAAAAACGCAAAGACGTTCTTCACTTCCTCGAGGCACGGTATGGGTAGAACAGGTTTTGGAAAAACCGGAACTGAATGCCGCCGCGGGGCGCCCTTCGGGGCGGCGGCCGTTCGTCACAGTCCGGGGGTATGGGGGCATCAGCCCCCATCGTTATTCTGATAGTGTAACTGTTGTAGGAAATCATCCTCGTGTTGTGAGATTACCACCCGGTACGGGGGGCGGGCGCGCTGAGGATTCCGCAGCATTACCCGTCATCGATCTATCAGATTTTTCTTGTACGATAATACAGCGTCATCCCAACGGGGATGCCACAGCGGCGGGGTCCGACTAATCCGAAGAACCAGGAGGAGGAGAATCCTTCAAGATTCTTCGACTGATGAGCCGCCTGGCGACGCCCCCAAGAGCGTCAGAATTGAAGGATTTCTCCAGGGTAAAAAAAAATCAGAACTTCGGGATGACCCGCCCGGTCTCCTCCATGTATTCCCGGTACTCGTCCCCGAACTCCGCAATAAGCATCGCCTCCTCCTTTGGCACGCGGTGGACGTAGAGCAGCCCCCATGCCAGGACCCCGAATACAAGCACCAGCGCGTTTGCGAGAACGAACCCCTGCGCGATGACAAAGATCCAGAAATGGGCGTACATAGGGTGACGTATCTTTGTGTAAATCCCGTTCCTCACCAGGTGGTGCCCCTCCTTGATCTCGAGGGCCATCGACCAGTTCCTCCCGAGATCGCGGTGGGCTGCGACAAAGAGCCAGAGGTTGAGCGCGAAGATGAGAAGGAACGCGAAACGGACCGGGTCCGGGACCGGGAACGCGAACCCGTCGAGATAGGGCGAGAGGATCGCGATCACGGGTAACAATGTCATGCCGGCAAAGTTCAGTGCAAGGAAGAGGGAGTCGAGGCCCGGCCGGGCCTTCTCTTTTGTCTCCTGCCGCACAGCATCCTGCCGGTAATACCCCCGTATCCCGAGCCAGATGACAAACAGGGCGATATATGCCGCTTTCCAGAACAGGTCGTCCATGATGAACGCTCACCGCCGGCCGAACTCCTTCTGGATATCGGCCATCCATTGCGGGATACGGACATCCTCCTGCGGGTACATGTCGGCAACGTACGGCTTGATGTCGAGCACCGGGCTCTGGTCGATGGCGTCCAGCCCTTCGACAACGAGGTGCGTCCCGTCCCGCCGCAGGAGCCGCACAACCTTCATGAGCACCGGGTTGGGCCGTGCCGGGCTGCAGGTTGCAAAAATCCCCTGCTTCGGGTACTTCTCCAGCCCCGCCGGGTGGGTCTTTGCCAGTTTCCGGCCGTGGGGCGGTACGGCATGGCCCCAGTACAGGACAACGATATGCGAGTACGCGTCGATGCCTTCAAGGAGTTCTGCAAGGTGCGGGGCAAGCAAAATCTCCGACTGCTGCTCGTGCGATCCGCGCATCGCCTCCATGGCAGAACCGCCCGCATCGTTCCGGTGGAGGCCGTCCTCCTTTGCAACAAGCGGCGGCTGTCCGATGTTGTTTTTCACGATGCCGATGGGCTCAACCTGTATCTCTCCGGAAAAAAACGCGTTTCCTGTCATGCATTCATCGTCCTGTTGTATGAAGGTGGCCAGCTGTATAACTGGGCCGATACCCGTTTTCATCTCAGTGTTTTGTCCGCACTGTCACTTAATCACACGTATTTATCAATTCGTGAGAACGGCGTCAGGGTTGTTATGAAAAGAAAAAGAATATCTTGTCGAAAGATGTGTGTGCACCCGGCGTGTGGCAACCGGTGCATTCATGGAGTCAGCCGATGGCATCGTGGATTACTGGCATGGCAGGGGGTTCCCCGGCTCACCTCCCATCCGGTTCATAATTCCTGTGGGTGTATTTGTCATGGACCCGGGTACCGGTGCAGTGATGGTCCCGGTCACGGGTGCCTTCAGGCTCCGGATCGAACTCCGGGACCCGAAGGATTCTGTTGCAAGGATGTTCATGGATTTTTCTCCTTTTTACAGATCGCGCTGTTTCCTGTCGCGGTCTGCCACACATATATCTCATATTAGGTCGGTTTCAACGCATGCCGAAGGGTGTGAGGGGAACGGGAAAAAACCTAATTTTCGCCCTATGGGTCAGGCAGATCTGCCACCGCTGTCGTGGCAGCAGGATAAAAAAAAAGGTTCGGAAGACCCGCCAGTCCCGGTTGTTCTATCCGGGTGGAAGATGCCCGGGGGAGTCTCCAGGGGTCGGACCGATGCCACAAGGCGCTGGCTGTCCTTTTACTGCACGGCAAGATCGAACCAGTCGAGGTTCATCACTTTACACCTAGCGGTAACGGAGTCATGGACAACCGTCTTTTCTGTATTCTCGCCCGCGTGCATTCCGGCCAGCACAAGGGAGCCGGGCGTTATGTCGCCTGCCTCCCGGCTCACTTCACCTTATCGAGCGCGATCTTCAGTGCGTCCGCAACGCCTTTCCCATACGCCTTGTCGGCTTTTAAGCAGTTCCCGATGTGGCGGATCTTGATGAACTCGGGTGCATCACCCATGGCACGGGCAGTGTTCTCGAAGAGCACCTTCTGCTGCGCTTTGCTCATCAGCCGGAAGAGCATACCCGGCTGGGTATAATAATCGGAATCGTCCTCGCGGAAGTTCCAGGCCTGGGCTGCGCCTGAGAGTTCGAGCGGCGGCTCCTTGTACTCGGGTTGCTCCTGCCATTCCCCATAACTGTTCGGTTCGTAACCCACAGCCGATCCGTGATTGCCGTCAACCCGCATCTGGCCGTCACGGTGGGATGCATGGGCGACGGCATGTTTCGGGCTGTTGACCGGGATCTGGTGGTGGTTGACGCCAAGCCGGTAACGTTGTGCGTCCCCATAGGAAAAGAGCCGGCCCTGCAGCATCTTATCCGGTGAGAAACTGATCCCCGGCACAACGGCTGCGGGGTTGAACGCGGCCTGCTCCACGTCCTGGAAATAATTCTCCGGGTTCCGGTTCAGCTCAAGGATACCAACCTCAATGAGGGGAAACGGTTTGTGGAACCAGACTTTTGTCAGGTCGAACGGGTTATAGGGCATCTTCTTTGCCTGCTCATCGGTCATGACCTGGATGTACATCTTCCAGCGGGGGAAGTCGCCCTTTTCGATGCTCTCGTACAGGTCGCGCTGGTTGCTCTCGCGGTCTTTTGCAACAACCGCTTCAGCTTCCTCATCCGTGAGATTCTTTATCCCCTGCTGGGTCTTTAAGTGGAACTTGACCCAGACCCGTTCGTTCTTCGCATTGATCATGCTGAACGTGTGGCTCCCAAAACCGTGCATATGCCGGAAGGATGCAGGGATGCCCCGGTCACTCATCACGATGGTAACCTGGTGGAGGGCCTCGGGAAGGGAGGTCCAGAAGTCCCAGTTGTTCTTTGCAGACCGCATATTGGTGCGGGGATCGCGCTTCACGGCACGGTTGAGGTCCGGGAACTTGTGCGGGTCACGGAGGAAGAAGACCGGCGTGTTGTTGCCGACAAGGTCCCAGTTCCCCTCTTCGGTATAGAACTTCATGGCAAAGCCGCGGATATCGCGTTCTGCATCGGCAGCCCCCCGCTCGCCCGCAACCGTTGAGAACCGGAGGAAACACTCTGTCTCCTTCCCGATCTTCTCAAAGATCTTTGCCCGCGTATATTTCGTGATGTCATTCGTGACGGTAAACTTCCCGAATGCTCCAGACCCCTTGGCATGCATGCGCCGTTCGGGGATCACTTCACGGTCAAAATGCGCAAGTTTCTCCTGGTACCAGACGTCCTGCATCAGCATCGGGCCTCGGGGGCCTGCGGTGATGGCGTTCTGGTTGTCGGGGACCGGTGCCCCGGCAGCGGTTGTCAGTTTCTTCTTTTCCATGGAATTGACACCTCTTGTTTTCTGCCCGGTCATACGAGCAGGTCAGGCTATGCCCGTACGTGAGCCTTTTTCCTCCGGCATCATTAACCTTGCTGAAAGGGCAGCCGGTTATCAGGCACTCCTCCCAGGAAGACTTATCGTTTCGGTTCCTCTGCCTGCTTTGCCGGGCAGAAGTTGCAGATCGAATAAAAGATATCCTTCTCCTTGTCGCGGATGAGGCAGTAGTACCCGTCCCTGCGCTTCTCGACGGTAAACCCGCCCGGGAACGGCATACCTACGGGATGGCCCGGCTCATCGAGCACGAACATGGTGAAGGCGGCGATGAGGTAATAGAAGAGCCGGTTCTTGGGGTTCCGGAAGTATGGGTTGCGTTCGGATGCATCGTTCCAGGCAAAACATCCCTCCGGCACCATGGCCCAGAATTTTGCATGGAGTTCCGGGTCGATGAGGGGACGGTCTTTGAGCTGCGCCCCGCCATGGCCGCGGTGTAGTGCCATGACCTGGTGGTGACGGTCGAAGATCTGGCTGCGGAAGAATGGGCCGACTGCTTCGCGGTACGGGGAGGGCAGTTTCTCGATCTCGCTGTTGAGCCGCCCACCGATGATCTGGAGGTCGAAGAGGGAGTAGTTCCGGAGTTCATGGACAAGGAGCGCGAGCAGTTCCCCTTTGGTCCGTACAGGAGCGATCCTGTCCGCTATCTCCCGGATATGATCGGGAGTGTATTCCTCTTCATCGGATGGATAGATGCTCATGCCGGCCGACTGCTCCCAGTACCAGAATATAAGATATTTTGCTGGATAAAAACCGCAGGTGTACCCCACAACTATTCCGCATTTTTATGCCGATATGCGTATATATCCTGCCTGCGGAGAATTCCTTATCGGTTCATGCGAATCGTTCAGGATGTCCGATTATGAGTGACACACAAAAGTATCTTGCAGAACTGCTCGGGACCTTCGTGCTCGTCTTTTTCGGGTGCGGTGCTGCCGTCATTGCCGGCAAGTCCCTCGGGGTCCTCGGCATCGCATTCGCGTTCGGTCTCGCCGTGCTGGTGATGGTGTATGCAATCGGTCCGATCTCCGGCTGCCACATCAACCCGGCGATCACCGTTGCCATGCTCACGAACGGAAAGATCACCTCGAAGGATGCCGTCATCTACATCATCGTCCAGTGCATCGGCGCCATCATCGCCGCGGCGCTCCTCCTCATGGTCGCTTCCGGTCTCCCTGCCTATTCCGTTGCTGTTGACGGCCTTGGCCAGAACGGCTATGGCGCTGCATCGCCCGGCGGCTACTCCATGCTGTCCGGCCTCATCGCGGAGATTGTTTTGACATTCGTATTCCTCATCGTCATCTTCGGGGCAACGAGCAAAGCCGCGCCGGCCGGATTTGCCGGGATCGCCATCGGCCTCTCGCTCACCCTCATCCATATTGTCGGGATCATGATCACCGGGACATCCGTCAACCCGGCCCGGAGCCTGGGACCCGCCGTCATTGTCGGGGGAACCGCGCTTGCGCAGCTCTGGCTCTTCATCATCGCACCGATCATCGGTGCGGTCCTTGCAGCACTGGTCTGGAAGTACCTCTTTGAAGGCGTTGCCACGCCCGTGTAATCTCCCAAATTTTTTTACTGCCCGGATGCCGTTACCACAGGGTTTTTTTCCCCTGCCTCCCCAGTGAAACAGGTGGAGGTATGGAAAATACCAACGAATAATTCCCTGCAGCCCCCGCGGATCATCTCCTGGAACATCACCCTCCGGTGTCCCCTCCGGTGCTCCCATTGTTACGTGGATGCCGGTCTGCGGGAACCTGAAGGGGTGCTCACCACGCATGAAGCGTTCCGGGTCCTCGACCAGATCCGGCGGACCGGTTCGCCCGTTGTTGTGCTGAGCGGTGGCGAACCCCTGATGCGGGACGATCTCGAAGCGATCACCCGGTACGGGACGGAGCTGGGGCTCCGCATGGTGTTGGGGACGAGCGGGTACTTCCTGAACCCGGAGCGGGCAGAACGGCTCCGAAATGCCGGCATCCGTGCCGCGGCGATCAGCCTTGATGCAGCAACCCCGGATGTCCATGACGCGCTCCGGGGCGTTCCCGGTTCGTGGGAGCGGGCGGTCAGCGCCATCCGGTCCTGCCAGGATGCCGGCATCCCGGTCCAGATCAACATGACCGCGCTGCGACCGGATGCGGGCGACGTGGAATCCGTTGTCCGGTTCGGCAAGGGCCTCGGTGTCCGCGACTACCAGGTCTTCTTCCCGGTCCCGACCGGCCGGGCGCGGGGGAACGCCCCTGCAACCCCGCAGGACTATGAGACCGTTATCCGGGAGGTGCTCCTCGCGCACCGCGACGGCGACGTGAACCTCCGGCCGACCTGTGCCCCGCAGTTCCGCCGTATCGCTGACCAGGCAGGGATCCTCAACCCTGCGTGGGGCCGGGGCTGCATCGCGGGGATCACCTACTGCCGGATCTATGCGAACGGGGACGTCACCCCCTGCCCCTACCTGCCGGCGAGGGCCGGTAACGTGCGGGAGACGCCGTTTGACGAGATCTGGGCGGCCTCGCCCCTCTTTGCGGCACTCCGCGATCCGTCCCGGCTCGCCGGGAAGTGCGGGCGGTGCGAGTACCGGGACGTCTGCGGCGGCTGCCGGGCCCGGGCGTACCGCGGGCCGGATATGACCAGCCCGCGGTGGTGCGACGGCCTCGAGCGGCCGGCAGCCGGTGCTGCCGATGTCTGCGGGGAGGACCCGTGGTGCCCGTACGAGCCGGGAGGTGCCGCATGAAGAACGGCGGTATCCCCGACCGGGTCGATCTTGCCCTCCTTGAGGCAATCCAGGACGACATCCCCCTCGTCCCCCGTCCGTGGCAGGCACTCGGTGACCGGCTGGGTATATCAGGGGAGGAGGTTATCGCCCGGCTCCGCGCCCTTTCCCGCGCAGGAATCATCCGTGGCATCTCCCCGGTCCTTGAATCGGGGCCCCTGGGGCTTCACGCCGGGACGCTCGTCGCCCTTCGTCTCCCGGAGGGGAGGGTGGACGAGGTTGCGGCGATCGTGAGCGGGTTTCCTGAAGTCTCGCACAATTTCCGGCGGGAAGGTGAGTACCCGCTCTGGTTCACGGTGACGGCACGGGACCGGCAGGCGGCAGAGGAGACGCTCGGGCGCATCCGTGATGCAACGGGTGTCCCGGCCACCGACATGCTGGACCTTCCCACGCTGCGCCGGGTGAAGATCGATGTACGGTTCCGGTTCCTGCCCCGGGAGGCGGGTGTCCGATGATGGACGCGACCGATACCCGTCTTGTTGCCCTGCTCGAAGCGGGGCTGCCCATGACTGAAGCGCCGTTTGCAGCGGTCGGTGGGAGCCTTGGCATCAGCGAAGAGGAGGTTATCGGACGGGTGCGAAGGCTCGGGGAGTCCGGGATCATCCGGAAGTTCCGCGCCCGGATCGACCAAAGGAAGCTGGGGATCGGGGCGAATGCGCTGGTTGCCTGGAAACCGCCTTCATCCGGGGGGAGCGATTTCGGTGACCGACTCGCGCGGTTCCCCTGCGTGACCCACTGCTACGAGCGGCAGCCGGTGCCCGGCCGGTGGGAGTTCAGCCATTACACCGTCCACCACGGGTACAGCAGGGAGGAGGTCATGGACGAGGTGGCCGGGATTGCGCAGGCGGTTGGTTGTGACGAGTACCGCATCCTCTTCAGCACCCGCGAGTACAAACGCGTCCCGAACGTCAGGATCCGGGAGAACGGGGGTGGCACGTGAACCGGATCACCCAGTGCCTCCACGGGCGGGGCACGGTCAGCGCCGTGATGAAGCACCGGCACCGGCCGCAGCGCGAGGTGCCGTCCGGTCATCTTGCGTTCACCGGCATGTTCCGGCCCGTGGTCTTCTGGAACATTACCGGCCGCTGCAACCTTGCCTGCACCCACTGCTACAATGGATCGGGCCCGGCGTGCCAGGGAGAAGGGGAACTCTCGACCGGTGAAGCCCTTGCGGTCATCGACGATCTCGCCGGCATGGGTGTCCCGCTCATCATCTTCACGGGCGGCGAGCCGCTGATGCGGGAGGATCTCTTCAATCTTGCCCGCCATGCCCGGCAGAAGGGCCTGAAGATGGCGCTCAGCACGAACGGCACGCTCGTCACAAGGGCAATGGCGGAACGGATCCGGGATGCCAGGATCGAGTACGCGGGTATCTCGCTTGATGGTGCAACGGCAGCAACCCATGACCGGTTCCGGAACTGCCCGGGTGCGTTTGAGCGGACCGTGGCAGCGTTCTCCGCATGCCGGGACGCGGGGCTCCGGTGCGGTGTGCGGGTAACGCTGACAAAGGAGAACCACCCGGAACTCGAAGCGCTTGTCGATCTCTCGATCCGGATCGGTGCATCGCGGTTCTGCCTGTACTGGCTTGTGCCGGCCGGGCGGGGGAGTGCATCCTATGACCGGCTCCAGCTGGGCCGGGAGGAGACCGCCTCCGCCCTCGCCCTCCTGTACCGGAAGGCAAAGGAGACCGATGCGGCGACAATGGAGTTCCTGACCGTGGACGCCCCGCAGGACTGCGTCCACCTGCTCGCGTCCATGGAGGCGGACGGGTCAGCCGACCTTCCCGATGCCCGTGCGCTGCTCGAATCCCTCGGGGGCGGGTGCAGTGCCGGTACCCGGGTGGCAAACATCGATGCCAGGGGGAACGTCTGGCCCTGCCAGTTCGCCCGCTCGCCGGAGTTCCTGGTCGGGAACGTGCGTGAGCAGCCGTTCTCCCGCCTGTGGGGCAGCGGGGAGAACCCGGCCCTTTCCCTCTTCCGGCAGAAGGATGCCGCGTTCAGGGGATGGTGCGGCCCGTGCCGGCACCGGCAGGTCTGCGGGGGCGGGTGCCGGGTCAGGGCGCATGCCCGGGAAGGGGATTTCTTTGCCGAAGATCCGTTCTGCTTTGTCCCGGACGACAACCCACGGGATACCCGGTGACCCTCTCTTGATATCTTTATAGAGAAAAACCGCCCATACTATTTCAGTCCCATGGAAATCCTCTCCATTGTCCTGATCGTTGCCGGTCTCATCCTCTTTGAGACCATCACGAGCATCGACAACGCCATCATCAATGCCGAGGTCCTCTCGACCATGAGCGAGCGGGCGAAGCGCTGGTTCCTCCTCTGGGGGCTCCTCTTTGCTGTCTTTGCCATCCGCGGCCTCCTGCCCTGGCTCATTGTCTGGCTCTCCACTCCCCAGCTCGGGCCGGTCGGCGCATTCTTTGCCACGTTCTCGAGCGACCCGCTCGTGATCGCCGCCATCGAACAGTCCGCCCCCATCCTCCTGATCGGCGGCGGGACGTTCCTGGTCTTCCTCTTCTTCCACTGGCTCTTTTTGGAGACCAAAAACTTCGGGCTCCGGGGCGAGCGGTACTTTGCATCCAAAGGTGTCTGGTTCTTTGCCATCGTCTCGATCCTGCTCGCCGCGATCGTCTGGTTCGCCCTTGAGAAGAACCCGATGATGGCATTCGGCGCCGTGGTCGGCTCGACCGCGTTCTTCATTGTCCACGGGTTCCGGCAGAATGCCGAGCAGGCAGAGGAGAAGATGCTCCACGACTCCGGCATGTCGGACATGAGCAAGATCTTTTACCTTGAGGTGATCGATGCCACCTTCTCCATCGATGGCGTCATCGGGGCATTCGCGTTCACCATGGCCGTCCCCCTCATCCTCATCGGCAACGGTATCGGCGCATTCGTTGTCCGGGAGCTGACGATCCGGAACGTGGAGAACATCAAGCGGTACAAGTATCTCAAGAACGGGGCGATGTACTCCATCCTCTTCCTCGGCACGATCATGATCGCCGACAGTTTCGGCGTGCACATCCCCTTCTGGGTATCGCCGGCCATCACGTTCGGCGTTGTCGGGTACTTCCTCTGGAAGTCCCTTCAGGAAATGCCCCGCCCGGGACGCGCCCGTGTTGCGTGAGGAATAGGAGACGGTTTTTTCAGGGCTAATCTGTAAATTTTGGATTAACCGCCTGTGATTGAATTTTATCAACGTGTCAGTCAACAGAATCAATTTGCAACATAGGGATGGGAGTTCTCCCAATCCTTCGAAGAACCTGATGGTTCTTCTAGCATCTCATCCCTTTGGGATTCGATGATTCGAAGAATTGTTCGGGTTCTTTTGTATTTCATTCTGATGAGATTCAACACTCCCCAGCGACGCCACCACTTACCGGCAGTCATCCCGGTGGGGGATAAAGTTGGAAAAAATCTCAACAAGGTTTTTTGTCACAGGGGCCGCCGCGGGGCGCCCTTCGGGGCGGCGGCAGGCATCGTGTATTGGGGGTATGGGGGCATCAGCCCCCATAATCACTTCAAAAAATTACAAACCACCTTTTTAAACGATATCACGACAACCGTGCCGTCTCCATGTCCGGCGGGAGCGGCCGGATCCACCCGTTCAGGACAATGCCGTCGATGACCGGGTTCCCGTACAGGTTGCTGATGATCCCCTCCATCATGCACCGGGTCCCGTCGTTCTTCTTCAGCACGAGCCGGATCGGCTTCACCATGCCCTGGTTCTCCAGGATCATGGCAAGGATGCCCTGTGCGGCAGGGACTTCTTCGTCCGGGATGAAGGAGAAGATGGGTGTGCCGGCAAGCCCTGCCAGCGGGTATCCCAGCGTGCGGCTGATGGACGGGCTCTCGTGCCGGATCGTCCCGTCATAGTTGAGGATGGCGATGATGTCCGCGGTGTCCTCGATCAATGAACGGAAGAACTCCTCGTTATGCCGGGACTGCTCCTCGATCGACTTGCTCTTGCTGATGTTCCTGATATACACCGCGTATAAAACAACATCACCCTCGCGGTTGAGGATCGGGTAGACCGTGGTGTTGTACCAGGTCCCCCGGAACTCCTCCTCGAAGTGCTCCTGCTTCCGGTCGGCAGCCCGGACCGACCACCCGGCCATGCGGGGCGAGAGGACACCGGCAGCCACCAGCCCGGAGATGTTGGTGCCGTTGAGCTCGGCAACGGATCTGCCGGTCAGCCGGGCGAGTGCCTCGTTGGATGCCAGCAGCCTTCCGCTGATATCGACTAAAAAGAGGATGTCTTCGGTTGCGTTCAGGAGGACGCGGGTGGTCTCCTCGCTGATCCGCAGGGTATGCTCCATCGTGTTCTTGTACAGGGCCATCTCGATGGTGGTCTTGAGTTCGAGCTCCCGGAAGGGCTTCAGGATATAGCCATAAGGTTCGGTCACCTTTGCCTTTGCAAGGAACGTGTCGTCGCTGTAGGCCGAGAGGTACACGACCGGGATCCGCAGGGTCTGCTTGATCTGGTCGGCTGCTTCGATCCCGTTCATCTTGCCGGCGAGCATGATGTCCATCAGGATGAGGTCCGGGCGCAGTTCGCCGGCTTTCTTCACGGCATTTTCACCGGTTGTTGCGATTGCGACCACGGAATACCCCATGTCGGTCAGGGCCCGCCTGATATCCATACCCGTAATTGCTTCATCCTCGACAATCAGAATCTTCGTCTCAGTCATTATGATCACCCGCTGATGGTTCGATGGTAAATTCTATCCTGAATTCTGCACCCTTCTCCCCGGAATATGTGATGTCTCCCTGGATCTGCCCGACCAGCGAGCTGACCAGCTGCAGCCCGAGGGTGTCGGTGCTCTCCAGGGTGAATCCCGGCGGGAGGCCGACACCATCGTCCTGCACGATGAGGAGGTGCCGGTCCCCCTTCTTCCGGAACGTTATCCTGATGGAACCGGTCCGGTTGTCCGGGAACGCGTACTTGAGCGAATTGGAGAGCATCTCGTTGATGATGAGGCTCACCGGTATGGCTTTGCTGATAGGGAGGAATATATCGTCAGCATTAATAAAAAGTTGTATCCTGTCAGTGCGGACACTGTAGGAGTCGAAGAGGTTCTCGGCCATCTTCCGGATGTATTCGGGGAAACTGATCCGGGCAAGGCTCTTGGACTGGTACAGGCGCTCGTGGACGAGTGCGATGGACATCACCCGGTTCTGGCTCTCCTTGATGGCGTCCCGGCTCTTCTGGTCCTTGACCAGTTTCGCCTGCAGGCTGAGCAGGCTCGAGATGACCTGCATGTTGTTCTTGACCCGGTGGTGGATCTCCTTTAAGAGGATCTCTTTCTCCTTGAGCGACGCCGCGATCTCGTCCTGGAGCGCTTTGCGCTCGGTGACGTCCCGGGCGATACCGGAGAAGCTGATCACCTCGTTCTCCCGGTCAACGTGGGGCGTGCCGTTGATCTCGAAAATATGGCTTTTCTTTGCATGGTCGACAAACGCCAGGTTGATCCCGACGATCGGTTTCTTCTCCGTGATTGTCTGGTAGTAGAGCGACAGGAATTCGGTGATCCCCTGGCCGTTCATGAACTCGGTTGGTCTCCTGCCCAGGACCTCCTCCGGCCGGTAGCCGAGGATGGTCTCGACATTCGGGCTGATATAGGTGATCCGGCCGTCGCGGCTGATCTGGAAGACCAGGTCGCTCGTCTGTTCAACGAGCGACCGGTACTTCTCCTCGCTGAGCCGGAGGGCTTCCATCACCCGGGTCCGTTCGGCAACCTCCTCTTCGAGATAGCGGGTGGTCTTCTTCAGCTCCGTGGTGCGTTCATCCACCTTCTGCTCGAGCTCGAAGTATGCCTTCTGCATCGCATCCTCTGCCCGCTTCCGGTCCGTGATGTCGGAGATGTTCTCGAGGAGGTACTGCCGGCCGGAGATCGTGACCGGCAGGATGGTCTTCTGTACCGGGACTTTGGCGCCCGTTGCGGTGATGAGGATGTGCTCGGTGTTCTCGAACCGGTGTTTCCGGTCGGTGACCGGGCACTGCCCCCCCTGCGCAACGCAGATCGCCCCCTGGCAGGGCTTTCCCACCAGGTCCTCCTTTGCGGCGCCGATCAGTCCGACTGCGGCCGGGTTGAGGTCGAAGACCGTGTGCGTCTCCGGGTCAATGATGACCAGGGCAGTCTGGACCGAGTTGAAGATGGTCTTGAGGTACTTCTCGCTCGCGATGAGTTCCTCCTCCATCCGTTTGCGCTCGGAGATGTCCCTCACCACCGAGAGGACGACATCCCTGCCGTGAAACTCGAATGCGTGGGCGCTCACTTCGACCGGGAACTCGCTCCCGTCCTTTCTCCGGTATACTGAATCGAAGGTTGCGTGCCCGTGCGTCCGGATCTCGCCGGTGATCGCCGGGATACGCTCCTGGTACGAGCGTGCCACCACATCGCAGGGAGTGATCGCGAGGATCTCGTCATGGGTGTAGCCAAGGGTGGTGCAGGCGATCGTGTTCGCCATGATGTAGTTCCCGATCTTTCCTGCCGGGGTCAGCTCGTACAGGAAGATGGCATCGTTGGCATTGTTGAAGACGGTCCGGAAGAGTTCCTCGCTCTCGCGCAGCGCCCGCTCCGCTTCCTTTCTCTCGGAGAGGTCGATGATGACGCCCCGCATCCCGACGGGTTTACCAGTGCGATCGTCAAGGATGGCATTTGCGGAGATCATGCTCGGGAACGTGGATCCGTCCTTCCTGAGGAGCGTGTACTCGTTGGAGGAGCGGGGGACACCGGCATAGAGTTTGCGGATATTCGCCAGTGCCATCTCCCGCTCTTCGGGTACGATATAATCAAGGACATTGATCGCGGTGCCGATAGCAGCAGGATCGATCCCGAATACCGGGAGGATCATCTGGTTCCCGAAGGTCAGCATACCGTTGGTGTCCGTCTCAAAGACCATGACCGGCAGGAAGTCGGCGAGCGACCGGTACCGTGCTTCGCTGACGGCCAGCGCCTTCTCGACCCGGATCCGCTGGGTGATGTCCCGGAGGGCGCCCTCGATGGCAACGGGCTTTCCGGTCTCGTCCCGGACAACGTGGCTGGTGACCGAGACGTTGAGGTGCTCCCCCTTCTTGTTCGTCAGGATGACCTCGTAGTCGTGGACCGCGCCGTTCTCGAACATGTGGTCGAGGAGCATCCTGCGCTGCGTCGGGAACGGGTAGAGGTTGAGGACCTGCGTGCCCACCAGCTCCTCCGGGTCCCAGCCGGTGATCCGGCGGCAGGACGGCGAGAGGGTCGTGATGATGCCGTCCATGTCTGTCTGGTAGTAGAGGTCGTCGAAGGTGTTGAAGATCGATCGGTACTTCTCCTCGCTCTTCCTGAGCGCCTCATCGGCCGTCTTCCTCTCGGTGATGTCGCGGACCGATCCGAGGATGGACTCCCTGCCCCCGGAAACCAGCGGTGCGATAGCGGCTTCGAGGTACCGGGTCTTCCCGTCTTTTGTCAGGATCCGGACCTCGTAGGTGTTCGGGACGATCAACCCCTTCTCCCGCTTAGCGAGCATATCCAGGAGATATCTGCGGTCGTCCGGGTGCAGGAGGTTCCAGATCTCCATGGCGTAGAGCTCATCCCGGGTGTATCCCGTGATCTCCATGACACGCTCGTTGGCAAAGGTGATGTGCGAGTCCTGGAAGATGAAGATGGCATCGTGGCTCTGCTCGACCAGCTTCCGGTACCGGTCCTCGCTCTCGAGCAGGGCGTCTTCCGAGCGCCGCTGGGTCACGATCTGGGAGATCTTCTGGGTGAGGTCGAGGAACATTGCCCGGGGATTCCCACCTTTGGGGATGTAGAAGTCGGCCCCGGCATCGTATGCCTCGACAACAATATCCTCGTGGCCTTTACCGGTGAAGATGATGAATGGGACGCGGTTCCCGTCCTCGCGGAGCTTTTTTAAGAACTGGATGCCGTTCATCCCGGGCATCTGGTAGTCCGAGACGATGACATCGTACCGTTTCCGTGCCAGTCTGGTCAGGGCAGTCTTCGCGCTGGTCGCGGTATCGACAGTGAACGTTCCCTTCCGTTCGAGAAAATGGCGTATCGGATCGAGGAGTGCCGGCTCGTCATCGACATAGAGGACCGTAATGGGATTGAGAGATGTGCCGTTCTTCACGCCGGGCTGGCTGTTCAGCGGGAGGTTCCCGCCCGCAGTCCTGCCCAGATCTCCACCCATACCGTACACCCTTCCATGGGTGTACAAAATACTTCAAACCATAATAAAATTTGTGCATTGAAAATTGGCTCCAGCCTGACTTTCTTTTATTATTGAGGCTCCGTTTTTGGAAAAAACTAAAAAGTGTGAGTATTTTCCCTGGTTTGCCGGCGTGGAGGGCCTCAGTACCGGGCCGGCGGGGTGGTCCCGATCGCGGCAGGCCGGTTGCAGATGAGGAGGTTCCCGTCAGTTGTGGTGAAGACGACCTGCTCCGGGCTGTCGATTGCATACGCCATGGTCTTTTCAAGGAGGTTCATGTACTGCTGCTCCTGCAGAGCAGTGTCCTGGCAGTACATCTTGGTCATGCCGAGGCCGGTGACATTCATCCCCGCGCCGTGCGGGGTGGATGCCCCGGTCGGGACAAGCTTCCCGAAGTAGTTGTTGCAGCCGGTATTCCCGGAGATGCTCCCGTCCGGTGCGACCTGCATCGTTATCGTGACGGTCGGGTAGATGAGGGCACTCCCGCCCTGCACGCCCATGCGGGTAAGCACCCAGTTGCCGGTGATGCCTGCAGGGAGTGTTGGCGTGGTAACTGCCAGGGCCGGGGATGGGGTAGCCTGCAATACGGGTTGTTGCACGGCCGGCTGCTGCGTGGTGCAACCTGCACAGAGGAGCGCGCCTGCAAGGACGATGGTAAGGACCAGGTATGTACGGTGCATACCCGTGATTGCGGCATCAGAGTATATATAACCGGCATCCCCTGCATCGCCGCTCACCGGCTGCCATAGGCCTGGACATGCTTCCATGCCCGGTGGTACGGGGCGAACCGTTCGTCCGTCTCATCGTAGATCGCCGTGTCGCTCCGCCCGTACCGTTCCCGGTCGGCCCCGATGGGACAGGCACGGATGCAGAGCCCGCAGGGAGAGATCGAACGCCGGAACAGCGCCTCGGAACGGGTGGCGCAGGCCAGTTTGTCGGTGAGCCCTTCCGGGTAGTCCTGCCCGCTGAGGGCGCTCACCGGGCACGCCTCCACGCACTGCATGCAGCGGGTGCAGAGCGGTTCACCGATGAGGGGATCGGGCGGGATCTCCGCGGACGTGAAGACCGAGACGAACCGGACGCGTGGCCCGAACTGCGGTGTCAGAATGGTGTTATTGACGCCGAAGGTGCCAAGGCCTGCCAGAAACGCGGCGTGCCGGTGGGAGAAGAAGACGACCGGGTTCTCTTTCAGGACGCTGATGGAACCGTACCCGTCGCGGGGGATCCAGAGGGACGGATGTCCCTCGCGGGTCAGGAGTTCGGCGAGCCGGTACCCGTGCATGTCGAGGAGAGTGTTGACCGTTTTATAGAGTTCGTGGTAGTGGATGGAGGGGGCGGTCTCGAGGACCGGCAGGCTGACCGGCAGGCCGAGTACAATGACCGACCGTGCTTCCGGGAAGATTGAGCGGGGCCGGAACGCGTCCGGTATCCAGGGCTCGAAGACCGGCGTGTCCCACCGGTCAGCGGGTGCGAAACCGGCAAGCGGGATCTCATTCTCCCGGCACCACGAGAGGACCCGTCCCTTCAGGATATCATTCATCTCCTGCCACCCCCTGCATCCGCTCCCCTGCCCTGCATTAGCGCTCCCCCGTTACCGTGCAGATGATACTGCGCTCCCGCGGGGCATTGGTGTCGAGTTCAAGGAGCACGATCTGCTGCCAGGTCCCGCACATCAGGTTGCCGCCACTGACCGGTACGGTCAGGGAGGGACCAACCAGCGCCGCCTTGACATGCGACCTTCCGTTGCCGTCGCCCCATCTGGTATTATGGGCATACTCGGCGGTGTCGGGGGCAAGCACCGAGAGTGCCCGCGAGAGGTCGGACAGGGCGCCGTTCTCGTACTCGATGGTGGTGAGCGCTGCCGTCGAATGCTGGACGAAGAGATGGACGAGCCCTTCGCGGATGCCGCTTGCACGGACAGCCGCGTTCACGTCGCCGGTGATGTCGGCGATGTCCCCCTCCCCGCGCGACCGGGTGGTGATGGTCTTCCGGAACATAGGGTGATCATCAGGGAGATTGGGGGGCAGGGGGATAAAGGATATGCACCGGGAATGCTGCAGGGAATACCGGAAAGAAATCAGGTAAATGAATTTACCCGGCCCGGTCAGGAAAGGGTTACGTCGAGACTGTGGAGAAGGAGGCTGGCCTTGGTATCGGTGATTTTGATGGTATATTTTCCGGTTGCGGGAAATGCCGGGGGTGCAGCAGGAACTTCATCCGAAAATCCGTAGCCGCCCGCATCCGGATAGATATACAGGAAATCGCCCGGGCTCCATGCCTGGGTATCGATGGTTCCGATCGGGTGCACCTGTACCGATGATCCCCCGGGCGTCACAATGATCATGCTGACCGGCGATACCCCCCGGGTCTGGGATGTACCATCGAGGTTGACCGGGTCACCCTGCTTGTGGTAGATGCTGATGATGTGGTTTGGTGTCCCGGTATATTCCGATGCGGTGACGGCAACGAGTGCCGATTTTTGTAAGAACCCGGTCAGGACACCGGTCAGTGCAGCGACGATAAAGAGCGCGACAAGGACGATCAGGAATGCAATGAGCAGGAGGGCGATAACATCCGAAAGGCCCTGCTCGTGATCCTCCATCGTTCACCCGTGATATGGTGAAATTTGGCGGTTATTATTTAAAAGTATGCAGGTTCTCCCGCGCCATCCGGAAGAGGAATCTGGTTTTTTTGGTGTTGGTGAAAAAAAGGGATGATCAGGCCCCGTCAGGAGCGGTGCCGGTACCGTTATTCGTACCATTATTGGTACCGTTCCCGTCCTCACTGCCGTTCCCGATCATATCGGCCGGCACTACGGCAATACCGATGATCTTGTCCTTCTCCTCAAGGCGCATGACCCGTACGCCCTTGGTGCCCCGGCCGATGACGCGGAACTCGCTGACCGGCGTGCGGATGACCATGCCGGATGCGGTCATGACGATGATCTCGTCATTGTCGGAGATTGCACGCGACTCGATGACCACCGCGTCGCGCTCAAGGAGCATGTTTCTCACACCCTGGGTCCCGCGGCCGTGGCCCATGAATTCACTGAACTCGGTCCGCTTGCCAAAACCAACGTCCGAGACGGTGAGGAGATGGTCCTTCTCAAGAAGGGTCACCGCGACGATGGTGTCCTCACCCTTGAGTTTCATGCCGCGGACCCCCTGGGCATTCCGGCCAACGGTCCGCACGGTCTCCTCGTGGAACCGCAGCGACTGGCCGAACCGGGTGGTCAGGACGAGTTCATTGTTGCCGTTGGTCAGGATCACGTCAACGAGCTTGTCGTTCTCCCGCAGCTTGATGGCATTGGTGCCGGTCGAGCGGGGGTTACTGAACTCATCGAGCTTGATCTTGATGGCCTGCCCGAACTTTGTCGCGAACAGGAGGTTCTTTGCCGGGTCGAAGCTGCTGATCGGGATGACGGTCGTTACGATCTCGTCCTTGAGGTTGAGGAGGTTGACGATCGGTTTGCCCTTGGCAACCCGGGAGCTCTCGGGGATCTGGTACACCTTGAGCCAGTACACCCGGCCCATGTTCGTGAAGCAGAGGAGGTAGTCCTTCATGCCGGCGACGAAGACCGAGTCCACCAGGTCCTCTTCCTTGGTGGTCATACCGGTGACGCCGTGGCCACCGCGGCGCTGCTTGCGGTAGGTGTCGAGGTCGATACGCTTGATGTAGTTGGCGGTCGTGATCGAGACGAGCACGTTCTTGTCCTCGATGAGGTCCTCGGTTGAGAGGTCGCTCGTGTCATGGGCGATCTGGGTCCGGCGCTTGTCGCCGAACTTTACGGCAACCTCGCGGGTCTCGCGCCGGATCTCGTCCTTGATGTTTGCCTCGCTCGAGAGGAGCGTCTCGAGCTGGTTGATCTCGGCCTCGAGCTCCTTCTTCTCGTCGTTGATCTTCTTCTGCTCAAGCGCTGCGAGGCGGCGGAGCTGCATCTGGAGGATCGCATTCGCCTGCGGTTCGTCGAGCCCGAACTGGCTGATGAGGGCGCTCCGGGCCGTGTCAACGGTATCCGATGCACGGATGGTCTTGATGACCGCGTCGATCTTCGCGAGTGCAATCAGGAGACCGTTTAAGATGTGGACTTTTTCCTGCGCCTTCCTGAGATCGAACTCGGACCGGCGCCGGATGACCTCGATCCGGTGCTGGACGAAGTGACCGAGCAGCGCGTGGATGTTGAGGAGCTTGGGCTGGTTGTCCACGATCACGATGTTCGAGACCGAGAAGCCGGATTCGAGCGCCGTGTTCTTGTACAGGTTGTTGAGGATGACCGGGGCCATCGAGCCCTTGCGGAGCTCGAAGACGACCCGTATGCCTTCCTTGTCGGACTCATCGCGGATATCCGAGACGCCGTCAAGCTTCTTGTCCTTGACCATATCGGCGATCCCGCTGATCCACTGGGCCTTGTTCACCTGGTACGGGAGCTCGGTCACGATGATCCGGTCGCCCCGGTTGCCGCCTTCGGACTCCTCGATGGTCGCGACACCGCGGACGATGACCCGGCCCTGGCCGGTGGCATAGTAGTTCCTGACCCCTTCGACGCCCATCATGACGCCGCCGGTCGGGAAGTCCGGGCCCGGCATGATGCGGACCAGGTCCTCGACCGGGACCTCCGGATTGTCAAGGTATGCCTCGACCGCTGCGCATACCTCGTTCAGGTTGTGCGGCGGCATCTTGGTTGCCATACCGACCGCGATACCGTCCGTGCCGTTGACCAGCAGGTTCGGGATCTTTGCGGGGAGCACGGTCGGCTCTTCGAGTGACTCATCGTAGTTCGGGATGAACTTCACGGTGTCCTTCTCAAGATCTTCGAGAAGCGCTTCCGCGTAGGGGAAGAGCCGGACTTCGGTGTAACGGGACGCTGCTGCCGAGTCGCCGTCAATGGAACCGAAGTTACCCTGACCCTGCACGAGCATCTGGCGGTAACTGAACGGCTGGGCCATCTTGACGATGGTATCGTAGATGGATGAATCGCCGTGGGGGTGGTACTTTCCCATGACGTCACCAACCACCCTCGCGCTCTTCTTGGTGGGCTTGTCGCTCGTGTTGCCCATCTCCCACATGCCGTAGAGCGAGCGGCGGTGAACCGGTTTGAGGCCGTCCCGCACATCGGGAATGGCACGGCTGATGATGACCGACATCGCGTAGTTGATGAACGAGGTCTTCATCTCGTTCTCGATACTGATCGGCTCGGTGCGGTGGGTCACTGCTTCCGGTTCGGGAGCGTTTTTATCAGATGTCAAGGTTCGTCACCTCCTTTGCATGGCGCATAATGAAATTTTTCCGTATCTCCACGTCTTTTCCCATCAGGGTCTTGAAGATCTCGTTGGCTTCCATTGCGTCTTCAATCGTGACCTGCCGGAAGATCCGGTTCTTCGGGTCCATAGTCGTGTCCCAGAGCTGGTGGGCGTTCATCTCACCAAGACCCTTGTAGCGCTGGACGGAGACACCCTTCTCCCCCATGGCAGCGGACACTTTCTGCATCTCCTCTTCATTGTACACGTACTTCTCTTCCTTTCCTTTCCAGACCCGGAAGAGGGGCGGCTGGGCGATGTAGACATATCCCGCCTCGATGAGTTTGAGCATGTACCGGTAGAAGAATGTCAGGAGCAGGGTCCGGATATGGGCGCCGTCCACATCGGCATCGGTCATGATGACAATGTGGTGGTAGCGTGCCCGTTCGGGATCGAATTTCTCCCCGACACCGGTCCCGATGGCAGAGATGAGCGTCTGGATCTCGGCGTTCTTTAAGATCTGGTGCTCACCGGCTTTTTCCACGTTGAGGATCTTGCCGCGTAGGGGGAGGATTGCCTGGAACTTCCGGTCCCGGCCCCCTTTTGCGGAGCCGCCTGCAGAATCTCCTTCCACGATATAGATCTCGGATTTGCTGGGGTCGCGTTCCGAACAGTCCGCAAGTTTTCCGGGAAGCCCGCCGCTCTCGAGCGTGCTCTTGCGCCGTG
>CAYVAQ010000034.1:0-21352 GCA_964448885.1 uncultured Methanoregula sp. | reverse complement strand
CTCCCGCAGTTCTTCCTCTCGCTTGTCCGGAAGGATCGCCATGTTTGAGCTCTTCGTCGCAATGGTAAAAGAGGAATGGCGGATGCACTCCACGATGTTCGGGAGCATCTCCTTTGCCATGTTCCCGGTGATGATCTTCGGCATTGCGTTCATGGGCTCGTTCCTCCTGCCGCTGGTGCGTTCAACGCTTCCCGCCGGCAACCTCTCGCTCATCATCCATGCCAACTTCCTCCTCCTTGGTTTCATGGTCGGGGCGTTCGGACTCCTCGGGAACGAGGTGATGAACCGGCGGTTCGGGCAGGCAAGTCTCCTGGCGTATTCTGCCCGGAGCCTGCCGCTTTCGGAGGCACACATCTTCTTTGTCTTTGTTGTCAAGGACGTTGTCTATTACTTCTTCCTCTGGGTCTTCCCCTTCGGCTTCGGGTACATGCTCGCGTCCCCGTTCATCGGGATATCGCTTGGCACCGCGCTCCTCCTCCTGCTGACCCTGACGCTCTCGTTCCTCTACGGCCTGTGCGTGGTCTTCTTCCTCTCGGCACTCTATGCCCGGTCGCGGGCGCTGCTCTGGGGTGTCGTGCTCCTGCTTGGCGTTGCCTGGGGATCGGTTGTTGCTGTGACCGGCATGAACCCGGCGCTCTTCTTCCCGCCGATGCTCCTGTTCTCTGCGTTCTCGTGGACGAATCTTGTCATATCGGTCGTCGTCCTCTCTGTCCTCTTTGCCCTCGCTGTTGTCCTCTTCAGCCCCGAACAGACCGGCTCGGTCAAAGAGTTCCGGGATTCCTTTGCCCCGCTCGCGAGACGGTTCGCCTTCCTCCCGGACCCGCCCCTTGCCGCAAAAGACATGATCGATCTCTACCGGAGCGGGAGCGTTGTCGGCCAGACGCTCTTCTCGTTCCTCATCCCCCTTGCCGTGATCTGGTTCTTCCTCTCCCTTCTGGGCCCCTACCTCCCGCCCCACGGGCTCCTCTTCATGTTCGCCATCGTGACTGGTGTGATCGCGTCCACCATGTACACCTGGGTGACGATGTTCGACTCGTTCGGCCCGTATGCATGTCTCCCGGTCACGGTCAGCCGGCTTATCGGCGGAAAACTCATGACATTCTCCCTCCTCCAGGTGGTCCCTGTCATGTTCATCGCGGTGGTCTCCCTCATGAGCGGCGAAGCGGCAAACCTCATTCCCGCAGTCGTCCTCTGCCTCGCGGTCTCGTTCTATGCAGCCGGTGTCATGGTCTGGCTCACCGGGCTGTCCCCCAATGTCCTGGTCTATGATGTGAAGGTTCTCTTTGTCTACCTTCTCCTGCTCGGCATCGTCCTGACGATCTTCTCGGCCCTCGCGTTTGCAAGCCCCCTCTATGCCCTGGGATCGGTTGTCCTCTTCCTGCCGGCATGGTTCTTTGTGCAGAAGGGAAAAGCCCGGTGGGACGCGGTAGACCCGGCCGGGTTCTGATCCTTTTTTTATTCAGCAGCCCTGCAGAACGTGATCCTGCTCTGGCCGTAATAGTTCCAGAAGACAGCACAGAGGGTTGCAAATACTTTTGCTTCGAGGTAGTTCCATGAGAGCAGGGAGACACAGAGCCAGATGAGGCAGATATTCACCATCAGGCAGCTGACCGAGATTGCCGCGAAAGTCGTGAACTGGCGGATATAATGCCGGTTCCGGTCATGGAAGGTCAGGGCCTTGTTGAGCGAGTAACTGACCACGATACCACAGCAGTACGAAAGGACCGCCGCAGAGAGGTACCATATGCCGGCCCACTCGCAGAAGAGATAAAGGAGACCGATGTCTACAACTGACGCGACAATCCCGATGCCGATGAACCAGAGAAAACGCTCCCGGCTGTCCTCAGTCCCCCCCTCACCGAGCCCGCGCAACCCCTCCCGACTCATGATCTGCTGCATGGATCCGGTTATCCCGCCGCCCCCCTGCAGTCATAGAGGGTATTGCTCCCGCCACCTGGCAGGCCGCCCGCCTGCATCCCGGCAGGGGATGTTGTGCTGCCAGTGTCCGCGCCACCGTACTCTGTTGCGGGTATGACGGTACAATGGCTGCTCACCCACGAGGAGACCAAAGCGTTTCCGGCCGATCCCCCGCGGTTATCCGTTCCGCCCGAGAGATAGAAATACCGTATCTCGCCGTTGCTGATGAGGCTGGTCAGTCTGTCAATCGTGAGGATCCGGTCGGAACCGGTGAATCCTCCCATCGCCATCGCCGGCTCGCCGGTACTGAGGATAATTCCGGACGCCTCGCGGCTGCTCGCAACGGCAACAATCCACCGCTCGCTGCTCTTGTGCGAGACCAGGTAGTCCGCCAGGCCAAAATCCTTACCTGAAGATCCCCCCTGTCCCATGCCATTGCCCGGCATCCCCCCGATGCTGCCCCGCACTGCCTGTGGCCCGGATGCGGCCGGCAGGGTACCCCCACCATTTGCCATGGTCGAGAAGGCCCAGATGGTGGGTGTGATCAGGAGGAGACCGACTGCGACGGCAACCGCTATCCTGGGAATTGTGCCGCTCCTGTGCCGGCGGGTCAGGGTGAGGACGGCAAGGATGATCACGACCGCGAGGATCGCATTTGCCAGGAGGAGGACAACGGTGCCGGACCATCCGGAGCCGGTCGAAGACAGGATGGCAGCCTGGACAAGGCCTGTGACGAGCACTGCGCCGATAAACAGCAATCCCGCCGGGCCGGCCCCTTCCCTGAACAGGGTGTACATTCCTGTAGCACCGATCCCGACGAGGGCTGCGAGCGGCGGGGTGATCGTGGCAAGGTAGTACGTGTGCCAGAAGCCGGTCGTGAAACTAAAGTATATCAGGCCGGGGAAGAGCCAGAGGCACATGGCAAGGAGGACGAGTCCCCGTTCGCTGAAATATCCGGCATCCTCAAGGGCTTTACCACTCAGTTCAGCCGGTCTCCGGATCCAGGCAAGGAGGCCGATGAGCGCAAAGGGCAGGAGCCAGGAGAGCTGTCCGGCAAGGCCGCTGCCAAAGAGGCGCAGGATGCCCGGCGATCCGGTATTGTCCATCCCGCCCCCGCCCGTGCGTCCACCCGGTGCTGCCATGCCCCCGGGTGCAGCCGGGCTGTTTCCGGTGGAGAGACCTCCCTGCTGCATCGTGCCCGTCTGATATGGCATCCCCTGCCCACCCAGCCCTCCGGTATCGGGTGCCACCCGGCCATCCACCAAACCGGAGCTCTGGTTCCGCGTCTGTGCAAAGGGTGTTATTCCCTCCTGCGTTCCGCCCTGCAATCCGCTCATACTGTACGGCCGGGACTGCATACCCTGGCCGGGTATCCCGCCGGTACCGGACATCATGCCCGCATCCCGCTGGCCGGCAGACTGGTTCCGTGAGGATGATGTGCCCGGAGGGATATCTCCGGCTCCTGTCATTGTCCCGCTGCCCGGTATCCCTCCACTTCCGCCAGGTCCCGTCGTCCCATCGCTCCCGAGACGGTGGATCCCGTTGTAGTTAATGATGAGCCCCATCACGGTATTGTCGCCGCTGCCGCCGATAAACGGCCGCTGGTCGGCGGGAATTGCGTCAACGATGACCGCCCAGGAGAGTGAGACAATTGCCAGCAGGGTTATTGCCATCAGGATATGCAGGAAACGGTTTTTCCACGGAATTTTTCCGGCACCAAGCAGGTAAATGACGAGAACCGCAGGGACTATGATAAACGCTTGGATCATCTTGATGTTGAACCCGATCCCGACAAGGGTTACTGCCAGCAGGAGGAACGGGAGGGAATTCTCCCGTGCTGCCTTGAGTGCGGTCCAGACTGCAAGGAGGATGATGAAGATGAGGATCCCGTCCATGGTCCCGTTTCGCGAGACCGCAACAAAGACCGGGGTTACGGCAAGGGCAAATGCAGCGATGAGCCCGGCCGGTTTCCCAAACGGCCGGGAAACAATGCAATAAAGAAGGGCAACAGATGCGACTCCGGCAAGGGCCTGCGGGAGGATCAGCGCCCAGCCGGAGAACCCGAAGATGATCGCGCTGAGGGCCTGGACCCAGAGCCCGACCGGTGGCTTGTCGACCGTAACAAATCCCCCGGCATCGAAGGAGTTGAAGAAGGCAGCCGAAGGATTCTCAAGCATGCTCCTGACAGCCGCGGCATAATAATCATTTGAGTATCCCAGGTTCCAGATATTCCAGATATTCAAAAATGCGGAGAGGATGAGAATCCCTGCAAGGATGATCTCCATCCGGTATTTTTTCAGTGATGATTCTTCTGTCATTGTCTGCAGCCCGGTATTTTTGTCCTGAGTCTTCTGATCCAGCCAGGGAGCGTGATCCGGTATTCCGGTGTGTTCTGCCGGCACTCTGCGAGATCCTCTTCTATGCCGGCAATTATTTCCCGGGAGATGAGGGTGCAGGAAATTCCAGGATCGGTGGATCTTCCGGTTACAGCGGTTTTTTTCAGCACGGTGAGTGCAGGGTTCCTGGTTTCCATGATTCCAGCCATCCTTGGTGGTCCGGAAATGAGATGGATGACGTGTATTTTATATTGATGATACAGTCCCGGTCAGACGTTTCTCCATGCGCGGGAAATATTGAACTCCCGTGGATCATATAACGGCTCACGGCCGGTTATCCGGGACAGGGACTGGCAAAAATATCCGGGATGGCAGCTCAAGTATGATGCAGGGAGTATGCCAATTCTTTTATCAGCTTTGTTACGATACTATTGTAAAGCATACTTAACATTGAACCAGGAAAAATCGCAAGAACCAGGTGTTTTGACTTATGTCTGCCAAACAAACCGTCTCCGTCTCAACCGACCCGGCTTTCCTGCAGGAGCTCTCCGAATATCTGGAGGTCCTGTCTAACCCGGTCCGTCTGAAGATCCTCAAGGTCATCGAGAAGGAACCAAAGGAGATCAGCGAGATCGCATCCCGTATTGACACCAGTTATGCCAATACCAAGAAGCACATCGACCAGCTGGTGGTGATCGGCCTCGTCAAGAAGGAAGCCGGGTTCGGGCGGGAGACGGTCAAGGGTATTCACCCGGTCTGGAAGTTCTCCCTTGTCGATGGCGGTCTCGAACTGCTCATCAAGAACATCGGTGTCTTCTCAAGTATCAACATCCCGATGGGGTACGGCGACCTCCAGGCCCGCATCGGACCGGTCAGGAAAGCGATCCTCGAGGGATCCGGGGACCAGGGCCCGGCACTCCACCTTGTCGAGGGGAATGCAGCAGGAAAGACCTTCCTCATCAAAAAGGAGCGGATCAGCATCGGCAGGATCGACCCGGACTTCCCCTCGCATGCAAAAGAAGGCGACATCGCGCTTCCGGTGGAATACGCTGCGGTGACCCGGATAACCAAGCCCCATGCCATTATATACCGTTCGGGCAAAGAGTGGTTTATTGAAGACCGGGGAAGCTCCGGGGGAACTTTTGTGAACGCCACAAAAATTACCCCGATGCACAAGACCCCGATCAGGAACGGGGATGTCATAGATTGTGCAATAGGGGAGAGTTCCGCCCGTTTCCTGTTCATCAACAACGAGTGAATCCGATGTGCAGGGGAGAAAAAGCCGTACGATCCTATCCGGGTGATCTGCCGAGCTTCTGCCCTCTTCTGGTTCTTGTCCTCATTTTCTGCCTGGCAGTCATCTCCCCGGTATCCGGAAATGTCATCATTATCAATGGATCGGTTTCGGGAACCGAAGTCCAGGAGAAGATAAACAGCACGGTAAACGGGGATTCCCTCTTCCTCGCCGGGGGGACATACCCGGGAAGCCTGATCATCAACCACCAGATCACGTTCGGTGCCCTTGATACCTCCAATCCTCCCCGGATCGTTGCCGGCGATACTGGTGCCGGCATTGTCCTTGATGTTGACGGGATCACCCTTAACGGCGTTATCATAAGCGGGAGTTCCGAGAACGGCCTGCTCGTCCGGTCGAACAATAACCGGGTCAGCGCCGTAGAGATAGCAGGCTTCCTCCACGGGATCGAACTGCAGTCGGCGCAGAACAATATCTTCTTCACAAACACTATCGTGAACAACAGTATCGGTGTTGTTGCCGACAGGGGATCCCGTTCCAATACGTTTTATTTAAACCAGTTTGCTAATTCGGAGGATGTCTCCGGTGCTGCCGGTGAGAATATGTGGTTCTCGGGAGGTCAGGAGTACCAGTACAGCGGCAAGGACATCTCCGGGCCCCTGGGAAATTACTGGAAAGGGTATGCCGGGACCGACAGCAATGGTGATGGTACCGGTGATACCTCGTATCTCCTTAACGTCCGGCAGTCAATCCTCGTATCATCTCCGGCCGGATCTGAACCGGCAGACCGGGCGCCGCTCGTAAGCCGGCCTGAGAGTTATACCCTGATCCGGTCGGCAAATGCAACACCGGTATCCCCTCTTGAAACCCGGGGTGGCAGCCTTCCCGGCTCTCCCGATGGCAGGTTTAACCAGAACCCCGTTGAGGCCGGCCTCTATGGGGAACAGCAGATGGCATCCGGGGTTCCCCAGACCGGTCCGGGTTCCACCAGTGCCCCTCCCCCGAACACCATTGGCGGGATTATCCTCCAGTTCTGGTGGGTTATCCCCATCCTGATCATCATTGCCGCTGCAGGAGGGATCTGGTTCGAACGCTCCTTCAAGCGGAGGACGTCATCTGAATCCGATGATCCTCTGAAGACCCAGCCGCCGCGGAATGCGACTATCGTGACCCTGCCGGGGCAGGGGACACTGAGCGCCGGTTCCGGCGCGGAGGAACAGCCCTATTTTACCGTAAAACTCCCCCCCCTCCTGGAGAAGAAGTATCCTGATGCGGAATATCTTGGAGAGGGCGGGGTGGGCAGGGTGTTCCGTGCAATGGATCCGGCAGAGAACCGCAAAGTGGCAATAAAAATACCCGTGCGGTTTGACGAGGTGACGGGGGCGCAGTTCACCAAGGAACTCCATATCTGGCAGGGGCTTCACCACACGAATATTGTCGAGGTATATGCAGCAAACGTATTCCCCATGCCCTACATCGAGATGGAATATATCGAATCCTCGCTTGCGTCACGGAAGTTCCCCCTGGAAGAACGGGAGGTCCTCGGTATCGTGAAAGGTATTGCCGAAGGCCTGCGGTACGCCCATGAGCGGGGGATTGTCCACCGCGACATCAAACCGGAGAATATCCTCCTCACCCCTGAAGGAGTCCCGAAGATCACGGACTGGGGGCTTGCAAAGGCACTGGCGGATACGCGTCATACCGGTCTCATCAGTTTCTCGCTGAACTATGCTGCCCCGGAGCAGCTCGCTCCCAACATCTATGGTGAGGCCGGGCCATGGACGGATATCTACCAGCTGGGTGTCCTCTTTTACGAAATGATAACCGGCCGGCTGCCTTTCTCCGGGACCGGGATGGGGGAGGTCACCCATGCCATCCTGCATACGAACCCGGAACCCCCTGTTATCGGGGGAGATGACGCAGAACAGATTGCCGGAATAATCAACCGGTGCATCCGGAAGAACCCGAAAGAACGGTATGGAAGCGTGTCGGAGATTATCAGCGATCTGGATACACTCCTCAAGCGCCCGCTGGAATGAGAGGGAAAAAGGGGGACCCGGTCAGGGACGCGATCCCTGTTCCGGATCCGTTTTTGGGTTTTGTTTAATTCTGATTCAGGTTTCAGGGTTACTGGGTAGACGGAGGGGTTCCCTACGGCGGAGTACCCGAGGGTGGTGTGCCCATCGGGCCCATTCCCTGGCCATCTCCGCCCTGCATGTCGCCGGGCGGTGTGCCTTCAGGCTTTGTCATATTCATTGCCATGCCTTCAGGAGGGGTTCCTGACGGGCGGGTCCCGTTCATTTCCATGCCCGCCGGCGGATTTCCGGACTGGTGCGTGCTGTTCATCTGCATTCCTGCCGGGGGTGTGCCGGAGGGTTTCGCTGCTTTTTCAGCCGATTCGGTTGCAGCAGTTTGTGCCTGGCCGGAAGAGACTGCAGTACTGCCGGTTGTAGTCCCCGCGTCCTGCGTGCAGCCGGCAAGGAATACACCGGCAATGAGGATAGCAGAGGCGACCAGGATGATCTTGACAGAGTTCTTCATAGGTATGATCTCCATTGTATGCGAAGGGACCACGGAACCTCTGGTAAGGTTCACCAGATCCCTGTGGGGACAATCCTGCCCGGTCCGGGCGTTGTCGTCCTCGCGTATTCAGCATGACTGCTGTGGGTTATATATTCAAATCATACCGATCGTCAAATACTGACCAGAAACGGGATTTATTCAACCTGCTGGTTGACATAACCGGCAATATACCTGAGGGGTTCATAACGGGGACTGATCGTTATCCCCCCGCCGGTAACCAGGAAATCTCTCGCTTGAGGAAATACCGGATATCGGCCAGTCCTCAGTTCTTTTACTGGTGCAGTATTGTATCCCCGGATGTCAGCACTCCAGTCATGCTTCACGATCCCCGGGCAAAAAAGGTATGCAGGGAACTGCAGGAAGCAGTGTCCCTGAAATGGTGGAACCGGGAACGGCCTGGAGCTGCGGGCATTTTCTTATTTTCCATTCCCGGATCCGGGGTGGGCGGGTCTGCCCTTTGGACGGTTGTCTGTCGGCATTCTGCCTCATCGGGATTCCGGTGAGATCCCAACGGCCAGAGAATGCCGGACTCGATGATGATTTACTTCCTTTTGGTTTCTCTCTTCTGCTGCATCGTGTGCTGATTACATTCCGGGCCTGCCTTGCGGGGATCCTGTATCCCCGGTGATTTGCCCGTTTCTGCCCGCAGCATGGTTCTTTTGGTCCCGTGCGATCATTAACCTGTGATCAGGGTGTCTTCACCTCCTTTCCGATGGCTGCCCGGTTAACAGACAGTCACCGCACCCAATCCCTCTTCATGGCAGGTTTTATATTGGGTACATTCGGCTGGTGTAATACAACCCGGTTCCCGGGATTAATTCAACCGCGAGGTACAGGTAATCAGGATTTCCCGGTTCCGGATGCCGGTTAACCAGACTCCAATGAAAAAGCCGGGTTGCCGGGAGCGTTCCGAAATTCTGTGCCGGGGGCGAAAAAAGGTGGTGAGGCGCTGCCCGAAACCGGGTCAGTCACTCCTGAGCGCATCGATCGGATCCATGTTCGATGCCCTCCATGCCGGGTAGAACCCCGAGAGCACGCAGACAACCATCCCGACGAGCATTCCTTCGGGGATATAGATGAGGCTGTCCGGCAGGAAGAAGTACTCTGTGGTCCCCATTATCGCGTCAACAACGGAATACCCGATGACAAGGCTCATCACCCCGCCGATACCGGCCCCGAGGATTCCCAGGATGAGGGCCTCGTACATGAACATCCGGCGGACCTCCCCGGTCTCTGTACCGATGGAGAGGAGGATACCAATCTCCTGGACCCGCTCGTTGACCGACATCATCATCACATTGAAGATACTGACTGCGGCGACAAGCAGCGAGATGCCCCCGATCGCGAGGACGAACGTTGTCAGGGTTTCGAGTGTTGACGAGATCGTATCGAGCTGGGAACTGGCGTCACTGATCCGGACTGCCGGGGTCTTTGCATCGGTATTGAGGCTGGAGTCGATCGCCTCCTCAATCTCCGCGATATCATCGGTATCCTTGACAATAACGTTCACCTGGTCGTAAAGATCTTTCCCGCCATACTGGGCAACGAACCACTCGCGGGAGACGACTATCCCGTTATCAGTACTCACGCTGTCTGCAACGGTTCCGCGCGTATCGATGATGCCCACTATCTTCACCGTTGCACGGGATGCCGATGAGGTGTCCTGCGATGGCGGGCCGGATGAAGCCGAGCTGATCTTGATCTTGTCCCCGATCTCTATCCCCAGGGTCTGGGCCAGGGTATATCCGACCAGCGCCTCGTTGATACTGCCGATAGTGGTACCGTTCCCGATGGTTAAAAACCCGGTCGCGTCGTCGGGATCCATCCCGTATATCGTGCCCCGTGCCGGGACATTGCCGGAGGTAAATTCCGTACTGGACGAATAGATCGGGATCACCGTCCCATTCGTCCCCACCGCAGCCCTGATCTTATTCAGCTGGGTCTTCTTGATCCCGGTCTCGGTGGATGAGGATGAAGAACCGGAGCCGGGCGGTCCCATACGGATAGCATCCGGGGTGATGACGATCGTGTTTGCACTCGATGAGAGCTGGTCCTTCACCTGGAGCTGCATGTTCGTCCCCAGCATCCCCATTGTCGAGATAGCAACAACGCCGATAACGATCCCGATCGAGGCCAGGATCGAGCGCAGGAAGTTCAGCCGGACGCTCCGGACCGACAGCTGGAAAAAGATATCGCCGATCATGATTCCACGATCCTCCCATCGTCAAGCCGGATTGTGCGCTGTGCGTATTCCGCAACTTTCGGGTCATGGGTAACAAGGATAACCGTCTTGCCCTTCTTCTGCAGGTCGCAGAGAATCTCCATGATCTGCAGGCCGGTCTTCCGGTCAAGGTTGCCGGTCGGCTCATCGCAGAGCAGGATCTTCGGATCATTGACAAGGGCCCGCGCAATCGCAACGCGCTGCTGCTGGCCACCGGAGAGCTGGTTGGGCCGGTGCTCCCCCTTCTCCCGGTCGATCCCGACGGCATCGAGCATAGCACTCGCCCTGCCTGTTGTGTCCCGCTGCTTGTTCTTCAGGATCAGGGGATACTCGACATTCTCGTACGCGGACAGGAGTGGGATCAGGTAGAATTTCTGGAAGATGTAACCAATGGCGTCGCGGCGGAGGTGTGTCCTCTCAAGGTTGCTCATCGCTGCTACGTCCCGCCCTTCGATGTACAGGTTCCCTGTTGTCGGGACGTCAAGAATCCCAAGCTGGTTCATCATCGTCGATTTACCGGATCCTGATGGTCCCATGATGGCCACGAAATCATTGTCCATGATATCGAGCGACACATTGTAGAGGGCTGTAAAGTCCCCGCTCTCGAGATGGTAGGTCTTGGTGACGTCCACCAGCCGGATAAGGGGGGTTTGGGACATATTCCCCCCCTCACTGCTTCCTGAATTTTGCCATGATCCATTTCCGCCGGGTGTACGCAACAGCACCGATAATGATGAATGCGAACATTGCGATGACCGGGTAAAACGAGGAGAGCCCTCCCTTTGCATTGGTGATGCTGGAGAGGACGCTGCTGCTTGAGGATGAAGAACCTCCTGGTCCTCCCATATTGCCCGGTGCCCCTCCCATACCGTTCGGTCCGCCCTGCATCATGCTGTTCGCAGAGGATGATTTTACCGAGCTGCCCGTGCTAGTTCCGGTAGAGGGCATCCCGCCGGAATCTGAGTATGAAGTCAGGTCGAGGACCTTTGTCACTGAGTAATCGGTCCCGTAAGCGTCTTTCCAGTGGATCACGAGCGGGACGGAGGATATGTCCGCAGCGGTGAATGTGACCTCGAAACTGGAAGAGTCATCCGATGCAAGGCTTCCCACGGCATACTCGGGGTACGTCCCCGTGCCCTTCGCAGGCAGGCCAACGGAGACGACAACCCCGTTTGCGTCCGTTACCCCGGTGTTGGTGATATCCCCGCTCAAATCGTAGGTAGTACCCTGGGATGCCAGTGCAAGGTTGTTGATGGTCGGTACCGCGGCATCCTTTGCATTGCCAGGATCGATGGGAAGGACAACGGTGACTTCCCGCTTGACATCCCCGTTCTGGTACCTGATATCGAACGTGATATTGGTTGCTTTGTGCGGTGTGACGGTGAAGGGGACTTCGGTAACACTGTTGGCTGCAACGCTGCTGATGAAGGTAACCGCCGGCGTGATATCCGAACCGCTGTCGTGGGTCGTGATGTAGACACTCCTGATAGCCCCGTCACGCGGGTTGATCAGGCTGAGGTTGACCTCTGTTTCGCTGTCGACGGTAAACGTCTCCGGCTGTTTGGATATGGCCGCATGGAGGTCCTCTGAGTCCACCTTGAAGGTGATGGGATAATGGAGGTTTTCGCCATCTTTGGTCTCGGTGGTAAAGAGGGCAAAGTACGTGCCATCCATCCCGTTCACCGTCACCTCAAAGGTATACGTGATCGAGTTTCCGGACCCGATGTAGGAGAGGGTCTGCCACTTGTCCTGGTTCACAATGCTGATATCGTTCGATGAGGCGAGGAGGTTCGGGTGAGTTACTCCCACGGTGGAGTTCCCGTTGTTGGTCAGGGTGATACTGACCGTCCCCCTCTCGTACGGGTAGAAGACCGAGGGGTCAATGGTTACCGCCGATACATAAACATACGACGAACCACCGGCATTGGTATTTTCTGCTGACACCGGCACCGCCAGTGCCATCAGCATCAGCAGGATGCAGCTGGTGAATACAGTCTGGTTTTTCATTATGGTTCACATGCTCCGTTCTTTTTGCTGGATTTTGGGCAATTCCGCCATCCCCGGTTCTTCCGGAATGGTTTCAGACACAATCCCTGCACAGCATCTTATATTGGCATCACGGCTGGCGGACAATTATCGGAGAAAATGAGGATACATTACACCGGGCGGTTAATATTATTGAAATACCAGCTCTGCTGAACTCCGCTGGTCAGAACGGTGCCGGGAAATTTTCCACCCCCCCTACCCTCTGCCAGGGGGGGTCCTGTGATTTTGAAAAAAACGGGAGGGGGGGTCGACCGGATACCCCCCACCTCAAATGTGAGTAACATACTCATTTACGCACCTTCACCCCCGCACCTTCCACTGGAGCATCAGGAGTCAAAGGCTCAAACGGCCTGCTACCCATAAACGGGTAAGGGGGGTATGACCCGGCCGGAGGGGGGAGGGGGTTACCGGCATACCCCCCCACCCCCATGCCAGGGGGGGTCCTGCGATTTTGGAAAAAACAGGTAGGGGGGTCACCGGTATACCCCCCTCCCCCCCAGGGTGGGATACGGTTGCTGAAAAAATGATGGATGGGTTCTGGATGAGGGATTCCTGTACGAATCCATAGAGGATCCCTGGAGGATCGTGACTGGTGAAAGCATTATTGGCCGGCGTACCGGGCATACATGATTCCAGCGGGCAGAAATCCGGGCCCGGATCGGGAGATCCATGGACCATAATCATCTGACAGGAATCCATGCGCAGGCATTTCACCGGCAATGTCTATTGTTGTGGCTCATCAGGAACCGCCTTTCTGGATGACCAGCCCGTTTGCGGATCACTGGTGCGCCCGCCAGGATACTGATGGGACGACAATCTCAAAACGGGCGCCGGACCCCGGGACGCCGGTTTCGGCTATGGTAATGCCGGTGAGGGAGAGGATGTCGCGGGAGAGGGGAAGACCCAGGCCGGTATTCCTGCCAATACCATACTGGAAAACGGATTCCTTCTCCCCGTTAGCGATTCCGATCCCGTCATCTTCGATGATGATCCGCAGTGTCCCGTCATCCCCCTGGTGAGTGGATATCTCAATTTTTGATATCCTGCCCCCGTGGCGGAATGCGTTCTCGAGAATGTTGTAAATGACCTTGACAAACGACGGGTCTGTAAAAATATCGACCGGAAAAACGTTCCGGGTGATGATAATGTCCTTTCCGGAAATGTCGTTCATCGCCCTTGCTAACGCCTCCTCCAGGGGAAGCCAAACCGGCTGCCGCGAACCAATATCCTGGTATTCCCGGGTGAACTGGAGCTGGTTGTAGATCTTCTCCGCAATATCCATACTTGCCGCGATGTAGCCCTCCCGGCCCGGATCGTCGGGATCGTCTTTGAGCAGCAGGAGGTAACCGGATAATGCGCTGACCAGGTTGTTGACATCGTGGCGGGTAAGCTGGGTGAGGAGGGAGATCTTCTTTCCAGCAATGAGAAGGGCATTCTCCGTTGCTATCCTGTCCGTAATATCCCGGATGATCAGGACCATGCCTGCCGGGTCGCCACCCGGATCGCTGACAAGGGATCCGGCAATACTTACGGTGGAGGATGCTTTGCTTGCTGGTTTTGTCTCCAGGCCTGAAATCGTGGTATCCTTCAATATCCTTGCGCGGATCCGGTAAAACGCCTCCCCGGGTATGACTGACGAGACGTATTTGCCGGTCAATGTACTGCCTTCGATGCCAAGAACCGCGCTGCAGGATTCATTGGCACTGATGATGCAGCCATTAATGTCAGCAAGGACCATGGCATCCGGCATGGTACGGAGGATATCAGGGACGGCAGTTGCAGGGCTCAATACGAAGAGTTCGTGCTTCCTGATGGCAACGGTAATTCCATAGGAGAAGATCATGATTCCGATGAAAACAAGGTTGGGGGTCAATATGGAGAAGTATGGCAGGATAAAGCCTGAAAGCGATCCAAAGACGAGGACTGCCGCCATCCCTGCCCAGAGGATTAATGCCTGGCTCTTCACCTTCGGTGTTGTTGCATGTTTCCAGTAGGAATAAATGATGGCAACCGCAGCAAGCATCATGATAAAGATATAGAATGCCTCGGCCGGGTATGCCATACCGCCTTTTACGGGAAGGTAACCATATCCGCTGCCGGCTATGCTGATCACGGTATAAATCCAGTCAGTCAGGAGAAGGATGCCCGTGATAACAGCCGAGGGGAGGTAGATGAAAGCAAGGGTGAGTCTCGGGTGCCGGTCATAGAAACCGGGGCGGGTGAAGGTAAGACCAAAATGCAGCGTGAATGATACCGCAAACGGCCAGAACGAACTGGCCTTGAGCCAGAACCATGCCCCCTCGGGCGTCCCGGACTGGAAGATCATGAACTCGCCGATTGCCCAGTATGTTGCTGAGATCATTGTAACCAGGAAGAGGCGGGTCAGATCCGATTGCGGGTTTCGTACAAAGACCGCGATTCCCAGCCCAAAGGTCACAAATGCGGAAACCAGACAGAAAACGGAAAGGATTGAGATAATGGGATCCATAGTGACCAGGTGACCGGTGCTCAACCGGGCCTGCCAATGCCGGAAAACCGACGCTGTTCGTGTCTGCAGTCTCCGTCCAGGAAGTCCCCGAAAGAACGCCAGAATATTATCTGTGTGCTGATATGAAAACGCTTGTTATTTGACCCGTGCGGCAGGATCGGTCTCCCTTCCGGAACAACTGCGCTCCCAAGAATTTATCCTCCGTGCACCCTAACACGGTACGACAAAACAGAATGACTGGCCTGCAATATTTACCCATCCCTCCCGAGCTGCTGGCGCTGGCATCCCAAACCATTACCGGGAACGTGTCCCGCATCCCGTTCGCCCGCAGTGGTGTCATGGTCACCGGAGAACTCGTCCGGGTGACGATGGAGTGCCTGAATGCTGAAGCTTCGCATTCCCTGCCCATGACGACGCCTGCCGGGTTGCAGCCTCCTGATGTCCGTGAGGGTCTTGATCGGGTTATTGCAGCCCGCATCCCCATCGATGGAAAAGCTGCAGCGCCGGTTATCGCGGAAGTGCTGGTCAGTGCCGGTATTGCTGAATACGCTGAATTCCTGGACAAGGACATTCACCGTTCCCGGCGTTCCCTCCGTATCCTGGCACCCTGGACATGGCATATCGCATCACAGAACCTGCTCACGGGCGCATCCGGCAATCTGGACGCGGATGGAAGGCCGCTCCTCAGCTGGATGGCCCTGTGCCCGGTCTGCCGGAACGGCGCTCTTTCGAAGATCACCGGCAGGCAGTTGTTCGGTATCCCCCATACCGACTTTTTCATTGAATGCAGCTCCTGTGGAGCGAAGTTCATTCCGGTTGGCCCGGCATTCCGGCTGGTCTCGATCGCCACGGTCCGGGACCCGTTGTGGAAACGGCACCTGGACAAGACGCATTCCGGGGATGAATGGGCGGCTCTTGCACGCGGAACGGGTTCAGGACGGGCGGTTCCGGTATCCCCCCCGAAGGGGCCGGATGTCCACGCGGGTACCCCGGCACCATCACTCCACCCGGTTCGCCTCAAGGATGGCTCCTTTGCCCTCACCCTGGAAAAAAAGACCTGGTACTTCCGGCCGGCACCGTTCACGATCTCCGGGCCTGTCCGGGGGGGTCTGTTTGCAAAACTGGCAACACCGCTCCAGGAACTCCTTGACGATCCGGCCTTTTCCCATCTCAGGGATACCGTGATGGCGAAGTATTCCAATTATCTCCCGATGAAAGCCGGGCTGTTCCTGAGCCAGCTCAGGGAACGCCATGACCCGTTCTACCGGGAATTCCTCAACCCATACGGCGATGAGAAATACGGTACGATCCGGGCCGGCGAATCCGGTGAGATCGGCAAGGCCGGAATACTCCTTGTCGTTGCGGGCAGCACGGTATATCATGCATGTGCCTGCCCCGAATCGTTCCGTTCTGCCATCAATGAGCGCTTCGGGCGGATCACGCCCGGGTTATGTCTCCTGAACGGGGATGCAGTCCGGTGCCGTATCAACGCGGTTTTATGTGCCGGCCGCGGGGAGACTGGTCTTTACATCCTGGCCGGTCCGGGCCGGGAAGACCAGGACGAGATTATCCGGCACCTTACCGTTCAGGATTCTTCCGGTACTCCGATGAACGGGCGCTGAATACCCGGAACCGATCAGAGAATTTTTCATATCCAATGAGAACATTATAATATCCAGTCCGGATCCTTATCAAACGGAGTATATGGATGAAGTGCCCTCACTGCGGGATGAATATCAGGGATAATGTGACCGAATGCGGTTATTGCGGCGGCAAGATAGCCCAGCATTCCGATCGCTCCCCGGCAGGGAGCATGAGATCTGCAGAACCCCGGATCCCGTCAGCCCGACCCCCGTCCGCAAGGGCCCCGGCTGAAGATTCCGGGGACGAACCGGATGAAGAGGAGGAGGGCGGGTTATCCCGCATCCTCCAGCCGGGCGAGCAGGTCCTGATCGGTGCCCTGAATGTCTCGGTGAAGAAGTTCTTTTTCCATGCCTACCTCACCAACCAGCGTGTCTTCCTGATCGATACCCAGGAGAAGAAGCTTCGTGTTACTGCAAAGGACATCCCCCGGAATACCATCTCCGGCAGTATCGTTGAATTCTCCGAAACCTCGGATCCGGTGCTCGTCCTTTCCATCCGTTCCGCCGACGATGATGTGAAGACCATGAAACTGGTCTTTGTCCAGAACGGCATGGACCGGTCAGCAGAGATCGATGAATGGATCGCGCTCCTTCAGTCGGATCAGCCGGCAAAGAGGAAAGCCCCGCAGCGCCGCGCCGAGGAAGCAGTCCGGCCCCCGGTTGCAGAGCCGGAGGAGGAACCGCCGGCCCCGGTCAGGGCGGAGCGACCGGTACACCGTCCCCCGCCGGAGCTCCATCCTGCCCGCAAACCGACCAAAGATCTTGAGAAACAGCCCCCGGTCAAGCGTCTCCTCTCCATGTACAAAGTGCCGACAGAAGAGCCTCCTGCGGCTCAGGAGCCTGAAGTCATCGCGCCGCCTCCTGCACGACGCGCCCAGATCCGGCAGTCCCCGGAGCCGGTGAAGAGACCGGTCATTACGCAGACGTATGACCTGCCTGAACCGGAGGCGGAGATGCAGCCGGTCAAACGGCCGGAAGTACAGTCTGCCATGAAAGTGGCGGTCAAGAGTGCCATGAAACCGCTCCAGCAGCATGCAAAACCGGTAAAGCGTACCGTATCGGTTGCTGAACCGGAACCGGAGCCTGTCACGGCAGCACGACCCCCCGTGCATGAACCCCCCCGGGAAAAACCTTCGCACGACGAGGATCTTGCGGCAACAACCCCCCAGTTCTGTCATAACTGCGGAAAGAAGCTGCCCCATTCTGCCAATTTCTGCCCGGGTTGCGGAACCAAACTCAGCCAGTCGAGGACACTGCCCCAGAACCGGCATGCCTCAACCGTTCCCGACAAGCGCATGACCCGTACCGATCCGCCGGCCCACGATTTCCGTCCTGCACGTGATGAGGACCACGACGAAGACGAGGGCGGCGAAACGCCGGTCCCGGCAAAACCTGCCGTCAAGAAAGCCCCGAAAGGGAGCGAGATGACGATCCTTCACAAGTTCCTCCGGAGGTAACCCCTCCCTTTTTCCCCTGAAGTCAGATCCCTGCCGACGGGTGTATTATTGAAATATTCCTGGCACGACCCATCTTCAGGTCAGCCTGTTATTACTATCGATAATAAAAGAAGGGGCGGTAATTGCATTTTTAGAAATTGTTATATGAACTCCTCCCCCATATATGCTATCGAAGTTCCACGAGGAAATACATGAAGAGAAATATCCAGATCGAAGCCTTGGACCAGATCCCCCTTGAAAAACAGCGTATCGAACTTGCCGAGCGCAAGTGCCTTGGCCACCCTGACAGCCTTGCCGATGGTATTGCAGAGTCCATCAGCCAGGCCCTGTGCAGGACCTATCTTGAGGAGTTTGGTGTTGTCCTCCACCACAATACCGATCAGGGTGAGGTCGTTGCCGGTGAATCCGCACCCAAGTTTGGCGGCGGACGGATGATCCGCCCGGTGTATGTCCTTCTTGACGGACGGGCAACCAAAGAGTGGAATGGCTCCAAGATCCCCACGGACGCCGTTGCCGTTGAAGCAGCCCACAAGTACATCCACAAGATCCTTCCCGATCTCGACCTGAACCGTGAGATCATGATCGACTGCCGCCTCGGGACCGGGTCGACCGATCTCCGGGACGTCTTCAAGCCCAGCCAGGGCAAAGTCCCCCGCTCGAACGACACCTCGTTCGGTGTCGGCCATGCCCCGTTCTCCGATGTTGAGAATATCATTCTCAACAGTGCGAACTACATCGACACCAAGCTCCGGAAGAAGTACCCCGCTATCGGCCAGGATATCAAGATCATGGGCCTGCGCGACGGGAACACCATCACCCTTACCATTGCCTGCGCTATCGTTGACCGCTACTGCAAGGACATCCGCGAGTACGTGGAGTACATGGACCTCCTCAACGAGGAGATCACCGCTGTCGCAAAGAAGACCACCAAGCGCAAAGTCGTGGTCCATGTCAACACTGCCGATGACATCAAGAAGAAGAGCGTCTTCCTCACCGTGACCGGAACCTCTGCCGAGATGGGCGATGACGGCTCCGTCGGCCGTGGCAACCGCTGCAACGGGCTCATCACACCCAACCGCCCGATGTCAATGGAAGCAACGAGCGGCAAGAACCCGATCAACCACATCGGCAAGATTTACAACCTTCTCTCCACCCAGATCGCACAGGACTGCGTGAAGAAGGTCGACGGCATCGAGGAGATGTACATCCGGCTGCTCTCCCAGATCGGGAAACCCATCGACATGCCCCTCGTCGCCAGCGTCCAGGTACTCCCTGCATCCGGTGTCAAGTTGAAGGATATCAACGCCGAGATCATGGGAATCGTCGACGACAAACTTGCGAACGTCACCCAGATAACCGAAAAGGTAATCGAAGGCAAACTCAAGACCTTCTAAGCAGACAGCAATGGCGAGATCTGCAAAAGTCACAAAAAAAACCGGTGACTCCCCCTTTTTTTCCGACATTGTACGGCTTGCAATCCCCAACAAAGGGAGAATTGCTGCCCCGATTATGGGCCTGGTCGAAAAGAGCGGGCTTCACCTCGGGGAGAGCGGGAGCGAGCGGCGGCTCATCACCCGCACGCTCGATCCGCACGTCGAGATCCTCTTTGCCCGGCCTGTTGATATCCCGGAGTATGTTGCCAATGGTGCGGCGGATCTCGGGATCACCGGGCATGACATGGTTGTCGAGCGGCAGTCCGATGTCGAGGAACTGCTGGATCTCCAGCTCGGGAAGGCCCGGCTCGTGCTTGCGGTACGGGAGGACGCCGGAATCGGATCGGTTTTGGAGCTTGCGGGCCGTAAGGTCGCAACCGAGTTCCCGGTGATAACCCGGAAATATTTCAAAAAGCAGAAGATCGATGTCGATGTCGTCCTTGTCGGCGGGGCATGCGAAGCAACGCCGCACCTGGGAATTGCCGACGCTATCATCGATCTCTCCAGTTCCGGTACAACGCTGAAGACCAACCGGCTGAGGGTGATGGATGAGGTCCTCGAAACCTCGACATTTCTTATTGCAAACCGCAACTCCCTGAACCAGAAGAGGGAGAAGATCGACGAGATCCATCTTGCCCTGGAGAGTGTGATCAGAGCGAGAGGCCAGTGTTACCTGATGATGAATGTGAAGCGGGCCTCTCTCGAATCAGTCAAACGGGTGCTCCCTGGTCTCTCCGGCCCGACCGTGATGGACGTGGCATCGTCCGAAGGGCTTGTTGCAGTACACGCAGTCGTCAGCGAAGAACGGGTGTACACGCTCATCAACCAGCTCAAGCGTGCAGGCGCAAAAGACATCCTCGTGATGGCGATCCAGCGGATGATCCGGTAGGGATGCTCGTATGAAGATCTTTCCCGCAGTCGACATCCTCGGGGGCCGGTGTGTCCAGCTGGTACAGGGGCAGCGTGAGAGTGCAACGGCATATGGTGATCCGCTCTCCTGTGCCACGCGGTGGCTGAATGAAGGGGCAGAAGCTCTCCATGTCGTCAACCTCGACGGGGCATTCGGGACTTCTTCGAAGAATGCCGAGCTGATCACCATGGTGATCAAACAGACCGGTGTCGAGATTGAGCTTGGTGGTGGCATCCGCTCCCTTGACGATGCCCGGCACTGGCTCGATCTCGGTGTTGACCGTGTCATCATCTCAACGCTCGCAACGCAGGATCCTTCCTGCATACGGGCACTCTCCCGCGAGTACGGCAGGGAGCGGGTTATGCCCGGCGTTGATGCCAAAGGCGGGCAGATCGCGGTCCGCGGCTGGCAGGAAACTGCCGGGGATTACATTGACTGGGCAAAGCGGTTCGAGGAACTGGGGGCGGGTTCTCTCCTCTATACCAATGTCGATGTCGAGGGGCTGCAGCAGGGTGTCCGGTTCGAGCCGGTGAAGAAACTCATCGACAGCGTCGGTATCCCTGTTGTCGTGGCCGGTGGCGTGTCGTCCCGGTCCGATATCGCCCTCCTGAAGACTGCCGGGGCGCATGGAGCAGTCCTGGGTTCGGCGCTCTACAGCGGAAAACTCAGACTTGCGGATGCACTGGAGGAATGTATATGAGAGTTGTGGAAGTCAAACGGGCAACGAAAGAGACGAACGTTCTCATCAGGATTGATCCCGATGGCAAGGGTAATGTATCGGTGGACTGCGGCGTTCCGTTCTTTGACCATATGCTGACAGCAATGGCAAAGCATGGCGGATTTGACTTTACCTGCACTGCAAAAGGAGATCTCCATGTGGACTGTCACCATACCATTGAGGATATCGGCATTGTCCTTGGTGATGCAATACGGCAGGTCATAGGAGAGGGGCGCGGGATCCGCCGGTTTTCGCATGCCGTTATCCCGATGGACGAATCCCTGGGCCAGGTTGCGCTCGACTGTGGCGGACGGGGATATCTTGTCTTCACGGGTACATTTGGCA
>CAYVAQ010000033.1:0-21618 GCA_964448885.1 uncultured Methanoregula sp. | reverse complement strand
TGGTCAGCATTTTCACGACAAGAACCCGGAATACCGCAGTACTCTCGTTCTTCCAGGTGTGGGCTATCATCGCGGGGCTCTCAACCACGGAATCCTTTCCGACACTCTGGTGTTCATCGCCGATCTCGACAACGCCGGTCCCTTCAAGGACATAGAAGAACACATCAACCGGCGTGACGTGCTTCTTGAGCGATTCTCCGGGCTTGAGGGTGATAACGACTGCCGCGGTATCCGGGGCCTCGAACACTTTCCGTACATCGACATTGTGGGGATTTTTCACAGACACGAGTCTGGTTACATCGGTAATTTTCATTTTAACTCACCTTTTCAATCTGAATATAGGGAAGGAATGCGAGCAAATCTGATTTGAGCGTATCCATTCCCACTCGTTCCATGAAGCGGGCTGTCCGTTCATGAGGCTTTGCATGATTCTGGTAATACTCCGCAACCCGCTGCACGCAGTCGAGTGCTTCTTCAGTCGTAAGATTCCGGGCAATGATGTCGGCGAACCGGGGCCGGGTCCCGGCATTGCCGCCGAAGAGGACCGTCCAGCCCCTGTTTGTCCCCATAATCCCGATATCCCGCGTGTGGCTCTCGCCGCAGCAGCGGGGGCAGCCCGAGATCCCGATCTTGATCTTGGCCGGAAAGGTCCGGTCCTTGAAAAGACCATCGACAGTTTTAGCAAGACCGATGGAGTCCTGGTTGCCGTATCTGCACATCTCCGTGCCGAGGCACGACTGGACGAACTTCACGCACGGTGCGATCTCGGGCTTGGCGAGCGGGCCAAGGTCATTGACAGCCTTTGCAACATCTTCCGGCTGGAGGCCCACGAGCGCGATACGCTGGCCGCTCGTCACCTTCAGCATCGGGACCCGGTAGGTCCGGGCCACCTTCGCGACCTTCTCAAGGTCCTCCGGTGTCACGATGCCCGCCGGCATCCGGGTCACGACCGCGTAGGTCATCCCGTCCCGCTGGCGGATAGCTCCCTCTGGATCCTTCATTTCTTTTCACCTCTTGCCTGTTGCGATTTCCTCTCCTGTTTTCGTATTCCTGTTCCCGTCTTCTGTTCTTTGTCACTTCCCTGGCCGACCGGATGAGCGCGTGCGATCATCTGGCTGAACAACTGGCTCTGGACACTGGTGATGAAGGGAAGTGTGATGATGACGGCCATCCGCTTCCCGTCCTGCGAATAAATGAGCATGGATTCGGAGTCATCGGCAATGAAGATGCACTCAAGGGTGAAGACGACACCCTCGCGGCTGATGGGTGTGGAGAACACGTTCTCGAAGATGTTCACGCCGAAAAAATTCTTCATGGTCCCGGCCTCGAAGAACGAAACACCGTCTATGGGTTCGATTCCGGTTGCTAGTCCTTTTGGGAACAGAATCCGGATCGGGTGCCTGCCGGTCACTGATGCAAATATTTCCTTGAATTCATCAAGCGTTGCTGTGTTGAAGCAGAGTACGATAAGTTCTCTGCGGACTCCTTCGGCAAGCATCTCAAGGTTTCTCTGGATGGTCCAGTCGCTGTGGACATACCAGATCGGCGAATAATTCTGCTGTGCATCGAGGGAAAGGGCTTCAAGGGTTTTCACGCTGTCCCGGGCCGCCCCGTCAAGATCTTTTTTTAAGAAGGAGACCACGCTGTCCGGCCGGACTGCGCTGTACATGAGCGGGCTCCCCTGCCGGATGTTGATGAACCCTTTTTCCGCAAGGGAGTTCAGGACATCGTACACCCGGGGGCGGGGGACCCCGCTGGCCTCATGGATTTTACGGACGTTCGCCTCGCCGAGGCCCACGAGTGCGACATAGATCTTCGCCTCGTATTCTTTGAGCCCCAGCCGGCCGAGATTCTGGATTGCCGTGTCCATCTGTTACTCTGTTAGGGACAACAGAATTATATAGTTATCTTTCGAGCTTATGTCATGACTCAGACACCGGCCGAGAAGGCCAACATGGCAATTGTCCGGAAATTTTTCGAAGTCGGACCCTCGAAGGGAGACCTTGCGGCTGCCGATGCGCTCCTGGCCCCGGGATTCTCGCTCCACGTCCCGCTGCCGGTCGCCGGGCCCGGGATCGATGCGATCAACAATGTCATACTGAGCTGCCGGGCCGCATTCCATGGCCTGAATGTGACCGTTGAGGATATGATAGCGGACGGGGACAAGGTTACCTGCCGGTTCACAGCCCGGGGTGAACACAAGAGCGAGTTCATGGGCCTTCCGCCCACGGGCAAACCGATTGTCATGACCGGCATCGAGATATTCCGCATGGAGAACGGGAAGATCGCCGAACTCTGGGGCGAGGCGAATCTGATGGGGCTGATGCAGCAGCTTGGCATCCTCCCTTCACCGGCATAAAGGACCGGATGCAGATACGGGTGAGATACATGGCAGAATTCACGATGGGAGCCGTTGATCCAAAAGACAAGCCGGACAAGAAGCGCGAGGAGCTCAAGGGGAAAGTGCTGTCCCTGAAGGATCTCGTGGACTACCAGGAAGGGACAGTTGCAAGCCGGATGATCATCAACCGGAAGGCGGGCAGTATCACCCTCTTCTCGTTCGATGAGAATGAAGGCCTGTCCGAGCATACGGCGCCGTACGATGCGACCGTCACTATCCTTGAAGGCGAGTGCGAGGTCTGGGTCACGGGGCAGACACTGCAGATGAAAGCAGGGGACACGATCATCTTCCCGGCAAACGCACCGCACGCCCTCTCCGCGATCACCCGGTTCAAGATGACCCTCACGATGATACGGGAGTGATGCATGGGCGGGGATGCAAAGGACGGGTACTACTGCGCCATCTGCGGAGGGATCCCGCCGGACCAGATCAAGATCAAGAAAATCCCGATTGAGGGCAAGGAGACTGGTATCGACCGGCTGGACTGGATCCTTCTTGACGTGTACCGCAGGAACTTTGGCACTGACGAGACGATCACCGACGAACTCGTCAAAAGGGTCCGGCAGTTCAATTATATCCCGACGAAGAAGATAGCGGAATACCGGGCGGCCCTCCTGCGGGAGTACAAGATGCTCCGACCGGATGACATCCGGCTTCTGGAACAACAGCAGGAGAAGCAGGAGGAGCCCCGTGCTTGACCACTGCCCCGGAGCAGCGAACATAAGAACCCCGACCCTCACTATCAAGAAATGCCCGCAGTGCGGGAACGAGGTGGAAGTCTTCTCCAATGACCTCAAGGTGACCTGCCACAACTGCGGATTTGTCATTTGGAACGACATCGTCTCCTGCGTCCAGTGGTGCAAGTACGCGAAGGAGTGTGTCGGCGAGGAGATGTACCGGAAACTTGTTGAGAGAAAAGAGGGATGAAGGGACGATCATCCCAGATGATACGACCCTGACCAGATGATGAGCGGAAAAGTAATGATACCAGAGAACGAGGACGAAGTATGCCACCCCATTGCGATACCAGGGACGGCCCGGTTGTCAAGGCAGCGAAGAAGGCGCTGGAGACCGGGAATCTCAACTATGTATTGATCTGGATCCCCAAAGATTCTGAAAAGGAACTGAAAGATGTGTTTGCACGCACCCAGCGTGCCAGAAAGGCCGGCAAGGATGCACAGGACGTTGCGGACGACTGGTTCTTTGAGACCGCTATCCGGCTCCACCGGGCAGGGGAAGGAGCGCCCTATACCGGCATGAAACCGGCTGGACTCAGCGAAGGGCCGGTCGTGCCAAAAGCAGAGAAGGCCATCGAGACCGGCGACCCGAAGGAGACGATTGGCTTCATCCTGAAGACGGTTGAAGAGGACCTGACGCACCGCTTCCACCATGTCATGGAGAAGAAGAAGTACGACGTGGACGATGTTGCGGCCGGCAGGGAGTTCATCGGGGCTTTCATCGGCTGGGTCGTGTATTCCCATCACCTGTACATGAACGTGAAGGGCGGGGGAGGTCACGGCGAACACCATGCGGAGAAAGGCGGCTGCGGCCACCATTAACTCCTGAATACCGGAGACCATCATGGCCGGCCAAAAAACAAAATACCGATGCCTGGTTTGCGGATACATCTACGATCCCGACAAGGGAGATCCAACCTCGGGAATACAGCCGGGCGTTGCATTCAGCGCACTGCCGGATGACTGGGCATGTCCAGAATGCGGGGCTGGAAAGGATCAGTTCGAGGAAGTTTCGGAATAACAGGAACACGGGATCTCACGTTCTCTATGGCCAGGAATACGAAGAAGATACTCAAAAAAATAACCGCACGGCTGTCCGCGTATCCTCTTGCAGAGCATCTCCTGTCAAAAGAATTCGCGGTATTTTTACAGGAACAGGATCTGGTTGATCCGTGGCGTGAGAAATATGGATCAGCCCTCGACGAACCGAACCTGTACGGCAACGAGGCGATACGGCATGCCTCCATCCTTTTTTTACAGCACGTTCTTCATTGCCGGCAGAAGGAATTTCCCGGGTTCTTCAGCCAGTTCCTCCGGGGTTTTTCGCAGAAGATTGATCGGATAGTGCCGGTCGATGACCTGAAAGGGGATTTGGTATCTCTGGATTATTCGGACGATGAGATCGACAGGGAATTTGCAATTCTGAAAAGCAAGCACGAGTGATGAGCGGCGGAGGATAGTGGTTGCCATGAAAGTGAGTATTGATCGCGGGACCTGCGTCAGCTGCGGTTCCTGCTGGGATGCCTGCCCGGGTTTTTTCGAGCAGAACCCGGACGATACGTTCAGTCAGGTTATCGAACAATACCGGCTGGACGGGAAGATTGGGGAGGGCCAGCCCCCTGCTGACCTCGAACCTTGTGCTCAGGATGCTGCGGATCTCTGCCCGGTGCAGATTATCACTATCGGGGATTCCTAGATCCCAAATATCTCTGTTCGTGAAAGAGTCGTCATCCGCATCCGAGAAATCCGCGAATGCTCCTGTCCGGGCGTCTTCCGAAATAGATCTCCCGCTCGCTCATCGTTGAAACATCCTCGATAGTAAAATGCACATCGGGATACTTCGTCTTCAGGACCCCAAGCAAATGACCTGCCTCCTTTCTCGGAACCATGCTGAGGAGCACCGCAACGGACGGGACGAACTGGCCCGAACCATTGATCCGCGTAGTCCCGTAGCCCAGCGACCCGAGATGGCGGATGAGCGGTTCGGGATCTTTGGTACAAAAGATTCGGACGATGACAGTTCCAAGACCGATCCACGATTCAATGGTCATGCCGAGAAGCGTACCGATCCCATATCCCAGCATATAGGCAAGGATGCCGGGGATATTATCCAGGTTCGTGAGCACAAGACTCGTGGAGAGGACCCAGACCCCGATCTTCAGCGTCCCGATTCCCGACGCGAGGTACCGGTGACCTTTGGTGACATAGACAAGCCGGATCGTCTCCATCGTGGTCTCGACAATCCGGGCAACAAGGATGATGAGCGGTAAGATGACATCCATTACGCATCCATAACCTGTGACCGTAATTACCGTACGGTAATCTAGGCGTATCGGGCCGGGAGTATGTATGCTTTGTGGGGTGCTGGAAAAACATCCGTGCAATAGTTCCGTGCGATAACGCCGACAGTGTCAGCTACATTTCCAGATCATCATGGAGCAGATCAAAAGCCGGTTTGTCACGAAAAATGTACCGGTGCAGGATCCTCTTCAGGGCAAAAAACCAGACTTTCCACACCAGGCACACCTTCCGTTCAATGGTTCAGTTACCGTCCGTGCCGGAGCACTCATCCGACGGTCTCCCCATAGGTATGAGGGAATGTCACCGGATGAACGGATGGGATTACTCAAAAACATACAGGACCGATAGCCTGCCATTCCCGCACCCTGCTGTCCTGATTGCTGTATTCGCGGCCTTTGTAAAAAATGGGCGGGATATCCGGATACCGGCTATCGGCCGGAGCCGCTTTGCATTCCGGAAACTCCTGCATGATTCCAGGTCTTGCTGTCGTTTTCCTTCATCCAGCACGCATAGTGATACGTTCTGTTGTCGGTCCAGACCGTGTCATCGTGAATGTGCAGGAACTGTCCGCACCGGTGACAGGCCTTGCGTATCCATGTTACCGGGGTAATTTCCTTCATCATCGTCACCTCTTTTTTTGCTCTAATGCACGGGATACAGATTTTTCATTCGTGTATATTCATGGATTACACAATCCGGCGTAGTACATCTCCAGAGTTTCCTCTCGCCGGGTCCCGCGATCAGGACCATCGGCTTACGACATTCGCAGCAGAAGATCTTTCTCATGGATTCCTTCATGGCTTTTCCCTCATGCCGGATTATATCGAAAAGACAGGCGATTCCCAGCTTGTCCGGCAGAGCAATGATTGCCGGGCATCCGATACAATCGCATGCGTCAGCACAATCCGGCCTGGCCCTGGCTGCGAGCGTTCTGAGGTCCTGAACTGCAAGGTATATCTTCTCCATTTTTTTATCGCTCATCGAATCCTCCCTCTGACGAAATTTCAGATACCATTCACCATTCCCTCGTTTTTCTGCAACCGGGAATCTCCGGACCGCCATGACGATAACCGGTGAAAATCATCGTTATCGGAACAATGATCCGGTCATGAAAGCGATGAGACCCCAGATAATCAGGAGAGCCACAAGCCCCCAGAAAATCTGATCCACCGTGAAATAATCCACGGCCCGGTTACCTGCCTTCCTCATCATTTTTGTTCTCCGACGCAGGTTTTCATGATTTGTTCCGGAGGATGCCCGGAACTGGCCCGCGTTTTTTCGTCCTCTCACCCGATTCCCGAAATAACGGGGACCGGTTTTTATAAGACCGGTCACCGGGTGTTTTTCAGCCGATGCAGATCAGTACACCAGTCGGGATGATCGGGCATGACGGCTTTGCATGAGCCGCATGAACTGCTGGTTCCGCGGACATTCGTACGGATTTACACCGTGCTCCGGCTTCCATTTCCCCTCTCTTGGGTTGAACCGTGCCGGGCACGATACCTCCTCAACGAGCGGCGAATTGATTCCCGGTACCATCCTGGTTATGATGTGTTCGCAGTCCCTGCAAAACGAATAGATACTCATGATACGGTTTCCTGTTTTTGAATACCCGTCAGGGATACCCTGACGTATCGTCCGGGCGAAGGTCACTGAATCTGGAATGATGCCCTGTGCAAGCAGAACCGGATGGACAAAAAAGATGATAGGGGATTGTTGTTTTACTGCCGAATTTTATGGGGCCTTATGATGGTGTACAGTGATTTGAAGGAAGTGTTCAATGTGTAAGTATCTTTTAAGCACATCCGGTGTGAGTCATTACACAAAGAAATGCACAAACCCATCGCATCACTCCTCTGTATACCTGTTGGTCGTATGATAATAAGTAGTTTCAGGCTCTCCCTGCGGGAAACCGGGGCAGGGGCCATTCTACCTCTCGTTATATGCCCACAGAAAAAATTTTGATCGGGCCAATGCCCAACGATTATTTCTTCCTGCCCTGCCTGGAAAGGGAATGAATTTCCGGGCCGCATTACTGATACGGATACCCGGTGCACGATCCAAAAAAAAAAACAAATCCCCTCATTATCCCGTATTGCCTGTTATCATAAACCGGTCATGAACCGATTCTCTCATCGTTCATCGCGGTTTTTTCAGCGAACCGGACAACGCGTTGCGGGAACGGTATTTCTATTCCCTCCTTTTCGAGGGCTGTTTTTATCTTCCCGAGCATCTCTGTCCTGACCGACCACCATTCTGACGATGGTGCCCAGATCCGTGCCATGAGAATGATCCCGTTGTCCCCGAGTTCGTCAACATACACCGAAGGCTTTGGATTTTTCAGCACGAACGGGTGTTCCCGAAGGAGATTTTCGATGATACGTATCGCATGGTCTGCATCGTCATTGTACCGGATACAGATACGATATTCAAATCTCCGCGCCACATTTGCATCATAATTCATTATCTCTGATGTAAAGACCGTTTCATTGGGGATCCTGACATAGATTCCTTCATAGGTTTTGATCGTGGTGGAGAAAACACGGATATCGTCCACTGTGCCCGAAGTGTCCCCGATTTTTACCGAATCCCCGATTCTCATCGGCCGCTCAAGCATGAGGAATGCTCCGGACCCGACATTTGTGACAAGACGCTGGCTGGCAAATCCGATGATGATACCGGCGGTCCCTCCGATAACAAGGAGTTCCCCGAAATCCACGTGGAAACTCGGAAGACTGATAAAAACACCGGCAAGGATGATGAGAATCTGGACAAACCGTACGATCTTAAACATCTCGTCTTTCCTGATGCTATCGGATAGTTCCTTTTTGAGATAGAACCCTGTAACATAAGCAATGAGTACGGATATACCGGTAATAACGGCAAATATTATCAGGTCAAGGACGGTGACTTCCCCAAACACTGCAGTGGAAAATATTGCCATGGATTTTCACCCCAACCCGTGCTCCATAAGGAATCCTTTCCGTTCCAGATCAACATTCAGGATCGTTCGTGCCCGGATAACGGGAAGTGCGGGCTCCATTCCTTCCCTGAACGTGCGGGCAAGAATATTTGTCTGGGCCATCTGGCGGGAATAGATCTTCATTTCCCCGACCATGCCGGCAGCCGTATCGAAATAGATGGGCATGAAGTACGAGTGGAAGACGGCATGGGACACTTCCACCCATCCCCGGCTTTCATTCCGGATCTCCAGCCGTAAAAATCCGTGAATTGTGCGATCAATCTCATTTTCCTTGTCGGAAATGTCACTTTCATGGTATCGCGTGATGACACCACTCTCCGGAGTACCATACAATGAATATTTCGGGGCGCACCGGGAGAATACATCGAGGAGCTGGTAATCCTCATCTGATTTCAGGAATACACCAAACTCAAGGGGGAAGGTGAGGTATATTGTCTGAGACGATTCCGGCGCCATGATGACCGGGGGGAACGCGATCTCAAGATACCGGGTAACCTCCCGGGGAAGGTTTATCGGTTCCACGGGGTGGACAACAATGGATGTACCGTACTGCGGGATACGTTTTTCAATGACGGTGTTTTCGTTTTCTCTCAGGTACACAAAAGAATTACCGTCCTGTCTGATACGGAATCCGTGCTCTTTGCTTTCGTAGGTTCCTGGATACGTAACACTGGCAAACATTTTTTATATCCCTGTACGATTCGTGTTTTTTCAGGAGGGGATTGTTCCGGATCTGATCCTGACGAAATAGTTGATATCTGTGTCACCCGGTAACGGCGAGGGGGGAAAACCATCCATTGCAGGGAATCTGAACCATTTCACCGGGTTTTTCCAAACCACATTCTCTCTTCTCTGCCAGATAAGAGTTGGCATGGGGAAGGATCGGAAAGTTATTTCTTCCTCCCCTGCCCGGCCATCGAATGTATCATGCCCGTGAAGGACCGGTGGTCCCGGGGCCGGAACACCCCTTCGTTCACGTACCGCACATCCTCGATGGAGAAGAATGCCCGGGGATTGATCCGGTCGATGAGGCTTGTGATACGGGAGACCTCCGATCGGTTGACGAGCGAGAGGATCATCGTCACGGATCCCCGGGAGCCCTGGGCCTCGATACAGGTCACGCCATGGTTCTCCTCGTGGAGGGAGGAAACAATTGCATCGCGGGATTCATCCGCGGTGACAATCCGCAGGATCACCATGCCGAGGGACAACTTCTCCTCGACAACGAGCCCGACGTAGGTCCCCATCGCAAACCCCAGCGCGTACGCTAAGAAGTTTGCAATATTGGCAAGATCTTTCATCACGACCTCGACAGCCAGCAGCCAGATCACGATCTCGAAGAATGCGATCACTGCGGCAAGGACACGGATGCCCTTTGAGATGAAGACGATCCGTACCGTCTCCATCGTAACATCACATACGCGGGCCAGAAAAATGAGCAGGGGCAGGATCACCCATGCATACAGTTCGGGACTGATGATGAAAAGTGCCATTCACTCGCCTAAGGGTGTCATCCATACAAGGACGATAATCAAGGAATACTGCATAAACCTATATCAACATTCTCCGGCCCGGGCATGAAGGCAAATTATATTGATAAAAACCAAGATTTATACAAGAAATCCCGGCAGGACCGGAATCCCCCAACGACACAGACAGAACGTATGCGTAATGAAGTTACTCCCGCCATCACCCGAGCTCACACCGGAAGAAGTTGAGCGCGGCTTATCCAACATCCTGTATGACGGCCTGACAACGCATGCATTCGTCACGCTGACCAGCGGCATCTTCCTCATCGCTTTCGCCCTTGAGCTTGGCGCCTCCAACATCGTGATCGGCCTCCTCGCGGCAATCCCCCCGCTTGCCGAACTGGTCCAGATCCCCGCAGTGGGCCTCATCGAGAAGATCCGGAACCGGCGTCTTGTTACCGTAATTACCTCCCTTGCATCACGCGGGCTCTGGCTGTTCGTCGCCCTCATCCCGTTTCTGCTCTCCCCGCAGGCCGGGATCACCGCCCTGGTGATTCTCCTCATCGTGTACTCGTGCATATCGTCTGTCAAGCATTGCGGCTGGAAATCCTGGATGCGGGACCTGATCCCGGACCAGATCCTTGGCATGTACTTCTCCCGGCGGATGGCACTCTCGTTCGCGGTCGCCATCGTGCTCAGTCTCGGTGCGGGCTGGTTCCTCGACCACTGGCAGAACGGGGGAGGAGGGACAGCGGTCACGGGCTATGCGGTGATCTTCCTTGCCGGCAGTCTCATCGGCATTGCGGGAACGTGGTTCCTTGTCCGGACACCTGAGCCAATGATGATCGTCCGGCATGATGTCCCTATCCGGCGCAGGCTGACCGCATGGTACGGGGATATCAATTTCCGGAACCTCATCATCTTCCTCGCCCTCTGGAGCTTTGCCGTCAACCTTGCCGCACCGTTCCTGACCGTATATCTGCTCAAACGGCTGTCGCTCGATATCACGACCATCATCATCCTGTCCATCGTCAGCCAGCTCACCAGCATCCTGTCGTTCCCGCTCTGGGGTTCGATCGCCGACCGGTTCAGCAACAAGTCGGTGCTGAAAGTGGCAGGGCCGCTCTTCGTGCTCTGTTTCCTCGCCCTGACCTTCACCAACTTCCCCGAACCGCATTTCATGACCATGCCGCTTCTGGTCCTCATCCATATTGTCATGGGATTATCAACCGCCGGGGTCACGCTCGCTGCGGGGAACATCGGCCTGAAACTGGCCCCGAAGGGATCCGCGACCTCGTACCTTGCCGGCATCAGCATCTTCACGGCGATCGCTGCCGGCATTGCACCCATCATCGGCGGGTATTTTGTCGATCACCTTGCCGAATGCGAACTGGCGTGGAACCTGAGCTGGAAGAGCCCGGGATTCCAGATCACGATCCCGACCCTCCAGCTCCAGCACTGGGACTTCTTCTTTGTCCTGGCATTCGTGCTGGGCCTCTATTCCATCCACCGGCTTTCGTATGTCGTGGAGGAAGGCGAGATTGATGAGCCGATCTTCATCGACTCACTCATCGCGTACGGCAAGGACATGCGCAACTTCTCAACTGCCGGCGGCATCCGGAACATCATGCGGTTCCCGGTCAACGGCATGGACATCCAGTCCGACAACAATGCCCTCCGGTGCCGGCCTGAGCTGAAAACCAGCCGGCAGGATCGGGAAGAATCTGATCTGAAGAGAGACGGGATTCCATAATCATGGCCCCGGATGCACTGCTGGTTCTATATATATTGGATGCAAGAGGCTTCAATTACCGAACGGATTTCAGGATACCCACGGTTAACGGTCACAGTTGCTGAATATGCCCGCGAGAATTTCCATCCTCTATGTTGACGACGAACCCCTACTTCTTGAGCTCGGCAGGCAATTCCTCGAACAGAAAGGGGAGATCGTCGTCAGTACGGCGGAATCGGTTGCTGGTGCCATGGACATGCTCGCTAACAAACCGTTTGACGTTATTATCTCGGATTACCAGATGCCGGGCACTGACGGGATCGAGTTCCTTAAGCTTGCCCGGCACCAGTACCCGGACATCCCGTTCATCCTCTTCACCGGCCGGGGCCGGGAAGAGGTGGTCATCAAAGCCATCAACAACGGCGCGGAGTTCTATCTCCAGAAAGGCGGGGATCCCCTCCCGCAGTTCACCGAGCTCGCCCAGAAGATCCGGGTTGCCGCGGACAAGTACCGCGCCATCAGGGAATTGCGAAAGCAGACCTTTGTTCTGGAGGAGCGTATCAAGGAGCTTGCCTGCCTGTACAGACTGGCGGAGGTCATCAGTGCACAGGGGATCTCACTTGACGAGATGCTGAACGCAGCCGTTGCCGTGATACCAGCGGGTTACCAGTATCCGGAATCCACCAATGCCCGCATATCATTCCGGGGAAAGGAATTCAGTACCCCGGGGTTCCGGCAGTCGGTCTGGAACCAGAACTTCCCCCTCTTCGTGGACGGAGGATGGGCAGGAGCAGTTGAAGTCGCCTATACCGGAGAATGGTCCGATGGGGGTAATGCGCCGTTCCTTGCGGAGGAGAGTTCCCTGCTGGGCGGTATCGTTCGCCTCCTGGAGAACAGCATTACCTGCAGGATTGCCGATGAGCGGCTCCGGGACTCCTGCGGGATCGGATCGCATCCGGTCCCCGATACCGCCGATCCTTCTCTGAAAAGCGAACGGGATCTGCGCCTTGCAGCCGAAAAGGACCTGATAAGGTCGCGGGAATCGCAGGAGCAGCTGCTCCGCGAGGTCCGGCAGCGTGTGAAAAACAATCTCCATACGGTCCACGATCTGCTGGCGCTCCAGTCAAAGTACATCCGCGACGATAGGGTCCTCAAGGCCCTGCAGGAAAGCCAGAACCGGATCCGGGCAATGGCCCTAGTCCACGAGATATTATACCAGTCCCCCGAGATCTCCAGCGTGGATCTCGATCTCTACGTGAAGACCCTTGCAAAGAGCCTGTTTGAATTTTACCGGAGCAAGGGAAAAGAGATCGTGCTTCGCACCGATATCTCCGGGGTCGCTCTCGGTGTGAACACCGCAATTCCTGTCGGCCTGATCATCAACGAGCTCATATCGAATGCGCTGAAGCATGCATTCCTGGAAAGGACCACGGGAGAGATCTTCATCAGGATCCGGAAGAAGGACCGGAACATCTCCATCGTCTTCCGTGACGACGGGGAGGGATTGCCCCGGGACATGAACTGGCGGGATACCCGGTCGCTCGGGCTGCGGATGGTCTTCTCTATCGTCGAACAGATGAAGGGGACCATCGGCCTTGACCGCAGTAAAGGAACGGAATTTTCCATGGTTCTGGAAGAGCGGAAATGACGAGCATCATCTGGTACATCTACAATGAGTATCTCAAAAAAGAGCGAGAGCTGATGGAAAAGGCAAAAGAGAAGGTGAAAAAGAAAATTGACCGCACAAGAAACGGGGATGATGCGGGAAAGGGGGATAGTGGAAAGGCAAGATAGAGTGCACCAGATTGCTGTCAGAACCGGCAATCATCCCCGCTCCGCGACCGGCTCCAACAATCCACTGATTTTTCCCTGTTCGACCAGAATGCATTTAATGTTATAATAATAACGCGATTGAAGCAACTCGAAGAATCCTGATGGCTTCTTCTCCAGTCCCGCCCTTTCAGGACCCGACTTCTCGAAGAATCCTTGCAGATTCTTCTCTTGTCTCATCCCTTTAGGATGTCAAAACTCGGAAACGGAGTGACAAATGATAGAGAAGACAATTCAGTTGTTCACCGAGAAGGAAGAAGAGTTTGTCAATCTCCTCATCAAGATTGGCACGAAACAGACCATCGCGAAGGCCCTGGTGTTTCTTGCAAACGTCAAGAAAGCCACGTCCCGGGAGATCGAACGCGGGACCGACCTGCGGCAGCCTGAAGTCAGCCTGGCGATCAAGTACATGGCAGAACAAGGCTGGATCAAAAGCAACGAGGTTCCTTCGGATAAGAAAGGCCGACCGGTGCGGAACTACGCGCTAGCGATCCCGGTCCCGGACATTATGACCAGCATCGAGAAGCAGAAAAAGGCCGAGGCAAACAATCAGCTGGCTCTCATCAAGAAGATGCGAAGTTACATATGATCGACCAGCCGGGAAGCACCTAATTTCTCGTCTAACCCCTATTTTCCCCATTTTTTAAGATCTCCGTCGGAAAAACCGGCCTTCATAATCGCGTTCCGGCAGCCGATCTCGGGTCAGGATGGACTAAAACACACCCAAAAAAAGAGCCTGTGGAAAGGGCTCCGGTGACCGTTTAATGACATGCAATTCTGCCGTATTTTGGCAAATAAAGCGATTATAGGGCACATTCTCCACTGGAACGAAAAAGAACGGAATATCTGGCTTTTCCGGTACTGGACCGGGTACAGGAAGGGGAAAAGGAGCCCGTATAGGGCTTATTTTTCCTGAGGGGATTTACCCCCATTTTTTAATGATATACGACGGAGAAAAAGAGGGGTCAGACCCCTATCCCCGTAATCAGCTTAACGATTCTAAATTCTCATATCACTTTTACCTAAATTACAATCTTCACAAAGCGTTTGAAGATTATCCAAAGTACTCGTTCCACCTTTTGAGAAAGGAATGATATGATCAATATGTAATTTTGTTCCAAAATCTGTTGCTGGGCTTTTACCACAAAATACGCACTTAAAATTATCGCGATTAAGTACTTTCAGTCGCAATCTTAGTGATATATTTCGAGAGTATTCTTTGGGGCGTTGGTTCTGCCCATCAGGCTGTTGATTATTGTCTTCACGATTGAACCGAACAAAATTATCAGATGATATTTCTTGACCCATTTGATATTCAAAAAATCGTTGACATGCAATTGTCCAGCTTCCGAAGCGTTTTTATAAGCGGTAATACTTATCTTTGGTTCTGCGGCTTCCCATTCAGTTTTTGATGGCCTTTGACCTACTTTTTGCCAAATCCGGCCCATTTCTTCAAATAAATCTTTATCAGAATAAATCCGTTGTGGGGCATAGGGACGTGGGGATAAGTCTAATCCTTTTTGTTGAAGATGGTTTCTTAAGGCAGCAAGTCCATTTTTCCAGCTACCATATTGATTTTGTATTGGTGTTATACTCATTCCAGTAAACTTCGTAAAATTTCGCTTTGAAAACTCAATATATTGGAAGTGTTCTGCTGCTCTTTCTAGTTCGTTCAATATTTTAGATTCGGTAAATTTATCGATTCGCTTTCTTTGAAATTTAAAGTCCATGATTATTTCAATGATTGTACCCTGAATATTTCAAGTCACCTTTTTATTTTTAGATAATAGGAGGAAGATCCCTTATTTTCACTCTATTCTTGACCATGAAAAAAGGAAAATTTCGATTATCCTAATCCAGTGATTAACCCAACTATCTGCTGAGCTGTCGCCGGGTCCACGATCCGGGCCAGGACAAGCCCGGCCATCGAGATGATGACGGCTTTAGGTATGATCACTCGCATCAGTTCTTATGATTTTTCTCCCCCTTTCACATCGCGTACCCGAGTAACACAGATTCATCAATCCTGTTCTGGATGCAAGATCAGGTTGGTAACGTTGAAACGATCGTAAGTACCAAAATGTTTATTAATAACTTAAGACTAACTTAAAGTTAGACATAGGAGGAATACCTATGGACCGAGAAAAACCTGAGAGAAAAACCACTGATGTGGTACCAGTCACTCCGGGTTCCTCGCTGATGACCCGGAGGATGCCAAGCCTGTTCGAACGCGACATCGACTCCATCTTCGATGACTTCCGGCGCTCATTCGATCTCATGATGCGCCCGTATTTCCCGATGGAGATGAGGATGCAGGAACTTGGTATGCTGCCCGTACGGTATGCCCCGCTCGATTTCATCGATGAGGGCGATCACTACCAGATCCATGTCGAACTTCCCGGCTTCACCAAGGACGACGTGGATGTCCAGATCAACCGGGACGGCATGAGCATACGGGCCAAGAAAGAGACAGAGAAGGAAGACAAGACGAAGAACTATCTCCACCGCGAACGTGCCTACTCTGCATTCGAACGTCAGATCTCGTTCCCCGAAGAAGTTGACCCGGCAAAAGCCGAGGGGAAGATGAAGGAAGGAATCCTGGAACTCAAAGTACCCAAGAAAGAGCCACGGCCTGAAGTGAAACCCCGGAAGATTGAACTGAAGTAGGTCCCCATCCCATCCTGAAATTCCCCTTTTTTTACCGATGTATTCAATGACCGGGAAATTCAGCCCGGATCATATCAGGGAGAGCCGGCTTGCCCGTGAAAATACCGGGAGGAAAACGGGATGATGTATCGTCTCCTGACCGGAATCACGACACCGCAGCATCTGCCGGAGTTGCCGCAGGTTTCCCCGTTGTATTAGCGCTCATCCCCTGCCTTCGTGCAGGAGATTTTTTTGGCAGGTCCGCAGGTGTGACCGGTAACCATCACTATCCGGTCCCTACTGCACAGGTCTCCGGTACCGGTCAACCGTCCTGCGTAACTCGGCTACGACGCCATCCCGGACATCCGCCTCGCGCTCTTCCTTCCTGACCGCGCCAAACCGGAGCAGGAGCAGGAGGGCGATGAACAGGATGGCAATCGCAATAATCTTCATCGGATCGATCTCAAGAACACCGTGCAGGATGATCTCCCGCAGTGCCGAGACCACGCCGACCTCGATCATGATATCAACCGCGATCCGGTGTTCCCGCAGGTAGATGATAAGCAGCCGGTAAATCTCGATCAGGACCAGGATATAGATCAGTTCTGCGGCAATGGTCCGGAAATCGACCGGCTGGATGAGGCCGGACAGGAGCCCGGCTATCGCTTTGATCATCAGGATGAAGAGGACGATGCAGACCCCGATAATGATGATGTCCTGGATATTCTCCAGGAGCCTTCGGAATATCTCATGAATTCTGGTGTACAAAATTTCCACACCCATTGATTATTCCTCCCGCTTTCCGTTCTCATGCTCACATCTTCCTGACCGGTGGAAAACCTCACCGAATCGGGATCTTCCATGACGGCCCCCATTTTTTCTTCAGCCGCACCTCAAGGATCCCGTTGCGGTACGTTGATTTCGCACCCTTTGCCGTCACTTCCTCCGGTAAGGGGAAGGTGTGCTGGAACGTGTCCGACCATGACCCGCGCAGGTGATGATCATCGAATGTCATCTCGTGGGAATTTTTCCGCGTACAGCTGATCTCAACGGCATCGCTTCCGATCAGGTGGATGGAGATGGTCTCCTTTTTGCAGTCGTATGCCTCGATGACGAGAATGATCTCGTCCGGGAAGTTTTGGATCTCGTGCCGGAAGATGTTCTTCACCGGAGGGCGGCGGCCGGGGCTTCTGGTTGCAAACGGGTAGATGTATCGTTCACGCGCCGTTGTCCGGAACGGGAACGGATCGAGATCCAGACCGATCCGCTCCATTTCCCGGATCATCTCGCACCATGCCGGAACATAGGGAAAATCACCGTTTCTCATGACAATCCCTCCTCTGATGGATTTGCGTGCCGCCCATTTTTCGGGCGAATTCACGGGTTATCGGTTCGTGATGCCGTATGCTTCGTCAATCTCTGCTGCTGCCAGCTCAAGATCATCAAGGATCCGGAGCGTGTCTTTCCGGATTTCCTGTACCATGGAGCGGAGGCTGCTGCCCCGGATATAGATCTTCTGCTTGTGCCGGTACACGAGCCCGGTATCGATGAGGTTCCGGATGTGGTGGTTCACCCTCGGGCCGGAGACCACGATGTCACTGGCGATCTGTTCAACCGGGATCCCCCGGTTGTCCGGCAGGTTTTCGAGAAGCGACAGGATCACCTTTGTCGCAATATGGTTGAGATCCCTGCCATTGTCAACCCCCAGGCTGTCGCAGAACCAGTAGAGATCCTCCTCTCTCTGGATGCGGGGCGGGCGTTCGATCTGCCTGAGGATAATCTGCCGCTGCATGCCGGACACGACCAACAATAGGTATATGGTATCGATTTGTTTTAAAATTATTGGATAATGTTGAAACCAAATCAACAAATTTGAAAAATTTTAAATATTTTTCCGGAACATGAATAATGCAAAGAGAAACAGAACGGAGGTTTTGACTGTACATGACGATTATTCCCATTGGCGAACGTGTGCTGATAAGACCCAGAGAGGCTGAAGAGAAGACGAAGAGCGGGATCTACATCCCTGAGACCGCCCAGGAGAAGAAGAAGGAGGGGACGGTTGTATCTGTCGGGACCCGCGATGACGGCACGTCCCTCCCGCTGAAACCCGGCGACCACGTGATTTATGGCGGTTACAGCGCCGACAAGGTCGAGATCGAGAGCGAAAACTATGTTTTTGTGCCGTTCAAGGACGTGCTGGCAAAGATCGAGTGAGGTGCGAAGCGTATGGCATCATCAAAACAGCTGATGTTTGACGAGGAGGCGAGGAAGGCGCTCCTCACCGGTGTGAACAAGGTTGCAGACACGGTCAAGATCACGCTCGGTCCCAAGGGCCGGTACGTGGTCATCGACAAGATCGGAAGCCCGGTGGTGACCAATGACGGGGTGACGATTGCAAAGGAGATCTCGCTCCATGACAAGTTCGAGAACATGGGGGCGAAGCTCGTCAAGGAGGTTGCCCAGAAGACCCAGGATAAGACCGGTGACGGGACAACGACCGCGACGCTCCTTGCCCAGGCCATCATCACTGAGGGGCTCAAGAACATCACCTCCGGCGCAAACCCCATCGAGATCAAGCGCGGGATCGATGCGGCGACAGGTGCGGTTGTTGCGTATATCGGCTCGATGAGCACACCGGTCAAGGACCGGGAGAAGATCATCCAGGTGGCCACGATCTCGGCAAACAATGATGACGAGATCGGCAAACTGATCTCGGATGCCATGGAGAAGGTCGGGTATGGCGGGCTCATCAGCGTCGAGGACGCAAAGAGCCTCGACACCGGCCTTGAAGTGGTCAAGGGGATGCAGTTCGACCGGGGCTATATCTCCCCCTACATGGTGACGGACAACGAGAAGATGGTCTGCGAGTACGAGGACCCCTACATTCTCGTGACCGACAAGCGGATCTCCTCAATGAAGCAGATCATCCCGGTCCTTGAGATGGTTGCGCAGGAAAGCAAGCCGCTGATCATCATCGCCGAGGATGTGGACGGGGAGGCGCAGGCCGCCCTTATCCTGAACGTGATCCGGGGCGCCCTCAAGGTCTGTGCGGTCAAGGCACCCGGGTTCGGCGACGAGAAGAAGGCGCTCCTCGACGACATCGCGGTGCTGACCGGTGCAACCGTGGTCTCGGAAGATCGGGGCATGAAGCTGGAGAATGCCACAAAACAGGTCTTTGGGTCAGCCCACACGGTACGCATCGACGGCGAGAAGACCCTGATCGTTGGCGGCAGGGGCGAACGGAAAGCCGTTGACGAGCGGATGGGGCTGATCCAGTCCCAGATCAACATCGCGGAGTCCGAGTACAAGAAGGAGGACCTGCGAAAGCGGCTTGCGAAACTGAGCGGTGGCGTTGCCGTCATCAAGGTGGGTGCAGCAACGGAGACCGAACTGAAAGAGAAGAAGATGAGGATAGACGATGCGCTCAATGCAACGAAGGCGGCGGTTGAGGAGGGCGTTGTTGCCGGTGGCGGTATCACGCTCTTCCGGGCGATCGAAGCGCTCGACAAACTGGATTTCGCGGATGATCGCCGGATTGGTGTCGCGATTGTGCGGAGGGCACTCGAAGAGCCGCTCCGGCAGATTGCGAAGAATGCCGGGGTCGAGGGTGCGGAGGTCATCGCCCGGATCCGGGCATCAGCGGACAAGGACTTCGGGTACAATGCAAAGACCGGGGCCTACCAGAACCTGACTGCAAACGGCGTCATCGACCCGGCCAAGGTGGTCCGGGTCGGGCTCCAGAATGCGGGTTCGATTGCCGGGCTGGTCCTCTCGACCGAGGTCGTTATCACGGATTTCGATGACGAGAAGGACAAGAAGGCGGCAACGATCATCATCTGATCCTGGTATGTCGCCTCAAGGTGACGGCGGTTTACGACAGGAACGGGCGATGAGGGGGTTGTTTAGGCCAGGAAGGACACCCCTGTAACCCCCGAGCCCGGTTTTCAGATGCCAGAACCGCCCTGCATCCTGTCATGGAAACCCTCTCTTTTTTTCTTATCCGCTCTTGCGAAAAAAGGAAAGATCTGGTATATCACACTCCCATTCCCGTAATCAGCCCGACAATCTGCTGAGCTGTTGCCGGGTCCACGACGCGGGCCAGGACCAGCCCGGCCATCGAGATAAACAGGGTCCAGAAAACTTTCTTTACGTACTCATTTTTCCCGAATGCTTCGATCTCCGAAAGGTCAACAGACCTTGAGGATGAGAAGAATTCCCACAAATTCTTCGAAGCGGCAGCTGTGTCCGCCTTCATCGCCCGCTGGATCAGCTTCGGCAGGAACACGAACAGCGGCAGGAACAGGACCGCAGCACCGATGAATGCCAGGCTCATGTCGGTCCGGCCCGCCAGGAAGATCCCGACCGGGGCCGCGAAGGTTCCGGCCAGCATCGCGGCCATCTCCACCTCACCGAACCAGAAGTAATGCCGCTTCTCGGCATAGGTCAGCCGCTCGATATCCGTGAGCGCCGACAGATCGAAGATGCCGAGCGTGTTCAGCATCCCGTACCAAACCGCGTGTGTCTCTTCCGGGTCGGCAATGATACCAAGGAAGAGGATAATGATCGGGCCGATGAGCAGGATAGTCGGGAGGTGGGCCAGCCACAGGACCAGCCCGAGCAGGATCCCGGTCCCGCAGATAGCGGCCCGGGTCTGCACCTCGTTCTCAAACATGCTTCACAACTCCGGCCCGTTCGAAGAACGCTGAAGCGTTCTTCTCCAATCTCGGGTTTGATAACCCTCGATTTTCATCAAACATCGCCGTCCTCCGCAATCCGGATCCGGAAGACCGGACTCGTGTACCCACCATTAGCCGGGCTGAAGTCCCGGACCCGGCCCATCTGGGCCCACTTCCGGCGGCCCGTGCGGATCTGGACCGTGTGGATGCCCGGGGCCCGGGGATACACCCGCCGCCCGTCAATATCGTGCATCTCCATATACGGCGGGATGTCGAACCAGTCCGGCCAGAACCGGACACCATGCGGGATGTCCGTGCCCCGGTACAGGTCCTGCAGCCGCAGGGGAGACATGTTGTCGTAGATCAAATCAATGATCAGGTTCTCATCATCCTGCTCCGGGTGCAGTTCCAGCTCATAGAAGATTGGGTTGCGCCGCACTTCATCGCGGGTGAGCGGCGTATCGACCGTCAGCGGCTCAAGGCCGCCGAACTTCCCGCGATACAGGCCGGTCACGGTTGCAACCGGCAGCACATTCTCAGAAACCATGATATTCCTCCTTACATTGCTCGTGCTCGTCCCGGAGTTTCTTGAACTCCTCGACGACCTCATCGTATTTTCCGATCTTCTGGTAGATCGCAAACAGCATGGGATAGAGCGGAAGCACAGTGGCAAGCACTATCCCGAGGGTTTCCGTTTCCATAACGGTCCTCCGAAATGACGAGAGAACCAAAAGAGAGGGTGACCGGGGGGTCACATTCCCTCCCGGCTCTATTCGTCAGGCTGTTCAGGCGAGAGCTGCCACGGTGTCCGCCCAGGTCTCAACATTCGTCCGGATTGCG
>CAYVAQ010000032.1:0-22494 GCA_964448885.1 uncultured Methanoregula sp. | reverse complement strand
ATCAACACCTACAGCGGGTTCCGCAGCGTCCCGCGGGTCTTTGTCGAGGCGGCAAAGATGCTCGGCTGCACCAGGGACCGCGACCTCATCCGGTACATTGCCCTCCCGGCCGCCCTCCCCTCGGTGGCGGCCGGGATCCGGATCGCGACCGGTGTCGGCTGGATGTGCCTGGTCGCTGCCGAGCTCTTCGGCGTCTCGAATTATGGCCTTGGCCAGAAGCTCTGGTTCTATTATTCCCTCCACCAGATGGACAGCGTGGTTGTCTATATGATCCTGCTCGGGATGATCGGCCTTGCCTTTGATATGGTCTTCCGGTATTATGTTGACCGGTACTTCCTGCGATGGCGCACCGGGGAGGTGGCCTGAATGGGGCAGCTGGAGATACGCGACCTGAACCAGGCGTTTGTAAAAGACGACGGCAGCAGCCTTGTCGTCCTGGACCACGTGACCTTTGACGTCAGGGACAAGGAGTTTGTCTGTATCCTCGGCTCCTCGGGCTGCGGCAAGACCACGCTCCTGCGCCTGATCGCGGGGCTCGACTCGGCACAGGCCGGCACCATCTTCCTTGACGGGGAGGAGATCCGGAGCACGAACCCCAAGGTGGGGATGGTATTCCAGGAGTACTCCCTCTTCCCGTGGCGGACGGTGATCGACAATATCGCGTTCGGCCTCGAGATGAAGGGTATGCCAAAGGAGGAGCGGTACCGCATCGCAGGACGGTATCTTGATCTTGTCAACCTGAGCCAGTTCCGTGACAGTTACCCCTCGGAGCTCTCGGGCGGGATGCGGCAGCGGGTGGCGGTCGCCCGTGCGCTGGCGCTCGACCCGGTCCTCCTCCTCATGGACGAGCCGTTCGGTGCGCTCGATGCCCAGACCCGGAACAAGCTCCAGACCGAGCTCCTCGATATCTGGGAGGAGACGAAGAAGACGATCGTCTTCATCACCCACAGCGTCGACGAGGCGGTCTTTCTCTCCGACCGGATCATCGTCTTCACCCCGCGGCCCGGCAGGATCTGCCGGGTCTTCGATGTCCCGCTCCCGCGCCCCCGCGACCGGACGAGCCCGGAGTTTGCGCAGGTGAGGCGCGAGGTGCTCGACCTTATCAACCAGAACTGCGCTATCCAGTAAGGTTTAATACGCCCCGTATCCATTTTATTAAAGCAGTTTAGTGAAGCGAACTGGCACCGATATCAGTCAAATGCCCGATATTACTGCCCGCTTTTTCAAAAATATCAACAAGGAGTAGGACGCGATGGTTAGAAAACCGGCAAAGATGTACAGGAACATCTCCAAGAGAGCCTATACACGGCGCGAGTACATGGGCGGTGTTCCCGGGAACAAGATTGTGCAGTTCGAGATGGGCAACCTCTCGCAGGAATTCCCCACTGAAGTTGACCTGATCGTGAACGAGGCATGCCAGATCCGGCACTCGGCCCTCGAGGCAGCCCGCATCACCATCAACCGCCGCCTCCTCAAGGATGTTGGACGGTCCAACTTCCACTTCAAGGTCCGTGTCTTCCCCCACCATGTCCTGCGCGAGAACAAGCAGGCAACCGGCGCAGGTGCCGACCGTGTCTCGGAAGGCATGCGCCTCGCGTTCGGTAAGGCAGTCGGGACCGCGGCACGGGTTGACCCCGGCCAGAAGATCATGACGGTCTTCTCCACCGCCCAGTACCTCGAGAAGATCAAGGACGCAATGCGCCACGGCGGCCACAAGCTCCCGACCCCCTCCCACATGAAGGTCTCCACCATCAAGGTCAGCGGCAGGGTCGTTGCAGCACCGAAGCTTGTCGGTGAGAAGGTTGTTGCGGCACCGGTCGTGACCGAAGAGGCAGCAGCAGCCGAGCCCGCAAAGGATGCAAAGGGTGCAGCACCCGCAAAGGGAGCGGCACCGGCAGCAAAGGGCAAGGAAGCAGCACCGGCAAAGGGTGCAGCACCGGCCAAGGCAGACGAGAAGAAAGGTGCAGCCCCCGCAAAGGGCGGCAAGAAGTAAATTATTCTTTTCGTTTTTCTTTTTTTACCGTATCTTGGCTTTCTCCGCGAGTGTTACCCCATTTCACCGTGCCCGGGAGCGGACGCTGGTTTAAGCATGGGAGATGGCAAGCGTCATCATGAGGTCCATGATATCCGGGTCTGAACAACGGTAACCTGACTGCGGGTGAAAGAAGGTATGGGGGTGCCGGTCTCCCCGCCAGGTTTTTTCGTATTCGCCCGTTACGTATCCGTCTATCCGGTTGTGTCTTCGTATCGTCCGGTTACGGTACGGCAATCGCGAAGTTGGGATCGAAGGTGTCAAGCATACCGGTAAATTCCTTGAACAGCGCCGGATCTCCGGAGGTGACGATTACCCCCTGAGGGGCTGCTGACGGGTTCAGTGCCAGCGTCTCGAGGGTTCTCCGGGGCATCTCAACCGATACGGTCGCCTCGGGCGAGGTCTCGTTGAGCCAGTATACGATCACACTGTTCCTGACCTGGACGAGTGCCGTATCCCCGGTATCGGTGATCCTGAAATTGATGCGGTAATTATCGCCGTCTGCCCGCGTGGCATTGACCCGTACAGACAGGTAATCAAGGAGCTGGCCGGTTGTCATCGCAGCCATGATATCCCCGGATATCATGTTCCGGCCCCGGGCCGGCAGGGTACCCCGGAGTTCCGAAGCCGCCATCAGGTACGCGTTCCGTGCTGCTCCTGATTCTTCCTGGTACCCGAGCTGCTCAAGAGCATCGGCTTCGATCTGCCGGGCTTCTTTGTCCGCGGGATCGGCAAACACGAGGTAATTCGCGATCGAAGCCACGAGTTCGTAGTTTCCGGCAGCATAGTCCTTCCTGAGACGCGGCATCACGGCATCCCTCCCTCCCATGTATTCCGTCATGCCCTTTGCATATTCCACGGGCGTGAGCCGTTTCAGGTTGACCGGGTTCCCGTCGTAGAACCCGAGATACCGCTGGTAGGTTGCCTTGACGCACAGGGAAACCTGACCGTAGAAGCCATGGGTGTACCAGTACTGCTCCAGCGACGGGGGGAGCCGGATCATGTCCGCGATCTCGTCCATGGTGTACCCCTTGTTGGCAAGGTTCAGCGTCTGGTCATTGATGTACTTGTACATGTCCCGCTCGTTCTCCAAAATCTCAATGACGCTCTCGTTCCCGAACCGTGGCCAGTTATGGGCCCCGATCATGACCTCCGCCCGGTCCCCGTACAGCCGACGGGTCTCGTCCAGGCTCGCCGACCACGCGAGCGGGTCCCGCACCTGTGCCCCCCGTGGGGTCAGGATGTTGTGGAGCGATCCGGCGCAGTTCTCTGCAACGAAGAGGGTGCGGTGATCCGAAAACCAGATGTTCAGTTCAACCGGGGCTTCGGCCTCCTCCGACATCTGGAACTCCATGCGGACGCCATCGATGGTGACATTCTGCCCCGTATGGGTAATCTCCATGGTTGGCGGGATTAAGGAGGCAGTCCCGGTCGAGATGGTCTTGCCGATCCCGGTGTCAACCAGTCCCTTCTCGTCCCGCGGGAGGAGGAGGCCGAACTGGTACACGGCCCGCCGCTGCATTGCATTCCCCGCATACACGTTCTCGCTGATGGCATGCTCCATGAAGTGTTCGGGAGCGATGATCGCTACCCTGCCGGCCCTGACCGCATCACTCGTGGTAACCCCTTTGACTCCCTGGTAATGATCCGCATGGGGGTGGGAGTAGATGACGGCTGTTACCGGGTAAGAGCCGAGGCTTTTGTTGACCAGCGCCATCGCTGCCCGGGCAGCCTCGACCGATGAGAGCGGATCGATGACGATCCAGCCGGTCTTGCCTTTGACCAGCGTCATGGACGAGATGTCAAAACCCCGGACCTGGTAGATCCCCGGTTTCACCATGAAGAGACCGTGGATGTTGTTCAGCTGTGCCTGCCGGTACAGGAGCGGGTGGATGGAATCCGGACGGGCCCCGTTCTGGAACCGCCGGAACGCCTCGGCATTCCATGTGGTGATGTTCGGGATGTCAGCAGGAATGATCAGCGGGTCGTAGGTAGCGATGAGACCCCGCCTGGCAATGTCGAAGTCTTCGTTGTTCTTCCATGCGGGGGTATCGTTGGCGTTGATATTGGCGGCAACCGTGAACTCCGTGGCATTGTTCCGCAAGTCCGTTACCGCAGATACGGGTGCCATGATGCAGAGGCAGCAGGCTGCCACCAGCAGGAGCGTGAAGACCGGGGATCTCATGGGTACGTTACTTGTCAACCCCTGTTTCGGATAACAATATCGAAATGACACTGGTGAGTGGAGCGGGGTTATCACTGGTTTATCGACGGGATTTTAAAAAAAAGAGAACAGCCGGAGGCGTTCTCCGGGCACTCGTGTCGGATTTTTTTAAGGAGTTTTCCGGTCGGGCAAAGAGGGGGTGTGTTATCTCCGGCCACGCACCAGCGCCGCAACAGCAGCGAGGGCCGCAAGCGCCAGGATGGTCGCGAACCCGGGTGTCTGGAGCGTCCGGGTGACTGCCATCCTTTCCGCCGATGTGATGGCTAGTGACGATTCATCGTCCTTGTACCCGTCCTTCTTCAGTATCATGGTGTAGGTGCCTTTCGAGAGGAGAAGACTTGTCGGGGTTGTCCCTTTGATCGTCTCATCGATCCAGATGGTGGCCCCCGGGGGTTCCGAGATGACCGAGACCACCGTGTCCGGTTCGTTCTTCGATGCCGGGGCAGCGGGGCTTTCGGTTTTCGGGGTCACGGGCGGGAGCGGGGTGAGCGTCACGGTTGGATCTGGTAGCGTGGGAGTCGCGGTCGGTGCGCCGGCCGCGGTCTCGGGCACGAACTTCTGGAACCGCCGGATGCTTTTGCCATTCCCGGTCGACAGGCCGGAATCGAGGACGTACACACCGTCGTGGGTGTCCACCGCGATGTGGGTTGGGCCGATGAACCGGCCGGGGATCTCCCCGCGGGTGCCCCATGCAGCGAGGTACGTCCCGTTCCCGCTGAACTTCTGGACCCGGTAGTTCATGCTGTCCACGACAAAGACATTGCCGCCCGAATCGACCGCGAGCCCCGCGGGGGTGTTGAACTGGCCCCGCATGGTGCCTGCCGAGCCCCATGTGCCCAGGTACTGCCCTGTTGTCGAGAACATGACGATGCGGTTGTTCCCGGAGTCGGCGACATAGACCGTATCGGACGGTCCTGTGGCGATACCCAGGGGTTGAATGAACTGGCCGTCTCCTTTGCCGGCTGTTCCGAACGAGGTCTGGAATGTCCCGTCCGGCAGGAATTTCTCGACGCGGTTGTTGCCGGTGTCGGTTACGTACAGGTTCCCTGCTGAATCGGTTGCACAATCGTATGCCTTGTCGAACTGTCCCTGTCCGCTGCCGTGGATTCCCCATGAGCCGCGGCTCATGCCGTCGGCAGAGAACTTCTGGACCCGTGCGACGGACCCCGCCCGGGCGTCGATGATATAGATGTTGCCATCGTCATCCTTGTGGATGCCACCGGCGCCCGCGAGCTGCCCGGCCGGCGGGTCGGTTCCCTCCGGGGCGCTGACGCCCCATGTGGAGAGCAGGATGCCGTTGGGATCGAATTTCTGGACGCGGTTCAGCACGGAGTCGGTGACATACACGAATCCCCCGGCATCGACCGCGAGGCCGGAAGGGCTGACGAATTGGCTGCTTGCGGTCCCGTTCATACCGATCGACCGCACGAATACGTAGGTCTCGGCGGATGCCGGGGGGATGACTGCGAGCGTGATGATGAAGGCGAGGAGGACGAGTGCCGTCCGCCGGGAAACGATGGCAGGTACCATTATGTGATGTGTGAGACGGTGCAGGATAAAAGGAGTGGTTTTGGGGGTGGGGGACATGTGGTTGCGGATCTCCTGATTATCTGGAAGAACCGTTTCGATTGAGCAAGTAAAACCGGCACGGATCGATCCGGACCTGGTTTTCAAATGCGACCAGTCAACTCCCGTTTATTCCAGGTTTTTCAATCAGGGTCTGGTTGAATATAAAAAATCGCGATCCGGTTGAAAAATTAAAATCGGATCGCGATCGATCCGTAAGAGTTTTTGATCGCGATCATGATCGCGATGAAAATTTTCAAATCAGGGTCTGCCTAAAAAATTTTAATCAGGGTCCGGTAAAAATTTTTCAATCACGATCCGGTTGAAAAAAGTTAACTGGATCTGCAACGGAACCATCCGACGGAACCCCCATTTATTCCATTGTTTTTCAACCAGAGTCTGCTGAAAAATTTTCAATCAGAGTCTGGTTGAAAATGAAAAATCACGATCCGGTTGAAAAATAAAAATCGGATCGTGATTGATCCGGAACAGGTTTTTGATCGGGATCGTGATCTCGATCGATTTTTTTTCAATTAGACCCTGAGTGAAAACAATAGGAAATCCACGAACATTCACCAGTGGATCAGGGCCTCCAAAATCAAGGAATCCGCCCTCCCGGTTGGGATCATGACCATCACGTGATCCGGGATTGCATCAGGGAACTCGGGAATTGTATCTGTGGGTCTCCCCACCCCTCCTTTTTTACCGAGCAGCCCGAATATCTGACGCATCATGACACGGTACGGTTTCATTGGCACCGGTTCGATGGGGAGTATGCTGGTCCGCAGGGTCATCGCCTCCGCAGGCGTCGCACCCGATGCGATCGCTGCCAGTTCGAAGACCATGGTCTCCGCCCGTGCTCTTGCTGAAAAGACCGGCATCACTGCTGTCCCCTCCAATTGCGCCGTTGCCGAGCGTGCCGACCTGCTCTTCATCTGCGTGAAGCCGCTTGTGGTCAGGAGTGTCCTTGCAGAGATCCATGATGCGATCCGGCCCGGCACCGTGCTCGTCTCGATTGCCGGGTGCGTCAGCCTTGAGCAGCTGGAGGAATGGGCCGGTGACGGGATCCGCTGCGTCCGGGTCATCCCGAGCGTGACCGCCGAGCAGGACGCCGGTATCTCGCTCGTGGCATGGGGCGACCGCGTCCGCCCGGAGGATAAGACGCTCGTCCTCGGTCTCCTGAACCAAATCAGCAGGGCCGTTGAGTGTGATGAGAAGGACTTCGACCTCTGCACCGATCTCACCAGCTGCGGCCCCGCCCTCATCGTATCGATGGTCCAGGAATTTTCCCGGGCCGCTGCCCGGACGGGTACGATCCCGCCGGAGATGGCAGACTTTCTGGCCCGGGAGACCCTGATCGGGACCGCAAGGATCCTGGCGGCGGAGAAGATGACATTCGATGAGGTCATTGCCCGGGTGGCCACGAAAGGCGGCACAACGGAGGAGGGCGTGAAGGTGCTGCGGGCAGAGATGCCGGCCGTGATGGCCGGGATGCTCCGGTCCATGGATGCCAAGCGGCAGCTGACGTCGGAAAAGGTTGCGACGGAGAAATCACCGGGATAGTGTTCCATGGCTGGGGGACTCCGTACCAGGGCGCGTATGCTGGCTGACGGTCAGGGATATTTCCTCCTCCTGCTCCTCTTCTCCATTCTGTCCCATTTCCTCTACCCGGGCCGTATCGTTCTTTCCCCTCCTCTCACGTTCACCGGGTTCCTCCTTATCGGGGCCGGCCTGGTGCTGGCCTTCCGGGTCCGCGCCCTCTTCCTGAAGAACCGGACCACCCTGTCACCGTACGAATCCCCGGTGGTCCTGATCACGAACGGTCCGTTCCGCTTCAGCCGGAACCCGGCGTACCTTGCCATGGCAGCGATACTCTTTGGCAGCGCCGTCCTGATGGGGACGCTGGTACCCTTCGTCTTCCCGATTTTGTTTATCGTCATCATTGAATTGCTGTTCATCACCGATGAGGAGCGGAGACTGGAGGCGATCTTCGGTGAGGAATACCGGGAGTACCGGCGGAGGGTGCGGCGGTGGATATGATCCCATTTTGGCAAAACCCGCTACGCCCGTATCGTTTCCCGAAGGTCATATGACCCTGCAAAAGCGTCTTCTCATGGTATAGCCGCAACATGATAGTTACGGTAAGAAATCCCAAAACTGCCCCAAGGATGATTACGGAGACCGGCAAACCGGGTGCGACTTCCTGTGAACCCGATAGAGCCTGCTTAATCTCCGGGATCGGCGCGGCTCCGGTAAAATGAAGGAGATCCAATGACAGGATCCTTATCTGGATATCGCTTCCATGACTTTGTCCATAATCTGTTCGCTCCGGTTTTTCATGCCGAACCAGACAACGATGGCGATTGAAGCACCAAGGCCGATGCCAATACCCCAGAATATCGGTGTAATGATTGTGTACACGATGGTCAGGTCAATCAGCAACTGTGACAGGGCGAGCATGATTACTACAAAATAAAGGAACACGCGAAGCAGCACAAGCACCGGGTTGATCAATTCGATCTTTGCATCTGCTGAGTAGTTTTTGAACAGGTCAATGAAATAGTCAACAAGGAGGATACCGGTAATAAGAATTATGACAAAGGCGATGACATGCGGGATATACTCCACGACTTTTGTCATGAGTTTACTCATGTAATCGAGGTTGAGTATATCGACTGCGGCGAGAATTGCCAGCATATACACAATGATACGTGTCGCGATATCGCCCAGGTACCCGAGGGAGACGGAAGATTTTGTCACGGATCTCGTGATGTCCGAATCCCCGATAATCGGGGCGGCACTTACTGTTTCTGTTGCTTTATCAATAACGAAGCGGACTCCTCTTCCGAGCACACGGCCGGCGATCCAGCCGATGAGAAGAATAACGAGCGCACCAATGAGGGCAGGAAGAACCGCCATCACATTTTGCAAACCACTGGCAATAATGTCCATTAAATACCATTTCTCCAGATTTTTGGGGTTTTCCCCGCACTTTAATTAAAGTGTTTTAAGTAAACTTAAATCTTTTTAAGTATAACTAAAGTAATTTAAATAAAGTGAAAGCCTAATAAGAACAAAGACCATTCAATCACCAGGGAACGGACATGGCCCGTGTCAATAAACAATACCGTGAGGATGCGAAGGAGAGGATCATTACCGCTGCTATTGAAGTAGCTGTAGAGAATGGCTGGGACGCCATGACCCTCGAAGCTATTGCCCAGAAGGTTGGAGTGACGATTCCCGCGCTCTACAGTTATTTCCGAAATGTTGACGCACTTCGGGACGAAGTCGTTCTTACGGTTCTTCGGAATAATCAGGCTGATGTAAAAGCAACCCTTGCCCGCGATGGTGATATCCGTCGCAACCTTCAGGATTATGCCGACCTGGTCTTTATCCAGCAGAAGCGGTATGCAAATATCCTCTCCAATGCACCGCAAAAGTTCCTGAAGGATCCTGTGCAGCGCGAAAAGATCGTCCCGTTTTTTAGGAGCAATCTGATTATTATCCGAAACTGCCTGGCCCGGGCACAAGCCCGGGGGGAAATCCCCCGCCAGGTTGATCCTGAAAATGCCGCACGTCTGATCACTTCAATTACCGTCGGACTTCAATTCAGCTCCCTTTTTATTGAAAAACCGGATGAAAATGCTGAGAAATCTTTATGGATCGAAGCTGTTGAACGAATCCTTTTGATCCCGCCGAATGCCGGGGATATGCAATAAGCCCATTGGTCACCTTCATATTTTCATATTCATTCGGGTTCCCCTGTAGCGTGCCTGCCGGGCAACCCCCACCACTTATATCATCCCCCGCCCCCAGTATTGTTAGATGCAGAACGAGGAGAGCGAACCCTATCTGTCCGCGCTTGCCGATGCCACGTTCGAGGCATGCCGGAACGCGGTTATCCGCCTCCCCCCGGACGTGCTACGGGTCATCCGGCATGCGGCAGAAACCGAGACGGACCCCGTAGCCCGCGGGGAGTTTGCCAATATCCTGAAGAATATCGATGTTGCCGAAGAACTCGGCGTCCCCCTCTGCCAGGACACCGGTGTGCCGGTGGTGTACCTCACCGTCCCGCCCGATATCCCGTTCACGCAGAATCTCTACGATGCCGTTGCCGCAGGTGTCCGCAGGGCGACAAAGGAGGTCCCGCTCCGCCCCAATGTCGTCAGCCCGCTCACCCGGCACAACTCCGATGACAACACGGGCATCGGGATGCCGGCCGTCCATGTCCGGCCCGGCAGGAAGTTCACGGTCACCGTCCTCCCCAAGGGCGCAGGTGCGGAGAACGTGTCGCGGACTGCCATGCTCCTCCCCTCTCAGAAGTTCCAGATCGCAAAGTTCGTGGTCGAGACGGTGTACCTTGCCGGCTCCCGCCCCTGCCCCCCGCTCATCATTGGGGTTGGGATCGGCGGCACCTTCGATGGCGCCGCGGCGCTCGCAAAGGAAGCCCTGCTCGAACCGGTTGACCGGATGACCGAGTACGAGCACGACCTCCTTGCCGCTGTCAACGAACTTGGGATCGGCCCGATGGGTCTCGGCGGGGACTATACGGCACTCGCCGTCAAGGTGAAGACAGCCGGCTGCCATACCGCCTCGCTGCCGGTTGCAGTCAATATCCAGTGCTGGGCGAACCGGCACGCAACCGTGGAGGTGCAGCGATGAGTGGGGCAGTTCAGCTCACTACGCCACTGGGCGACGAGGTGCTGGATCTGAAGATCGGCGACATTGTCGAACTGAGCGGGACCGTGTACACTGCACGGGACGAGGCCCACCTGCGGATGCAGGAAGCGGGGATACCGTTCGACCCGGCAGGGGCGGTCATCTACCACTGCGGCCCCGTAATTCAGGACGGCCGGGTGATCGCCGCAGGCCCGACCACCTCTGCCCGGATGAACGAGCTCAGCGGTTTTCTCATCGAGAAAGGAGTCCGTGCCCTCATCGGGAAAGGGGGGATGGGCCAAACGGTCAGGAACCAGCTCAAAGGAAAGGGCGTCTACCTTGCGTTCACCGGAGGATGCGCCGCCCTTGCCGCTGCACGGATGCAGCTTGAGGGGGTCTTCTTCGAGGACCTCGGCATGGCCGAAGCGGTCTGGGCGATCCGGCTCGACCGGCTCCCGCTGGTGGTTGCCATCGACTCCCGTGGCAACGACATCTTCGAGGCGGCCCGCAGGAATGCAGAGGAAGCGTTCCGTCACTCTGCAACGGGGCCGTGAAGGGGCTTCCGTGCCGGTGACTACGGGATCATGCGAGTGGGGAGCCGGCCGTTGCTGCTTGCGGATCCTCAGCAACTCGAAGAACCCCTCGGGTTCTTCTCATCCTTCGGGTCCTCGACCCCAGCAACTCGAAGAATCCTTCGGATTCTTCTCATCCTTCGGGTCCTCGACCCCAGCAACTCGAAGAATCCTTCGGATTCTTCTCATCCTTCGGGTCCTCGACCCTCAGTAGCATAAAAGGCAGGTTTTTTGTAACAGTTCCCGTATAAGTACTACGAGTCAGGACTGCCGATCCATGAAGCTTGTCATCGATGAGAACCGGTGCAAGGGGTGTAACCTCTGTACGAAAGTCTGCCCGTACAAGATCTTCCGCGAAGGGAAGCGGCTGAACAGGAAAGGTATCGCGGTACCGGAACTTGACCGGCCCGAGCGCTGCACCAACTGCCGTTTGAGAAATCTCTACGGCCGGCAGCTCTGCGGCGTCTGCCAGCTCACCTGTCCGGACCAGGCGATCTCATGGATCGACGAGGAACCCTACGAACCCCACAAGGTGGCGATTGAATATTGACGCGTACTGAATTCTGGCAGGGCAACACTGCCTGTGCGGAAGGGGCGCTTGCCGCCGGCTGCAATTTCTTTGGCGGGTACCCGATCACCCCCTCGACCGAGGTTGCCGAGCACATGGCGGCGAAGCTCCCAAAGAAAGGGGGCGTCTTCATCCAGATGGAGGACGAGATCGCCAGCATGGCATCCATCATCGGGGCCTCCTGGACCGGCGCCCGGGCCATGACCGCAACGAGCGGCCCCGGTTTCTCGCTCATGATGGAGAACATCGGGTTCGCCGTCATGACCGAGACCCCGTGCGTTGTCGTCAACATCCAGCGGGGCGGCCCCTCCACCGGCCAGCCCACGATGTCGGCGCAGGGCGACATGATGCAGGTCCGGTTCGGTTCCCACGGCGACATTGCCATCATCGCGCTTTCGCCCGCCACCGTGCAGGAGATGTACGAGCTGACGGTAAAAGCCTTCAACCTCGCGGACAAGTACCGCGTGCCCGTCTTCATCATGTCTGATGAGACCATCGGGCACATGCGGGAGAAGATCCTCATCCCCGATAAGGTCGAGCGAGTGGAGAGGAAACCGTTCGTTGCCGGCAACCCCCCGTTTAAGGTCACTGATCCCGACCTCATCCCCGGCTTCCCCACGTTCGGTACCGGCCAGCACGTCCACGTGACCGGCCTCACCCATGACGAGCGGGGTTACCCGTGTGCAACCAACCCAAACCTGCACATGGCGCTGGTCAAACGGCTCGTGGACAAGATCGATAATGCCCGGTACGAGATGGCGGACTACGATATCATCAACCCGGACGCCGAGCAGGTCTTCGTTGCCTACGGTGCCCCGGTCCGCACGGTCATGCAGGTGATGCATGACAGGAAGGACAAGAACATCGGTTTCCTCCGTATCCGCACGGTCTGGCCGTTCCCCGAGAAAGCCCTTGCGGAGTTCAAAAACGCGAAGCGCTTCCTCATCCCCGAGATGAACCTTGGCCAGATCTCCCGCGAGATCGAGCGGCACGTGAAGGTGCCGGTCCGGTGCATACCGAAACTCGGTGGCGAACTCCATACGCCAAACGAGCTGGTTGCAGCCCTGGAGGAGAAGGTATGAGCTACGATGACTGGTTCCGGAAGGACCGGCTGCCCCACATATTCTGTGCCGGCTGCGGCAACGGGACGATCATCAACTGCACGCTCGCCGCTGTCGACCAGATGAACTGGAAGAAGGAGAATACCGTCTTTGTCTCGGGTATCGGCTGCTCCTCGCGTGCGCCCGGCTACATCCTCACCGACTCGCTCCATACCACCCACGGCCGGGCCATCGCGTTCGCAACTGGCGTCAAGATGGCGAAACCGGACTTTAACGTGGTGGTCTTCACGGGCGACGGCGACATGGCGGCAATCGGCGGCAACCACTTCATCCATGCCTGCCGGCGGAACATCGACCTGACGGTGGTCTGCATGAACAACCAGATCTACGGCATGACCGGCGGGCAGGGGAGCCCGACAACTCCCAAGGGCTGCCTCTCCTCGACCACCCCGTATGGGTGCAGTGAGACCCCGTTCGATCTCTGCGAACTGGCTGCGGCTGCTGGTGCCAATTATGTTGCCCGCTGGACCTCCTATCATGTCAAGGAGCTTGAGAAGGCGGTGAAGGTGGGCCTCGAGACTCCCGGCTTCTCGTTCATCGAGGTGCTGGTCCAGTGCCCCACCGCGTTCGGGCGCCGCAACAAGTTCCGGCAGGTCATGGACCATGTCGAGTTCCTGAAGAGCCACTCGCTCCTGAAGGCAAAACGGGACCGGCTGGTTGAGGAGCACAAGCCGGTGCCGGAGGACATGTTCGTTGTCGGCGAACTGGTCCGGCGCAGTCGGCCGGCAATGGGGGTGAAGCCATGAGAAAGGAGATCCGGTTCTCGGGATTCGGCGGGCAGGGTATCATCCTCTCGGCCGTCATCCTCGGCCGGGCAGCCGTGATGTACGACAACAAGTTCGCGGTCCAGACGCAGGTGTACGGGCCCGAGGCCCGGGGCGGGGCATCGATGAGCCAGGTTGTTATCGATGACGACCAGATCCTGTACCCCAAGGTCTCGGTCCCCGACATTTACGTGATCATGTCGCAGGAGGGCTTCGAGAAGTACGGGGCATCAGCGCAGGAGTCGGCCATCATGCTCATCGACTCCACGCTCGTCCACTCGCGGCCGAAGTGCCGGTGCATCGAGATTCCGGCAACCGGCGAGGCAAAAGCGAACCTGAAAGTCATCGTCGCCAACATCGTGATGCTCGGGGCGCTGGTCGCTGCAACGCATGTTGTGAGTGAAGAATCGTTACAGAAAGCCATCCTCGACTCCGTTCCCAGGGGGACCGAGGAACTCAACCTGAAAGCCATGCAGCTCGGCCTTGAGCTGGGGAAACAATCATGAAACTCCGCGAATACGAGGCAAAGAATGTCATCAAAGCGGCCGGGATCCCCGTCCCTGCCGGGTTCCTGATCCGATCGCCTGACGAACTCACCCCCCATCTTGGCGAACTGGGCAACGCCTTTGTGCTCAAGGCGCAGGTCGATGTTGGTGGCCGTGGCAAGGCCGGTGGCATCCTGATGGCCGATAATGCGACCGGGACATCGGTTGCAAAAGAGCTCTTCCAAAAACAAATCAAGGGCCTGCCCGTCAAAGAGATCCTTGCCGAGCAGAGACTCAATATCCAGCATGAGTACTACCTCTCGATCACGGTAGACCGGTCGAGCAAGCAGCCGCTCATCCTCTTCACGGAGGCCGGTGGGGTCGAGATCGAGATCACGGCAAAGGAACACCCCGAGTTGATCAAAAAAGTGGTTGCAAACCCGCTGATGAAGGAACTCCCGCCGTTCATGCTCCGCGAGCTGATGGGGAAGGCCCCAAAGGAGATCGGCCCGATCATCAACAAGCTCTACCGGATCTTCATCGAGAAGGACGCACTCCTTGCGGAGATCAACCCGCTCGTCACAACGCCGGACGGCGTCTTCGCCGCGGACGCGAAGATCATCGTTGACGACAACGCGCTCGGTCGTCAGGGAATTACGGTCAACCGTGACCTCTCCGACCGTGAGCGCGAAGCCGAGAAGCACGGCTTCTCGTACGTTGAGCTTGACGGCGCGATTGGTGTCATCGGCAACGGCGCGGGGCTCACGATGGCAACGCTCGACCTCATCGAGTTCTATGGCGGGAAGGCTGCAAACTTCCTGGACGTGGGCGGCGGAGCTGAGAGCGACCGCGTGGAGAAGGCGGTCCGGCTCGTGGCAAGCGTACCGAACGTGAAGGTGATCGTGGTCAACCTCCTTGGCGGCATCACCAAGTGCGACGAGGTTGCAAAGGGTATCATCGCCGCGAACATCTCCCAGAAAGTGATCGTCCGGCTCGCGGGCACGAACGAGGCAGAGGGGCGCCATCTCCTCTCCGAGAAGGGCTACGAGATGCTGGACACGATGGACCTTGTTGTGAAGAAGGCAGTGCAGGTGACAGCATGATCTACGGCGACAAGAATACGGGAGTCCTGGTGCAGGGCGCAACCGGCAAGCAGGGCGAGTTCCACATCGGCCTGATGAACGCGTACGCAAAGCAGGTCGGCGGGAAGGGCGTTGTCGCGGGTGTCACCCCCGGCAAGGGCGGCCAGCAGGTGCATGGCGTGCCGGTGTATAACACCGTTAAGGAGGCTATGAAGCACCACGATATCGGGGCATCGGTCATCTTCGTCCCCGCGGGTGCGGCAGCCGATGCGATCATGGAGGAGGCGAACGCGGGTATCACGACCATTGTCTGCATCACCGAGCACATGCCGGTGCAGGACTCGATGAAGGCGATCGCGTACGCGAGGATGGAAGGCGCAAGCGTTATTGGCCCCAACTGCCCCGGGCTCCTCTCGCCCGGCGAGGTCAAGATGGGGATCATGCCGGCGGGCCTCTTCAAACGTGGCAACGTGGGTGTCATCTCCCGTTCAGGCACCCTCACGTACGAGGTCGTGGACGAGCTGACCCGGGCCGGCATCGGCCAGAGCACCGTCATCGGTATCGGCGGCGACCCGGTCATCGGCCAGACGTTTGCGGATGTCCTGGAACGCTTTGAGAAAGATCCGGAGACAAAAGCCGTTGTCCTGGTCGGTGAAGTGGGGGGCAACCTTGAGGAGGAGGGGGCAAAGTCCACGAACCTTCCCATCGTCTCCTACATTGCCGGCGTCTCGGCCCCACCGGACAAGCGGATGGGCCACGCAGGCGCTATCGTGGAAGGTGGCGAGGGCGATGCCCGGTCAAAGATAGCCCGGCTCAAAAAACACGGCGTGCCCGTTGCATCCCGCGTATCGGAGATCCCGGAGATGGTCCGGGAACTCTTCCGGTGCGGGTGTTAAGGAACCTCTCTCACCCCCTTTTGATTTTCCCTTTTCGTGGTATAGCAAACCGGCCAGGACCGGCTCAGGCTTTTGCGTCATAATCCGGCCATGCCACAACGAACCGCCAGCCGGTGACAGGCGAAGTGCGGAACATTGCCTGGTACTTCACACCCCCGTCATCATAGCTCACGTCCCCGCTCTCGTTTGCCTGGATTTGTCTCAGGGCCCTGCCAAACGAAGTGTCGGGGCTGATGGTTGCGCTGTTACGGGTGATCTGCCCTTTCTCCGAATGGAGCGCGAACCTGCCTTCCTGGTCAATCGCATAGAAAACAAACTGCGCCGGTATATCCTTCCTGAGTGTGTCGGCCAGCACATCAAGATAGAGCGACCCGCCCAAAACACCAATAACCCCGCCATTGTCCCTGACCGGCACCGCAACAACTGCGGAGTTCCTGCCGGTAGTATACCCTACGATAACGGCCCCCACGGTATCTTTCCCGGAGAGCACGACCGGAAAATAGGACCGGTTTTTCAGGTTCGCATTCGTGAGCCCGTCACTCACCGTAAAGTAGGAGCCGTCAGGGTTTGCATACCAGGTACGGACGTCCGGCTCGTTGCTCTCAAGGGCTGCAAGGAGCGGCCGGATCTTCTGCCAGTCCTTTGATTTCAGGTCCGGTGTCAGGACGAGGATCCGGTATGTGTGCAGGAGTCCTGTCAGCCGGTTGTCCGTCATGGTCATGAGATGGGCCAGTGCAAGGTCTGCCTGGCCGGCTGCAGGTGCCGGGGCATCTGCCGTGACGGGGGTGTCAAGTCCGTACTTCTGCCGGATCGCATCATATGTCCCGTCCTTCTTGAGCGCATCGAGAGCCTCCTGCCACTCCGTAATCACATGGTCCGGTGTGTCTTTGCTGAACGCAATATACATGGGGACGGTCCGGACCGTGTAGACTTTGGTAAACGAGAGGGGACTGACTCCCGCTTTTGCAGCAACGGAGGGGGCATTGACGGAACTGCCGAACCAGAGATCGGTTTTGTTGTCGAGCAGGAGCCGGAGGCACTCTGCATCGGTGTTGCAGGTCACGACATTGGTAACAGCGTTCTGCTTCAGGAACTGGTGCCGGGCATCCTCCTTCACGACGCCGATTGTTCCGGTTTTTCCCGCGGCCTCGACACTGTACAGCTCAATTTCCGACCCGTTCCGTTTATAGAAGGTGAAGTCATAGGCAGTGACCGGGCCGACCCATTTGAAGAGGTTCTCCCGCTCCTCCGTGCGGCCGGTTGAGTAGAGCGCGACCTTTGGTCCAGCCAGGGCAGCGCTGTACCCCTCGTTCCATGGCAGGATCTCAATGGTGGCTTTCTGGTCAAGGCGGGTGAGGATAGCGGTGACAACCTCGGTTGCCTGGCCGGTTGCCTTTCCATCCGGCCCGGCAAAATTGAACGGGGGAAGATCTTCGGTGATAATCCTGATGCCGGCATCGGTCGCCGGCGCAGCAGGAGCCGTGCCTGTCGCAGCAGGCGCAGGCGATGTACACCCGGCAGCAAGGATGCAGATACTGGTGATGAACAGCATAACCGCGAGAATTCTTCCTGTCATTTTTCCCTGTCGCAAACCAGACCGTCGTGTCATCCGGATCTCCCTCGCTTTCGTAGTGCTGCTATCTGATGACAGGATATAAAAAAAGTCGCTTTTTCTCTCCCGATCATGAGTCCGGATATGAGAGCCCGTCGGCGGTCTTCCGCAGCAGCGTGGCAACCCGGTGCCGGAACTCCTCCACTTCTATCGCAGATGCCACATGCCGGTCGAGAACCATGATCCGGTTGGCCTGTGCGATCAGGGTGTCCATGGCACACGCGGCAAAGACCAGCGTCGTGTCTCCCATCTTCTCCTTCTGGTGTGCGAGGATCTCGGACAGGGGGGTAATCTCCTCTTTCTGCAGGCAGCTCCTGACGAGCAGGTTCGGGGCGGCCCGGTCCTCGTCGATGATGAGCAGGGGGGCCTTTCGGGCAATGGCATCCTGGACCTGATGCGCCATGGTCATCGACCCGCTCCCCATCCCATGGGCGGAACTGACTGTTCCACTCACGCCGGGGGGGAGCGCGTGGAAGAACATGCTGATATCGGCACCGGCAAGCCCGATGTTGGTCGATTCGGCTATTTGGGCTCCCTGCACGGTGACCACGAGCTCCCGGCCGTCATGCGGGGCATGGTCGTCCATGCCGGCCAGGATTCCCTCTAAGAACGTGGTCTTGCCCTGCGCATTCGACCCGGCAATGGCAAGCACCTCCCGCTTTCGGATGCCAAGGCCGGTCACGGTCCGGCTGCTTGCCGGGAGCTCAAGCTCGACCGGCCCGAGTTCAACAGGGCAGGCAAATGGGATGTTCACCCCCTGTTTTGGACCGGCCACCCGGAAAAACGGGCGGAGACGGGTGATGCTCCGGGCAAGATGTGAACCATCTCCCACGAACCCGACGAGTCCCTTGTGTGGGAGTATCCTTCGCAGTCCTTTCTGGTCGAGTGAGGCGAGCCATGCCGGTTCGAGACGCTGCCGGGGAAACCGGCTGACCAGTGAACCAACCGTTTCTGCCAGGTATTCCAGGTGCCCGATGATCAGCCGGGGTTCCGGTTCCGGAGATGACTGCGGGGCCGGCACTGCGCCCCGGAGGATGAGGTGAATGCCCTCCGCATCGCAGAAGTTCCGGTCATCCGCTTTCCAGAGGCCGGTCCCGATCGCCGCATGAGAATGAACAATCGTGTATGGCTCAATGGTGTCGCGGTAGCGCGAAGAACCGGTCGTGCCCTTCCCGAACAGGGGACCGAGACCCGGACGACACTCTGCCTCGGCCTTGATCCCTTCGATAAGTGCAGCCGCAGCCCCGTCAGCGCCCACCGGGTCGAGGCCACACTCCTCCGGCAGGTTCCGATGGATGAGTACCGGGAAACTGAACTGGAGGGCTTCGCGATCAAAGGACCGGACAAGGTATAGGGTTGTTCCGGAAATGCAGCGGGGTGTATCGATCCGTGCCTCTTCTCCCTGCCAGGTCCGGATGAATGAAACGAAAGCCGCTTCCGGGCTGTCCGGCTCCATACCTGTTCATATGCAACGGGAGCACTAATCATTGCTGGTCGCTGCCCGCCCGTGACGTGGGACTGGCCAGGAAGTGCCAGGGTTTTTCTTTAAAAACCCGATCCGTATCATTAAATACCGGCTGTGCCCAACAATTGACTGACTAGTCAATTTACAACCAGGAGTCATCATGTTATACCGCACTGTCCCAAAGACCGGCGACAAACTCTCAATTCTCGGCTTCGGCTGCATGCGTCTGCCTGCAAAAGGGCGGGGGATTGACGAGGAGCGTGCAGTCCGGCAGATCCGGTACGCCATTGATCATGGCGTCAATTACTTCGACACCGCACCTGTCTACCACATGGGCCGGAGCGAAGCGATCCTTGCACGAGCTCTCGCGGGAAGGTATCGCGAAAAGGTAAAGATCGCCACCAAGATGCCGCACTGGTCGGTTGAGAAGCGGGAGGACATGGACCGGATCCTGGGTGAGCAGCTCGCGACCCTGGAGACGGATCACATTGATTACTACCTCCTCCACACCCTCAACAGGACCGCATTCCAGCGGCTCGTGGGGCTTGGTGTCCTTGATTTCCTCGATGCCGCAAAGAAGGACGGCCGGATCAACAATGCCGGGTTCTCCTTCCATGCCACCGTCGCGGAGTTCAAAGAGATCGTGGACGCGTACCTGTGGGAGTTCTGCCAGATCCAGTATAATTTCCTTGATGAGAATAACCAGGCTGGTACCGAGGGGTTAAGGTACGCCGCAGAGAAGGGGCTTGCGGTCATCATCATGGAACCCCTCCGGGGCGGAAATCTTGGCGGGAAAGCACCAGAATCTGTCCAGAAGATCTGGGACAGCGCCCCCACGAAGCGCAGCCCTGCGGAATGGGCGCTGCGCTGGGTGTGGGACCATCCCGAAGTCACGGTTGTCCTCTCGGGGATGAACGAGGAATCGCATATTGATGAGAACCTGCGGGCGGCACAGGACGCGCAGCCGGACTCCCTTACGCAGGAGGAACTCTCCACCATCCATGCTGCACGGGACGAGTACAAAAGGCTCATGAAGATCGGTTGCACAGGCTGCGGGTACTGCATGCCGTGCCCCTTCGGGGTTGACATCCCCGGTTGCTTTGCGGGTTACAACGCCCACCACCTCTTCCCCCATGACAGGTCAGGCCGGTTCCAGTATATCGGGCGGCACGGCGGGCTGATGGGGCAGGTATCCTATGCCGGGCTCTGCCGGAAGTGCGGGAAATGTGCAAAGGTCTGCCCGCAGCACCTCCCGATCCCGGATCTTATGAAACAGGTCTCAGCAGAGATGGACGGCCTGGTCATCCCTGTCGTGGTCCCCATCCTCAAAGGGGGTCTCTGGTGCCTGAACAAGGCCGGCGCGGTGAAACGTGCAATCCTTGGCGGGAGGACCAATGGCTGATCCCGTTCTCCCAAAGGACCGGCTGGTCCGCACGATCCCCCTCGGCCGGGTCAACGCGTTCCTGATACGGGGAACGAGGCCTGTCCTTGTCGACACGGGACTGCCGGGAAGTGATGAGAGGATCCTTGCTGTTCTGAAAGAGGAGGGGTACAATTTCAGGGATCTCGGTCTCATTATAATCACGCACGTGCACACCGACCATTTCGGCAGTGCGGTTGCGATCTCTGCAAAAACCGGGGCACCGGTGCTCGTCCACGCGGATGAAGCAGGTTCGCTTGCAGCGGGAAACGGGCTCCAGCCCGTCCCGGTCTCGCTGGTCGGCAGCGTGTTTTCCCTCCTGATCGGCAGGGAAACCCCCCACCCGGAACTGGCGGTCGATCCGGCATACCGGGTAACCGGCCCGTACCGGCTCGACGCATTCGGGATCGATGGCGAGGTTGTCCCTGCACCCGGCCATACCCGCGGGTCGCTTGCCGTCAGGCTTGCGACCGGGGAATATATTGTCGGCGACCTGCTCATGGGCCTGTTCCCGGCACACCATCCCCGGTTCCCGGTCTTTGCCGAGGACATGGGTGCGTTAGCGGAGAGCGTCCACAGTATGATCGCCCTGCGGCCCGGGATCGTTTATACCGGCCACGGGGGACCGTTCACCGCAGCCCAGCTGGAATCGTTCGGGGTGTGACCCATGACCGAGACATCACCGGATAAACAGGAAGCGATCCTGAAGACGGCCCTCCGGCTCTTTGTGGACCGGGGATTTTTCGGTACACCGACCTCGCTGATATCCCGGGAGGCCGGCGTAGCAACCGGCACGCTCTTCTTTTATTTCAAAACAAAGGAGGATCTCATTGATGCCCTGTACCTCCGCGTCAAGGCAGAGGCTGCGGAAGCGATGTGCCGCGGCCTTGCCGACGAACCGGATGCGAAGGCAAAGCTCAACCGGCTGGGCCGGAATGCCGTTGCATGGGGGACTGCCCACCCGGATAACGTGAAGTTCATGGAGCAGTTCGCCCACACCCCCTTCATCTCGAAGAGTGCCCAGGAAGAGGGTATGTCCCGGTTCTTTTTCTTACAAGATTTGATCGAGGAGGGGAGAGAAGAGGGGCTGATCTGCGACTCCGACCCGGAGATCCTGATCTTCATGATGGCCTCCGCGTTCGCCGGCCTGATCGCCCGTATCGGGATGGCAGCGTCAGATGCGGAGCGGGAACAGTTGATCGAAGAGGGCCTGGACTTTGTCTGGAATGGCCTTGCGGCAAAAAACCGGGAAAAAATCCCTGCACGGAAGAAGAACACGAGGAAGATGTGATATTATGACAACCATACTGGAAGCAAAAGGACTGACCAAGACCTACGGGGACGTGACGGCCGTCGGCAATGTCTCGCTCTCGGTGAAAGAGGGAGCGCTCTTTGGCCTGCTCGGCCCGAACGGCTCCGGCAAGACCACGATGATCAAGATGCTGACCGGCCAGGTACGTCCCACTGGAGGGACAGCGACCGTTCTCGGCCTTGATGTGGTACAAGAACCCGTTGCAGTCCGGGAACGTGTCGGGATCATCCCCGAGCAGGAGACCCCGCCCAGTTTCCTGACTTCTATGGAATACCTCCGTTTCGTAGGCGCGGTCCGGAAGATCCCGGACCTTGATGCAAAAGCGGATTACTGGTTCGACTTCCTTGAGTTTAAAGACAAGAAGAACGTCTTATGCAAGGACCTCTCCCGTGGCACCCGTCAGAAACTGATGTTTGCACAGGCGTTCATCCACGAGCCGGCGCTTGCCCTGATCGATGAGCCGCTCATCAACTTCGACCCGATCATGCAGGACCTGATCAAGGACTACCTTGCGGAGTATGCAAAGAAAGGCAACACGATCTTCATCTCGACGCACATCCTCGAAGTTGCCGAGGAGGTCTGCTCGGAGTTTGCCATCCTGCACAAGGGCAACCTCCTCCACACCGGGCCGGTTGCCGAACTGACCGCGAAGGGTGAGCACCTCCCGCAGTTCTTCCTCTCGCTTGTCCGGAAGGATCGCCATGTTTGAGCTCTTC
>CAYVAQ010000031.1:0-23983 GCA_964448885.1 uncultured Methanoregula sp. | reverse complement strand
TTGCACGGGAGATGAAGATCCAGAGCAAACGCGGCGACTTCCTCGACCATGCCGTTGACCGGTACGCGGACATCTTCATCATCTGCGGGCTCTTTGCCGGGGGGATGGTCCCGTGGCAGATCGGCGTCTTCGCCCTGACCGGTGTCCTGATGTCGTCCTATCTCGGTACTCAGGCGCAGGCAGTGGGTGTCGGGCGGTATTACGGCGGGGTGCTGGGCCGGGCGGACCGGCTCGTCATGATCATGGTCGTGGGCATCATCGAACTGTTCGTCCCGATGACCTGGTACGGCCTTGACTGGATCGGCTGGATGCTCATCCTCTTTGGCATCTTCGGCCACTTCACCGCGTTCCAGCGGTTTGCGTACGTCTGGGCGAAGGTGGAGTGATTAATTTCTTTTTTGAGAACTATTATCGTTGAATTCGCAGGGGCATGGAGTAAATTCCCCATGGTTCTCTATTTTTTAAGAAGGGCGGTCCAGAACCGCACCGCAGGGGAGTTCCTCGGGGAACTCCCCTTCCTCGCTCGGGGGGGGCGCACTGCCAGCCCCCCGCTCGCTCGATGCGAGCCCCGCCCTTCGGGCGCAAGAGCCTGGAAGAGCGGGCAGGTATTACACTCTGCAGTGGGCAGCCCTATCAGGGCAGTTTTCAAGTTTCACCGCGATCTTCAAGTGTGTGCGTTAGGCTCCCTGAGGCCGCCGCGGGGACAGCCGAAGGCTGTGGAGAAGTGATAACTTCGACTCGCCCCGTCGGGGATTGAGTGGTTCATCAGAACCACGAAATTGAGAAGAACCATCAGGTTCTTCGAAACGGCGGCGTGAATCGCACCGGGGGTATGGGGGCATCAGCCCCCATCTTGCTCATCTCTCAATTTCACACACACCCGTCAATCCAATAATTGATGATAATTACCTTCTCGGATACCGCTTCTCACCCCTCCCGGAACCGCATCAGCGTATAATCGGTCAGGCTCCTGCCGGTTATCGGCCGGGTCGATGCATCGGTGCGGATGAAGAAGATCTCCTCGCTGCCGGTGCTGACAAAGACCGGCCTCTCTGCAGGCTGGATGTGGATCCGGCAGATCGTTTTACCGGAGACCATCGGGAACGAGATGTGGAGGAACCGGCTTGCGGTATCGGCGATTTCCGGAAGGTACTTCCGCACCACGGAGTCGATGATCATGCGGCGGTACCCGTCCGGGCTCCGGTCCGCCTCGTGCATCTTATGGTAATCGCTCTCGAGGCCCGCGATACGGATGCTGTTCTCGATCCGGGCCTCCTCAATGCCGATCAGGAGGTCTCCCCCGTCGGTGTTCAGGAAGCCGGCTATGGCCCGGGCAATGATGAACTTCGAGGCATTGTTCCGGAATTTCCGGACCTCGGGGGAGTCGCTTGCGCCGATGTCATCTTTGGTGAGGTCGGCACTCCACAGCGTGCAGAGCTTGAACTCGGTATGGTCGGTCTCGCCCCCGCGGATCAGGGCCTCGGCAACACCCGGTTCATCCTCGAGGATTACGAACCGGCGATTCCCCTGCCGGCGGACCACGTACGCGGATACTGCCGCGATGGCAATGAAGAGGAGCGCCTGGAAGATGACGCCGCTCACCAGGAACGGGTCGGGCGTGATGGCGGTTGCGGCGACAACCAGATATGCGCAGGCGCAACCCCCGGCAACCCAGATGCCGTGCCGGGGGTAAAAGTAAGTGGCATACAGGATGGGGAAGTAGAAGAGCTGCGGCACGATCGTCCCGTAGCCCCGCTCCATCGAGATATACGTGATACCCAGTATCGAGACGGTGATGGATGCGATGACCCAGAAGCGGACGAAGTCGGCAGGAGTGTATCCTGATGCGTTGACATGACCGCCGAAAGCCTGCAGGAACGGAACCTGCTGCATGATACGTGTGCCTTTGCGTGGAGTGGACTTAAAATTATGTGCTGCCCGCGCCCTTTTGCCGGCTCCTGATGTACTCAAGCGCCAGGACCGCGTCCTCCCGCTTGCGGTCAACGGCATGGAGCTTCACAAAGGCAAGGAACCGCTCCGCCACTCCCGGGGGGAGCCGGTCGCCCGCAGCAACGGTTATCCGCCCGTAGGTCCGCTGCGGGTAGAAGACCGACTGTGCGGCGGCAAGGAGTGCCGCGTGATCCTGCTGCGAGAGGATGCCCTGCTGTTCGGCCTTTCGGAGCGTGAAACGGATATTGATGAGGGGCTCGGAGAGGGAGAGGCCGGTCTCGGGGTCGAAGACCAGGGCGACCTCGTCGTCGGAGACCAGTTCGCCGCTCTTGTACATCCGGTAGATCTCTCCGATGCCGGTCATGCCCAGGGTGTCCATCTCCGCGGCACGGAGCGCCCCCATGCTGGAAGCGCCGACAACCGTCACCCCGTTCCGGATCGCGGCAAGGATCTCCCGGTGGGCTACTGCGGACTCCTGGTGGAAGACCCCGTCGATGAGCCCGATAACCTCTGCGCCGTCTTCGGCTGCCCGCAGCAGGTCGCCCCGTTTGGCCGGGGAGCGGTACGTGGCGGGAAGGATCGCTTCCGCTGCCTCCCGCTCAAGGCTCGGCCCGAGAAAGACGATGATCCGCTGCATTCTTTACCCGCTCCCCCCGCCGCTCGGGGTCCATGGCAAAGGCTTCGAGCCCCGGCACGATCACCCGCACGACCGGCACCCCGATCTCCTCCCGCGTAAGGTCGACGACGATGACCCGGTCCATGCCCTGTTTTTTAAGGGCCCCGATGATGTTTTCGATGTCCTTTAAAAAATCGTCCGTGTCGGACGATTGGATCCGGCTGAAATCGACCGTCCCGTTGTCCCGGAACCAGTACCCGTTGATCCGTTTTGCCCGCTCGTAGCCCATCTTCTTGCGGAGCTCGGCGAGCGTGGTATCCTCTCGTGCCCCGTGGATCTGGGTGAGCCGGCTCTGGGCGACCTCGGTGAGGGCACGCATCACCGCGATGCGTGCGCTCGTGTGCGTCCCGATCCCGATGGTGAGGAGCATCGGGTCTTTCAGGAGCACGTCGTCGGCAACCGCTGCCATGGTGGGGATGCCCACATCGCTCGTGATGTCGCGGACCCGCACCTCGACCTGCGCTGCTGAAAACTTCTCCTGCATATCGACGATGGCCGGATCGGTCATGCCCGTGACGCACGGGCCGGTGTCCCGGCAGGCCTCGACCAGCGACCAGGCGTCCCGCTCGATCACCTCCGAGAGGGCATGAAAGACCGCCTCCTCGAAGGTGTTACCGGATGCCAGGCCGTTGGTATTGGTCCGGAACGGCCCCCGGTAGTTCGGCGGCAGCGGGTGGAAGACGGCATGGGCGGGGACGATGACCTCCTCGTTGTTCACGATGTCCCATCCTTCCGTCCAGGGCATGAGCCGGGACGGGTCGAAACCTTCTGCAGCGATCAGGTCTTCGGGGTCGATGACATTGCCGTGTGCCTGCATCTCCGGAAAGGGGGCGATGTGCATCCTGCGGTTATGCATCTCGGACGAGTAGCGCTCGATGCCCTCCATGATCGCGGAGATCCGGGACTCCTCGACGGTTGCCCCCTTGCCGTTATAGACGGTGATCGCCCCGTCCATGGCGGTCGGCCGGATGCAGGAGAAGACCGGGATGCCGATCCGGTCAAGGCTCGTGATATCCGCGACCCGGGTGATCCCGGCAACCGGGACCAGGGGCTCGATCCGGGCAAGGGTTGTATCGAGCGGGACTGCCCGCTGGGTCTCGTTGTTGTAGGTCTTCTTGCAGGATTTGAGCTGCATGGCTGGCGTTCCTGGATAGTAGGTAGATGCTCGCGGGCTTTATAGGTGATGATTTCTCCCCGGTTCTGCAGGGAACCGGTTTGCGTTTCTGTGCTTGGGATTGTTCGTTTTCCTGCTTTGTTGAAATCCTATTTACTATGATGGGGGCTGATGCCCCCATACCCCCATGAAGATGCTAGCCGCCGAAGTCGAAGATTTCCTGACGGAAATCTTCTCCACAGCCTTCGGCTGTCCCCGCCGGGGCGAGTCGCAGAATCCTTTCGGATTCTTCTCCCATCTCATCCCTCCGGGATTCGATGCCCCGCGGCGGCCTTAATTTCGTTTTACAAAAACCTCAATTAAAATGTCCTGTACGGGTAATACCGAGGCATCACATGCGCCCCCGAGTCGAAGAATTGCTATGCAATTCTTCTCCTGCCGAGGGTCAATGAACCCTCGGCACCCCCGCGGGGGTGTCGAGTCTCATCAGAGGCGAGACACGAGAAGAACCCTTTGGGTTCTTCGAGTCAGGGATGGCGCAAGGGGGGGCAGCAATTTTTTGGAAGGAGAATTTCTCCAGTGCCGATTCCCGGCAATTGTTCGCGAGTACCGCTCATAGCAAAGACAAATATCAGTTTTTTTATATGAGTAAACCCGTAAGTATCACTTGCTGGCCGGTGGGGCCGAAAAAGCGGATCCGGGGATGGTGCCCGGAACAGGAGATCAGGTCCGCCGGCAGGTCTGTGTGCATTCATGAAGGATATCTCGTGGCAGAAGCTCTTCTGGTTGTATATCATCGTCGTTTTCACCCTTGAGGTGATCCTTGCATCGTTCTTCTCTCTCCAGCAGGGGATCATCGAGATCTTCCCGTACCTCTATATCCTCCCCATCATTCTCCTTGCACGGAATTACCCCCGGTTTGCGGTCTACTTTACGCTCATCCTCGGGTGGATCTACCTGGCGCTGGTCTACTTCTTCATGCCGTTTGAGATCCGTGCCTTTGCTGCAAGCGTTGCCTGGTTCTACATCTTTGTCACCATCGGCGTGGTCATAGCCTCGGTGACCGAGTCGGGCCAGCAGGACAAGAAGTTCCGGGAGATGTTCGACAACTCGCTCGCCGGGATCTTCACCATCGATTCCGGTACCGGGACGTTCCTGCAGCTCAACGGGAGGACCGCCTCGCTCCTCGGTTACGCCCCGGGCGAGCTCGAGGGAAAGAATATCTCTGCTGTCTGGCGGGACGGGGCGGAGGCGGACGCGTTCCTGAAGCGGTCCCCTGCTGATGCCTGCCCCCTGCCTGCCGAGGTGGCGTTCCGGCGAAAGGACGGGCTTACGGTGTGGGTGCTCCTGACCGCGTCCCCCATCGGGCCGTCCCGCATGGTCTTCTCGATCATCGATATCAGCGAGAAGAAGGAGATCCGGGACAGCCTCATCGAGTCGGAACTGCGGTACCATACCCTCTTTGACCGGGCCACCGATGCCATCCTGATCCATGACCGGGACGGGACCATCCTGCATGCCAACGACACCGCGGCCGAACTCTCCGGCTACCCGGTCAAGAAGCTCGCTGAACTCCGTCTCGAGGACCTGGGGCTTGTCCCTCCCGGGGGCCTACCCGCCCGGGGCGATGCCGAGCTCGTCTCGCGGGGCAGCCACCTCTTTGAGTCGATGCTGATGACAAAGAACGGCACCCCGCGACCGGTCGAGATCAACTGCAAGACCATCGAGTTCAACAAACGCCCTGCGATACTCAGCACGATCCGGGACATCAGCGAGCGGCGGCGTGCGCAGGCAGCCCTCATCGAGCTCGGGACCCGGTACCGCATCATCGGGGATCTCATCCCCTACGGGGTCTGGGCCTGCGACGCATCCGGCAGGTTCACGTACCTGTCGGACTCGTTCCTTGCGCTCCTGGGAACCACGCTTGCTGAGTGTAAGAAGAACGGGTGGATGCACCTCCTCCCGCCGGAGGATTATGACCGGATCATCGCCGACTGGCAGCGGTGCATCCGGTCCGGATCGTTCTGGAGCTGCGAGTACCGCATCGTGGACCGGACCGGAAAGACCGTTGTCGTGCTCAGCCGCGGTGCGCCCCACCGCGACCAGACCGGGAAGATCACGTCCTGGGTCGGGATCCATGTCGATATCACGGACCGGAAACGTTTCGAGGAGAAGTTGTAATTGAGCGGGTATGAAAAACCCTTGTATTTTCATGAGTTTTTTCTGCTGCTTCGTATCATAGTCCGCTCTGTAAAAACCCGATGTAATAAAGATGGGGGCTGATGCCCCCATACCCCCGAAATGATAGTGGCCGCCAAAATCGAAGATTTTCACTGGAAAATCTTCTCCACTCCCTTTGGTCGTCCCCGAAGGGAGACTGCCGTGACTTTCGGGTCAGGGCAGTCTGGAGAAGAATCTCATCGGAGATTCTTCGACTCGCCCGCGGCGGCTCTCAATTTCCGGTTTTTTGGAAAGGGAATTGCCCCGCCGTGCCCCGCGAGGGGCCCTGAGGCGGGGAGCCCTCATAATTTTCACCTGTTATGCGATTTTCATCGTTCGGGTGTAGATGCATGTTCATGTCTGTTTCTACAATGCCCATAATTTATCAGGCTTCCGGGTGCCAGCGGGCTTCCCGATGTCCCTGCCTACCCGTTCTGCTCAGAACCAGCTCTCGAGCGTCTTCTGGCCGGCCTTGGCGGTGAACGCCTCGAGGGTCTTGTTCACCCGCTCTTCTGCAAAATCATACCCGTCGCAGAGCATCCTGCGGATGCCTTCGGGGTCCATGTGGCCGGCCGCAACGGAATAGTCGTCGGTAACGGGCGGGCTGAGGAAGAAATCCATGACCGGTGCCGGGTCAAAGTCCGGCTGCTTCTCGTTGAGTTTTTGTGCAAACTCCCCTTTTGTCACGATCTTGTATGCGGTCTTTGCCCCCACGCCCTCGACGCCCGGGTTGAAGTCGGTGCCCACGAGGATCCCGATCTGGATGAGCTGCTCGCGGGTCAGCTTCATGCCGGCAAGGGTATCGGCAAGGATGATCCGCTCCGGGCTCACGGTGATCTGCCGGCCCCGGATCTTCCGCTTGCCCGAGACGGTCAGGTTCCGGACCAGGGCGGGTGCACCAAAGAGGAGCGTGTCATAGTCCTGCGAGACCACGTAGCGGGCACTGCCCTGTGCCACCATGTACGAGGCCTGCGCCTCGCCTTCGCCCGGAGCCTGCACGACCGGAATGCCCATGAGGCCGAGCAGTTCTTTTGCGGTGGCGATGATGGTGTCGTCGACCCGGGTCGCGGAACGGGCCTGCTTGTACGCCTCCTCCTCGTCCCCGCGTTCGAGCGCTGCCTTCCACTTCTCGCCCGCCTCGTCGCGGAGCTTCCGGCGTTCGGCAATGGTTGCCTGCTTGAGGGCGGTCGGTTTGCCGTCGAAGACGAAGACGGGCTTGATCCCCTTCTCCATGAAGCTTGACATCCGGAACAGGATACCGGAGAGGTGCGAGGTGACACGCCCGTTGTGGTCCATCAGCGGGGTGCCGTCCGGCTGCCGGATGATGGTCAGGAACTGGTACAGCGCATTGTTTGCGTCGATAGCTGCAATCCCTGGCAGCTCATCCCAGGTGACGGGTGTCTTGTAGTCCGCGATGATGTCCCGTAATGCAACGCCCATGGTACCCTACCGGTTATCGTTTGCCTTATTTGTAGGCACGTTTGGAGAGTTCGGCAACCAGTTCGTCAAGGTGGGAGATGGCAAGGTCGTACTTGGTCACCATCCGGCTCGAGATCTCCTCGAGGTTGGTGCGCAGCATCCGTTCCCTTATGATCACGCTCTGCTCCAGGTGGCGCATCTTGATCTGGAGGGAGAGGAAGAGGCCGCCGATGGAGAGCATCATCAGCGCAGCAGCGATGGCAATGGCAAGGTCCTGCCAGAAGCGGAGGATGAGAAAGACGGTCGAGACGACCATGACAACGGTGAGGAGGATATCGATCCAGTATTCGCGGAGCTCCATGCTTTTAGATATTGAGAGCGCACTAATTAATTTACCTGAATTATTGGAGACTATATCGTGGAGACCAAGAACCTCATCCCGCTCCTTGCAATGCCCCTCCTCCTGCTCGCGGTCGAGGCCGGCGCGGTGCTGCTCTCGCTGCCGGTCCAGGCCTCGGGAATCACCGCCTTCGAGGACCCGTCATCGATGGAGAACCCCCTCATCTTCATCGCCATCCTCCTCGGGTTCACGATCTTCCTGCTCATTCTCATCAAATTCAACTTAAAGAAGGTCATCGCAGCAGTCATCGGGATCTCGATCTTCTTCACGTTCGCGTACATCTATGCAGCGCTCGTGTACGCGGGCATGGGCGCAACGGATGCGGCAACGATCATCGTGCTGGTCGTCGCAGCCCTCTCCACGCTCCTGCTCTATAAATTTCCGGAATGGTATGTCATCGACGCGCTCGGTGTCCTGATCGGGGCAGGGGTCGCCTCGATCTTCGGTGTCTCGCTGGAGGTTGTCCCGGTCGTCGTCCTGCTCATCATCCTCGCGGTCTATGACGCAATCTCGGTGTACAAGACCAAGCACATGATCACCCTTGCCGAGGGCGTTGTCGACCTCAAGACCCCGATCCTCTTCGTCATCCCCAAACGGCGGGATTATTCGTTCATCAAGGAGGGCATCGGGAAGATCAGTGGTGAGAACGAGGGAGAGGGGAAGGGCGAGCGGGCTGCTTTCATCATCGGCATGGGCGACCTGATCATGCCGGCGATCCTGGTCGTGTCGGCAAATGTCTTCACCAAGAGCATGCTGCTCGGCGGGCTCATCCGCCTCCCGGCGCTCGGGGCGATCATCGGCTCGGTTCTCGGGCTCGTCCTGCTCCTGTATTTCGTGATGTCCGGCAAGCCCCAGGCCGGCCTCCCCCCGATCAATGGCGGGACGATCCTCGGGTTCCTTGTTGGCTGGGCAGCGGTCGGGTGGGTGTGAGCGGACCCTTCCTTTCAACCAGACCCTGCCCCAAAATTTTCAATCGCGATCATGACCCTGCCTCAAATTTTGATCCGGATCGATCGAACCTTGCTTGAAAAAAAATGAGCAGACTCTGATGAATTTTTTTTTATGCAGACTTTGATGAAAAATTTTTAAGCAGACCTTGCCTGAAAAATTTCAATCAGATTTTGAATAAAAAAATTTCATCGCGATCATGACCCTGCTTACAAATTTGATCCGGATCGATCGGACTTTGATTCACCTGCATGGGATCTGTGTCGCGGTGATCCCGGGCCCGGCACCAGCGCAGCAGGTTGTCGGGATTGTTATCAGGAACGGGACATGAGGACATCAGGACTGCATTGTTATTTATGGGCTGGGGATCCCACGGGATTCTTCTCATGTCCCAACAATCCGCCATGAACCCGCCGGGACCGTGATCTCGAACCGGGCGCCTTTGCCGGCCTCCCCGTTCTCCACGATCGAGATGCCCGTAAGGGAGAGGATCTCCCGGACAAGGAACATCCCGAGCCCCGTGTTCTTCCCGAAATCCCGTTCAAAGATCCGCTCCTTATGTTCAGCAGCGATGCCGACCCCGTCATCCTCCCAGACAATAACCAGGTTCCCCCCCTCCCTGCGGGACGATACGTGGACCTGCGTCACGTGCTCACCGTGCCGGACCGCGTTGTCAAGGAGATTGAAAAAGACCCTCTCCAGCATCGGATCGGCATATACTTCCATTGCAGCGGGAAGATCGGTTTTCAGGGTGAACTGTCCGGGGATGATATCTTTTCCCGCCAGAGCAATTGCGGTTGTCAGGTCCTGCCAGACCGGGTCCCCGGTGCCTATCTTCTCATACTCTTTGGTAAACAGGATCATCTCAGCGATATTGCTGCTTGCCTGCGTGATGCGGGAAAAATATTTTTCAGAGGATGTACCGTCAACTTCCTTCTGTAACAATGAGAGAAAACCATTCAGCGCCAGGAGCTGGTTACTGATATCGTGCCGGGTGATACTGGAGAGCAGGTTGAGCTTCTTATTTGCCTTCCGGATCGCCTCTTCCATCTGTTTGCGCCGGGTGATATCACGCGCTATGCCAAGGATCGAAGTGACCGTGCCTGACGGGTCTTTCAGCGGAACGAGGCTTGTATCTATCCACAGTTTTTCATCCCCTACCTGAATTTCATCCTCGGCGTGGACGGGTTCTCCCCGGTCAAATACGATCCGGGTCTTTTCTTCAAATTTCTTATTGATATGAGGTGGGAAGAGGTTTTTTCTTGATTTTCCGACAACCTGGTCATATGAGCCATGGAATGCCTTCAGGGCAGCGGTATTGGCATACAGGATCCTGCCGTCCCTGCTGTTGATGAAGATCTGATCGGGTGATTCTTCTGCCAGGATACGATACTTCTCTTCGCTCCGGGCAAGCGCCTCCTCCATCCTCTTCCGGTCGGTGATGTCCTGGTTCGCGCCATGGGTCCTGATGGTCCGGCCCTGTGCATCCTTCTCAACCCTGATACGCACGGTTATCCAGCGGACCTCACCGTCCCTGCGGATGATCCGGTGCTCACGGATGGAGAAATACCCGGGATCCGGTGTGGAAAGGGCCTTTACAATCTCTTCGGCAACCATATGCCGGTCATCCGGGTGGGTGAACTCCCGTGCGTAGACTTCAGCCGCCATCTGGTACCCCCCTTCGCGTTCGGCCGTGGTGCCATACAGGGCATAGAACTGGTCGTTGAACGTGAAGACGCCGGTCAATGGATCCGCCTCCCATTTTGCCATACGTGCCATATCCAGGGCTTCCGAGAGGAGATACCGGCTCTTCTGTAATTCAGCCTCCGCCAGTTTGCGGTCAGTGATATCGTGGCTGATCCCCTGGATCCCCATGATCGTGCCTTCGGCATTGCGAATCGGGGAGATGCTTTGGGAGTTCCACCGCCATGAACCGTCTTTGTGCCGGACCCGGAATTCTGCCCCGCTCATCCGTTTCCCCTTCGTAAGTGTTGTGAGGAAGACTTCACGGTTATGGGGGAAATCATCGGGATGAATAAAGTCTGCAGCAGGTTTCCCGATCACCTCACCGGGATCGTGACCCAGCCATTCCGTCCAGTTGGGGGAGACGTAGGTGAAGATCCCGTCCGGTGTCAGGGAGAAGATGATCTCGTTTGCATTCTCCACAAAGGAGCGGAACTTCTCCTCGCTCTTCTGCAGTTCCCGCTCGATCTGGGAACGCTCGATCTCCGCGCCGGCTTTTGTCGCGATCGTGTCCAGGATCATCTTCACGGACGGGGACAGCCGCAACGGCATACGGGAGAGAACACAGAGGATCCCGACAACCTTCCCCCGCGAGTTCCGCAGGGGCGTACCGGCATACCCCTGGATATTCAGGTCGGTAATGTCCTTTGCATACGGGAAGAGCCGGACTGAATTCTCCGGGTAATGGCAGAATCCTTTCTCCGTGACATTCTCGCAGGGCGTTCCCTTGAGATGATAGATGAAATCATTGACCTGCTTCCCGTCAAGGACCATGGCAAGGACTTTTACCGTGTCATGATCGGGTTGGATCTCGCCTATCATGACGCAGTCAACATCCAGCCAGGAACTGACCGTCTCCACGATCTGCTGGAGCGAGGTGATCCCGGTCGTCCCGACCATACTCCCGATAACCGCCTGGAGGGCAGACTGCGTGGCGACCTGCTCGGTGATATCCCGCATCGACACCTGGGCCCCCGCCACGCGACCTTCCCGCAGGACCGGCACCGCCGAGAGGCTCACGATCACCGGGCTCTTGTCCTTGCGCGTAAGCTGCAACTCGACATTGTCAACCGGCAGGCCGCTCATGGTAGCCTTCACCGCATTCTCCAGTGCCGGCCCGGTCCCGGAAAAGATCGTTGCCAGGGCAAATTCCGGCATCTTCCCGACCAGTTCATCCGGCGCAAACCCGAGCAGCGGCTGCACAGACGGGGAGACAAAGACAGGACTCATCTCCTTATTGAGCACAAGGATAAGATCGGAGGACCGCTCCGCCATGCCACGGAACTTCTCTTCGCTCTTTTTGAGCGCATCCTCCATCGTTTTCCGTTCGGTGATATCCACCGCAACCCCGCGGAACCCGCAGAGTTCGTTGTTCCGGTACACGGGAGCAGCATACATGAGGACCGGAAATGTACTATTGTCCTTCCGGACTGCCGTGAATTCCCGGGCCCCCAGTGACATGCCTCCCAGGATTTTTTTTATATCGTCTTCTGCAATTTTAAGGTCGGCGGGAACGATGAAGGATCGGGCATTGATTCCCGCTTCGATATCCTGCGGGGTAAGCCCAATCGTGGCAAGCGCGTGCTGGTTTGCCCATATCACCCGGAACTCCAGGTCCAGCTCGAAGACCATCTGCGGGAGAAGATCGGCCAGGTCGTGATACTTCTTCTCGCTCTCCATGAGGGCAAGTTCTGCCAGTCTCTCTCTCGTTATATCCTGTGAGATCGAACCGATCCCGAACCCTTTGCCGGTCCTGATCGGAAAGATTGTCTGCCGGGTATAGATCCGGCTGCCGCCAGGCCCCTCCGACTCGATGACCCGGGGTTCACCAAAGACCGGAATACCTGTCTTCAGGGAAGTGCGGATCCGCTGCTCGATCAATGCACGGCGCTCTTCCGTGCGCTGTTCCGGGGGAAGCATCCGGAAGGTGAGGTCCCACAGGTACGTACCGAGAACTTCTTCTTTTTGCAGGCCGGTGATCCGTTCCGTTGCTGCGTTCCACTCAATGACTTTACCCTCTTCATCAACAAGGGTGACCGATTCCTGTGTCGTCTCAATGAATGAACGGAGCCGTGACTCACTCTCGCGAATCCGCTGCTCTCCCTGTACAAGCTCATTGAACTGCGCCCGGAGTTCCTCATCAGATGCCAGGAGCTGCTCATGTGCAGCCCGGAGTTCATCGTCTGTTCTTTTCTGCTCCGTGATATTCATGAGGATGCCGCGTACCCCCGCGATCCTGTTGTTCCTAATGACCGGGGAGGAAAAAATGGCGACATCAAAGGTGCTGCCGTCCTTTCGCTGTGCGAGATATTCGGCGCTTGAACGGGGAACTGCTCCCTCGTCAGCCATCATACGGAAAGCATGGATGGCCTTCGGCCGGTCGCCAGGAGCTATCATGGCCATGGTATTGAGCCCGTTTTTGAAGTCTTCCTCAGTATACCCGAACATCTCCAGGGCATGGTAATTGACATACGTTATCCTGCCATCGATATCAGCCTCGTAGATCCCCTGGGGGAGCAGGTCGGCAAGCTCGCGGAACCTCTTCTCGCTGTCAACCAGGGCCTCCTCGGTCCGTTTCCGGTTCACGGCCTGGCGGATCTTGTGGGCCAGTTCTGCAAACTGTGCAGTGACATCGCCCCCTTTCTGGAGGTAGAAATCAGCCCCGTTATTGATGGCGTCGATAACAACTTCTTCGCGCCCGCGTCCGGTAAAAAGGATGAACGGTGTCGTATCACCACGCCCCCGCACCGCTTTCAAAAACTCGATCCCGTCCATCTCCGGCATCTGGTAATCTGAGATAATGGCATCGTAATCGTTCGAACCGGTGAGCCGGATTGCTTCTTCTGCCGACGTGACCGTGTCTACGCGGAATTGCCCCCCGGACTCAAGAAACAGCTTGCAAATATCGAGGAGGCCGGGTTCGTCGTCAACATAGAGAATGGAATACATCGGTCATCTCATTCTTTGGGGGGACTCAATGCACTCTTGCCACGATACGTGATAAACCTTTTCCGGTTCTTTCATCATCCCCAGGGACTGTCATAGAGGAAGGATTGGGGAGGTTATGACACCGGAAAAAAACGCTCTGGAAAACCTGCGGTGGTCAAGCGAAGCCCCGGGAGCGTCGAAGCAGGCTGATGATCTCTCCAAAGAAGAAACAACCAATCCCCAAAAAACGGGCAAAAAATTTTAAGAGATGAATGCCTGCCTCGGGGCGTTCAATCCCCCTTCGTCCGCGGCTTCCGGGGCCGGCGGATACGCTTCCGCTTCACCCGGCCGGTCATGGGGTCGATCTCCGGTGCCTCCTCGGCATGGACGATGGGTGCCCGGATATCGATGATCCGCTGCTCTTCGGTCCGCTTCGGCTTCCGGGAGAGGATGAGGGCAAGGACATCGTCCACCCCCTCGCCCGACTGCGTGGACATTGCGGGCCAGCCCTCAGCGGTGGTGAGATCGGACTTGTTTGCGACGACAACGACCGGCACCTGCACCATCCCCTTCACCTCATCGAGAAGCCGGAGCTGGACCTCCATGGGATACCCGCAGTGCTCGGACGGGTCGAGGATGAAGAGGATGGCGCTTGCCACGTTCATCATCGCCGAGAGGGCCTGCTTCTCGATGGCGTTGCGCTCCTCGGCAGGACGGTCGAGGATGCCCGGTGTGTCAACGAGCTGGACCTTCTCCCGGCCGGTAATGCGGTGGCCCACGATGATGCCCTTTGTCGTGAACGGGTACGAGGCGACTTCCGGCTCCGCGGAGGAGACGCGACGGATGAACGAAGACTTGCCCACGTTGGGATATCCCGCGATGACGACCGTGAACGTCTCCTCAATGTGGGGGAGCTGCCGGAGGCCGTTCCTCACATCGTTGAGGAACCGGAGATCCTTGTCCACCTGGTGGACCATGGAGGCAAGCCGGGCTACCGCCCGCTTGCGGATGACCGCGTTGTCCTCGGTCTTCCGGGCCTGCAGCACGAGCTGGTTCCCCACCATCTTGGTGTGCTTCGCTGCCCAGCCAACGGCACCCAGCGACTGCCGGATCCGGTCCAGACTGAAGAGGATGTCGGCCATCTCCCGGTAAAACGGCGGAAGTTTCTCGAACTCCGGGAATCCCCGGATGATATACACCATCCGGTCATGGATTGCCGCACCCACGGCACGGACAAACTCCGTGTTGGCGCGCTCCTTGTTGCTCTTCTCCGCCATCTTCTTTGCCGCCCGCCGGAAGCTCCGGTCAAGGATCTCATCCGCCGTCGGCACTGTCGGCATCTTCTCGAATTCCACGAATCTCCAACCTATATATTCATGGACGGTCATACGGATTATCGTTATGGACCTGTCCCTTATCCAGCGCGATATCCTCATCACCCTCATCACCCTCTATCACCAGCACTCGCACTCCATCAAGGGTGAGGAGATAGCAGACAAGATCCAGCGGAATGCAGGGACCGTCCGCAACCAGATGCAGGCGCTCAAGGCGATCGGCCTTGTTGATGGCGTTCCGGGTCCCAAGGGCGGATATATCCCCACCGCCCTCGCGTACAAAGAACTGAACCTGAACACGGCTGGTGACGAGTCCGATGTCCCGATCAGCAGGAACGGCGAGGTGTTCCAGGGAGTAAATGTCCGGGAGATTGATTTTACCACCCTCTGCCACCCGGATATCTGCCATGCCGTCATCCGGCTTGGCGGCAGCGCGAAGCTCTTCGAGATCGGCGACAAGATTACCATCGGACCTACCCCGGTCAACAAGCTCCTCATCCGGGGGGAGGTCTTTGGCAAGGACGAGTCGAAACAGTCCCTCCTCATCGCCACCTCCGAGATGATCTCGCTTCCCAAGCAGCCGATCCGGAACTACATGACAACGCCCCTGCTCAGCCTGCGCAGCCTCGATACCCTCAAAGACGCCCTCCTCCTCTTCAACCACCGGCACATCCACGGCGCTCCGGTGATCGAGGACAACGTCCTCCAGGGGATCATCACCATGAGCGATATCGCCTCGGCAATCGAGAACAAGCTCCCTCTCTCGACACCGGTCTCGGAAGTGATGACCGACGAGGTGGAGGAGATCGAGTCCGGCGTGAAGCTCTTCGAGGTCATAACCCGGTTCAAGGAACTGGAGATCGGGCGTCTCATCGTTGTCGAGAATGGCAGGCCGGTCGGGATCCTGACCCAGTCGGACGTCATCAAGGTCTTCCCCTCACTCTGATAAACGAATGTTTTTACCTGACCTCGTTGAAAGGTATGGGTAGAGTGTGGTTTTCATGACAGAATTATCCCAGGCCGCGGTTGAACGGATCATCAAGAAGGCAGGCGCTGAACGGGTCAGTGCCGATGCCACCGAGACCCTTGCCGAACTGATGGAAGAACACGGGACATTCCTTGCCCGGGAAGCCAAGAAGATGTCAGATCACGCCGGCAGGAAGACCCTGCGGGGAACCGACATCAGAATGGCTGCTGAAATGTTCAAATAACGTTCTTACACTTTTAATTCTGCAAAAAAATCCAGATTTTTCGTCCATTTTAGAACAATTTAAATATTTATACATCGTCAATTTTTTTATGACTCGTGTATTTGCCCGCAGCCTCTCCCGAAAGAAGATCATGAGCAATGACGGCAAGCTCATCGGGACGTTAAAGAACATCCGCTGTGACTTCGACTCCGGCCAGGTCCAGGAGATGCTCATCCACCCCGACGCGACCTTTGACACGTCCAATTACGATATGGAAGACGACAAGATCCTCAGGATCTCCTTTGAGGCAGTCAAGGACATCAAGGACTATATCGTGGTTGACCGCTATCTTGCGCGGAAATAAGTTAGAAATATCTCTCCATTGCTTCAACAAACCCATCGCCATACTCTTTTTTCGTAATAGAGCGTGCCACTGCCTTGAGGTCCGGGTGCGCATTCTGTACGGCAACCCCGCAGCCGGCAAGGGCCAGCATCTGGATGTCATTGCAGGAGTCGCCGATAGCAAGGAAGTCGGCAGGTTCAAGCCCCATGCGGGGGGCAAGATCGGCAAGGGCAGAGCCTTTGGTAATGCCCGGCGTCTGGAGGTGGATGGCATACCCGGTGTCGAGCACCTCGACCGGGTGGCCGGCGAGGGTGGCCCGCACCTCATCGACCGGCACGGTCCGGGCAAATGCCCGGTCGGCATAGCGGTAATTCTCGCTGAACAGTTCGAGTTCGGTCCCCTGCTGCCGGAAGTGCTCCCGGACCACTGTAAGAGCGGTTTTAACCCGCTCCAGGTCACCTCTGACCACAAGGTCCCCGGCAAACCCGATGCGGAATGTCCCCCCGTTCTCGGCAATGAACGTGCCGTCCGTGCCGATCATCCGGCAGAGGGCATCCATAAAACAGGGGGAATTGCCGCTTGCCAGCACCACGCGGATTCCCCGGTCGGCAAGGGACCGGATCCATTCGATGGAACCGGTGTGCAGCCTCCGATCGGGACCGGTGATGGTCCCGTCGATATCCGTGAGGAGTGCTTTTAGCACGATTTGAGACCAGCCTCTTCGACCATGAATGGCGCTTCGCCCTCGGGCAGGTTGGGGCTGTCCACGAGGCGGGCAATACGTTTGCCCCCCTTGCTCTTTCTCAGGTAGAGCCGGAACGTGGCGGTATGCCCGACAATGTTGCCCCCGATGGGCTTGGTCGGGTCCCCGAAGAAGACCGCCGGGTTCGACATGACCTGGTTGGTGACGAGGCCGACGGCATTGTGCTCGTCGATGAGCTTGAAGAGCTCGTGCATGTGCCGGTTCAGCTTCTGCTGGCGGGCTGCGAGGGTGCCCCGGCCGGCATACTCGGCCCGGAAGTGAGCGGTCAGGGAGTCGATGATGAAGAGCTTGACCGGCTTGTCGCTCTCCTTGAGCTCGGTTGCCAGCTCGCGGGAGTTGTCGATGAGGAGCATCTGGTGATCGGACGTGTGCGCCCGGGCGATATGGATATTGTTCAAAAACTCCTGGACGTCCGGGACATCATCGATCCCGAGGCCGTTGACCATCTGCTCGATACGCTCGGGGCGGAAGGTGTTCTCGGTGTCGATGTAGATGGCGCTGCCGTCAAGCCCGCCCTGTTCCACCGGGAGCTGGACATTGACCGCCATCTGGTGGACGATCTGGCTCTTACCGGAACCGAACTCGCCGTACATCTCGGTGATGGCCTGGGTCTCGAGCCCGCCGCCCAGAAGGGCATCCAGCTCCGGGACGCGGAATGAGAGTTTTTTGACATCCTTGCGGGCTTCGAAGATGTCTTTACCGGTCTTGAACCCGCCGACATCAGCGATCTCCCGGGCTGCCTTGATGATCTTCTTTGCAGTCGATTCGGAGATCTCCGAGACCTCCGAGAGCTCTGCCGGTGCTGCGGTTGCAATGCTCTCGACCGAGAGGTAACCGGCTTCCCGGAGCTTGTCTGCGGTGCTCGGGCCGACGCCCGGTAAATCTTCAATTTCAAGTGGTCCTTGGGCCATTTCTTATTACACTCCTATGGCACAACAAGATGTAAAAGACTAGCGTATATACCCCCCAGCGCGGGCGGGGTGAAAGTGAAAGCTAGTGCGCCAGGCTCTTCCGGAACCGGCGGATCTCGTCGAGGACCTCCTCGCGGCTGATCGCGATGGTCTCCGCCGAATCCGCAAGTATCCTGCTGCCGGAGACCGTGCCGGTTACCCGAACGTCGGTCCCGGGTTCAAACTCTCCCCCGATGATGTACCGTTCCCTGCCATTGTCGATGAAGAGGCAGCCCGGCCCCTGGATGATGGTGCCGGTGAACGATATAGGGGATGCCTCTGCAGCAGGTACCCGCAGGACGCTTCCCCTTCCCACGCCAAGCTCGATCCCGCCATACTTTCCCGGCTTCGCGGTCGCATGATATGCCTCGACAACGGTCCCGGTCTCCACCGGGACCAGGGCATGGTCCCCCCACAGGACCAGTCTCAGTTCGCCGGTTGCATCGCCGATGACGATATTGCGCACCCAGGATGTCCCGCCGCTCCGTGCGGTGAATGAACGGGGCTCCCGGGTATTCCGGACCATCCCCCTGACCGAGTAGATACCACTGTCTCCAACCGATTCGAGCGGGGTAACGGGTATGGTGATCTCCTGCGTGGTGACGGTCACCGTGCTCTTCTCGTCAATGCTGTAGTTCCTGCCCTCGCCACGCCCCGTGGGCTTTGCATTGATGATATGGACGCCCGTCCCCGGCATAAGGCCGGCAAGGAGCTCCGGTACCCATGCCACCAGGCGTGCAGTGCCTTCGCGATCCCCGATCACCGCCTCCGCCATCTCACCGGTGCTCCCGTCCCGCTTGGTGAATGTCCGCGGGGGGTCGACCGCAAGCAGTACCGCGTCAAGGGCCACCGGTTCGGTCGAGAGCCCGCCGGCTGCCGGTACCGTGCAGGTGATCTCGCAGCTGGCTTTCCGGAGGGCGAGGGCATAGATCTCCTGGCTGCGCTGGGGCGGGTGCCGCCCGATGACTTCGAGGACATCCCCGATGGTCGTATCAAGGACCGCACCCGCCTTCTCGTCCCAGAGAACCACGCGGGTCGTCCCGGTCTCGTCGCCGAGCAGGAGCGTGGCCACCCATCCTTTCTCGCCATCGGCACGGTCGAACTCCTTTGGCTCGGTCTTGTCAAGGATCTTCCCGAAAAAGGAGAAGAGGCTGGACTTTGCCAAAAGCCCCTTGATCTTCACGTGCTCCCTGCCCAGTTCCCCGACCACCATCATCGCGGCGGTCGGTTCGTCGACCAGGTCCCCGCACTCGTCGATCTTCTTCTCTACCCGCCGCTCGAACTCCTCTTTTGTAATGAGGTCATCGACCAGCGCGTAATGGAAGAGCACGGTCCTCTCCGGCTACCGGCAGGAGGGTGCAGTCCTGCCTGCAGCTCTGCAGACGTCCATTCCCGGTGCTGAAACGGGGGAGGATATCACAGGTTCATCTTCCGCATCCGCTCGATTGCCTCGTTGATCCGGGCAACCGGGCGCGTGATAGCGAACCGCACGTATCCCTCGCCGCTTGCACCGAACCCGACGCCGGGGGTTGCAACAATCCCGGCCTCGGTCAGGAGCCGGCCGGCAAACGCCATGCAGTCGTTCGCCGGGACCCAGACATAGAACGTTGCCTTCGGGAGCGGGACATCGAAGCCCAGGCTCCGGAGACCGTTTACCAGCACGTCGCGGCGCTCCTGGTAGATTGCGCAGGCTTCCTGTACGCAGTCCTGCGGGCCGGTGAGGGCGGTGATGGCGGCATGCTGTACCGCGTCAAAGACCCCGGAGTCAACGTTGGTCTTGACCCGTCCGAGGCCGGCGAGGATATCAGCGTTGCCGACCGCCATCCCGATGCGCCAGCCGGTCATATTGTAGGTCTTGGAGAGCGAGTGCATCTCGATACCGACTTCCATGGCGCCCTTGGTCTGGAGGAATGAGGGCGCCTTGTACCCGTCAAACGAGACCTCCGAGTACGCGTTGTCGGAGACCACGACAATATCGTTCTCCTGCGCAAAGTCCACGACTTCCCGGTAGAATCCCTCCGGCGCAACTGCGGCCGTGGGATTGTTGGGGTAGTTGATGTACAGGATTTTTGCTTTCTTAGCAACGTCCTTTGGTATGTCGGCAAGCACCGGCAGGAACCCGTTCTTTGCAAGGAGCGGCATGTCGTGGACGCGCCCCTCGGCAAAGAGCGTGCCCGTGCGATACACCGGGTAGCCGGGGCTCGGGGCGAGGACATAGTCGCCCGGGTTCACGAAGGCTTCCCCGATGTGGGCGATGCCGTCCTTGGATCCCATCAGGGCAACGACCTCCTTTGCCGGGTCGAGCGGGACCCCGAACCGCGTCTTGTACCAGCCCGCGACTGCCTCGCGGTAGGCCATCATACCGATATAGTCCGGGTAATGGTGGTTCGTTGAATCCTTGACCGCAGCGATGAGCGCCTCGACGATGTGGGGCGGGGTTGCCAGATCGGGGTCCCCGACACCAAGGTCGATTAAGTCTGCTCCTTTTTTGCGCTGCTCTGCTTTCATCTCGTCAATCCGTGCAAAAAGGTACGGCGGAAGACTGCTGATCCTGTTCGCGTACATAGGTACTACCTCTTAGCGCTGGCGTCTATAGAAGTTAACTCTCCTGCCCGGTATGCAGGGTCATAGGTATATGCTTATGAACAGGGAGCAGCATAACCACAGGTATGGATAAGAAGGAAGCGGGGGACCGTCAGGAGATCTGCGTCATCTATTCAACCGTGCCGACAACCCGGTCGAAAGATCTCGCGGGGCAGCTCCTTGACAAGCACCTGGTTGCCTGCGTGAATATCCTGCCGGTCCGGTCCCTGTACTGGTGGAGAGGCGAGCAGTGCGATGACCGGGAGCACCTGCTCATCATCAAGACCCGCAAATGCTTTGTGGCCCGGGTGATCCGGGCGCTCAAGGCGATCCATCCGTACGAGGTGCCGGAGATCATCGTCCTGCCGGTCATCGCGGGTCACGCCCCCTATATGGAATGGGTCTACGAGCAGACCCAGGGGCCATGATCCATACCTGCCGGACCATCAGGGTCTCTGCCGGGGTTGCGGAAGAGACCGAAGATGCCGTTGTTGTCGAGGACCGGTTCGAGCTCCTGCTCAACGACGAGCCGGTCACGCGGATGGTGGCAAGCCGCGACCAGCTCCGGGAACTGGGTGCCGGGTTCCTGGTGGGCGAGGGGATCGTGCGCTGCATCGACAAGGTGCAGGTTGATGGCGACCGGATCCGTGTCTGGTCGGATACCGGGTGTGACCTGCGGTGGAAGAAGAAGGAGACCGGCTCGGCCGGCGGGACCAGTTTCCTTTCGGAGCTTCCCGTTGTATCCTCCGATATCCGGATCAATCCTGAAGAGATACGTGCGATAACGGGGAGTATCGAGACCGAACTCTGGAGAAAGACCGGCGGGGTGCACTGCTCGGTCCTCTGGAGCGGCGGGAAGCTGCTCGCCAAGAGCAGCGACGTGGGGAGGCACAACACGGTTGACAAGCTGGTCGGGTTTGCGGTGCTGAACGGGATCGACCTCTCCCGCTGTGTTATCGGCTGCACCGGGCGGCAGCCCGAAGGGATGGTGAAAAAGTCCGCCCATGCCGGGATCCCGATCATCGTCTCCCGGGCCGCCTCGACCGACAAGGGGATTGCTGTTGCGGAGGCTGCCGGCATCACGCTCATCGGCTTCTCCCGGGGCGACCGGTTCACCATCTACACGCACCCGGAACGGGTGGCCGGATTACGGGTGCCCTGAGTGTCCCGTGTATCTGGCATGCAAGGGTATTTTACAAAAACCGGACAATGGGATGTAGATATTATCCGGGGACGGACGTGAACTGACGTGGACGGCGATGCAACACCAACCGGGAAGACGGCGGTCCTTGTACTGGGCTGCCCGCAGGTACCGGTACAGACCAGTATCGCGCTGTACCTGATCAACCGGCTCAAGAAGGCCGGGATCACCCCCGTGGTTGCCGGGAACAAGGCGGCGAACACGCTCCTGGTCGTTGCCGACCCGGACCGGCACTACCTGGGCGAGGTGATGGACCTTGACCGGGCCGTTGCGCTGATATCCGACGGGAAGCGCGACTTCGACCTCTGCTTTGTCTTCATCCACAACGATGCCGGGGTGAGCTATGCGGCAACCATGGGGGCCATCTCGAAGGCGAAGCTCCATGCCATTGTCTATGGCGAGCACTACGATGAGCAGGTGAAGAAGATCGAGTTCCCCTGCGTTGTTATCGCGGCAAAGGCTGTCCACGGTCCCCTGCCCCTGAAGAAAGCGCTTGACGAGGTTCACCCATGGGCTGCGTAGAGTCAATGAATTACGAGATCGTCCTGCGGGGCGCGACGTTCAGGGAGTCCCGCGACTACATCCGGGCACATTTCAGGGAGTCCATCGATGTCCAGCCCGGCTTCAAGGTCTTCGATGTCCATATCATCGGCCTGCCGCCAATCGCCATCGGGCTTGACGGCGATTTTGTTATCTTCCCCTACACCAAGCCCTGCCACGGCACGTTTTTGTTACGGGTGGAGGATGCGGCGGAAGCCGCCCGGCTGCGGGGGATGAGGAAGTAGGGTGGGGGTCATCGCCGCGCCTCCTTCCGGTACATGAAAACCTGGCGTTTCCCGTCCTGGTATTTCTTGAGCTTCTCCTTTCTCTCAAGGAGGATGAGATCCGCCCGTGCTGTCGGCAGGGATACCTTGTATTTCCCGGCGATCTCGCTGATGGTGTAATACCGGGTCGGGTGCCGGATGAAGTCCCGGAGGATCTCTGCCTGCCGGAAGGAGAGATCGGGGATCTGGTCAACGAGCTGGAGCGATGCGGCTTCCTCCTCTTTCTTCTTGATGAGGTACTGCTTCAGGTCTTCAAGGGCCCTTCCGATGATATGGATATTGAAGTCGATGAAGTAGGTCATGTCATTGCTGTCGGTCTCGGTCAGCTGGTATGCCCGGGTGTACTGGACCGGGGCATGGACGAAGATCCGGGAGACCGAGATGTACTCAAGCAGGTCGTAATGGTGCTTGAGGGCAAACCAGTAGAAGATCGCCCGGGCAGTCCTCCCGTTGCCGTCATTGAACGGGTGGATGTACCCGATCAGGAAATGAAGGATGATCGCCTTGACGATCGGGTGGATGAACTCATCATCCTCGTTGGCGAACGCGATGAGGTCGTCGATCATTGAAGGGAACTGTGCACAAGTGGGCGGGTGATGATAGATCTCAGTCGGATCCGCTTTGCTCCGGACAACGATATCATCGCAGTTCCGGAACTCGGTCTCATCGCTCCCGGTGTCGAGCGTTCCGCTGGTGATCTCCCGATGAATCTCAAGCAGAAGTTCGCGGGAGAGTGGTTTGTCCCTGATCTCCTTGAGGCGCGAGATTGTGCGGTAGTTGTTGACAATCATCCGCTCCGAAGTGTTCTTCGGCTTCCTGCCCTCCCGAAGGATCTTCTTGGCCTCGGGCCGGGTCGTTGCCGCCCCTTCAAGCTGGCTGGATGCGATGGCCTCCTCCATTAAGGAGTTGATGAGATACTGTTTCCGGTTCGTCTCGCTTGGCATATCCACGAAGAGCCGGTCGAAGAATGCAGGCGATGCCTTGTCGATCTGGTGGAGCTGCTTGTGGAAGGTCTCCGGCATGTAAAAGCAGAACTTCTCGTCACCGATCCGGATCTCCCGGTACTTGGTGCTCCGGATCGTCCGGATCGCGTACCAGAATATTTTCGGATCATAAGGAATTTTCTTGCGCCGGAGATCGTCCCAGTGGATGTACTCCTGCTCATTGTATTTCCGGATCAGCCCGCCGATCCGTTTCCCCTCTTCCCCCCCATGATAAAAACGACTGACGAACTCGTTGTATTCGGCCGTGAAACTTCCGGCCATATCCGGCGGCTTTTGTGGCTTTTTCATCCTGCACCCGAGCTATGATAACCTACAAAAATCTGAAAATTATTGTAAAATTTTCAGGTATTTACAGATTGATTGGTGCGGGAGAACAAAAAGGTTCTGTAAATT
>CAYVAQ010000030.1:0-25851 GCA_964448885.1 uncultured Methanoregula sp. | reverse complement strand
GCATCTGGAGGTTTGTCAGGCTGATGATGATCTGGAGGTTGTTCTTGACCCGGTGGTGGATCTCCCGCAGGAGGATGACTTTCTCGTCGAGCGAGGCCTTGATTGCAGCCTCGTCCGCCTTCTGCCGGGTGATGTCATGGGCCGAGACGATGATCCGGTCCGGTGTATTCCCGCATCCACTGACAACAACCGCATGGACCGAGAGCGGGGTACGGTGCCCGTCCGTATGCCGGATGCGGACAAAGTTCTCGATCGATCCTTCTGCAAGGAGGCGGGCAAAGGCCGTCTCAAGGGTGCCGTCATCCTCGAGGTACCCGAAGTACTTCTGGCCAAGCAGTTCTTCGCGGGGAATGCCGGTCAGGATCGTTCCGGCTCCATTGATGTCGAGGATGCGCCCCTCCATATCAAGGACGACCATCAGGTCGGGATTGGCCTCGATGACGGACCTGGTATAGGCAAGCGCGTCCTGCGCTTCCTGTTCGGCATATTTCCGCTGGATTACCTCGTCCTGCAGTGCCTGTGTGCGTTCCCTGACGATCTTCTCAAGACCGGCGTTCATCCGGGCAAGCTCGGCCTCCGTCTCCTTGATGCGGGTGATGTCCCGCATGGACTCGATTGCGCCGGTGATCTCCCCTTTCTCATCAAAGAGCGGAGAAGCGACCAGGGAGAGCACGATCTCCTTTCCTGATTGCAGGGTTGCCGTTGTCTCGGCCGTGAGCGTGGACCCCTCACGGCGGATATTGAGGTAGTCCATGCGGCCGGCGTCCCGGTCCGGGTGCAGGACGAGATCGATGAGGATCGGGCGGGGGCGACCGTAGAGCCAGATGCTGTACACGTAGTTGCCCCTGCCGATGATGTCCTCGGCCGGCATTCCGCTCAGTCTCTCGATGGCCCGGTTCCATGCCAGCACCTTCCCCTCACGGTCGATCACGATCGTGGGATCGGGCAGGAAACTGATGATGTCGGCGAAGAGCTGGCGGGACCGGCGGATCTCCGCCTCCGCTGCCCTGCGCTCCGTGATGTCCCGGACCACCGAGAGGATGACCTTCTTCCCCAGGAGGGTGACGATGTGGGCATTGATCTCGACTGGAAAAACAGTCCCGTCCTTTGTCCGGTGCTCTGTTTCGAACGTGGCATGACCGACCGTTTTGAGCTCTTCCAGGATCCCGCCAAAGGGCCTGCTGAACGTCTCAGTATTAATGTCAAGCGGCCCCCTGCCGAGCAGCTCGTCCTTGGAGTAATGGAGCATCCGGCAGGCGACGGCGTTCATGTCGATGAACCTGCCGGGACTCCCGTCATCATTCAGTTCAGCGATCTCAATTGCATCGTTCGCATTGTCGAAGATCTCCCGGAACTTCTGTTCACTCTCCCGGATTGTCTTCTCCATCTGCCGGCGTTCGGTGATGTCCCGGATTATTCCCAGTGCGTCATCATCGCTGAGAGGGACCAGCCGCGCCTCGTACTGGCGCTTTCCGGCAGGAAGATCAAGTTCATAGTCGAACTGCCGGGGGATCTTCGTCTCAAGAGTCATCGCAACGTTCTGGAGGATCGTATCTGTAGTCTCGGTGCCGAACCCGGAATCGCGGACATTTGTTCCGATGATACGGTCGGCCGGAACGGCAAGGAGGGCGGGGTCAGGAACCCGGTAGTCCCGGTAGATGCCGTCCCGGGAGATGATAAACATCATATCCGGGATGGCCCTGAGCAGGGTGGCGCTCCGGTGCTCGCTCTTTTCAAGGGCTTCCTCGGCCTTTACCCGTTCGGTGATGTCAAGGACCAGTCCTTCGTAATGGGTGATATTCCCGGCAGGGTCCCTGCGGATATGCGTGTAGTCTTCGACCCAGAAGATGGTGCCGTCGTGACCGAAGATCCGGTATTTCTGGATATAGTCATCAATACCATGGCTGCTGTTGTATTCCACTTCAGCGGACACCTGCGCAAGGTCATCCGGGTGGATGATCCCGCTGAACTGTATCCTTCCCGAGAGGAAATCATCCATAGTATAGCCGAACTGGGAGATGTTCCCGCTCACCATCTCCACCGGCCAGTTCTCCTCCGCCTTCCAGAGGAACGCAACCGCCGGGCTCGTGTTGATGATCCGGAGCTGTTCCTCCTGGACCCGGAGAAGAGTGCGGATCCGGTCCTCGTCGGCTTTCCGGTCACTGATGTCACGGATCGTCCCCTGGTAGCCGATAACCGTTCCGGCTGCATCATGGCGGACAGCCGATGATATCAGGGTATGGATGACAGTCCCGTCCTTCTTTTTCATATCGACCGGGTATTCGAACGAGAACCCGTTTTCACGGACAGATTTCAGGTGGGCTGTCCGTTCATCCGGGTTCGCGTACAGGGCCAGTGCGTTCGTGCCCAGCAGGTCCTGCCGGCTTTCATACCCGAACATCCTCACTGCAACGTCATTGACATCTTCCAGGGTCCCGTCTGCTGTCGTAATGAACACGCAGTCCTGCGATGTGGAGAAGAAAGTCCGGTACTTCTCCTCGCTTTTCTGCAGTGCCTCCTCGGCAGTCTTCTTCTCCGTGACATCCTCGTAAACTGCTACAATCTCACCGGACGGCAACCGGTAGACATGGTTCTCGCGCCACCCGGAAATACGGCCGTCCGCATAGAATGAGACCGGGTAATCCCGGGGGACACCGTCCTGCCACACGGTCCTGAATACCTCAAGCAGCCCGAAATCCGCAACACCCGGAAATATTTCGGTAATCCGGCGCCCGAGAATGTCCTCGTTTTTGACATTTTCGATCATTTCTCCGGCTCGGTTCAGGTCCCTGAAGATAAAATCACGGCCAGAATCGACAGCCTCGAATACCGCAACACCCGAGCTCATGGTATTATACAGGTGCCGGAACCGTTCCTCGCTGTCCTGGAGGGCCTGCTCTGACTTTTTCCGCTCGGTGATATCAAAAAAGGCCCCGATCAGACCGGCAACGGAACCATCCCTGTCGAAGAACGGCGCCTTGGTGAAGATGACATCGTGACGCGATCCGTCCGCGTACTGGACCTGTGTTTCGTAGGTCTGCGGCACAGGATTCTCAAAAACCTGCCGGTCAGCCTCTGTATACCGGTCCGCGAGGTCTTTGGGGGAGATGTCATAGACGCTTTTGCCGACAAGATCCTTGCGTTTGATCCCGATATAGTCCTCAAACGGCGGATTACACCCGAGATACCGGCCGGATTTATCCTTGAAAAAGACCGGCATCGGGAGCGTATCGAGCATCGTTAAAAGGAATCCTGCGCTCTCCTGCGCCCGCAGCTCTGCATCTTTCTGTGCGGTCACATCCCTGCCAAGGGCAATGTAACCGGTTGTCTTCCCGGCATTGTCCTTCAGGATGCGGGTGTTCCAGGCAATGGTTTTGGTCGTACCATCGGCACACCGGATGATGGTCTCGAAGTTCTCGAGATACCGGTCGCTTGCGGTGATCCGGGTGATCTCTGCGGTGATCTTCCGCCGGTATTCCGTATCCGGGTACATCTGTTTCCAGACCCCCTTTTTGCCCACAACATCAGAAGACCTGTACCCGCTGATCTGCTCGGCAGCATTGTTCCAGACAAGGATGGACCCGTCCAGCGCAAGAACCGCGATCCAGACATTTGCATTTGCGATCACGCTCTCCTGGAACTGCTGCATTGTCTGCTGCTTTTCCTGGACGGTTGCCAGACGTTCGGACAGGTAAGCAATGATAACGGCAATACCGATGAAGACCGAGACGCGGAAGACCACACCGGAGATAACCTCCCCGTCCCCCGGGGCGAACAGGAGTGAGAGTGCCAGGTACCCGAATGAAAGGAGCGCTGCTCCATATGCTCCCTTCCACCGGTAATGATAGGCCATGAGGACAATGGGGAAGTAATAGACATGCATGAAGATGATGGTGATACCCTGGGCAAGGCACCACCAGGTCAGGAGAAGGACGGCTGCTGAGAGTACGAGAACAGCGGAGAGCCAGATAGTCTCCGTGATACGGAATTCCGGTGCCTGTACTCCGGTCAAGTCTTCATCACCTCACGCCTTGCTGTGCAGCAGCATGGTAAACCGCGTTCCGCCCGCCCGGTCAAGCTCCACGGTCCCGTCCATCTGGTCGACAAGGGTGTTCACCAGCCGCAGGCCAAGCGACTGGGTGTTCTTCCAGTCAAGTTCCGCAGGGATCCCGATCCCGTCATCAGCATAGATGACGGTGAGGTTCAGGCCCTCCTGGCGGACCGTGACCGATACCGTCCCTTTCCTCCCCTCGGGGAAAGCGTACTTCAGCGAGTTGGAGATGAGTTCATTGATGATGAGACCGAGCGGGATTGCGGTATTGATGTCAACACTGACTGCCTGGATGTCGAGCTGGAACCGGATGCCCCGGCTCTTGGCATCGTAGAACTGGAAGAGGCCGTTTGCGAGGAACTTCACGTAGTCCTCAAGGCTGATATGCGAGATGTCCTCGGCCCGGTAGAGTTTCTCGTGGACAAGCGCCATTGCCTTGACCCGGTTCTGGCTCTCCCGGATCGCGGCAAGCGTCTGCTCATCCCGGATATACCGGGACTGGAGGTTTAAGAGGCTTGCAATGATCTGGAGGTTGTTCTTGACCCGGTGATGGATCTCCTTGAGGAGCATGCTCTTCTCTTCAACCGAGGCCTTGAGTTTCGTCTCGGCTTCAAGGCGCTGGGCATTCTCCTCTTCAAGGGCTTCATTCGCCCTGGAGAGCGCCTCGGTCCGGTCCTTCACCCGCTGTTCGAGGACCGTGTTGAGGGAACGGATCTCGGACTCCATCAGCCGCCGGTTGGTGATGTCGATGTTGACACCGGTCAGGCGCCGGGGCACTCCGTTCTCGTCATAATCGACGATCCTGCCCCGGCTCAGGAACCAGAGCCAGGCACCGTCCCTGCTGAGAAGCCGGTACTCGGCCTCGATGAACGGCTGTTTCTCATCGATCTGCTTCTGCACCATCGGGAGTATGTTCTGCCGGTCATCAGGATGCATGAGCCCGACCAATGATTCATGGGTTGCAGGGAAATCACCGGGCCGGTACTCCAGGATCGTGTAAAACCGGTCGCTGAAGATCGCCTTTCCGGTCTTCAAATCCCAGTCCCACGATGCAATATCCGCACCTTCGAGCGCAAGGCGGAGCCGCTCTTCGCTGTCGAGGAGCGCCTGTTCCATCGCCTTCCGATCGGTGATGTCCTGGTTCGCTCCATAGGTTTTCACCGTCCTGCCCGCAGCATCCTTGACAACCGAGTAGCGTACAACGATCGTCCGTATCTTCCCGTCACGGCGGATGATCCGGTGCTCGATCTGGGCAACATAGTCCGAATCGGCAGTCTCAACGGCTTTTTGGGTTTCCTGCGCAACGAGTTCCTGCTCTTCCGGGGGGATAAACCGTGTCGCGTACTCCTGTGCAGCCATCGTATACCCGCCTTCCCGGTCTGCAGTCGTTGCGTACAGGTCATAGAAGCGGTCGTTGAAGGTGAAAATCGCCGAGAGGACATCAAGCTCCCAGTACACGATGTGAGCAAGGTCCATGGCATCGTCCAGCTGGATCCGGTTCTTCTCGAGCGCTGCCTGTGCATGCCTGTGATCGGTTACGTCCCGGGCAATGCTGATGACAGAGATTACCTGGCCTTCCGGTGAGAACTCCGGCACAAGGCGGGATTCAAAGAACCGGTCCTCCCCCGCAAAGGAATAGACAAATTCCAGCGTTGTTGGTTGGCCGGAGGAAAAAACCTGATCCAGTTTTTCATCCCAGTGGGCAACGAGCTCTTCCGGCATGCCGATATCGCGGTTGGTTTTTCCATAATAGAACTCCGGGGGATGGCCGGTGATCTTCCCGATTGCAGCATTGATGAAGATATGGCGGTGGTCCCGGTCGAACCGGGCAATAATATCCGGAACTGTTTCGGTAAGGGTCCGGTACCGCACCTCGCTCTGCTGCAGGGCCTCCTCTGCCTGCTTCCGCTTGGTTATATCCTCGTGAACCGCGATCCAGACCTGCCCGAACTGGGGGTGGACGAACGCGGAGACCGACGCCTGGCAATGAACCGTTGTACCGTCCTTCCTGATATTCTGGACTTCCCCGCTCCAGACGCCTTTTTCCACGAGCTGTGCCCGGATCGCTTCTGCAACATCTCCGGGGGTCCGTCCCTCAACCGGTGCATTGATGATTGCGATCTCCCTGCCGTCAAGTTCACCCGGGGCATAGCCGAACATGATGTTGAAGCGGGGATTCGTGTACACAATCGTGTTGTCACGGGCACGGACCATGCAGACTCCCTCGTACATCTGGTCCAGGATCTGGCCCTGTGCACGGAGCCGTTCTTCGGCCTGCTTCAGCGCGGAGATATCGATGCAGACCCCGCTCATCCGCACCGGCTTATCCTCCGGGGAATATACCGTGGTGCCCCCGGCCCCGATCCAGCGGATGGTGCCATCCGGCAGGACGATGCGGTACTCGTTCCAGAGATAGGTATGATCCTTCACGGACTGGTCGATCCGGGCCATTGCGGGTGTCCGGTCATCCGGATGGAGCGCGGCAAGCCAGGATTCGAATGTTGCAGGAGTGCCGGGCGGAATACCGAAGAGCTCGTAGAACTCCGGCGACCATGTGAGCGTTCCGGTCGCCATGTCCCAGTCCCAGGTCCCTGCTTTTGCTGCACGGAGCGCCATCCCCAGCCACTCGCGGGCTTCCGCTGCTGCCTCTTCCGCCTGCTTCTTATCGGTCACATCCTCGTAGATGGCAACGATCTCACCGGACGGGAGTTTGTACACGTAATTCTCGCGCCACCCTGCGATGCGGTCGTCCCGGTACTGCGTGACCGGGTGTGATTCCGCGATGCCGCTCCGGGACACACGCCGGAATACATCGAGGAGCCCGAACTCCTCAACACCGGGAAAGACCTCCCGGACATTCCTGCCGATAACATCTTCCCGGCGGACATGCTCGATCCTCTCCACGGCCCGGTTGATATCGCGGAAGACGAACTCATCACCATTCCCGGTGACGGCATAGACTGCAACGCCGGCTCCCATATTGTCGAAGAGTTCACGGAACCGGTTCTCGCTCGCCATGAGCGTTTTTTCCACCACTCTCTGCCGGGTAATATCCGTGACCCCCGCCAAGGCTCCGGTGAAATTGCCGAGCTCATCGAACATCGGTGATGTATTCACAACAGTAATTATCCGGGAACCGTCCTTTTTTACAAACTCAAAATCATGCTGTTCCGTAATTCCCTGCCGACGGCGTTCCATCAGCGTAACAGCCACGGATTTGCCGTCATCATCCATGAAGGCGAAAAGCGGTCTGCCGGTCATCTCTTCGACCGAGTAACCAAGCATCTGTGCCATCTGCAGATTGGCAAATGTCGTTACTCCGTCCTGGTCGATTACCCAGATCCCCTCGTTAAGGTTCTCTAGCAGGGAACGGTATCTCTCCTCGCTCTTGAGGAGATTCATCTCGTTCTGTTTCCGGTCGGTGATATCCCGGATAACCTCGATCGCTCCGGTCACGTTACCCTGCAGGTCGTAGAGGCGCGTTGCCGTGCCCCAGAGATATGCTCCTTTGCCGCCATACATTGCCGGGATAAATGTCTCGGAGGTGATCCGATCCCCCTCCCGCAGGATATAATCGTACTTCTTCTCGATCTCAGCATCCGCAAGGAACGTGAGGTCAATGAGGATCGGCCGGCGCTCGCCATAGAACGGGATACTGTACGCGTGGTCGCCTCTCCCCAGCATATCTGCCGCAGGCACACCGGTCATCCGCTCGATGGCGTGGTTCCACGCGATGACCCTGCCACCCGTATCGATCGCAAAGACCGCATCCGGGAGGAAGGCGATGATGTCGGCAACCCGTTTCTGCGCTTCCCGCGCAGCCTCCTCCGCCTCCCGGCGGATCCGGATATTTGTCCAGTCCCGGATCGCCCGGCGCGCAATGTGGGGCAGTTCGCGGAACATGGTCGCGGACTTGACCACGTAATCGATCGCCCCCGATTTCATGATCTCAACGGCAAGCTGCTCGTCGCCATGGCTGGTCATGATGATGAGCGGGACGGTCACAAGACCATTGCTGCGGGGCAGGACCTCAAGGCCCCTGCCATCGGGGAGGAGCCAGTCGGCAACAATCAGGTCCACGGGGTCCGTTTCGATGATCCGCGCTGCTTCCCGTACTGAACCGGCTACCGAGACACGGACCAGTTCCGGATCGTCCCGGAATGCCCGGAGACAGAGCTCCTGGTGGGCTGTATCGTCATCGAGAATAAGGATATGAGGGGTCTTTTTCTCCGGCTCTGGTGTCATAGCTGGTCCGTCCCGTCTCGCCCGGCTGCGGGATCACTCCGGCTGTGGTTTTGCATTCCAGCCCAGCCAGTAGAACCCAAGGTCTTTCATCAGGCGGGTGAAGACCTTGAAATCAAGGGGTTTGACAACATAACTGTTTGCGTGGTAATCATAGGATTGTGCAATATCGCTCTCCGCATCGGAGCTGGTAAGGATGACCACCGGGATGCGGAGCAGCGACGGGGTGGTCTTGATCGTTCTGAGCACCTCAAGCCCGTCAATCCGGGGGAGGCGGAGGTCGAGGAGAATGAAATTGGGGCGGGGATTTTTTGCCGTGTCCGCAAACGCTCCCCGCTGGAAGAGATAATCAAGGGCCTGTTCACCATCCGACACATGATGGATCCGGTTTGCCACCTGCTGATCCCGCATCCCCCTGATGACCAGCTCAGCGTGGGCGTCGTTGTCCTCGACCAGGAGGATATGTAATGGTTCGCCGGTAAGTTCAGCCATAGAAATCTCTCTTTTATTTACCCGTTCTTATTGCTATCGGTGCAAGGCTCACCTGAAACCGGCAGCGTGAAGAAGAACGTTGTCCCCTTCCCCGCACCTTCCGACTCCGCCCAGATCTTTCCACCATGCGCCTCGATGATGCGGCGGGCAATTGCGAGGCCGATCCCGTTACCATCGGATTTGCCGTCCAGCTTCTCGAACAGGTTGAAGATACGCTCGAGGTATTGGGGTTCGATGCCCATCCCGTTGTCCTGAACGAAGAAGACAGGGGGCTTTCCAGTATTAAGGACACCGATGCGGATCACGGGGGCTGGCTCTGTTCCACGGTACTTGATGGCATTCTCGATCAGGTTCACCAGGGCCTCACGGAGGCGGACGCGGTCGACATTGACGATTGGTAGTTCCGGGTCGGTCTCGATCCGGATGGTGCTCCCATGGAGAACGGGATTAAGCACATCAGCGGCCTCGCGGGCAATGTCCCCGAACGCAACCGGTTCCTGGGTGCCGATGCTCCTGCCGGCCCGTGACAGCCGGAGCAGGTCGGCAAGGAGGGAGTCAAGAGTGTCAACCGCGACTGTGATGCGGCGGACATGGTTTTCCAGTAAAACCCTGTCACCGCCTCCGATAATATCCTCTTTAAGCAGCCCGGCAAATCCCCGGATGGTGATGAGCGGGCTCCGGAGTTCGTGCGATACGGTGTACGTGAACCGGGCCAGCTCCGCGTTCTTCCGCTCCAGTTCCCGGATCAGGGTCTCCCGTTGCTCCTGGATATCTTTTCGTGCTTCGATCTCCGACTCGAGCTGCCGGACTTTCTTCTCGAGTTTGCGGAAGAGCACCTCGTTATATTCCTGCAGGATCTCCCTCTCATCGACAGGAGTTTTTTCTGAGTCAGTTGCCTTTTTCTGCCGGGCTTCATCGAGGACAGCCCGTACTTCTTTCATGAGCAGGTCCGGCTTGGTGGGTTTGATGATGAACCGGTCGGCACCCAGTTTGAGCGCAAACTGCTCGTCCTTCGGGTCGGTATACGTTGCAGTGTAGACGATGAACGGGATTCCCTTCAGCCCGTCGTCAGATCGCCACTGCCGGCAGAGCTCGAACCCGTCCATGACCGGCATCAGGATATCGGAGATGATCAGGTCGGGCGGCGATCCCCGTGCGCTGTCAAGCGCCTCCTTCCCGTTCCCCGCACGCGTGACCTCGAAGCCGTTCCCTTTCAGGATCGATTCCAGCAGGTAGAGGTTTACAGCATTATCGTCAACGATCAGGACCCTCATCATCCGGTATCTCCCTAGGGGCTGCCCGGCATATACTGCCGGATCTGCTCGACAAAGGTCTTCGGGTTGATCGGCTTCTCGATATACCCGGTGCAGCCCGCAGCAAGCGCCTTCTCGCGGTCGCCGGCCATCGCGTAGGAGGTGAGCGCCACAATCGGCGTTGCTTTCACGTCGGGATTCTTCCGGAGTTCCCGGGCGGTCTCGTACCCGTCCATAATGGGAAGCTGGATATCCAGAAGGATGAGATCGGGCCGTTCCTTCTCCGCAAGGCTGATGCCCTCCCTCCCGTCGTGTGCCCGCGATACGCTGTAGCCCTGAGCGCTCAGAATATAATTGACCAGGTAGAAGTTCTGGTCATTGTCCTCGATATACAGAATCCTGGTTGTCATTCATTCACCCTGTTGTACTGGCAGCAGGAAGCTGAACGTGCTGCCTTTTTTCCATTCACTCTCGACCACAATCGAACCCCCCATGAACATCACCAGTCGTTTCGATATGGAAAGTCCAAGGCCGGTGCCTTCATATTGCCGTGTATGACTGTCATCGATCTGGGTGAAGGGACGGAAGAGTCTTCCGATATCCTCCGGCCGGATCCCGATGCCGGTGTCCGTCACGCTCACGGCAACATACGATCCCTGCTGACTGCAGGAGATCCTCAGTTCGCCTTTTTCGGTAAACTTGAGGGCATTACTGAGCAGGTTGAGGAGCACCTGCTCGACCCGGCGGCTGTCAGCGCATACCCGGCCTACCCCGGGACCTACCTCAAGGCTGACCGGGAGGCCTTTCCTCGCGGCCATCGGCCGGATCGTCCTGATAACCTTCTCCAGAATGGGCTGGATCTCGATCGGTTCGCACTCGACTTTCATCTGGCCGGCCTCGATCTTGGAAAGGTCAAGAACATCATTGATGAGGGCCAGCAGGTGGTCGGCGCTCGCCGAGACCATGCCAAGCTGCTTCTTCTGTTCATCGTTCAGGGGGCCGGCCAGTTCCTGCTCCAGGATCCCGGTGAACCCGATGATGGAATTGAGCGGGGTCCGCAGTTCGTGGGACATGGTTGCAAGGAACGCGGACTTGAGCCGGTCGGCCGATTCCGCCGCCTCCCGTGCCTCGACCAGCTGGCGGTTGCGTTCGGCAATCAGTGCTGAGAGCCATGCGATGACCAGGGCAATACCGATGAAGACAAGGGTCCGGAAGACGGCGCCCTCTATCACGTCAGCCTGTCCGGCGTTGTGGTTAATAACGAGCCCGAGATATGCCAGGGCAAGGAGCGCCGACAGGCCTGCCCCTTTCCAGCGGTAACGATAGGCGAGGAGGACGATCGGGAAGTAATAGAGGTGCATGAAGATGATGGTGATATTTTGGGAGAGGCACCAGACCGTCAGGAGAAGCACGAAGGCTGATAGGGCGATGATGATGCACTGCCACCCGCGTTCGGAGACCTGTGCTCCGGTCAGGCAGGGGTCGTTTCCGCTCATGCCGGACCCCCCTCCAGCGGAACCGTGAACCAGAAGGTGCTGCCTTTGTGCGGTTCGCTCTCCACCCCGATCTCCCCACCCATAAGGGAGACCAGCCGCTTTGAGATGGAGAGCCCAAGGCCCGTCCCCTCATACTGGCGGGTCAGGCCGGTCTGGACCTGGGTGAAGGGCCGGAAGAGTTTTTCGATGTCTTCGGGTTTCAGCCCGATCCCGGTATCGGTCACGCTGATCTTCACAACCGTCCCCTGCACCGAACACGTAACGAGGATCCCGCCCTGTTCCGTGAACTTGATGGCATTACTGAGCAGGTTGAGGAGCACCTGCTCGACCCGGCGGCTGTCGGCCCGGACCTGACCGATCCCTTCTGAAACATCGAGCCGGAGCGTGAGCTGCTTTGCCTCCGCAAGCGGTCGTACGGTCCGGAACGTTTTGTCGAGCAGCGGGCGCACATCAAACGCCTCGCTTGCGATCTTCAGCTGTCCGGCCTCGATCTTGGAGAGGTCGAGCACATCGTTGATCAGGGCGAGGAGGTGCTCGGAGCTCTCCGAGACCATCGTGAGCTGCTTCTTCTGCTCCTCGTTCAGGGGGCCGGCCAGCTCCTGCAGCAGGATCCCTGAAAACCCGATGATGGAGTTGAGCGGCGTGCGGAGCTCATGGGACATCGTGGCAAGGAACGCCGACTTGAGCCGGTCCGCGGACTCGGCTGCTTCCTTTGCCTGCTCCAGTTCCCGTGTCCGCTCGGCAACGAGTTCCTCGAGGTGATCCCGGTACACTTCAAGTTCGTGCAGCGCCTGCCTCCTCCCCTCCTCCTCGGTATGGATCTTTTCCACCATTGCCCTGAATGAGTGTGCCAGGCTGCCGATCTCGCCTGCGCCGCCGGTATCGATCTCCTGGTCAAGGTTGCCGGTCTCTGCTATCCTCCGGCTCACGTCCGTCAGGTTCGTGAGCGGGCGGATGACGGTGAGGTTGAGGGCCGCGAGGGTGATGACGCTCAGCAGCACCAGGGCAAGGAGGACGAACATCAGGGTCTGGAGGATCGAGGTGTTGATCTTCTGTTCGATGGTACTGAAGGGCACGAAGGTGCCGATCTTCCATCCCAGTTCCGGGGAGGTGTAATACATCAGGTATGTCCCGTTCAGGACCAGTACCCCCTCGTCGCTCGCGAGGAACGCGGGGGTCTGGTCCCCGAGGATGTCGCTGATGTTGCCATACAGCAGCGCGGGATCGCGGGCCGCAAGGATGGTCCCTTCCTGGTCAGTGAGGATCGTCCCGCCCTCGCCAATCCTCCCGACCCGGGAGATGTACCCGGTAAGGTTGACGAGCGTGATGTCGGCACCGACAACCCCGTAAATCCTCCCCTCCGCATCCTGCAGGGGAGTCACGATCCCGATGTTCACATCATCGGTGGTGACCGCCTTGTAGGGCTCGGTCACGGATACCTGTCCGGGGTGCTCCTTAGCAAGGATGTACCATGGCCGGTCACGGGGGTCGTACTGTGTGGGGCGGGCCCGGGGATAGGACCGGACGAACGCACCGTTCTCCCGACCCATGTACACGGAGCTGACATACGGGTGCGATGACTGGTATCCTTTCAGTACTTCGATTATCCGTCGTTCCTCTTCCGTGTAGGAATAGCGGAAGGTGCCCTCCGAGGCGTTCAGGAAGCTGGTGAACCGGGAGTCATTCCGGCTACGGACTTCCTGGTTGAGGGAGAGTTCGACAACATCGTGCCGTGCCTCCGCGATGAAATTGGAGAGCGCGAAATCGAGGTGCCTGAGCTGGCTGATGGTATCTTTCGAGACCGTATCAAGGTTCTGCTTGTGGAGCGAGGCGGGGAGGACTCCGCCAATGAGGACAAGGACCAGGGCTGCGATGAGAAGGTACAGGATCAGGACCCGTGACCGGAGTTTCATGAGTAAGGGGCAATTCTTGTTCCATGCTTATAATCGTTTGCCCCGCCTGAATCATTCCCCCGTACCTCCGACGGTGGCCGTACGGGAGGTGCGGACAGATCACCTTCCGGTTCAGGACGCACCTGGTGCCATCAATGGTAGTGTGAGGGTGAACGTTGTCCCGGATGTCCGGTCAAGATCGAGAGTCCCGTTCAGCTGATCGGCAAGGCTGCTGACCAGACGGAGCCCGAGCGAGGGCGCGTTCTTCCAGTCCATAGTCTCCGGAATGCCGGCACCGTCGTCCATAACGGTGATCCGGACCGACTGGTCGAATTTCTCCCCCCGGACCTGTATCTTCCCTCTCCGCTTTTTGGGAAACGCGTGCTTGAGCGCATTGGAGAGGAGCTCGTTGATGAGAAGCCCGAGGGGGATAGCCCGGTTGATGTCGAACCGGATTCCGGGCATATCCACCTCGAACTTCACCTGCGCCGACCCGATGCCGTAGAACTGGATCAGGCTCGTGCCCATGAACTGTGCATACTCCCCCATATCGATGGACGATATGTCATCGGAGCGGTACAGCCGCTCATGGACAAGCGCCATTGCCTTGACCCGGTTCTGGCTCTCCTCAAGCATGGCAAGGACCGCCGGATCGGCAATATGCCGGGCCTGGGTATGCAGGAGACTTGCCACGATCTGGAGGTTGTTCTTCACGCGGTGGTGGATCTCCTTCAAGAGGAGCTCCTTCTCGCCAAGGGACCTGTTGAGCTCCTGCGTCCTGTCTGCCACCCGTACCTCGAGCTCCGTGTTGAGCCTCCGGAGCTCCTCCTCTGCTTTCCTGCGTTCGGCAACCTCCCCTTCGAGCTGGGTAAGTTTCTTCTCCAGTTTATGGAAGAGAACCTCATTGTACTGACGCAGGAGTTCCATCTCGTTGCCAGGAGATCTCTCCATGGCAGGGACGGCATTTTTTTGCGACTCGGCAAGGACCTCCCGGACGATCCGTACTAGTTCTTCGGGTTTCTGCGGCTTGATCACGAACCGGTCCACGCCAAGATTTTTTGAAAACTCCTCGTCTTTTGCATCCGTATAGGTCGAGGTATAGAAAACCACGGGAATGGCGCGGAGGTCCCGGTCGGCTTTCACCCGGCGGCAGAGCTCGAACCCGTCCATGACCGGCATCATGATATCCGTGATGATGAGGTCGGGCGGGTCCTGCTGTGCCGAGATGAGCGCTTCCGAACCATTATGAACGGGGGTGACCACAAACCCGTTCCCCCGGAGAACCGATTCCAGCAGGTAGAGGTTGACCGGAAGGTCATCCGCAATCAGGATGCGTGCCATTGCGCCTCCATGGAAACGCACCAGGCGGGTGGAGGGGGCCGTGCAAACGGCCGGCAATCCTGGCCACGGCCCGGGCATGCCTTTTTCTTCACGGGACTATCAGCAGGGGAAAATACCGGTTGCGCCCTGATAAAGATTTGCATCTGCCGGGCAGAAATCCGGCGGCATCGCGCAACTGAGCTGTTACGCAGGGGGAAACCGGTACATCCCGGACGGCACGGTGATCTCGAACCGTGCACCGGCCCCATGGACTCCCGTCTCCCGTATGGTCATGCCATAGAGGGAGAGGAATTCCCGGACAAAGAAGAGCCCGAACCTGCCGGTCCCGCCGGGGAACCGTTCGAACAGGGTTGCTTTCTGATCCGGCATGATTCCTTCACCATCATCCTCGCAGATGAGGAGGAGCCCATCGCTCGTCTCCCGGGCAGAGAAACCGATGCGGGTGACATGCTCCCCGTGACGGATAGCGTTGTTGAACAGGTTGTAAAAGACCCGTGTCACCAGGGGATCGGTGAAGATCTCAAGCCCGCGGAGATCACAAGCAAGTGCAATGCTGTGCTCCCGGCTCTGGAGCGACAACTGCAGCCGGAGCGTCTCCTCAACCGGAATCCAGCGCGATTGATCCATGCCCATCTTCTGGTAATCCTTGGTCTTGATGATCAGGTCCTGGATTGTCTGGAGGATCGCCAGCTGCTTTTTAATGAGCGCATCCTGCTCTAGGGGATCCTCCGTATAGCGTATCACATCGGTCAGGCCCCGCAGTGCAGTCACCTTGTTATGGATGTCCTGGTAGGCAACCTCGGTCATGAGCGTAAGCTTCCGGTTGGCAAGAACAATGCGCTCCTCTGCTTTCCGGTGCTCCGCGATCTCGTTCTCAAGTGCCACCATCTTCTTCGTGAGCTTGCGGAAGAGAACCTCGTTGTACTGCCTGAGGGCCTCCATCTCATCGATTGCAGGAGCCTTCGCTTCTCCCCTCTTTCCGGTGGACTCTTCAAGCACCTCGCCAATCACCCGTGCCAGGACTTCGGGTTTCTGGGGCTTGACAATGAACCGGTCCGCCCCGAGGCTCATGGCATACTTCTCGTCGCGGGGATCCGTGTAGGTCGCGGTGTACACGATGAACGGGATGTCCTTGAGCAGGTCGTTCTGTCTCCACTGGCGGCAGAGCTCGAACCCGTCCATGACCGGCATCAGAAGATCGGTGATGACCAGGTCGGGCGGGTTCCGGCGTGCCGCGTCCAGCGCAAGCGCGCCGTCCGGCACCGAAACCACCTCGTATCCCTTTCCCCTGAGGATCGATTCCAGCAGGTACCGGTTCTGTGCATTGTCATCAGCTACCAGGATACGGGTCATAAGGGTGTTCTCACGGGCGCGGATAGTGTCAGTGATTGAATTGTATTTCCAATTATATGATTTATTGTTGATCCGTTTTTTTAAAATAATCCCCCCGGCCTGCCGGCAGGGCCCCGTACCCGCGAGCCGGGCAACCCAAAAAAGATCACCCTGCTGTTCCGGCGGCCTCTGCAACCGGCAGCGTGAAGTAGAACGTCGTCCCCTTCCCCTCGCCTTCCGACTCTGCCCAGATCCGCCCTCCATGGGCCTCGATGATCCGCCTGACGGTCGCAAGCCCGATCCCGGTACCGGGGACCTCCGGGTTGAACCGCTCGAAGAGCCCGAACAGGCGGGGGTGATCCTCATTCTTCAAACCCGAACCATTGTCACGGACAAAGAGTACCGGCCCGTCCTGTCCCCGTACGACTCCCACCGTCACGACGGGACATTCCTGGCTGCCCATGAACTTGACCGCGTTGTCAAGGAGGTTGGTCATCACCTGGATGAGCCGGTCCCGATCGCCCATCACCACCGGAAGATCCGGATCCACGGTCAGCGTGACGCCCCGGTCATGGATGACCGTTTCCAGCAGCATGGTCGCGGCTTTCACGACACCTGATAGCTGGACCGGCAGTGGCGTGCTGACCGTTCTGCCGCTCCGCGAGAGGGTGAGGAGGCTGTTGATGAGGTCCTCGAGTCTTCCGGCCGAATCGGAGATATACTTGATATCGGAAACTGCCCGTGAAGAATCACCGGATTTCAGGTCCTCATCAAGAAGCGCGATAAAGGAGCGGATGGCGATGAGCGGGCTTTTGAGATCATGGGAGACGGTGTAGGTGAACCGGTCAAGCTCGGCATTCTTCCGCGCAAGTTCTGCAATGAGGCCTTCCCGTTCAGCCTCGGCCCGCTTACGCTCACCGATATCGGTGATGAAAACCAGCGATCCGGCCTTTCCCAGGTACACAACCGGGATCGCAGATACCTCCACATCATATTCCACGCCACCCGAAGAGAGGATCTTCTCCTCCTTCCGGGAGACGGGGACCCGCTCATCGTTCAGCATCCGGATCCAGGTGCTGATGGTAGGCCGGGATTCAGGATGGACCCGATCCGTAACAGGGGTCCCCAGGAGGGTTTCGGGTGAAGGGACCCGGAACATGCTGCAGGCTGCCGGGTTCAGGTAGGCAAACACTCCCCCCGACTGGATGAATATAACCTCGGGTGCATTCTCCACCACGAGACGGAATTTCTCCTCGCTCTCCCGCAGGGCGATCTCGGCCCTCCGGTGCTCCGTGATGTCCCTGAATTTCCAGATCCTTCCATAATTCTTCCCGTCCGGGCCCAGAACGGGTGCCGAATATCGATCAAGGATCGTGCCGTCGGTCAGCTCAATGATGTCCTGGCTGGACTCTGATGGGTGGTCATAGAGGTACCTGACTTTTTCATAAAAACCCTGCGGGTCCGTGGTCATCTGCATGACATGGCGGACCTGGCGTGAGTCGTCCGGATCGTCGGCAATTTCCCGGGGGATCTTCCAGAGGTCAATGAGCCGCTGGTTCTGGAGAATTTTCCGCCCGTTACTGTCAACGACAAGGGTGCCGTCAAGGGAGGTCTGGAGCTGGGCTTCGAGAAACGCGGTCTTTTCCCGGATTGCGTTCTCGGCTTCTTTCCTGTCCGTGATGTCCTCCATGTGGACCATGACAAGGTCAGGGGGCACCCAGGCAGCCGTGGTCCGGATAATCCTTCCCGGGAGGAAATGCTCCGAGACCAGTTCTTTTGTCAGCGTGACATGATCCGTATAACACCTCGTGATATCGGAAAGCATCCCTGTCCGGGACGCATAGAGCTCGGAGGCAGTCTTCCCAAGGAACTGGGACGAGCGGCCCCCGGTGAGGGCGACCGCTGCCGCATTGCAGTCGGTAAGGACAAAATCGGCGTCCTGGAACCTCCAGGTGAAGATGGCGAGCGGATTATTCTGGTACTGCTGCCGGAACCTGATCTCGCTCTCGGCAAGCGCCTGCTCCGCCAGCTTTTCAGCCGTAATGTCCCGGGATATGGACCCGAACCGGAACCCGTTTTTGGTCTTCATCGGGACCATGACCTGGCTTGAGATGACCCGCGTCCCGTCCCTGCGCACGGACTCGATCACCTGGGACTGGCCAAAGCCCGTCCTTCCCGTGGCCAGGGCCTCGCGCATGGATTGTTCAAGGTGGTGTTTCAGTGCGGGGGTTTTTCGATCCGGCGGCAGCATCTCCCAGGAGATGTCCCAGACATACCGGCCCAGCGCCTCCTCTTTGGTGATCCCGCTCATCCGTTCACAGGCAGCGTTCCAGTCCGTGATACGCCCCGTCTCATCGTTCAGCACGACCGCGTCCTGCGTGGTCTCGATGAATGTCCGCAGGCGCGACTCGCTCTCGGCAAGCGCCTCCTGTGCCCTCCAGCGTTCCGTGATATCCATAATGGTGCCATGGATCCTTACGGTCCTGCCCCCCTCGGTCACCGGGCTTCCCATCGTGCGGACCCGTATCGTCCTGCCATCGGCCCGGTTCAAATCCGCCTCGATATCGTAGGGGACGCCATCCTCAATGCAGCGGCGGAACGCCTCTTCAATAACCCGGCGGCTCTCTTCCGGGTAGAACTGCAGGTCGGGGTCCAGCGCGGAGGGGCAAAAATCCATCCCAACACCGTGGATCCGGTAGACCTCTTCAGTCCAGGTGACCTTCTGCGTGGCACAATCATACTCCCATCCCCCGAGACCGGAAAGCGCCTGGGTCTCGTTGAGGAGGTCATGGGTTTTCTTGAGGGCAACCTCAGCGTTCTGCCACCCGGTAATATCCGCGTTATACCCCTCAAGGGCCTGGAGCGTCCCGTCCGGCGCAAACACACCCCGCCCGAGTTCGCCGACCCAGTGGACTGAACCGTCGCGGTGGATAATCCGGTACCGCAGCTGGTAGGGACGGTGTGCTGCAACGGCAGCCTGCACGCCGTCCCACACGTACTGCCGGTCGTCCGGGTGGATGAGGTCGCCGTATGCAACACACCGCTTGGCAACAAACTCTTCCGGTGTAAAACCGGTCAGCGGGATGCACCCTTCGCTCACATATTCGAGGGTCCAGTCAGGATCATTCCGGCACCGGTACACCATACCCTGCAGGCTTGCAATGAGCGTGGCAAGCCGCCGGTTGCTCTCTTCGAGCGCTGCGGTTGCAGCCTTCTCGGCGGTCACATCCTGCGCCACGGAAGCAACCCTGAACCCGTTCGGGGTTTTTATCGGGAAGATCCTCTGGCGTGTGGTGAACCGGGCGCCATCGGGCCGGAGGGCCTCGACAGTATGGGGTTCGGAGTAGATGCTTACACCGGTTGAAAGCATCTCCCGCATCGACCGCTCGATTGCCATGCGGCGGGCTTCGGTACGGTGCTCAGGCAGAGCCATAGCGATGGTGACATCCCAGATGTTCCGGCCGAGCGTCTCCTCCTTCCGGAGACCGGTGATCCGTTCGGATGCCGGGTTCCACTCAATCACCTTCCCCTCTTCATCAACAATGACCACCGAATCACCGGTTGCCTCGATGAAGGACCGGAGCCGGGACTCGCTCTCAGAGAGTGCCCGTTCCAGGTCCTTGCGTGCCGAGATGTCCCGTACCATTGCCTGGAGGAGCACCTGCCCGTTCAGGACGAAACTGTTGAGTGCCACCTCGGCATCGAATACTGTGCCGTCCTGGCGGGTGTGCTTCCAGTAGAAGGATTGCGGCGTCCCCTCAAGGGCCGCCCGGATCTTCACCTGAACCCGCGTATCCGAACGCTGCCCGTTTGGCTGGATTTCCGGGGAAAAGTCCAGGGGGGAGTGCCCGAGTATTTCATCACGGGTGCACCGGTACATCCGCAGCGCTGCCGGGTTGCAGTCAAGGAACGTGGTCTCGTTCATGATGATGACCGCATCATCGGCCCGTTCAAAGAGGGTTCGGTACTTCTCCTCGCTCTTCTGCAGGGCTTCCCGGGCATCCCGGCGTTCAGCCAGGTACACGACAATGGCCGCGATACTGATGAACATCAGTGCCCGGAAAACTGCGCCCTGGAAAACATCGGCATCCCCGGGCACCAGGAGGGCGACCAGTGCAAGGTACAGGACGCTGAGGAGGACCGAGAGCCAGAACCCCGTCTTCCGGTAATGATAGGCAAGGAGCAGGATCGGGAGGTAGTACAGGTGCATGAAGATGATGGTGATGCCCTGCATCAGGCACCAGACCGTCACGAGCAGCACGGTGCACGAGAGGGCAAGGAGAACAACGCTCCAGGTTTTTTCCGTGATCGCAAAATCAGTCCGCATGGCCGGGTCCCTCCAGGCTGCCAGCCCCCGCGAGCCCCGGGAGCGTGAACAAGAACGTCGTCCCCTTCCCCTCGCCCGAGGATTCGGCCCAGATCTTCCCGCCGTGGAATTCGATGATGCGGCGGGTGATGGGGAGACCGATGCCGGTCCCGAACCTCGTTACATCGAGCCGCTCGAAGAGGTTGAAGATCCGCTCCAGGTACCGGGGATTTATCCCGATACCATTGTCCTGCACAAAGAAGACCGGTTTTTCCCGTCCTCCCCTGAATCCGATCCGGATGACCGGCTGCTCCTGGTTCCCCATAAACTTGATTGCATTCTCGATGAGGTTGATGAGGACCTCACGGATCCGTGCACGGTCCACAACTACGTCGGGCATGTCGCGGGCGATCTCGACCCTGACGTTCTTCTCGGCAAGCGATCCTTCAAGGAGGTCAACGGCTTCCCTTGCAAGGGTGGAGAACGGCACCGTTTCCGTGGGATTTGCGATCTTCCCGACCCGGGACAGCTCCAGGAGATCGGCAAGAAGGTTCTGCATCGTCTCGGCAGCAGCCACGATCCGCTGGATATCGTGGTTCAGCTGGACCGTATCTCCGGCCTGGGCATCGCTCTCGATCATTCCTGCAAAACCCCTGATGGTGATGAGCGGGCTCTTCAGGTCATGGGAAACCGTGAAGGTGAACCGCTCGAGCTCGGCATTCTTCTGTTCCAGTTCCTGAATGAACTTCTCCTGCTGCAGCTGCAGGTCCTTCTCAGCGGTGATATCAGAGAAGATCGTGGCAAACTGCCCTTTTTTCGGACAGTACACCCTCACGTCAAACCACCTGCCCAGTTCATGGCTGAAGTTCTCATACCGTTCCGGATTCCCCTGGAGCGCAACACGACCATAGGTCTCGATCCAGTACGGTTCCGTGCCGGGCAGGACCTCACGGACGGTACGGTTGACGATCTCTGCACCCGAAAGGCCGGTCATCTTCTCGAATGCCTCGTTCACCATCAGGAACCGGTAATCAACGGGTTTATTGTCACCATCGAGGATGATCTCGTGGAGGGCAAACGCTGCGGTGATATTCTCGAAAAGGTCGCGGTATTTCTCCTCGCTTGCACGGAGGTCTTCCTCAGCACGCATGCGCTCCGTGATATCGACCCACTGGCACACGACATTCGTAAGATCGCCCCCTGCGTCCAGGATGGGAAAGAGGGAGACATCGATGAACATGTCCCGGGCACCGGCGAAATCGACATCCCCGGCATCCGCGGCCTTCCACGGGATACTGAAACGCGCCGGGGCATGATCTGAGAACACCGCCCGAACTGCGGGCATGACACCCTGCTCTTCGAGATTTTTATCCTTCAGGACATTGTATTTTCCGATAATATCATCCGGTGCAAGGTGTATAGCCTGGCAGAGGGCGCGGTTGACCCGGGTAACGGTTCCCTCATGATTACAAATCCACATGGAGAAGGGGCTCATGTCGATGACCATATCAAGGAACGCTTTTGCGGATCGGATCTCTTCTTCTGCTCGCCTGCGGTCAGTGATGTCATTCAGCGTCCAGAACCCGAACACGGAAAGGTCCGTGTAACGGAACTCAACCTCCTTCACGGTGCCATCACGACAGGTAACGAGGGTGGAGCGGGGCTGGCTGGTGATATTTTGGGATGCCTCGGCGTACATTTCTGCAATGAGGCCCATCATTTTCTGCCGGAATGCCGGGTCGGGATATACCTGCGTGGCCCAGACAGCAAGGGAGGGCGTTGTTTCCAGGGTATACCCCGTGATCTCGGTGAACGTCCGGTTATAATAGATGATAGTCTCGCCACCGGCATCCCGCCGCGTCATTGCAATGCCAACAGGCAGTTGCTCGACCAGCGTGCGGAACCGGGTCTCGCTTTTTCGGAGCGCTTCTTCTGCGGCCATCTTCCGGATCGTGTTACCCAGTTCCCGGGCAACAGACAGGAGCGTTGCCGTCTCATCATCCGTTATGACATGCCGTTTTTTACTGATGACATTGAGGGAGCCGCTGATCCGGTCTCCGGAATACAGGGGGACACTGACGACCGAGCGGAATCCGGTCTTCTGTGCAAATTCCGGGGAGATTTGTTCGTAATTGTTGGAGATGATCGGCTTGCCTTCATTAAACAGGGCGTCGTACCGCGGTGAATGGATTGATACGGTCCTGACCTGGTCAAGGAACTCTTCGGGCAGGTTACGGGAATGCGCAACCGATGCAGTTCCGGTTGCCGGGTCAATAATATAGATCCCCCCGGCATCAAATTCCATCAGCTCAAGCGTATTATCGAGGACATCACGGAAGAGTTCTTCCTGGCTTCCGGCACTGTTTGCAATGGAGATAATCCGGTTAAGGATCGAGAGGGTCCGGGTCTGCTGGGTCAGGACCTCATTCATCCGGGTAATACTCTCTTCTGCTTTCAGGCGCATGGTGATGTCAATCCCGACACCCACAAAGAAATCGGGTTTCCCACCTCCCTGTTTTACGGGCCTCCCGTGCCATTCAACCATGAAGACCTTATTCGATTTACTGACAATCCGGTTCACGTTGATATTGGATCTTCCCTCCCGGGTAATCTCCGTGAAAATCCGCGCCAGGTTCTCCCGGTCACTGACAGGAACAAACGTTGAAAGGTAATCTTTGCCCCGTACCTCGTCAAGGGTGTATTCCAGCGCTTCGAGCAGGGCACGGTTCATCATGATGACCCGGCCATCCATCCCGATCGCAACATAATAGGTCGGGGAAGATTCGATCAACAGGCGGTTGAATTCCTCCACATCGCGAAGTGCCGTTTCTGTGAGGCGGAGGCTGGTAATATCCATAAACGTCCCGTCAATACGCAGGGGCCTGCCCGCATCGTCCCTGACCAGGTGGGCACTCGCAAGGAAGGTGACAGGATCCCCCGTTGCCGTCCTGGCATTTACGGGAAAATTCCGGACATACCCGTCCTCCTGGAGGTGTGCAAGGTATACCTTGCGCTCGTCCGGATTCCTCCAGAAATCCGGTAGCGACAGGCCTTTCTGGTCCCGTTCTGCGTCAAACCCGAGGATCCGGTTAAACGCCATGTTATGTTCAAGCACGATACCCTCAAGGGTACAGCTGTAATACCCCTCATCAAGAAGTTTCAGCGTCTCGCGGAACTTCTGCTCGCTTGCCCGCAGGGATTCCTCAGCCAGCTTCTGCTCGGTAATATCGATGATCGTCCCTTCTGCAGCCTGGCGGTTCTCATCGAACCGGGCAGAGAACTGCGCCCAGAACTCCTGCCCGGTCTTCTGGTTCCTCAGGAGGATTTCCCGGTCATCGATATGCCGGTTCTCCCTCAGAATACGGCCAATCTCCAGACGATCCTGCGGGTTTACGTAGAGGTTGAGGACATCCTTCCCTCTGGCGTCCTCCACGGAATCAAACCCGGCAAGGTCCGCATAGCGTTTGTTACAGGCGATGACAGTCCCGTCTTTGAGACTGGTCTCAAAGAGCCCGACCAGCGCATACTCGTACAGGTTCCGGTACTTCCGTTCGCTCTCAAGAAGCGCCTTCTGCGTCCGGGCAATCTCCTCGTAATTCGCCCGCAGTTCCTCCTCGGTCGCGGTTATCTCCTCATAGGCAGCTTCGAGATCGGTGGTTTTCAGGAGGAGTGCCTTCTCTGCCTCCTTCCGGGCCGTAATGTCCTGGAAGAACCCGAATACCCGGTGCTTTTTGGGATCGAACCTCCCGATGGTATGGACTGCCCGCCGGTTCCCCTTTGCAGTCAGGATCTCGAGATCGAGATCGAAGGGTTCACCATATTCGATTGCCTGCTTTACTGCTTCCCGGATGATGGGCTGCGACTCGGGAGTGTAGAATTGGATCCCGGTTTCTGCATCCGGTTCAAAGGAGGGATCGACCTCGTGGATGCGGTACACCTCCTCGGTCCAGACCAGCCGGTTTGTCAGGGTATCTATCTGCCAGCCCCCGACACTCCCCACCCGCTCCATATCAGCGAGCAGCTGGCGGTTCTGGCGGAGTGCCTCGTCCGCCCTGCGCTGCGCTGCTTCGGCAGTATAGAGTTCCTGGTAATGGTGTTTTTGCCGGCGTTGCCAGAAGATGCCGGCAAGAATGACCGCACCGGCAAGAGTCCCTGCAATGAGGAACACGATGAGCCCCGACCGGGATCGCCATGGAGCATAGGCTTCGGAGGTATCCACCTTTGAGACGATGTACCACGGGGAGTCCTGCACCGGTTCCAGCACCGAGAGGACCTCGATACCCCGGTAGTCCAACCCGGTGAAGGCCCCGGTAGTCCCGAGCACCGCCATTACGGCAGGCACTTCGGTCTCGGCTAAGGGGATCGTCAGGTTGAGGGCCGTACCGTTCTGGTGCCGGAGGGTGTTCAGGAACAGGACATGGTCCCCCTCCCGCTCGACCAGCAGGGTCTCGGCGGTCTCGCTCGGCACCGGCCAGGACTGGACCAGCGGATAGAGGTGGCTCTCCGGGTCGATGGTCATAACCAGCGCACCGGCAGCATCGGCCCCGCTGCCATCCCGGACCATCAGGGGTGCAATGACATCCATACGGGGTCTCTTGTCATGGTCTGAACGGTACAGGTCGGTCATGACGGCATTGCCACTCCCGAATGCCTCGGATATCCGGCTCCGGGTTACCGGGGAGGACTGGTCTGTCCGGTTACTCAGGCACATGACAACAACCGAACGGGAATCAACAAGGCAGATATCCGTATACTGGCCGGAAGAGGTGATGCCGGCAAGCCGGGAGCGCATTTTTGCATCGGCCTCCGGGCTCCGGGAATTGAGATATGCGGGAATTTCTTCACTGAAATAGGTGTTTGCGGCTATCTGCACTGCATCGTGAAGCCGTTCCGCACGCCACTGTTCGATCAGGTCTGTCTTCAGGACGGCAATGGTTGTCAGCTCGTCCGTCACCTGCCCTTTGAGCTGCTGTTCCTGCGACTGGTAGAAGAGGGCGCCGGCAGCAAGGATGGTAGCGACGAGAAGGAAGAACGCGAGGATCGCACTCCACGAGATCCCACCGGGGACCTCATCTGCGGGCGGCATAGCGTGAAATTTTGCAGGGTGATTAATAAAACTTGCTGTAATTTCATATCCGGAATTTCAGAATACTGCAAATGGATTGTGAACGGGAGAACGGGGGGAAGGGGACAATCTCTGCCGTGGACGCGAGGCGAACCTCCGCCAGCGTCCGGTCTCGGGTATCGCACACGGTCCCGCGGAAGGGGGCAGGAGACGTCCCGCCCCATCACCGCTCGAGGCGCCTCGTGCGGGCATATCTCATGCGGGCACCGGATGAAGAGGGGAACGGTTGGAGCAGTGTTTCTCATCCCGAGAGCCGGTATGATCCCTTCGGCACGATGATCTCGAACCGTGCTCCTTTCCCGTACGTCCCCGTCTCCCGGA
>CAYVAQ010000029.1:0-26981 GCA_964448885.1 uncultured Methanoregula sp. | reverse complement strand
GTTGCGCTCGACTGTGGCGGACGGGGATATCTTGTCTTCACGGGTACATTTGGCAGCCGGACCGTCGGGACCATCCCTGCGGACATCTTCGAACATTTCTTCTACTCGCTCTGCACCCGTGCAGGGATCACCGCCCATATCACCTTCTCCGGAAAGAACGACCACCACAAGGCCGAAGCGGCTTTCAAGGCGTTTGGCATTGCCCTTGGGCAGGCACTGGAGATCACCGGCGACAAGAGGGCCATCCGGAGCACGAAAGGGAAGTTCTGACCCTGTCAGATGAACTTCTGCATCCAGACGGTATCGAAGAACAATCCTTTTTTCTTTCCCACATTTACAAACCTGCCGCATTCGGTAAACCCGTGGCGGGCATGGAAGCGAATGCTCCCCTCGTTCCGTGACGAGATACTCGCAAGGATCGTCGTGATCCCCCGTTGTCTCCCTTCGTCTTCAAGATGTTCAAGCATCCGGGATCCAATTCCTTTTCCGGTCAGGTCCGGCCGGATAAAATACGTGATCTCCGCAGTGTGCCGGAATACCGGCATCGGGTTATGAGCCCGGAGGAGACCGAACCCCCCGATGGATCCATCGGGCAGCCGGACCGCTGAAGAGGGGTAGTTCCGGATCTGTTCTATAAAGAGTGAGAAGAATGCCTCCGGGACGGTATCCTCAGGGTACGCTGCAAAGCTGCCGGAGATGTAATAATTGAAAATTTTGATAATTTCCGTACTATCGCCCTGCTGTATCGGGGAAAATGAGTATTCATTCATCGTGTTCCTCCATGGCAAATCAATGCCGGTAAAATAGTTTAGATACTAAACCATGTTAAATCTTACCGGGGGTTCTGGACGCTCCTGCGGATATCCGTGCATGAGTCAAAGACCGCTTCGATATTGGAGAGCACCTTCAGGAAGTGTGTCTGCTCTGTGGGGGTCAGCCGCCCGAACTCCTCTGCTATCCGGTCATTGACCCGGTGGTGGTATTCGGTATGCCAGTCAAAAGCCCGTCGTCCTGCAGCAGTCAGGCGGATAAAAACCGTCTTGTTGTCTCCTTCCCCGCTCACCCGTTCAAGGTATCCCTTGTCTTCAAGCTTCTTTGCCGTCTGCGATACGGCTCCCTTGGTAATTCCGAGGCGCGATGCAATGGCTGACATCCCGTCATGGGGATACTTCCCGGCAACATCGATCAGGTGAATCTCCGAGGTGAAGAGGAGCGTGCCGTCCCCGGTATCAACCGGTTCCCGCTCGATCTGCGCCCCTTTGTTGAAGAGCCGGGTGAGGGCAGCAAGCAGGTCCTCCGTACAGACGGGATCTCCGGGCATTGGTTTTTTGTTTAGCATCTATACGGAAATTGGATGCCGGGCCTGATGAGCGCTTCGCTCGCGGACGAACCGATGATGCCGGATGGATGTGAATTTCTGGTTAAGAAGAGGAAAAAATGTTGATCAGTTGGACTTTGCAGCCAGGTCAACATCTTCTTTCTTGATCGTCTTTCTGCCTGCGTGTTCGGCAAGCTTGTTGGCTTCCTTGGTGAGCTGGGCGATATATTTCTCTGCCTTTGCAACAAGTGCCTCAGCTGCATCGCTTCCCACTCTTTCCGCGCCGTTTTTCTTCGCAATCCTCACAACTGCGGCAATTGGTAAATCTGCCATGTTTTAAACCTCAAAAAGAAATCCAATTGGTATATATAAATACTTTTTGGGAAAAACCTTCAAATTACCCTTCAATATTGGTTTGGAACGCGCCCAGCCCAGCAAGCAAAAAACGGAGTCCGTAATTTCGCAGAATATTTTTATTTACTTTTAAAACGTTTTTTTGGCAAAATAAGGTATTTTTTCGGATTAAAATTTATTCCAACAAAGATGCTGCGAGCAAAAGAGCTTTCGTGTAATTTGGTGAGGCGCGCGAGGTATCCACGAAAATTCTGCTGATATTTACCACAGGTGCCCCATGTCCGTGCCCCCCTCCCAGGAAGACGAGCGTACGAAAGACCAGGTTCCCGGATATCCCATCCGGTGCGATGATGAATCCGCAGTCCCTTATGGCATCCTCGATCAGGATCTCATGGTGAACGGCACCGGTCCTCCGGGCAACTTCCTCGGCATCAGCGATGCTGGCATCGACCTTCGAATGCCGCCCGATATCCCCGAGTCTCCCCCCTGAAAGGACCCCGACCTTGTCCGGCAGGCCGAATTTCTGCGCCACGACGCGTCCCTTCCGGATGATTTCCGCCTTCTCCTCAACAGTCCAGCCCTCGTCGACGCCAACCGGGGCAAACAGGAACTGCTTCCCGTCAAACGTCTCAAGAAGGGCGATCCGCTCGAGGTGATCGACACCCATCGCGGATTTCAGGGCTTTCAGGGTTGCATTGGCCGGAAGCGTCCCCCTGACCGCCGCATCGATAATTCCCTTCGCCAGATCGCTGACCAGCGCCTCTGTGGGAGTCTCATGTTCAACGATGCGGACACCCGGGTATTCTGCAGCCAGGCTGTTCATGGTGCCCGGGCTGCAGTAACCGATCACCTCTTCGGGACCCGGATAGGCGATAATGCTCTCGAGAACTTTCTCTGCATCTTCTGCAATCCCGATCCCGATGCGCTTCACGGCACCCGGCATGGGACATCCTCTTCGCAGAGATGCATGATCCCGTTTTTGATGAAATCGAAGACCTGGGTCTCCTGCCCGTCGTACCGGATCCGGAGTTCCTTGGTCGAATCAACCACGCCGATCTCCTTTGCGGTCATGCCGACATCAGCAAACAACCGGATGAGTTCCGGGACGTTCTCCTTATTTGCCGTCAGGATGAAGCCCATGCCGGGATACATCTTCACCCATTGTTCAAACGTCATGTTGTTGAGAGCGAGATCCGGTTTTGGGATCTTCCCGAGGTCGATCTCTGCTCCCTTCCCGCTGACTTCAAGGAGCATCCCCAGTGTCCCGATAAGCCCTGGATTGCTGATGTCCTTACCGGCAGTGACCAGGTGCTTCCTCCCTATAAGCTTCATCAGGGCAATCTGGGCACGGACCTCCTGGGCGGATTTCATGGTAACCGAGTCCCAGTTGAGCATGCACGAAGGGTGGACACGGCCGTTGAGGTCGATGGCCATAACCACGCTGTCCCCCTCCTGTGCCGTATGGCTGTAGATGATGGAATCGAGTCGTGCACATCCCAGGATAGAGACATCGATGACGCTGTAGGGAGCATCCGGGTGCAGATGTCCCCCGACAATCGGGACACCGAACTGCTCTGAGGCATCGTGCATGCCTTTCACGACCTGGTCGCGGATGGCGGTATTGGCAATCGAGAAGATATCGACCATTGCAACCGGGTGCCCCCCCATTGCAGCGATATCATGGATATTCACCAGAACCGAACAATACCCTGCCCAGTAGGGGTCGGCTTCCATCAGCTTGCTCCAGATCCCGTCGGCGGCGAGGAGAAGGGCTTCCCCGTGGTGTTCTATCACTGCTGCATCCTCGCCGAAAGCTGCCCGGACGTGGGGTGCATCTATCTTCAGGGCCTTCACCATGTCGCCAATGGCATGTTTGCGCCGGACCCCTTCGTATTCCCTTACAACCTTTGCAATCGCTTCTGTGGAGCAGCTGTGGACCACGACATCACCTGAAAATTTTTAAAAATCTTCGTGCGTATGCTAATTGCGCTTCATCAGAGATAACTTATTTGTTCCGGGTCTCGTGCAGGCAGTAATCGATACAAAAAATCATACGGTTTATCTGGTCATGGAGTAAACCGGAGTGTATGGACTGGGCAGAGAAGTATCGCCCCGCACACCTCGCGGATATCATCGGCAACAAGACCGCGGTACTCCAGATCGCTGAGTGGGCGAAGAACTGGACGTCCAAATCAAAACCCCTCATCATCTACGGGAAGCCCGGTATCGGAAAGACCTCTGCATCCTATGCCCTTGCGAACGACATGAAATGGGATGTCGTTGAACTGAATGCAAGCGATCAGCGGACAGCCGCCGTCATTGAACGGATTGCCGGGGCAGGCAGCGTAACGGCGAGCCTGACCGGCTCGCTGCGGAAACTCATCATTCTCGATGAGGCCGACAACCTCCAGGGCACTGCCGATCGCGGAGGGGCAAAAGCTATCATCGACTGCATTCGCCAGGCAAAACAGCCGATGATCCTGATCGCAAACGATCTCTATGGCCTCTCTCCCGAGCTACGGGCCCGGTGCGAGCCCGTCCAGTTCAAGGCGGTACCCGCCCGTTCGATCGTCCCCCGGCTCCGGTATCTCTGCTCTGCGGAGAAGATCCAGTGCAGCGATGCAGCGGTCAATGCAATTGCCGAGAGTGCGGAAGGGGACATCCGTTCTGCGGTGAATATGCTCTATGCCTCGGCGATAGGCCGCGATACCCTCTCTGATACGCAAATCCATACGTCCCAGAAGGATGAGCGGGTCTCGATCTTCTCCCTGATCACCGCAGTATTCGGCAGGACCCCGGACGACGACCTCCTCCGGCTCTCGTACGATGTTGATGACACTCCCGAAGCGATCGAGCAGTGGATTGAAGGGTCCCTGCATCTCCTCCCTGGCCGGGAAGCAGCAGACCAGGCTTACCGGAGCCTGGCCCGGGCAGATGAATATCTCGGGTATACCTACCGGAGACAATACCACACCCTCTGGAGATATGCCACGGCGATCATGCTCCTTGGCGTTGCCCGGGCTGCCGGTGGAAAGGGGATCCATTCCCGGATCATGCCCCCCACGCGCTGGCAGAAGATGGCGACAGCAAAGAAACAGAAGGCGATCCGTACAGCCACTTTCAATAAAATCGCCGGTATGATGCATGTTCCCCAGAACACCCTTCGCGAGAATTACCTCGGTACGGTCTCACTGCTCATCACCCAGAATCCCGCAAATTACGCCCGTTCCGTTCCTCTTGATGCCGATCAGCTCAACTTTTTCCTGAATGACAAAGCCCGTTCTGCAGAGGTGGTCCGGACCATCGCCCGCGAGGATAAAGAGCGAGAGAAGGAGCGGGAGAAAGAGAAGGAACCCCCCCGGAAGGCCAGGAAAGAGAAGGAGAAGATCGAGTCGCCGCCACCTGAGCCCGTCCCGCCGGCAGAGCCCCCAATGGAAAAACCTCCCGAAAAGAAACCGCCTGCAAAGACCCAGTCAACCCTCTTTGACGGGTTCTGATCTCGTTACATAGCGATGGAGGATGACGCCGCAGTCGATGCGTTCGCCGCCGTCCCCGTACATCTCGAACCCGAGGTGGTAGACGATCAGATCCGCGTTGACTGCATGCGCAATCTCCATCAGCGGGGGGACCATCTCGGCAGCCGGCCGGATCGCATAAATGACATCGGCTCCCTGGTAGAGCAAGAGATCCGGCTCGAAGAGATCATCGCGGGAGATGGGAACGGTCGTTTCCGGAATGTCCTTCCTGATGTCCGTGCATCGCATCAGGGCTCCTGCCGTATGGACGATCTCTGCGGCGACCGTATTCCTCCCGACTCCGGCCTCAACCGCGCGGGAATAGTTCCGGGCAATGTATTCGCCGACCAGATGCTCAATATGTTTATAGGAGCCCATTCCAACAGAGTATAGCGATGCATATCCATATTTTTTGGGATTCCCAGTCCCCGGCAGGTCTGCAGATGCCGGTTGCGCGAAGCATCGAATCGGTTCTTGGTGTCAGGGCATCGGTTTCCGAGAACCATGTCAGGATTGCCGGCATGGACATGGTGCGGAGGCAGGTTGATGCCCGGGCCCTCCTTGACAGCATCCAGGCGTACAAGCGCCGGCACCAGATAGCGGATCCCGTCCTTCTCGTGGTCCACCAGGATCTCTTCCGGCAGGGGAACAGTTTTGTCTTCGGTCTTGCCCGCGAGACCGTCGGGGCCGGCGTTGTCTCGACAGCACGCCTGAACAACGAGTATTACGGGCGCCGGGCAAGTGACGATGATTTTATTGACCGGATCGTCAAGGAAGGTTCCCACGAGATAGGTCATCTCCTGGGGCTTCCGCACTGCACGGATCCTGAATGTGTCATGTTCAGGCCGGATACCCTTGATGAACTGGACCGGAAGAAGAAGGTGGTCTGCCCCTCGTGCCGGGCACTCCTCGATGACCGCCTCGCTGCATACGTGGAATCCCCCTTGTAATGATCGGGCTCCTTTCCGATAATAAATCAAATATTTTATGATACAGAATAACCCATCGTCTCATATGAAAACAAGATTCGCTCTCGCATTTCCCGTTCTCCTGGTATTTCTTGTGATCGTTTCAGGATGCGCCGGCACTCCTCCGGCATCCCAGCCGGCGGCAACATCTGCCCCGGCCCAGGCTCCTACAACGGTGGCTGCGGCAGCTACGGCAGCACAAAGCCCCTACCCGGATGCTGTCCCCGTCAATTCACCCCTCGCATTCGGGAGCGGGGCAAAGACCGGCGAACTGACCGTTACGGCGTATAAGGTTGTACCGACCGTCTTCTACATCGATCCCTCCCTGAGCAGCGCCCGCCAGCAGCTGCAGTCGTCCAACCCGCTCGATCCCCAGCCGGGCAACACGACATTCAGGCCAGCCGAGGGTAACACCTTTGTCCTGATCTACCTCACTGCAGCAGGAACCGGGACCGAATCCGCATGGGCACCGGCACCGAATACCATCGCCCTTTACAGTGACGGAACGATGTACCACCACAAATCGCTCCCCAGCGCAAAGTCGGTTATCCAGGGGGAGGTCAGCCACATGTACGATTACTGGTATTCCGATGGCGACACCAAAGGGGCAGTCCTCCCCGGAAAGGCAAACAATGTCAAAGGTTTCCTGATCTACGAGGTGCCTGCAGCTTTTGCGGCGGAAAAATCCTTCGTCGTTGCATCGCTGTACTCTGACAAGCAGGGCGCCTGGAGACTGGTCTGAACGGTGAGAACCGATGTCCCGCCGGTGTGCTGTTGTCGACCTGACCTGCGCCCGGCATGACAACCCGGACCACCCTGAGTCTCACGCCCGCCTGCTGAATGCGATCGGGGGGATCCCGGAAGGTATCCCCCGCATCACGCCGGATGCCGCTTCAGTTGACGACGTATGCCGTATCCATGACCGTCACTACGTATCCTGGCTGAAAGAGCGGTGTGCGGATACAACCCGTCTCTCCCACCTTGACGGCGACACGTATGTGACCCCGCATTCTTTCGATGCAGCCCTCATGGCAGCAGGCGGGGCGATCGCTGCTGCCGACCATGCGCTTGCCGGTGAACATGCATTTGCGTTCATCCGGCCGCCGGGCCATCATGCCGAGCGTGCCCGCGCTATGGGCTTCTGCCTCCTCAACAACGCCGCGATCGCAGCCCACAAAGCCCTTGACCATGTTGACCGGGTGGCGATCGTTGACTGGGATATCCACCACGGCAATGGGACCCAGCACGCGTTTTATCTCTCGAACCGGGTGCTGTACTGCTCCGTTCACCAGGAGTATATCTTCCCGTCGACCGGTGCGATCGGGGAGATCGGGAACGGGACCGGAAAAGGCCTGACCATCAACGCCCCCCTGATGGCCGGGTGCGGTATCGGGGATTACCAGGCGGTCTTCGCTGAGGTATTCGTGCCGGCCATCGAACGGTTCAAACCCGGTCTTGTCATGGTATCAGCGGGCCAGGACATCCTCTTTGACGATCCACTGGGCGGGATGAACCTGTTCCCGCCCGATCTTTCCATCCTGACGACGCTGCTTGCACAGGCAACGGAAACCCCGCTCGCGCTCGTCCTTGAGGGAGGGTACGGGCAGTCGCACGGAGAATCGGTCTCCTGTATCTATTCTGCACTTGATCGCGGGGCTGAGATCCCGGTGCCCTCCCCCCGGGATCATACCCGCAGGGTGGTCGATCTGCTCCGGAAGGTTCACCGCCTGGCATAGGATGCAGGAAAAATCCCGCATCGCCGTTGCCTGGATCCCCTTGGTATCCGTTGCAGGATACCGGTGTGATGGTGAAATCGAAAAAGGAGTTCACGGGATTAATCCCGCACGTACGTGATACCGGCCGGTTCCCGGTAATCGGTGCGGATGACAATCGTTCCGGATATCCGGTTGAATACCCGCTGCTTGGATTCGGGCATCGCGAGCCAGCCGATCAGGCAGTCGAACAGGAGAAGTGGCACGAACGCTTTGCCGAAACTTTCGATAGCGGCAGCCTTCCAGGAGATCTTCGATCCATCCCGGTTCACCACCCTCAGGTTCATGACCATCTTCCCAATCGACTGTCCCCTGCCTTCGAACCCTTCCATGACCGTCCAGTACAGGAAGACGAAGAAGGCCTCGAAGACGACTCCAAGGATCTCCCAGCGGGCATAGTCCCAGAGGAGCGGCAGGTGCCAGAACGGCTCAAAAATGCCCCGCAGGATATTGACGAAGAGGATAATGATGATAATATCGATCAGCCAGGCAAAGAACCGCGAACTCCACTTTGCCAGGCACAGGGTCCTCTCAGGGACCGGGCTGATACAGCAGACCGGGCCCGGGACCATGGCATCGCCAGTCATCCGGTAAACAATGGGTGCAGGGATCGAATGAATCTTCCTCTTCTGGCATGTGATCGCCGGCGGAACCCGTTTTTATTAGAACAACCTTTTTCCCCTGCTGGATTGAACGTCATGTACTAATTGCTGGCGCGGAGTGAATGAGCACCATGGCCGATGCTGTCATCACGGAATATGCAGGAACACGGAAGGATGACCGGATCGTCCGCTTCTACCAGTACGGGAGCGGCGGTGTCCGTGTGCTTGACGGTAAGAAGGATATCCGGCGGACCTATCGTTTCGATCCTTCATCGGATATCATGACCGAGACCGACCCGAAGAAGCCCTCCCTTGTTCTCCGGCGGTTTGTTTTTGACCGGATGGGGATGCTCGAGGAGACGTTCTCGCAGGGAAGCCGGCCCCGGACATTCCAGTACGAACAGGGGGGCAGCCAGATCGCTGTCCGCGAGGGCGGGGAGTACGGGCAGGTGGGAAAATTATTTACCTTCGAGCCATCCGGCATCTCCGAGACAACCTGGGGGCGCAACGGGGAGATCGAACGGGTTTTCGTCTTTGAACGGGAAAACGATGCGATAACCGAGCGGCGGGGCGGCTGGTTCGGCGAGGTTGAACGGACGATCCTGTTCGAAGGGATCAATGCCTCCCTGTTCCGGGAGCCGGAAGCATTCCTGCAGTTCCTGATGTTCACGGAATGGAGCGCCCGGGACCGGCAGGATCTCATTGATGAGCAGGTCACCCAGATCCGGCGGGAAGGATCGGGTGCACCCCGGAGTCCCTTTGCATACCAGGGTCCCGGGCGTTCAGGGGCTGCCAGCACTCCCTCCCCATCCCGGCTGGCGGGAAGCCCCGCCCGGGCCCGCGGCCGGAGCGGCAGCGATGAGATCGAGTTTATTCCGGATGGTGACGCACCGCCGGCTGATGAGCGGGACCGGCCGGTATCCCGGAGGAGCGATGCAATCTCCTTTGCAGAGCGCCTCAACCGGGCAGATGAACGCGGGTCCTCAGGCCGCAGTGCGCAGATTCCGGTCCAGGAACGCTTTGAGCGGGCACGGATGAGTCGGGATCAGCCACTGTCAAAAGGGAAGAGCGTCGAGATCCCGCTGCAGGAGCGGTTTGAGGCAGCCCACAATGCCCGTGAACCGTTGTCGAGAGGCAGAAGTGTCGAGATCCCGCTCGAAGACCGGTTCGAGGCGGCGCGGGCAACCCGCGAGAAACCAAAGAAAGGGAAGAGTGCCGAGATCCCGTACAGCGAACGCCGGGGAGACCGGGACTAAAAAGGATTATATTTTTCGCAGCAGGAGGACGGCTGCCGCTGCCCCGAAGAGCGGCAGGATGCCGGCCGGGGATTTCTGCGTTGGCGGGACCGGTGCCGGGGCTTCTGCAGGTGCGGCTGGAGCCACGACATTCGCGATTGTCGTGACCGGAACCGGAATATCGTACTGCTTTTCAACCGATCCTCCCTGGTTGCAGGTTATATAGACCCAGAAGGTATCCCCGGGAAGGGCAGAAACCGTATAGTCATAGGTGAATGTGTCTTTCGTGGGCTGGCTCTTGTAGTCCGGGTCGCTGATCACCCTGCCATTGTACTTGACCTGGACTTTATTGATGTAGTGTTTTGCGGGGTCGTCCACGGGATGGGTGATGGTGACCGTGAATTTGTCAGTCATCTGGTCATAGTTCATGACTACATTGCCCGGGGGATTCGCTGCTCCAGGGACTGCGAGCAGGAGCGCAAACGCTGCGAGTGCAGCAAGGATGACTGCCCTGCGGACCAGGGAACGGCTTCGGTTATCGTTCATGGGATTTGCCATAGATGAGAAAAGGACATCCTGCATGTTAAATGATATGCATTGGTTTTTGCTCTGGTGAAATTCTCATGCCGGATATTACCCCCCCTATTGCGCCATCCCGATCCATCCAGGGATCTCCGGCACGGGAGGAGCCCCCCCTGTTCACTGTCATGCCCCATCCCTCATCTCTTTAATACCCCACGCCAAAATGTCTCAGCACCAGAATGAAAGATATCATCATCAAAGGTGCCCGCCAGCACAACCTCAAAAATATCAGCGTCACGATCCCGCGTGACCAGCTTGTCGTCATCACTGGTGTCTCCGGCTCCGGCAAATCAACGCTCGCGTTCGACACGCTCTATGCCGAAGGGCAGCGCCGGTATGTCGAGTCCCTCTCCTCCTATGCCCGGCAGTTCCTCGGCATCATGCAGAAACCGGATGTCGATGCCATCGAGGGGCTCTCGCCCGCCATCTCCATCGAGCAGAAGACCACCTCCAAGAATCCCCGCAGCACGGTCGGGACCGTCACCGAGATCTACGATTACCTCCGGCTCCTCTATGCCCGCATCGGGATCCCGTTCTGCCCCGAGCACAACATCCCCATCGCGGCCCGGACACCCGATAAGATCGCCGACCAGATCGCCGCTGAATTCCCCGGCCAGGTCACGGTCCTTGCGCCAATCGTCCGGCAGAAGAAGGGGACGTACCAGCAGCTCTTAAAGGATCTCAACAAGGAAGGGTTCACCCGGGTCCGGGTCAACGGGAAGATCATCCGGACCGATGAGGAGATCAAGCTTGACCGGTACAAGATGCAGGACATCGAGATCGTCATCGACCGGCTCGAATCCTCCGACCGGGGCCGGCTCACCGAGGCGGTGGAGAACTGCTTAAAAAAGTCCGAAGGGCTCGTGCTCGTCGCGGATGAAGCAGGGAAGGAGTCCACGTACTCCTCGCTCATGGCCTGCCCGGTCTGCGGGATGGCATTCGAGGAACTCCAGCCCCGGATGTTCTCGTTCAACAGCCCGTTCGGGGCCTGCGAGGAGTGCCACGGCCTCGGCGTGAAGATGGAGTTCGATCCCGATCTCATCATCCCGGACAAAAACCGGTGCATCGCGGACGGGGCCATTGCCCCGTACCGCAACCCGATGGACGGATTCAGGGGCCAGTACCTCGCCACGGTTGCAAAGAACTACGGCTTCTCGGTCCTCACGCCGATCAAGGATCTCACGAAGGAGCAGTATGAGGCGCTGATGTTCGGCTCCTCGAAGCGGATGAAGTTCCAGATGAGCATGAGGAACGGCGACGCCGAATGGTCGCACACCGGGGAATGGGAGGGGCTCCTCCCCCAGACCGCCCGGCTCTATGCCCAGACCCAGTCGGACTGGCGCAAACGCGAGCTCGAGGGCTACATGCGGGTCTCCCCCTGCCCGGCCTGCGGCGGGAAGCGGCTCAAGGACAAGGTCCTCGCGGTCCGGGTTGACAACAGGTCCATCATCGATGTCACCGATATGTCGGTCGCCACCAGCGCTGCCTGGTTCCGTGACCTGAAACTCACCGTTAAGGAGCGGGAGATCGCCAAACAGATCATCAAGGAGATCCAGTCCCGGCTCGATTTCCTGGAGAAGGTCGGTCTCGGCTACCTCACCCTCTCGCGGAATGCCGGGACCCTCTCGGGCGGCGAAGCCCAGCGGATCCGGCTCGCCACCCAGATCGGCTCGAACCTGATGGGCGTCCTGTACGTGCTCGATGAACCCTCCATCGGGCTCCACCAGCGGGACAACCGGAAACTGATCGAGACCCTCCGGACGCTCCGCGACCTCGGGAACACCGTGCTCGTGGTCGAGCATGATGAGGACATGATCCGGTCCGCGGAGCATGTCATCGACATGGGGCCGGGTGCCGGCATGCACGGCGGCCACGTTGTTGCGGAAGGCAGCCCGAAGCAGATCGAGAAGAACAGGAAGTCATTAACCGGCCAGTACCTCTCGGGCGCAAAGAAGATCGATGTCCCCGGGACACGGAGGGCCTCGAAAAAGTACATCACGGTGAAGGGCTGCCGGGAGAACAACCTCAAGAACATCGATGCAAAGTTCCCGATCGGTCTTCTGACCGTCATCACCGGTGTCTCCGGCAGCGGGAAGTCCACGCTCGTGTACGAAACCCTGTACAAGGGCATGATGCAGATCCTGCACGAGTCCCGCGACCAGGCAGGGAAGCACGATAAGATCGTCTTCGACTCCGCCATCGACAAGGTCATCGTGATCGACCAGAGCCCGATCGGCAAGACCCCCCGGTCCAACCCGGCCACCTACACCAAGGTCTTCGATGAGATCCGGGCGGTCTTTGCCGAGACAAAAGAGGCGAAGATGCGGGGCTTTGCACCGGGCCGGTTCTCGTTCAACATACGCGGCGGCCGGTGCGAGGCATGCGAAGGCGACGGCCTCATCAAGATCGAGATGAACTTCCTGCCCGATGTGTACATCGAGTGCGAGGAATGCAAGGGCAAGCGGTACAACCGCGAGACCCTTGAGGTGAAGTACAAGGGCAAGTCGATTGCCGATGTCCTCGACATGAGCGTGGAAGAGGCGATGAAGCACTTCGAGAACATCCCGTCCATCCGGTCAAAACTCGAGACCCTCTCGCGTGTCGGCCTGGATTACATCAAGCTCGGCCAGAGCTCGACTACCCTTTCGGGTGGGGAGGCGCAGCGGATCAAGCTCACCCGCGAACTTGCCAAGCGGGCAACCGGGAAAACGCTCTACCTGCTCGATGAGCCGACCACCGGTCTCCATTTCGATGACACCAAGAAACTGATCAAGGTGCTCGACGATCTGGTCGAGAAAGGCAACACGGTTATCGTCATCGAGCACAACCTCGATGTCATCAAGTCGGCCGATCACATCATCGACATCGGCCCGGACGGCGGGGATGCCGGGGGCCGGATCATTGCAACGGGAACCCCGGAAGCGGTTGCGGCAACCGAGGCGAGCTATACCGGGATGTTCCTCCGCGAGATTCTGGTGGGCAGCGGGACCCGGTGAAGCGATCAGGTGTCTGATTCCCGGAGGAGACTCTCTCTCTGTCTCCTGAACGCGGGCTCTTCCGGGTTGAGATGGATTGCCCGGTCATACATCCTGGCTGCTTCGGCATACCTGCCGAGGTGGGCAAGACAGTTGCCCATCTCGTACACGGCTTTGGAGTATTTTGGCGCGATGATGAGTGCCTGCCGGTAGTATTTGAGGGCACTCTCATCATTTCCCTGGCCGGCCATAACGAACGCTTTCCGGTACAGGTACTGCGCCTCGATCGGGATCCCCTTTGCATAGAGCCATTCCATTGGACCAGCTCCCGGCCGGCAGAGCCGGTAATCTCTGGGTGATCTCTCCATTATCGCTCACAGCGTATAAAATTAACCCAATAATTCATCCATCTGCCCCTGTCATGGAAATGCATGCAGGATAACCAGTTCCCCGCGTCATGCCGGGCGGGAATCCAGCTCATGCGATCATCCCCCGGATAATGGATGCACGCTGTGTCAGATGAATAGCCGGATCCTTATCGCTTATTTTGTCAGAGATCGGATATACGGGTACATCCATGATCCCGTATTCGACCCTCCCCCACGCCCCGGGCTGCTATCTCTTCTCCGATACCAGCGGGACGATCATTTACGTCGGGAAGGCAAAGGATCTCCGGAAGCGGGTGACGAGTTACTTTGTCAAAAAGGACCATGACCCCAAGACGCGGAGCCTGGTAGCCGCCATCGCTTCGCTTGACGTCATGGTAACCAACACCGAGACCGAGGCGCTCCTTCTCGAAAACAACCTCATCAAGAGGCACCAGCCGAAATACAACATCGATCTCAAGGATGCCAAGCGGTTCGCCTACATTGAACTGACCAAAGAGCCGTTCCCCCGCATCGGGATTGCCCGGAGGACCCGGCGCGAGGACGCACTCTACTTCGGCCCATTCGTCTCGGCTGCCGCCCGCGACGAGATCATCCGGCTTGTCCGGCGCATCTTCCTGCTCCGGTCCTGCAACCGGCTCCCCCGGCGCGCCTGCCTGCGGCACCATATGCAGACCTGCAGTTCTCCCTGTATCGGTGCGATAAGCCCGGAGGAGTATAACCGGGCAGTCGGCAAGGCCACGGCGATCCTGAAGGGGAAGACAACCGAGCTCCTGGCAGCGCTCAAAGAAGAGATGGCCGAAGAATCCGCCCGGCAGGAGTATGAAAAAGCCCTGGTTCTCCGCAACCAGATCGCCGCGATCGAGCATCTTGCCGAGCGCCAGCACGTCGAACGGCCGCGGGAGACGGACCAGGACGTGGTCGGGTACACGATCTCCGGCGCAACGGTCTATCTCATGGTATTTTCCGTTGAGAAGGGACTCCTGATCAACAAGCAGGAGTACTCGTTTGAGTGCCGTGAGGACTTCTTCGATGAATTCCTGGTCCTGTATTATGCCGACCGCACCCCGCCGGGCGAACTCATCGTGCCGCACGAGGTTGATGAAGCCCTGGCAGGGTACCTGACCGAACAGAAGGGCAGGGCAGTCCAGGTCACCGTCCCGAAGGCAGGCGAGAAGAAGCGGCTCCTCGACCTGGTTGAGAAGAATATCGACCACGCGTTCCTCAAAAACGAACTGAAAGTGAACGACCTGCAGCAGGCTCTCGATCTCCCTGAGCCCCCGCTGGCAATCGAGTGCTTCGATATCTCGCACCTCTCGGGGACCGCGATGGTGGGTTCTATGGTGCAGTTCGTCAATGGACTGCCCGAGAAGAAGAACTACCGCCGTTTCCGGATAAAGACGGTCGAGGGGGTCGATGACTTCGCCTCGATCGCCGAGATCGTGAAACGGCGCTACCAGCGGCTCGTGGCAGAAGGGGCGGAGATGCCTCACCTCATTGTCATCGACGGGGGCAAAGGGCAGCTCTCTGCAGCGCTCGATGCCCTTGCCGGCCTTGGCTGTGATATTCCCGTCATCGCGCTGGCAAAACGGGAAGAGGAGATCTGGGTGCCGGGGGAAGTCCTCCCGCGGCGCCTTGACAAAAAAAGCATGGCGCTGCGATACCTCCAGGAGATCCGCGACGAGGCCCACCGGTTCGCCATCAGCTATAACCGCCTCCTGCGGAAGAAGAAACTGGTGGGCTGAGACGCCCTGCTCTTCCCTTATCTTCAGGGCATTCCTTACCCGGAGTAGTATATCGGGTATCTGCAGGTCTGTTCTCCCGGCTATGGAATGTTTTTAATAAATGGACTGATGAGATGATGCAAGAGTACCTGAAATGACTCCCTCCCGGCCCGACATTCCGGATACGGCAACCATTCTCATTGTTGAGGACAGCCGCACGCAGGCAGAGATCCTGAAGGCCACGCTCGAAAAGAACGGGTATACCGTTATTGCAGCCGAGAATGGCCGGTCTGCCCTGGAGGAACTCGAGAAGACACGCCCCGATATCATCATCAGCGATGTCATCATGCCGGTCATGGACGGGTACGAGTTCTGCCGGACGGTGAAAAATGATGAGCGGTTTTGCGATATCCCGCTCATCCTGCTGACGATGCTGACGGACAGCAAGGATGTTGTGTACGCCATGGTGTCCGGTGCCGACAACTTCATCACCAAACCCTACCAGGGAGATTACCTGGTTTCACGGGTCAGGAAGATCCTCCACCAGATGGCAACGGGATCGGAACGATCGGAGGGCGGAGACCCGGCCGATATCGTCTTGTCCGGCAAGCGCTTCCAGCTCCCCCATGGCCGCCAGCAGATCATCGAGTTCCTCCTGTCAGCCTACGAAGCAGCCGTTATCCAGCACCAGGAGGTCCTGCTTGCCCAGAAACGCCTCTCGGAGGCAAACGAGGAAGCCAACCTGTACCTGGACATCATCACCCACGACATCCACAACGTCAACACCGGGGCCCTCGCCCTTACGGAACTGCTGCTGATGAAAGCAAGTGCCGAGAACAAGCCCATCGCCCAACGGCTCGTGAACAGCGTCAACCAGAGTACCGAGATCATCGGTAATGTCTCCACGATACGGAAACTGCATGAGAAGAAGGAGGGGATCCGCAGCGTGGATCTCGATGCGGTCATCCAGGGAGAGATCCAGCGGTTTTCCGGCAATACCATCCGGTATTCGGGTACAACGACTAAGGTTATGGCAGACACGCTCCTCTCCCAGGTCCTGGCCAATCTTTTCGGGAACAGCATAAAATTCGCCGGCCATGAAGCTGAACTCACCATCAGCGTAGCCGATAACCCGGATCACGTTGAAGTTATCGTGACCGATAACGGTCCGGGCATTGCTGATGATCTGAAGCCGGTCGTCTTTGACCGGTTCCGGAAAGGGAGGCATACCAGGAGCGGCAAAGGGCTCGGTCTCTACATTGCCCGTACCCTTGTTGAAAGTTATGGTGGCACCATCTGGGCCTCTGACCGTATCAGAGGCGAGCCGGGGAAGGGTGCAGCGGTTCATTTCACGTTAAAAAAGGCTGGATGAGATCGCCGTTTTCGGCATAAAAAAATATCCCGGAGGATATCTCCCGGCACCATTCAGACGGTGGTGTCGAGCATTGCCCTGTTCGACCCGTCCGAGAAATACCCGAGGACCACTACATGGTCCTGACCTGAGAAATCGCCTTCAAGGGTGTTTGTGCCCCGGATGGTGATGGGTGTCGTGCCCAGCCGGTCCCCGACAGATTTTGTCTGGACTTTCCCGGTACTGTCGGTTATGGTCGTCTGGAGCTCCATGACCTTCTGCATATTGGGTCCGCCCTGGTACGTGACAACGATGTGTTGTGCATCCGGCTGCGTTGCGGTGACTTCGACAAAGGATTTCTGTTCTGCGGTCTGCTGGCCCGTTCCCGGGATTTGCGGTTGTGTACATCCCGCAGTGCCGGCAATGGACAGAAGAATGAGCAGGACGAAACCAGCCATCACGAGCCGCGGATTTAAACGAATCAGGGAAACCATACCGGTATTTTATCTCTTGACATTAATGTAAATTCCGGGAATCGCCAAGGATGATCGCCTCTCCTTTTTATTATTCCTGCGCCAATCCATCTGTATGCACAACCGGATCCTGATACTCTCCATCCTGGCTATTGTTATGGTACTTGCAGCAGGGTGCACGTCCGGTACGCCCCCGGCAGCGGAGACGCCGGTTGCGACCGTTCAGTCTTCACCCGCTGCCACCGCACCGACACCGATGAACGCCATGGGGTGTACTGCCCCTGAGGACTGCGTGCCGGCCCAGTGCTGCCACCCGACAAGCTGCATCAACAAGGTTGCACAGAGGGATTGCAGCGGAACTGCCTGCACGATGAGCTGCGAAGGGCCGCTTGACTGCGGCGCCGGATCCTGCGGCTGCGTGCAGGGCCAGTGCAGCATCGTCACGGTGCCGCAGACACTGGCACCGGCAACGTCTGCTGCATCGGTGCGACTCTGGGCAACGCCCCAGCGGTACTCCCCGATGATGTCGTCCACCCCGGGCGTGGAGTTCAGCGTAATAACGAACGGGATCGATACATCAACAGCAGAATATGACTGGACCGCCAGCTACGGGCAGTTCCTCTCCTGGAGCACACCCGATCATATCGTGAACCAGCTGGGGCCGCGGGTGACCAACACCGGTGAGAAGCTGTACTGGTCGTTCACCGAAAAACCCTCATCCACGATCTCCCCGGTTATCGTTACCGTGGTTGTCCGGGAGGTGTCCGGCAAAGAACTCGGGAGGTCGGTTGCAACGCTGGACTGGGACGGGGACTATGCCGTGACCGTGCGGGAGATAACCTGATCCCTTTTTGTGGATCTCCGGTGACCTCCGGCAGACGCTGCACATTATCCTGCACAAAAACCCAAAAAACCTGAAAAATCCTGAATAGTAAAAAACCAAAAAATCCAAAACCCAAAAAAATTTATTCTTCTTTTGTCCCGCTGACGTCCTCGAACAGGTGATTGACGCCCAGCGTCACGTTGATCCAGCGGAGTTCATCCGAGAGCTGGAAGACCAGGAGGATGAAGAGCGTGAACGGCACCGAGAGGAGCATACCGACGAGGCCAAGGAGCCAGCCCCAGAAGATGACCGAGATGATGACGATGAGCGCCGGCATCTCGAACTTCCGGGCCGCGAGGAACGAGTATACCGGGTTCTCCACGAGCAGGTTCAGGATACAGACCACGACAATGACAGCAAGGGCGCCGGGAACGCCGAACTGGAGCCATGCAAGGAAGACGGCCGGTACTGCCGCGATGATGAGGCCGAAGAACGGGATGTACCCGAGAATGAAGGTCAGCGTCCCCCACATGATCGCGCCATGGACTCCCATCAGGCCCAAAAAACCCCCGAAGAGGAGGCCGTGGATGAAGTTCGTCTCGGTCCGCACGACAATGAAATCGATGACATAGCCGGTCATCCGCGAGAGGCTCTGCACGGTCCCGGACTCTTTGCCAAAGCGCTCCTCGATCCGATCGGTAACCGCCGGGACCTCGAGCAGCATGAAGAATGAAAGGACCCCGACAAAGAAGAGGAACATCAGCGCGTCCCCGACGATCGTGGCTCCCGAGACCCCGTAGGACAGGACATCGCCAATGTCCAGCTGGGGTGCGGATGTCACGAGTGAGGACAACCCGAGCGGCGCGAGCATCGCGGAGATGTCCGCAAGCCGGGTATTGAGCTCCTTCTGGTATTGCGGGAGATCCATCATGACGGAGTTGAGCGAGAGGGCAGTCAGCCCGACGAACGCCAGGATGATGAGACATGCAGCAATGGTGATGATGATCGTCGAGACAAATGTTGAGAGCCCTTTGCTCCTCAGCCAGACCTGGGCAGGGATGACGAGCATCGTGAGGACCAGTGCCATCATAATGAGCGAGACCATGTAGGCGGTCATCTTCACCGCGATGATGATGATAAACAGGAGCGCAACGATAAGGAGGGTGCGCTCCATCCGTGATGATTCCGCAAATGTCATAGTTGGTCTTTAACTCTGTTCCGCCACGTTACAAAGCTTACCGTCAGCCAGACTCTCCGGTATCCCGTCCCGGCGGATGATACCGTGTCCGGTTGTCGGCGTTGATCCGTTTGAGCGGGCTCTTGTAGTATTTTCCGGCAACGACCCGCCGGACACCCCCCTTCGGGTTATCGGTGTCGCCCGTGTACCGGGGGATGAGGTGGCAGTGGCAGTGCATCACCGTCTGGCCTGCCGCCTCCCCGATATTATATCCGAGGTTGTACCCCTGCGGGTGGAAATTATCTTCAAGGATGGTCCGGCATTCTTCAATCATGTCTGCCATCGCCCGGCGCTCTTCCGGAGTGAGCGAGAAGTAATCGGGCGTATGCCGGAACGGCATGATCAGCAGGTGGCCTTTCGTTACCGGGAACCGGTCCCAGCGGGCATAACAGAGATCGTTCTTCGCCACGATGTCGTCCCCGAACGGTTTGCAGAACGGGCAGCCGGGAACCGGTTCCTGGCCCGTCATGATTCTCCCCCGGTCTCCGCGAAAACCTGCCCGAGCCGCTCGCGGAAGAGGACATAGCGGATCAGCTCTGCCATCGAGAAGACGATATGGGCGCCCTGCATGCAGGAGAGTTCGGGTGATTCAGCAGTATTGGCAGGCAGCCCGGTGCGAACCCCGCCATCGGGAGTAAATGACTCTTTCAGGTACCCGGTATCCTCAAAAAATTCGACCGGCACGTACTGCACGCAGAACTCCTTCTCCATGTCCAGGTACACGAGCGGTGCGGTGATGAACCCCTCAAAATCACAGCCATCGCAGGTGAAGTAGTTGATCTTCCCCGTAAAGATCTCCTCCCTGCGTTCCGGTTCACGCGTGACATCGACCATCTGCCAGATCACGATCTCCCGTTTTTTTCCGCAGGACGGGCATTCAACTTCGAGCAGGCTGTGGGAAGACATCCGGTACCGTATGGGATACCGAAAAACAAGAATCCTTTGGATTGTACGCGAAAAACCCGGCACCTATTCGTCGCGCATCCCGTCGTGTTTCACTGCCTTGACAAGCCTTGTCAGCGCATGGACCGAGCTGTCCATCCGGCAGAAGTTCGCCCTGCCGGCCGAGAGTCCCCTCATGAGTTCCTGCGGGGTGGAAAAAGGATCAAGTTCGAGGAAGCAGCGCCCCAGCTCCCGGGTCGTGTGCGCATCTGACCCGACCGAGACCGGTTTTTTGTGTACCTTTGCGTACTCCCTTGCCCGGTTGTTGTCTTCGTCCCGCAGGGTGCGGGCATTGTATCCTTCGATGATATCGACACTGCCGATGATCTCGTCAAGGATGTCGGACCGCATCGCGCTGCTGACCCGGTAGGAGCAGAACGGGTGGGGGACGAGCGCAAGCCCGCCCTGCTCGTGGATGAGGTCGACCGTCTCTGCGGCGGAGAGGTACGGGTGCACCTCTTCTGAGAGGAACAGCCCGATGATCTCGCCGCTCTCGGTCATGATCTCTTCGGAGAGGATGAGCGGGACGCCCGGATCGATACGCCGCAGGTCTGCATACACGGCCTGCGATCCGGCAGTCGTATTATGGTCGGCGATAATGCAGAGGATGCCCCTCTCCAGCCAGAGGTTCACAATCTTCTTCGGGTCGGTCACCGAGTCGCCGGAATACCGCGAGTGGACGTGCATATCGAGTTTCCAGTAGTCCGGTGATGCCGGGCGGCCGGAATCTGTGGTAGTTCCCTGTCCTCTGCGGGTCATAACGGTTACCTGACCGTATGATCCATAGGCAGCCGTGATATACAAAACGTACCCCCACAGATACCATTTTTCACCATCACGACCAACCACATGATCAGATTGCCCATGCCCCACGTCCACCGGATTGAAGTCCGCTACAAGACCGACCCCCGGCTCAAAGTCCGGACCGACCGTATCCGCTCGCTCGGTTTTGCCATCGAAGAGCTGCACCAGATCGATGTCTATACCATTGCAACCGCGTCCCGGGACTTCTCCGCTGAAGAGCTCAGGGAGATCGGGGACCAGCTTGCCAATCCCGTTGTTCAGGAGTTTGTCGTTGACGGGGCAACACCGGCAAACTTCGATGATGCCATCGAGGTCGGTTTCCTGCCGGGCGTTACGGACAATGTGGGCACTACTGCACGGCAGACCATCGAGGACTATTTCAGCATGAAGTTCTCGGAGGGCGAGGGGGTATTCACCTCGCAGCTCTTCTTTGTCCGCGGAAGGCTTGCACCCGATACACTCCGGCAGCTTGCGGCAACACTGGCAAACCCGCTCATCAACCGGATCGCGATAAAAAGCCGGCAGGATTATGGCACGAAGGGCATGGACCGCGTCGTGCCGTTCGTGGAACTCCACGAACTCCCGCAGGCCGGACCGGTGGACTTGGACATCCCGGATGAGGAACTGGCCCGGCTCGGCAAGGAAGGGATCACCGACCCGCAGACCGGTAACCGCCGCGGACCCCTCGCGCTCGACCTTGCCCAGCTCCATACGATCCGCGACTATTTTGCCACGAAGGGCCGGAAACCAACTGATGTTGAACTCGAGGCGCTCGCCCAGACCTGGAGCGAGCACTGCAAGCACACGATCTTTGCATCGGCCCTTGACGACGACATTCCGCGGGGGCTGTACAAGACCTGCATCCAGGCCGCGACCAACAAAATCCGGGAGGAGAAGGGTGACCGGGATATCTGCGTCAGTGTCTTCTCGGACAACTCCGGCGGGATCGTGTTTGACGACGAGCACATCGTGACCCACAAGGTCGAGACGCACAACTCACCCTCCGCGCTCGACCCGTTTGGCGGCGCCCTCACCGGCATCGTGGGGGTGAACCGGGACACCATCGGCTTTGGCCTTGGCGCAAAGCCCTGCATCAACATCTATGGCTTCTGCGTCGGAGACCCCGAAAAGGACCCGGCGCTCTACCGTGCCTCTGGCCGGCAGAACCCCATCCTCCCGCCCCGCCGGATCCTGGACGGGGTCGTGCATGGTGTCGGCGTAGGCGGGAACTGCTCCGGCATCCCGACCCCGCAGGGATTCGTGTACTTCGATGACCGGTACGTGGGAAAACCGCTCGTCTTTGCCGGCACGGTCGGGATCATGCCCCGGGAATCGGGCGGGAGAAAGCTCTACGAGAAGTCCGCACAGGCCGGCGACCATATCGTTATGCTTGGCGGCAGGGTGGGGAAGGACGGGATCCATGGCGCTACCTTCTCATCCGAGGCGCTCGACCCGAAGAGCCCCGTGACCGCGGTGCAGATCGGCGACCCGATCACCCAGAAGAAGTTCTCGGACGTGATCGTGAAGGAAGCCCGCGACCTCGGGCTCTACCACAGCATCACCGACAACGGGGCCGGCGGGATCTCCTGCTCGGTGGCTGAGATGGCAAAGGAGTGCAACGGATGCCATGTCATTCTCGATGCCGTCCCGCTCAAGTACCCCGGCATGGCGCCGTGGGAGATCTGGATCTCCGAGTCGCAGGAACGCATGACCGTTGCCGTCCCCCCGGACAAACTCGGCGCGTTCATGGACCTGATGAGACGCCGCGAAGTCGAGGCAACGGTCATCGGCACCTTCACGGACTCCGGCCGGTGCGTGGTCGAGTTCCATAAAAAAGTCGTGCTCGACATCGAACTCTCCTTCCTCCATGACGGTCTGCCCAGGAAACAGCTGAAGACCGTTCCTGTCCCAGAACCCGGCCCGGCCCCCGCACTCCCGCACTGCCCGGACCGGCTCGATGCAGCACTGAAAGCGATGCTCTCGAGAAAGAACACCTGCTCAAAGGAGTACATCACCATCCAGTACGACCACACCGTACAGGGTGGTCACGTGCTGGGGCCGGTCCAGGGGGCCGGCCGGGTCCAGTCGGTTGCTACGCTGACCAAAGTTGTGCCGGGTTCGAAGCGGGGCGTCGGGCTCTCGCAGGGGATGTTCCCCTCCTACTCCGAGATCGACCCGTACCGGATGGCCGGCGCCGGCATCGATGCTGCCGTCCGCGGTCTCGTCGCCATCGGCATCCCCCCCGATCAGATCGCGATCCTTGATAACTTCTGCTGGTGCTCATCCGATGACCCGGTCCGGCTCGGCCAGCTGAAAGGGGCAGCGCTCGGCTGCCACGATACGGCAGTCGCGTTCGGCACCCCCTTCATCTCCGGCAAGGACAGCATGTTCAACGACTTCTCCGGTTTCGATGCAGACGGGAAGAAAGTTAAGGTCTCGGTGCCCCCGACGCTCCTCATCTCCTCCATCGGCGTCCACCCGGATGTTACAAAGGCAGTCTCGCTCGATGCGAAGATCGAGGGCGACCTTGTCTATGTCATCGGTGACACCGCGGAGGAGCTGGGCGGATCGGAATACGCAGCCCACCTCGGGATCGCGGGCAGCACCGTGCCGGTGCTTAACCCCGCTGCCATGAAAGAACGGTACCAAAGGATGGCGGATGCGATCGCCCACGAGCTTGTTGCATCTGCGTTCCCGGTCACGCACGGCGGCCTCGGCGTTGCGCTCGCGAAGGTTGCCATTGCCGGCCGGATCGGGATGGACATCACGATCCCGCCCGACCGGAGGGCCGATGTGTACCTCTTCTCCGAGACGCTCGGCCGGTTCGTGGTCACGATCGCCCCGGACCGGAAGCGGGCATTCGAGCAGGTGCTCGGGGCCGATGCGATCCTGCTCGGGCGGGTCGGCGGGAAGAACCTGCGGATCACCGGAACGACGACGGTTGCTGAAATGCCGGTCGCGGAACTGGAAACGGCCTACAAGGCGCCGTTCGGGAGGTACTGATCATGAAACGAAAGGTTGCAGCCCCCCGTCCAAAAGCAGCCCCTGTCGGCATCGAGACGATCCCGGAGCGGGCGCTCATCATGAGCGGATTCGGGATCAACTCGGAGATGGAGACGCAGGTGGCCCTTGCACGGGCAGGTATGGAGTCCGATATCGTCCACATCAACGACCTCATCGATAACAAAAAGCGGATGAGCGATTACCGGCTCCTCGTCTTCCCCGGCGGGTTCTCGTACGGCGATGACACCGGTGCCGGCAATGCGTACGCGAACCGCGTCCGGAACAACTTATGGAGAGACGTTGAGGAGTTCCTGGACGGTGACAACCTGGTGCTCGGGATCTGCAACGGCTTCCAGATCCTGGCAAACCTCGGGCTCGTCCCGGCCTTTGACAAGCAGTACAAACGCGACATCGCCCTGATGCCCAACCGCAAGGGTGTGCTCGAGTGCCGGTTCGTCACGCTCAAACCGGCAAACGAGAACCTCTGGACAAAGGGGATCGAGCGGATCTATTGTCCGGTCTCGCATGGCGAGGGCAACTTCTCGTGCAGCAAAGAGACGCTCCAGCGGATCCGTCGCCAGAAGATGGTTGCGTTCACGTACTGCCGCGAGGACCTCTCGCCCGCAAACGGCGAGTACCCGTACAACCCCAATGGCTCGGTGGAGGACATCGCGGGCATCACATCAGCGGATGGGAAAGTGCTCGGCATGATGCCGCACCCGGAGCGGGCGATGGAGTTTACGAATTTGTATGACTGGCCTTTACGGAAGGAGCAAATGCGGCGGCAGGGGATCCCGGTGCCGGCTGAATCGATGAATATGCAGATCTTCCGGAATGTGGTGGGGTATTTCCGGTGAAGAGGGGCAGTTGCTTTTTTCGTGACCGGTTTTTTCCGAATAAAACCGGGTCGTGAATCGGTTTTTCTTGTTCCGTTGAAATCCTTAAATGATGATGGGGGCTGATGCCCCCATGCCCCCATGAGGATACTGGCCGCCGCCCCGAAGGGCGCCCCGCGGCGGCATCATTTCTATTTTAGAAAAACGATTCCTTGCCGGAGTATCCCGTACAGGTAATGTAGAGACATCACATGCGCCCCGCCCCCAACGGGGGCAGGGCTGGCGTAAGGGGGGACAATTCAGTCATGAGACGGCATTTAGCGAAATTCAATTCCAGATCAATATCCCTTCCTACCGCGTGGTGAGCACTTCCGGCGTTTGATCCGGGACCGGGAAATGGTCATAGTGCCCTTCCGGCGGCGCAGGAGCCATGTTCCTGCTGCAGGGAAGGGGAAAAATCACCCCCTCCGGAACACCGCGAAAAGGGAAGATCTCACCCCCTCGGAATACGGGTATTTTCCTGTTCCGGGTGGAAAATGCCCGTATTTTCTGAACGGTGGACACGAGTCCGGATATTTTCTGTCCACCGGACCGGGTGCCCGGAAATCGGGGGCTGAAACGGGCTGCGTTTCCCCATGAGGAGATACGTTCCCGCAGGGGGAATCGTCAACCCTGCCGGTAGAGGGGAGGGGGACTGGTGGACCTGCCGGCGCAGGATCCGGGGAAATGGCCCTGCGATCATCAGCACAACGTCAAATCATTTCTCATAAAAAAAAATTTTAAAAAAATCACGCGAAAAAAAATTGAACCAGCCGGTCCGGCTCACCAGCTCGAGCTGATCCCGGCCTTGCGGTACTCGGCCTGCTCGTCATCGGTCAGGGGGACCGTGAGCTGGACTTTCTCCTGCACGGCACCGGGCGTATTGACGAGTTCCAGGTAGGACTCCATCACGCGCCAGTCCTCCTGCGCATGCCCGCAGTTGACGCAGGTGTTCCGGTACTCCTCGCCCTCTTTCCCCTTGGCATGCGCTTTCTTGTAGAACGGGTACTTCTCCGAGAGGAGGAGCGGGAGGTTCGAGAGGAAGTTGAACTCGAGCATGAACCCGAAGAACGAACCGACCGGGTACACGACCGGCGTCTCCTTGCCGCAGTTGTGGCAGGGGATCTTCCAGACCCAGACCTCGATGTCCAGGTTCCTTGGTGCCTCCTGCACGAAATCGAACGCTATCAGGTCCTTGAGCGAGATGACCTTTCCGCGCTGGTCGGGGTCGCTGATAACACGGATGACCTCCGAAATGACCTGGAGTGCCCTCGCATTGACGAGCATCTGCCATGCCTTCTGGTCGTTCTCCGTCTTGGGGAAGTTACCGGCATTGACCGACACCTGCAGGATCGCGCGCTCCTGCGGTCGGGCAACCACCTCGATCCAGTCCTCGTTCTGCCCCTTCTTTATAGAACGGTAATAGACAGACTCGATCTTCTCGGATCGGATGAACTCCTGGGGGTCCGTCCATACCTGAATCCATACCATATAGCGTCAGATTGTACTTGCCACATAAAAAACTATTCCATGAACCGATTACTATAAAAAAAGAGGATTGCCGGTGCCGGAAATGTCCATTCCCGGTTATGCCTTCTCAACATTGATGGTGACCGCAAACGCTGTCTCGCTGCCGGTCACGGTTTCCCATGACCTGCGGTAGACCGCGGAGAACTTCTGGCTGCCGGTATCCTTTGCGCTGATGATCCAGGTATGGGTCCCGCCAACGCCAACCATGCCCTCTGCATGCGGTCTGGTCTCGTAACTGTCCGAGACGAGGACAAGGCCGGGTGAGAGGGTTGCGTTCCACTGGAATCCCGTTGTCGGGTTCTCTGAGAGCTGGACGGCAAACTGCGTGCCCTGCGTTATATCGACTGTCTTTCCATTCTCTGCATCCGTGATGGTCACCATCTTCTTGCCTCCCGCTGCTGTACCTGCCAGTGCGGCAGCCTCCGCTTTGCATCCCTCGTTACGGTAGAGCGCCCACTCCTCGCAGGATGTTCCGTTCGGGAACGTGCACATGCCGTACTGGCCGCCGGTGG
>CAYVAQ010000028.1:0-27027 GCA_964448885.1 uncultured Methanoregula sp. | reverse complement strand
GTTGCGCTCGACTGTGGCGGACGGGGATATCTTGTCTTCACGGGTACATTTGGCAACCGGACCGTCGGGACCATACCCGCGGACATCTTCGAGCATTTCTTCTATTCGCTCTGCACCCGTGCAGGGATCACCGCCCATATAACCTTCTCGGGAAAGAACGACCACCACAAGGCAGAAGCGGCTTTCAAGGCGTTTGGTATTGCCCTTGGGCAGGCGCTCGAGATCACCGGCGACAAGAGGGCCATCCGGAGCACGAAAGGGAAGTTCTGACGCATTCAGATAAATTTCTGCATCCAGACGGTATCAAAGAACAATCCTTTTTTCTTTCCCACATTTACAAACCTGCCGCATTCGGTAAACCCGTGGCGGGCATGGAAGCGAATGCTCCCCTCGTTCCGTGACGAGATACTCGCAAGGATCGTCGTGATCCCCCGTTGTCTCCCTTCGTCTTCAAGATGTTCAAGCATCCGGGATCCAATTCCTTTTCCGGTCAGGTCCGGCCGGATAAAATACGTGATCTCCGCAGTGTGCCGGAATACCGGCATCGGGTTATGAGCCCGGAGGAGACCGAACCCCCCGATGGATCCATCGGGCAGCCGGACCGCTGAAGAGGGGTAGTTCCGGATCTGTTCTATAAAGAGTGAGAAGAATGCCTCCGGGACGGTATCCTCAGGGTACGCTGCAAAGCTGCCGGAGATGTAATAATTGAAAATTTTGATAATTTCCGTACTATCGCCCTGCTGTATCGGGGAAAATGAGTATTCATTCATCGTGTTCCTCCATGGCAAATCAATGCCGGTAAAATAGTTTAGATACTAAACCATGTTAAATCTTACCGGGGGTTCTGGACGCTCCTGCGGATATCCGTGCATGAGTCAAAGACCGCTTCGATATTGGAGAGCACCTTCAGGAAGTGTGTCTGCTCTGTGGGGGTCAGCCGCCCGAACTCCTCTGCTATCCGGTCATTGACCCGGTGGTGGTATTCGGTATGCCAGTCAAAAGCCCGTCGTCCTGCAGCAGTCAGGCGGATAAAAACCGTCTTGTTGTCTCCTTCCCCGCTCACCCGTTCAAGGTATCCCTTGTCTTCAAGCTTCTTTGCCGTCTGCGATACGGCTCCCTTGGTAATTCCGAGGCGCGATGCAATGGCTGACATCCCGTCATGGGGATACTTCCCGGCAACATCGATCAGGTGAATCTCCGAGGTGAAGAGGAGCGTGCCGTCCCCGGTATCAACCGGTTCCCGCTCGATCTGCGCCCCTTTGTTGAAGAGCCGGGTGAGGGCAGCAAGCAGGTCCTCCGTACAGACGGGATCTCCGGGCATTGGTTTTTTGTTTAGCATCTATACGGAAATTGGATGCCGGGCCTGATGAGCGCTTCGCTCGCGGACGAACCGATGATGCCGGATGGATGTGAATTTCTGGTTAAGAAGAGGAAAAAATGTTGATCAGTTGGACTTTGCAGCCAGGTCAACATCTTCTTTCTTGATCGTCTTTCTGCCTGCGTGTTCGGCAAGCTTGTTGGCTTCCTTGGTGAGCTGGGCGATATATTTCTCTGCCTTTGCAACAAGTGCCTCAGCTGCATCGCTTCCCACTCTTTCCGCGCCGTTTTTCTTCGCAATCCTCACAACTGCGGCAATTGGTAAATCTGCCATGTTTTAAACCTCAAAAAGAAATCCAATTGGTATATATAAATACTTTTTGGGAAAAACCTTCAAATTACCCTTCAATATTGGTTTGGAACGCGCCCAGCCCAGCAAGCAAAAAACGGAGTCCGTAATTTCGCAGAATATTTTTATTTACTTTTAAAACGTTTTTTTGGCAAAATAAGGTATTTTTTCGGATTAAAATTTATTCCAACAAAGATGCTGCGAGCAAAAGAGCTTTCGTGTAATTTGGTGAGGCGCGCGAGGTATCCACGAAAATTCTGCTGATATTTACCACAGGTGCCCCATGTCCGTGCCCCCCTCCCAGGAAGACGAGCGTACGAAAGACCAGGTTCCCGGATATCCCATCCGGTGCGATGATGAATCCGCAGTCCCTTATGGCATCCTCGATCAGGATCTCATGGTGAACGGCACCGGTCCTCCGGGCAACTTCCTCGGCATCAGCGATGCTGGCATCGACCTTCGAATGCCGCCCGATATCCCCGAGTCTCCCCCCTGAAAGGACCCCGACCTTGTCCGGCAGGCCGAATTTCTGCGCCACGACGCGTCCCTTCCGGATGATTTCCGCCTTCTCCTCAACAGTCCAGCCCTCGTCGACGCCAACCGGGGCAAACAGGAACTGCTTCCCGTCAAACGTCTCAAGAAGGGCGATCCGCTCGAGGTGATCGACACCCATCGCGGATTTCAGGGCTTTCAGGGTTGCATTGGCCGGAAGCGTCCCCCTGACCGCCGCATCGATAATTCCCTTCGCCAGATCGCTGACCAGCGCCTCTGTGGGAGTCTCATGTTCAACGATGCGGACACCCGGGTATTCTGCAGCCAGGCTGTTCATGGTGCCCGGGCTGCAGTAACCGATCACCTCTTCGGGACCCGGATAGGCGATAATGCTCTCGAGAACTTTCTCTGCATCTTCTGCAATCCCGATCCCGATGCGCTTCACGGCACCCGGCATGGGACATCCTCTTCGCAGAGATGCATGATCCCGTTTTTGATGAAATCGAAGACCTGGGTCTCCTGCCCGTCGTACCGGATCCGGAGTTCCTTGGTCGAATCAACCACGCCGATCTCCTTTGCGGTCATGCCGACATCAGCAAACAACCGGATGAGTTCCGGGACGTTCTCCTTATTTGCCGTCAGGATGAAGCCCATGCCGGGATACATCTTCACCCATTGTTCAAACGTCATGTTGTTGAGAGCGAGATCCGGTTTTGGGATCTTCCCGAGGTCGATCTCTGCTCCCTTCCCGCTGACTTCAAGGAGCATCCCCAGTGTCCCGATAAGCCCTGGATTGCTGATGTCCTTACCGGCAGTGACCAGGTGCTTCCTCCCTATAAGCTTCATCAGGGCAATCTGGGCACGGACCTCCTGGGCGGATTTCATGGTAACCGAGTCCCAGTTGAGCATGCACGAAGGGTGGACACGGCCGTTGAGGTCGATGGCCATAACCACGCTGTCCCCCTCCTGTGCCGTATGGCTGTAGATGATGGAATCGAGTCGTGCACATCCCAGGATAGAGACATCGATGACGCTGTAGGGAGCATCCGGGTGCAGATGTCCCCCGACAATCGGGACACCGAACTGCTCTGAGGCATCGTGCATGCCTTTCACGACCTGGTCGCGGATGGCGGTATTGGCAATCGAGAAGATATCGACCATTGCAACCGGGTGCCCCCCCATTGCAGCGATATCATGGATATTCACCAGAACCGAACAATACCCTGCCCAGTAGGGGTCGGCTTCCATCAGCTTGCTCCAGATCCCGTCGGCGGCGAGGAGAAGGGCTTCCCCGTGGTGTTCTATCACTGCTGCATCCTCGCCGAAAGCTGCCCGGACGTGGGGTGCATCTATCTTCAGGGCCTTCACCATGTCGCCAATGGCATGTTTGCGCCGGACCCCTTCGTATTCCCTTACAACCTTTGCAATCGCTTCTGTGGAGCAGCTGTGGACCACGACATCACCTGAAAATTTTTAAAAATCTTCGTGCGTATGCTAATTGCGCTTCATCAGAGATAACTTATTTGTTCCGGGTCTCGTGCAGGCAGTAATCGATACAAAAAATCATACGGTTTATCTGGTCATGGAGTAAACCGGAGTGTATGGACTGGGCAGAGAAGTATCGCCCCGCACACCTCGCGGATATCATCGGCAACAAGACCGCGGTACTCCAGATCGCTGAGTGGGCGAAGAACTGGACGTCCAAATCAAAACCCCTCATCATCTACGGGAAGCCCGGTATCGGAAAGACCTCTGCATCCTATGCCCTTGCGAACGACATGAAATGGGATGTCGTTGAACTGAATGCAAGCGATCAGCGGACAGCCGCCGTCATTGAACGGATTGCCGGGGCAGGCAGCGTAACGGCGAGCCTGACCGGCTCGCTGCGGAAACTCATCATTCTCGATGAGGCCGACAACCTCCAGGGCACTGCCGATCGCGGAGGGGCAAAAGCTATCATCGACTGCATTCGCCAGGCAAAACAGCCGATGATCCTGATCGCAAACGATCTCTATGGCCTCTCTCCCGAGCTACGGGCCCGGTGCGAGCCCGTCCAGTTCAAGGCGGTACCCGCCCGTTCGATCGTCCCCCGGCTCCGGTATCTCTGCTCTGCGGAGAAGATCCAGTGCAGCGATGCAGCGGTCAATGCAATTGCCGAGAGTGCGGAAGGGGACATCCGTTCTGCGGTGAATATGCTCTATGCCTCGGCGATAGGCCGCGATACCCTCTCTGATACGCAAATCCATACGTCCCAGAAGGATGAGCGGGTCTCGATCTTCTCCCTGATCACCGCAGTATTCGGCAGGACCCCGGACGACGACCTCCTCCGGCTCTCGTACGATGTTGATGACACTCCCGAAGCGATCGAGCAGTGGATTGAAGGGTCCCTGCATCTCCTCCCTGGCCGGGAAGCAGCAGACCAGGCTTACCGGAGCCTGGCCCGGGCAGATGAATATCTCGGGTATACCTACCGGAGACAATACCACACCCTCTGGAGATATGCCACGGCGATCATGCTCCTTGGCGTTGCCCGGGCTGCCGGTGGAAAGGGGATCCATTCCCGGATCATGCCCCCCACGCGCTGGCAGAAGATGGCGACAGCAAAGAAACAGAAGGCGATCCGTACAGCCACTTTCAATAAAATCGCCGGTATGATGCATGTTCCCCAGAACACCCTTCGCGAGAATTACCTCGGTACGGTCTCACTGCTCATCACCCAGAATCCCGCAAATTACGCCCGTTCCGTTCCTCTTGATGCCGATCAGCTCAACTTTTTCCTGAATGACAAAGCCCGTTCTGCAGAGGTGGTCCGGACCATCGCCCGCGAGGATAAAGAGCGAGAGAAGGAGCGGGAGAAAGAGAAGGAACCCCCCCGGAAGGCCAGGAAAGAGAAGGAGAAGATCGAGTCGCCGCCACCTGAGCCCGTCCCGCCGGCAGAGCCCCCAATGGAAAAACCTCCCGAAAAGAAACCGCCTGCAAAGACCCAGTCAACCCTCTTTGACGGGTTCTGATCTCGTTACATAGCGATGGAGGATGACGCCGCAGTCGATGCGTTCGCCGCCGTCCCCGTACATCTCGAACCCGAGGTGGTAGACGATCAGATCCGCGTTGACTGCATGCGCAATCTCCATCAGCGGGGGGACCATCTCGGCAGCCGGCCGGATCGCATAAATGACATCGGCTCCCTGGTAGAGCAAGAGATCCGGCTCGAAGAGATCATCGCGGGAGATGGGAACGGTCGTTTCCGGAATGTCCTTCCTGATGTCCGTGCATCGCATCAGGGCTCCTGCCGTATGGACGATCTCTGCGGCGACCGTATTCCTCCCGACTCCGGCCTCAACCGCGCGGGAATAGTTCCGGGCAATGTATTCGCCGACCAGATGCTCAATATGTTTATAGGAGCCCATTCCAACAGAGTATAGCGATGCATATCCATATTTTTTGGGATTCCCAGTCCCCGGCAGGTCTGCAGATGCCGGTTGCGCGAAGCATCGAATCGGTTCTTGGTGTCAGGGCATCGGTTTCCGAGAACCATGTCAGGATTGCCGGCATGGACATGGTGCGGAGGCAGGTTGATGCCCGGGCCCTCCTTGACAGCATCCAGGCGTACAAGCGCCGGCACCAGATAGCGGATCCCGTCCTTCTCGTGGTCCACCAGGATCTCTTCCGGCAGGGGAACAGTTTTGTCTTCGGTCTTGCCCGCGAGACCGTCGGGGCCGGCGTTGTCTCGACAGCACGCCTGAACAACGAGTATTACGGGCGCCGGGCAAGTGACGATGATTTTATTGACCGGATCGTCAAGGAAGGTTCCCACGAGATAGGTCATCTCCTGGGGCTTCCGCACTGCACGGATCCTGAATGTGTCATGTTCAGGCCGGATACCCTTGATGAACTGGACCGGAAGAAGAAGGTGGTCTGCCCCTCGTGCCGGGCACTCCTCGATGACCGCCTCGCTGCATACGTGGAATCCCCCTTGTAATGATCGGGCTCCTTTCCGATAATAAATCAAATATTTTATGATACAGAATAACCCATCGTCTCATATGAAAACAAGATTCGCTCTCGCATTTCCCGTTCTCCTGGTATTTCTTGTGATCGTTTCAGGATGCGCCGGCACTCCTCCGGCATCCCAGCCGGCGGCAACATCTGCCCCGGCCCAGGCTCCTACAACGGTGGCTGCGGCAGCTACGGCAGCACAAAGCCCCTACCCGGATGCTGTCCCCGTCAATTCACCCCTCGCATTCGGGAGCGGGGCAAAGACCGGCGAACTGACCGTTACGGCGTATAAGGTTGTACCGACCGTCTTCTACATCGATCCCTCCCTGAGCAGCGCCCGCCAGCAGCTGCAGTCGTCCAACCCGCTCGATCCCCAGCCGGGCAACACGACATTCAGGCCAGCCGAGGGTAACACCTTTGTCCTGATCTACCTCACTGCAGCAGGAACCGGGACCGAATCCGCATGGGCACCGGCACCGAATACCATCGCCCTTTACAGTGACGGAACGATGTACCACCACAAATCGCTCCCCAGCGCAAAGTCGGTTATCCAGGGGGAGGTCAGCCACATGTACGATTACTGGTATTCCGATGGCGACACCAAAGGGGCAGTCCTCCCCGGAAAGGCAAACAATGTCAAAGGTTTCCTGATCTACGAGGTGCCTGCAGCTTTTGCGGCGGAAAAATCCTTCGTCGTTGCATCGCTGTACTCTGACAAGCAGGGCGCCTGGAGACTGGTCTGAACGGTGAGAACCGATGTCCCGCCGGTGTGCTGTTGTCGACCTGACCTGCGCCCGGCATGACAACCCGGACCACCCTGAGTCTCACGCCCGCCTGCTGAATGCGATCGGGGGGATCCCGGAAGGTATCCCCCGCATCACGCCGGATGCCGCTTCAGTTGACGACGTATGCCGTATCCATGACCGTCACTACGTATCCTGGCTGAAAGAGCGGTGTGCGGATACAACCCGTCTCTCCCACCTTGACGGCGACACGTATGTGACCCCGCATTCTTTCGATGCAGCCCTCATGGCAGCAGGCGGGGCGATCGCTGCTGCCGACCATGCGCTTGCCGGTGAACATGCATTTGCGTTCATCCGGCCGCCGGGCCATCATGCCGAGCGTGCCCGCGCTATGGGCTTCTGCCTCCTCAACAACGCCGCGATCGCAGCCCACAAAGCCCTTGACCATGTTGACCGGGTGGCGATCGTTGACTGGGATATCCACCACGGCAATGGGACCCAGCACGCGTTTTATCTCTCGAACCGGGTGCTGTACTGCTCCGTTCACCAGGAGTATATCTTCCCGTCGACCGGTGCGATCGGGGAGATCGGGAACGGGACCGGAAAAGGCCTGACCATCAACGCCCCCCTGATGGCCGGGTGCGGTATCGGGGATTACCAGGCGGTCTTCGCTGAGGTATTCGTGCCGGCCATCGAACGGTTCAAACCCGGTCTTGTCATGGTATCAGCGGGCCAGGACATCCTCTTTGACGATCCACTGGGCGGGATGAACCTGTTCCCGCCCGATCTTTCCATCCTGACGACGCTGCTTGCACAGGCAACGGAAACCCCGCTCGCGCTCGTCCTTGAGGGAGGGTACGGGCAGTCGCACGGAGAATCGGTCTCCTGTATCTATTCTGCACTTGATCGCGGGGCTGAGATCCCGGTGCCCTCCCCCCGGGATCATACCCGCAGGGTGGTCGATCTGCTCCGGAAGGTTCACCGCCTGGCATAGGATGCAGGAAAAATCCCGCATCGCCGTTGCCTGGATCCCCTTGGTATCCGTTGCAGGATACCGGTGTGATGGTGAAATCGAAAAAGGAGTTCACGGGATTAATCCCGCACGTACGTGATACCGGCCGGTTCCCGGTAATCGGTGCGGATGACAATCGTTCCGGATATCCGGTTGAATACCCGCTGCTTGGATTCGGGCATCGCGAGCCAGCCGATCAGGCAGTCGAACAGGAGAAGTGGCACGAACGCTTTGCCGAAACTTTCGATAGCGGCAGCCTTCCAGGAGATCTTCGATCCATCCCGGTTCACCACCCTCAGGTTCATGACCATCTTCCCAATCGACTGTCCCCTGCCTTCGAACCCTTCCATGACCGTCCAGTACAGGAAGACGAAGAAGGCCTCGAAGACGACTCCAAGGATCTCCCAGCGGGCATAGTCCCAGAGGAGCGGCAGGTGCCAGAACGGCTCAAAAATGCCCCGCAGGATATTGACGAAGAGGATAATGATGATAATATCGATCAGCCAGGCAAAGAACCGCGAACTCCACTTTGCCAGGCACAGGGTCCTCTCAGGGACCGGGCTGATACAGCAGACCGGGCCCGGGACCATGGCATCGCCAGTCATCCGGTAAACAATGGGTGCAGGGATCGAATGAATCTTCCTCTTCTGGCATGTGATCGCCGGCGGAACCCGTTTTTATTAGAACAACCTTTTTCCCCTGCTGGATTGAACGTCATGTACTAATTGCTGGCGCGGAGTGAATGAGCACCATGGCCGATGCTGTCATCACGGAATATGCAGGAACACGGAAGGATGACCGGATCGTCCGCTTCTACCAGTACGGGAGCGGCGGTGTCCGTGTGCTTGACGGTAAGAAGGATATCCGGCGGACCTATCGTTTCGATCCTTCATCGGATATCATGACCGAGACCGACCCGAAGAAGCCCTCCCTTGTTCTCCGGCGGTTTGTTTTTGACCGGATGGGGATGCTCGAGGAGACGTTCTCGCAGGGAAGCCGGCCCCGGACATTCCAGTACGAACAGGGGGGCAGCCAGATCGCTGTCCGCGAGGGCGGGGAGTACGGGCAGGTGGGAAAATTATTTACCTTCGAGCCATCCGGCATCTCCGAGACAACCTGGGGGCGCAACGGGGAGATCGAACGGGTTTTCGTCTTTGAACGGGAAAACGATGCGATAACCGAGCGGCGGGGCGGCTGGTTCGGCGAGGTTGAACGGACGATCCTGTTCGAAGGGATCAATGCCTCCCTGTTCCGGGAGCCGGAAGCATTCCTGCAGTTCCTGATGTTCACGGAATGGAGCGCCCGGGACCGGCAGGATCTCATTGATGAGCAGGTCACCCAGATCCGGCGGGAAGGATCGGGTGCACCCCGGAGTCCCTTTGCATACCAGGGTCCCGGGCGTTCAGGGGCTGCCAGCACTCCCTCCCCATCCCGGCTGGCGGGAAGCCCCGCCCGGGCCCGCGGCCGGAGCGGCAGCGATGAGATCGAGTTTATTCCGGATGGTGACGCACCGCCGGCTGATGAGCGGGACCGGCCGGTATCCCGGAGGAGCGATGCAATCTCCTTTGCAGAGCGCCTCAACCGGGCAGATGAACGCGGGTCCTCAGGCCGCAGTGCGCAGATTCCGGTCCAGGAACGCTTTGAGCGGGCACGGATGAGTCGGGATCAGCCACTGTCAAAAGGGAAGAGCGTCGAGATCCCGCTGCAGGAGCGGTTTGAGGCAGCCCACAATGCCCGTGAACCGTTGTCGAGAGGCAGAAGTGTCGAGATCCCGCTCGAAGACCGGTTCGAGGCGGCGCGGGCAACCCGCGAGAAACCAAAGAAAGGGAAGAGTGCCGAGATCCCGTACAGCGAACGCCGGGGAGACCGGGACTAAAAAGGATTATATTTTTCGCAGCAGGAGGACGGCTGCCGCTGCCCCGAAGAGCGGCAGGATGCCGGCCGGGGATTTCTGCGTTGGCGGGACCGGTGCCGGGGCTTCTGCAGGTGCGGCTGGAGCCACGACATTCGCGATTGTCGTGACCGGAACCGGAATATCGTACTGCTTTTCAACCGATCCTCCCTGGTTGCAGGTTATATAGACCCAGAAGGTATCCCCGGGAAGGGCAGAAACCGTATAGTCATAGGTGAATGTGTCTTTCGTGGGCTGGCTCTTGTAGTCCGGGTCGCTGATCACCCTGCCATTGTACTTGACCTGGACTTTATTGATGTAGTGTTTTGCGGGGTCGTCCACGGGATGGGTGATGGTGACCGTGAATTTGTCAGTCATCTGGTCATAGTTCATGACTACATTGCCCGGGGGATTCGCTGCTCCAGGGACTGCGAGCAGGAGCGCAAACGCTGCGAGTGCAGCAAGGATGACTGCCCTGCGGACCAGGGAACGGCTTCGGTTATCGTTCATGGGATTTGCCATAGATGAGAAAAGGACATCCTGCATGTTAAATGATATGCATTGGTTTTTGCTCTGGTGAAATTCTCATGCCGGATATTACCCCCCCTATTGCGCCATCCCGATCCATCCAGGGATCTCCGGCACGGGAGGAGCCCCCCCTGTTCACTGTCATGCCCCATCCCTCATCTCTTTAATACCCCACGCCAAAATGTCTCAGCACCAGAATGAAAGATATCATCATCAAAGGTGCCCGCCAGCACAACCTCAAAAATATCAGCGTCACGATCCCGCGTGACCAGCTTGTCGTCATCACTGGTGTCTCCGGCTCCGGCAAATCAACGCTCGCGTTCGACACGCTCTATGCCGAAGGGCAGCGCCGGTATGTCGAGTCCCTCTCCTCCTATGCCCGGCAGTTCCTCGGCATCATGCAGAAACCGGATGTCGATGCCATCGAGGGGCTCTCGCCCGCCATCTCCATCGAGCAGAAGACCACCTCCAAGAATCCCCGCAGCACGGTCGGGACCGTCACCGAGATCTACGATTACCTCCGGCTCCTCTATGCCCGCATCGGGATCCCGTTCTGCCCCGAGCACAACATCCCCATCGCGGCCCGGACACCCGATAAGATCGCCGACCAGATCGCCGCTGAATTCCCCGGCCAGGTCACGGTCCTTGCGCCAATCGTCCGGCAGAAGAAGGGGACGTACCAGCAGCTCTTAAAGGATCTCAACAAGGAAGGGTTCACCCGGGTCCGGGTCAACGGGAAGATCATCCGGACCGATGAGGAGATCAAGCTTGACCGGTACAAGATGCAGGACATCGAGATCGTCATCGACCGGCTCGAATCCTCCGACCGGGGCCGGCTCACCGAGGCGGTGGAGAACTGCTTAAAAAAGTCCGAAGGGCTCGTGCTCGTCGCGGATGAAGCAGGGAAGGAGTCCACGTACTCCTCGCTCATGGCCTGCCCGGTCTGCGGGATGGCATTCGAGGAACTCCAGCCCCGGATGTTCTCGTTCAACAGCCCGTTCGGGGCCTGCGAGGAGTGCCACGGCCTCGGCGTGAAGATGGAGTTCGATCCCGATCTCATCATCCCGGACAAAAACCGGTGCATCGCGGACGGGGCCATTGCCCCGTACCGCAACCCGATGGACGGATTCAGGGGCCAGTACCTCGCCACGGTTGCAAAGAACTACGGCTTCTCGGTCCTCACGCCGATCAAGGATCTCACGAAGGAGCAGTATGAGGCGCTGATGTTCGGCTCCTCGAAGCGGATGAAGTTCCAGATGAGCATGAGGAACGGCGACGCCGAATGGTCGCACACCGGGGAATGGGAGGGGCTCCTCCCCCAGACCGCCCGGCTCTATGCCCAGACCCAGTCGGACTGGCGCAAACGCGAGCTCGAGGGCTACATGCGGGTCTCCCCCTGCCCGGCCTGCGGCGGGAAGCGGCTCAAGGACAAGGTCCTCGCGGTCCGGGTTGACAACAGGTCCATCATCGATGTCACCGATATGTCGGTCGCCACCAGCGCTGCCTGGTTCCGTGACCTGAAACTCACCGTTAAGGAGCGGGAGATCGCCAAACAGATCATCAAGGAGATCCAGTCCCGGCTCGATTTCCTGGAGAAGGTCGGTCTCGGCTACCTCACCCTCTCGCGGAATGCCGGGACCCTCTCGGGCGGCGAAGCCCAGCGGATCCGGCTCGCCACCCAGATCGGCTCGAACCTGATGGGCGTCCTGTACGTGCTCGATGAACCCTCCATCGGGCTCCACCAGCGGGACAACCGGAAACTGATCGAGACCCTCCGGACGCTCCGCGACCTCGGGAACACCGTGCTCGTGGTCGAGCATGATGAGGACATGATCCGGTCCGCGGAGCATGTCATCGACATGGGGCCGGGTGCCGGCATGCACGGCGGCCACGTTGTTGCGGAAGGCAGCCCGAAGCAGATCGAGAAGAACAGGAAGTCATTAACCGGCCAGTACCTCTCGGGCGCAAAGAAGATCGATGTCCCCGGGACACGGAGGGCCTCGAAAAAGTACATCACGGTGAAGGGCTGCCGGGAGAACAACCTCAAGAACATCGATGCAAAGTTCCCGATCGGTCTTCTGACCGTCATCACCGGTGTCTCCGGCAGCGGGAAGTCCACGCTCGTGTACGAAACCCTGTACAAGGGCATGATGCAGATCCTGCACGAGTCCCGCGACCAGGCAGGGAAGCACGATAAGATCGTCTTCGACTCCGCCATCGACAAGGTCATCGTGATCGACCAGAGCCCGATCGGCAAGACCCCCCGGTCCAACCCGGCCACCTACACCAAGGTCTTCGATGAGATCCGGGCGGTCTTTGCCGAGACAAAAGAGGCGAAGATGCGGGGCTTTGCACCGGGCCGGTTCTCGTTCAACATACGCGGCGGCCGGTGCGAGGCATGCGAAGGCGACGGCCTCATCAAGATCGAGATGAACTTCCTGCCCGATGTGTACATCGAGTGCGAGGAATGCAAGGGCAAGCGGTACAACCGCGAGACCCTTGAGGTGAAGTACAAGGGCAAGTCGATTGCCGATGTCCTCGACATGAGCGTGGAAGAGGCGATGAAGCACTTCGAGAACATCCCGTCCATCCGGTCAAAACTCGAGACCCTCTCGCGTGTCGGCCTGGATTACATCAAGCTCGGCCAGAGCTCGACTACCCTTTCGGGTGGGGAGGCGCAGCGGATCAAGCTCACCCGCGAACTTGCCAAGCGGGCAACCGGGAAAACGCTCTACCTGCTCGATGAGCCGACCACCGGTCTCCATTTCGATGACACCAAGAAACTGATCAAGGTGCTCGACGATCTGGTCGAGAAAGGCAACACGGTTATCGTCATCGAGCACAACCTCGATGTCATCAAGTCGGCCGATCACATCATCGACATCGGCCCGGACGGCGGGGATGCCGGGGGCCGGATCATTGCAACGGGAACCCCGGAAGCGGTTGCGGCAACCGAGGCGAGCTATACCGGGATGTTCCTCCGCGAGATTCTGGTGGGCAGCGGGACCCGGTGAAGCGATCAGGTGTCTGATTCCCGGAGGAGACTCTCTCTCTGTCTCCTGAACGCGGGCTCTTCCGGGTTGAGATGGATTGCCCGGTCATACATCCTGGCTGCTTCGGCATACCTGCCGAGGTGGGCAAGACAGTTGCCCATCTCGTACACGGCTTTGGAGTATTTTGGCGCGATGATGAGTGCCTGCCGGTAGTATTTGAGGGCACTCTCATCATTTCCCTGGCCGGCCATAACGAACGCTTTCCGGTACAGGTACTGCGCCTCGATCGGGATCCCCTTTGCATAGAGCCATTCCATTGGACCAGCTCCCGGCCGGCAGAGCCGGTAATCTCTGGGTGATCTCTCCATTATCGCTCACAGCGTATAAAATTAACCCAATAATTCATCCATCTGCCCCTGTCATGGAAATGCATGCAGGATAACCAGTTCCCCGCGTCATGCCGGGCGGGAATCCAGCTCATGCGATCATCCCCCGGATAATGGATGCACGCTGTGTCAGATGAATAGCCGGATCCTTATCGCTTATTTTGTCAGAGATCGGATATACGGGTACATCCATGATCCCGTATTCGACCCTCCCCCACGCCCCGGGCTGCTATCTCTTCTCCGATACCAGCGGGACGATCATTTACGTCGGGAAGGCAAAGGATCTCCGGAAGCGGGTGACGAGTTACTTTGTCAAAAAGGACCATGACCCCAAGACGCGGAGCCTGGTAGCCGCCATCGCTTCGCTTGACGTCATGGTAACCAACACCGAGACCGAGGCGCTCCTTCTCGAAAACAACCTCATCAAGAGGCACCAGCCGAAATACAACATCGATCTCAAGGATGCCAAGCGGTTCGCCTACATTGAACTGACCAAAGAGCCGTTCCCCCGCATCGGGATTGCCCGGAGGACCCGGCGCGAGGACGCACTCTACTTCGGCCCATTCGTCTCGGCTGCCGCCCGCGACGAGATCATCCGGCTTGTCCGGCGCATCTTCCTGCTCCGGTCCTGCAACCGGCTCCCCCGGCGCGCCTGCCTGCGGCACCATATGCAGACCTGCAGTTCTCCCTGTATCGGTGCGATAAGCCCGGAGGAGTATAACCGGGCAGTCGGCAAGGCCACGGCGATCCTGAAGGGGAAGACAACCGAGCTCCTGGCAGCGCTCAAAGAAGAGATGGCCGAAGAATCCGCCCGGCAGGAGTATGAAAAAGCCCTGGTTCTCCGCAACCAGATCGCCGCGATCGAGCATCTTGCCGAGCGCCAGCACGTCGAACGGCCGCGGGAGACGGACCAGGACGTGGTCGGGTACACGATCTCCGGCGCAACGGTCTATCTCATGGTATTTTCCGTTGAGAAGGGACTCCTGATCAACAAGCAGGAGTACTCGTTTGAGTGCCGTGAGGACTTCTTCGATGAATTCCTGGTCCTGTATTATGCCGACCGCACCCCGCCGGGCGAACTCATCGTGCCGCACGAGGTTGATGAAGCCCTGGCAGGGTACCTGACCGAACAGAAGGGCAGGGCAGTCCAGGTCACCGTCCCGAAGGCAGGCGAGAAGAAGCGGCTCCTCGACCTGGTTGAGAAGAATATCGACCACGCGTTCCTCAAAAACGAACTGAAAGTGAACGACCTGCAGCAGGCTCTCGATCTCCCTGAGCCCCCGCTGGCAATCGAGTGCTTCGATATCTCGCACCTCTCGGGGACCGCGATGGTGGGTTCTATGGTGCAGTTCGTCAATGGACTGCCCGAGAAGAAGAACTACCGCCGTTTCCGGATAAAGACGGTCGAGGGGGTCGATGACTTCGCCTCGATCGCCGAGATCGTGAAACGGCGCTACCAGCGGCTCGTGGCAGAAGGGGCGGAGATGCCTCACCTCATTGTCATCGACGGGGGCAAAGGGCAGCTCTCTGCAGCGCTCGATGCCCTTGCCGGCCTTGGCTGTGATATTCCCGTCATCGCGCTGGCAAAACGGGAAGAGGAGATCTGGGTGCCGGGGGAAGTCCTCCCGCGGCGCCTTGACAAAAAAAGCATGGCGCTGCGATACCTCCAGGAGATCCGCGACGAGGCCCACCGGTTCGCCATCAGCTATAACCGCCTCCTGCGGAAGAAGAAACTGGTGGGCTGAGACGCCCTGCTCTTCCCTTATCTTCAGGGCATTCCTTACCCGGAGTAGTATATCGGGTATCTGCAGGTCTGTTCTCCCGGCTATGGAATGTTTTTAATAAATGGACTGATGAGATGATGCAAGAGTACCTGAAATGACTCCCTCCCGGCCCGACATTCCGGATACGGCAACCATTCTCATTGTTGAGGACAGCCGCACGCAGGCAGAGATCCTGAAGGCCACGCTCGAAAAGAACGGGTATACCGTTATTGCAGCCGAGAATGGCCGGTCTGCCCTGGAGGAACTCGAGAAGACACGCCCCGATATCATCATCAGCGATGTCATCATGCCGGTCATGGACGGGTACGAGTTCTGCCGGACGGTGAAAAATGATGAGCGGTTTTGCGATATCCCGCTCATCCTGCTGACGATGCTGACGGACAGCAAGGATGTTGTGTACGCCATGGTGTCCGGTGCCGACAACTTCATCACCAAACCCTACCAGGGAGATTACCTGGTTTCACGGGTCAGGAAGATCCTCCACCAGATGGCAACGGGATCGGAACGATCGGAGGGCGGAGACCCGGCCGATATCGTCTTGTCCGGCAAGCGCTTCCAGCTCCCCCATGGCCGCCAGCAGATCATCGAGTTCCTCCTGTCAGCCTACGAAGCAGCCGTTATCCAGCACCAGGAGGTCCTGCTTGCCCAGAAACGCCTCTCGGAGGCAAACGAGGAAGCCAACCTGTACCTGGACATCATCACCCACGACATCCACAACGTCAACACCGGGGCCCTCGCCCTTACGGAACTGCTGCTGATGAAAGCAAGTGCCGAGAACAAGCCCATCGCCCAACGGCTCGTGAACAGCGTCAACCAGAGTACCGAGATCATCGGTAATGTCTCCACGATACGGAAACTGCATGAGAAGAAGGAGGGGATCCGCAGCGTGGATCTCGATGCGGTCATCCAGGGAGAGATCCAGCGGTTTTCCGGCAATACCATCCGGTATTCGGGTACAACGACTAAGGTTATGGCAGACACGCTCCTCTCCCAGGTCCTGGCCAATCTTTTCGGGAACAGCATAAAATTCGCCGGCCATGAAGCTGAACTCACCATCAGCGTAGCCGATAACCCGGATCACGTTGAAGTTATCGTGACCGATAACGGTCCGGGCATTGCTGATGATCTGAAGCCGGTCGTCTTTGACCGGTTCCGGAAAGGGAGGCATACCAGGAGCGGCAAAGGGCTCGGTCTCTACATTGCCCGTACCCTTGTTGAAAGTTATGGTGGCACCATCTGGGCCTCTGACCGTATCAGAGGCGAGCCGGGGAAGGGTGCAGCGGTTCATTTCACGTTAAAAAAGGCTGGATGAGATCGCCGTTTTCGGCATAAAAAAATATCCCGGAGGATATCTCCCGGCACCATTCAGACGGTGGTGTCGAGCATTGCCCTGTTCGACCCGTCCGAGAAATACCCGAGGACCACTACATGGTCCTGACCTGAGAAATCGCCTTCAAGGGTGTTTGTGCCCCGGATGGTGATGGGTGTCGTGCCCAGCCGGTCCCCGACAGATTTTGTCTGGACTTTCCCGGTACTGTCGGTTATGGTCGTCTGGAGCTCCATGACCTTCTGCATATTGGGTCCGCCCTGGTACGTGACAACGATGTGTTGTGCATCCGGCTGCGTTGCGGTGACTTCGACAAAGGATTTCTGTTCTGCGGTCTGCTGGCCCGTTCCCGGGATTTGCGGTTGTGTACATCCCGCAGTGCCGGCAATGGACAGAAGAATGAGCAGGACGAAACCAGCCATCACGAGCCGCGGATTTAAACGAATCAGGGAAACCATACCGGTATTTTATCTCTTGACATTAATGTAAATTCCGGGAATCGCCAAGGATGATCGCCTCTCCTTTTTATTATTCCTGCGCCAATCCATCTGTATGCACAACCGGATCCTGATACTCTCCATCCTGGCTATTGTTATGGTACTTGCAGCAGGGTGCACGTCCGGTACGCCCCCGGCAGCGGAGACGCCGGTTGCGACCGTTCAGTCTTCACCCGCTGCCACCGCACCGACACCGATGAACGCCATGGGGTGTACTGCCCCTGAGGACTGCGTGCCGGCCCAGTGCTGCCACCCGACAAGCTGCATCAACAAGGTTGCACAGAGGGATTGCAGCGGAACTGCCTGCACGATGAGCTGCGAAGGGCCGCTTGACTGCGGCGCCGGATCCTGCGGCTGCGTGCAGGGCCAGTGCAGCATCGTCACGGTGCCGCAGACACTGGCACCGGCAACGTCTGCTGCATCGGTGCGACTCTGGGCAACGCCCCAGCGGTACTCCCCGATGATGTCGTCCACCCCGGGCGTGGAGTTCAGCGTAATAACGAACGGGATCGATACATCAACAGCAGAATATGACTGGACCGCCAGCTACGGGCAGTTCCTCTCCTGGAGCACACCCGATCATATCGTGAACCAGCTGGGGCCGCGGGTGACCAACACCGGTGAGAAGCTGTACTGGTCGTTCACCGAAAAACCCTCATCCACGATCTCCCCGGTTATCGTTACCGTGGTTGTCCGGGAGGTGTCCGGCAAAGAACTCGGGAGGTCGGTTGCAACGCTGGACTGGGACGGGGACTATGCCGTGACCGTGCGGGAGATAACCTGATCCCTTTTTGTGGATCTCCGGTGACCTCCGGCAGACGCTGCACATTATCCTGCACAAAAACCCAAAAAACCTGAAAAATCCTGAATAGTAAAAAACCAAAAAATCCAAAACCCAAAAAAATTTATTCTTCTTTTGTCCCGCTGACGTCCTCGAACAGGTGATTGACGCCCAGCGTCACGTTGATCCAGCGGAGTTCATCCGAGAGCTGGAAGACCAGGAGGATGAAGAGCGTGAACGGCACCGAGAGGAGCATACCGACGAGGCCAAGGAGCCAGCCCCAGAAGATGACCGAGATGATGACGATGAGCGCCGGCATCTCGAACTTCCGGGCCGCGAGGAACGAGTATACCGGGTTCTCCACGAGCAGGTTCAGGATACAGACCACGACAATGACAGCAAGGGCGCCGGGAACGCCGAACTGGAGCCATGCAAGGAAGACGGCCGGTACTGCCGCGATGATGAGGCCGAAGAACGGGATGTACCCGAGAATGAAGGTCAGCGTCCCCCACATGATCGCGCCATGGACTCCCATCAGGCCCAAAAAACCCCCGAAGAGGAGGCCGTGGATGAAGTTCGTCTCGGTCCGCACGACAATGAAATCGATGACATAGCCGGTCATCCGCGAGAGGCTCTGCACGGTCCCGGACTCTTTGCCAAAGCGCTCCTCGATCCGATCGGTAACCGCCGGGACCTCGAGCAGCATGAAGAATGAAAGGACCCCGACAAAGAAGAGGAACATCAGCGCGTCCCCGACGATCGTGGCTCCCGAGACCCCGTAGGACAGGACATCGCCAATGTCCAGCTGGGGTGCGGATGTCACGAGTGAGGACAACCCGAGCGGCGCGAGCATCGCGGAGATGTCCGCAAGCCGGGTATTGAGCTCCTTCTGGTATTGCGGGAGATCCATCATGACGGAGTTGAGCGAGAGGGCAGTCAGCCCGACGAACGCCAGGATGATGAGACATGCAGCAATGGTGATGATGATCGTCGAGACAAATGTTGAGAGCCCTTTGCTCCTCAGCCAGACCTGGGCAGGGATGACGAGCATCGTGAGGACCAGTGCCATCATAATGAGCGAGACCATGTAGGCGGTCATCTTCACCGCGATGATGATGATAAACAGGAGCGCAACGATAAGGAGGGTGCGCTCCATCCGTGATGATTCCGCAAATGTCATAGTTGGTCTTTAACTCTGTTCCGCCACGTTACAAAGCTTACCGTCAGCCAGACTCTCCGGTATCCCGTCCCGGCGGATGATACCGTGTCCGGTTGTCGGCGTTGATCCGTTTGAGCGGGCTCTTGTAGTATTTTCCGGCAACGACCCGCCGGACACCCCCCTTCGGGTTATCGGTGTCGCCCGTGTACCGGGGGATGAGGTGGCAGTGGCAGTGCATCACCGTCTGGCCTGCCGCCTCCCCGATATTATATCCGAGGTTGTACCCCTGCGGGTGGAAATTATCTTCAAGGATGGTCCGGCATTCTTCAATCATGTCTGCCATCGCCCGGCGCTCTTCCGGAGTGAGCGAGAAGTAATCGGGCGTATGCCGGAACGGCATGATCAGCAGGTGGCCTTTCGTTACCGGGAACCGGTCCCAGCGGGCATAACAGAGATCGTTCTTCGCCACGATGTCGTCCCCGAACGGTTTGCAGAACGGGCAGCCGGGAACCGGTTCCTGGCCCGTCATGATTCTCCCCCGGTCTCCGCGAAAACCTGCCCGAGCCGCTCGCGGAAGAGGACATAGCGGATCAGCTCTGCCATCGAGAAGACGATATGGGCGCCCTGCATGCAGGAGAGTTCGGGTGATTCAGCAGTATTGGCAGGCAGCCCGGTGCGAACCCCGCCATCGGGAGTAAATGACTCTTTCAGGTACCCGGTATCCTCAAAAAATTCGACCGGCACGTACTGCACGCAGAACTCCTTCTCCATGTCCAGGTACACGAGCGGTGCGGTGATGAACCCCTCAAAATCACAGCCATCGCAGGTGAAGTAGTTGATCTTCCCCGTAAAGATCTCCTCCCTGCGTTCCGGTTCACGCGTGACATCGACCATCTGCCAGATCACGATCTCCCGTTTTTTTCCGCAGGACGGGCATTCAACTTCGAGCAGGCTGTGGGAAGACATCCGGTACCGTATGGGATACCGAAAAACAAGAATCCTTTGGATTGTACGCGAAAAACCCGGCACCTATTCGTCGCGCATCCCGTCGTGTTTCACTGCCTTGACAAGCCTTGTCAGCGCATGGACCGAGCTGTCCATCCGGCAGAAGTTCGCCCTGCCGGCCGAGAGTCCCCTCATGAGTTCCTGCGGGGTGGAAAAAGGATCAAGTTCGAGGAAGCAGCGCCCCAGCTCCCGGGTCGTGTGCGCATCTGACCCGACCGAGACCGGTTTTTTGTGTACCTTTGCGTACTCCCTTGCCCGGTTGTTGTCTTCGTCCCGCAGGGTGCGGGCATTGTATCCTTCGATGATATCGACACTGCCGATGATCTCGTCAAGGATGTCGGACCGCATCGCGCTGCTGACCCGGTAGGAGCAGAACGGGTGGGGGACGAGCGCAAGCCCGCCCTGCTCGTGGATGAGGTCGACCGTCTCTGCGGCGGAGAGGTACGGGTGCACCTCTTCTGAGAGGAACAGCCCGATGATCTCGCCGCTCTCGGTCATGATCTCTTCGGAGAGGATGAGCGGGACGCCCGGATCGATACGCCGCAGGTCTGCATACACGGCCTGCGATCCGGCAGTCGTATTATGGTCGGCGATAATGCAGAGGATGCCCCTCTCCAGCCAGAGGTTCACAATCTTCTTCGGGTCGGTCACCGAGTCGCCGGAATACCGCGAGTGGACGTGCATATCGAGTTTCCAGTAGTCCGGTGATGCCGGGCGGCCGGAATCTGTGGTAGTTCCCTGTCCTCTGCGGGTCATAACGGTTACCTGACCGTATGATCCATAGGCAGCCGTGATATACAAAACGTACCCCCACAGATACCATTTTTCACCATCACGACCAACCACATGATCAGATTGCCCATGCCCCACGTCCACCGGATTGAAGTCCGCTACAAGACCGACCCCCGGCTCAAAGTCCGGACCGACCGTATCCGCTCGCTCGGTTTTGCCATCGAAGAGCTGCACCAGATCGATGTCTATACCATTGCAACCGCGTCCCGGGACTTCTCCGCTGAAGAGCTCAGGGAGATCGGGGACCAGCTTGCCAATCCCGTTGTTCAGGAGTTTGTCGTTGACGGGGCAACACCGGCAAACTTCGATGATGCCATCGAGGTCGGTTTCCTGCCGGGCGTTACGGACAATGTGGGCACTACTGCACGGCAGACCATCGAGGACTATTTCAGCATGAAGTTCTCGGAGGGCGAGGGGGTATTCACCTCGCAGCTCTTCTTTGTCCGCGGAAGGCTTGCACCCGATACACTCCGGCAGCTTGCGGCAACACTGGCAAACCCGCTCATCAACCGGATCGCGATAAAAAGCCGGCAGGATTATGGCACGAAGGGCATGGACCGCGTCGTGCCGTTCGTGGAACTCCACGAACTCCCGCAGGCCGGACCGGTGGACTTGGACATCCCGGATGAGGAACTGGCCCGGCTCGGCAAGGAAGGGATCACCGACCCGCAGACCGGTAACCGCCGCGGACCCCTCGCGCTCGACCTTGCCCAGCTCCATACGATCCGCGACTATTTTGCCACGAAGGGCCGGAAACCAACTGATGTTGAACTCGAGGCGCTCGCCCAGACCTGGAGCGAGCACTGCAAGCACACGATCTTTGCATCGGCCCTTGACGACGACATTCCGCGGGGGCTGTACAAGACCTGCATCCAGGCCGCGACCAACAAAATCCGGGAGGAGAAGGGTGACCGGGATATCTGCGTCAGTGTCTTCTCGGACAACTCCGGCGGGATCGTGTTTGACGACGAGCACATCGTGACCCACAAGGTCGAGACGCACAACTCACCCTCCGCGCTCGACCCGTTTGGCGGCGCCCTCACCGGCATCGTGGGGGTGAACCGGGACACCATCGGCTTTGGCCTTGGCGCAAAGCCCTGCATCAACATCTATGGCTTCTGCGTCGGAGACCCCGAAAAGGACCCGGCGCTCTACCGTGCCTCTGGCCGGCAGAACCCCATCCTCCCGCCCCGCCGGATCCTGGACGGGGTCGTGCATGGTGTCGGCGTAGGCGGGAACTGCTCCGGCATCCCGACCCCGCAGGGATTCGTGTACTTCGATGACCGGTACGTGGGAAAACCGCTCGTCTTTGCCGGCACGGTCGGGATCATGCCCCGGGAATCGGGCGGGAGAAAGCTCTACGAGAAGTCCGCACAGGCCGGCGACCATATCGTTATGCTTGGCGGCAGGGTGGGGAAGGACGGGATCCATGGCGCTACCTTCTCATCCGAGGCGCTCGACCCGAAGAGCCCCGTGACCGCGGTGCAGATCGGCGACCCGATCACCCAGAAGAAGTTCTCGGACGTGATCGTGAAGGAAGCCCGCGACCTCGGGCTCTACCACAGCATCACCGACAACGGGGCCGGCGGGATCTCCTGCTCGGTGGCTGAGATGGCAAAGGAGTGCAACGGATGCCATGTCATTCTCGATGCCGTCCCGCTCAAGTACCCCGGCATGGCGCCGTGGGAGATCTGGATCTCCGAGTCGCAGGAACGCATGACCGTTGCCGTCCCCCCGGACAAACTCGGCGCGTTCATGGACCTGATGAGACGCCGCGAAGTCGAGGCAACGGTCATCGGCACCTTCACGGACTCCGGCCGGTGCGTGGTCGAGTTCCATAAAAAAGTCGTGCTCGACATCGAACTCTCCTTCCTCCATGACGGTCTGCCCAGGAAACAGCTGAAGACCGTTCCTGTCCCAGAACCCGGCCCGGCCCCCGCACTCCCGCACTGCCCGGACCGGCTCGATGCAGCACTGAAAGCGATGCTCTCGAGAAAGAACACCTGCTCAAAGGAGTACATCACCATCCAGTACGACCACACCGTACAGGGTGGTCACGTGCTGGGGCCGGTCCAGGGGGCCGGCCGGGTCCAGTCGGTTGCTACGCTGACCAAAGTTGTGCCGGGTTCGAAGCGGGGCGTCGGGCTCTCGCAGGGGATGTTCCCCTCCTACTCCGAGATCGACCCGTACCGGATGGCCGGCGCCGGCATCGATGCTGCCGTCCGCGGTCTCGTCGCCATCGGCATCCCCCCCGATCAGATCGCGATCCTTGATAACTTCTGCTGGTGCTCATCCGATGACCCGGTCCGGCTCGGCCAGCTGAAAGGGGCAGCGCTCGGCTGCCACGATACGGCAGTCGCGTTCGGCACCCCCTTCATCTCCGGCAAGGACAGCATGTTCAACGACTTCTCCGGTTTCGATGCAGACGGGAAGAAAGTTAAGGTCTCGGTGCCCCCGACGCTCCTCATCTCCTCCATCGGCGTCCACCCGGATGTTACAAAGGCAGTCTCGCTCGATGCGAAGATCGAGGGCGACCTTGTCTATGTCATCGGTGACACCGCGGAGGAGCTGGGCGGATCGGAATACGCAGCCCACCTCGGGATCGCGGGCAGCACCGTGCCGGTGCTTAACCCCGCTGCCATGAAAGAACGGTACCAAAGGATGGCGGATGCGATCGCCCACGAGCTTGTTGCATCTGCGTTCCCGGTCACGCACGGCGGCCTCGGCGTTGCGCTCGCGAAGGTTGCCATTGCCGGCCGGATCGGGATGGACATCACGATCCCGCCCGACCGGAGGGCCGATGTGTACCTCTTCTCCGAGACGCTCGGCCGGTTCGTGGTCACGATCGCCCCGGACCGGAAGCGGGCATTCGAGCAGGTGCTCGGGGCCGATGCGATCCTGCTCGGGCGGGTCGGCGGGAAGAACCTGCGGATCACCGGAACGACGACGGTTGCTGAAATGCCGGTCGCGGAACTGGAAACGGCCTACAAGGCGCCGTTCGGGAGGTACTGATCATGAAACGAAAGGTTGCAGCCCCCCGTCCAAAAGCAGCCCCTGTCGGCATCGAGACGATCCCGGAGCGGGCGCTCATCATGAGCGGATTCGGGATCAACTCGGAGATGGAGACGCAGGTGGCCCTTGCACGGGCAGGTATGGAGTCCGATATCGTCCACATCAACGACCTCATCGATAACAAAAAGCGGATGAGCGATTACCGGCTCCTCGTCTTCCCCGGCGGGTTCTCGTACGGCGATGACACCGGTGCCGGCAATGCGTACGCGAACCGCGTCCGGAACAACTTATGGAGAGACGTTGAGGAGTTCCTGGACGGTGACAACCTGGTGCTCGGGATCTGCAACGGCTTCCAGATCCTGGCAAACCTCGGGCTCGTCCCGGCCTTTGACAAGCAGTACAAACGCGACATCGCCCTGATGCCCAACCGCAAGGGTGTGCTCGAGTGCCGGTTCGTCACGCTCAAACCGGCAAACGAGAACCTCTGGACAAAGGGGATCGAGCGGATCTATTGTCCGGTCTCGCATGGCGAGGGCAACTTCTCGTGCAGCAAAGAGACGCTCCAGCGGATCCGTCGCCAGAAGATGGTTGCGTTCACGTACTGCCGCGAGGACCTCTCGCCCGCAAACGGCGAGTACCCGTACAACCCCAATGGCTCGGTGGAGGACATCGCGGGCATCACATCAGCGGATGGGAAAGTGCTCGGCATGATGCCGCACCCGGAGCGGGCGATGGAGTTTACGAATTTGTATGACTGGCCTTTACGGAAGGAGCAAATGCGGCGGCAGGGGATCCCGGTGCCGGCTGAATCGATGAATATGCAGATCTTCCGGAATGTGGTGGGGTATTTCCGGTGAAGAGGGGCAGTTGCTTTTTTCGTGACCGGTTTTTTCCGAATAAAACCGGGTCGTGAATCGGTTTTTCTTGTTCCGTTGAAATCCTTAAATGATGATGGGGGCTGATGCCCCCATGCCCCCATGAGGATACTGGCCGCCGCCCCGAAGGGCGCCCCGCGGCGGCATCATTTCTATTTTAGAAAAACGATTCCTTGCCGGAGTATCCCGTACAGGTAATGTAGAGACATCACATGCGCCCCGCCCCCAACGGGGGCAGGGCTGGCGTAAGGGGGGACAATTCAGTCATGAGACGGCATTTAGCGAAATTCAATTCCAGATCAATATCCCTTCCTACCGCGTGGTGAGCACTTCCGGCGTTTGATCCGGGACCGGGAAATGGTCATAGTGCCCTTCCGGCGGCGCAGGAGCCATGTTCCTGCTGCAGGGAAGGGGAAAAATCACCCCCTCCGGAACACCGCGAAAAGGGAAGATCTCACCCCCTCGGAATACGGGTATTTTCCTGTTCCGGGTGGAAAATGCCCGTATTTTCTGAACGGTGGACACGAGTCCGGATATTTTCTGTCCACCGGACCGGGTGCCCGGAAATCGGGGGCTGAAACGGGCTGCGTTTCCCCATGAGGAGATACGTTCCCGCAGGGGGAATCGTCAACCCTGCCGGTAGAGGGGAGGGGGACTGGTGGACCTGCCGGCGCAGGATCCGGGGAAATGGCCCTGCGATCATCAGCACAACGTCAAATCATTTCTCATAAAAAAAAATTTTAAAAAAATCACGCGAAAAAAAATTGAACCAGCCGGTCCGGCTCACCAGCTCGAGCTGATCCCGGCCTTGCGGTACTCGGCCTGCTCGTCATCGGTCAGGGGGACCGTGAGCTGGACTTTCTCCTGCACGGCACCGGGCGTATTGACGAGTTCCAGGTAGGACTCCATCACGCGCCAGTCCTCCTGCGCATGCCCGCAGTTGACGCAGGTGTTCCGGTACTCCTCGCCCTCTTTCCCCTTGGCATGCGCTTTCTTGTAGAACGGGTACTTCTCCGAGAGGAGGAGCGGGAGGTTCGAGAGGAAGTTGAACTCGAGCATGAACCCGAAGAACGAACCGACCGGGTACACGACCGGCGTCTCCTTGCCGCAGTTGTGGCAGGGGATCTTCCAGACCCAGACCTCGATGTCCAGGTTCCTTGGTGCCTCCTGCACGAAATCGAACGCTATCAGGTCCTTGAGCGAGATGACCTTTCCGCGCTGGTCGGGGTCGCTGATAACACGGATGACCTCCGAAATGACCTGGAGTGCCCTCGCATTGACGAGCATCTGCCATGCCTTCTGGTCGTTCTCCGTCTTGGGGAAGTTACCGGCATTGACCGACACCTGCAGGATCGCGCGCTCCTGCGGTCGGGCAACCACCTCGATCCAGTCCTCGTTCTGCCCCTTCTTTATAGAACGGTAATAGACAGACTCGATCTTCTCGGATCGGATGAACTCCTGGGGGTCCGTCCATACCTGAATCCATACCATATAGCGTCAGATTGTACTTGCCACATAAAAAACTATTCCATGAACCGATTACTATAAAAAAAGAGGATTGCCGGTGCCGGAAATGTCCATTCCCGGTTATGCCTTCTCAACATTGATGGTGACCGCAAACGCTGTCTCGCTGCCGGTCACGGTTTCCCATGACCTGCGGTAGACCGCGGAGAACTTCTGGCTGCCGGTATCCTTTGCGCTGATGATCCAGGTATGGGTCCCGCCAACGCCAACCATGCCCTCTGCATGCGGTCTGGTCTCGTAACTGTCCGAGACGAGGACAAGGCCGGGTGAGAGGGTTGCGTTCCACTGGAATCCCGTTGTCGGGTTCTCTGAGAGCTGGACGGCAAACTGCGTGCCCTGCGTTATATCGACTGTCTTTCCATTCTCTGCATCCGTGATGGTCACCATCTTCTTGCCTCCCGCTGCTGTACCTGCCAGTGCGGCAGCCTCCGCTTTGCATCCCTCGTTACGGTAGAGCGCCCACTCCTCGCAGGATGTTCCGTTCGGGAACGTGCACATGCCGTACTGGCCGCCGGTGGCGTCGGTCTTAATCTCAAGATTGCCGCCCGCGTTCACGCAGGCAAC
>CAYVAQ010000027.1:0-27287 GCA_964448885.1 uncultured Methanoregula sp. | reverse complement strand
CGCCGGTGGCGTCGGTCTTAATCTCAAGATTGCCGCCCGCGTTCACGCAGGCAACCGAGGCAGGATTTGCCATGCCGGCCTGGGCTGCGGTCGTGGGTGCCGGCGTTGCCTGCGGTGCCGACTGCTGCGTGCAGCCGGCTGCACAAACGAGCAGGACAAGGGCAATGAAGAGCGCGATGAGCCCGGGCATGAACCGGCCGGGACGTGATTCCTGTGACATGTGTATTCCATGAGCATGGCAATTGTATAAAATTTCGTTTGTGTGAGAATTATTTCGCAGTAATCTTCTCGCCTGTAAACGATCGTCCGGGAATTTTTCTGGCCGGTCATCTTTCGTCACCTTAATCCTCCCGCACGCACAATGCTCCCCCGGAAGGAAGGTACCTTGAAAGTCTGCGTTCTGAACGGGAGCCCCAAGGGCAGCGACAGCGTCACGCTGCAGTATGTCCGGTTCCTTGAGCTGGCATTTCCCGCCCACACGTTCATGGTGGTCGATGTGGCAGCACAGATCGGTGCGATCGAATCGCGGGAAGATGAATTCAAAAAAGTGATGACATCGGTCTCGTCTGCCGATGCAGTCCTCTTTGCCACGCCGGTCTATTATATGCTCGTCCCGGCGCAGTTCAAGCGGTTCATCGAACTGGTCGTTACCCGGAACGGAAGGGAGGACTTTTTTGGAAAATATGCAGCATCACTCACGACATCCATCCATTTCTTCGACCACACCGCAAACGAGTACCTCCACGCGGTTGCCGAAGACCTGGGGATGCACTGGACCGGTTCGTTCATGGCGAAGATGGACGACCTCGTGAAGGAGGAGAACCAGGAGAGCCTCATCCGGTTCGGGGAAGACTTCCTCGCCACCGCACAGGGCCATCCCCCGCTCCAGCGGGTATACCCGCCGCTCCCGGCAACGTCGTTCAACTACGCCTCTGCCGGCATCCCGCTCCCGCTTGACACGCGGGGGAAGAGTGTCCTCATCATCTCTGACGCAGCGCCCGGTTCGAACCTGGAGAAGATGGTCTCCCGGATGGCTTCCTGCTTTGGAAGGAACGCGTCCATCGTCCCCGTGAGCGAGACGGGGATGAAAGGCGGCTGCCTCGGGTGCTGCCGGTGCGCATTCGACAACCAGTGCGTGTACACGGACGGTTTTTCCGAGTTCTGGAAGACCCAGGTTGCTCCTGCCGACATAATCGTCTTTGCCGGCACGGTGAAGGACCGGTATCTCTCGTCCGAATTCAAGCAGGTCCTGGACCGGAGTTTCTTTACCGGGCACGTGCCGAGCCTGAAGGGCAAACAGGTCGCCTGCCTGGTGCAGGGACCGCTCTTCTCCTGCACGACCCTGCGGGAGGTCATGACTGCGTACATCACCGTGCAGGGTGCAAACCCTGCCGGCATGGTCTCGGACGAGGACGCAAACTCCTATGCCATCGACCTCCGGATCGATGCGCTTGCAGCCCGCCTGCTCCGGCTTGCAGAGAGCGGGTACATTGCCCCCGGTGGGTTTCCCGCTGTCGCCGGCTGGAAGGTCTTCCGCGACGAGATCTGGGGCGAGATGCGGGCGGTTTTCCGGGCTGACGATGCATATTACCGGAAGCACGGGGTCTATGATTTCCCGCAGCATGATTACGGGCAGCGGCTGCGGACCGGGGTCCTCTCGCTCCTCCTCTCGGTCCCGAACATTCGCGAGCAGGCAAAAAAGGAGATGAAGAAGCACATGCTCGAACCGTTTGGACCGGTCTTCAGCAGCAGCGAAGTCCTGAAACGAAGACAGAAAAAAACAGGGCCGTGAATCATCATGCCCGCCGGTGTTAAAGCCGATCCGTCCGTTCTCTCTGCAGCCTTCATCCTCGTCTTCCGGCAGGGGAGATCGCCCCCGTCATGCCCGGTCCCGGATGATAACGATCTCCTCAACCGGATCCTGGATGCCGTTCCCGCTGCACCCCCGTCAGCCTGCCGCGATGCCCTGGTCAGGGTGCGCCGGCTCTCGTTCGATGTCCTCGAAGTCTGCACAGCGTTCAACGCAGGGGAGTACGGGAGCGGAGAAGGTGCAAAGGCTGCAGCGCTTGCCGATCTCCAGGCAAGGGACCCGGGTTTTTCCGTGGAAGAGTACCGCACGGCATTCGCGGTCGGGCTGATGTGGGCCGGCCTATCTCAGTAACGCCTCCCACTACAAGGCTCATATCCATGCAGCACCAACGCAAGGATATGCAGTGTCCTTCCTGCGGCCATGATACGATTCCGGATGATGCCTGCTTCTGCCCCCGCTGCCGGTTCCAGTTCCGGGAGCCGGAGATCACGTTTGACGATGAGCCCAGCCCCGCTCAGGCCCCGGATCACCGGGGCAGTACCCCACTGGCAGAGCGCCGGGAACCGCGGGATGTGAAGACCCGCCAGGCCCTGCTGGTCCAGCCGGCAGTCCTCCTCATGGCAGGGTTTGCGATCGTCCTCTATCTCCTGCTCGAGCCAGCTGCCGGGATGTCCGTGACGGTCATGGGCACCGCGCTTCGCCCCGCGGGCCTCTTCTGCCTTGGTGCGGCTGCAGTCCTTGCCTGGATCTGTTACCGGCTGATGCTCATCCGGCTGGAATAATTTTTCATCCGCCTGCTCCTGTGAACCCTGCGTTCGGAGTCGCAATACCGGCAGGAGCAGGATGACCCGGTTCAGACCGGCGCAAGGATATTCCCCTCTTTGAGAATCGTCGGGGGTGCGACCCGCCGGAGGGTCAGGGAGGTTGCGGAGGGTGTCGTGAGGCTGATCGTTGCGAACTGCCGGGGCACGAGCGGGGCCTTCGGGTTGATCCGGATGACCATCTTCTCCTCGTATTCGAGCCGGTTGTTGGAGAACCCGATCTCGTCTTTCATCGCGATGATCCCCCAGCACCCCTGCGGGGGATCTCCCCGTATTCCTTCGACCGGGACGAGGCTCTCGGTCCGGACTGCATCGGCATAGAAGATGGAGATATTGTCAAAATAGATCGGCTTTGCACCCGGGACAAGGCCAACTGTCATGGTGATGGTGTCGATGGTCCCCGAGTTAAGCGTGCCCCCGACCGTGCCTTCCCCAATAATATCGCCCACCAGGTACAGTACCTGGCCTGGCAGGACCGGGCCGTCAGGCTCCATGACCGGAGCCGGAGGCTCCTCATCAGTGCATGCTGCTGCGAGGACAAGCGCGATGAGAATCCCCACCGCAAAAAAAAACCGCCACTTCACTCCCGGGATCACCTGGACCTGAATGTTGCAGATAGTTTGAGGACTGAATCTTTAAAAACACTCTGGTCAGGGATATCTCGTCTGAAGAGAGGCCGGATATGGTTATCATGAACCGGCTATTTCGCACGAGCGGGGATTGTGATGGCCGGGCCTGGTTGTCCAGGCGGCAGCAGGAAAAAGGATTTCCTCACTCAACGTTGGTGAGCCGGTCCTGCATCCGCGCGATCTCGTCCTTCTTTGCCTCCATCAGCGAGGAGATGACCGCGTCGGCGAAGACGAGCGCGAGCGTCTCGAACATGGTGCCGAACGGTGCAAAGGCGGAGGTGATGGAGCGGTACTTGCCGGTCACCTGCCGGACCTCGAACGAGTTCTTGTCATGGTGGTAGGTGTGCGTGGGGTCGCCGAGGTTCACGACCAGGTCTGCCATCCTGCCGATCCGCGACTCCGGGACCGCGGTGATGACACAGACTCTCCCTTTGAGATCCTTTGCAGTCTCGCAGACCGAGACCATCGACTGCGTCTCACCCGAGCCTGAGAAGACCACGATGGTGTCTCCCTGGCGGAACGCGGGGGTGATGGTCTCGCCGACAACGTACGAGTCGTACCCGAGGTGCATGAGCCGGAGGGCGAATGCCTTGGCAACAAGCCCCGACCGTCCGGCACCGCTGACATAGATCCGCTGGGTGCCCAGCATCTCATGGAAAAAAGCCTCGATCTGGGCATGGTCGAGCGTTGAGGCGGTCTTTACAATCGACTCGCCCATCTGCTGCATGAAACCGGGGATATGGGGTGCTTCATCGGACATACGGCGCCTTCGTTTCGATCTCTCGTATGATGAACTATTGCCGTCGTGCCTTTTCTTTCTATCGTACGGTCAGTGCGTGTTCCGGAACGCGATGAGGCTGTCGCAAAACTCGCCCAGGTACCCCTCCATGGAGAGGCTCCCCTCCTCAAAGATGCAGTCCCCTTCCTCAATCACCCGGTTGATGAGGTCGCGGGACGGGAGCACCATATCGAGTGGCACGCCGGATTGTTCCGATCCGGCGATGAGTGCCTGACGGAAGAGCCCGATGCAGTACCCGATCCGGTACTGGTAGGTGCCCTTGGTCTTTGCCAGGTAGCCGGCAACGCGATCGGTCTCGATCCGCAGGAAGTCGTCAAGCACCTTCTGCTCTTTGCACTTCCCGAGCATGTACTGGTAATGGGCGTAGGGGTACATCTCCTCGAGTTCTGCAGGTACGATGCCGCAGGTGCCGAAGATGACGATGTGGTAATCCTCGGGTTTGAGCACCTGCCCGATGATGGAGCGGATGAGCTGGTGGCTCGGGCTTTTGCTGTACGGCTTTCGCACCGCACAGGGCATGAAGATGGCGTACTTTCTCGGCTCAACCTCGTACTCATCGATGATGTACCGGTACGACTCCTCGAACTCCGGCTGGTAGAAGGGGGGGCCGGTGATCAGTTCACATTTTTTCAGGCCGGAATTTTCCTGAGCAGGGCGTGGCATGTGTGGTTATGTTGTTGGAAGGGAGGGGAGATAGAGGTGATGGCGATGGAATCTTCTACCTTCTGAAAAATGAATAATGCATACTAAACGCTAATTATTTGCGATCAAAGTTAGTACAAATTTGTTGAAGAAATATGGATAATAAAATTGAAGAGAAAATTCTCCAAATAATTGATGAATTAAAAAATGATAACCTAATCGATCCAAATAGGACACTTAAGGTATCGAAAGATATAGCGATGTCTTTTAAAGCCGGGATTCTCTCTCGCAATACTATAACATATAATCCAAAATATTGTGAAGAATTGGACGATGATATGATAAGGTTTTGTTTACTTCATGAAGAAGGGCATTTGAAAAGAGGGCAATATGGTGTTCCAGCATTATTCCTTTTAGTTTGTCTTGGTGGGTTTCCTTTAATCTATTGTTTATTGGTAAAAGCTAATCAAGATCTTTTTATCCTGTCCTTATTTTTTTTCTTATTTGTGCTTTTGTCATCAATCCGTATCCTTACAGAACCTTTTCATTGGGATGAGTATAACAGTGATGAATTTGCATCAAAAATTTTAAAAGAAAAATACGGTATTAGGAAACCATCAAAAATTCTAAAACGGACATTAGATTCAATTCCATCCAGTCTTGACTTTTCGAAATTTCATTCAAGATTATTTTATGCGTTTATTGAATACCATCCCTCAACCGAACAGAGAGTACGGAATATTGTTGAGTTCATTGATGAAAATTAACTCTATCAAATTGCGAAGCTCCCGCCGCCCCCCGCGGGGCGCCCCCGGCGGCGGCTCAATTACCGTACAAAATTTATGGGACCGGTAATCTGCCCAGCCGCGACCCGATGAGGCGTCGCGGCGACCCCCGTCAGGGGGGGGCTACTCTCCCCGTTAGGGTATGGGGGCATCAGCCCCCATCATATTAAATCCGGCCCCAAAATGACCCCCGTTTCCCCGTTTTTTCCTGCCGTACGACAACATTTCACGAAAATGCAGCACTAATTCCACCATTTCCGCTGGAAATCACGTCGGAGAATGGCGGGCGTATTTAGCAGCGATACAATGGCCGATCTCGGTCTGGATCGCGTCCGCATACTCAGAAAAACCCGGCAAAAATCACCCAGCAAAAAGATGCCCGTATCTGCATTCTGGCAGACGAATCCGAATGGCCCCCGTACTACGGACATGCCCACAGAACCGCGATATTCGATTTTCACGTCGGAGAGTAAATCCGGATTGGGCTGTCAGACAACCCCATCCCGAAATTCTCCGTCGGAGAGGAAGACCATGATCGAGTACCTCTCCCCCTGGCAGAACAGGGCAGACGACATGGAACAACGACGATGGTGGTCAGCCAGTATGCAGGTCCGGTCCCCTCCCGTTTGTATTGAGCAGCAGAGTTTGTCAAAAAATTTCAACCAGACTCTGCTCAAAAAATTTTCTTCAGGGTCCGGTTGATCCGGATCAGAATTTCATTCGCGATTGTGATCGCGATGAAAAATATTTGAGCAAGGTCTGTCAGAAATTTTTCAATCAGACTCTGCTCAAAAAAATTTCAGCAGGGTCTGGTTGATCAAAGTTAAATGGTTCTGCAACAACCCGTTCCGTCAGAGCCCACAAATATTCCGCTGTTTTTCAGGCAAGGTCTGCTCATTTTTTTTCAGGCAGGGTCCGGCAAAAATATTTTGATCAGGGTCTGCTGAAAATTTTTCTGTCAGGATCCGGTTGATCCGGATCAGTTTTTCATTCATGATTGTGATCGCGATGAAAATTTTTCAAGCAGGGTCCGGCAAAAAATTTTTGATCAGGGGCTGCTCAAAAAAATTCAATCAGGACTCGATCGATCCGGATTAAATTTCAAATGCGACAGGTCCGTGACCTGGAGCATGAGAAGAGGCCATACGGTTTCTTCGAACTGCGATCAGGGAAAAATATTTCGAGCAGGGAGGACCCTGTATCGGTTCTTCGGGCATCCGCCCCCATCATATCGTTGAAAAAAATCCGGGAATGACCTGAAAAATATTTTAAAAAAAAGAAAAATCCGGCTCCTCTTCACGCCGCCTTGTCCGCACCTTTCTCACCGTGGAGCAGCGCTGCATGTGCTGCCGCAAGGCGTGCAACCGGGACGCGGGGCCCCGAACAGGAGACATACGTGAGCCCGATTTGGTGGCAGAAGACGATGGATGCCGGGTGCCCGCCATGCTCCCCGCAGATCCCGACCTTCATCTCCTTTCTCGTCTGCCTGCCCCACGTGACCGCCATCTCCATGAGCCTGCCCACACCCTTGATGTCCAGCACCTCGAAGGGGTTGTCCTGCAGGATACCGCTCTGGTTGTACATCGGCAGGAACTTGTTCTCGGCATCCTCGCGGGAGAAGGAGAAGGTCGCCTGGGTCAGGTCGTTGGTACCAAAACTGAAGAACTCCGCCTGCTCGGCAAGGTTGTCCGCCCGCATGCAGGCCCGGACCACCTCGAGCATGGAACCGAACTTGAAATCGAGGCGGACCTTGTAGTTCTCCTCCACTTCTGCCCGGATCTCGTCAACCCACTTCTTGACCGCCTTGAGCTCCTGTGCCGTGCAGACCTGCGGGACCATGATCTCGGGGTGGACCTCGATCCCTGCCTTCTGGCACTCGGCAGCCGCCTCGAGGATCGCCCGGATCTGCATCCGGTAGATCTCCGGGAAGGTGAGCCCGAGCCGCACACCGCGGTGGCCGAGCATGGGGTTGACCTCGTGCAGGGCACGAACCTTGTCAAGGATCGCCTGCTTGCGGGTGATGGCCTCGTCAACCAGCGCCGGGTCGGTGAACTTCTGGACCTGCGGCTTGACCTCGCGGGAATGGTTCATGAATGTCACGGCATCGGTCAGCACCCGCATGCCCCGGAGGATCTCGCGGAGCTTGTGCAGTTCCTCCAGTTCGTCAACCAACAGGTGCTCGGAGGGGAGGAACTCATGGATCGGCGGGTCGAGCAGCCGGATGGTGACCGGCCGGGGTGCCATCGCCCTGAAGATCCCCTTGAAGTCCTCGCGCTGGATGGGGAGGAGCCGGTCGAGCGCAGACATCCGGTCCTCCTTTGTCTCGGCAACGATCATCTCGATCATGATCGGCAGGCGCTCGACGCCGTTGAACATCCGCTCGGTGCGGCAGAGCCCGATGCCCATGGCACCGAACCGGACCGCCCGCTCGGCATCCTCGGGAGTGTCGGCGTTTGCCATGACCCGGAGGCGTGCCGCTTCGTCTGCCCACGAGAGGAGCACGGCAAGTTCCTTGGAGAACTCGGCCTCGATCATCGGGACCTCGCCCAGGTACACGGCACCGGTCGTCCCGTCGATGGTGATGAGCGTGCCTTCCGTGAACTCGTGCTCACCGGCGCGGGCATGCCGGGTCTTGACATCCACGTGGATGCCCTCGGCGCCGGAGACACAGGGTTTCCCCATGCCACGGGCAACGACCGCCGCGTGGGAGGTCTTGCCGCCCCGGCTCGTCAGGATGCCCTGCGAGGCGAAGAACCCGTGGATGTCCTCGGGCTTGGTCTCCTCGCGGACCAGGATGACGCGCCGGCCGGTATGGCCAAGGTTCTCGGCCCGGTCGGCGTCGAAGACCGCAATGCCGACCGCAACGCCGGGCGATGCGGGAAGTCCCTTGGCAATGGGTGTCGCCCTGGCCTTCGGGTCGAGCCGGGGGAAGAGGAGCTGTTCGAGCATCGCGGGCTGGATGCGGAGGAGCGCCGCCTTCCGGTCGATGAGCCCCTCGTTAACCATGTCAACGGATGTCTTCACCAGGGCGGAGGCGTTCATCTTGCCGTTCCTGGTCTGGAGGCAGTAGAGGGTGCCCTTCTCGATGGTGAACTCGAAGTCCTGCACCTCGCGGTAGTGCGTTTCGAGCTTGTTGCGCAGCTCAACGAGCTGGCGGTAGATTGCCGGCATCTCCTGCTCCATGGCAGCAATGGGCTTGGGCGTCCGGATACCGGCAACCACGTCCTCTCCCTGTGCATTGACCAGGTACTCGCCAAAGAGCCGGTTCTCACCGGTGCCCGGGTCGCGGGTGAAGCCGACGCCCGTTGCGGAGTCGTTGCCCATATTGCCAAAGACCATCTCGACCACGTTGACCGCAGTCCCGTTCGCCATATCGGTTGTTATCCGGAACTCGCGCCGGTAATCGACCGCACGCTTCCCCATCCACGAGTTGAAGACGGCGCGGATGGCGATCTCCAGCTGCTCCACGGGATCGGACGGGAACGGCTTGCCCGTGCACCGCTTGACCACGGCAAGGTACCGTTCCGATATGTCGGCAAGGTCCTTTGCCGAGAGGTCGACATCGTGTTTGGCCCCGGCCTTCTGCTTGACGATGGAAAACTCCACGTCAAACTCCTCGTCCGGAACATTGAGCGCAACCTTGCCGAAGAGCTGGATGAACCGGCGGTATGCATCGTAACAGAACCGCTCGTTGCCGGTCTCATCGATGAGCCCCTTGAGGGTATCGGCGTTCAGCCCGAGGTTGAGGATGGTGTCCATCATCCCCGGCATGGAGATAGCTGAGCCCGACCGGACCGATACGAGCAGCGGGTTTGTCCGCCCGCCGAACTTCCGGCCGCTCTTCTTCTCCACCACGGCAAGTTCTGCATGTACCTGGTCCATGACCCCGGCGGGGAGTGCCCGCTTCGGGTCGTCCAGGTATGCAAGACAGGCTTCGGTCGTGATCACAAAACCCGGCGGCACCCGCAGGCCGATCTGCGTCATCTCGCAGAGGTTTGCGCCCTTGCCGCCCAACAATCTCTTGTTCTTCCCGTCACCCTTGTTGAAAGAGTACACCCACGTCCTGGTCATATGATAACCTCTGTTCCCCTCAGATTGCCAAATCCATGAAAAACGCCATCTTCACCTGGTGGCGCCCGGTATTTTGTATGGACTGATTCCTGTGCTGGAGATTCAGTGAGGAATAATGTTATCCTTTCTGCAACCCGCATCCCAGTAAAATTCCAGTCAGGGTATGATGAGTCTGTACGTGAGAACTTACCAAAAGATCTCGCAAATAGGCTCATCGCAAAACCTTATAATTCTTGTTTATTCTCCGCCGGATCGTACCTGCCCTGCACCGGACGCCGGCCCGGGTCTTCCGCTGGCCGCTGCCCTGGTGCCCGCGTGATCCGGTCGCGGCCGGCAGGCTGCCGGTTCATACCTGGCCCGACCGGTGCGCTTTTTTTGCCGTTACGTGAAATTAGTACCGAGATTATGCCCGCACCCATTGCCCGTATCGCCCTCCGTGAATGGGATATTGCCGATCTCCCCTCCCTGGTACGGTATGCCGGCAATCCCCGCGTTGCAGCAACCATGCGGGACCTCTTCCCCTCTCCTTATACTGAAGATGACGGGCGCCAATTCATTGTCATGGCAACAGCCCGGCCATCGCGGAATATCTTCCGTGCGATTCTTGTTGGTGACGAAGTTGCCGGGGGGATCGGGATCCACCCGCTGGAGGATGTTCATCGCCGGACTGCCGAGATCGGGTACTGGCTGGCGGAACCGTACTGGGGAAGAGGCGTGATGACCGAGGCGGTGCGACTCATCCTTCCCCTTGCGTTCGCGGACAGGGAGATCCTCCGCATCCAGGCCGGGATCTTCGAAAATAATCCTGCATCGATGCGGGTCCTTGAGAAGAACGGGTTTACCCGCGAGGCGGTACACCACAACGCCATAACCAAGAACGGTGTCGTTATGGATGAGGTGATGTATGTCAGGATTCGGAAAAATGAGTGAGATCAGACCGGGAGCACCCGGCTTCCGAAGATCTCGTTGATGACTGCGCCGATCCCCATATAGAGTGCCAGCCCGCCGGCAACAATTCCGGTGATACCGGCAAGGGTATGGATCGTGTGGTCGCCGGTCAGGTTTGCCGCCACCAGGAGGACGACCAGGAGGACGACTGCTGCAAGGGTCACCTGGAGGAGGCGGTGCATCTTCAGGCTGCAGATAAAGAGGCCGATGATGAGGATGCCCCAGACTGCCAGAAACGCTGCAAGGTCGAGCGGTGTTGGTGCCTTTGCAAGGCCGGTGACCGGCAGGACAAGGATTGCACCAAAGGAGATCCAGAAGAGCCCGAAGCTCCCGAAGGTGACCATGCCGAAGGTGTTGTTCTTCTTCCATTCCATCAGGCCGACGATGAGCTGGGCAAGCCCGCCATAGAAGAATGCCATGGCAACAATGGGGCTCGAGAGGGCGGTGATGCCGGCATTGTGGATGCTGAGTAAGATGGTGGTCATCCCGAATGCACAGAGGCCGAGTGGTGCAGGGTTTGCCGTGTTGTCGATCAGGAAGAGGTTGTTCCTGCTCATTTCTTCGATTTGCTTCATAAAAATCCTCATGCGAGTAAAAACTGGTGCAAACCCTCTTATTTTCTCATCGAAAACCGGAAATGTTGCACCATTCTCAAACCTTTGTGGTGCACAATATTAAACCGTTTTTAAATGATCACGGCCCGTGGCCAGCATTGGTGCACCATATTGGGGTGCGATCCCGGGTTTTGGCGAACCAGGCAGCGGGACCCGCTGCTGCTCCAGCCGGCATCTGGCGGGAACTGACGGGAATTGCCGGTTCGTGCAGGATTCTGGTATCCGGAACCGTGCCGCCCCTGGCATATCGGGACCCGGCACGCCGGAGCGGTTCCCTATATATCTCAAGAGAAAGAACCCGTATACCACGAGGAGTATGGAGTCCAGGAAGGTAACTATCGGCCTTGTCCAGATGTCTGTTTCGGGTGACCGGGCAGCGATGCTCACCAAAGCCCGCGATGCCGTGATTGCCGCTGCACGGGCCGGCGCGGAGATCATCTGTCTTCCCGAGCTGTACCGTACTCCCTATTTCCCCCGGCATCCCGGCGCGGATGTTGCCGGGATCGCCGAGACGATCCCGGGCGAGTCAACGGCCGCGTTTGCCGACATTGCCCGGGAGCACGGTGTCGTCATCGTCGTCCCGATCTTCGAGCAGCGGACGGACGGGAAATTCTCGAATACTGCCGTGGTCATCGATACTGACGGGAACCTGCTCCCCCCGTACCGCAAGGTGCACATCCCCCAGGACCCGGGCTTTTTTGAAAAAGGGTACTTTTACCCGGGTGATGCGTATCAGGTGCACGAGACCCGGTTCGGCAGGATTGCGGTTATGATCTGCTTTGACCAGTGGTTCCCGGAGGCTGCCCGGTGCGTTGCCCTGGAGGGGGCGGATCTCATCCTGTACCCGACTGCCATCGGTCACCCGGACGGGACTACGCCTGCCGAGGGGGACTGGCGGGAGGCATGGGAACTGATCCAACGGAGCCATGCCATTGCAAACTGCGTCCATGTCGCCGCGGTCAACCGCACCGGCAGGGAAGGCATGACCCTCTTCTTCGGGGGTTCGTTTGTCTGTGACGCATTCGGCAACGTCCTCGCGAGGGCCGGGGAGGACGAGGCGACGCTCATCGTAGAAGCGGACCTTGCCATGAACCGTGCCGTGCAGGACTCCTGGGGCTTCTTCCGCAACCGGCGCCCGGACACGTACGGGCGTATCGGGAAGGTCTTCACCGGCAAAGGCGGCGCGTTTCCCGATCTCCGGCCGGGGGATACCCCCCGGAACCGCGGTTTCCTGATGCCGGCGGAATGGGAGCCGCACGAGGCGGTCTGGCTCTCGTGGCCGCACAACCCGGTCACCTTCCCTGATATACCGGCGGTTGAAGAGGCGTATTTCGAGTTGATCCTGCAGCTCCATGCCTCCGAGCGTGTGGAAGTCTTTGTCCCATCGGCGGTCACGCACCGGCGGGTACGTTCCCGCCTGCGCGAGATGGGTGCAGACCTTGACCGGATCGTTCTGCATACCAACGAATATTCCGATGTCTGGATCCGCGACTACGGTCCGAGTTTCGTGATCAACCGTGCCCTTGGCGAAACCGCCATGGTCCGCTGGGAGTTCAACGCGTGGGGGAACAAGTACGAGGACCAGCTCCGCGACAGCAGGATCCCGAAGATCATCAACCGCTGGATGAACCTGCCGGTTTTCGAGCCGGGTATCGTGCTCGAAGGAGGTTCGATCGATGTGAATGGCAGAGGTACGGTGCTGACAACCCGTGCCTGCCTCCTCAACCCCAACCGCAACTCCCACCTCACTGCTGACCAAATCGAGGAGTGCTTGCGCGATTACCTGGGCATCGAGAAGGTCATCTGGCTCAACGATGGCATCATCGGGGATGACACGGACGGGCATATCGACGATATCGCCCGTTTCGTCGGGCCGTCAACGGTTGTCTGTGCCTATGAACCGGATGTGGCCGATGCCAACCACCCGGCACTCCACGACAACTACGAGATCCTCCGGCAGTCTTCAGACCAGGACGGCAGGCCGCTCACCGTGATCAAGCTCCCGATGCCAGCGCCCGTGGAGGCCGATGGCGAACGGTACCCGGCCAGCTACACGAATTTCTATATCGGCAACACGGTGGTCATCGTCCCGGTCTTTGGCGATCCCCACGATGAGGAAGCCCTGCGGATCCTCGAGGGGCTCTTCCCGGACCGGAAGGTTGTCGGGATCAATGCCCGTGCGCTGGTGGAAGGGTACGGGACCTTCCACTGCGCCTCCCAGCAGCAGCCGGAATAGCGGCGTTACTCAACCCTGCGAACCTTTCATCGTCCCGTCTCCCGGCATGGGCTTGTCGGTCGGGACGATGCTGACCGAACTTTTGGGAATCTCTTTCTCCAGCGATGCCTTGATCCGGTTAATCGCCAGCTGGACCTCGCCCATCGGCTTCTCGCGGTCGAACTCTAAGAAGATCTCGATATAGATATTTGCTCCCGAGCGCCGGGACCTGACGCCGTGAAGTTCGTAATAATCATTAAAGTAAACTGCAAGGTGCTGGACGATCACCATCTGGAGTTCCTCGTCAAGCGTCTTGTCCAGGAGGTCAGGCAGCGACGAGACGATGACCCGGTATCCCGAGAAGAGGAGGAAACCGGCGATGATGAAGGAGGCGCACGGGTCGATGTAGATCGCCCAGTGGTAGTCCGAGAAGACCAGGCCCGCGATGAGCGCGACCAGGACCGAGAAGTCCGAAAACGCCTTGGTCCGGAAGAGGCGCCACTGGGAGTCCATGATGGGCGAGGGCTCTCTTAAGCAGATGCGGTAGTTCTTCACCCAGAGGTACGAGTTCATGGTGACGCCGATTATCATCAGGAATACACCCAGCAGTACCCCTTCGTGCACGAGTTCCTCGGGAAGTATGATGCGGTAAATCGCAACCGAGAAGACCAGCGCGAGGGAGACGAGCATGACGCCGCCGGTGATGATGGATGTAACGGTCTCGAACTTCCCCATGCCGTAGTCGTACGTCCCCTTGCCACCCCGTGCCATCTTGCGGATCGTAAGATATGCAAAGAACGTTGCGAGGATCTCGTTGGCGCATTTCACGGCATCGGCAAAGAGTACAATCGACCCGGAGAGGATGGCAGCAGTGATGTCAGGGAGCCAGAGAACGAAATCAACGATCAGGCTCGTTAAGACGGTCTTCTCCTTTGCTGCCATCGATACTCCGGAGTCATCACCGGCAGGCATGTGGGACATGGTTAAGCAACAGGTACATAAGCGTTGTTCGTAAAAAAAGCCCGCAGCCTGCTCGTGCGTACGATCACGGGCCCCGTGCAGCGTGTCGTGGCAATTTTTTTATTTTTTTACCGGCAACATACGATACCACATCACCGTTCTGACCCGGCCCACGTACCGCTGAACGTCCAACATAACCTCCCGTTAAGTGAATGCCATGGACCCGAGCTCCGCTGACTACATCCGGCACCGTATCGCACGGTTCCGGGCCGCTGTTGACCAGACCCGCAGGCACCCGGATGCCCTCTCACCATTTGATGACACCTTGTATGCAGCTGCCCCGTATTACGAAAATGCCGGCATTCCGGATCTTCTCGCGAATATCCCCCGCGATCATCCCGAACGCGGGATCATCTGCGCCGGATACGATGCAGCGCTGGCTGACCTGCGGGCGCTGGAAACCGAGCTTGGCGAGTCCTGGCGGGACCTGCTGCGTTCGGATCTCCATCGGTATATCGATGCCTATGCTGCGGCGGTCAGCCATGCCAGTTATGGCGCCGGGGACCTCTCCGGTTATTGTCATGTCCTCCGCGGCGTCATCGGCAGTATCCTTGACGGGCCGCTGGCGGGTGAAGGCATGAACGATGCGGCCTGCCTGGTATCGGTTCTCGACCGTCAGGCTGCATCAGCGGGAGCACATGGCGGCGAATTCACGCCCCCTGACCCGTCCAGCGGAGTGCCTCCGACCGTTCCTGCAGGCAGGGACCAGGTTCTCCCTGATGACCTGTCCACCGGTCTGCAATCTGCCGGGCACGGGCCGGCTATCCGACCCGGATCACCACGAGCGTGATATCGTCCGACTGGGGTGCCGTTCCGGCAAAGGTGCGGATATCCGCCACAACCGCGTCAAGGATATCCCCTGCTCCGAGTGACCGGGCCCTCAGGACCGTCTCCATCAGCCGGTCCTCGCCAAAATACTCGTCTTTCTCATTAAATGCCTCGGTTACCCCGTCCGTGTACAGGACGAGGGTGTCGCCCGCGGAGAGGCCGATGGTTGCCGGTGGGATCGCAACATCGTCTATGACGCCAAGGGCGATCCCTTTTGCATGGTCAAGCCACACGGCCGTACCGTCAGCCTTTACCAGCAGCGGCGGGTTGTGCCCGGCATTGACGTACGTGAAGGTCCTGCTGCCGGCATCGAGTATGCCGTAGAAGACCGTGATGAACATGCTCGACCGTCCGTCGTCGAAGAGCAACCGGTTGGCTTTTTTCACGGCGCCGGAGGGATCGGGGTCTGCCTCGCCGCTGGCATGCAGCAGGGTGTGGGAGAGTGCCATGTAGAGCGCAGCACTGGCGCCCTTGCCGGAGACGTCGGCGATCACGAACCCCTGGCGCCCGGTACCGGCCGGGATGAAATCGTACAGGTCGCCGCCGATCTCCATCGCGGGCGTGTTCACGGCTGCTATCCCGTACCCGGGGATATGGGGGACGGTCTCGGGGAGGAAGCTCTCTTGGATCTCCCGGGCGATCTCCATCTCCTTTGCATACCGTTCCTTCTCGGCGGTTGTGGTCTTCAGGTTCTCAATGCTCGATTTCAGGTCCGCAGCCATCCGGTTGAACGAGCGGCCAAGGTCCTCGAATTCATCGCCCGAATGAATGTCCACGCGGTACTTCAGGTCCCCGCCCCCGATCGCAGCGGCCCCGTCCTTGAGCGCTTCAACCGGCCTGGTGATGACCCGGGCAAGCAGCCACGAGAGGACTATGATGATGATGAGGAGCAGGATAAAGAGCAGCAGGAAGAGGGATGTGACCCTGTCCGTGTGTGCCCGGATCTCTTCGCTGGTCTCCAGGGTTGCTTCAATGATCCTGCCCTCGGTGACCAGGATTGGCCGGACCACTTCGCTCTCCGGCATGAAGATCGCGTAACTCCAGTTCAGGGACTGGATCGGGGCATACGCAACAAGGGTCCGGTTACCGTTCAGGGTGATCCGCTCGATACCGGTCTTTCCCGCGGTCATGTTCCGGCCGGCAGAGGAGAGCTCACTGCTCTGGGCATGCAGGATGTTCTCCGGCACATACGCCTGGTCCCAGCGCTTGCTCTCTGCCGAGAGGCCCGGCCGGCTGATGACCGTCCCGTTGCTGTCGATGATGACTGCATACCCGTTCCCGGCCATGCTCATCGAAGTGTACGCATTGAGCTGGTCAATCGTAACATCCGAGGCAACCACCCAGGTCCCGAATTTTGTCGGTACCTGCCGGGCACATGTAACGATAAGCCCGTGGCCGGCAGCATCGACATACGGGGCAGTCCATACCGTTTCCTGAGATGCGAGTGCCGCAGTATACCAGGGGCGTGTCCGCGGATCATAGATAGTTCCGGCGATCTGCTGCCACGGGTACGCCCGGAGAATCCCCGAGCTGGTGACGACGTATACCGCGACTAAATCCCCGTCGGAATGGTAAACAGAGGCGATAAGGTCGTCCATCCCTGCCAGGGACCGGTATTCCTCATCTGACGCGGAGACGGATGCCTGCGGGGCAATGAGGACGAGTGTCCCCGATCGCGGATCAGCAGGGGGATTCCCTGGAGGAAACGAGGGTATCCGGGGGACATATGCGGGATTGTTCTGGATAGAGAGCGCCTGGGAAGCAAGGATGTTGATTTCCATGCCGGTCTCCCAGAAGATCTCATCGATCAGGTTCGCCTGGTCGGTTGCCATCCGGAGCATGTACCCTTCCGTGGCATTCGTGAGGGCGGCAGAGCTGTCCCGGACCGCATCTTTGCCAAGGGCAGTGCTGCTCATCCTTGCCGATTCGCCGATGCTGCCGATGGTCTGGAACGCAACAAAACCCGTGACCGCGAGGGACACGATCGACAGGATGAGGAAGATGAGGAGGATCTTCGTCCTGAGACTCCGGATGGCAAAAGAGGGTATCACGGCAGATCAGGATCTCCTTCTCATCACCTGCGGGCAGTTTCTTACCAGCGCCTTGTCCTGCTGCCCATGGGAGGTTACTGCATGCTCTGGAACTTTTTTATCGCGTGTTCGATCGCGGTATGGAGTTCCTGTGCATTCACCGGTTTGGTCAGGTAGCCGAACGGCTTGGTCTTCATCGCCCGCTCAAGCGTGTTCACGTCGGAATTTGCGGTCAGGTAGATGACCGGGATATTGTGGGTATGGTAGATGATCTCTGCGGCGGTGATCCCGTCCATCATGCCTTTTAGGAAGATATCCATCAGCACGAGATCCGGGTGCCGGAGTTCCGCCAGGCTGATGGCATCCTCACCCTTCATCGCCGTGCCGACAACGGCATGTCCCATCTTCCTGATGATGGCTGCAATCTCCATCGCGATGATCATCTCGTCTTCTACAATCAGGATAGAATATGCCACGGCTCAACCACAACCTTTCGTCCTTACTACTCGTTCTCCCATTATGTCATGAACTGATATAATTTCTCCTGTCCGGACCTGGATCCGGGTGCAGGTCAGGGACTTGCAGTTCCGGCCCCCGTACGTGGGCCCGGAACGTTCATCCGATCCAGTTCCAGACGTCGCTTCCCAGGAATACGCCAACCACGAAGACGACGATCATGATGACAAGGACGACATACATTCCCCGTGCCGACCGGTCGCCCTCGATGGTCTGGGGGTACGGTACAACGATGACGTTCCGGTTGATCTGGTGGAGTTTGTGCAGGGATTTCCAGTACACGACACAGATGATACAGAAGAAGAGGAGGATGACGAACTGGGACGATACGGTGATCTCCATCGGTTTTCCCTGGACACCCCGGATGCCGCCCAGCAGCATGCCGAGAAGGAACGCGGCAGTGCCGAAGAAGAACCCGGCGTATTCATTGGGAAAGACCAGTTCCCGGAGCTCCCGGTTCTGGGCTTCGGCCCGGTCTTCCAGGTTCAGTTTCTGGTACACGATCCCCAGCAGCGCACGCGAGTAGGCGTCGTACGGGTGGATCCGTATCGCCCGTTCCAGGGCGTCGGCTGCCTCGGGAAGCCGGTTGAGTTTCTCCAGTGCCACTCCCATGTTGGTCCAGATGTCGGCTGAAGATGGATTGAGGGAGGAAGCCCGCCTGCACGTGCTGAGAGCATCCTCGTATCTCCCGAGCGTGATCAGGGCAACCGCTTTGCTGTTGAGGATGAGATCATTATCCGGGCTGCAAGCGAGCGCCTCATCATACGCCGTGAGCGATTCCCGGACCCTGCCGCTCTTTGCAAGGTTCTGCGCTCTCTCGAACGGCGACAGGTCGGGGGTGTTCATGATACAGATACTCTCCATTCACTCCCGGTCTAATTAAACCGTTCGGAAGATGCGGGGGTTGTGAACCCCTGCTCACGCACCGGTGCTGAGGAATACCCGGATTGCCATGCCGATGACAAAGGAGACTGCTGCGATGCCAAGGCTGATGACCAGCATCTCGCCGAAACGCCGGTAGAACGGGAGGTCCTTTGCAACGGAGATGTAGAACGTGAAGAAGAGGATGATCAGGACAGCGCACGAGAGGGTGCAGAGCAGGGCGGAGAACGGGTTGCCGATGAGCATGAAGGGCAGGATGAGGAGGATGACGGTGGCCACGTACGTCAGGCCGGTATAGACAGCAGCCTTTCCCGGGCTCTGCTCCCCGTCCTCGGACCTGCGGGAGAGGTACTCGGATGCACCCATGGAGAGGGATGCAGCCACTCCCATGATCAGGCCGGTGACGGCGATGAGCTGCGTGTTCTGGATGGCAAACGTGAGACCGGCAAGCGTCCCGGTGAACTCCACGAGTGCATCGTTGAGCCCGAGGACAACCGATCCCACGTACTTCAGCCGCTCTTCATCGATGAGGGCGATCAGTGCCTGCTCGTGCTCCTCCTCGTCCGCGATGATCCCGGCATATTCAGGAAACCCCGCCACGATGGCGGGATCCGCTCTCTGGGCACGCTTCTCGATGTTCTCCATCAGTTTGAGGGTGAATGTGATACCAAGGATGCGGGCCATGCCCGTATACCAGAGGATCCGTGCCCGGTCGGGTCCGGTATCCATCCGGGTATACCGCTTCCAGACCTGGTAATGGGAGAGTTCCTCCCCGGCAATTTTCAGGAGTGTCTGCCGGTTGTGCCCTTCCGGCAGCGCAGATGCAATCGCAGAATAAATATGGTACTCGGTTATCTCGGCCCGCTGGGCTGATACGATCCGTCCAAGGATAGCCGGGGCGGGTACCGGGGTTTCTGCGGGACTTGTCACATGTTCAGGGTAAGCCGATAAGGATGATGTTCTTTTCGTTTCTGGTCCTGCCTGGGAAGGGATTTCCGGGCCGGTCCTGAGACCTGCATCGCCATCAATCCCGCCGGGTTACTTCGCTGATGACCCCGGTTATCCTCACCGGCTCGCCGCGGATGTCCCGCTCGACTATCTTGCCCCGGACAGCGACCTGCCTCCAGTCTCCGTCCTTTGATTTGAGCCGGAATTCGGATTCGAAGAAGAGTGCTTTTCCGGAGAGGTGACTGAAAAATGCGAGCAGGATACGGGGCAGGTCCAGCGGGTGGACAAGGGATTTTGCGATATTGATCGTGATTGACGGGAGGTCCTCTTTCTGGTACCCGAGAGCGGCACATGCCCACTCATGGATATCGAGGATCTCCATGGTGCGCATCTCGATGTCCCAGACGCCGATGCGGCCCGCCCTGAGTGCGAGCATGAGGCGCTCCTTGTTGATAGAGAGCTCAAGAGCCTCGCGTTTGCGTTCAGTGATATCGACGATGATGCCCCTGACGCCGGAAGGGCGGCCGGTATCAGGATCCGTCATCAGGGCGCCATAAATGAGGGCCGGGAAGGTGCTGCCGTCCTTTCTTTTCAGGAGATACTCCTGCCCGGTACTCTTCTTTCCCTTGACCACGTCCCGGAGATCGGCGGCTGCCCGCCCGCGGTCACAGGGCTCGATGAAGTCCATGATGGAGATGGTGTCATCCCGTTCCTCCGGCAATATGCCGAACCATTCGTAACAGATGCTGTTGGCAAAGGTGATGGTCCGCGTCAGGTCCATCTCGTAGACTGCGACCGGGATCATCTCCGCAAAGCCCCGGTTCATCTCCCGGGAGATACTGAGGTCGCGCTTGACAGAGCAGAAGTCAGAAATGTCGCGGAACGATTCGATGGCACCGGCAACCTGCCCGTCAGAATCGTACAGGGGGCCTGCCGTGCACCAGAGATTGGCACCGGCCCCGTTGTTGAAGTGGGGGATGAAGACTTCGGAGGTCATCTTGTCCCCGCTCTTCTCAATGAACCGGTAGCAGGTATCATCCAGGCGGTCGGTCATGAAGACATAATCGGCGAGGAGGGGGCGTTTTTCGTGGTAGAACGGCATGGTGTATTCGAGATCGCCCCTCCCCAGCATCGATTCACGGGGGATCCCGGTCATCTTCTCCATGGCATGGTTCCAGGAGATGACCCTGCCCGACGTGTCCCGGACAAAGGTTGCATCCGGCAGGAAGTTGATGATGTCGTTCATCTGCCGGCGGGACAGTTCCAGTTCGTGCTGCATCTTCCGCTGCTCGATCGCCCGTTTGGTCTTGTACCGGAGCTCGGCGATCATTCCCTGCATGTCCCGCCCTTTCTGGATATAGAAATCGACGCCGTTATCGACCGCCTGGATGACGACTTCCTCCCTGCCCTTGCCGGTAAAGAGCAGGAACGGCACCGTTCCGTGGCGGGAGCGGACCTCCTTTAAGAGTGCAATGCCGTCCATGTGCGGCATGTCATAATCGGAGATGATGGCATCGAAGGATACCCGGTCCATCTTCTCGAGGGCTTCGGATCCTGAACGTGCCGTTTCGACAGAGAAATCGCCGGTCTTCTCAAGAAAGATCTTGTTGAGGTCAAGCAGGACTTCCTCGTCATCAACGTACAACAGGGAATACATAAAAAAACCGTTTTCACATAAAAGAGGGGTGTATTATGAAGAGTTCTCCATTATTCGGGATTTCTGGTATCCAACGTATATATTTGAAAATATTCCCTTTATAACCTCTTTGATTTAATCCGGCGATTCTGAGGGAATATCCGGGGGTATTTCCGCTACCGGCGACGGCAAAGCATTGTGGTCCCCTGCCCGGCCCCGGAGTGAGCGCATCAGGGGCCTCAGGCTGTGGGACGGGTACCTTTATTCGTCGCTGCGGCGAAGAACTGGTATGGGTTCCTGCGCAGTTCCACTCCGTCTCCGTGCCGCCGTTCTCCTGCTCATCCTGCTGGTCCCTGCCGTCTCCGGCTGGACACTCCAGAATTTTTCCGTCACCCCTGCCGGTGCGGACTATCCCCCGGGTTCCCCCGTCACTGCCGTGTACAGTATCCATTTTGACTCCTGGATGACCGGCTCGACATTCGAGAGCGACAATTCGCTCACGATGTATACGGACCTTGCCAGCCCGCACTGGACGGTCAGCAAGACCGAGACGCTCGAGGGCCAGGACCCCATCGTCGAGTCAATTCCTGTGCGCCAGTCCCAGACGGCAAAACTCGATGGCTGGACCCTGAGCTATGTCCGCAAGCGGTTTGACATATCCGTCCAGCTGACCGGCACGACCCCTGCCCTGAACCAGAGCGGGGATATTGCGATCGTCCGGCTGCAGGAAGTGGCACCGGGTGCAAAACCGGTCTCCGGGACCCTGATCAGGAAGGAAACGCACATCACCATCCCGACCCCGGTACCGACTGCGACCCCGGAGATGACCCCTGAGGCAACACCGGAGGAGGTTATCGTCATCACGCCGGAACCAACCCCGGTTACACCGGCAATCCCCGCCACGAAAGCAACGTACTCCCCGGGCCCGGGACCGGTCGCAATTGGTGCGACGCTCGCGTTCCTGGTGATACTGGCACGCGTTCTCCACAGGAACCCGTGAGCCGGTTTCTGTTCCTGTATTTTTTTCAGATGACGGGGGCGTCAATCCCTGTTCGTAATGAAGGATTTTCCCGGAAAAAAAGAAGAAAATTGGGGGATTGAGAAAGAACCCGGCGCCTCACGGTTTCTGATAATCTTTTCCAGCCGAGAATGCGCTGGCGAGCTGCATCCCGACCTGCCAGTATGTGGACTGCGCATAGACAACGGGGTCGGTCTTCAGGGTGTCCGGTTTTCCTGCCGTAACGCACGATGCATCGGCATGGACCTCGGCTACATCCCCGATGACAAGGAGGTGGCTCCCGCAGTCCACGGCCCTGAAAAGCCTGCACTCGATGTTCACGGGGCACTCCCGCGCGAGCGGGGCGGTCTGGAGTCTTCCGTAGAACGTTGAAAAGACTTGGGACTTATCCTCTTTCTCCCCCGATACGATCCCGCAATAGTCCGTTGCAACGATGTCCTTAGCCGCGGGCACGTTGAGGCTGAAGGTCTTGTTCTCTTCAATGCCTTTAAGCGTGTGGCGGCTCTTGTTGATCGCAACGCAGACCATCGGTGGTGCCATGCAGGCAACAGTCGCCCACGCGGCGGTCATGTAATTGGCTTTCCCTTTGACGTTTGCGCCCACGAGCAGGGTGGGCATGACACTCATGTACGGCATCGGGCCGAGGGTGATCTTCTCCATGATGGTTACCGCAACATGATTCGAACGGGAGGGGTTTAAGGATATCTTCAGTTCCGGCCGGCCCACAAAAGATCCCATATTCATGCGGGTAATATAAAATCAATCCGGCTCTGTAGAGTCCTCCAATCATCCCGTATTTAAATATGGTGCATCTTTTTCAGAAAACCCCGGAAAGTGGTGCTACGGGGATAAGAAACTTATATATTATACCTGATTCACATACTGGGTTGCTGATTATTATGACGAGTGTGCAGAGTACCGGAACTGGTAATGCAGGCAGAACAGCCGAACCCAAAAAATTCCGACAGATTGCCAAGAGTACTGCTGCTATCACCCCGTTCGAGGACCGGGCAGGAATACGGGGGGCTGCTCCTGCTTCCGATGAACTGTACGAGCTTGTTCTGCTGGACGAGTTCCTGACAACCCATGTCAGAAAGGACGGGCTGCGGGACGTCCAGTGTATGCTGCTCTGGAGCGAATGGGTCCGGGTGTACCAGCGCCAGACCCGGATGTTCCCGCGGGTTGTCCTTGAACAAACGTTCCGCGAGAATGTCATGAACCGGCTTGGTGTCGTGATCGCCCACGACGAGATGCGGGGCGCTGTCTACCCCGGGCTGCGGTTCGTGCCGTGATCCCTGATAGTACCTTTTTATTCCCTCCTGCCCGGTCAGGTAAAAATGGGTTTTTATAACCCGGGCTACACGATAACGTAACTCCCGCTGCCCGTGCCGACATCCAGGAAGATGTCCTTTTTCACCCGGTCGTAGTCGACCCGGTCATACCGGGCCTCGACAACCGCCTCGAGCACGACCTTTCCCGGCGCTTTTATCGTGACGGTATACGGGAACTCCACGCTCACGTTGGCCGGCAGGGGCCTGCGGATCCGGTTCGAGGGTGTGAGCACGACATTGGTGAGCGCCCCTTTGCCTTTATTTGCGTCAACCACCGTCATGGTGGCGATCCCCGGATCGGCTGCAGGTGATTCGGTCTCCTGCAGGTTCCGTGCCTGCAGGCCGACCGTGGAGAGGGTGCTCCCGCGCAGGCTTTTTACGGTCAGGAGAACGGTGATGTTGTTGCCGGGCCGTATATCTCCGATGACCCGTGTCTCAACCTGCATGTCCGGGGGTATCCCTGCGGTATCCTTCAGCCAGTAATAGTTCGTGTATGCTGCCGTGCGGACATCCCCATCCTTCTCGGCCTGTGCAACTTCCTTGAGAAATGCCAGGGCGCGGTCGGTATTGTCACTGCGCTGGGCAATATCCGAGTACACAATCACTGCCCGCTCGCGGGTATAGGGTGCCGCACTGCCCCTGACGATCATCTCGAGCTCACCCAGGCTCGATGCCGACATTTTCATGTGGAGTTCCTCGACGTGAGCGGTGCTTGCATTGTTCGGGGCATAGACCATGACATAATACGCTGCGGCTGCACCAAGGACCAGGAGTCCGACAACCGCGCCGATAACCAGGTATTTTTTATCCATCTCTCACACCTCAGCACGCATTCTCGATCAGGTTCCTTTGCATGATCTCATCGATTGCTGTAGCCTCGCGCTGCCCCGCAAACCGGGCCTTCCATCCGGAGGAACCATAGACAAACTGGCAGATGTCCGGGGCATCAAAGAAGTTGTCGAACTCCCGGTCGAATACCTTGAAGACCGCGTCCTCGTACTCCTCGCCGCCAATCGTGTCCCATGTCTCGGTGGCCAGGGCCGGAGGATATTCAGGACCGGGCACATCGATCAGGTCCCACATGAGCGCGACAACACCCAGCTCAACGTTCTGCATGTTGTTTGGGGCAGGTGTTGGGATAGTATAGAATTCCCGGCAGACTGCCTGGTCGGTCCCGTGCAGGGGCTCACCGTCCGGTCCCCGGATCGGCTCCCCGGCCGCATCGTACAGGAGACTGTCAGCCTGTGCCTCTCCGGCCGGTGCCCAGTCCACACAGACTACTGTCGGAGGTGCAGTACACGAAGGTGTCTCAATCAGATCATAATCTTCCGCTTCCTGAGACATCCAGTGGTCGGGATCGGTGCGGAACCGGTTGGCAATCATTGCGCTGAACCATTCCGCGAATCCTTCGCTGAGTGCAAATTCCGCATCATCGCGGGTACACAGGGTATGGGCCCCGCCCGTCCAGTCAGTCATCGCGATATCGTCCTCCAGCTGGTGGCCGTACTCGTGCAGGACCGTCTCGTCAATAAGCCCGGGGTCGTAGTCCCCGTGTTTCTTGTTCAGGTCGATCTCGCCATAGACCGGATTATACCGTGGGGTGCCCACGCTGTCCGGGTACTGCACGTCAGCCCGGGTGATGGTGTCGGTACTCCCTTCAGCCCGGTGCCCGTCAGCCCAGGTCCGGGCAACCGCGATGTCCTCGGCAAGGTTGAAGTAGGCGGAACCGGTTGGGAGCGATTCTGCGTTCCTTCCGCAGAGCAGCGAGAGGCGCCATTCATACCAGTAGCCGGGCGCATAGATAATACCCGGATTACGGGATGGCCCGCCGTAGCTGGTGGGAACGATCACCCTCCCGAAGTCAGCATCCCCCGTGGTGTTCACTTTAACGCCGGTATCCGTGAGGAAGAAGACGAATTCATCACAGCCGTCAAAGTCCCGTTCGATCCGTGCAGCGCTGTTGGTTGGCTTGAACTTGAGGCCGTATCCGTTTGGTGCAACATATGCGTTTCTCGGAACGATGAACTCGAAATACCCCTCACTGTCCGTGGTCGTGGTCCTTGTCCCCTGCGGGAATTCGTCGTGCTCGGAGTTGGTGGTAATCCCCTGATCTACCAGGCCCACGGTCACGCCGCGGATCGGTTTGTATCGTGATCCCCCGGGCCCTGCCTCCATCTCCTCGTACATCAGGATCCCGCGCACCTTCACCATCCCGCAGGCAGCGCATGGCCCCCCGCAGTCCACATCGGTTTCGCCCTGGTTCTGAAGAGAGTCGGTACAGCTTGGGGCAATGCAGGCATTGTTTTTGCAGGACCCCTCGCACGCAACGGTGGCGTTCAAAACATTGCAGGTGTTCCCGGTCCGCTCCGACCAGTATTCCATGAGGGTAATGCCGTCCGGCAGGCAGTAGTCGTGCTTGTTCACTTCATGGAGCCCGACCAGTCCTGCCACTTCCGGATGGAAACCGCCATCGGAATCATCGCACCGGCATGCGCCCTCTGAGCATCCTCCCGGGCACTGCACCAGCCGTTCATCGATGCCCTGGCTGGTCGCGTTCAGGGAACAGGTATATTCCCGGAGCGTGGTCGCGTTCTCGCAGGTGTCCTGGTTTCGTCCTATCGAACCCTGCGTGTAATAGTCATTGCCGCGGTCGCTGTCATCGCATGTGCACGCCCCATTGGAACAGCCCTGCGGGCACCGGACCGTCCGGGTGGTTTCGCCGCCCGGTCCGCAGGTGGCTTCGAGCAGTGTCTGTGCGTCCTGGCACCGGTCAGAACCCGTTACGACACAGCCGGAGGTCACCGTGCAGCCTTTCTCGCGCCGGATACCGGCCAGGGATATGCCCGTGCTGCTGGTCACCCGCTCCGAGGATACACTTCCGGCTTGGAAGTAGTCCAGCCCGTCGGGGTCCCGGCACCCGCAGCCGTCCGAACCAACCGATGTATAGATCCGGCTGTAATACCATTCATCGCCAAGGACGCGGGCAACCTCCCCGCTCTTGCCGCAGGAGATCGTCTCGCTGATGCCGGGGCTTCCGAGGCAGATCTGCATCACGTTGCACTGGTCACAGGCATCCCCCACCCCGTCCTGATCGGAGTCTTCCTGGCCCGGATTCCGGGTGTTTTCACAGTTGTCGTTGAGATCCCGGGCCCCGTCACCATCGCTGTCCCGGGCCCACCGCGGATCGAGGCGTATGCTGTCCGAGACGAACCCGATGACACCTGTCCCCCCGTTCCTGGTGGTGACGAGCGCGCCGACCCGGTTCCGCTCCAGAAGGTCCGGCGTGACAACATAACAGACCGATGTTCCGGCGCAGCTCCTGCGGAGGGTGTCATCAACATAAATGTTGATCCGTTGTATACCGGAAGGATCCTTTGCGTCAACCCGAATGGTGCTGTTCCCAAGGCCGAGCGGGTCGATGATCGGCCTGATGCTGATAATCATCCCCGGCGGATTGGCCACCGTAGTCTGGCCGCCGGTGGCCGGAGTGATGAGCGTCCTGGTCACGAGAGAGCCGGCAAGGGGCTGTGATGTCAGTACGGGGGTCGGCGTGAATGCAGCCTTTGTCGGAGCGGTTGTTATTTCCGGACAGCCGTAATTCCAGGACGGCCCGTATTCAGAGGGGCACTTGTCCTGATCATCCAAAAGCCCGTCCTTATCGGAGTCGGGTGCGGCTGTTGGAGCAGCAGTCTGCTCCGGGCAGCCGTAATTCCCGGACGGCCCGTACTCGTAGGGGCACTTGTC
>CAYVAQ010000026.1:0-28589 GCA_964448885.1 uncultured Methanoregula sp. | reverse complement strand
GACGAGACCATCTGGATCACGGACAACTTCATGAACAAGAGCATGACCAACCTCCGGACCAACCCGAAGGTCGCGATCTACCTCTGGGGGCCGGAGATCAAGGGCTGTTACCAGATTAAGGGTGTGGCCGCGATCAAGAACAGCGGGCCGGAGTACGAGGAGATGAAAGCCGACATCAATAAGAAGCGGCCCGAGCTCCCCGCCCGGTCGCTGGTCTCGGTGAAGATCACCGAGGTCTTCGAGTGCAAGCCGGGGCCGACTGCCGGATCAAAACTCCTATGAATTAGGGACAGCAGGTATCCCCCTTTTTTACTCTGTTGAAACGTACATGAACGGGCGTTCACACACGAAGCATGAAAATCGGATGAATAATCTGAACACATCAGTCCTCGCCCGCATCCTTGCGCTCCTTATGGGGGCGGCAAGGCCCCAAACGTCGCGCAAAGGTCGGGCCGCGGACGCGATAACGCTTCAAGGGGTTTCAATGCGGAATCCACTGGATGGATGTGCGCTGTTGGGGGATTTCATAAAAAACCGAATGAAGGCCGCCGCGGGGCGCCATCGGGGCGGCGGCAGGAATCCCCAAGGGGGTATGGGGGTCTCAACCCCCATGATCAATTCTTCCGGAAAACCGTTTTTCATCGGAAAACCTATGGTGGCGAAGTGATGTCCCCCCTCTTGCGCCAATTTCTCCCCCGTGGGGGATGCAGAGGGTCGTCAGACACTCTGCAGGAGAATGCGGAGAGGACGGTAGTCCTTCCGCAGGAGAAGATCGCTATCTTCTCCTGAACGCTATCGCGTTCTTCGACCCGGGGCGCAGTGCGATGGGACGAGGTCGGTTATAGGTAATCCGACGTCATCGCAAGGCGGGGGTTGCAGCAAGCATGCGGGGGCAGAGTCCGAATGGGCCATCAGGACCGAGAGGACGAGATGAACTCATCAGAGTTCTTCGAGCGCCAGCGGAGCTCCCGAGAGCGTGAGTATTTTTCAATAATATCAACAGAACGCTTTTTTGTAAAAAAATGGTATTGCCCCGGATGCCTGTATTGCCATATGTACGGTGGAGGCCCGGGACATCTCAAGGAACGATGCGCCTGGATCAGAAACGGCCGGCTCGTCACCCACGTAATGGTCAGAATACAGTATGTGACTGCCTCGCACAATCCGGCTTACTCACGGAGTAGGTGATAACTCACCGTTGCCGAAAAAACTGGGAGAGAAATTTATTTCGCGCCGGGTTTTGACCCCGGTGCCGCGGTTACGATCTTCAAGGACTCGATGAGCGAAGGGAGAGTCTCGGCGGGGAAGCCCATGACCATCTCGCCGTCGGCAATGCCGGAGAACTTCCGGGACCCGTCGCAGCCCAGCGAGAAGTTGGCATGCCCGTTGAGGTAGGACTGGGCGCAGGTGTCGGCGCAGACCGACTGGATGCCGGCAAACTCCGCGCTGATGCGGCCCCCGGTCAAAAACAGGGTGGCCTGCGAGAGCTTGAGCATTGCCCACGGGTTTGCAATGATGAGGACGACCTGCGGGTCGAACGGGGTCTTCTCGAGCGGGGCATAGAGCGTGGCATGGGTGGACCCCGGCGTGAGGTGCGGGACCCGGTCGATGGTCCGCTTGCAGGACGCGGAGCTGTCGAACTTCCCGAGCCTGAAGTAGAACTCGCCGGTCTTTAACGTCTCGGTCAGCTCCCGCAGGCCGAGCGCCCACGCACCACCGTTGCACTCATGGTTCTCGGAAGTGGCGTAAAAGATCCTGCCCTCCCTCCGTGCCGCATCGACCATCGTGCAGTGCCGGACGGTTTTGTCAAACTTCGGCATCCCTTCAGGGATCTCCTCTTTTTTGGTTGCAAACCGGAATGCCACCGGTGAGCCGGAGAGTTTCAGGGCGGTCTTGAGAGTCTCTGCCGCTTCTGCATAGTTGATTGGGATCTTCAAATCTGCTGCCATAATCTGACCACCAGGAGCCTCATGTACAGCTCCACTGAATAGACCATGGGATGGATAGAACATAAAACCCGCGCACCGGGGTGCGGACACGCGGGCCGGGAGCGCCAAAGTGGCGATTCCATGGATATGTTTTTCTCGTGAAAATGAAAACATTGCAGCCGGCTTTTCTGCACAAAAACGTGCAGGAATCCGGTGAGATACTGATGTACTATGGATTACGGATCATACCTTGACGACGCCCTGGCCTACACCCGGCAGGGCATCATTGCAAACGTGAACCGGTGGGCAGCGCTCATCCTTGCCCTCATCTGCCTGGGCATCCCGCTGAATGGCTACGTGATGCGGATCTACCGGGGAGAGAATCCTGCACCCGAAGTTGACCGGTGGGGCACGCTCTTCATCGACGGGCTCAGACTGCTTGTCGTCGGCCTCATCTACGCGATACCGGTCATCATCATCTGGGCTTACATTTACGGGGGCATGCTCCTTGGCGTATTCACGGGGACAACCGATGCGGCACTCCTGGACACCTGGGAACCCGACATGGCCCTCACGGCGCTGTTGTACCTGGTTGAGATCATTGTCGGGTTCTTCGTCCCCGTTGCATCCATCCGGTTTGCGCGCTCGGGACGATTTGCCGAGGCGTTCAATTTCAGCGCGATCGTTGAGACAATCGGAAAGATCGGCTGGCTGGCGTACCTGGTCGCACTCATCATCATCACCCTCGTCATTGCAATCCCGGTTATCATCCTTGTTGTGGGATTCATCGTTATTATGGGGGTGGCGATGTATGCGATCAATACGGCGATCCTGCTGGTGTTCGGTCTTTTGGGAGCGTTTCTCCTCATCCTGCTCATCCTCTCCCCGCTCCTGACGGTGTTCCAGGCCCGGTACATGACCCGGGTGTACGACAGTGCGGAAACACCCGCATAATCCTTTTTTGTCAGGGAGGCGTGCGGGAGCGGGCTGCCCGGCCTTTCCGGACAGAAAGGCGGTATGCCCGGTTTCCACCGCTGTCAGAATATTGAAGACCCATCATTCCAGCAACCATTTTTATACGATTCCGCAATACCTAATCCACGGGAAGTCTGCCGATGGTCTTTACGCTCTTCACCGATATCCTCATCGTCTTCTCAATAGCACTCATCGTCGGCCTGGTATTCAACCGGCTCAAAGTCCCGCCGCTCGTGGCATTCATCCTCACCGGCATCATTGTCGGGCCATACGGGTTTTCGCTCATCCGGAGCGAGGCGCAGGTGGAAGCCCTTGCAGAGGTCGGCATCATCCTCCTGCTCTTCACCATCGGGCTCGAGTTCTCCTTCAAGGATCTCTGGAAGATCCGTCTCATCGCGATTGTCGGCGGGATCCTCCAGGTCGGGCTCTCGTTTGCGTTCTTCTGCGGCCTTGCCCTCCTCTTCGGGTACACCCTCGGGCTTGCGATCCTGATGGGCTTTTTGTTCTCGCTCTCCAGCACGGCGATCGTGCTCAAGATCCTCCACGAACGGGGGGAGATCGACTCCCCGCACGGGAGCATCGCTCTTGGCATCCTCATCTTCCAGGACCTTGCGGCCATCCCGATGATCATGGCCATCCCGTTCCTTGCCAGCACGTCCCTCTTCGCCATCGAACCCCTCCTCTCCGGTAAAGACCTGGTCTGGCTCATCTTCCAGGACATCGCGATCGTCATTACCCTGATCGTGAGCGCGAAATGGATCATCCCCCGCCTGCTCTACGAGATTGCCCGCACCAAGAACCAGGAGATGTTCCTCCTCTTTGTCATCCTCATCTGCTTCGGCGTTGCCTGGCTTGTCTCGATCACGGGCATCTCGCTTGCAATCGGCGCACTCCTCGCCGGGATCATCATCTCCGGATCGGAGTACAGCCACCAGGCGGTCAGCATCGTGCTGCCCTTCCGCGACATCTTCACCAGTTTCTTCTTCATCTCGGTGGGAATGCTGCTCAATATCCATTATGTTGCCGGCAACCTCTGGCTTGTCCTCTTCTTCATCCTGCTCGTGCTCGGCGCAAAAGCCGTTCTTGCTACGGCAGCGCCGCTCGCGCTCGGGTATCCCCTCCGCACCGCAGCCCTCACGGGTCTCGCTCTGGCACAGGTCGGGGAGTTCTCGTTCATCATCGCCCAGAGCGGCGTTGCGGCAGGAATCCTGCCGGTCAACATCTACCAGATGTTCCTTGCCATCGCACTCGTGACCATGGCAGCGACGCCGTTCGTCCTCTCCCTTGGCCACCCGTTCACCTCCCGCCTCTGCCGGGTGCCTGCCCTTGCCGTCATTGCCCAGGGCACCTGCGGGATCGATGACGGCAAACCCCATCCCGAGCGAAAAGACCACCTCGTCATCATCGGGTACGGCGTCACGGGCAGGAACCTTGCCCGGGCTGCACGGCACAGCCAGATCCCGCGCACCATCATCGAGCTGAACCCGGACCTGGTCACCGAGGCCCGGCTTGAGGGTGAACCGGTCATATTCGGGGATGCCACGAGCGAAGGCGTCCTCGGCCATGCCGGTATCCGTACCGCCCGCATCGCGGTCATTGCCATCAACGACCCGGTCGCGACCCGGAAGATCACCGCCCAGGTCCGCCGGCTCAACGAGGGGATCACGATCATGGTCCGCACGCGGTACGTGAACGAGATGGAGGCGCTCTACCTTGCCGGGGCGGACGAGGTCATTGCCGAGGAGTTCGAGACCTCGGTCGAGATCTTCACGGGCGTGCTCCACAAGTACTTCATCCCCCGCGACCAGATCGAGGCGTTCATCGCGGAGGTCCGGGCGGGCGGCTACCAGATGCTGCGGAGCAGGAGCGAGCCGGTCGGCGGCCTGCCGGACCTGATCCGGAACATCCCGGACATCACGATCAACGCGTTCACGATCGAGCCCGGCTCCCCGCTTGCCGGCAAGACGCTGGGCGAGTTCAACCTGCGCAAGCGCCACAACATAACGATCCTTGCACTCCATCGCGGGGACCGGACCATCACCGGTCTCAGCGGGGAGACGCGGCTTGAACCCCATGATGTGGCCATCGTGTACGGGACGCCGCAGTACATCGCGCTGGCGGCGCCGCTGTTCCACAACAACGTTGTGTAACAGGACAAATTTTTTTTCAATCGGTTTTCCACGACACTGAAGGCGGGTGTTCTTCAGGCACGGAAGATCGGGCACGGAAGAGCTGGTGCAGTTTTTTTATCGCGATAACGATCTCATTTTCCGGATCTCTCATGCAGCCATATCACGGGTTCATCTACCCTCTCCACGCGGAACGATCATGGCGTAATCCCCTGCAGCAGATACATTCCTGTCCCGGGAATCGCATCCTGTCGCACGTCGCAGAACCCCGCCCACGGGGAGGGGTCGGGCCGTAAATACCCCAAAATGAGGCACTAAGTCCCGAAAAAGAGGCACTAAGTACCCCAAAAACGGACATTATCACGCCGGAGAATTTGTGTCGTAAATAGCACTAATTGGCTGGCAGAACACGCCTTTTCCCATACCCCCCATGGCAGAAATGAACCGGAGGCCGCTATTGCCGTCACGCTCCGACGGAGAGCAGATTTTACCGCGTGCACACTGCAGCCGTCTCCCCGTACTGGACCACGTGGCCCTTCATCGCTGCGACCAGCTCGTGTTTGCCGGAGCCGGGAGGAAGGTCGAGCATTGTATCGAGCCCGTACACCCGGAACTGGTACCGGATCATCTGCCCGGGCGGAGGGCAGGGCCCGGTGTACCCGATGCTGCCGGTGTCCGTCATGCCCTGCACCGCCATGATCGGCGTGGTCACGGTGCCCCCGGGCGGGATGCCATCCGGGATCACGGGAACCGGGGGGAGGTTCCAGATGAGCCAGGGCGTGAACGAGCAGCAGGACTTCTCGAACGGGTTGAAGACCATTACCGCAACCGAGGCGCACGCGAGCCCTTTCAGGACAAGACGCGGGGAGCGGTTCCCCCCGTCACCGGTATGGGACGGCGGGAATTCGAGAAAATCGAGCGTGACAACGAGCGGGTCCATACTGGTAATCAGGAAGGAGCGGATATAAACGCCTTGTCATCCCAAAAAGGCACGCCCGGTCCCCACCGGATTCAGCTCCCCGGCTTCCCCGTCCCGTGCCCGTGCTCGCCCGAGACCCACCGCCCGCCGTCCTTCGTGAGCTCCTTCTTCCAGATTGGGACGCTCTTCTTGAGTTCGTCAATGATGTAACGCGAGCCGTCATACGCTGCGTGACGGTGGCTGGCGCTCACCACGATGACAACGATGTTCTCGCCAATGCGGAGCCGGCCGATCCGGTGGATGATATCAACATGCAGGAGCCGGTACTTCTCCGTCGCCTCCTTTGCGATCTTCTCCATCTCGTCGATGGCAACCTGCTCGTAGGCTTCCAGTTCCATCTCGGTGATATCATCGTCCCGAACGATGCCGTCGAAGACCACCAGGCAGCCGGACCCGGGCGACTTCGCAGCCTCGATCAGGGGCCCGATATCAACATCTTCCTTCTGGACCCTGATGACCATACTTATCCCCCTGCAACGGGCGGGAAGACCGCGATCTCATCGCCATCGGCGACCGCGACCGACCCGGCATCGGAAGTCTCCACGCGTTTTCCGTTCCGCATCAGGATCACAAACTCGCGAAACGTCCCGTTGTCATCGAAGATCGCATCGTATCCTTCCTTCTTCTTCTTCGCAATGTCCGACACGAGTGATGCAAACGTTGTACCGACCGCAGGCTCGGTAATGATATCTGTCCCGAGCAGTTCGCGGAACCGTGCAAAAAACCGTACTTTTACTCTCATCGCTTCTTCCCCGCTCTCTTCTCCACCCTTTTCTTCTCCGCCGCGCTCTTGTTCGCCTCTCTCTTCATAACCGCGTTCTTCTCCCCCGGGCTGCCGGCCCCGCATGCAGGGCAGGCCGGGTTCTTCTCGACCGCGATCTCCTCTGCCTTTGATACAAGTCCGTCCCAGATGAAGAGCCGGCCGGCAAGCGGCTCTCCCTGCTTTGTGAGGTACTTGATGACCTCGGTTGCCTGCACGGTCCCGATAACGCCCGTCGTGGCGCCTACGACCGGGAATACCTCTTTTGGCGGTGCCTTCGGGAAGATACACTCAAGGCAGGGCGTCCTGCCCGGGATGATCGTGGTCGCCTGCCCGTAAAACCCGCGGATTCCCCCGTGGAAGAACGGGATCTTCTGCTCAAGTGCTACCCGGTTGAGGAGATAGCGGATGGGATAATTGTCCATCGCGTCCACGATTCCGTCCGCCCGGCCCACGAGTTCGTGGACATTATCCGCGGTGATGGTCGTGTCAATGGCGTTGACAGTGATATCGGAGTTCAGCTCCTGCAGTTTTTCGATGGCGGAGACCGTCTTCTTCTTCCCCACATCGCGGTCGGTGTGGAGGATCTGCCGGTTGAGGTTCGACTGGTCCACCGAGTCCATGTCAACGATCGTGATCTCGCCGACACCGGCCACCGCGAGGTAGATTGAGACCGGGGACCCGAGCCCGCCGGCACCGGCAATGAAGATGTGCGACCTCTTCAGCCGTTCCTGCCCATCCTCGCCAAAGAGGAGGATCTGCCGCTTGTACCGTTCCCGTTCACGTTCCGAGAGCATTGTCCACCCGTCTGCCGCACGCTGTCCGGCTGCCCCGGGGACAGCCCGGGGTTTTCGTATGTTGTGGTTGTATTGGCAGGGATATATGTGCGATCATCGTATGGCCGCATTTCCGTATAGTTCCACGGTCTCCTGTCCGGCCTGACCGGAACCGGTACGATGCCGGTAGCCGATGCCTTCCCGCTGCTCCGTTCCGGCAGACACCTCATTGAGGGACCGGGTATCCCGCAAGGTATTTGGCGGGACAGGGCAAATCACGATTGTGATTCCGGGCGGGTATGCACCTGTTCGTGAATGCCGCAATGAATCGTGATACCATGGAAGCCCCGTGCCAGAACATTGTATGGAATGTCCTCCCGGCAATCCGCGCAGCGGTTGCTGTCGAACTTGTGCGGGGAGGCATCTCCCAGGCAGAGGCATCCCGCATGCTCGAGATGGCGCCATCAGCAGTCTCCCAGTATCTCTCCGGTAAACGCGGGTACCGGATCGAGTTTGAAGGAGCGGTAAAACAATCCATCCGGGTCCTGGCAGAAGATCTCCGGGCCCATCGGGACGTCGACCTGGTCGGGAGGACCTGCGACATCTGCCGCCAGCTCCGGGAAGAGGAGAACGGCTGCGCCGGTTCGCCCGGGACCCGGTGCGGACTATAACAACCATCCCGGCTCCTGCCGGCTGCAACTCCTGCCATGACCAGAAAACCAGGTGAACGGGTCCTTTGGGACATCATCAGGGGATATGACTCCCTTCTCGTCTCGTATTCCGGCGGGGTCGACAGTACGCTCCTTGCCGTGATTGCAGGGGACGTTCTGGGGACCAATAGCCGGGCGGTATTTCTCGACAGCCCGCTGGTCCCTCGGGCCGCGGTGAGCGATGCAAAAAAGACCGCAGGGGATTGCGGCATCATGCTCGATATCGTCAAAGCGCCCGTTCTTGTGCAGCCGGAATTTATCGCGAACAGAACGGACAGGTGTTATACCTGCAAAAAGATCCTGGCAGAGGTACTTCTGGATCATGCTTCTTCGCACGGTCTTGCCCGGGTTGCCGATGGCGCCAATATCTCTGACCTGGAGGAGCACCGCCCGGGCCTCACTGCATCAACAGAGGCTGGCATCGTCCACCCGTTCATTGAAGCGGGAATTGCCAAAAAGGATATCCGGAGGATCGCCCGTGACCTCAGTCTTCCGGTCTGGCAGAAGCCCTCTGCCGCATGTCTTGCATCGCGGATCCCCTACGGGGATACAATAACCGCACAAAAACTCCTTATGATTGAAAAGGCTGAAGCATTTCTGGCTTGCCGGGGCATCGGCCAGCTCCGTGTCCGCCTCCACGGCACGACAGCCCGCATCGAAGTGCATAAGGAGGATTGGGGAACAGTACTGGAGCAGCACGAGCAGATCGCAAAAAAATTCCGGTCACTCGGTTTCACCTACATCACGCTCGACCTTGAAGGATACCGGAGCGGGAGCATGGACGAGATACTCTGATGACCGCGTGGTGAGGTAAGGAGACATCATGTTCAGAAAACTTCCCTGTACAAAAGTCGATGGCGATCACGCGAAACGCGACCTCCACGAGGTCATCGAGGAGGTCCCCCTCGCCCTCTTCATCAACGGCCGGCACGCGATGACCGCGATGATGAGCCCGGTGCAGCTCGAGGACTTTGTGACCGGCTACCTCTATACCGAGCAGATCATCAAATCACCGGACGAGATTGAATCGATCAGGATTGACAAGAACCGGATGAGCGTGATAACGAAGAACCTCTTCAAAGTTCTCGGGCCCAAGAAGACGATCCTCTCCGGCTGCGGCGGGAGTACATCCTATATCGATACAGAGAAACTCCCGAAGATCGCGTCGGATTACGCAATTTCCGCCGACAACATCCGCGCTGCACTTAAAAGCGTCCTGAACTCCGAGCTCCATGTCACCACGGGCGGCATCCATATCGTTGCGCTGGTCGATGGCGAGAAGAAGCTGGCAGTCTCCGAGGATATCGGGCGGCATAATGCCCTCGACCGCGTCATCGGGTTTGCACTCCGGAACTCCATCGACCTGAAGCGGACCTGGGTGCTTGTCTCAGGGCGCATCTCGTCCGAGATGGTCAGGAAGTGCCTGATCGCCGAAATCCCGATTATCGTTTCGCGGGGCGCGACGACGACACTCGCGGTGGAGACTGCCGGCAAGACGAACCTGACCGTTGTCGGTTTTGCCCGGAGCACGAAGATGGTTATCTATACGCACCCGGAGCGGATTGGGGGATTCACCACCGGACCGCAATGAATTTTTAGGAAATATCAGGATCGGTTTTGATCTCAATCGATCTGAACGAGTGCCCCCCAATCCCCTCGAAGAACCTTTCAGATTCTTCTCGTGTTTCATCTCTGATGAGATCCAACACTCCCCACCAACTGCCACCACAGACAGGCAGTTGTTCGGGCGGGGGAGGACGTTAACAACATGAAAATTTTTTAAAAAGTCGGTTCTGATTTTCCGGTCATTGATGCCCCCGCGGGGCGAGTCGAAAAACCTTTCAGGTTTTCCTCCAGACTGCCCTGACCCCGGGTCACGGCATTCTCCCTTCGGGATCCGAGTGGTTCAGCAGAACCCCGAGGATGAGAAGAACCATCAGGTTCTTCGAACCAGTGGGGGCAGTGCTCTTATAGGGGGTATGGGGGCATCAGCCCCCATCTTTGCAAAAGAGATTTTTAGAGGAACACATTTTTTTCGCTGATTAATTTTTCGCCTATTTCTAGGAACGATGAGTTTACCTAGGAACGATGAATCATCCCCAGCCGCTTCTTCAGCTGGCAGAGCTGGCAGACCTCCCCGCTGCACGGGTCGCCGCACTGCCGGCACTCCCGCACCGGTTCCTCCTGGGGGGTGCCGGCGCACCACATCGCGATCTTCTCCCGGCTCTCCATGAGGTGCAGCATCGTGCCCGGGTGCTTTGATTCGAGTGTGGCGAGCATCCGCCGCACCTCGCCGCGGAGCGCATGCACCGCGTATGGGCACTCGGGAAGGTCCGCCCACGCCCCGTGCAGCATGAGATAGACCGCGATCTCCTTCTCGGATACGAACATCAGGGGTTTGATCCGGGGGATGAACATCCCCTGCGAGTCGCTGCCCGGGTCCCGCAGGAGCCGCGGGAGGTCGCCCCGGAGCACGTTCATGAAGACCGACTGCGCCTCGTCATCGAGGTTGTGTCCCGTTGCGAGTTTCGTTGCCCCTGCCCGCTCTGCTGCAACATTGAGCGCTTTCCGGCGGAGGATGCCGCAGACACTGCAGGCCTCGGTCTCCCGCCCTTCCAGGAACGCGTCAAGGGTGTCGCCGAAGAGATCCGGGAAGGAGACCGTGGTGTGGGGGAGCCCAAAGCGTTTCACCAGATCGTCAGCCGACCGCACGGTATCCTCACGGTAACCGTGGATGCCCTCATCGATGGTTACGGCCGAGAGCGGGACATCGCCAAGGGAGGGGAGGAGCCGGGCAAGGATCATCAGCAGCGCCGTGCTGTCCTTGCCGCCACTCAGCGCGATGGCAACATGGTCGCCCGGGACGATCAGGTTCCGGGAACGGATCGTGTCAAGGACCCGGGCCTCGATATCGCTGGTGAAGTGGTCCCGGCAGAGGTGCCGGCCGCGTACCCGGTCATGGAAGACCGCCGGTTCATTGCAGAGTGAACAGCGGGGTGTAGCCGAAGGAACCGTCCCCATGGTTCAGCCCCCATGGGCGATCCGGATGATCCGGATCTCGTCGTCGTTCGCGGCGATGGCATCCTCGGTAACAAGCGTACCGTTCCGTACAACCATGACTTCAACAGGGTCGAAACCGAGGTCCCGGAGGAGGGACTCGACCAGTGCCGGGCCGGATTCAAGCATGCGGACGGACTTGTCCGGCAGGATGATCTTCATGCGGTACCGGGTACTGGGGAGGGGGAGGGGATAAAGGAAGGGTTTGAAGGTTCGTACTGCCATAAGCACGCATGGATGGGATCTTGCCGGGACAGGAATACCGATATGAAATGCAGGATAATGCAAAAACAATTGTAAGATTATGAATAAATAGTGAATTTGAAAAAGAAATACATATAAACGGCCACGTATAATATTGCAAAACCAGAAGGACCGGCTCGCCAGAGTTGACAAACGGAGAGCCGGAACCTGCCCGAAGGCATGAGAAAATCAACTTCTTTTAACATGAAGTTTTTGCTCTTGCCACAGAGCGGATGCTGGCAAAAAATCCGGTGGCATACCCATGAACAGACAACAAATAGTCCTGATTGCTTTTGTTGCAATCATGTTTTTTATGGCAGGTATCCCTCCAGCCTGTGCTGCGGATACCGGTAATGATTCGGAACCGACAGACAGCCCGGTGACCGTCCCGGCGTTTTATGGCATGGATGCATTCTCCGTCCCATCTGAGAGCGGGAGCACCCCGGGACTAAAGACCCTGGCGGCTTCCCCCACAATGATGCAGTCCGCTGCATTCGGAAGTGCGGCAGTGTACGAACCCGATACATCCGGTCTCGACTGGCAGAATACAATCGGCGGCTCGTGGGGCGACGGTTTCTTTGATCTCCAGCCGGCAACTGACGGAAATTTTGTCGCGGCCGGAGCATCCGGATCATGGGATATAATTGATGAAAATACCGGCAAGCCGGTTCCTGGCTATGTCAACCAGCTCGAAGCATACATTGTCAAGATCGATCAGGCTGACGGGCATATCATCTGGCACAAATTGATCGGGGGCAACGGGTACGATGGAGCGATGAGCATCCGGCAGACTGCCGATGGCGGGTATATCTTTGCCGGGTCGAGTGATTCGACAGACGGTTCATTTGCAGGTCTCGGCCATGGCAACAAGGACGGGTGGGTCGTGAAGCTGAATCCCGATCGTTCGATTAAATGGCAGGTCATGCTGGGCGGCAGCCAGAATGAAGAGCTGATAAGTATCCGTGAGACCCCGGAACGGGACGGGTATATCGTTGCCGGGTATACCACATCCAATGACATCCCGGGTGCGGGTTCCTACAGCGGCAGTACTGACATGTACGTTGCGAAGCTGGGTCAGACGGGCAATATCATCTGGCAGAAAGTGATTGGCGGCGACAAGTACGATTTCGCGAGCAGTGCCATCCCGGCATCGGACGGGGGATATATCGTGGCGGGGTATTCGGAATCCCGGTTCATCGGATTCGCTGCAAATCACGGGTATACTGATATCGTGATGGTCAAACTTGATGACTCAGGTAATGTTGTCTGGTTGAAATTCCTTGGTGGAATACAGGGAGAGGCTACAGCGTTTGATAATGTTATTCAGCCAACTTCAGATGGCTACATCCTCATCGCGCAGTCCCTGTCATCAGCAAGTGATGATATAAAGGGTTACACTCATGGATCTGGTGATATCTGGGTTGTTAAAACAGATAATAATGGAAATATTATCTGGGAAAACCTTCTTGGGGGAACAGGCTATGATGACGGAACCGCTATCCGGCAGACTACTGACGGGAGTTTTATCCTTGTTGGCCGGACGCAGTCAGATAATAGTGGCGACGTTGGCCAGAATAACGGGGGATTCGACATATGGGCAGCCAAGCTGGATAGTCAAGGAAAACTGCTCTGGCAGGATGCACTCGGTGGAAGCGGAAATGAGCAGTGCACTGCCATCCAGCCGACTGCCGATGACGGGTTCATTCTGGCAGCCCTGACAAAATCAACGGCGAGCGGGAATATCGGCACAAACCATGGGTACGAGGATGCCTGGCTGGCGAAGCTCAAGCCGAGGCTGGTTGTGGATGTGAAGGATTCCAGCTCAAATAGTTGGGTTCCCGGTGTTACGGTATTCTTAAAAGAGGAAGGAATAGATACAGAACTGGCTCGTACTGCAAATATTAATGGCAGGGTTGTGTTTACCGGCTCTGGGACAGAAGGCCAAACAAGATTGGAAAACGGAAAAAAATTTACCATCAAATCTATAGCCGATTACTATTACCCCAGCCAGACGAAATCCATTCAGTTTACGAAAGATGGGCAATTAGAGCTATTATCGCAGCAGCCGCTCATTTCACCCACCAATAACTCGTTCTCGATAACCTGTATTGAGAATTACGATCATCTCTGCAATAACGAAGGGATCTGCTCAATTTCAGGAACATTTGACGAATGTAATAATATCGCATCGGGACTGGTGGAGGCAGGATATAAAATGAATTTTTATCATAAGGATGAAGAAGTAACGGAGAAGGACTTTGCAACCGATCCTTCCTATAACGGACATATGCTGACGGAGTCGGCGTTCCACTACCATTCGGGACATGGATCAGCAATCCCGGATGGAGAAGGTAATATCGTATCGTTAATTCAACTCAAAGGCTTTTTTCCAATCGATTATGTGACAGGAAATAATCAGGTGAATGAAAATCATGTCGAGGAGAAATGGGGTGGAAAATCCAAATGGGTTGCAATTCAATCATGTAATATTTTGAAAGATGAAAAGTGGGCAAAAGCATTAACAACATCGCATGGTATCCTTGGCTATTCAACACCCACTGGAGTGAATAGTTCATTCTCAAAAGTATTCCTTAGTTATGCCCTTGACAAGACCAGGAAAATGACGATTGTCTCCGCATATAAGCAAGCAACATTGGATACATGGTATGATGATAAAGTCACCGCCAAGGTTATCACCCGAACAAAAGACCAATATTATAAAGATCAATTTCCGGGAATCGGAGAAATGGCACCAGATGCAGGACTGAAAGATACTAATCCATTTATCAGACAATGGTTGTGCAGGAGTGGTGTTGAATGGTGAATGATCGACGAATTATCACGATTGCGGTGATTGTTATTGTCGGGGCCGGGTTACTGATCATTTCCGGTGCCCTGAAGACAAATCTTGTCCCTCTCCAATCTTTTCAGACACCCCATGGAAATGTGAATATCTGGGCCCCACTTCCGGACACTCCACAGAATGTCACAAAATATAGAGTTGTTCCGGGACTGAATGCGACGGAATATTTCTCCGTAGCTAATCTCGAACAGGAGCGGGCGAACGTAACCTCTGTTGAAGATGTTCCAAAAGTTATGCCCAAGGCACTGGAGAATTATGGGGGATTGCCTGAAGATGCTGTATTGGTTTTTGCTGAAACCGGTTATCTAGAACAACGAAATGTTGATACCGGCCAAACCGTTGCAAAATACCCGATATCAACCGATGTCCAATATGGTCGTAAAATCAATGGAATTCCGGTAACCGGTGAAGGCAGTTTTATCAAGGTAATTCTTGGCAACGATGGCGAGCTTCTCTATCTCAACAAAGTCTGGCGGAGTGTTGAACCTGCCGGCACGGAAAAAATAATTCCGGTATCCCAGGCTATCGATAAATTGTGTCGCGGCGAAATCCTCAATCCAAAGAAATGCTTCTGCGACATCAACGTTGACCGGATCTACATCGCTTACTGGGAAAAGGGGGCGGGTGTGCAGCAGGAGTATCTCGATCCAGTCTGGGTATTCTCGGGAACCACGTCATCTGGGGACGTGATCAATTACAAGGTTTATGCACGGGATGATGCAGGTTCCTCCGGCACTGCGCTTTCTGGTCTATCAGATATCCATACGGCACCGGATCCAGGATCCCTGTCTCTCCATCAACTGACACCAGGCAGTGTGAATGAGAATTCTTCGGCATTAGCCGGGAACCAGTCCTGATTACGAGGCGGATACCATGAGACATGTTTCATTCATACTCGTAGTACTGGTTGTCATCACCGGATCGTTTATTCCAGCCGTCTGGGGGATTTCTGGAGATTCAATGTATTCCTCCCTGATAGGAGAGGTGAATATTACCACAACCATCCCTGATTCCCCTGCTTTTTCATCAGCGTACCGGATAGTATCAGGTCCTGACGATACTGCCTATTTTTCTGTTAATGATTTGGAAAAAATCCGGGAAAATGTAACATCTGCAACGGATGCCCCTCAGGTTGCTGCCAGCATCCTGAACAATTACGGGGGGTTCCCACCCGATGCAGTTCTTACGCTCGCGGAAACTGAATACCTGATTGAGATGAACGGCACAACCAATGAAGAAGTAGCCCGGTATCCGGTCAGTATCAATGTCCAGTATGGCAGAAAGATCAATGATGTCCCAGTTATTGGCAAGGGTGCATATATCAACATCCTACTCGGTGATAACGGCGAGCTTCTCTATCTCAACAAAGTCTGGCGAACCGTAACACCCGCAGGTAATGTTTCTATCATCCCGGTTTCGGCTGCTATTGAGAAACTCCGGCACGGTGAAGTCCTGAACCCCAAGAGTTATCCGTATAACGTCAATATCACCAAGATTCGGCTGGGCTATTATGAAAAAGGACGCAACGAGTCGCAGGAATACCTCGAACCGGCATGGTTGTTCAAGGCAACAACCGAAACCGGTGAACCAATCCAGTATTACGTCTACGCCCGGCACTTCGCAAACTTCACCCCCTCATCGACCGGCATCACCACCTTCGAGACCGTACAGTTCACCGACACCTCCGAGACCACACCGGTAAAATGGCACTGGGACTTCGGGGACGGCACGAACTCAACCGAACAGAACCCGTCGCACATGTACCGCACAGCGGGCACCTTCACCGTCACGCTGAAAGCCTGGAACGATATCGGGAGCGATACGGAATCGCGGAACATCACCGTCACCTTCACCAAGCCGCTCAACGCAGACTTCAACGCAACCCCCACAACGGCATCGACAGGTGACACGATACGGTTTTACGACAACTCCGACACCTCGCCAAACAAATGGTACTGGGAGTTCGGGGACGGGACGACATCGACGCTCCGGAACCCTGCGCATGTGTACAATACGGGTGGGAACTATACCGTCAACCTGACCTCTTGGAACGCAAACGGCAGCGACAAACGTTCTGTTGAAAATTATATCTGGATCTATCCCGGCCCAAAACCCGTTGCCGATTTCACGACCAATTACTCGTACGATTATACCATAGCTCCCCTGGCTGTTGCATTCACGGACACCTCGACCGGCGATATTGCCAAATGGTACTGGGACTTTGGCGATGGCACGAACTCGACCGAGCAGAACCCGGTACACATCTATGATGTGGTTCCCGGAGAACTCTACGGGGATTATGCCTACGAGCTGACCGTGACGGATATCTATGGACGGACATCAACACCGGATGGGTGGGCGCGGGGGTTGCGGGTAATTAAGGAGATTCACCCGGAATTTACTGCCCGTCCGCTCACCGGACAGATTCCCCTGAATGTCAGCTTCACGGATCTCACGGAGGACTCCGACAAGGCATGGGGCATTGGCTGGGATTTCGGTGACGGGACGTATACCTATACCTGGGAACAACCGATCCCCAGGACCGTCTTCCATGAATACCAGACCGAAGGATCGTATAATGTAACCCTGATGTTTTACAGTCCGATCGAAGAAGTGTACGTGCACACGAAGGACATATACATTACCGTCGGGAATGCAACCGGATTACCGGTCACGGACTTCTCCGCCAACATAACGTACGGGAAATCTCCGCTTGCAGTCGCATTCACCGATACCTCGGAAGGGTACCCGTCCGGCTGGTCATGGACCTTTGGCGATGGCGGCAGCTCGTATGAGCAGAACCCGGTCCACACCTATACATCTGCCGGGACATATACCGTCTCACTGATCGCAACGAATACCTTAGGGTCCAATACCACGGAAAAAACCGATTACATAACCGTGATTCCCTCGAATGCCCCGGCAGCGGATTTCACCGCCAACACGACGCAAGGCAAATCCCCGCTGGCCGTGGTATTTACCGACAGTTCGATTAATGCACCGGTGAACTGGAACTGGGACTTTGGTGACGGCGAGACCTCTGTCGAACAGAACCCGGTCCATGTCTATGCCGTGCCCGGGCAATACACCGTCTCCCTGCAGGTAATGAACGATGACGGCAGCGACATGAAGATCCGGGAAGACTACATCACCGTTTTGATGGAATTGCCCGCCATGACCATCGTTCCCCCGGAGCCGGCTCTGCCTGCTGCGGATTTCACAGCAACACCGCGCTCCGGAGAAGTGCCGCTCGATGTCGTATTCAACGACACTTCCACCGGAATTCCTACGGGCCGGTCGTGGGACTTTGGTGACGGCGGTTCATCCAACGAACAGGATCCGGTCCATACCTATTCATCGGCCGGGACCTATTCAGTCTCGTTAACAGCAACGAACCCCTTTGGCAGCAATACCACAACAAAGACAGGATATATCGTCGTCTCCTCACCGGGTCTCCCACCGGTTGCGGACTTCACTGCCAACATCACGGGAGGAGCGTCCCCACTTACAGTAGCATTTACCGATACTTCGGCAAATTCACCGGTGAGCTGGAGATGGGACTTCGGCGACGGAACAACATCCCCGGAGCAGAACCCGGTTCACGAGTTCACTGCTGCCGGCACCTACACGATCTCGCTCACGGAAACTAATGCCGGCGGCAGCAATACGATGACAAAACCAGACTATATCACGGTCTCATCGCTCGCACCACCGGTCGCAAACTTCACCGGCACACCGCTCTGCGGCAAAGCCCCGCTCGCGGTCACCTTTACGGACTCATCAGCGGGTGAACCCGCAGGCTGGTCGTGGGACTTCGGCGACGGTACAAATTCGACTGACCGGAACCCGGTCCACACGTACACATCGGCAGGAAAATATACGGTAGCCCTGACCGCATCCAATGCCGGTGGCAGCAACACGACCACCCGGGCTGATTACGTCATGGTAACCGGCCAGGTGAAACCGCCGGTTGCTAGCTTTGCCGGTACACCGACCTCGGGATATCCGCCGCTCGCGGTTACCTTCTCGGACAAGTCATCCAATTCACCGGCAGGCTGGTCCTGGGACTTCGGTGACGGCGTTTCCTCAACGGACCGGAATCCCGTCCATACGTACGATACTCCCGGAAAATACACGGTCACCCTGACCGCATCCAATGCTGCCGGAAGCAGCATAAAAACGAGAACACAGTACATTACGGTCAAACCCGTTCCCGCTCCCGTTGCGAATTTCAGGGCCGACCCGACATACGGCTACTCCCCGGTGACCGTGACCTTCACGGATACCTCGACAAAGTCCCCGACAAGCTGGTTATGGGACTTCGGTGACGGCACCAGCTCGGACGAACAGAACCCTGTGCATGTCTATTCAACAGTCGGGAAATACAACGTGACCCTGATTGCATCCAATGCCGGAGGGAACAGCACGAAGACCAGGTCAAACTACATCACTGCCAAGGCAGTCCTGGCACCAGCAGCGAATTTCAAAGGCGCCCCGACCTCCGGGTATTCCCCGCTTACCGTCTCATTCACGGACACCTCCGACGGCTCGCCCACCGGCTGGTTCTGGGAGTTTGGCGATGGCACGAATGCAGCAGACCAGAACCCGGTCCATACGTTCACTTCCCCCGGCAAATACACGGTGAACCTCACGGTATCCGGCACGGGCGGTTCGACAACCAAAACCCGGACGAATTATATCACGGTCAAAGCCCCGACACCGGCACCGACTCCCGTGCCGCCCCACCCGGTACCGGTGGTCAATGCTTCTGTTGACCACTGCAAAGTCCGGATGGACTGGGATGTGATAACCGATTCCCGGTTGCAGGGCTACAAGGTCGTAATCTCGAAGAACAACCCGGCCCCGAAGTATCCTGATGACGGCTACCTGTTCTGGATCACCGACCGGAACCATAACTCCGCGGAGATACGGTCAACCGATCACTACAATGGCGGGGACTTCGGCGGCTACCTGCAGCCCGGCCAGAAGTATTACTTCAGCATCACGGCAGTTTATTCGGATACGAAGGTGGCAGGGAATGCCGTCGAACTGGTGTTCCCCTCATGTGGGACTGCCACACCCACAACATCCCCAACGCAGACGTGCACCCCAAAACCCACGGCAACCTGCACACAGAGGGCTCACGGATATTACACTACAGATTGTGATAATCGCAGTGCTTAGAACAGCAGGAAAAACACGCAGGGATTGTACTACCCCCACCCCACATTTTAATACCCCTCCCCGCTGAACCGGATACACAACTATGGTCACAGCAGCAGACCAACAGGCACTCATCAAGGAGATCCGCGAACTAAAAGCGGAGCGTAACGCCATCCTCCTCGTCCACAACTACCAGCCGGACGAGATCCAGGACATCGCCGACCTCACCGGCGACTCGCTCGAACTCTCGCGGGCTGCTGCCACGATGGAGGGCGACGTCATCGTCTTCTGCGGTGTGGACTTCATGGCCGAGACCGCCGCAATCCTGTCACCGGAAAAGACCGTGCTCTTGCCCGCGGGGGACGCGAACTGTCCGATGGCGGAGATGGTCGGGGTGGACGAGCTGCGGCGCGTGAAGAAGGAGCACCCGGCCGCAGCGGTGGTCTGTTACGTCAATTCTTCCGCGGAGATCAAGGCCGAGAGTGATTTCTGCTGTACCTCGTCCAATGCGGTGAAGGTCGTGAACGCGGTAGAGCAGGACGAGATCATCTTCGTGCCGGACAAGAACCTCGGGCGCTATGCCCAGCGGTTCACGAACAAGAAGATCCTCCCATGGGAAGGGTTCTGTTATGTCCACGACCGGATCACACCCGACCAGGTGAGACAGGCGCGGGAGGCTTACCCGGACGCCGTCCTGCTCGTCCACCCCGAGTGCCGGCCGGAAATTATTGACATGGCTGACCATGTCGCGAGCACGTCGGGCATCATCAAAGAGGTCTGCTCCTCGAAAGCATACGATTTCATCATCGGGACCGAGGTCGGCATCCTCCACCGGCTCGGAAAGGAGTGCCCGCAGAAGCACTGCTACCCCCTGGTGAGTGCCGCAATCTGCCACAACATGAAAAAGACCGATCTGACCAAAGTCCGGGACTCGCTTGCAACCCTCGCCCCGCGTATCACGGTACCAAAAGAGATCGCGGACCGCGCCCGCGGGGCAATCGAGCGGATGCTCGCGGTGAAATAGAGAAATGGATCTATAGAAAACCTATTTTGGTAGTGCGATGCCCCCCTCTTGCGCCACCAGTCCCCCGTTGGGGGACGGGGCGCAATGCGATAGGACGATGTCGGTAAAAGGTAATACGTCGTCATCGCAAGGCGGGGATTGCATCAGCGGCGGGGGCAGAGCGCCAACGGGGCCCCCGAGAGCGTCAAAAATTTTCAATGATTCCTACAGAGCTAAAAATTATTTTGTTTTCTCCCCTGCCTTCCGTTCTTCCTGCGCCTTCACCTGCGCCATGATCTTCTCGTAGGTCTCGGAGCCAACGCACTGCTTGGCATATTTGCACCACTGGACACACGAGAGGATATCGTTATACACCACGTACCCACACCTGCTGCACGTGACCGACACATCGTTTGAGAAGACCTCGACCTCCTCCCCGCACTGCGGGCACTTCTTGATCGCAAGGGTCGGGGTGCGCAGGTTGGCAGTCCCGGGGCAGTGGTCGAACAGCATAACCAGTAATCACCGTTCTCCTTTATGGAAGTACGGGCAGGCCGTCATGCATGCAGTGCAGGTCATGCGGATATCGACCCGGTTTACCACGAATGGGCCGGCCAGGTTCAGCACCGCTGTGACAAGCCGGGAACTCCAGCCCCCGCGAATCAGCCGGAATGCCAGACTGCGCAGGGGACGGGGGATGTAATCGGTAAAGGCGCGACAGGAGGCCAGGTCCACATCCCCGTCCCGGATCGCACCCGAAGGGCAGGCCGCGATGCACCGGCCGCAGTGCGTGCAGGCTGCCACCCCGGCTGGCGGGGGTGAGGGCGCGATCGCATGGTCGGTTATCACCGCCCCGAGCAGCAGGCGGTTGCCGTGCACGGGGCTGATGAGGAGCGTGTTATCGCCAATGGTCCCGAGACCCGCATCCGCAACGCAGTGCTTCAGCGAGAGCCGGCCGCGGATCTTTCCGTCCCCCGCCACCAGGGGCAGGGGCAGGATCGGTTCGGACACCCCACCTGCTGCCTGGAGCAGGTCCCGCAGCCCGAGGCCGGCCGATTCCAGCGCCAGGAGCAATTGCCGGTTTGCCGCTGCCTGCTCCTGTGGCGTGCCGGAGAAGGACAAATCCGGCATCCGCACCCCAAAGACGATGATCGTCCGGCAGGAGGGGAGGATGTCGCGGGGGTGCCGGCCTTCCGGTGCCCGTATCGCGGATACGCCGGCGATGCGGAATGTATCGATCTTCCGGTCCGCAAAGAACCGTGCAATGCCGGCAGGCGTGACGATATCCGGTTCGGTGCTGTCCATAGGTCACCAGATGTTGATCAGGTGAGCCCAAAAAGGGGCCGGATCACCCGCTCGTCATCGATAGCCGGGTTGTTGACCAGCTCTGCTACCGGGACCTTCTCCATGCCATCAGCCGGATACGGTGCCAGGATCCGCCTGAGATCGGGTCCTGTGAGCACCTCGTGCGAGAGCCAGCGGCCCTCGTCATCCTGCGCCAGGATGACCGGCATCCGGTCATGGACGGTTGCAAGCAGTTCGTTGGGACTGCAGGTGATGATCGTGTAGGTGCGGAGCATGGTCCCGTCCGGGCCTGTCCAGGTGTCGCAGAGCCCGGCGAACGCGAAGATCGGGCTCTCCCTTACCGTGAAATAGAACGGGACTTTCCGTCGTCCCTCCTTCTGCCATTCAAAGAAGCCGGACGCCGGCACAAGGCAGCGGGAGGATTTCAGGAGCGGGGAAAACATCGGCTTCTCGAGAAGCGTCTCGGCCCGCGCATTGATCGGGCGCTGTGCGGCCTTCAGGTCCCTGGTCCAGCGCGGGACAAGCCCCCAGCGCATGAGGGCGACCTCGTCCTTCTCCTTCCGGACAATCACCGGCATCTCGCTCGCGGGGCTGACGTTGAAATGCGAGCGGGCGCCGATCATCGGGTTGTGGACCCGGAAGCGGTTGCCGAGGTCATCGATGCAGATGAGGGAGTACCGGCCGCACATGGGGGATCACAGGGAATTATACCCTGCCGGCATATGAGGATGACGGGCGCGGGCCGAAACTGATTGGGCCCCGGTTCTCGTTCTGCACAGGCAAAGATGTATTATCGCCCCACACCAAGTATCCGGCAGCCAATGACCGATACCGCGCCCGTGCCTGCTGCGCCGAAACCTTCCGGGCAGTACCTGATGAATGAGGAGGAGACCGGACAGACCGATACGTTCCTCGCCGCCCGGCAGCTCCCGGAATGCCTCCAGGACGCCGTTGCCCGGTATATCGTCAAAAAGACGGGTAAGGATCTCGCCGACCCGGTGATGCTCGACCGGCTCAGGAAGGCGATCGTTGCGCAGAAGGACGATTACTGGAAACCGCAGATGCAGCGGTCGCTCCAGTACACGAAGGGCTATCGTGTGCTCGGGTACCTGGCATACCATTTCCCGGTCTACTTCATGGAATGGGAGCACCTGCTCCTGATGCTTGCCCGCGACGGGCTTTTGAAGAAGCGGATGACCGTCCTCGACATCGGTACAGGGCCGGGGGTTGTCCCGCTGGCTGTCGCCGATTTCTTCTCGCGCCTTGACGGGGCAACCGCGGATGTCTTCTCAGTCGAACGGTCTGAGGAGCACATCGAGGCGTTCCTGTACCTGCGGGATGCCTGCGTGCCGAAAGGGGGGAGGGTGAGCCTCAAGCCCCCTGTCCGGGCCGACATCACGGCCGGGATCCCGGCGAAGATTCCGGAGAAGATCGACCTTCTGGTCTTCTCCAATGTGCTCAACGAGACCGGGGGCGGCGATATCGGAAAGCGGGCCGGCCTGGTGATGCAGTATGCAGAACGCCTCGCGCCCGATGGATCGATCCTCATTGTCGAACCGGCCGAGGAGAACACCTCAACCCGGCTGCGCACCCTCTCCCTCATGCTCAGGAAGCGCGGGTTCACGATCCACAGCCCCTGCTCGTTTGTCTGGGGGACGAACTGCACGCCGGACCGGTGCTGGAGCTTCACTACGCAGCGGCCGATACGGCCGACACGGCTCATGGAGGTACTTGCAGCGGGGGACGAGCCGTTCCGGTACATCAATATCGATATCAAGTACAGCTACGTTGTCCTCCGCAGGGACGGGATGACCCGGCATGGCTATACCGTGCCACCGGGCTCCCGGGTGCTCCGCCTCTCGCTCATCCACCGCCACGTGGACAAGCGGATCAATATCATTGCCGCAAAGATGTCGGAGAACCTTGGCGACAAAAAGACGCTGGTCTTCCGCCTCTGCGACGGCTCCTCAGAGAAGCCGATCTATGCCGTTGTCCCGAAATTCCATGTCACACCGGAGAATGAGGCGATCGTATCGGCACCGTACGGGACGATCCTCGAGATCGCCGGGGTCCACGTCCGGTACAACCCGGAGCACGATGCCTATAACCTCCTCGTCAGCCGGAACACCGGGGTCACGATGCCCGTATCTGAAAATGAGGAGGACTAAAAACCCCCGTAGCAGAAACGGCGCACTATCGGGTTACTCCCATTATGTCAGGGTATACGCACCATTGAGTTGTGTATACTGGCCCGTTGATGACGAGTTATAGACCCGGACGTTCATCGGTCCCTTGACAACGGAAGTCGATACCGTGAACGTGGTGGTGATCTGCGTGGGCGTGATGGCCCCGGACGGGGCAATGTATACGCTTCCACCAGTGGTGCTGTTGTAGAGCCGCACCCGGGTGAACGCGTTGAAATCCGACCCCGTGACCGTGATCCCGACAGCGCTCCCCCGCGGGCCGGTGCCCGGGGAGATGCCGGTGATCGTCGGGGCTGCCGCGGCATAGACCGTAAACGTGTTGTTCCGGATCAGCATGAGCCCGTCCGGGTTGGTGATGGTCATATTATATGCACCGGTCTGCGCACCGGCCGGAATATCCCAGGTGCCGGTCATGGAGGTCCGGCTGGTCGCGGACAGTCCGCTGAGATAGGATGAACTTCCTCTCCAGAACCGGACCGTGGTGCCGGGCTGGAAGTAGTTCCCGGTCACGGTAATGGTGACGGTGTTCCCCTTCACCCCGCTCGTCGGGGTCCGGCTCGAATACGTGGGGGGCGGGCTTGCAACCGTTGTGCCGGAGGATGAGTAGGTCCCCGTCCTGCCATCCGGGTTCGTCACGCTGATATTGTACGTGGGCGGGCTCGCCGCGGCCCCGGCAAGGTCGAAGGTGCAGATCATGACCGTCGACGACGTCACGTTGCAGGAGGTGGACGCGATCTGGTTGCTGGTCCGGTTGAGCGCAGCGGTTGCACCGGTGACGAAGTTCGAGCCGGTGATCCGCTCGATCGCCGTCCACCCGCGGTATATCGTGGAATTGGACCGGCCCGTCACGGTCGGGGCGCTGCTGTACACGAAGAACGCGTTCGCCCGTGTCGTGTTCCCGATGTCCGTGTTGTTCATAATGAGGCTGTAATACCCGGTCGGTGCGGTGACGGGGATGACAACGCTGCCGGTCATGCTTGCCCGGTTCCTGACCGTGACCCCGGTCACGGGGATCTGCGTACTGCCCTGGACAAAGGTGAATTTTGTTGTTGGCTGGAAGTAGTTGCCCCGCAGGTTCGTGAGGACAACCGTCCTTCCCTGGTACCCGCTCGTGTTTGCACTGCCCGAATAAGTAGGCGCCGGGCTGGAGAGCGTGGTTGCACGCGATGACCCTGATGTGCCCGTCTTTCCATCGGGATTGGTGACACTGATGTTGTAGGTGGCCGGGCTCGCCTTGGCCTCCAGCAGGTTGTAGGTGCAGAACATCTGTGTTGAAGACCGCACCACGCACGATGTCGCGGGGATCTTGTTGCTCGTCCGGTTCAGGGTGGACGTTGCGCCGGCAAGGAAGTTCGAGCCGGAGATGAGCTCGTACGCCAGCCAGCCGCGGTAGATGGTGCCATTCGACCGTCCCGTGACGACCGGGGGCGGCCCGGTCAGGGGGGCCGGAACGCACGACCAGTTGTACATGGTGATGATGATATGCGCTGACTCATCGACCAGCCGCACACGGAGCGGGCAGTCGGTGATGCTCTGGGCCTGCTTTGCAACCGTCTCCGCGTCGGTTGTCACACAGTACGCGTTCCGGGATTTGTTGTAAAAGACATACAGCGTGTCTCCCGGCTTTACGGTGTTAAGACCCGATACCGGGCGGGCCCTGGTGGAGTTGGTCCGGTTGTCGATATAGATGCCGAGCTCGTACATGCCGCCGGCAGACGAACCAAGGTACAGGTTGTCACCGGCCCGGTGGAAGACGGTGAAGACATTGATCTTATCCAGGGTCTTGTTCGCGACATCGGTGGTGACAAGGGCGGTCTTCTGCTGGAGGTGCAGGTCGCCAAAGAAGATCGCCGCAACAACAAGGGAGAGGATGACAACGAGAGAGAGGACCACGATGACAGAAACGGTCTCGGAAACGGCCTTCTCGCACGGCATAACGATGGTAAGTAAATACTCGCCGTAAGGGGTATATATGAATTATTGTTACGTTCTCCGGTTTTCCGCTATTATTTTTGTTTTATTCAAAAAGGCGGAGATATCAGCCGGAAATCCTCACCCTGCTCCGTTTTTTCGTCACGGCACGTGGAACACGTTCGAGACCGGGTTGTACGTTGTCGAGGGGGAGATGGCATACTCCAGCCGTGCGACCGCCTGCCCGGTGTTCTCGAACATCTTCACGACAAGGTGGTGGTATCCTGCGGTCAGGTGCGTGGAACGGGTGACTGCCGTGGAACCGTGCAGCCCGCCGTTGTCGATCAGCTGCACGTCATCCACCCAGAGATAGGAGCCGTCGTCAGAGGTCAGGCGGAATGAGTAATCCGCCTCGGCCGGCACCAGCAGGTACCCGTCCCAGGTGACGCTGAAGTCCTCCTGCCTCCCGACTATGTCCGTCGGCCAGGTCGAACCGGACTGGTCAGTGAACATGATCTGGGACTCCGTCCGCGTCCCGGCAAGCGTGGTCCAGGTCTGCCCCTGGTAATAGGAAGCCGTAAAGCCCGGGGCCAGCGCCCCGAGGGTGACATAGCCGGCTTTTGTTGCCGTGTTGCTGCCGAAGGCATTGGTGCTCGTGAGCGTCACGGTGTAACTCCCGGCCGAATTGTAGGTGTGCGAGGGGTTCTGGAGCGCCGATGTCCCGCCATCGCCAAAGGTCCAGGCCCATGCCGTTGCATCGGTCGAGGCATCGGTGAACTGGACCGTGACGGGGGCCGTCCCGACACGGGGCGTACCAGTGAAGTCTGCGGTGGGGGCGGCACTCGGGATGTGCCAGATGGTCCCGGCCGGGGAATAGCTGAGGTCCGCAACCGCGGTGCCGGTATTCTCGTACATCTTCACAACGATGTGGTGGTATCCCGCGGTGAGCCGGGTTGTGGCGGAATATGCCCGCGATCCGTGCAGCCCGCCATTGTCGATCAGCTGTACCTCGTCCACCCAGAGGTAGGAACCGTCATCGGACGTGAGCGTGAAGCTGTAGTCGGCTTCCGCCGGCACCAGCAGGTACCCGTCCCAGGTGACGCTGAAGTCCTCCTGCCTCCCGACCATGCTCACCGGCCAGGTCGAGCTCTGGTCGGTGAAGTGGATGGACGCATCGATCCGGCTGCCGGCGAGGGTGCTCCATGTCTGCCCCTGGTAGTACGAGGCAAGGAACCCGGGCGAGAACGAACCGACCGAGATGTACGCATCCTTGGTCACGGATGCCGACCCGAATGCATTCGAGGTTGTCAGGGTCACGGGATACGTGCCGGATCCGGCGTACGTGTGCGTCGGGTTCTTCACGGCAGAGCTCGTACCGTCGCCGAAGTTCCAGGCCCATGCCGTTGCATCGATCGAGGCGTCGGTGAACTTCACCGTGAGCGGGGCCGGGCCGGCGCGGGGTGTGCCGGTGAAATCGGCAGAGGGGGCGGTGCTCGGGATGTGCCAGAGGTTCGTCACGAGCGCAGGAGAGGCCATGGCCGCAGTCTGGTACTCGAGGTATACAACGGCCTGCCCGGTATTTTCGAACATCCAGACCGTGATGGGATAATAGCCCGGGGTGAGGTGTTTGGTCGCGCTCCGCGACTGGAACGAGTGGAGCCCGCCGTTGTTGATGAAGCCGGAGGTGCCGGCCAGGTCCAGGGTCGATCCGTCGTCCGAGGAGAGGATGAATGTGTAGTCGGCCTCGGTGTCGATCCGGATCAGCCCGTCGAACTTCACCGAGAAGCTGTCCGTCTTCCCCAGGTACGCGTTCGGCCAGTTGCTGACATCGGACGCCCGGCCGCTGGCCGCATCGGCAAAGTGCACCCGGCTCACGATATTGCTCCTCACGCTGGTGGTCCAGGCCTGGTCGCTGTAGTAGGTGGCGATGAGGCCGGGGCTGTAGGGGGATGCTGATGCGGCAGCGCCGCTGCCCCCGACGTAGACCGGCACCGAGTTGATGACGGTCGTGATGTCCTCGTCGATGGTCTTGACGGTCCAGGTCCCCCCTTCGAGATCGACCAGGGGGCCGAGCGTGGCGGTCCTGCTGATCCGGTCGTCGATGCTGTCCGTGACAAAGTATCCCCGGTTGTCCCGGTAGAAGAAGACCGAGTCGCCGGACTGCCAGGCGCGGTCCGCGATATAGGGATACGGCCGGGCCACATGCACCGTGCCGGACGGTGAGACCAGGGTGAACGAGACCAGAGGGTACTCCCCGGATTCGGTTGCGTTCAGGGATGCAGTGTCCCCGCTCTGGTGGAAGAGGCGGATGGCATACGCGCCGGCGCCGGTATCGAGGTCATCGGCGGACTCTGCGATATTGAGGTTCTTCTTTAAGAGGTTCTCGTACCCGAAGAAGAAGCCCCAGGTTATCGCTGCCATGATCACGACAAGGCAGATGATCAGGGTGATCGAGACTGCCTCGGAGAGCGCACGTTCGTACTGCATGCGGGTAGTGAAACATTTGCTCCCGGCACTATAAATACCCCTGAGGGACTGCCGGCGGGCATTCATATTTATAGGAACGAGCAAAACTAACTGGTA
>CAYVAQ010000025.1:0-34771 GCA_964448885.1 uncultured Methanoregula sp. | reverse complement strand
GACTCTGCCCCCGCCGCTGATGCAACCCCCGCTTTGCGATGACGACGTATTACCGTTAACCGACCTCGTCCCATCGCACTGCACCCCGCCCCCACCGGGGGATTGTGATGAGGGTCATCAGATCCGAATCAGAAGAAGAACATTGTTCTTCGATCTGTGGCGCAAGAGGGGGGCATCGCTTCTCCAACATAGGTTTTCTACAGAGCTAAAAAAAAGACTATCGCAGCACGTGGCCGTGGACGTCGATCTCGCCCTTGTAGATCCGGGTGCTTGAGATCCACCGCCCGTCATCGGCAAGGACACAGCTGATCTGGTGGATATCGACCTTCCGCTTCCCGTGCTCCCGGCGCATCCTGTTGATCTCCATGGCAACGGGGAGCGTCTCTTCCGAGACCACGATGGCATCGAACTCTGCATCAAGGGCAGACCCGAACCGGTCATTCAGCGGTTCGACAATCCACTGCGCGGGAAACCGGTTCCGGGTGATGTAGTCAACCAGGTCCCGCTCGCGATCGGAAAAGGGGCGGATAGGGTGGACCTTCCGGCTCGCGAACGTATCCGTTGTCAGCCCGATGACCACGTGCCCGTCCGTACCGGCAATATCAAATGACCGGCCGAGCAGCCGTTTGTGGCCGTCATGAAGGGGATCGAAGGTACCCCCTACCATAACCTTCATACCCTCTGATTCTTAATTTCCTATGTTATTATGTATATGGATGGGAAGGTCACCGGTACCCCGCTTTTTGTGGCGGCGAATGCAACCGTCATCGGGAATGTCGCGATCGGGAGCAAGGTCGGCATCTGGTTCGGTGCTGTTATCCGCGCCGACAAGGACCGGATCGTGATTGGGGACCGTTCCAACATCCAGGACAACTGCGTTGTCCATACCACGACCGGGCACCCGGTCCTCATCGGGAGCAATGTCTCGGTCGGCCACGGGGCGATCCTCCACGGCTGCACGGTCGGGGACCAGGTCCTCATCGGCATGGGAGCCATTGTCCTCAACGGCGCCGTAATCGGAAACGGATCGGTTATCGGCGCCGGTGCCCTGGTGACCGAGGGGATGAACGTACCTCCCGGTTCGGTTGTCGTGGGGATCCCGGGGAAGGTCATCAAGCCGGCAACCGATGCGCAGAAGGAGCATATCCTCAAAAACGCGGCCTCATACATTGAACTTGCAGGGGAGTATGCCCGCCATGGTTAGCGTTGTCGTCATCGGTGCCGGTGTTGCCGGGATCCAGGCTGCTCTCGACATTGCCGGCCACGGGATCCATGTCCACCTTGTCGAGCGCGAGCCCACCATCGGCGGCCATATGGCCCAGCTCGACAAGACCTTCCCCACCAACGACTGCTCGATGTGCATCCTCTCCCCCAAGATGGTCGATGTGTCCCGGAACCCGTACATCACCGTCCATACCTGCACCGAGGTCGAGAGTATCGAGGGCGAGGTCGGGCATTTCCAGGTTACCTTAAAGAAATACCCCCGGTACGTGGATGAGAACGCGTGTACCGGGTGCGGTGACTGCGTGGAGATCTGCCCGGTCGAGGTCTACAACCGGTTCGATGCCGGTGTTGGCGTCCGGAAAGCCATCTACAAGCCGCACCCCCAGGCCATGCCGGATATCGTGATCAAGGATGCGGAGCACTGTATCGAGTGCGGCCTCTGTTACGATGCCTGCGGACCGGATGCGATCCGCCGAAAGGACGAGGAGAAACGGCTGACCGTCGAGGCGGCAAGCATCCTGATCACGACGGGCTACACCCTCTTCGATGCCTGCAACAAGAGCCAGCTCGGGCACCTCATCCTCCCGGACGTTATCACCAGCCTGGAGCTCGAGCGGATGATCAATGCCAGCGGGCCGACCGGCGGAAAGGTGAAGCGGCTGAGCGACGGGAAGACGCCGAAGTCGATCGTCTTCATCCAGTGCGTTGGCTCCCGCGACATGAGCATCGGGAGGCCCGCGTGCTCCTGTGTCTGCTGCATGCAGGCGATCAAGAATGCGATGCTCATCAAGGAGAAGAACCCGGAGATCGATATCACCATCTGCTACATGGACATGCGGGCATATGGCAAGGGATACGAGGAGTACCTTGAGCGCGCAAAAGCGATGGGGATCACGTTCCTCCGCGGCATGCCGGCCGATGTCCAGGCCGGCCGGGACGGCATGGTGATGCAGGTGGAGAACACCGAGACTTCGGAAGTGCTGGTCCTGCACCCCGGCCTTGTCGTCCTCTCGGTCGGGATCAGCCCCGCAACCGGGACGGCCGGGCTGGCAGGGAAGATCGGGCTCTCCTGCGAGGAGACCGGTTTCATCAAGCCGGTCAACGATGCCGTCGACACCGTGGCAACGATCCGGCCGGGCATCTACATTGCCGGAACTGCGATGGCGGCAAAGGACATCCCGGACAGCGTCGCATCCGCAGGTTCGGCGGCGATGCGGGCATATATCGATGCCATCAGGACGCGGTCGGCGTGAGGGAGTCGCGCACCCTCTGGTGGGACGAGGCAGCGGGCGGTATCCGCTGCGTTGAGCAGACGCTCCTCCCGAATGAGTTCACCATCGTCGATTGTACAACCATTGACCGGCTCGCGACTGCAATACGCCGCCTTGAGATCCGGGGCGCCCCCGCGCTCGGGGTTGCCGGCGCGTACGGCGTCGCCCTCGCTGCACGGAACTGCACCGCGGCATCCCTGCCGGCATTCATTACTGCGGTGAAGGCCGATGCGGCCGTGCTGAAGGCTACCCGGCCGACTGCAATCAACCTTGCATGGGGGATCGACCGGGTGATGGAGACCGTCCTTGCCGCAAAGGATATCCCGTCAGCCCGGTTGGCAGCCCTCGCCGAAGCAGAACGGATTGCGGCAGAAGACACGGCCTGCTGTCATGCAATCGGCGAACACGGTGCCACCCTCCTCCCTGATACCTGCACGGTCCTGACCCACTGTAATGCCGGCGCGCTCGCGTGCTCTTCCTGGGGCACCGCGCTCGGGGTCATCCGGTCGGCTGTCGCTGCAGGCAGGAAGGTGAAGGTCATCTCCTGCGAGACGCGCCCCCTCCTGCAGGGTGCCCGGCTCACGGCATGGGAGCTGGCGCGGGACGGGATACCCGTCACCACCATCACGGACTCGATGGCGGCGCATTTCATGCGGTCGGGCGAGATCGATGCCGTCATCGTGGGCGCGGACCGGATCACTGCCGACGCCGTCTTCAACAAGATCGGCACCTACATGCACGCGGTCTGTGCCCGTCACCACAACATCCCGTTTTACATTGCAGCGCCATTCTCCACCTTCGATCCGGTCACCCTGGCATCAGACGTGATCATCGAGGAGCGGGGACGCGGCGAAGTGACGACCATGGGCAACCGCACGTTTGTCCCGGAGGGTGCGGCCGTCCGGAACCCGGCCTTCGATGCAACACCCATGGAACTCGTGACTGCCATCATCACCGAGAAAGGGATTATCCGTCCGCCCTTCGATATGAATAGTGTCGTTGTGCAAAAGGGTGAATAATCAGAATAGACAAAGAGCAGGATGAACAATGGACCTTGATTTTCTGACCCTGAACCACCTCATCTACCTCATCGGCGAGGTGACCCTCATTGTCATCGTGGGAGCCCTGGTCATCTCGTTCATCCTGGTCATCATCTCGCTCTACTCCATCAAGCACAAGCGCCTCTACTTCCCCCAGCTCATCAAGTCCGGTCTCGTCTTTCTCGAAGGCATGATGAAGGCCATGTTCCGGTTCCTCGGTCTTGAGGACCGCGAGATGCTCTCGTTCTTCATCAAGCTCCAGAACACGATGAACGCGGATGCATTCGGCAGGATCCCGGTCACCGAGCGGGCGGTCTTCATCCCCCAGTGCATGCGTTCTTCCCGGTGCCCTGCCCATCTCACACCTGAGGGCCTCAAGTGCCGGAACTGCGGCCAGTGCGAGGTGGGACCTGCCCGGCTCCTCCTCGAACGGATGGGGTACAAGGTCTTCATCGTCCCGGGGTCGTCCTTCATCAAGCGGATGGTGAAGAAGTACCGCCCCCGGGCGATCATCGGCATCGGCTGCCTCTCTGAAGTGAAAGAGGGGATCGATATGGCCGATAAACTGGGACTTGCTGTGATGGGTGTCGTGACCTTAAAAGAGGGGTGCGTCGAGACCCTCGTGAACTGGCCGGATGTGTACGAGGTCGCGATCCTCGGTGTCCCGCCGGAATCAGTCCCCAAGGACCTTCATATTCTTGCCGATTAGGTTCCCGCTTTTGATCTTGCCGTGGACGATGATGGTATCGCCGCTGGTCACGTCGCCGACAACCACGCCCGGCCGCAGGATAACTTTCCCAACCGCCTGGATCGCATGGACCGATGCATGATCAAGGACAGTCACATCGCCGTGGGCAGCGATGGGGCCCTTGATCCGGCACTGGCTGCCGATGATGGCGTTCAGGCAGGTCACATCCAGCGCAACGCTCGACCGCGGCCCCAGCTCGAGGTTGCCGGTAACATGGAGTTTTCCCCAGAAATGGGTGTGGGGAGGGACGATGAAGTCGCCTTCGATCTTTACATTCCCCTCGAAATACGATCCTTTCTGTGCAAAGAACGTCGATCCCTTCTGGATTACTGTCGGCATGGGAGTCTCATGGTACGATCAGAACGGTCAGGGGATAAACTTGTTGCTGGAGTAATTCGGGAATAAAACCATTCATGACGCTCCTAGCTACAGTCTCACAGAGTAAATCATCGGGTTTGGAATTGTATCCTATTCATTCCAGAACTTAATTTCAAGGAAATTTCCCTACTCCGTTGAAATCCTGGAAATGATGATGGGGGCTGATGCCCCCATTCCCCCAAAACGAGCACTGCCGCCAGTTCGAAGAACCTGACGGTTCTTCTCATCCTCATCGTTCTGATGAACCACTCGGACCCCGAAGGGAGACTGCCGTGACCTTGGGGTCAGGGCTGTCTGGAGAAAAACCTGAAAGGTTTTTCGACTCGCCCCGCGGCGGCCTTAATTTTAGTTGTTTTTAGAACATTCCGCATCAGAGAGTCTCGTACAGGTAATACGGAGGCATCGTATGCGCCCCCGAGTCGAAGAATTGCTATGCAATTCTTCTCCTGCCGAGGGTCAATGAACCCTCGGCACCCCCGCGGGGGTGTCGAGTCTCGTAAGAGACGAGACACGAGAAGAACCCTTTGGGTTCTTCGAGTCATCGAATCCCAAAGGGATGAGATGCGAAAAGAGCCGAAGGCTCTGTGAGTCAGGGCTGGCGCAAGGGGGGTAACAATTTTCGGGAAGGAGGAGTTCACCAGAGCACAATTACGATAACACTGCTCTGCCACGCCTTGACGAATCTGATGGTTCATCCCGACGTCCGGGTATACAATAATTTCCATCTTTTCGTCGTGATCCGACGGTAATTTTACTTCAGTCTACAGGAGCACTGCTGCAAGGACGAACACCACAAGGGATACAAACATGCCCCCTTTCAGCAGTGCCGAGGCTTTCGAAGCGATGATCTCCCGCGGTGTCCGGCACCGGATTGCCCGGATGCACCCGGCCAGCAGGATGCCATCCACGACGAGGATGCCCGCAAGGTACCAGGCGCCCCAGGTCAGGACGGGGATGAGGCTTGATGCTGCTGCGAGGATCCCGCAGAGGAGCGCGATGACGACGGTCATGCGAATCCCGGAGCGGATCGGGAGCGTGACGGCGCCGCTCGCCCGGTCGCCCTCGACATCTTCGGCATCCTTGACCAGTTCGCGGGCGAGCATGGCAAAGAAGGTCATGACAGCGAACGGGATGACGCGGATGATAGCATCAGTCCCGGCGAGCGCCGCCCCGAAGATGAACATGCTCCCCGAGAGGTAGGCGACCGCGATGTTCCCGAGGAGGAGCGTCCGCTTGAGCCAGGCCGCATAGAGGGCGAGGAGGACAGAGTTGATGATGGCGATTGCCATGCAGAGGGGACTCGTGAAGAAGCAGAGGAAGAGGCCGGCCAGGAAGAGGGTGACGGCGTACGCCCGCGCTGCCCGGGGCGTTACCGTGCCGGAAGGGATGGGACGGTCCGGCCGGTTCACCCGGTCGATCTCAATATCGAAGTAGTCGTTGATGACATTCCCTGCTGCCGTGATGAGGGCAACGATGGCAAAGAGCAGGAGCACCGCCGGAACCAGCATGCCGGTTGCGATGAGGTACGCCACAACCGACGCGATGCCGGCAAAGACCGCATTTGCCGGCCGCGTGATCCGGATAAGCCCCACAAGACTCATTGGATACAACTTGGCAGTTCCTGATAGATAAAAATACAAGAAGAAGACGGGCGAGGGGGGATTTGAACCCCCGGCGTTCAGCTTAGGAGGCTGACGCTATGTCCGGGCTAAGCCACTCGCCCATGCCCATAACCATTGCGGGGGAATATGTATAAGTTTTGCGCGCTGCAACAGCTATGCCAGCATGGATTTTGTCGAGGTGCGGGAGGGAAAGACCACGGTCCTGGTACCGCAGCAGGACGATACAACGCAGTTCCCTCCCGGATCGGCGCCGGTCTTCTACAACCGCCGTATGGAGCTCAACCGGGACATCACGGTCCTCCTCCTGCCCCTCCTTTCACCCTCGGACTATCTTGACGCCATGGGCGCCACCGGTATCCGGGGCATCCGGGTGGCAACCGAATGCGGCATCCAGGTCGCGATCGCCGACCGCGAGCCGGTTGCCGCCGGACTGATCCGGCGCAATGTCGAACGGTCGGGAATGGCAATCGAGGTTGTGGAGCGGGACATGAACGCGCTCCTCTCGGAGCGATCGTTCGATGCTGTTGATCTCGACCCCTTCGGCACACCGGCATGGGTGATCGATGCTGCGGTCCGGGGCTGCCGGCGGTTCCTCTTTGTCACCGCAACAGACACTGCCCCCCTCTGCGGGGCACACCTCAAAGCGGGGGTCCGCCGGTACGGTGCAGTGCCGATGAACACCGAGTACCACAGCGAGGTAGGGCTCCGGATCCTGCTCGGGTTTGTCGTCCGCGAGACGGTGAAATACGACCGGGGGATCGAGCCGGTCTTCTGTTATGCCCGCGAGCATTTTATCCGGCTCCACCTCCGCATCCTCCGGGGGGCAAAGGCTGCCGACGACACCCTCTCCCGTATCGGGTTCATCCACCAGTGCCGGAAATGCCCGTACCGGGAGGAGCAGCCGGGACTTCTTGCTGAGACCCGCACCTGCCCGCACTGCGATGCTGCCCTCTCGCCCATCGGGCCGCTCTGGCTGGGCAGCATCCGGCGGGACGGGATCACCGAAGAACTCCGTACGGCGGCTGATTGTGGGGAACCGGGAACAAAGAAGGACATCACCAGACTGCTCGACGCCTGCTCCGGCGAACTGCCGACATCTTCCTTCTACGACTACCATGTCCTGGCAAAACTGCTCGGGTGCTCCCCGCCCCATATCGGGGGGGTCCTCGACCGTATCAGGGCTGCGGGATATGCAGTAAGCCGGACCCACTTCTCAGGATACGGGATAAAGACGGAGGCACCGCTCGCCGTCATCCTTGACGCGATCAGCGCTCAGCAATAATCGTTAAGAGATCGGAATCGATAAGTGCGTGGGAAAGCCCCACCCGCTGTCCCGGGTGCTTGACGGACTTGCCCCAGATCCGGGCATACCGGAACTTGTGGACAAAGTCCCGGTGGAGCTTGGTGCAGACATCTTCGACCGTACTGCCACTCCGGATGATAAGCGGCTCATCCATATCGGCGTCACCACCATGGGGTTTGAGATAGACCCGGATGAACCCGAGACAGTCGTAGATGGCATCTTTCGTCTCTTCGAGATGGTAGCCGGCAGCGGCTGATATCATCAGCGGCGGGCTCCCGAAACGTTCGGCAATATCGTGCTCGATCTCGAGAAACCGCTCCTTGTCCACCAGGTCGACCTTGTTGACCGCAATGAAAGCCGGGATATAGACACGGTTGCCCTGGATGGCATCGATGAGATCGTCCTGCGTGGCATTGCCGCGGATCAGGATGTCGGCATTCATCACCTTGCTCTCGGCAAGGATGGAGCGGACTTCCTCGATGTCAAGGTCGAGCGTGCCGACCGCGTTGAGCCGGATACCGCCGTGTGAGCTCTTCTTGATGGTGATGTCCGGTTTCGGGACATTGATACGGATGCCGGCATCGTACAGTTCCTTGATGAGCACGTCGAAGTGCCGCTCGTTGAAGACATCGACAAGGATGATGACGATATCGGCACCGCGGACAACCGCGATGACTTCCTTGCCCCGGCCTTTTCCCATCGCAGCGCCGGCGATAAGACCGGGGATATCGAGGAGCTGGATCTTGGCGCCCTTGTGCTCCAGGGCACCGGGGACGACCGTCAGGGTGGTGAAGGCATAGGCACCAACAGCGCTCTCCGTGCCGGTCAGCTTGTTCAAAAGGGTACTCTTACCGGTTGACGGGAACCCGACCAGGACCGCGGTGGCATCGCCGGACTTCTTGACCGAGTAGCCTTCCCCGCCCCCGCCGGCCTTCATGGCCCGGTTCACGGCCTCGTCCTTGAGCCGGGCGATCTTGGCCTTGACCCGCCCGATATGTTTCGAAGTAGCCTTATTGTACGGAGTCTTGATTAACTCGTCCTCAAGTTCCTTTATCTGCTCCTCAAGACTACTCATTTCCTATAGTAATCGCTGTATGACCGAGATAAAGGTGTGTGTCGTCTCCCCTTTTCGGTTGCTGCCTGCTTTTTTCGTGCCTCCCGCAGGGTCTTCGGCCGGGTGCAGATACTATTATACCATTGATAGCAGAATGGGAGAACATACCCGGCCGGACCGTGAAGATCATGCCATCCGTACTCTATGTCGATGATGAACAGGACCTGCTCGATATCGGGAAACTCTTCATCGAGCAGGAACCGGGCTTCTCTGTCGATACGTCTCCCTCGGCAAGGGATGCGCTGGAGCGGATGCACAAGAAGCGGTATGATGCCATCCTTTCAGACTACCAGATGCCCGGGATGGACGGGATCCAGTTCCTGCAGGCCGTACGCCGGAGCGGTGATCGTATCCCGTTCATCATCTTCACCGGGAGAGGCAGGGAAGAGGTGATCATCGAGGCCCTGAACAGCGGCGTTGATTTTTATCTCCAGAAAGGCGGGGATCCAAAGTCCCAGTTTGCCGAACTGACCCATATCATCGGCAAGGCTGTCCGCCAGAAGACCGCGGATGAGGCACTGCGGGAGAGCGAAGCGAAATACCGTACCATCCTGGAGAATATCCAGGACGTGTATTACCGGACCGACCCGGCGGGAAACCTCACCCTTGCAAGCCCTTCGATCGCGGCCCTGCTGGGGTACGATACCCCTTCAGACCTGTACGGGAAGAGCATTGCAGAGACCCTCTATTTCAACCCGGACGATCGCCGGCTGTTCCTTGCCGAGATCGAGAGAGAGGGTTCTGTCCTGAACTATGAAGTGGTTCTGAAAAAACGGGACGGTTCGCCATTGTATGTCTCGACCAGCAGCCACAAATACTACGATTCCGGGGGTGGCTTTTCAGGTATCGAAGGGATCTTCCGGGATATCACGGAAAAACGCCATGCAGAGGACGAGCTGCGACGAGCATACGAGCAGATAGCAGCATCGGAGGAGGAGCTCCGGGCCCAGTTCGAGGAACTGAAATACGGGCAGGATGCACTCCGCGCAAGCGAGCGAAAACTGCAGGGTATTGTCCATGGATCACCCATTCCCCAGTTTGTCATTGACCGCGATCACAAGGTCATCAGCTGGAATACCGCGCTGGAACGGGCCAGTGGCGTAAGGACCGCGGACGTTCTCGGGACCAGTACCCAGTGGAAGGCGTTCTATCCGGACGAGCGGCCGGTGCTTGCCGACCTGCTCCTTGACGGGGCAGTTGAGAAGATCCCGGAATACTACCAGGGCAAATACAACCAATCGAAGTACGTTGAAGGCGGGTTTGAGGCAACGGATTTCTTTCCCCACATGGGACCTGACGGGAGATGGCTCTATTTCACCGCATCCGTCCTCAGGGACGACAAGGGAAACGTGACCGGTGCGGTCGAGACCCTTGAGGATATCACCGACCGGAAACTTGCCGAGCAGAAGATCCTCGCGATGAGCCGGTTCCAGCAGAGCATCATAGAGAATGCAAATGTCTGGATCATGGTCCTTGACCAGAAGGGAGTGGTCCGTCTCTGGAACAACGCCGCCACCGAGATCAGCGGGTATGCTGCTGAAGAGGTCCTTGGTACGAGTACGATCTGGAAGAGGCTGTACCCCGAAAAGATGTACCGCAGACAGATCACGGATACGCTCCTTGGCATCATCAGCGAACGGAAATATCTCCGGAATTTTGAGACACGGATCATCACCAAATCCGGTGATACGAGGACCATTCTCTGGAACACCCGGAGCATTGAGGGCGGACCGGGGGAGGATGAGATCTTTGCTGCAATCGGTATCGATATCAGTAAAGCACTTCTCGAAGAGCAGGCACACCGGGACAGCGAGGACCGGCTGGCGGTCATCCTCCACGGCTCCCCCATCCCGCAGTTCGTCATCGATAAAAACCACCATATCATCCACTGGAATGCCGCACTGGAGCGCTACAGCGGCATTCCGGCAAAGGACGTGCTCGGGACCGACCAGCAGTGGAGAGCCTTCTACCAGGAGAAACGCCCCTGCATGGCTGACCTGATGGTTGATAACCGGATCGATACCATCCCTGAATGGTATGCAGGAAAATTTACCCGGTCGCTGATTGTCGCGGACGGGTATGCGGCCACCGATTTCTTCCCGCACATGGGCCCGTCCGGCACCTGGCTCTCGTTCACGGCAGCCCCCATCCGCGACAAGAACGGGACGATCATCGGCGCTGTTGAGACACTCGAGGATGTCACTGCCGAGAAGCAGGCAGAGGAGACGCTGCGCCAGATCAACCGGAAACTGAACCTGATGAGCAGTATCGCCCGGCACGATATCCTCAACCAGCTCACGGCATTATCCGGGTATCTCGCATTATTGAATCCCCACATCTCAAATCCCCAGGACCGGGATTATCTTGCCCGCTGCGAAAATGCGGCCCGCAGCATCGACAAACAGCTCTCATTCACGCGGGAGTACCAGGATATCGGGGTGAAAAGTCCCCTCTGGCAGGATGCAGGGGACCTGGTGCGCCAGGCAGCCGGCCAGGTTTCGGCGGGGCAGGTGACGATCGTTGTGGAGATTGACAATCTTGAGATCTATGCCGACCCCCTGGTTATCAGGGTCTTTTACAATCTCCTGGAAAACGCCCTCTGCCATGGTTCGGAACTCACCCGGATCCGGTTTTCCTGTGCAGAGCAGCCCGACCACCTTGTCATCGCCTGTGACGACGATGGTGTCGGGATACCTGATGCGCTGAAAGTGAAGATCTTTGAACTGGGGTTCGGCAAACATACCGGGTTCGGTCTCTTCCTTGCCCGGGAGATCCTCTCCATAACCGGTATGACGATCCGGGAGACCGGCATTCCGGGGGAAGGCGCCCGGTTCGAGATCCTCGTTCCGCACGGAAAATACCGGCAGAATGACCATCCCTGAACCGGGCAGGGACCGGTGATGCTCATTTGGGCCGGCTGCAGCACGCAGTCCAACCCGGGCACGGACACCGGTCCCGGCCCGGGTTTTACCCCGTCCGGTAAAAAACTATAAGTAAAAACATCTCCCATGTAATTGAGCAACCTTGCTGCTATAGTGTAGTCCGGCCAATCATGCGAGCCTCTCACGCTCGCGACTGGGGTTCGAATCCCCATAGCAGCACTTTTCTTTTGCTTTGAACGTTCGAGATCCTTGATTTTCTTGCGTGTAACCAAATACCGCCCTGCCCCGCCGTGCCCCGAGAGGGGCCATGAGGCGGGGGAACATCGCAAATTCCGCAGAGAAAAACCTCCGTAAGAAGACCTACGCCCTCTCCGTCATAGCCCGTACCCTCTTAACCCCCAAAAACGACTCGCGGAAAAGGGGCGACAGGGCCCTGTCCCGCCACCTAGCAGGAGTTGCCAGCCTGATGATAGATGGAGTAGCACGTCAGTTCACAATTTACGCTGCCGGCGCAGTCTCTCTGGCACCAATACGTCCTCTGGGGACATGTGCCAAGCTCACAGCAGTCCTCGTCAGCACTGTTTGTCGGAGCCGTGACAGCCTGCTGTTGTGGCAGGTCCACAGCCACATAATGTACACCGGCAACAAATGCGCCAGCGATCGACAGGCAGACCATGAACAATACCAGCCGGTGGAGCGGCGATTGTGCAGAATGCATCACAATGATATCATCGATCGGGAGCTACAGCATAAAAATTACATCTATTGGCAGTAATCGATACCAAAAAGCCGTTCTCTGCCAGAATAGAGAGCAGAACGGACAAAAATGGTTGGTCAGATCGCCCTGAACCGTTTGACCACGATATCCATCCCTTTCTTCTTGATCTCGACCTTGATCGTGGAATCCTTGTATTTCACCTCAACGATCCCGAGCTTGCCCGACGACACCAGCCGCTCAAGTGCCAGCTTGTCTGACCGGAGCATACGCCTGAAATCATCCCCTTCGTAGATCACTTTCACCATAGTTCATGCACCCGCTGAATGATGGAGGAATTAACCAGAGAACTTATGAATCTTGTGCGATTCCGCGTTTTGGCGGACGATAACCATCCATCGACCGATTCTTGCGTATTTTCGGCGTTTTTTGACCGAAGCATTAAAGAGCGTATCCCGGCATATCCCTATAGTGAGAGTTATGAGCAGGGAGAAGATCCAAGTTCCCGGAAAAGTCTACGAGGAGTTAGTGGCTCTCCAGCGCGAGATCCATTTCACCCAGGACCATGCAGACACGATCAAGAAAGCCGAGGACCGGGGCTACATGAATGCAGCCAACTGGATCCGGCAGAACGAACGGGCGTACAAGATTGGCTTTGCATGGGGCTTCGAGCCCACGGCGGATGAACCCCAGGGGACCCTGCAGGACATCCCGCAGCGTGAGGCACCGGCCGTGAAACGGACCATCTCCCGCCCCCAGCAGACCCTGCAGCCCAAATCAGCCAAGAAGTCCGCAAGCTCCGACGGCGTCTTCGCCCGGTTCAGAAACTGGCTCGGCAAATATTTCTGATCCCTTTTTTTGCTCTGTAGAAATCATTGAAAATTTTTTGACGCTCCTAGGGGTGTCGAATCTCATCAGAGATGAGACTGGAGAAGAACGCGATAGCGTTCTCTGAAGTGTCGAATCTCATCAGAGATGAGAAGAACGCGATAGTGTTCTTCGACTTTCATGATTCTGCAGTCGAAGATTTCACCAAGAAATCTTCTCCTCCTCCTGGTTCTTTGAACCAGTCGGACCCCGCCGGACCGTGGCAACGACCGGTACCCTTCCCGCACGTTTATTCAGGGAGCCCGTGAAATTATCCGGTAAGGACCAGACACCATGCCACGAGAACTGGATGAGAAGGACTTACGCATCCTCAAAAAACTTGCCCCGGAGTGCGGGGATATGACCTGCTCGGGTTCCGGGCACATGTTCCACTCGATCCTGCCCCCGGTCTCGAACCACTTCTGCGAGGACAGCAACGAGTTTACCGAACGGATCAGCCGCCTCACGGACGATGAACTGAACTACCTCATCGACCTGATCGTGGAAGGCAGGGAGAGCACCGCGTGCCTGCCGGTGGAGGATATCGAGGCGTTCGTCCGCCTTGTCCATGACCGCATCTCGCCGGAAGCGGCACAGAAGGTCATCAGCGCCTATGAGTCCGGCTACTCGTGCGAACAATAACGGCGGCAATTCCCCCATGCCCGACACGGCCTCCCTGGTACGCGACCTCAATGCCCCCGTCATCGCGAAACGGCGTAATGCCGCAGTAATGCTTGGCAGGAGAAGGCACCCGGAGGCTGCCCCGCCCCTCATCGCCGCGCTGGCGGACCCGCACCGGGATGTGCGCATCGCGGTCATCGGGGCACTCGGCTCCCTGCAGGACCCGGCTGCGGTGCCCGGCATATCCGGCGCACTTGCCGATCCCGACCCGGTCGTCAGGGCCGCGGCACTTGCCGCACTCGGCCGGATCGGCGACCCGGCTGCATGCGGGGCCGTGCTCGGTGCCTTAAAGGACCCGGATATGACCGTGCGGATCGGCGCCGCAACCGTGCTCGGGCAGCTCCGCTGCCGGTCCGCTGCAGGACCGCTTGCGGACCTGCAGAAGAACGACCCGTTCACCGATGTCCGGGAGGCTGCCGGAAGGGCGCTTGCCCGGATACCGGGCAGGACATAAGCAGTGACCGGACCGGTTGTCCCTGCAATAAACCTTATCCCCCCGTGCGCTGATATACGCTAACAGACGAAAGAACGGTGAACGCATGACTGACCGGACGGGCCTGATGGACCATATCACCAACTTCTTCGCGCTGGTACCCGTGGTCCTGTATGCCATCGTTGCAGTCATGCTTACCGTGATCGCGCTCGTTTCCCTGTACGACTCAACCGTCCTGATCTGGCACCTCCTCGTGCCTGCGTCCGGTGCCGCGAATATCATCTCGGTCATCAACTCCCTGCTCCTCACCATCACCATCATCGTCCTCTTCGAGACCGTGACGGTCTATTTCCGGACCAAGCACGTGGAGGTCCGGGCCCTGCTCGTTGCGGGATTGACCGGCATGGTCCGCCACGTCCTGATCTACAACATGGAGGACGTTGACCCGGTCATGCTCGGAGCGGCCGTTGCCATGCTTGCCGTCCTCATCGCGGGCATCGTCCTTATCAAGCCCGAGCCGGTCCCGGAAGCACGCCAGGGAACCTGACCATCGCCCCGCCCTGCAGATCCTGCCAGCGACACGGGGACAGAACCCTTATATCACTGCAACACGAACGGGGATCCTGAAGTGGATCAATTATGCAGCGGTCATATATTCTGGCAGGTACGCTCGCACTGGTCATTGTGCTCCTTGCCTGCCCTGCCCAGGCATTCACGGCAAAGAGCCTCGATATCGCCGTAGACCAGGACGGGGATGCGATCATCACGTTCGATTACGAGCTCTCGCTGGCAGAGAACTTCGCGGTCTTCATGCAGATCGCCAACCCTGCCGCAGAACTCAAAAAAGCCCTGGAAGGGAACTTTGGCAAGCCGGTTGAGGTCATCCAGGCAGATAACGGCCGGGCCCAGTTCGTCACCCGCGGGTATGCCACCGTAAAGGAGAGCGACGGCACCGTGACCGTGAAGACCCCGGCACTCTCGTTCGAGAATGCCGAGAAGGTGCTGAAGAAGTACTGGTTTGCCCCGCTCGTAAGCCCCGACTTCTCACCATCCGTGACCCGGGTCAGGTTCTCCGACGGCTTTTCCCAGGAATACCTGGACCAGCTCAGCATCCCCTCCATCAGCCACACGCTGAATACGTGAAGAAGGATTCTCTTTTTTTTAAGTCCTGGTGGAAGACACGGACATGATTCTCATAGAGTGCAGGTATTGATTGTATTCTGAGGCTTTTGAGGGGCTCCGTATATGCCTGAAGAATCGCAAAGGGATTCTTCTCATCCTCTCTCGCCCCGATGGGCCAACCCGTACTCCGCCCCCGCCGCTGCGGCAGAGCGAAGAGGTCCACTTGGACATCTTCTGAGGCTTTCATCACTTTCCACGGACGGAGGGTTCCCCCAGGATGCGATATCGGGATTTTACCGGTAACCTGCATCGTCCAGTCATCATGCACCCGTCCCCCGCTGCGGAGGGGAAAGGTGGCGCAGGAGCGGGGTTGATCGGAAATACTGTGGATTTCCCATGAAAATTGAGTTTAATAGTGAATGGGGCTGCGCCCCAAACCCCGGAAAGAGAAGTTGCCCCCGCCCCGAAGGGCGCCCCGCGGGGGCCTCAATTCGGTTTCATTATGAAAAACGATAGTAATGCATCATGGTTACAACGATTAAAGCCGGCCTCAATCAAAAAAAATTCCCTGCCCCGCCGTGCCTCGAAGAGGCCCTGAGGCGGGGAGCCCTCCCGTTGCTTTGCAATTTTCATGCTTCGGGTGTGAACGACCGTTCATGTCCGTTTCTTCAGTGCGAAGAGTTCAAAACAGCCGTTTTTCAATTGATGCTTTGTTGAATTCCTCATCCTGGATAATCGTTACCCCCCCTTGCGCCAGCCCTGACTCACAGAGCCCTTGGCTCTTCTCCTGTCTCGTCTCTGATGAGACTCGACACTCCCGCGGGGGTGCCGAGGGTTCTATGACCGTCGGCAGGAGAAGAATTGCATAGCAATTCTTCGACCCGGGGGCGCATGTGATGCCGCCGCATTACCTGTACGGGGCATCCCGATAAGGAATCATTTTCCTAAAACAGAAATTGATGCCGCCGCGGGGCGAGTCGAAGAATCTCTTTTAAGATTCTTCTCCAGACTGCCCTGACCCCCCAGATCATGGCAGTCTCCCTGGCGGGACGATCGAAGGGCGTGAAGAAGATTTTCTTGTGAAAATCTTCGACTTCGGCGGCAAGAATCACAACGGGGGTTTGGGGGAGGCAAGCATCGCATCAGCGATGATTGACTTGAGAATGTTGAAGGTCATCAGACCTGAAACAAGAGAAGACCGCAGGTCCTGGAAGAGCGCTTCAGCGCTCTTTGAACATCAGCCCCCATCATCTTTTCAAAGGATTTCAAAAGAGCATCAATTGGTAATAATCCAATCCGGGCCGGCAGGCTCCTGACACACCACTTTCACCTGGACTACCCTGAATCGTTCCGCGAAAAAAGGGACGCCGGTTATCCGCCGGCTGAGGTTATGAAAAAAAATCTTCAGGCGCAGGTCCCTGCACAGCATGCATCGGAATCGGTGGTCTTCACCAGTCCGCCGGTGCAGGACGTCCCTGCCGAACAGATATTCCCGCCGATATCCACGCACGTTTTGTCAACCGAGGGGATGACGGTAGATTCCGGCGTGGGGGTAACCACGTACGAGGGTAACAGGCAGGTTCCCGCACAGCACCGGTCCGAGTCCGTTGTCTTGATCAGGCTCCCGGAACAGGTCTCATCCGAAAGGCAGACATTCCCGCCGATTGCCGGGCAGGTGTTGTCCATTACCACTTCATAGGTCTGGACCGCGGCAACGGTCGCCGTCGCCGTGGGGACCGCCGTTGCACTGCCGCTCGGCACGCTCTGGGGCATCGTCACTGGCACTGCAGTCATTGCTGCATAGGGGTTGGTACCCGTAGGATTTACGGTGATTATCTGGCTTCCGGCGGTTGTGGCAGGTGCGGGTCCGATGTTTTCTTGTGGCGAACAGGTCCCCTGGCAGCACGCAAGCCCGTCCGATGACCGCACAACGTTGCCCGTGCAGGTCTCCGCTGCCCCGCAGGTGGTCCCACCCAGGTCAGGGCATGTCTGGCTGACCTGTTCAAGCGTGGTCGGGACCGCGGAAGGCGCCGCAGTCGGGGCCTGGGTTGGCGCGGAGGTCGGCGCTGCCGGGCTCCCGAATGGCAGGAACGTGCACCCGGCCATGAGGACGGTTGCGACGACGAGGAGGGAAAAGATCCCGGGTATGAGATGTTTCGGTGTCATGGAATTATTCTCCCGGTATCATATATCAGAACCGGTGCTTATACGGTTTTCTCCCGGCTCGCGAGAACGTCGAGGGGGAGATAGTCCTCCGGTCGTTCCGGCAGGAAAAAGACTATTGAACCAATACCGCCAAACCTGATACTGGACACACCATGGACCAGGACGCCCTCAAACTCGTCATCGGTGTGATGGCACTGCTCGTCATCGTCAATACCACACTGGTGTACTCCGGGGCACTTGCGGGCGCTGACAACTCCACGGTGAATATCACTGCAGGAAAACCGGGCACGGTCAATATCACGGTCAATACCACCAAACCCACCCCGACACCTACCAAGGCTCCGACCAAGAAGCCCACCCCGACACCCACGCCAAAGACCTATGTCGAGATCATCAACCCCACCCCGGAACCCCGGTCCACGTACACCCATATCGTCCCCGTGATCCCGACACGATCGGAGGTCGGGTTTGACACGATCTACACCATCAAAAACCAGAGCGTCACGGAACTGATGCCCAGGGTTGTTGTTGACGCAGTCAATCCCCCGGTCATCGTGGACTTTGTCTTCACTCCCCTCAGCATCACGGACCTCAAACCACTGGACTACAAGATCATCAAGACCGAGTACCATGAGAACCGGACCATCGACCGGCCCTACGAGAATGCATGGTTCCTCCTCAACGTGACCGATTTGGAAGACGGTTCGCTCATCACGCAGGAAGGCGTTGGCAAGTATTACGGGATGCAGTACGAGAAGCAGATCGTCATCCCCAACAGCGGGAAGATCGCATTCGACCTTGACGGCAAGTACGGGAATATCACCCTCGCGATCAAGATGCAGAAACCCAAGTGAGCCAGGGGATTCTGCCCATATCATATCCTGAAGTACAGCTGCGTGATGACGGGCACTGACGCCCCGTTGCTGCCAGATGCGGCGAGGGGTCGCCACCCGGCAAGACTGCCCGTACGTATCGGCAGAAGAAAAGTAACTATATTCCGGCGATCATAAAACTATACGAATCCGATGAGAAAGAAGGTCCTTGCCGCGATCGTCCTGTTCATCTGGCTCATGGTCGTCGGATCGTTCATGCTCCTTGCCTCCCGGATCGATCTTGAGATCTTCTTTGTCCTCTGGCTGATCGGCCTCCTCGTCATTGTCGAACTGATGGACACCCGCTTCTCGCTGCCGGGCTATCTCCGGTACATCAAGTACCTGGTTGCAGCCGGCATCGTGATCTTCGGCGGGATCGTTGCACAGAAAGTGCTGGAGATCCTTGCGAAATGACGCCCCGGTTCCGGCTCCTCCTCCTTGCCATCCCAATCCTGGGGGTTATCGGGGCAATCGCGGCAATCAGCGCCGGACCGCTTATCTATTCCCTGAATGCAGAGACTTTCAACTCCCCCTTCCACGAGAACCCGGACGCCCTCAAAACGCAGGTCCTCAACAGCACGGACGATGTCCTGCCGCTGATGCAGGACCTGATGGACTATTCGGGCCCGCTTGTCCTGAATATCCGGTTAAAGGACTATGAGCAGGCACGCCGCGACCTCGAGATCTTTACGCAGAACAATAACAAATTCCGGAGCCTTGTTGTCCGGCTCGACATGAACGAGAGCGAGATCGCGGAGTTCTCACGGAGCACCGCCCGCCAGAAGGAACTGCTGCAGGACCTGGCAAACTCCTCTGCCCGGCTCGATGCGCTGCAGAACCTTGAGATCCAGTACCGCGAGCAGGGCGACCGGAACGGCCTTGTCTCGGTCCGGCTTGAGGGCGAGGAACTGAAGAAGAAGATCCACGGGATATATGATGAGTACAAAGAGAATTCCGAGAAGATCACGACCACGGGTGAAACGGCAGGCCTGAATACGGAGTCCGAGAAGGAGAGTCTCCAGGAATTTGATGCATATGTCCGGGAGATTGAATCGCCAGGTACAGAAGTGTACACCCCGACCCGCACAACGCAGCTGACGCTTGCAATCCGGCCGGAGAGCGGGGTGTACGGCGACCGGATCGAGGGTTCCGGCCAATTGCTCACCCAGTCCGGCCTCCGGGCCCGGAGCGAGACCGGTAAGCCGGTGACACTCGCTATCGACACTGTTCCGGTTACGGCATCTGCTACGGATCCGTTCGGGCGGTACACCCTCAACTTCACCATCGGCAGACTGACCGCCGGGACCCATTCCCTGTACGCCGAATCCGGCGTGACACGGTCCTTCATCGAGACCCTGATCATCGTACCGGTCAACTCGACCACGAACCTCTCGGTCAGCCAGCCCGATGCCCGGGGCGAGGTGCTCTGTACCGGCCTGGTGCTGGCCGGCCGGCCGGTCTCCCAGGCCCCGGTCGAGATCGTGTGGGACAAGACGCATGTGACCCGCACCATGACCGATGCCGACGGGCTCTTCTCCGCCACCGTCCGGCTGCCGAACGGGACGCACACGATCGCTGCCCGGTTCACGGGAGACGGGTACCCCATCCGCCCGTCGCAGAGCGAGCCCCAGGTGGTTGAGGTGATCATCAGGTCCATCATCCCCCAAATCCCGATCCTCCCGCTCGTTGTCGCTATCGGCATCCTCTCCCTCTTTGCCGGGGGCTCATGGTACTACCTGCGGAGGAAGGCCGGGCGCCCTGCTGCGGACATTCCCGCACCGGAGAGCCCTGCCCTGCCGGGGCCTGATATCCGTGACGAGCCGGTCCCTGAAGAGGAAATCCCTGCCGGGCCCGGTGAGCCTGCACCTATGGAACCGCTTGCTGCCCGGTATGCCCGTATCCTTAACAGTGGCGGCCTCGGTGCCGCAGCCCGCGAGGTGTACCTCCACGTTGCCGGCCGGGTTGCCCGCCGGCTGCACATCCCGCGGCACACCGCCCTGACCCCCCGCGAGCTCTCCCGCTCGTGCCGGAAGGAGCCGTTCTGCCCGCAGTTCGCCACGTTCGTTGCCGTGTACGAGCGGGTGCGCTATGGCGGATACCACGCAGCACCCGCCCGGGACGAGTTCGAGAACGAGATGAAGAATACCCTGCCGCACCTCGGGGGTGACGACCATTAAGGCCCGGTTCTGGATCACGGCGCTGGTCCTGCTCGCGGCCGGGCTCGTCCTCTGCGCCCACCTGACCTCGAACACGCTGGAGTTCTCGCAGTACAATACGAACTGGAACGGCACATCGTCATTCTTTGCCAGCCTCGACCGCGACACCACCGTGATGATCCACGAGGCCCGAGAGCTCGCACCCTTCACGAATGACGCGACCCTCCTCATCATCGCACCGTCCCGTGCCCCGACGGATGACGAGATCCTCGCATACCAGACCTTCCTTGACAACGGGAACACCATCATCATCGCTGACGATTTCGGGCAGGGAGCATCCATCCTGAAAAAGACCGGCAGCGCCATCACCCTGCCCGGCGGGCAGCTGGCAAGCATTGACCGGCAGTACGCCAACCCGTACACCATTGCCGTGTACCAGGTCCGCAACGAGAGCCCGGTCGGGAGCTGCCCGTCGCTTTTACTGAACCGGCCCAGCCGGGTCGAAGGCGGGGAACCGCTGATGATGACCTCGGTCCTGAGCTGGATCGACAATGACGGCAACCGCCGCCTCAACGCCGGTGAGACGATGGGGCAGTTTGCCGTCATCGCATCCGAGCGGATCAGCCGCGGACGGATCGTGGTCATCGCCGACCCGAGCCTCTTCATCAACGCGATGCAGGTCACCGAGGGCGGGTATGCAAATGACTGCCTGATGCAGAACCTTGCCCGGCCGGGCGGACCCCTGCTGGTCGACCAGATGAACACAAGGACCACGGACACCGAAGGCTTGAGCAGAATACTTCATGTAATAAGAACTCAATTTATTGGTGAAGTACTGTTCTTCCTCCTTCTCGTGCTGGTCGCTCTCTTTGCGTGGCGGGAGAAGAAACTATAGGAGCCGGTAAATGGAACGCGAAGAACTTGAGCGCAGGGTCCTCGAGATCTCCCGGTTGTACGATGCGATCAACCAGAACGTGGGTGAGTTCGTTGTCGGGAACCGGCAGCTGATCGATGCGATCCTCATCGCGCTCCTCTCGGAAGGGCACATCCTGATCGAAGGGGTGCCGGGGACTGCCAAGACCACGATCGCCAAGTCCATCGCGATCATGACCGGCTGCGCCTTCAACCGTATCCAGGGGGCGATCGATCTCCAGCCCGCGGACATGATCGGCGTCCGGATCTACGAGCAGGAGAAGAAGGAGTTCGTCCTCCGGAAGGGACCGATGTTCACCAACATCCTGCTCGCCGATGAGATCAACCGCGTGAACCCGAAGTCCCAGGGGGCATTCATCGAGGCGATGAGCGAGCGGCAGACCACCATCGACGGGATCACGATGCCCCTTCCCGCCCCGTTCTTCGTGATCGCCACCCAGAACCCGTTCGAGTTCGAGGGTACGTTCCCCCTCATCGAGGCACAGCGGGACCGGTTCATGCTCAACATCCGCTCGGCATACATGACCCCGGACGATGAACTCTCCATCATCAGGAGGATCCATGCAAACCAGCTCGACTGGGAGAATTATTCCCGTTCGCTCAAACCCCACCTCTCCCCGGAGAAGATCCAGGAGTACATCGAGGTGGTCCGTAACATCCGGGTCGAGGACCCGGTCCTCACCTACATCCGCGATCTCGTGATCGCGACCCGCACCCACCCGGACATCGACCTGGGCGCTTCGTCCCGTGCATCGATCGCGCTGGTCCGCGGGGGCAAGGGCATGGCAGCGATCCGGAACCGGACCTATGTCATCCCCGACGACATCAAGGAGATCGCGCCTGCCGTCCTCGCCCACCGCGTCCTGTTGACCCGCGAGGCCGAAGTCGAGGGTCTTTCGGCACTGCAGGTGGTGGACGAGATCCTCAAGAAGGTCGAGGTACTCTGACGTATGCGCCTTCTGCGGTGCGCCCGGGGGATCTGCTTCCTCGCCGTACTGCTCTTCATCGGCGCCATCCTCCTTGACTCGCCTGCTGCACTCCTTGCCGGGACCGCGCTGCTCACCGGCCTCCTGGGCCAGTACATCCTCTTCTGCCGCCGGTTCTGGCGCACAACCGCCTCGGTGGAGGTGAAGCGGTCGCTCTCCCGGACGCTGATGCGGCGGGGCACGACCGTGCGGGTGACGAGCAGCATCGCGGTCACGGTCCCCGCACCCCTCCGTGTTGAGCTCCGCGAGAAGATCCCGTCGATCCTGTCAGTCCAGGACGGGGATACGGTTGTCACGGCCCCGTCCGGCCCGGGCCGGCAGGAGTTCCGGCTCTCGTACCGGATCATGCCGGTCATGTACGGGACCACGCAGCTCCCCGGGCTTGTCCTCATCGCCCGCGACCGGTTCTTTGAAGCCGAGGCCGACCTGACTGCCCGTGCATATGCCGGCCCCTCGCTGGTTGTCCAGCCAACCGGGCTCTTCGAGCGCGGCGGGAAGCGGACCACGACCGAGACGCGGGAGATCGAGAAGATGAGCCTCCTCTCGGGGCTTGGCATCCGCGCCCTCCGCGAGTACTATGCCGGCGACGACCTCCGCCACATCGACTGGAAGGCCTCGGCAAAGCATGACAAGCTCTTCGTGCGCGAATATGCCGGGGTGACGAGCCTTGCCCCCGTCATCATCGCTGACCTGCCCTGGCGCGGCTCGTCCTTCTCCCCGGCAGAGTTCGACCGGATGGCTGCAAAGGTGACCGGCATGGCGGAATTCTCCATCCGGACCTACCAGTACGCCTCGGTGCTCATCATCTCCGGCCCCAACATCCTCCACTTCATCGAGAACGAGAAGGACATCCAGACCTGCATCTCGGCCCTGCGCGAGTGGATGCACCCGGCGGAGCGGGCGGTCCACCTCTACCATGCGGCCGACCGGGCTGACCTGCGCAGCCATATCCGCGCGATCGAGGATGCGAACGAACATTCAGCGGACCCCGCTGACCGGCAGTTCCTCTCCTCGCTGCGGGCATATTACCGTGCTACGCTCGGGAACCAGAAGATGTACACGTTCTCCGCGCAGATCGCCCGGACCCTCGCATCGGTCACGACCGAGGAGGCCTACATCTTCTCGCTCTTTTGCGGGGACTCTAGCCACCTCCGGCTCCTTGCCCGCCAGGCAAAGACCGAAAAACTGGTGGTCCATGTGCGGGTGCCGGAGTCCCGCGATGCCATGACACGCTCGTCATACCAGGCACAGGTCTGTGCTGACACGCTGGAGGCGTTCACATGACGGACAGGATCGGAAAATACCTCCTCACGGCCACGGCGATTGCGGCGCTGGCCACCGCTGTCATGAGCCCCGAACCTGCCCGGTACATCATCCCCCTCCTCCTGCTCCCTCTCGCGGTCCTGGTCCTGCGGGCAGCGGGCCCTGGCGACAGGCTCTTTTACCTCCCGTGCGCCGGCATTCTCCTCGTCATTGCATGCGGGATCGTCCACGTGATTGCCGGCCTTGTTGTTGCGTGGGCAGTTGCCGGCCTCTGCCTCCATGCCTGGGGGATGCTGGACTCCCCCGCGGACCTGCGCGGCTGGGCGATCTTCTGCGCGGCCCTTGCCATCGCTGCCATCGTTATCGCTCTCTCGAACCACGTGCTCCTGCCCTTCCTGGTCATCCTCGGGACCGCAGGCGCAGCCTTCCTTATCCAGTCCCTGCACAACCACCGGGTGAGAAAGCAGCTCCGGGGTGCCCTGCCATGAAGATACCGACCCTGAACCCCCATTACCGCGCATCGCTTGTCCTGATCCTCGCCGCCGCCATCCTCGTCGCGCTCGCCCTCCTCACCAATGACCGCGACATCACCACTGCGGCAGTCGTCCTCTCGGCGGTCATCTGCCTCATCACCGGCATCTTCTTTGCCACGCTTGCCGGTCCCGAGCCGCTCGACCACCGGTTCGTCGGCCTGCTCCCAATTGGCGGGAGCATCAGCCTTGCCCGGACCGCCGCCGGCCTCGGGATCGCCGGCAATGCAGTCGTCCTCCCGAAAGGGACGGATGGCCGTGGCCAGACCATCCAGTTCAACCCGGTCGCCTCATATGATGGCGGGGAGGTCCGCGGGCAGTCGTTTGTCACCGGCGGGGACGCATGCGGGCTCATCACGGTCCCGGCCGGCGGCCCGCTCCTTGCTGAACTGCAGCAGAACAACCAGGTCGCCATCCCCGGCGACACCGCTGCCCTTGCCGATCTCATCCGGGAGACCGCTGTCGACCTGCTCGAAGTTGCCGACAAAGCCCGCGTGGAACCGGGAGATGGCACATTTACCGTGTCCATGGAGGGATACCGGCTCATCAGCGGGTGCAGGGCACTTGCCGCCGAATCGCCCCGCATCTGCAGCACCCATCCCTGCCCGGTCTGCAGCCTGTATGCCTGCATCCTTGCCGAGGGGCTGGGGCGGGCGGTGCAGGTGGAGCGCTGCGAAGCTGACCGCGATGCCGATACCGTCACGGCATCGTTTACCTTCTTACCGTGACCGGACCGTCACCCAGAGGTGGAGGTCCCGGTAACTGGCATTGACCCGGTCCATGCCCTTGATGTTATCGCCCGGCGCAGTCCCGTTGAAGAGGAGGAACTGGACCCGGTTGTACCCGGTCTTTTTCATGGTGAACGTGTAGGGAGAGATGACGGTCTCGTTGTGCGCAACCGGTACCGTGAACCGGTCAATGCGGTCCATGGCCCGGAGGACCGAGGTGTTCGTCTTTTCGTTGAAGTCCATGGTCTGCGCCCAGGTCTCGACCGTGTAGGTGACCGGCCGGTACTCGTGGTTCCCGATCCCGATGTAAACGGTGGCATTCTCTCCCGTGAGGATGAGCGAGGGGTAGTCTGCCGCCTTCTTCCCTTCCCCGAGGATGAAGAACTCCGTGAACTTCTCGCCCTCCTTAGGCACGACAATGACAAAGACGGTTGTCGCAACCGCTGCGATGATGGCGATGAGGAGGACGATGGAGAGGATCCGGTCGGTCCGTGTTGCGTCTTTTGGGAAGAACTCCGAGACTATGCTGCCCCGTATCGCATCGACCGGGACCGAGAACCGCTCGCCCTCCGGCACGCATGCCCGGCGGTACTGGGCGGCCAGGCACATGCAGATCGTGAAGATGACGAGCGCAGTGACGATCGGGTCGAGCCGGATCCCCCAGGGCGTGTAATTCAGGGCGAGGCCGATGAGCGGAACAACGGCGATAGAGAGGCCAAAGGAGAGTGCAACCCGCTCGATCCCGTCGATATCCGATGCCCGCGGGAAGAGCGCTGCGATCAGGGCATAGCCGGGGATGAAGAGGATGACGGGCACGCCGAATATCACGCGGAGGAAGGTCCCGTTCACGACCGGCAGGTAGATGGCAAGGACCGTGCAGGCAAGCCAGGCATAACAGAAGAGGATGTCGCGCGGGATGGCGCGGGGTGCGAACGCCTCGGTGATCGTGTCGTACGGGTCCTGTTCGCGCTCCATGATACAGATGAGGGTTGTCGCCGTGAGTATTTTTTTCTTTGTGCACGGGCCTTGTGAGGACCGCACAGGTGCGGAGTGCAGCATGCATACCCGGATGGATGAGACGGCGATGTCAGGCCCGGTCTCAGGGCATGGCCCGGGTATCAGCGATCTTTTGCGGGAATCTGTCTTTGTGCAATCCGCTCCGGGAAACGCATTACCAATACGCCGGTCCGCTCTAACCAGACACTAATTGATGAGCCGGACTCTTCAGCTGTGATCGTGCGCTAAAAAAAGAAAAGGGGGATTTTAGCTGGTTGTCAGGACCTTGGTCTTGGTTGTCTTACCACCGTCCAGGGTAATCACCAGTACGTCCCAGGTATCCGTTGCACCAGCAAGTGCCGGCATGGTTGCGATACCATTGAGGTTCGTGGACGAGATGGAGTTGACATTGGCATAGACCTTTGCTCCATCGCTGGTCCTGATGAAGGTGACGTTGGTTCCCTTGTTGGGCAGGAAGTCCTTGCCGGTGATCGTGAAGGATACATCGGACGACGCAGCTCCGGCAGTCGGGGCTACCGTGGTGATGGTCGGCGAACCGAGTTTCTTGACCGTGAATGCTCCGGTCTTTGCAACTTCTCCGCCATCGGGTGTCGTAACATTGATGGTCCACAGGCCGACAGGAGCACCGAGATCGATGACCGTGCTTCCGATGATTTCCGTGGATGTTGCACTGAAGATCGTTGTCGTGAAGTTGGCCTCATTGGCCGCTGCCGGGCCCTTTGCAAGGGTAGACTGGTTTACGAACCTGATGGTGGTTGCGTCAGGCAGGAAATTCGTGCCCTTGATCGTGAAGGCAACGGTCGTGTTCCGGTAGCCATTGTTCGGGTTGACGGATGTGATGGCGGGCTTGAGGTTGTCTTTGACCGTGAACCCTCCGGTCTTGCTGCTGAACCCTCCACCTACAGTGATAACATCAAGCCGGTATGCTCCCTTCGGTGCATCCGCGGGGATGGTGAAGGTTCCGACAATGGTTGTCGAGTTGGTACTGGAGAGGTCAGCGGTGACCGTCTGGGCAAAGGTCCGGATCCTGACCGTTGTGCCGCCATCGATGAAGTCCTTGCCCTTCAGGACAAAGGACGTTGTCTGGTTCTGGTACCCGAAGTTCGGACTGATGGAGGTGATGGTCGGTGTCGGCGATGCAATGACCGTGAACGCATCGAACTTGTTGACGGTCCCGCCATCGGTGGTCTTGACCTCGAGCCGGTATTTGCTGGCCGGGGCATTGCCCGCGATAGTCAGGGCGCCGATGATCTTGCCGGACGTGACACTGTAGATGTTTGTGGTGAGTTCAGTGCCGGTCGCATCGTCAACAACGGTCACGGTGGTCTTGTCATCGAGCTGGAAGTTCGATCCTGTCAGGGTAAAGGCAACGGTGCTGTTCTTGGCGCCGGAAGTCGGGGTTATCGCTCCAATCTTGGGTGCCGAGACGGCCATGACCTTCAGCGCGTTGACCTTGGAGACCGACCCGCCATCTGTGGTTATCACATCATACCGGTAGAACCCGGTCGGGGCTACTGCCGGGATCGTGATGTTGCCGATGATCTGGGTTGTCGTCACACTGGAGAGGTCCGTTGCGGCGAGCGTAGTCCCGTCGGTCTGGTTCCGTATCAGGACGGTGGTCTTGCCGGGCTGGAAGTTGGTACCCTTGATGGTGAACTGGACCGTGTCGTTCCGGTAGCCGGTCTGCGGGCTTACCGTCGTGATTGTCGGGATGCCCGTGTAGCCGACCGTGAAGGCATCGAGCTTGGTCGCGACACCGCCATCGGTCGTGTTGACCTCAAGGATGTACTTGCCGGACTGTTCGTATTCGTCGACCACAACGCTGCCAAGGATCTTGGTCGGCGTGAGGCTGATGATATAGACATCCATCTCGGTGTCAGTCACGTTCTCATACAGACGGACATTGGTCTTGAAGTCCCCGGTCTGGAAGTTCATACCCGTGAGGGTGAAGTTCACGGTGGTGTTCTTACCTACCGCATTCGGTGAAAGGGATCCGATGGAAGGCTTGGCAAGCTTTGCAACCGTGAAGGCGGTTGCCTTGTCAGCCTGGTCGCCGCTGTCGATGGTGCGGACCGATATGTTATACCTGTTGTTGAGGGTTGCGTTGGCCGGAATCTCAATCGTACCGTCCATCTGGGTTGCCGAGACATTGACGACAACGGGGTCAGGCCAGAAGTCAAGGCCGACCGCGGTCATGTTGCTGACAACAACCGTTGTCTGGCCTTCCTTGAAGTTCGCGCCCTTGATCACCCAGGAGACCGTGGTGTTCGGGTACCAGCCGCTTGTCGGGGATAACGACGAGATGGTAGGCTTGGGCAGGTCCTGAATCGTGATGAGTTTGGCCTTGACTGCGGATTCTCCACCATCTTCAGTTATGACCGTGACGTTCCAGCCACCCAGCGGGGCATCCCATGCAAGGTCCATGTACCCGTCAATCCTGGTCTCGGTCACCGATATGAGGGTGATGTTATTCCTGTTCTGGTAGGTCGGGGGGATATCGTCAAACGGGGTAGCAGTCCGGTTGTTGGACATGTTCACCGATGTCTTGAGATAGCCGGTCTGGAAGTTGGTACCGGTGATGGTGAAGTTGACCGTGCTGTTCCGGTTGGCTTTGGTTGGCGAGATCGCGGTGACGGCTGGCTGGACATTGGGCTTGACGGTGAACGCACCGCTCTTGATGGTCTGCCCGAAGTCGGGGGTGGTGAGGACGACATCGTAGAGCGTCTTGTTGACTGCATTGTTGACCTCGGCGAAGGGCTGGATCGTGATGTATCCCGTGATTGTTGTCTTGCTCACCGACATGACCGTTGCCGGCATCGTGGTCTGGTGGACCTTCTGCAGCGTCACGTTGATACCCTCGACACCAAACGTGGTCGGGAAGTTGGTGCCCGTGAGGGTAAAGTTGATCGTGCTGTTCTTGTATGCGTTTGCGGGCGTGATGGATGCGATGGTCGGAGGATTGACAACAACGGGGCTCTGGATCTTAACCATTCCCTGGTCCATGGCTACGATGTTCTTGTCATCGTTTGTCCCGAGCAGGTAGACATAGTAGAGTCCGTCATTCAGGGAGCCGAGGCTGGAACCCGGGACGGTGATGCTCGTGCCTGAGGCATTTCCTGAGATACCATAGCCTTCCGTGATGGCGATATTGGAGTAGGTGTTTGCACTCGGGGGCGTTTGCTTACCATCTGCGGTAATGTTATAGGTATACCCGGAGCCGATATCCTTGGTCACCGATTTGTACAGCAGCTGGACGATGGGTGCATCAGCCGCGAGGGTTGACCAGCGGGTGTTTGCATTCTCTGCAAGGATCTCCGTATCCACGGTCACGTTCATCTCGTATCCCGATGAGGAGTTGATGATGACATACCCGATCATGGTCGGCGCCGCATGGTTGGAGCCGCCAAACGAGAGCGTTGCATTGCCGTTCGACCCCTTGGTGTAGGTCAGCATCAGCGGGGAGGTTGTGTAGGTCCCCGAGAGATCGTTCCAGACGATCGGGGTCTTCTCCTGCAGGGCAACGACCGGTGCAAGGGCATAGATCGTTGTCGTTGCATTCGATTCGTTGTGGACGAGTGCTCCGGCAAAGTACTTGCCGGTCTGGACCTGGCGTGATGCAGTCAGGGCAACGTTCTTGGACCGGGTGCTGGTTGCCGAGAACGGGTTGAGTCCCACCATGTTCTGGCTGAGCGTGAACGGGATGTCGGACTCATTGTACGTGGTGAAGTTGGAGCCGAAGTACCCGTCCGAGTCCTGGAACAGGATCCCGTCAACCTTGAAGAGCCACCGCTTGTCGGTAGCGTGGACGATTGACTCGATGCTCGAGGTGTCCCCCGTCTCCCAGCTGTCGTTGTACTTCAGGATGACCGGGTTCCCCTCACCGCCAGGTACTGTCACTTTGAAGGTCGGCACGGTGTAGCGGGTATAGATCCGGTATTCTGGTCTGTGGCAGTTATAACAGACGGTGGAGTCCGTATCCCCGACAACAGTCAGGGTGTTGCCTTTGAACGTTCCGGTTGTGTTGATAAAAGTGCGCCGGATGTGGTTGATTGTCGGCTGGTAGATAACCTGAACATCGGAGTTATCCCCCTGGGTGGTCAGGAACTCGACATTGGAAACCGATGGATCTCCAAGGTCAACTGTCAGCATCGTGGACAGGTTCGCATGATCGAACTTGTAGGTCTTGTCGAGATCGATCTTCAGATCCACTGCCGCGACCGGTGCTGCAAAAACAATGAGCATCAGGAGCAGTACAAGACACTGGGTCAATGCACGTTTTGTCATAGTAGCCATACCAAAATCCCCCGTGTATCGATACGATAACGGTGATATTAACTAGACAATCAAATATAATAAAGTATTCTAACTGCTCGCGAAAGGAAATTCTCCGCCGGAAAATGTTCCATCTGACGGGTTAAATATTTATAATATATGAACCAGGTGAAAATTTTTCAGACCCGTTTTCCTTTTTTTGCACATCCCGTTCCTGCACGTATCCCGTTCACAAGGCGCGGAAACAGAACTCAGTATACAGAAATAATCCTGCGCGGGCAAAAAAACGGCCCGGTTATTCCCGGAAGATGCCCGGTGGAGATCATCCTTCGAAAAAAGGCCCCCTCACGCCAGCCCTGACTGACAGAGCCTTCGGCACTTTTGGCATCTCATCCCTTCAGGATTTGATGACCTGAAGAAAACCACTCTAGAGAATTCCAGCCTCCGCTGGTTCTCACTCCCTGCAAGAAACTATATAATATTTTTCGTTGCGTACTGTATATTGTGTCTGTTATGCGATCGATTCCCGTGTGGGGTTTTTTATCCCTGATCCTCTTCTCCATTCTGAGTATAACGCCGGCAGCTGCCGCAACCGTGACCATCTCACCGGATACGGTATCGTCCGGCGGGCAGGTCACCGTTGCCATCAGCGGCCTTTCCAATGGTCAGACCTTTGCGCTGAATATTGACGGCACCTATGCGATCACTCCCGGCAGCTACCCTGCAGACAGCATGACCACCATCTTTGCAACCAACAGTTTCTCGATGCCGTTCTCCCTCACCAGCGGATCGGTCTCGGCATCATCACGGGGCACTACCTATTCCGAGTTCTCCATCAAACCTACCGGCGGCAAGACATACACCATCGGTGCCACAGACAGCGATGACGGCAGCACCGATGGTTACATCACCTTATCCGAGGCGCAGTCGGTCTCTGCCGGAACCTATGACTGGATCCGCATGACCGGTGCGATCGATCCATCGGTATCGCGGCTGACTACCCAGGTTAACCTCTTCGGGACAGTTCAGGGCACGACGCCAAACCCGACTATCAATTTCAATATCGGCGGTCTGTCTGACGGACTCGTCCAGGTCGTTGTTGTCATCGATGGGAGCCCGGTTGCCTCCAGGACCATCACGGTAGGCAACGGCGTCCCGGTTGCGACCACCACAACCACCGCTGCCCCGACTGCAACGGAGACAACGACCACGACTACCATAACGACAACAACCACAACAACGACCACGACCGGCACCGGCACAACCACCGGCACCACAACCGCGGCAACCACGACCGCAACAACGGCGGTCCAGTACTCCCCGACCTCCGGGAAGATCACTTCAGTGCCGACCGCGGCATTCTCCTCTGCCGACCGGAAGGTCCGGCTCACGGGCCAGGGCATCGAGTCCGCGACGGTGATGATGGTCGGCAGCGGCACGGTCCCGGAGAACTGGCTGATGGTGAGCAAGGCATACGCCGTCCTGCCGGACACGCTGACCTTCAGCCCGGCGGCAACGCTCTCGTTCGATACATCATCCTACAGCAGCGATTATGCCTTCTTCATTGCCCGCAAGGGGAGCACCGAATGGTCAGCCGTCCCCTGCTCGGCCGGTGATTCGAGCATCTATGCAGAGATCGGGAATGCCGGCACCTACGCGCTGATGGCATACCGTCCCGAGAGCACGATCACGAGCGCCGCCCCGACCGCGACCGGCGACCAGCCGATCATCACGACCCCGACACCGCTCGTGAAGAGCACGGCAAAGCCCAAGGTTGCATCGATTGCCGGCGGAACCGTTGCGGCAACGAAGACCGCGTCGTCCGGTTCATCCGGCCTGCCGCTGCCGGTTGAGCTGCCGGTCATTGCCGGAGCCGTTGCGCTTGGTGCGGTGCTGTTTGGCGTGATGCGGAAGGAGTAGGACAAGGTTTTTTTTGATTTCCTTTTTTATCTGAGTGAGTTGTTTTTCAAATGACTGAGTGTTTCAGGCCGGGCTGTGCTGCCGGATCTACGTACTGATGAAAAATTTTCGTGAAAATGTCCGGACTTTTTTTATTGCTCTGTAGAAATCTTGGAAATGTGATTTGATCGCCCCCCTTGCGCCAACCCTGCCCCCGTTGGGGGCGGGGGCGCTTAGGATTCTTCAGCATTACCTGTCATCAACCTCACCAATCTGTCTGCGGGTAATACGGCATCATCGCAACTGGGGATGCCCCAGCGGCGGGGGCGGAGCCACCTGGCGACGCCCCCAAGAGCGTCAGAATTGATGGTTTTCTACAGAGCCTTTTTTATCAAATGTGCCTGATCGGGTTCTGCCATTCATCCATTTTTTTTACAAAAACTTCAGGACCGGTTCAAGGTCTGCCCAGCTGATGAGCCTGCCGGCTTTCCGCTGCTGTGATTCGTCCCCGCCGTAGACAACAAACGACCTGTCCGGGGGATTTTTCGATAATGCATTCCAGTACGTGATATTCGTGAAGTAATCATCATTTACTGTCCGGCCGGACTTCATCTCTACGGGTACCAGTTCCCGGCCGCCGGCTTCGATAAGACAATCGATCTCATGACCATGATTATCCCGCCAGAAGTACAGGTTGTTCTCCCGCCCCCGGTTGTACCGGTGCTTCAGGAGTTCTGAGATGATGAGGGATTCAAAGAGCCCCCCTTTCAGCGGGTGATATGCCATCTCATCAGCGCTCCGTATGCCGGCAAGGTGTGCTGCAAGACCCGGATCGGTGAAACAGATCTTGGGCATCTTTACCAGCCGCTTGTTAAAATTTTTTTGATGGGAACGGATCAGGACGATGATGGACGATGTTTCCAGAAGCGAGAGCCATTCCTTTGCGGTAGTGTGAGTAATCCCACAATCCTGTGCCAGCGAGGAGTAATTTACGACCTGCCCGCACCGGAACGCACACATCTTCATGAACGCCTGGAATGCAGAGAGGTTCTGGACCTGTTTCAATTGTCGCAGGTCACGTTCAATGTATGTCTGGATGTATGACAAATAAAAATCCGCAGGGCGTATGGCGGATGAGTAGAGGCGGGGATAAAACCCGGCATGAAGACATTCTTCATACCGACCCGGCCTTTTTCCTTCCTTTGCAAGTTCCTCCATTGAGAGCGGCAGGAGCCGTACGATCCCGACACGCCCGGCGAGGGTCTGGGTGATACTTTCCATCAGTAAAAAATTCTGGGAGCCGGTGAGGATGTACTGCCCGGGCCGGTTATTCCGGTCCACAATTCCCTGCAGGTACGAGAAGATCTGTGGGACCCTCTGCACTTCATCGAAAACCGCACCGGTCTTTTCATACTGCAAAAGGAAACTTTTCGGGTCCTCTTCTGCAAAGGCCCGCGTATCCGGATCTTCTAAGAGGACATATGGTTTATCCGGAAAGACCGCCCTGACAAGGGTTGTTTTCCCGGACTGGCGTGGCCCGATAACCGCTACTGCAGGAAAACCTGCCGCGAGTTCCTTCAGTGTCCTCTCTGCATCTCTCTTGATCATGGTGAATCCCCACCTGATTTGTACAAATTGCAAATCGTTTCTTCAATTTGTACAACTTATAACGTGCATACTATAAATTTTCTCCTCCTGTAAGGGCTGGTGAAATCCGGACGGTTCCGGCTCAGGACTTCCGGTTCAGGTACCAGCACTTCCGTCGGACCGCACTCACCGGCGAGGAGGTGGCAGAGATCTCCGACGGTGAAAATTCCGCCGCCATGCCCGTTTCCTTCGATCCTTTTTCCACCCCCCTCCACCAAATAATGCCAGAAACAGCCCTCTGCAGAACACCGCAGAAAGAGAAGGCGGGACACGGCAGAAATGAACCCATTTTTACCAATGCCGCCCATTCCAGGACTTTTTCCGGCCGGGTGTTTACGCCACCTGCCAGAACCTGTCCGCCGAAACGGAACCTGAAAAAAAGGAGGTGAAAATGAACCCGGATTACCAGGGGGGAGAGTATCTCCTCCCTCCCCGATCGCCCGATACAGCCCAATGTCTTCTCGACGGAGCACCGGGAGTACTCCGACCGGAACTCCCCGGGCTCATCCATGTCCCCCTCACGGGGCATTGCCCCTGACGGCCGTACCGGCCGGCCTACCCGACGCTTCCCTTCCGGCCCTACTCCCGTGCCAGGGCATTGCGGCAGAGATCTCCGACGGTGAAAATTCCGCCGCCACGCCCGTTTCTTTCGATCCTTTTTCCACCTCCCTCCACCAAATAATGCCAGAAATTACCCCCGGCTGAACACCGCTGAAAGGGAAGGCGGGGCCAGGCCGGATTGTCTCCGTTTTTGCGAATGCAGCCCGTTTCAGGTTTTTTTCCGGCCGGGTGTTCACGCCACCTGCCAGAGCCTGTCCACCGAAGCGGAACCCGGAAAAAATGAGGGCAAAATGAGACCGGATTACCAGGGGGGAGATGCAGTATCGGCCAGGGGCTGCACG
>CAYVAQ010000024.1:0-36258 GCA_964448885.1 uncultured Methanoregula sp. | reverse complement strand
CCCGGGTCGTGGACCCGGCAACAGCTCAGCAGATTGTCGGGCTGATTACGGGGATCGGGATATAATCCTCTTTTTCCTCGTCGTAGACCTTTAAAAATGGGGGTAAATCACCTCAGGAAAAATAAGCCCTGTACGGGCTCCATTTACCCCTCCTGTGCCCACGCCAATACCGGAAACGCCTGTAAAACCGTTCTTTTCTCTTCTTGTCGAAAATATGCCCTAAAATCGCTCCGTTTGCCAAAATACGGCAGAATTACATGTCATTAAACGGCTACCGGAGCCGTTTCCAGCCTCACCATTTTCCATGATATTGATGCCGGTGATGGCAAGGACTTCCCGGGAGCATGGTTCACAATCGACGAGAAATGATCCTGGCTCTGCTATATTGAGCCTATTTTGCTGCCTTTTGTTCCGTAATGTCCCGGGATATGGAGCCGATATGAAATCCCTTTGTTGTGCGGATGGGGAAGATGATCTGCTGGATGATTCTTCTCTGGCCATCCCGCCGAAGGAACTCTGTTTCGATAGGGTGGGAGAAAAACTCCGATTGCCCGGTCCGCAGAGCTTCGTCCAGGGCAGTCCTGATCCTTTTCGTACGATCCGGAGTCCGGTGTTCCGGGACCATCAGGGAAATGATGAGGTCAAGGTATGGTTTTTTCAGGGCCTCGCCCGGAGGGATCCCGGATGTTCGGGCAAGCGCTGCGTTCCACGCGAGCACAACCCCCTCATCATCGATGAGCACAATTCCATCGGAAGATTCCTGGACAAAGGAGCGGAAGGTTTCCTCGCTCTCCCGCAGCGCCTCTTCAGCACTCTTGCGATCGGTTATATCATGGATGACGCTGATGAAGGCAGGGCCGGATTCGAGCAGGATGGCCGAGCCGGAGAGGAGCGCGGGGATAATCCTGCCTGACTTCTGCCGGAAGAGCGTCTCGAAGTTATAGATCCGGCCCTCCCTCCGGCAACGATCCATGTACTCTTCGCGGGCATCCAGATCCACCCAGAACCGGAGTTCGTCGGTGGTCTTTCCGACGGCCTCCTCTGGTGAATATCCGGAAACCCGGGCCGCGCTATCGTTGATGGCAATGATTTTTCCTTCAGGAATTGAGGTAAGGGCGATGAGGTCCGCGCTCGATTGGAACATTTTGTAGAACCGCTCTTCCGATACCCGGAGTGCCTCCTCCACCTTTTTGCGATCCGTGATGTCCCGGAAGATCCCTTCAATCCCCAAGAACCGCCCTTCAGGATCATAGTACTTGTGACTGCTGGTTAGAACCGTAACCGGAGTCCCATCCTTTTTCTTCAGAATGACTTCGTAATTTCGCACCGAGCCGGTCTTATCGATCTCGGCAAGGAATTTCCTCCGGTCAGCCGGGTTGTAATACAGATTCATGGCAAGGTCTTTGCCATAGAGATCGTCAGGAGAATTATACCCAAGGAGGATTGCACCGGATGGGCTCGTAAGGATGATCGTCCCTTTTTCGTCGGTGCGGTAGAAACATTCCTGGATGCTTTCAAGGATAGTGCGGTATTTCGCCTCACTTGTTCTTAATGCTCCTTCCATTCGTTTGCGGTCGGTGATATCCATAAACATGGCAATGCTGGCGGGATTCCCCTGGTAGCTGATCCGTGATCCCGAAAGGTCAGCCCAGCGGATTTCGCCGCCCTTAGTTACATATTTGACCTCATATCGGCTCGGGACTTCCTCGCCGCGCTGGCGTGCCAGCCCTCGAGCTCTCACCATATCACGGCTGTCAGGGTGTATGATCTCCCAGAAGTCCTTGGTAGATAACTCCTCCTTGCTGTATCCCGACATGGCAGCCGCATATTCATTGATATACACGCAGTGTCTGTCCCGGATAAATACGATAGCAACGGGGGCATTCTCAGCAAGAACCCGGAACTGTTGCTCGCTTTCCCGGACCTTCTGCTCTTTTTCCTTCAGTTCCTCGAATTTCGCCCGCAGTTGTTCTTCTGCAGTAGCTAAATTTCCGTAGGCAAGCCGCAGGTCATCCTCAGTCTTGCGCCGTTCAGAGATATCGACAAGCGATGCGACACTGTTTTTCGTTCCCGGGATCATCCCCACATGCACGATGACGTTATGGACTGTGCCACTACTACTGATCAGGCAGGATTCATAGAAATTCGGGACAGTTGCCGGGTCTTTTCTCCGGGCATAATGGTACCCTTTCATCCGTTCTACATCATCTTTGTTGAAAAAGACGGTCCAGCTGAGCCGGTTCTCCTGTTCCTGGCGTGGCATACCGGTCAGCTTCACCCACTCATCATTTGCACGGAGGATTGTGGTATCAGGTCCGATAATGATACTCGCTGCGCCGGTGTAATCGAAGATCGTCCGGAACAGGTTCTCGGACTGTTTCAGATCTTCCTCCACCCGTTTCCTGTCGGTAATGTCCTTGCCGATGGACTGGTATTCAATAACATTGCCATCAGCATCGAAGATGGCATGATCGTTCCACCATTGCCACCGGATACTGCCGTCCGGCATGATGATGCGGTGCTCAATATCCGCCACAGGGTGTTGAAGGGAAAAGGATGCGAAGTGCCTGCGGAGCAGCCCGCGGTCTTCCTCCGGAATCGGGGGGACGAACCGGTGCCCGATGATTTCGTCCCGTGTTTTCCCGAACTGCCGGCAGAATGCATCATTGACAAACACATGGGTTCCGTCCGGCCGGAAGCGGCAGATGAATTCCGTCTGGGTCTCAACAACCTCACGGTATCTCCGCTCGCTTTCCCGAAGGGATATTTCAGCCATCCGGAGCTCGGTGATATCCCGGACGGACTCGATCGCCCCGACTAATGTCCCCTCTTGGTTGTAAAGGGGGCTGGCTTTTCCTAAGAGTGTGACTTCCTTTCCTTTTGGATGAGGCAGGGTGGTTTCCGCAATGAGAATGTCGTTCTGGTGGATGATATGTGAATATTTCTTTGTAATGATCTCATCCGGTTCGAAGATCAGGTCTATAAGCGTTTTCTGGCGGATACCATAGAAGGGAATGGCATATTCATAATCCCCTTTTCCCAGCATTTCGGCAGAAGGCACACCGGTCATGTCTTCGATTGCCCGGTTCCATGCAATGACATGGCCGGTATTGTCAATTGCACAGGTTGCATCGGGTAGGAAGTTGAAGATGTCTGCAAGTCGTTTCTCCGATTCCTTGAGCGATCGCTCTGCCTGTTTTCTCCCGACAGCCTGGCGGATTTTGTGAGCAAGTTCGGCAAACTGGGCGGAAGGGTCACCTCCCTTCTGGAGGTAGAAGTCAGCACCGTTATTTATTGCTTCGATGACGACTTCTTCCCGGCCGCGCCCGGTGAAGAGGATGAAGGGGATATCGTTTCCCGATGCCCGGACGGCCTTTAAAAAACCAATTCCATCCATCACGGGCATCTGGTAATCTGAGATGATTGCATCGTAATTCTTCTGACCAAGTAACGGCAGAGCTTTGGATGCAGACGATATTGTGTCAACGGTGAACTGCCCATTCCGCTCAAGAAATAATTTCCCTATTTGAAGAAGGTTGAGCTCATCGTCAACATACAGGACACAGATCATTTATCTCATCGTAAAGTATGGCTATCTGCGTGTTTAATGGTAATAATTATTATATGTTTCTGTCATCCTTTCCCTACCGGGTCCGGTGATAATTACATTTGATATCGCATCTTATGTAGTAGCAGGAAAGAAATCCGCATCTCACGTTAACCAATCCCGAGAAGGGATCCCTTCCCTTCCCGTGTCAGTGACAGAGTCGGAATTGTCTGTACGCTCGTTCTTGTTGAGAATAAACCTCATGCTCCGTTAAAAAATGTTATTTCCCGTTTGAAATGTTAAAAAATACCCTCGTATGCCATGGTGAAGAATACGGCACATAACATGAGGTGAAGATTCCTGTAGTACTGTTCAGTTCCTGAAAGATCTTTTGAATTTGCTCCAGATTTGAAAATTTATTCCAACTTGTTGTTATCATCACCTGACCGGAACCCTCCTTTCGGCACAACAAGACGGAACGTTGCGCCCTTCCCGAAGGTACCGGTTTCACTGATGGTAATTCCGGTGATGGAGAGGGCTTCGCGGATGAAGAAAAGGCCAAAACCGCTGTTCTTCCCAAATCCCCGCCCAAAGATCAGTTCCTTCTCATCAGGGGGGATACCCGTGCCGTCATCGTGGTATTCCACTACAACCCCCTCCTCACTCTGCCCGGCGGAAACAGATATCGACCTGACATGACCCCCATGGCGGAGGGAATTCTCCAGGAGGTTATAGAAGACCTTCTCGATGAGTGGATCAGCATATACTTCAAGACTGCCGGTGCAGACCGTAAGCCTGACATCATTATGCGGCAGCTGTTGCGCTGCCGTCCGGACAGCCCCGTCAAGCAGAATCCATTCAGGTTTTTTCACCCCGATTTCCTGATAGAACCAGGTGAACTGGACCTGGTCACGCATGACTGCCGCAGTGTCTTTTGCTTTCTCAAGATAATTCCGGGCATCTGGATGGGTGAGCCCGACTTCGAGCGCAAGACAGAGATAGCCCTCAAGACCGGTTAACTTGTTGAGGAGGTCGTGTCGTGTGATTGAGGAGAGCATGTTCAGTTTGGCATTGACCTTCTCAAGGGCCTGCTGGATCTGCTGCAGGGATGTAATATCCGTGATCACTAGGAGATGTGCCGGTTCACCCCCAAATGAAGTGATGGTCGAGTGAATGAGCCCGCGCCGTATTTCCCCGTTATGAATGACCGCATCAACCTCGTATCGTTTGCAGATGTCCGGAATATCTTGAGGAATAATATTAGTTTCAATCACCTGCCGGCTTTCTCCGGTCACGAAATCGAAGATTGAACGCCCGATAATATCCGTGGATGCGATTTTCAGGATATCAAGCGTAGCCTTGTTGGCATAGAGGATTGTTCCCCCGCGGTGGACCAGCAAATAATCCGGCAGGCTGTCCGCAATGTTCCGGTACAGCTTCTCGTTCTCACGGAGTATCTCATCCATTGTCTTGCGAGTCGTCACATCGCGGACAGAGAGAAGGATAGCATCGGTCCCCTCAAAGGAGATCTTCCTGCCGATACATTCAATCCAGAGTTCTTTGCCGACCAGAGTCCGGATCTTGTAATTGGTGAGATAACTGTCGAGTTCATCGACAACAAGAGAGAACTCGTACCGTGCCTTGCGGACAAATTCCGGCAGGATAAAATCGAAGATACAGGCAGTCCCGACAAGGTCCGTTGCCGGGTCAAACCCGGCGATCTCACCCATCTTCCGGTTGGCAAAGAGGAGTCTTCCGGTCATATCGACAATAATGATCCCATCGAGGGACCGATCAACGAGGGTATTGAATTTCACTTGGGACTCATGAAGGGCAAGTTCGATCTTCTTTTGTTCAGAAATATCAATGACAATCCCCCGAAAGCCAGAAAATTTCTGGTTCCGCATGATCCGGTCGAGTATGATGAGCGCCGGGAACATGATCCCGTTGCTTCGGATGATTGTAAATTCACCTGCAGGTATCGGACCTTCCTTAAGGGGGAATCCTTTTAAGAACACCCTCATCCGATCATGCTGTGCGGGATCGATGAAGGTGAATGCATCGGTCCCCTCAAGAAGTCCGCCCGGAGGATTTGCCAGGGTCTGCTGGGCACCACGATTGGCAGAGGTGATCCGGAAGTTATTGTCCATTTCAAAAAGGATGTGGGGGATCGAGTCCAGAATTTTAAGATGGTCGGCCTCGCTGTTGACAAGGGCAGCCTCCGCCTTCACGCGATCGGTAATATCATGAAGGATCCCTTCGACGCCCCCGAACTTCCCGTCTTCAGTATAATAGATATGGCTTGATGCCGAGACAATCATCGGCGTTCCGTCCCGTGTTTTCAGGGATAACTGGAATTCCTCAATCTTCCCGTATTTTTTGATCCGGGACAGAAAGTCATCCCGTTCGGAAGGCGCAAAATAAAAGGTTTCCCGGATGTTCTTTCCAAGAACCTCCCTGACGTCAGAATACCCGAACCGGTGCGCAAACGAGGGGCTGATGAGGGTCAGGTTCCCCTGCTCATCCGCCCGGTAAAAAGCGTCCTGGATGTTCTCGATGATAGACCGGTAATCCTTTTCGCTGGTTTTCAGGGCTTCTTCAGTTCGTTTGCGGTCCGTGATATCGACAAGTGTGGCAAGCCCGGCCATGGTACCCCCGAACTGGATTCTTCCAACTGATATGTCGGCCCAGCGGGTTTCCCCCGCTTTTGTCAGGTACTTTATCTCATACTGGCTGGGGACATCCTCTCCGCGGAGGCGGGCAAGACCGCGGGATCGGAGCAGCTCCCGACTTTCAGGATGAATAGCATCCCAGAAGTTCATGGTGCAGAGTTCCTCCTTGGTGTAGCCGGTCACCTGGGCGGTATAATCATTCACGTATACATCATGGTCGCCCTGGAAGACGCAGATAGCGACCGGGATGGTCTCGGCCAGTACCCGGAACTTTTCTTCACTCTCGCGGAGCGCTGTCTCTGCCTCCTTGCGTTCCGTAATGTCAATAAGGACGCCATTCCAGAGGATGCTGCCATCGGGACGCCGTTTCTCGGGAATCGAACGCCCGAAGATCCACATGGTCCTGCCCCGGATGTTTGCCCGGAACTCCATCTGCCATGGTTCCATCACCGCTGCCGAATGCACGATCAAGTTGTTCATTTTTTCGAGGTCTTCGGGAAAAATCTTGGCAACGACAAGGTCCGGTATCTTCGTGGCTTCATGGGTGGTTAAATCGAAGATCTCGCTCCACCGCCCGCTGATATACGGAAAGCGGAACTTCCCGTCAGCGGTAAGCTCGAACTGGAAGATGACGCCGGGCAGGTTCTCACCAAGGTTTTTAAGGCGGGAATTGCTTTCGGCAAGGGCTTCTTCGGCTATCTTCCGGTCAGTGATATCCTTGCCAACAGATTGATATTCCTGAAGACTGCCAGCCTCATCAAAGATCGCCCGGTCGCTCCACCAGTGCCACCGTATGCTGCTGTCAGGCATAATTACCCGGTGTTCCATCTCGGCAGACGGGTGTGCAGAGGTCAGAGACCGAAAATGCGCCTGGATCCGGCCGGAATCCACATCGGGGACTTTCGGGATAAAACGATGATCGATGATCTCCTCCCGGGTCTTGTTAAAATACCTGCAGTATGCTTCGTTGACAAAAACATGGGTCCCATCCGGCCGGAAGCGGCAGATAAACTCGGTCTGGGTCTCTACTACATCACGGTACCGCTGTTCGCTCTTCTCAAGGGCGAGCTCGGTTTTCCGCCGCTGGACTGCCTGCCGGATCTTGTGGGCAAGCTCGGTAAACTGGGACTCCGGTTCGCCACCTTTCTGGAGATAGAAATCCGCTCCATTGTTGAGAGCGCGGATGACAACCTCCTCCCTCCCCCTCCCGGTGAAGAGGATAAAGGGGATCTGCCCGAACTCGTTTCGGACCTGTTTGAGAAACTCAAGGCCGTCCATCTCTGGCATCTGGTAGTCTGATACAATGGCATCAAACTGACGGGCTTTCAACATTGCAAAAGCTGCGGGTGCGGATATCTGGAGGTCGACGATAAATTCTCCGGTCATCTCCAGATAGGTCTTGCCGAGATCAAGGAGACCGGGTTCATCATCTACATACAGGACAGAGATCATTGAGCACATCGCACTGAAAGACACTCTGCGGTTTTCGGGTAATAATTATTATAAGTTTCTCTTTTCCGAGCAATGCCTTCCTTTTCCAACAAGAAGTTCATCACAAGGTGGGAGTTCCCCGCTATTAAACGATCTGACGTGTTCAGCCCCTTTTAGTATCGTATAACTTGCAAAATTCCTTTGTTGATTTCTCTTCTAATCCGATATATTGATGAAGAATTTCCATAAAAATCGCTATAAAAGAGCCACGTGGGATCCGCGATGGAAGATTTTACCGGCATGATTGCAGCATGTTCGAGGTAAATACTATGGCTCCTTCCCATAATTTTTCCTTCCCTGTTTTCGGATAACCGTGAGGATACGGTATATTTGGTAGTTCCCGGATGTAATCACAACTGTGAAAGCAATAGACAATACTATTGATAAAATAAAAAGATTGCGATAGGATGAAAATTCCTTACCAGAAAATTATTTGGACTGTACAGCCCGCGATCCAAGCGACAATTGTCAGGGAACTGGTGAAATATTTGTGTCCCAGATTAAGGGCGGCGCGGATGTTCGAGATCACTGCATTATCGCCTAAGTGGATTAGAAAAAATTCAGAATAAATACCTGCTGCTTCCGGCCGGCGATTACACACATATTGCTGCCGAATATGGTCGAATACGTACTTGTCAGTTTTATTACTATTCTTCATCAAGCCCAGGCGGGTCCTGGCCCGGGTCGTGGACCCGGTGACAGCTCAGCAGATTGTCGGGCTGATCACGGGGATGGGGATCTGACCCCTCTTTTTCCACGTCGTAGACCCTCAAAAATAGGGGTAAAACACCTCAGAGAAAATAAGCCCTATACGGGCTCCTTTTTCCCCTCCTGTGCCCGGGCAAATACCGGAAAACCCCGTAAAACTGCTCTTTTTCTTTCCTGTGGAGAAAATGCCCTATAACGGCTCCATTTGCCAAAATACGGCAGAATTGCACCTTACATAAAGCCCGCCAAAGCCCCTCTAATCGAGCCGGTTTTTGCCCCTCATTTTAGCCAATCCAACCCCAAAAAGGCTGCCGGAACGCGAATATGAAGGCCGGTTTTTTATGGCACCCTGTTTTTTTATCTGGCCGCCCCCCATATTCTCCTGAACCATGCCGCCCGATCCGGATGCAATGGGGAAGATATCCGAGAGCGATCGCACGCTCATCTACTATCTCTCGCTGATCGGGTTTTTCGCGATATTTTCGACAACAATCTCCAAGAATCCCGTGCTCCCGCTCTTCGTTCAAGCGATGGGAGGCGGGGATTCCCTACTCGGGCTCATTGCCGCGGTTTCGCCCTTTGCCGGTATCCTGTTCTCCTTTCCTATCGGGGTGATGTCGGATACCCTCGGGAGGCGTCGGCTTCTCGTCGCCTCTGGGTGTGTATTTCTCGCTGCGCCATTGCTCTATCTTTGTATCCAGGACCCGCTCTGGCTGGTGCCCGTCAGGTTCTTCCACGGGACCGCAACCGCGATCCTCGGCCCCGTGATATCTGCGGTCATCGCAGAACGGTTCCCTGAGACAAAAGGAGAAATGATCGGTACCTATTCGTCGGCAACCCTGGTCGGGCGCACCATCGCCCCCTTTGCCGGCGGCGTCATCATCACGGCGTTTGCGTTTGCCCCGGGGCTCGTCCCGTTCCATATGGTGTACATCGCTGCCTTCCTGGCATCTGTTCCGGTTTTCGTCCTGATACTCCGGTTCCGCGAGAATCGTCACGGGACGCTGAACGTGCCCGGGTTTCCGGTGTTCAGGGAAAACCTGCTTACCTTCATGACCAACCGCCGGCTGCGTGCAACCGCTCTCGTGGACATGGCAACGTACTTTGCTTTTGGCGTGTTTGAAACGTTCCTGCCGGTATACCTCGTGTCCCTGCATTTCGAGGCGTACCAGATCGGGATCATCTTCGCCATCCAGGTGCTCATCATTGCTGTGACCAAACCGTATTTCGGCAGGATTGCCGACCGGGTCGACAAACGGATCCAGATCGCCTCAGGGCTGGTTGTCACCGGGCTGGGCATTGCCGCCGTACCGCTTGCTACGACAATTTGGGGTTTCATCGTGGCGAGCGCAATCTTCGGGATCGGGATGTCGCTTTCAACGGTTGCCACCACGGCGTACGTTGCAGACATCGCACAGCGGGAACAGATAGGATCATCGATGGGCGCCCTGTCGTCCATTATGGATATCGGACAATCGTCCGGCCCGCTGCTAACCGGGCTGATCATTACCGTTGCCGGGTATGCAACCGGCTTTTTGGCAGGGTTCATTCTCTCCCTTTTAATAACTGGTATTTTTGTTCTGTCCGTGAGAGAAACGAACTGAAACGATGGCATTGGCAGGGAATGGGATCTGAATAACAGTCCAGATGATATGGTAAGACATATTCTCTCGTGTTGTTCTGGAGCGGGACTTTACATGGCAACGTTATGATATACAGGTGATAATCCACGATTTCTGTATAGATTCTGAAGCGTCCCCTCATCCCAAAACACTATTCTCTCCAGACTACCATCGTTTATTTACGGAGTCGGGCTTTCCCGTTCCGGGTTGTATAAGGTGTTTTCATATGGTTGACAAAAAACTTGGCGATGCAGAAAAAATCATCGGAGGAGGAGTCTCGACCCTCGGTAAAGGCGCAGAAGGATTCAGCAAGGAGTTCATGGACTTCCTGAATAAATATTCGGTCATCGGTCTGGCCGTTGCGGTTGTTATCGGTACGGCTGCAACAAAACTGGTCAACTCCACGGTCTCCGATATCATTATGCCCATCATCGCGGTCCTGGTACCTGGCGGAAACTGGCGGGAAGCAGTGCTGCAGATCGGACCTCTGAAATTCCTTGTTGGCGATTATGTCGGGGCTATCATCGACTTCGTAATTGTCGCGATGGTCATCTTCCTCCTCGTGAAGTATATCATGAAAGGAGATGTCTCGAAGAAAATCTGATGTTTTTCTTCTTGAGCTCGAGGACATAGGTCCTCTCGCAACTCAAAGAAAATCTGATCCCGTCTCAGGCAGACCGGTTCAGATTCCCCAGAGGATTGGATATTCATCAAAGAATTACCAGGTGAAGAATATGAAGAAAGGTTTTGCAGAAAATCTTGAAGAAGAAACAAGAAAGAATACCGATTTCCGCAGAGTTTTGTATACAGGCAAATTCAGCCAGCTTGTACTGATGTGCCTGAAACCAAAGGAGGAGATTGGTGAGGAAACGCATGATGACGTTGACCAGTTCTTCCGGTTTGAAGAAGGAGAGGGAGTTGTCGTGATCGATGCCACCCGGCATGCTGTGAAAGATGGCAGCGGTGTGGTCGTTCCCTGTGGCGCGAAACATAACGTAATCAACACATCGAAGATTAAAAATCTCAAACTGTATACTATCTATTCCCCTCCAGAACACCAGGATAAGGTTGTACGGAAGACAAAGCAGGAAGCCGTTGCCCGGGAAGAACACTACGATGGAAAACCAACAGAAAAATAACGTGTTGTGAGGCTCTTTTTCCTCTTTTTTTTAATTGTTGTTAACAGTGTTAACAATGAACCTACTTCCTGTATCCGATCCGGCAGTGATTTTCTCGTTAAAAACGTCACAACACATACGGTTCCCAATGTTCAACCGGCATCTTTAGCATTCTCAAAAGATTTTGATTCAACAAAAAACTGGTTGGGTATTACGGAGATTTGTACTGATTCTTGGGCACTGTTATTTCGAACCGTGCTCCTTTACCTGGCACACCTGTCTCCCGAATCGTTATACCGGTAATATCGAGAATCTCCCGGGAAATGGCCAGCCCGAACCCGGTGTTCTTTCCAAAACCCATGTCAAATATTCTCTCTTTTATGCCGGGTTCTATACCGTCCCCGTCATCCTCGCAGACAAGAATGCGATCTCCGTCACGGGTTTCAAGTGCGAACCGGATCGTGGTGATTTTTCCTCCGTGCCGCACAGCATTATCGATCAGGTTGAAAACGACTTTGGTTATGAGCGGATCGGCGAACACTTCGGTTTTGGCGGGAATATCGTTTTTAAGCGTAACCTTACCGAGCATTACATTCTTTCCTGTGTTATCGACAAGGACCTGGAAGTCCTGCCAGACGGGAAGATGCACACCGACTTTTTCATATTCTTTCGTGAACTGGATCATGGCAGCGATCTGCCTGCTTGCGCCCCTGATACGGGAGAGATATTTGTCGGCCTGGGGAGTGGGTTCGGAGATATCCCGGTGGAGCAGTTCGACAAAACTGTCAAGGGTCATGAGTTGATTTTTGATGTCATGCCGGGTAATGCCGGAGAGAAGGTTGAGTTTTTTATTTGCCTGCCGCAGGGCATCCCCTGCCAGCTTGCGCTCAGTGATATCCCGGACAATGCCCAGGGAAACATCCTTGCCCTGGTACGAAAACCGGTGAATGCTGACCTCCACGGGTACAATATTTTCATCCTTTCTCCGGTATGCGGACTCGAAAACAGCCTCACCATCTTTTAAAAGTTTTCTTATGGTATCCGGCTGTATTTTTTTCATAACCTCTGCCGGGACGAGATCCCGTGGGGAGACCAGCAGGAGTTCATCACGCGTATATCCCAGCATGTGGGTAATCCTGTCGTTTACCAGCAGGAACCGGCCAGGACCTTCAGGGGCATTTTCCACCAGGGTTATCCCGTCGTTCGCATTGCTGAAGACCTCTCGGAACAGTTCCTCGCTCTCATGGAGTGCATCTTCGGTTCTCTTGCGTTCCGTGATATCCTCGACCGTTGAGAGGAGATGGGGTTTGTTGTCCATCAGAATAATACCGGAGGAAAACCGGCAGGCCCGGATCTCCCCGCTTTTTGTCCGGCAGTGCACATCCATGCCATCGACACGATGCGTTTCCCTGAGAACGGATACAAGCCGGCCATATTCGCTCATATCAGCAAAAAGCCTCAGTTCCTCTGATGTTTTACCGATCACTTCTTCACGGGAATACCCGGTATTATCCAAAAACGCATCGCTGACATCCATAAATTTGCCGTCAATCGCCGATACGAGGGTGAGTGCAACCGGGTTGCTCCTGAACATTATGGCGAACTTTTTCTCGGATTCCCGTAATGCCACCTCATCTTGTTTTCTCTCTGTGACATCACGCATTGACACAAGCATCGCTTCGGTATCCTCAAAGGGGATCTTTCTGCCGACACACTCGACCCAGACTTCACGGTTCTTTTCCGTGATGAGTTTATAATGGACAAGATATGCGTCGATACCCTGTGCAACCTGGCTGAAGTCCTGCATCACAGCGGTATGGGATTCCGGAGCAACGAACTCCAATACATTCGTTTTCCCGATCAGGTGCCCCAGATCCGTAGCATCAATGATGCGGCCCGCTGCCTGATTCGCGAAAAGGAGTTTTCCGGTAAAGTCGGTGATAATAATGCCATCCAGTGAGTTTTCGACCAGCGCCCGGAACTTCTTCTCGGTCTTCCCCATCTCCTCCTCTGCACATTTGCGTTCGGTAACATCGCGGAGGATACCGGAGACCGCAACAACGGCTCCGGAAGAGTCCGAAACGGGTGCCATGTTGTTCTCCATCCAGTAACCCTTCCCGGCCCTGTCGTGTACCTTGAAGAGGGTCAGGACAGGTCCTTCGGCAGAGAGGATCTTTTTCAGATCGGCAAATCCCTGTGCCACGAATTCTTCAGGAAAGAAGTCAGTAAATCGCCGGTTAACAACTTCCTCGGGGGTGTAGCCGTACCGGGAGATCCCGGGGCTTACATAAGTGATCGTGCCCTGCGTATCGATCATATAGATGATATCATTGGTCACTTCAGTCATGAGACGATATTTTTCTTCACTGGCTCGGAGTGCCTGCTCATGCCGGTTGAGTTCGTCATAATTTGCCCGGAGTTCTTCTTCGGTTGCGGTAAGCTCTTCGTATGCCGCATTGAGGTCTTCATTCTTCTGCAACAGTTCTTCTTCCACCCGTTTCAGATGGGTTGTTTCCGCAGTCACGGTCAGGGTTGCAGCCTTATCATTAATCGTGATGGGAATTGTGGTGAAAAGGACATGGATACGCCTGCCCCCCTCGGCTGTCAGCGCCAGCGGTACGTTCTCAATTTTGCCGTCGAGTAACCTGCGCGAGATGAGCCGGGTTGCTTCCAGAAGGGAGATCAGTCCCATCTCAAGGGGATTTTTCCCGAGAATTTCTTCTTTCCTATACCCGCTGACCTCAAGGAACGCGGCATTGACATCGAGGAATTTGTTATCCGGAAGGCTGTTGATCGCGATGGGATACGGGCTGTTGTCGAAGATTGTGCGGAACCTGCTTTCGCTCTCCTTTGTTGCAGTCTCTGCCAGTTGCCGTTCCGTTACGTCCCGAAGTGATATCTGGATTGCCGGGGCCCCCTCAAAGATAATAGATTTTCCCACGCTCTCTACCCATCGTTCCTGCTGCTGGAGCGTGATGACCTTATACCGTGCAAGATATCCATCGATTCCCCGGGCAACCTGGTTAAAATCCCGGATCACATCCCCCTGCGATTCCGGGGCGATAAATTCCATGACATTTTTTACTCCCATAACTTCCCGGTAATTATCTGTACCGATAAGTCGCCCTGCGGCCTGGTTTGCGAAGAGTATCTTTCCCTCTGGATCGAGAATGAGAATGCCATCAAGCGTGTATTCGACGAGTGTCCGGTACTTCTCTTCGCTCTCCCGGTGCGCTTCCTCGGCTCTTTTACGCTTGGTAATGTCATCGGAAAGGATGATGATACCCCCGATACTATTGCCGGTAGTGTACCACGGACGGACCTCCCATGCAAGCCATTGGACCGACCCGTCCAAACGAACGAATTTATCCTCATCGGATGACTGGACCTCTCCGGCAAGGGCCATGCGGTGTATTGCTTTTATGTCTTCGGATATCTCAGGGAAAACCTCGTAATGGGAACGACCGAGAATTTCCTTGTTTTCGAGATGATAACTGGCAACCCACCGGTGACTTGCCGCAATATAGCGCATCTCCCGGTCGAACATGGCCATGGCAGCGGGTGCCTGCTGGATAAAGAGCCGGAGGCGCTCTTCGCTCTCCCTTAATGCCTTTTCTTTCTCGCCAAGGAGATCATAATTCTGCCGGAGTTCTTCCTCGGCAGCGGTGATCTTCGCATTGGCAGCATGGAGCTCATCCGCAACTTCCTTTCGCTCGGTGTTGTCAATGATGGTCTCGATCAGGCACGCCCTCCCGTGAAAATTGAAGGGCACAACATATTTTATGATGGGAACCCTCGTACCGTCTGCCGTCAGCAGGACGCGCTCCGAATCATCCACTGTCTGGTGAAGGTCTGTAATCGGGCACCTGCCCTTTTCGGCAGGACACATGAACTTGTGGCAGATATTTCCCACAACCTGATCCCGCGTTCCTCCCATCATCTTCTCAGCAGCGGGATTGAGATCGATGATCTCGTGCGTTGTTGCGTCGATGACAATGATCCCTTCCCTTACCGAAGCAAAGATCTGATTGAGATAATCCCGGTTCTCGGCAAGGTCTGTCTCAGCGTTTTTCCTCTTGACTGCCTGCCGTATCTTGTGTGCCAGTTCCGCGAATTGTGCTGTCGGTTCGCCGCCTTTCTGTATATAAAAGTCAACGCCGTTATTGATGGCTTCGATCACGATCTCCTCGCGACCCCGGCCGGTAAACAGGATGAAAGGAATTTCACCGGCCCGCTGCCGGACCTCTTTTAAAAATGCGATACCGTCCATCCCGGGCATCTGGTAATCCGAGATGATGGCATCAAATGTCTGCTCGTTCAGGAGCCTGAGCGCAGCGGATGCGGAGATAACGGTGTTGACGCTGAATTCGCCCAGGCTCTCCAGAAACAGTTTCCCGATTTCAAGAAGGCCGGCTTCATCATCGACATAGAGAACACGAATCATAATCTATCGCGGAAACGGGTGATTATGTGCAATTATTTTTATCATGATAATTATAGGTTAGGATCTGGTACGAGTTCCCGATCCTCTCTTCATTGTTTGTGCATTTTTTTGTATAGTGCATCGAACCCGGGGATTGTAACAGGCAATTACAGAGGTCTATAGAAAAATAAGCCCTGTACGGGCTCCTTTTACCCCTCCTGTGCCCGGGCCAATACCGGAAACGCCTGTAAAACCGTTCTTTTCTCTTCTTGTCGAGAATATGCCCTAAAATCGTTCCGTTTGCCAAAATACGGCAGAATTGCATGTCATTAAACGGCTACCGGAGCCCTTTCCACAGGCCCTTTTTTTCAGTGTGTTTTAGTCCATCCGGACCTGGGATCGGCTGCCGGAACGCGATTATGAAGGTCGGTTTTTCCGACGGAGATCTCAAAAAATGGGGAAAATAGGGGATCGGCGGGAAATCTGGTGTTCCCCGAGATCCTGTTCAGACGTAACTCCGCATTTTTTTAATGAGGGCCAGCTGATCTTTCACTTCTTGGTTTTTCTCTTTCTCGATACTATCCATAATCTTCGGCATGGGCAGTGCCAGTTCATAGACTTTGAAAGGACGGCCCTTGTTGCTGGACGGGTTTTCGTGGCTTTTCATCCAGCCCCGATCCATCATGTGCTTCAAAGCAATGCTCACTTCCGGCTGACGCAAGTCCGTGCCACGTTCGATATCCCGGGAGGTTGCTTTCGGGGCATTCGCCAGGAATACCAGAACTTTGGCAATGGTTCTCTTGGTGCCAATCTCGATAAGGAGGTTGACAAATTCTTCTTCTTTCTCGGTAAACAACTGAATGGTTTTTGTTAACATTGGTCACTCCGTTTCCGAGTTTCGACATCCCAAAGGGATGAGACAAGAGAAGAATCCACAAAGATTCTTCGAGTTGCTTCAATCGCGTTATTATTATAACATTAAATGCATTCTGGTCGAATAGGGAAAGATGGGAAAATACATGGAGCCGGTCGCGGAGCGGTGCGAGCACGGCGTAGTCGTGCGAAGCGTGCGACGCGGGCGGCGATCTGCGGTTGCTGGTCGGGCCGGTGACGCTCGGTCATGTTTACTCGTCCTCGCTGATGCTCCGCGCTCACTTTGAAATTATCACTCAAAAACATGCAGTCTGTGAAAAGCGGTTCGGGTGATTGATTATGAAGCCGAAATGCACGTTACCGGGGGCATGCCCGGATACAAAGCCCGCAGCGGAGACCTCCGAGGGTGGTGAACATGTATTCGGCACATTTATGCCGGTCGATTTTCCCGTCTGCTGAAAATGCTCTGGCCGGACATGCATCAATGCATTTTAAACAATCACGGCATCCTTCAAAACGGAGATCTCCCGTGGGGCTGCCGGCCGCGAGCGGTGCATCGGTTACAACCGCCGTCATGCGCACCCGGGCCCCGAAGTCACCGGTGATTAGGAGATGGTTGACCCCGTACGTGCCGAGACCCGCACAATAGGCCGCATACTTGATGGACGTTCCGGCCATCAGGGTTTTCCGGTCGGCATACCAGTACCCGAATTCGCTTCCTTCGGTCGGGATGATGGTAGCTCTGAAACCTTCGCGTTCGATCACGCGTGCAAGCTGGAACGCGATGATTCGGATCATCGCCGTTCCGGCCATCAGGGTGTTGGTATACTCCGGCCTGCCCTTGGGGAGTGGTTCGATACAGCCCCGGGGGACAGCAACGCCAATCACAACCACCGAACGTACGTTTTCCATAATATCCTGCGGGCGGTTTCCCGTATAGCCCGGATCCCGGAAGTACCGGGCATCTGCAATACCGAAGAGGTCGGCTCCTATATCTGTGGCCCTGGTCCTGAGTAATTGTGTGAGTGAATCAGAATCCATAAAATTCATAGATCTTCACGACTGAAAAAGAATCGTGTTTGGGACAATCAGTACGCCCGGTCATGTTCGTCTCCGCCGGTCCGCACCTGCTCCGCTCACAGAACCCCGCTGCGTTTCTTCGGTTGATCGGGCAGGTGAAGACGCCCCGGGCTTGTCGCGCTGCTCCGGCGCCAGCGGTTGCCCGGGCCCGCTCCTCACATACCGCTTCGCGGAATGTTCGTCGCTGTTGACGTGATAGACCTCGACACGCGAGCCGTGGGACTCGGCGATCGCTCAGCAGATAGTCGGGCTGATTACGGGGATGGGGGTGTGATCCTATGAGTCATTTTCCCCCGTTTGCCGCCACGCTCCTTTCGGCACAACCATCTCGAACCGGGCCCCCTTCCCCGGCTCCCCGTTCTCGGTGATGGTGATGCCGGTGATGGCAAGGATATCCCGGGAGAGGAACAGGCCAAGACCGGTATTTTTCCCAAACCCTTTGGTAAATAAGGACTTTTTATCCTCACCGAAGATCCCGTTACCGTCATCTTCATAGATAAGTTGAAGATCCGCATCCCGCGAACGGGCAGTTATCCGGATGTGCGTCATCGTCTCCCCGCCATACCGCAGAGAGTTGTCGATGAGGTTGTAGAATACTTTGGCAACAAGGGGATCGGCAAATATCTCGAGGCCGGGGCAGTCAGCTATCAGCTGTACTCTGCCGAGCGGGAGTGCCGATCCCATCTCCCGGACAATCCCGTTGACATCGCTCCAGCTGGCAGACTTGACACCAAGTTCTTCATAATCCTTGGTGAACTGGATCTGCCGGGCGATGGTGTCGGAGACCTGTTGTCCCTTGTTGAGATACGCCAGGAGCTCATCCTCTTTTCCTGTGGTTTCCCGGGCAAGCTCTAAATACGCATTCAGAGCCGTCAGCTGGTTTCTGATGTCGTGCCGGGTGATACCGGAGAGCAGGTTCAGTTTTTTGTTGGCCTGCACCAGTGCGTATTCTGCGTTTTTCTGTTCGGTAACATCCATAATAACGGAATGCAGCAGGATGCGGTCATCAAATGTTATCGGGGCGCTGAAGACCTGCACATCGCGGATCTCGCCACTCTTTTTCCGGTGCCGGAACTGGAACATCACACCCTTACTGCCGGCTGCCTGGCCCAGATCGTTCCTGATCTGTGCCGGATCAGAGATATTAATCCGGGTGATTGATGATTCGCGCAGCTCCTCCCGGCTGTACCCATAGAACCGGCTGGCAGCATCGTTTGCATCCACGATTCTGCCGGTCTCCGGATCGATGATAAACATCACGGCATTGTTGATCTCGAAGAGATCCCGGTATCGTTTCTCGCTCCCCCGCAGATTCGATTCGGCGTTCTTCCGTGCCGTGATATCCTCGAATACGGTTACGATATAATCTTTTTCGGGAGAGATGATCGAGAATTTCCGCCATTTATTTGACGGCCTGAATTCGGCTTCGAAGATCTCGGGCTGCCCGGTGGATGCGACGCGGCCCCAGGCATCGAAAAATTCCGGTGCCGTGTTCCGGATATCGGGCATTACTTCAAGAGCTCGTTTGCCAATAACAGATTTCAGGCCGGTGAGCTGCTCGAATGCCGGATTGACATTAAGGTATATCCAGTCGGCCGGCCTGCCGTTTTCATCATAAAGCACCCGGCAATAGGCAAATCCCTCCATCATGGTATCGAAGAGTTCATGGTATTTTCCCAAACTCTCAGAAAGTTCTGCCTCACGGACAACCAGTCGTTCCGAAAGGAAGGCGATAATGGCGGCGATTCCGATGAAAACAAAAAATCTGATCCAGGCCCCGGTGATTTCATCCGCTCGGCCGGGTACTGAGAAATACACGAGTCCGAGATAGATTGCCGCAAGCGCTGAGGCAAGGAGCGCTCCACGGTACCGGTAATGATAAGCAAGGAGGATGATGGGGAAATAATACACATGCATGAAAACGGTGGTTATGTTGCGGGAGAGGCAGTAGAACGAGATGAGCAGGGCTGTTGCAGCACTGATTATAATAAGGGCCATCCAGGCCGGCTCTGAAATTTTCACTTCCTTCCGACCCGGCTGGGGATTATCGATACCCGTTTCTCCACTTATGAATCCCACCATCCTGTTTTTCCTGCATGGCTGTACTGATTCTGATTTTACCTCTTTTTTAGAGATTTCTCTCGTGCTCGGGATTTATAACCATATCTATTTCCCTTTCAGGAGGTTATTCAACCACCAGTTTTTTTCGGTGAGCACGCAGATATACGAGGCGTTCGCGCAGTATGCCGAAATACGAGCCGGTATATCCTCATCCTTTTCCCTTCTTTTCCTCGTCCCCGGTTCCTGCATCATCGCCGTTCCGCAAACGATCATATTTTCTCCTGGCCTGTTCTCTTGCCTTCTCCAGAAGTTCCCGCTCCTTCTTGAGATACTCGTTGTAAATGTACCAGATGATACTCGTCATTTCCCCGCACCGGTTATTGAAGTGAACACGAATATCCCCTGCCCGGATCAGATCCCGCCACGGTTTGCTTAGCCCCCGATCTTCTGTGTCTCTTTCCTATTCCCGTCCGCGAACCAGATCTCCCGCTGCGGGAATGGCATGCCGATACCCTCTGCCTCAAGCGCAGCCCTGATCTTCTGGAGCAATTCGGTCCGGACCGACCACCATTCGTGTGATGGTGCCCAGATCCGGACACTGATGATGACCGCATTGTCCCCGAGTTCGTCAACATAAATCTCGGGTGAAGGATTTTTCAGCACAAGAGGATGAGATGCAAGGAGAGCGCTGATGATCCCGATCGCGTGCTCTGCATTATCCGTATACCGGATCCCAATCCGGTATTCAAATCTTCGTGCAACGTTGGCGATGTAATTGGTAATCTCGGAATTAAAGACCACCTCATTCGGGATCCGGACATAAATACCCTCATACGTCTTGATCGTTGTGGAGAGGATCCGGATATCGTCAACCGTCCCCGCAGTATCCCCGATTTTTACCGAGTCCCCGATTTGTATCGGGCGTTCAAAAATCAGGATCAATCCCGATCCGATGTTCGTGGCAAGCCGCTGGCTCGCAAAACCGATGATAATCCCAGCCGCACCGCCAATTAACAGAAGTTCCCCAAAATCCACCCTGAAACTGGGCAGACTGATAAAAATGCCGATGAGGATGATGACAGCCTGGGTGATCCTGATGATCTTGATCATTTCATCTTTCCTGACCCGGTCGGAAAGACTTTTTTTCAGATACATCCCGGCAATTTTTGCAACAATTATTGAAATGCCGATTATTAAGGCAAACACAAGGAGATCGAAAACGGTGATATCTCCAATTACCGGTGTTGACAGAATGACCATGCGCTCTCACCCCACCCCGTGCTCCATCAGGTATTCTTTTTTCCCGATATCGACATTCAGGACTTTGCGTGCCCGGATTACCGGTATGGCAAGCTCCATACCCTTTCTCAAGGGACGGTCGAGAATCCTGGTCTCCGCCATCATCTTTGAAAAAATGACCATCTCCCCGACCATGCCGGCAATGTCACTGAAATAAACCGGCATGAAGTACGAGTTGAAAACAACGCGGGAGACTTCAACCCAACCCCTGCTGGTATTCCGGATATCGAGCTCAAGGATTCCATGAAGCGCGGGATCGGGGTCCGGGGGAATCTCCGTGAAGAGTTCACTCTCGTGGTACCGGGTAAGAACACCCGATTCCGGGGAACCGTACAGGGAATATTTCGGGGAGCACCGCGAGAATACGTCAAGGAGCTGGTAATCGTCCTTTGCTGCAAGGAATACACCGGTTTCAAGGGGGAAGGTGAGGAAAATTTTTTTCGTGGAGTCGGGCTCCATTTGCAGCGGCGGAAACACAATTTCCAGGAACCGGGTAATCTCCCTGGGGAGGTTAATGGGTTCTACCGGGTGAACAAAGACCGTTGCTCCCGGGGAGGGTATAATTTTTTCAATCTGTTCCTGGCCGCATTCCCGCCGGTACCTGAAGAGATTGCCATCGGGGTCAATACGCATAGAGATATCTTTAAACAGATACCTGCAGGGAAAATCAAAACGTCCGAACATACACATTCTCTTCAGGGTAAAATTCCCGGTAATTTTTTTTACGGGAGCATCAGGGCGATCCAGCATCCGGCGGGTTCTTTCCTTTGTGTTCTAGGGAAGTGTCAGTTCTTCCATGGGATATTCATTATGGCAATATCTGGTAATACTCGTCATTTCCGCTCTTCCAGGACCATGGAGAATTCAGTTCCTTTGCTGCGGTCGAGGCCGATCGTCCCTTTCATCTGCTCCACGATGGAAAAGACCATGCGGAGGCCAAGCGATTTTGTGTCGCGCCAGTTCATGTCCCGGGGCATCCCCACCCCGTCATCGCGGAACACGATAGAAATATTCCGGTCCTTTTTCCGGATCCTGATGAAGATCTCCCCTTTCTCCCGGTCCGGGAATGCATGTTTCAGCGCATTCGACATCAGCTCGTTGAGGATCAGACCAACCGGAATCGCGGTATTCACCCCGAGTGCGATACCGGGAATATCGGTGTGCAGGACAATCTCCCGTCCTTTCCGGGTGTAAAAACCGGACAGGTTTTCCCCAAGGGTCTTCACATAGAGATCGAGATCGATGCTGGAGATCTCCGGGGTCTGGTACAGGATTTCGTGGACAAGGGCCATTGCCCGGATCCGGTTCTGGCTTTCCTGGAGGGTCTTGAGGACCTTGTCGTCGCGGATATATTTTGACTGGAGTGCAAGGAGATCGTGCACGGTATGCAGGTTGTTCTTCACGCGCTCCCGGACTTCTCTGAGTAGCTGCTCCTGCTGCTCCCGCGATCGCTTCAGATCCTGTTCGGCTATCAGGCGCAGGTCCCGTTCCCCCTGCATGCCCGGATCAGGGGAAGGTGAGGCTGCGGGCGAACCGATCCCGCAGGTATCCCGGAGCCGCTCGTCGGCAATCTTGCGGGTGATACTGTTCTCAAGAAGACGCACGATGCCATTGAGCAGAGAACTCTCCTCCGAGAGGAACGGAGCGTTCTTTGCATCGGACCATTCCCCGGTATAGGAGACTTCGACCGACCCGGCCCATTCCCCGTCAATAAAGAGCGGGAAATTCTGGTTCCAGACGGAATGCCGGAATCCCGGTGTACTGTAGTCCTTTCCCTGGAATATGATACGGGCATTCGTGAATCCGGGATATTGATAGCCGGAAGGAATGAGATCAACTGCCTGTTTCAGCATATCGTCGAGCGATATCCCCTGGGTACTGATGATCTTTGCCAGATCGTACAGGCAGGCCAGTTCTTTAATCCGTTCATCAAGAACAGTGCTCTGTCTTCGCAATTCCCTGATAGCCCGGGTTTTGTCCGCCGCTGCCCGGATTTTCAGGGCGAGTTCGGTGAATTGCGGGAGAGGATCCCCGCCTTTCTGGAGATAAAACTCCGCGCCGTTATTGATCGCATCGATAACTACTTCCTCCCGCCCCCGGCCGGTAAAGAGGATAAACGGGATGTCGGGATACCGTTCCCGAACGTACTTCAGGAACTCAATCCCGTTCGTATCCGGCATCTGGTAGTCCGAGACGATGACATCGAACGGTTTGTTTGCGAGCATATCCCGGGCATCGGCAACCGATTCTGCCATGCTGACGACAAATTCACCCATGCCTTCAAGAAATTGTCTGCCCAGCTCAAGGAGCAGGGGTTCGTCGTCAACGTACAGGACTGCAATCCGCGCAGGCATATTCAGCTACCAGCCTCGTGAAGATATCTCATTCTGGTATTCATTTTCGTAAATGATGCCTCTTGCATTCTATCTATTTATAGAACCCGCAGTGCATGCGATCCCCCGTTCAGGGAGATCCCATTTTTCCTGATGCGGATTCGTCATGATCCTGCTGTGGTTTCAGGTCGGGCCGGCACCGGAGAGCGTAGTTGTCGGACTGGATGTCCATACCGTTGACCGGGAACCGCATGATATTCCGGATACCGCCGGCGGTCGAGAAGTTCCGCATGTCTTTCCCGTACGCGATGAGGGAATCGATGAAGATCGGCTCATCGATCTCCCCTTCTTCCTGCACGTACATGAGCCGGTGGATGGAGTACAGGCCGAGCACGAACGCCAGGACGAAGAAGAAGTCCCAGTGTTGGAGCTGGAGCGTCGGGATGGTGAATGCAAATCCCGGGCTTTTCCAGCTCAGGTTCCAGGCAAGCTCGCACTCTGCCAGGTGATCGACGAAATATCCCCCGATAACCGGGGCGATACCGGCAGCCAGTGCGGTGAAGATGCTGATCCCGGCCAGGTATGATGTCGCGGATCCCTTCGGCGCCAGTTTCAGGCCGATGTTCCCGGCAGCGAGCGTGACTCCTGCCGTTGACAGCCCCATGACGATATGGATGATGACCAGGAGCGGCATGGTCAGGACGTGCGGTTTGGGAAAGTTCGTGAAGGTCAGGGCAAGGAAACAGAGCACGAACAACGGCCCTGCTACCTTCAGCACCGACTTGTTGCTGAACCTGTCTGCGATGGAGCCCCAGAGGGGGAACGACAGGATGCTGGTGAGCTGGCTCACAATGGACAGGATGATGATGGTCGTGATGTCGAGTGACAGGCGTCGGAGCAGGTACACTGTCACGAACGGTGCGGCAAGGTTGACGGCAAAACTCCAGAGGGCGAGAAAGATGATCAGGTTCCGGAAATTGACATCCCCGTACCATGCAGTCATCCTGCGCCGCAGTGGGACATCATGCCGGATGATCATCATCGGTTCGGGGGTTTTTACCAGGAACCATGTCCCGGCAAGGCCGATAAAACTCCCGACAGCAAAGATAATTGCGTAACCGGTGACAGCCGATCCCCCTCCGCCGTTCTGCCAGTGGTCGAGGAAATACCCGGCAGCGAGGCTGAGCACGATACCGGCGGCAAACGAGATTGCCATCCGGCGGGAGAAGTACAGGCCAAGGATCTGGTCGGGGATCAGGTCCCGCATCCAGGATTTCCAGCCGCAGTGTTTGACTGACGATATGCAGGAGTACACGATAAGGAGGATTACCAGGCAGTAAATGCCGGCCTGCGGGGAAAGCAGGAAGGGGATGAGGGCGACGAGAAGCCAGAGTCCGCGCGATGCGATGGATGCACTGACGGTAACGAGACGCCGGTTCCGGATCTTCTCGATGAGACCCACCGCCGGGATCTGGACCAGCTCGGCAAGCGGAGGGATTGCCGCAAGGAGACCGATCACGATGTTGGATGCCCCCAGATCGAGCGCAAAGGCGATCAGGAAGATACCGCTCGTGAGCGTGACGAAGGCATGGGTGGTCAGGCCATCGTAGATGATGTTCGATAAGCCGCGCTCAACCTCGTCCGGTGTCAGTTCGGGGGACGGGCGGAGTGATATCATGCGGCTTCAGACTCGTGGAGGGCAATCGGGAACTGACGGGACCTCCTCCCGGCAGATATGATGAAAGGTTTGTTCGCCGCGTATCCATATATGTGCTCCGAAATACCGAAAGAATGTTGATATAGGTACAAGCAGCATTCTTCAATTATCGTCCTGAAATGGATGACACCTTTAGGCGAGTGAATGGCATTTCCCTTAATCAACCCGGAATTCTATGCATGGGTGATCCTTCCCCTGCTGATTTTTCTGGCCCGTGTTTGTGATGTTACGATGGAGACGGTACGGATCGTCTTCATCTCGAAGGGCATCCGTGTCCTTGCCGCAGCGATCGCGTTCTTCGAGATCGTGATCTGGCTGCTGGCAGTCGAGGTCGTGATGAAAGATCTTGCAAATATCGCAAACTTCCTTGCGTTCGCGCTGGGATTTGCGGTGGGGACGTATGCCGGGCTCGTGGTCGAGGAGAGATTGTCACTCGGGATGGTCATCCTCCGTATCGTCACAGGTGACGAATCGCGGGAGGCTATTACGGAATATCTCCAGTCAGAGAATCATGGCGTTACCAGTCTCGATGCCCGCGGGTCCCGGGGGACCGTGACCATGATCCTCTCGCTTGTCAACCGGTCGGAGCTCCCGCATATCACCGGCCGCATCGAGCAGATCAATCCCCGGGCGTTCTTCTCCATCGAGGATGTCCGGTACGTGAACGAAGGGGTGTTCCGGCAACGGGACCACCACGCATTCACCGGAATGATTCATTCGATGGCCGGTCATGGCAGGAAAAAATAACTCCCGGGATCGGGCTGAAAAAAAACCCGGGCCTGTTGTGAGTAGTGCAACCGTCCCTGGCCGGCAGTATCCCATGGTTCCCACAGCCATGAGCCTGAAACTACTTATTGTCATCCGGCCAAGTAATATACAGGAGTGATGCGATGGGCTTGTGTATTTCTTTGTGTAATGGCTCATACCGGATGTGCTTAAAAGATAATTACACATTGAACACTTCCTTCAATTCACCAATTTACATCTTAAGGCCCCCTATACCACGGCAGTAAAACAACAATCCCCACTCATCTTTTCTGTTCATCCGGTTCTGCTTGCACAGGGCGTCATTTAAAAATTAATGAACATCGCCCGGAGACGACACGTCAGGGTATCCCTGATGATTATTCAGAACAGGAAACCGTACTATGAGTATTCATTCGTTCTGCAGGGACTGCGAACACATCATAACCCGGATGGTGCCGGGAATCCATGCACCGCTCGTTGAAGAGGTATCGTGCCCGGCACGGTTCAACCCGATGGAAGGGAAGTGGAACCCGGGGCAGGGTAAAAATCCGTACGAATGTCCGCGGAACCCGCAGTTCATGCAGATATTACAGTATCGGAACGCACGATCACCCGGACGGACAACGATGTCCGTTAAGGGAAAAACGGCAAGCCGGTAAATCCAGTCCGATCAATCTCCGGATTCACCGTGGATTGAATAATGCGGCGGGTTCCGGGTATCCCCCGGACCATGTGATGGAATCCGGATCGGAGAACGGAAAACAGGATAAAAAGGCAGGTGAACCGGTTTGGAATATTATACGGTGGACCAGGTATTCTGGGGACTTGTGGCTCTCCTGATTATCTGGTGTCTCATCGCTCTGATGACAGGATCGTTGTTTCAATAACGATGGTATTCATCGGTTATTGTCATGGCGGTCCGGAGATTCCCGTCAATGACAGTGCGGGAATGGGGAACAGTATCTGAAATTTCATCGCGTGGAGGATAGGTATGAGCGATAAAAAAATGGAGAAGATCTACCTTGCAGTGCAGGACATCAGGACGCTTGCTGCCCGGGCCCGGCCGGAATGCGCTGATGCACGCGAGTGTAATGGATGCCCTGCAATCATCGCCCTGCCGGACCGGCTGGGCATTGCGTGTCTTTTCGATCTGATCCGGCGCGAGGGAAAGACCGTGAAGGAATCCGTAAGAAAGATATTCTGCTGCGTATGCCGCAGGCCGATGATCCTGATCCGGTCAGGGTCCGGCGAGAGAAACCTCTGGAGATGCACGACGGCGGGTTGCGTGATCCATGAACACGCAATAAGGGATAAACAGTATCTCCCGCAATAAACCCGGAAAACGCTGGTGTGCATACCTGAGGAAAAGAAGGTAAAGAGTACCCGCGAAACAGGTAAACGGTGATGACGATGAAGGAAATTACCCCGGTAACATGGATACGGAAGGCGTGTCATCGGTGCGGACAGCTACTGAAAATTCACGATGACACGGTCTGGACGGACAATAAAACGTACCACTATGCATGCTGGATGAAGGAAAAAGGCAGCAGGTCATGGGATACTGCCGGGATGACTGGAATGCGAAACGGATCCAACCGGTAACCGGTGTTCCGGCATTCTCCAGCAGTTTTTCATGGAGGCTTACGGCAGGTATCCGAAACACCGGCCTGCGTTGATGGCGAGGTGCCTGTCCAATGGGTGGTGGATGCGTGTGGAAAGACTGGCTTTTTGCCATAAAGAAGATCTTGTACCGGTATATATTCCGCGATAAACCGGCATTCGATCTGCTCCACGACGATTTATGATGTCTGCCGGCACCTGCGATACTGGTGCCGGGCCACCTCACCCGCTTCCCATTCCGGAATTCCCGGTCACAGGAGAACAAAGCAGGGGATCGCAGGGCCTGGCCCGGCTGAAGATTGTCACGAAGGCTCCCTGAAGATCCAGCAGCCATTGGCCGTGGCAGTTTTCAGCGGAGAACCAGGATCTCCACAAAGCATTCATACTCCCGCCCCGAAACGCCTAGATTACCGTACGTTAGTTGCGGTCACAGGTTATGGATGCGTCATGGACCTTGTCTTACCCCTTATCATTCTCATTGCACGGATCGTCGAGACCACCATGGAGACGATCCGGCTCGTCTATGTAACCAAAGGCCACCGGTATCTCGCCTCGGGCATCGGGACGCTGAAGATCGGAGTCTGGGTCCTTTCAACGAGTCTTGTACTCACCAACCTGGATAATATCCCCGGTATTCTTGCCTATATGCTGGGATACGGGATTGGCACGTTGCTCGGAATGACGATTGAATCATGGATCGGTCTTGGCACCGTCATTGTCCGGATATTCTGTACCAAAGATCCCGAACCGCTCATCCGCCATCTCGGAAAGCTCGGGTACGGGACTACACGGATCAACGGTTCCGGCCAGTTTGTCCCCTCCGTTGCCGTACTGATCAGCATGGTGCCAAGGAAGCAGGCGGGCCGGCTGCTCGAAGTCCTGAAGACGAAGTATCCCGATGTGCATTTCGCCATCGAGGATGTCTCGACCATGAGCGAGCGGGAGATCTATTTCGGAAACCGCACGGACAGGAGCATACGCGGGTTCCTTGGATGCGGATGATCATGAAGCCGGATACGAAGGGCATCCAAAGATCTCAAATGAAAAGGGTCGCTCCGGTAGTTCCTGCAGAGAATGTTGCAACCCTGCTCTCCGGGATGGCCGGGACCGGTTTTCAGGGAAGGAAACTGGGAGAGTCGGTCGGGGTCTGGCGGCAGATGCTTGCCGATCCGGACTGCACGATCCTGTTCGGGCTCTCTGGTGCGATGATTCCTGCCGGTATGCAGCGGTGTCTCATCGAGATGGTGAAACGCCATTACGTTGACGTGATTGTGTCTACGGGTGCGAATATCTTCCATGATACCTGTGAACACCTCGGCGTCTCTCATTATCTGGGGCATCATCAGGTCGATGACAAGGCACTCTACGATCGCGGTATTGACCGGATCTACGATGTCTTTGCATTCGAGGAAGATTTCCGGACCGTTGATCGCGGGATTGCGGCATGGTCTGCATCGGTTGCACCGTTCCGCGGCTCTTCGCGTGAATTCATCCGGAGGCTCGGGGAGTGGCTCTGCACGGAGAAGCCCGGCGCTGAGTCGCTGACATCGGTCTGTGCACAGGAGCAGGTCCCGATCTTCATCCCCGCGCTGGCAGACTCGTCCATCGGGATCGGGCTCCTCATTGCCCGGCGCAGGGGGCTTGATATCGATATCGACCAGATCGCAGACGCCGATGAGCTGACATCACTGGTTGAGGAGGCAAAAAAGACCGGCGTCATCTATGTCGGGGGTGGCGTTCCCAAGAATTTCATCCAGCAGACACAGGTGATCGGGTCGATCCATGAGAAGGACCTTGGCGGCCACCGGTACGCGATCCAGTACACGACCGATTCTCCGCAGTGGGGCGGATTATCCGGATGTACGTTTGATGAGGGGATCAGCTGGGGCAAGGAATCGGCAGGAAGCCTGCAGGTGCAGGTCTATGTTGATGCAACCATCGCGCTGCCCCTTGTCATCTCTGCGCTGGTTGCCGGGGGGGCAGAACGGGTGAAACGGCGGAAAGGGAAGAAGAAGGTCGTGTACCGGCAGGGTATTGACTGATCCTGTTTTTTTCCGGGTATCGTATTCCGGTTGGCCGGGCAGGCCGGAAATCCGGGTGAGCGGAGGGTGACAGATCCTAGGTGGTATCGATAGTGATAATCTGCACCGGGCAGAGATCCGCAGCATCCTGGGCGCAGGGCTCGAGGTCCGCAGGGGGCAGACCCTCCCCGATCTTCCCGTCCAGACGGTACTTTTCAACAACTTGGCTGAACGTATCATCCGGATTCTGCTCGAAGAAACCCGGGCAGGTATCCCAGCAGGAGCCGCAGCTCACGCACGTTCCCCGATCAATGCTCACTTTCATGACAATCCATACCCTCCGCTGTTCATGATCTCCCGCGTTCGCTTTTCAGGATTGAAAATTCTCTGGTGACTTCTTCCTCGGAATAGTTCAGGCATACCAGATCCCCTTTCAGCTCATCGACCGGCATTGCCCGGTCAATCTTCCGGGAAAAATCCTGAAGGAACTGGCTGAAAAACCGGGGGAATTCCTTTTTTCGGCAGTTGAGAAGATGCTGTAAAAAAAGGATGAAGGCATGCCGGGTCGCCTCATTGCCGTACAGGTTCGGTTCATCGAGAGCGGATTCATGTTTCTCGCGCCAGGGATCAACCAGATCCTGTTCCTGTAAAAATACCGCAAATTCTTTCGACAGAAGATACTCTTCAAGAGGAAACGCGGACAGCCGTGCCGTCAGCCTCCTGAGTATTTTCCTGGTTTTCTGAACCATAGGGACCGTTGTGCCTGTTATTCCGTAACTTCCTCGAACTGATCCTTTCCGGCCCCGCATTCGGGACAGACCCAGTCATCCGGCAGTGCGCTGAATTCAACGCCCGGCGGGACTCCCGAGGTCGGATCTCCCTTTTCCGGATCGTAAATGTATCCGCAAACAATGCAGCGGTATTTTGAATTTTGGCCTGCCATGGTGGTCACGGTATTCCGGAGTTAATGGTGTCCGCACCCGGCCTTTTCACCGTGCTCCTCGCCATGACCCCCGCCGCCCTTCACGTTCATGTACAGGTGATGGGAATACACGACCCAGCCGATGAACGCCTCGATAAATTCCCTGCCGGCGTCAACATCGTCCACATCGTATTTCTTCTTCTCCATGACGTGATGGAAGCGGTGCGTCAGGTCATCCTCGACGGTCTTCAGGATAAAACCAATCGTTTCCTTCGGGTCGCCGGTCTCGATCGCCTTCTCCGCCTTCGGAACAACCGGTCCTTCGCTCAGTCCGGCCGGCTTCAGGCCCGTGTAGGGCGCTCCTTCCCCGGCCCGGTGGAGCCGGATCGCGGTCTCGAAGAACCAGTCATCGGCAACGTCCTGAGCATCCTTTCCGGCTTTTCTGGCTCGCAGGGTGCGTGCAAACACATTGTTCAGTTCCTTCTCGGACTCCTTCGGAATCCAGATCAACACGTAGTTGAGATTCCCGGTCTCCAGCGATTTTTTCGCTGCCTTGACAACCGGGCCGTCCCTGGTATCGCAATGGGGTGGCATACTTCATCCTCACATTCTGGTATCTTTACCTTTCCGCTTATCATGGGAATCAGGAAACGGGATCCCGTGATAACCATCCCTTTATCCCTCCTGCTTTCCGGTCAGTTTCCGGTACATCTCCTCCCCGACGCACTCCTTTGCGTACTTGCACCACTGGACACAGGAGATGATATCGTTGTAGATCACGAACCCGCAGTTGTCACAGGTCACCTTGAGATCATTGGAGAAGACCTCCACCTCGTTCCCGCACTGCGGGCATTTCTTGATCGAGAGGGTCGGGGTCCATAGGTTCGAAGCGTCGGGGCAGTGGTCAAGCACGGGGCTCCTCCTTCTCCATCTGCTGTTCCAGGAGCCGGATGTCGTCCGGCCTGAGCATTTTATACTCCCGCAGAAGAGCCGCCCGGTACTCCGCCTCCTTCCTGGTCGGGATGTAATTGAACTGCCGGACCCTTTTGGTAAGTTCGTCAGTTATGGTCTCATCGTTTCCGAAGTTCCTGCGGTACACGTCAAGGAGGATCCAGTCCAGCCGGTCGATCCCGGTCTCCTTTCTGTCAATCACGATCTTCTTGATCTTGACCTGGTCCGGCGGAATCCCGCCGCAGATGGTGCAGTAGTACCCGTCCTTCGCGTCGCCGCCCATACATCACTCCCGTATCATCGTGAGGCTCATCTTGAAGCGGGTGATCGCGGAGAGGGCGTGGGGGGCGTTTGCCGGGAAGATGATCGTATCCCCGGCCTTCATCTGCAGCGTCTGCCCCGCGACCCAGACCTCGCACTCACCTTCAAGGATGGTGACGGTCGCATCATACGGTGCCGTGTGTTCCGACAAACCTTCGTTCTCGTCGAACGTGAAGAGGGTGATGCTGCCCGCCTTCCGGTTGATGATCATCCTGCTGGCAACGGACCCGTCCTGGTAGTCCACGAGATCCTTCAGGGACAGCACTTTTCCCTTGAGTTCCTCACGCTTCTTGTCCGTTCTCTCTGTTTTTGCGATTGTCTCGGGTTTATACTCCATGCGATAACCTCTTGTTATTTCTCCTGAATCTTCCCTGGTGGCCGGTCCTTTGCATAGACAAGTGCATCTCTCGGGCAGACATCCGTGCACCGCCCGCAGAGGTAGCACTCTGCTTTCCCATCCTCCCGTTTTGCTTCGTCAGTCGGGCATGCCTTCTCGCATTTCCCGCACTCGATACAGGCATCGGTGCGGCGGAGCCGGAAGAGGCTCTTCGCCGCTCCAAGCGAAAGGACGAGACCGTACGGGCAGACCAGCCGGCAGAACGGGCGATAGAAGACCAGCGAGACCAGCAGCATGATCAGGAACACTACCGACCCGGCGCTCAGTGCAAGATTGAAGAAGTCATGGATGCCGAAGAATGCCAGAAGGGAAGCAGAGAAGACAACCGCCATGATGAGGAAGATTACAAAAAACACCCCGCGCACAATCATGAACGCAACCTTCTGCCGCGGGCGAAGCTTGGGTGCTGGTGCAAGGTACGCGATCTCCTGCACAGCCCCGACCGGGCAGGCATAGCCGCAGAAGAACCTCCCGAAGGCAACTGTCAGCATGAGGACAAGGGTAAGTCCGGCTGCCCCGACAATGAGGGGGGCACCGAGGCCCTGCACATCCCGCAGTGCGAGCTGCTGGAGCTGGTATGGCGCTACGGGTGAGAAGATAAAAAATCCGAGCGCTGCTGAAACGATGAGGAGCATCCACCCAATCCATTGCCGCCACCGGTGCGAATACCAGAGATATGCGAGAACGCCGATCACGACAAGGGCATACATAAACCCGACTGCCTTGGGCATCGTGGTTAAGACCATTTCCCCTCCTTTTGTATCCTTTCTCTATGCTGATGACGGTAATATGCCAAGCTGCACCATCAGTCCCATCAGGTTCGCTTCGCCCCAGAGCTCGGCGATCTTCCCGTTCTCCATACGGAATATTTCGATGCCGGTCATGACGATCGGTTTACCGGTCGGCGGGAGGCCCATGAACTCGCCCTTGTGTTCGCCTCGTGCGGTGAACCGACACGTTACCTTGTCGCCGTCCACCATCATGTCCTCGATGGTCACGTTCAGACCGTGGAACGCGGCCCTGCAGGTGGTGACGACATTGTTGATTGCCTCAATCCCGGGGCCGGCGACCGGCAGCGGGACGTGCAGCGAGAACCCGGGAGCAAGCAGTGCATCGGCAGCTGCAAGATCTCCCTTCGAGGGTCCGACTTCGAAAAATTTCCGGACGGTTGCCATATTGGCTTTCTCGGTCGGTGTCTGAGTCATGACATAAGCTCGAAAGATAACTATATAATTCTGTTGTCCCTAACAGAGTAACAGATGGACACGGCAATCCAGAATCTCGGCCGGCTGGGGCTCAAAGAATACGAGGCGAAGATCTATGTCGCACTCGTGGGCCTCGGCGAGGCGAACGTCCGTAAAATCCATGAGGCCAGCGGGGTCCCCCGCCCCCGGGTGTACGATGTCCTGAACTCGCTTGCGGAGAAAGGGTTCATCAACATCCGGCAGGGAAGCCCGCTCATGTACAGCGCGGTCCGGCCGGACAGCGTGGTCTCTTTCCTGAAGAAGGATCTCGATAGTGCCGCCCGGGACAGCGTGAAAACCCTTGAAGCCCTGTCCATCGATGCACAGCAGAATTATTCGCCCATCTGGTATGTCCACAGCGACTGGACAATCTTAAGAAATCTTGAGATGCTTGCCGAAGGAGTCCGCAGGGAACTCATCGTCCTCTGCTTCAATACGGAAACACTCGAAGAATTCCGGGGGGCCTTCGCATCGGTGGCCGGTAAGCATCCGATCAGGATCCTGTTCCCCCACGGGCTCGCTGCGAAAACCATTCCCATTGACGGTGTTTCGTTTTTCGAGGCCGGGACCATGAAGAACTTTTTCGGGGTGAACATTTTTGAGAAAGTGTTTTCAACACCCATCAGCCGCGAGGGGGCCGTCTTCACCCTTGAGTGCATCATCATCGCCGATGACTATGAATCCATGCTCATCTATTCGCAGAATGGGAAACGGATGGCCGTCATCATCACGCTCCCCTTCATCACCAGTGTCCAGAGCCAGTTGTTCAGCCAGATGATCGCACGCGCTCATCCGGTCGATCAGAGCTGAGGAAAAAGTTATAGTGGGCAAAAATATGACCAGCATTGATTCGTTATACCGGAAAGAGGACGGGTATATTCTGATTGAGATTAAGTTGCCATCAGTACTCCACCTTTTCAATTCCTTCGATCCTGCTCCGTTCTATACGAAAGAACTGGATCGGGACGCATCAGACTATATTGTGGGGATTGTCAGGGATTTCCCCTTAAAAACGCAGTTCAGGATCATTGTATACCTGCCGACGGATGCACTCGGCACACAAGAGGCACAAAAAATTCCCGAAGCTATCAGGAATCACTTCAAATATATGGTTCTGGTCCAGGGCCAAAAACTCCGGGAACGATGTATCTATGGGAAATTCACGCTCCTGGTCGGGCTCTCCTTCCTCGCGATCGCAATGATCGCTAGCCAGGCAGTTGCGGAGACCTTCAGCAATTACCCGCTTGCCCGTCTCTTTGCCATCGCCCTTGAAGTCGCGGGCTGGGTGGCCATGTGGGAACCGGTTACGGTCCACCTCTACCAGCTCTGGCCTATAATCAAGGAGAGGAAGATCTATGAAAAGATCAGCCATATGGAGGTAGAAGTCCGCCCGTATCCGTAGTCTTGGTTTCTGCTACACACCATTCAAAGGACAACCGGACCTGCACATGAATTGAAACAAAGTTAATGAACTCTTGTGAAAGATAGAGAGTGAAAAAAAAGGTTAATGAAGACAAAACCAGGGGGGAAAATGACGATGACAAATGATCCAGAAGGAGCTATCCGCCAGCGGGACGGGATGACCTATGCAGTCGTGACCCGGATACCTGCGGGGATTGTGACACCGGACGATCTCGAAAAAATTGCAAAGGCTGGGAGAAAATACAAGGTCCCGATGCTCAAGATAACGAGCGGCCAGCGTATCGCGCTCGTGGGCCTCCAGCCGGAAGATGTTGCAAAGGCTGTCAATGACCTTGGCCCGCTCGCCAAGCCCGAGATCGCACCGTGCGTGAAGTTCGTCCAGTCGTGCCTCGGCACGGAGATGTGCAGATACGGCAACCAGGACTCCATCGGTCTTGCTAAAACTGTCGATGGTCTTTTCAAGGACCGGACCTTTCCGGCCAAGATCAAGATCGGGATCTCGGGCTGCCCCCGCTGCTGCGGCGAGAGCCATACGCGGGACATCGGGATCATGGGGACGAACCGGGGATGGACGATTCTCTTCGGGGGCAATGGCGGGACCCGGCCCCGGTTCGGCGACCTCATCGCCCGAAACCTTTCTACCGAAGAGGCCCTTGACTGCGCCCGGCGTCTGGCCGAATATTACCAGAACCATGCAAAGCCCCATGAACGGACAGCCCGCTTCATGGAACGGGTGGGAATGGATACGCTCAAATCGGATTTGCTCGCATTCCTTCCTTATATCCAGATTGAAAAGGTGAACTGAAATGAAAATCACAGATGTTACCAATCTCGTGTCGGTGAAAAATCCGCACAATGTCGATGTACGGAAAGTGTTCGAGGCCCCGGATACTGCGGCGGTCGTTATCACCCTGAAGCCCGGGGAATCGCTCAAGAAGCATGTCACGCCGGTCGATGTATTTTTCTATGTCCTTGAAGGGACAGGCGTTGTTGAGATCGGCGATGAACATCAGAGCGTAAGCAAGGACTCCGTTGTGGAGAGCCCCGCAATGATAGCCCACACCTGGAAGAACGAAAGTAATGCGGTATTCCGCGTGCTCGTCGTGAAGATGCTGACCACGGGAAAAGGAAAGGACACTAAACTCCTGTAACCTTTTTTAAGCGAGCCGGTCGCGGAGCGGTGCGAGCACGGAGCAGTCGTGCGAAGCGTGCGACGCGGGCGGCGATCTGCGGTTGCCCGGTCGGTATGCTGACACCCTGTCAGGATCGCTTGTCCCCGCTGATGCTCCGTCCAGACTGTCTCTTCACTAAAAAAAGATAACTCCCGATACTCACTCTGCTGTGATCCGGTCATAGAACAGGGCAGCACAGACCGCCCCGATGACCGGCCCGACGATATAGATCGGGAAGAATACCCAGAGGTTTGAACCCCCCAGCAGGAAGTCCATGATATACGGCCCGAAGGTCCGGGCCGGGTTGAGGGATGCCCCGGCAATGTTCCCGGTCGCGGTGATCATCCCGGCAACGGTCAGGCCAATGACAAGCCCGGCAAATCCCGGCGGGGCACGTTCGTCCACGGCCACGCCCATGATGACGAGCATCAGGACAAAGGTCGCAATCGCCTCAACCAGGATCGCCTGCCCGTACCCGATCCCGGGGAACGGTGCCG
>CAYVAQ010000023.1:0-36707 GCA_964448885.1 uncultured Methanoregula sp. | reverse complement strand
AACTCTGTAATCTGGGCTTCCATCGTTATCAGATGAAAGTATATACTAAAGAGTTAAAAAGATAACCCTTTATTATGGACGGATCGTTTCGGATCGGGCAGATCTCCGGAATTCCGATCCTTATCCACTACACCTTCCTCCTGGTCATCCCCCTCTTCGCCTGGATCATCGGCAGCCAGATCGGCCTGACGACCGGCATGATCGCGAACGTCTTCGAGGTCCCGGTCGATTCAACCCGGATCACCGCCGGGTTCATGCCGTTCATCCTGGGCACGATCGCATCCCTCGGCCTCTTCTTCGGGGTTCTCGTCCACGAGCTCGCCCATTCGCTGGTTGCCCGCAGCAAGGGGATCGCCATCAACAGCATCACCCTGATGATCTTCGGCGGCATCGCGACCATGGAGGAGGGGACACCCGACCCCCGGGCCGAGCTCCCGATGGCACTCATCGGCCCCATCGCGAGCCTCCTGTTCGGGCTCGCGTGCTGCGCTGCCGTGTATATCACCCCGCAGTTCGTCACGGACCCCCCGACCGCCGGGCTCTTCATCTTCACCTTCGGCTACCTTGGGATCCTCAACATCATCCTCTGCTTCTTCAACCTCATCCCGGCCTTCCCGATGGACGGCGGACGGGTGCTCCGGGCATGGCTTGCCGGCCGGATGCCGCTGCACCGGGCAACCCAGATCGCGGCAGACGTGGGCAAGGGTTTTGCCATCGTGTTTGCGATTGTCGGGATCGTCACGTTCTCACCGTTCCTCGTGCTGATTGCCATCTTCATCTATCTCGGGGCGAACATGGAGTCGACGGCCGTGAAATACAGCCACCTCCTGCAGGACGTGACGGTGGGCTCCATGATGAGCTCGCCGGTCGCGACCGTACCCATGACGATGCCGGTCAACCAGGTCGTGAACATGATGTACGCGAGCAAGCACCTCGGGTTTCCGGTGGTCGAACGGGACACCCTTGTCGGGATCATCACGCTGGCCGACCTCAACCGGACCTCCCCGATCGATCGCGAGGCTATGCAGGTGCGGGACATCATGAGCCGGGAGGTAATTTCCCTCCCGCCCGATGCACCCGTCATCGATGCCCTGCGGATCATGTCCCAGAACGATATCGGCCGGATCCCGGTGATGCAAGACGGCAAGATCCTCGGGATCGTCACCCGCACGGACATCCTGAAAGTGACCGAGCTCCGGCAGATTTAAAAAAGGATCCTGGTTCCACAGTCTAGTTCCTCTTGCGATACTCGAGGATCTGGTCGAAACACCGGTATGATTCACCATTATAGAAGTTGGTGATCACCTCGACGCGATCGGTCATCACGGTCCCCTGCACGGTGGTTGAGTCGCCGATCCGGGCGGGCTTCCAGGACTTCTCCACGACCTGGCCGTCTGATCGTGTCACCCGGATGGATGTGCTGGAGATCCCATTCAGGCCGGGGCCTCCGGTGAAGGTGACCAGCACGATGCCGTTCCTCGGGTCACGTTCTACCTGGTATACCACCTCGAGATTGGCCGGAAGGATTTGGGTGGGGAGCGGCTTAAACGATCCTGATGCCGCACTCTGCGTTACGGGATTGCTGGTCCCGCCGGTATTTTTCGCATCACCGGTGTATTGCGGCACCGTGGTGGACGGGGAGACGGTTTTTTCTTCCGTTGCATTGGATGCCGACAGCATGGGAAGGACAACAACATAGGCGAGAGCCGCGATCACGAGCAGCCCGATGATCCCCGCAATGATCAGGGTATTCTTACCTCCGGCTGCCGCGGCTTTTTGGGGGATTGCCGGTTCTGGTGCGTCCTGCTCCGGCTCAGAAGCGGGTTGGGATGGCGGGGGATGTGGCGACGGTTCACCAGGCCCGGCCATCGCAGCGGGTTCCGGCACGACAGGCGATGGGGATTCGGCCATGCCGGCAGCAGACGGTTCTGCCGGTGATGAATCCCGGGGTGTTTCAACCGTGACCGGGGGTTCCCCGACCTGCGCGGAAGGGGGCTCCCGCCGGGCCACGGCACCGGGTGCAGCGGTTGCGGGAGGTACCGGACTGCCGCAGCTCTCGCAGAACTTCACACCCGGTGTCAGCGGGTCGCCGCAATGGGGGCAGGTTGCAGGGGGCCCGACTTTTGCTCCGCACGTCTCGCAGAACTTTACGCCCGGGGTGAGTACGTCCCCGCAACGGGGACAGGTCTTCTTTTCAGCTGGCTGATTTGAGGGTACCAAGATCCATCACACTCCCGATTTTCTGATGCTGGATTTGAGTGTGTAATCCCCAATCTGACATTAACCTGATCCTTCATAACCAGCCAGGCCTTTTCTGCCCATGCCCGACCCCCACTGGTTTCCCGTGGAGGGAAAACAGGCAAAACTCACCCGGTAATTCCATTGGAAATGCAGGTATTTTCAGGCCGTGTGGAAAAGGGGTCGGGCAGGGGCAATCCGGTTTCAGGCCCGAAAAAAGAACCGGACGCACCGGAAAAAACCGGCATTCCGGCAGGCATACAATGTCCGGAAATCGTTAACTTACGCCGGATGACTGGCAGATCCGGGGGTTCCGGCAGCACCCGGTTTTTTTCATGCGGGTGCTGTACGTTACAGCTTTGTCCCCGTCCGACCCCCGGGACCCGGTCAGAACTCCAGCACCGGATCGATTGGCGATGTCCCCGCCACCTTCCGGTATGCTGCGAGATCGGCAAACGGCCGCTTCGCAATGACTGCCGCCACCTTCTTCTTCCCCACGCCCGGCAGCCAGCGGATCGCCGATGCGGGGAGCTCGTTGATCCGGACCGGGACCGGGAGTGCGGTTACCGACCGCATCCCCCAGTCGACCACGACCCCGTCCAGCACCGTCCGTTCCGGCAGCAGGAACGGGATGCCGACCAGGATCGGGTACGACCCGGGCTGGCGACCGAACGAGAGCTCCGCCGATACCTCTATCCGGACATCGCGGAGCACCGTGCCGGCCGGGAATACCCGCTGGAGCATGGGCAGGTCGATCCTGCTGCGGACGAACTCCTTGAACTGCCGGAAGCGTTTCTCGTACTTCCCGATCGTGTTGTCGGAATACGCCCGGGTGCCTTCAAACGGCATCACCTGCCGGATGTTCACCCGCCGTACAGCAAGCCCGGCGTTCAGGACGCGGGTGAGGAACTGCTCGTTCAGCTCGTACGTCCGTTCCGTCTCCCCCGCAAGACCGCAGACGAAGTTGAGGCCGGGCAGGAGCTCGGGGACATTATCCCGCCGTTTCCCGCCCTCTTCATTGACGATCTCAACTGCCCGGAAGACCTCGTCAGCATTCGCCTTGAGGTGGTTTGCCGCAACAACCGCCGGGTCGGCAGTCTCCATGCCGAACGCCGCAACGTCGCCCGGGGTATGGTGCCGGATGATCGCCCGGAGGGCTTCCCGGGCCGCCTCCTCGTGCCGGGCAATGGTCGCCGGGTTGGTGTTGTCGATATGCAGGGTCCTGAGCTCGGGTGCTGCATGCCGGATCCCGGAGAAGAGCTGTTCCAGCTTCTCCGGTTCGGGCGCCGGGAACTCTCCCGCACCTGCGCCGTATGCAAGGATGTCAGGCTGCCTGCCGACCCGGAAGTGCCGGGCACCGTTTGCATGGAGAGCGGCGACCTCGGCAGTGATTGCGGCAATACCCCGGTAGCGTGGCATGCCATAGAAGGGTTCGGTGCAGAACGAGCACCCGCCCGTTGCCCCGTGGGAGCAGCCCCGGGCAGTCTCCAGCTCGCACATCACGTACGGGAAATCGGGATGATGCGTGATGATGCCTGCCCCCGCAATGCTCCAGGGATCGGTGCGGGCGTAATCGAGCGCTCCGGCGGGTTCGTTGCCGGCAAGGTAATTGTCCAGGGCAACCGCGGGTTCTCCCGAGAGGAGGGCATCGAACCCGCCGATCTCCTGCCGGACCGCCTTCTGCCCGCCCTCGCCTGCATAGCCAAAGCCGATCGGGCCGCCGATCACCTTCCGCCTGGCCCGCACCATGTGCCCGACCTGACGGATCTCGGTGAGGGTCGCCGGTGTCCCGCCCAGATACTTCCCCGGGACGGTGACACCCGCGATCATGACGAGCAGGTCTGCAGCGTTCAGGTCTGCAGTGCGCAGCGGATCCTTCCTGAGCTGGTCGATGGTCAGGTACCGGGCGGTATACCCATGATCGGCAAGCGCCCCCGCAACCGTCCGAATGTAGGGCGAGATGTACGGCGGGACGCCGAGGCAGGCCGGTTCGTCCACGTACCCGTCAAGGATATACGCTGTCTTTGTCATGCATCGTGCCCGATCAGGGCCAGGAGCTTCCGGGCCCAGAAAAGTTTTCCGCGTTTCATGGGATCGACATTCTTATCGTCAAGGTCGAACCCCGCAAGGACGATCTCCGATGCCCCGAACTCGTCCGCTGCAAAGACCGCCCGGTCGCCGTCCGTGAACCCGCCGAAGTTGTACACGTGCGGGAGGGGTTCTGCCTGGGTGGTCCCGACCACCTTCCCGGGGAAGCGGGGCACCCAGTGCCGCAGGAGGGGCATGTTGTCCCCGTGGGCATGAATGACCACGATCGTCCCCTCGCGGTTCATGTCAATGAAACAATCGGTTGCCCCGTCAAGGTCCGTGAAGATGACATCCGGCCGGACCCCGTGCTTCTCGAGCACCTCGGCCGCGGCATCGGCTGCAAAGACAATCCCCCGTATCCCGCCGATATCATCCTTCAGGCACGGGGCATTCCCGCAGACCGTCACGACGTTCCCCTCGGTCAGCGACGCGAGCGAGAGGAGGTTGTCGCGGTCAAGGAGCGAGGCGAGGAGACGGGCCGCCTCCTCGTCCAGGGCCCGGTCGAACCCGAAGTAGTCGAGGATCTCGCAGTACCGGGGCTCCCAGTCAGCGTAGTTCATAGGCAGCCGGGCGCCCGCTTACGGGGCGCCGTTCTTCTTCCCTTCGTTCTCGAGGCCGACCAGGGTCCGGAACTTCTGGAGCACCGGCTCGATCACGATACCGAGGAGCTGCTCCTTGTCCTCAACATTGCCAAAGTAATGGAGCGGGAGGCTAGCAGCTCCCATGTTCGGGTGGCCTCCCGCATCGCCCATATCGCCGAATGCCTCGGAGAGCGCGTTGCCGATATGCAGCCGGACGTCCCGGTTCCTTGCAGAGATGACAATGGCCGTGTCGGTGATGCCATAGACCAGCGACGTATTCACGCCTTCGAGCGTGATGAGCAGTTCTGCCGCCTGCGGGAGCGCATCGCGGTTCATCACGTAGCCCACGTTGCTGAAGAGGTACCCGCTCTGGACCCGGCGGTTCTGGATCGCGTTCCCGATAACCGCGAGCGTCTCCTGCGACATCGAGGGCGACATGATCTTGTCCAGGAGGTCGGCATCGGTCAGCGGCAGGAGGAAACCCGCGTAGTTCAAGTCCTGCGGGGTGACATTCCGGCGGAAGTCCCGGGTGTCGGTCCGGATGCCATACAGGAGGGCCGTCGCCACCCGCTTGTCCACGGGCACGTCGAGTTCCTGGAGGTACTGGGTGAGGATGCTTGCGGTTGCCCCGACACCGGGGCGGATGTCAACGAAGGCGTTCTGGACGGGGGTGTGCCTTCCGTCCCGGTGATGGTCGATGACGATGTTGATCTTGGTCTGGGGCGGCACATCGTTGTTGGAGCCGGGGCCCGGGCAGTCGACCATCGCGATGTACGTGCACCGCGAGAGGGCCTCGGGCGTGAGGTGCTCCATCTTGATGTCCAGCAGGTTCACGAAGGTCCGGTTCTCCTGGTGCCCGATGTTGCCCTCGTAATAGATCCGGGTTGCCAGGGTCTTGGGGTTCGCATGCCGGGCGATCTCGGCGAGGGCAACCGCAGAGGAGATTGCATCCGGGTCCGGGTTCTTGTGCGTGATGATCCCGAGCGTGCCCTCCCATCCGGCAAGGAGCGTGAAGAGGCGCTGGGCAGTCCTGCCCGCATGCTGCTTGCGGATCTGGAGGATTGCGGACCGGGCAACGACCTCCTGCGGGTAGAGGACGACCTCGGCCCCTGCTGCGGTGAGCCGCTCGCCGTTCACCGGATCGGCTGCCCGTGCAACGAGATGGATCTGCGGGTACCGCTTCTTTATCGTGACGACTGCTGCAAGGTTCGCATCAGGATCGCCGGTCATGATGAAGGCGATCTCGAAGAGCGGGAGACCAGCGAGCATGTCGGCGGATGCGATGTCCCGCTGGCAGGCGTCGTATTTCTGGTCGCGGAGGTGGCGCACCCGGGTCTCGTCCTTGTCCACGACCACTACGCGTTCGTTCTCCTTGGCCAGTTCCAGGATGATATTGTACCCGTTTGTCCCGCACCCGAAAATTGCGTATTTGGCGGGTCCCTGGTGCTCGAATGCGGTGTCCTGCGGCATAGCTAAAGAGATGTCGCCCTCTCTGGTATTAAGGGATTCTTAACAAGGCGTACGCCAAAACATTTATTCGCAATCATCAACCACATTATTAGGCCTAACAGCACGCGGGTCTGTAGCTTAGTTCGGCATAGCGGCGGACTCTTAATCCGCAGGTCAAGGGTTCAAATCCCTTCAGGCCCGTTCTTTCCTTCGTTGTTTCTTGTATTCCTGTTCATATTTTCATCCCTTGTCAGGCACAGGAGGACAGCCGGGCCAAAAAAACAGGAACCTGCGCAACTCTTATCATCCGGCGTGTGGCATTATCCGCTGATACACCATGCAGAGCAGCGGGCTCCTGTCCCCCTTTATCATCATCACGGTCATTGCCATTGCCGTGATCTCTGCGGGCTGCACGGCCCCGGTGCCGGAGCCACAGGTAGCCCCGTCCATGACCCCGCCCCTTTCGCAGGCGTGCGACTGCCCGCAACTCGTATTCAGCGATCCGGAGTTTGCATTCGAACTCAAAAGGACCCTTGCCGCCGCGTACTCCGGTGAGGCAGACATAGGCGAGTGCCTTGCAACCGCATCCCGGATAAGAGAGGGGGATTTTGAGAGCTGGTTCAGGGAATGGAAGAAGACCGCCGATCACTTCAGGCATGCAGGTGATGTGAGCCTTGCGGCAGGACACAATGTATCGGCGCGGGAAGCCTACTACCGTGCGGCTACGTATTACCGGACCGCCGAGTTCTTCCTGCACGGGAACCCCTCCGATCCCCGCATCGTGGAGACCTGGCGGGACAGCAGGGAAGCTTTCCGCGATGCGCTTGCGCTCGATACCATCCCGTACGAGATCGTTGCCATCCCCTACGGGAACACAACGCTGCCCGGCTACTTTTACAAGGTGGATAATTCCGGGATCCCGCGGAGGCTCCTGATAGTCCAGACCGGTTTTGACGGCTGCCAGGAAGAGCTCCACCCGTACGCGATGGAGGGGATCAGGCGGGGCTACAATGTCCTGACCTTCGAGGGGCCGGGGCAGGGGGAGGTGATCCGGGTGCAGCACATCCCGTTCCGGGCCGACTGGGAGAACGTCATCATCCCGGTAGTGGATTATGCGGCGGGACGCTCCGATGTCAGACGCGACAGTATCGCGCTCTGGGGGATCTCGCTTGGCGGCTACCTCGCGCCGCGGGGGGCTGCGTACGAGCCCCGGATCAGGGCCCTTGTGGCGGACGCGGGCATTTACGATATTGGTCAGAACCTGCTCGAAGGCATGAAGAGGGCCGGCGGACCTCCTGCGAACATGACGGAACGGGAACTGCAGGAATGGCTGAAGTCCGACCCCGCTTCATTCAACCGTGCGATACGGGAGAGGATGGCCGCAGATACCGGCACCCGCTGGATGAATGAACAGGGAATGTACGTCTTCAATGCCAGTTCGCCTGCACTCTTCTGGGCAGAATATATGGACATGACGATGAAGGGGTCGGCCGAGAAGATCCGCTGCCCAACGCTGGTGACCGCAGGTTCGGCCGACAGTTTCGACCCGGGTGCAGTGCAGGCAAAGGAGCTGTATGATCACCTCACCTGCGACAGGGAGCTGCTGATCTATTCCGATGAGTTCGGGGCCGGCTCCCACTGCCAGCTCGGGGCGTTTGCCCAGTCGTTTACCGGCAAGTTCGACTGGCTTGACACAAAGATGCAGAATCCAGGTAACCCGCCACAATGACGGTAAGATTATCCTGGCGGCGGTTCCGGGTAATCCGGTTGCATCCGGATTACTGCGGCATCGCACCGGGCACAGTAGTGTAACGAACGGGAACCCGCGTATATCTCCCTTTTTTTCCGGATCTCGCGGGATTATGGGAGCCTGTGGCGCATCAGGAGTTAATTCCCCGGGGGATAATTCAGACTGTCCCGGGGATACCTGATGAATCCTTCGGCCCTTCACAATACCATCCCCCACTATGGCAGATATCAAGGTATACTCAGCGAATCCCATGACCTGACCTGAAGTATTAATACAATGCATGCCCAGAATCACGAATGTACGCCCGTGAGTGAAACGCAGGGGAGGTGGGGGCAGGTTTGAATAGCATAATTTTTGACCTTGTCATCGTGATGCTCTTTATCTCCGGCATCAGCATGGCGGCCATCGGGCTCTATGCCCGCCGGTTCGTTGGCAGGGTTCCTGCTGCAACCCCCTTCATCCTCCTGATGTTCTGTGCGGCTGCCTGGTCCATCCTCTATGCCCTTGATATCCTGACACCAGTGCTCCCGCTCCGGGTCTTCTACCATAACCTCCGCTTCCTCTTTTTACCCTTCTTCTCGGTTCTTGAGCTCTGGCTTGTTGTTGCGTACGTGAACAGGCAGGACTGGATCCGCCGGGATTACGCGGTCGCCATCCTGATCGTACCGCTCATCGCGGCAATCCTTGCCATTACCAGCCCGTACCACACCCTCTTTCGGTACAATTTCTCTATCAATCTGACGACACCTGTTCCGGTCCTGCATTTCACCGAGAGTCTCTTCTACCAGGTTTATTTCATCTACTCCTTTGTCCTTCTGGCACTGGCGATCCTGCTGCTCATCATGGAAAGCCGGAGACAGGGCACGCTCCGGGAGATGCCAACCATCCTGCTGCTCATTGCCCTTGCATTCCCCACCATCGTCAATTATATCACCCAGATATACCAGATCCCGTTCCCGGGTATCAACCCGGCCCCGGCCCTCCTCTGGATTGCAGCAATCCTGTACCTGGTTGCCCTGTTCCGGTACCGGTTCCTTGACATCATCCCGATTGCACGCAGCCGGTTGATCGAGGCACTCAGCGGGCCGGTGCTTGTGCTCGACACGGACGGGCGTATTATCGATCTGAACCCGGCAGCGGGTTCGCTCTTCTCAGCGTTACCCGCAACGATTCAGGGCAGGGCAATCGGGGAGGTTGCCCCGGACTGGCCTGACCTTGCTACTCTTTGTAGTGAGGGGACTCCGCAGACAAGGAACCTCATCCGGAGTACGCCGGGAGGAGCCCGGTATTACATCGGTTCTGTCGAGCCTCTCACGAGTTCCGGTGACGTGACGGAGGGGCACCTGGTCTTCCTGCAGGACGTCACCGGGCTCCGGAATACCGAAGATGCACTCCGGCAGAAAACGGAAGAACTCGGCGAGCGTGTCAAGGAACTGCGTTGTCTTTACGAGATCGCCCGTATAATCGAGACAGAGCAGCCGGTGGATGAGCATCTCCAGAAATTTGCCGATATCATCCCCTCAGGATGGCGGTATCCCGACCTGACCTGCGCCCGGATACGGGTGGAAAACCGGGTATTCCAATCACGCAATTTCCGCGAAAGCAGCGATAAACTCGTCTGCCCGATCATGATCCACCAGACACCGGTCGGTGAGATCGAAGTCTATTATCTCGGGGATTCCGGTTCACCGCACCTGGGACCATTCCTGCCGGAAGAGTCCGATCTCATCAATGCCATCGCTGAACGGATCAGCAGGATGTACGAGCGGATACAGGTTGAACAGGCCCTGCGGGAGAGCGAGGAGAAGTACCGGATGATCATCGAGGAGATGCAGGACCTCTTCTACCGTACGGATATCAACGGAAAGATCACGATGCTCAGCCCCTCGGCCTTCACGATAGCGGGGTATTCACCGGAAGAGTTGATCGGCCAGGATGCCACGATCGTGTACGCCGATAAAAGTGAACGGGAAAAGCTCCTTGCCATCCTGAAGGAGAGGGGATCGGTGGATTCGTTCCCGCTGAAACTGAAGACGCGTGACGGATCGATCCGTTCCGTGACCACGAGCAGCCATTTCTACCGTGATGCAAACGGGAAGATTGCAGGAGTGGAAGGCGTGATCCATGATGTCACGGAGCTGCACCGTGCAGAGGAGGCGCTCCGGATGGCCAACAAGAAACTCAACCTGCTTTCAAGCGTTACCCGTCATGATATCCGCAACCAGCTCATGGCACTGATGGCCTTCCTTGAACTGAGCCAGGAGGCGATCAACAATCCGCAGGAACTGGAAGAGTTCTTGAAGAAGAACCAGAAGATCGCCAAAACCATATCGGACCAGATCACGTTCACGAAGGCATACGAGGACCTGGGCGTGAATGCTCCTGCCTGGCAGAATATCCGGAAGACGGTTGAGAACGCCGCGTCCGGCCTGCCGCTCAGGAGTACCCGCATCACGATAGAGACCGGGGACCTGGAGATCTTCGCCGACCCGCTCGTGGAGAAAGTCTTCTATAACCTTATTGATAACTCCCTCCGGTACGGGGGGGAGGCGATGAACAGCATCCGTGTCACATCCCATCCATCCGACCGGCAGCAGATCCTGGTCTTTGAGGACAACGGCCCGGGCATTTCGGACCGGGACAAGAACGTTATCTTCGATAAAGGATTCGGGAAGAACACCGGTCTTGGCCTGTACCTCTCCCGGGAGATCCTTGCCATCACCGGCATCACCATCAGCGAGACCGGGGAGCCCGGGAAAGGGGCACGATTCGAGATGACCGTCCCGGAGGGCGGGTTCCGGCTGGCCGGCACACCCTGATCCCCCGGGCAGGACAGACGGCAGACCGGTGCAGGCTTGAAGGCGAAATCCCCAGCCGTTGCCGTGGACAGCTTCTGCATTGAGGGGGAGAAACCTTCATCAGGATCGCATCGGAGTCAATGTACTGAAACAGTATCTGAGCGTATCCGGGGGTGCCATGGAGAGTAATCCGTCAGCCAGCCAGCAGGTAGCAGAATATGCAACAGCACTTGACCTCTGTTCCGAGCTGACCCGGATCCTTGATGAGGAGCTGGTGGAGGAACGCATCCTCGAGATCTGCACGATGCTCTTTGCCCCGTCGCAGGTGATATGCTGGGTCATGCAGGACGGTAACCTGAAGACCGTCCTTGCGCGTCCACCCTCACAGCACCCGCCGCCGCTCCCGGAAGACGCCGGGCTTCCGGGGATCCTGCCCGCCGGATTCACCCTCCGTATTCCTTCCGGGGACCAGACCATTGCCATCCTGCAGGTCAATGGCATTGTATTTCCGGAACACCGGGACCGGTACCTCTCCCTTGCCCTGGCGATTGCAGGTATCTGCGGCCTTGCGGTGTCCAATGCCAGGGTACACAGGAAACTTGAGGTTTCGCTGGATGATCTGAAAAAGGAGTACGCCCGGAGTTCGCAGCTCAGCAGGGACCTGGGATTGAAAGTCAGGGAGCTCAACTGCCTCTACGATATTGCCCGCCTGGTCGAGGTCTCTGCTACCACGGAAGATCTCCTGGCTTCGATAGCCCGGATCATGCCGGCATCATGGCAGTACCCTGACCAGACCTGCGCCCGGATCGAGGTCGATGGCAGGGCATATACCTCGCCCGGGTTCAGCGAGAGCAGGTTGGTTCAGGAATCACCGGTCGTTGTCCGGGGGATCCGGCACGGGAAGGTTGAGGTCTTCCTGGCCGGCGACCGGGACGGCCCGGTATTCCTGGACAGCGAGACCGCGCTCCTCTCTGCGGTTGCGGAGCGTATCGGGAGAGTGCTGGAACGCAAGGAGGCTGAAGAGGCACTGAGCACGCTCAACCGCGAACTGGAAGACCGGGTCCTGCAGCGCACCGCAGAGCTGAATGCCGAGATCGTACAGCGGAAGGCCGCGGAGGAGTCTGTCCGTGCCTCGCTGCACGAAAAGGAGATCCTGCTCCGGGAACTCCACCACCGGGTGAAGAACAACCTCCAGCTCATTATGAGCATCCTCTCGATCCAGGCCCGCAAGGTCGCTGATCCCGCCCTGCAGCTGGCGCTCTCGGAGAGCAGGAACCGGATCCGGACCATATCCGCGATCCACGAGAAACTCTGGACGGCACAGGACCTCACCCGGATCGACCTTGCCCCGCTTGTCCGGCAGATCCCGTCAAACCTCCTCTCGCTGTACCGGATCCCGCAGGGAACGATATCGGTCACGATGGAGATCGCTCCGGTCAGGACCGATATCAACACCGCGATTCCCCTTGCCATCATCCTCAACGAGCTCTTCTCCAACGCCCTCAAGCATGCGTTCCCCGAAGGCAGGCACGGGGCTGTCGTGCTGGATATTCACGCTAAGGGGGAGACTCTTGTGGTCCGGTTTTCCGATGACGGGATCGGCATGCCGGGGGAGTTCGACTGGGAGAACGCGGACTCCGTAGGGCTCATCCTGATCACCAGCCTCGTCCAGCAGCTGCAGGGGGCGATGGAACGCGAGCCGGGGACCGGGACCTGCTTCCGGATCCGGCTCCCGCTGCATTCCATGGACGGGGGTACGCTCCGGGGAACATTCAACCAGGTACCGGAATAGCCGGCGAATGTGATTATCAGGTCTGCCGGGATTCATCCAGGATACGGTACCCTTAAATAGGAACGCAGGACATTCCACCGTATGGCAGATCCAGAATCCTCGGGGCAGGGTGCCGGAGGGAGGGCCGGTCCTTCGCCACGGCTTGCAGATATGGAACAGGCCCTCCTTTCCGTTGACCGGGTGAAGGCAGGAAGGATCGTGAAAGAGTCCTGTTCGGCCAGCTCTCCGTTTACCTGTCTTGAGACGCTGGTTGTCCCCGCACTTGAAGAGATTGGAAGGCGCTGGGAGAACGGAGATGTGGCGCTCTCTCAGGTTTACATGAGCGGGAGGATCTGCGAGGAGATCGTGGACGCAATGCTTCCCCCTGGTGACCCCCGCCGCGTTGATCAGCCAAAGATGGCGATCGCCGTGCTGGAGGACCATCACGGCCTGGGAAAACGGATCGTGATATCGGTGCTCCGGGCCGGGGGATACGAGGTCACCGATTACGGGCTTGGCATCTCGGCTGACGATCTTGCGAAGAAAGCGATCAGCGACAATGTCCGGATCCTCCTCATCTCCTCGCTCATGCTTCCGGCAGCTCTTCATGCAAAAGACGCTATTGCCCAGATACGAAAGGTCCGGCCGGATACCCGTGTCATCGTCGGCGGGGCACCGTTCAATTTTGACACGAACCTCTGGAAGGAGGTCGGGGCTGACGCCATGGGAAAGACCGCGTCCGATACCCTGGCTCTCGTCCGCGGGATGGCTGCGGAGGTGCAGCCATGACTGATTCCATGACACCGCTTGAACGCACCCTGACGGCAATAGGCCAGAAAGAACCGGACCGGGTCCCGCTCTTTCTCCTGACAACAATGCACGGGGCAAAAGAGCTCAACATGTCCATCCGGGAATACTTTTCGAAAGCCGAGCATGTGGTGCGGGGCCAGGAGATACTGCAGAAAAAATACGAGAGCGACTGCTATTACGGGTTCTTCTATGCCTCTGCCGAGGTCGAGGCGTGGGGGGGCGATGTCGTCTACATCGGCGATGGTCCGCCCAATGCCGGCCGTCCCATCATCACCTCCCCCCATGATATCCCTTCCATCGATGTACCGGAGGTCGCGTCCTGTAAAAACCTGGAAAAGATCACCGGATGCCTCAAGGGACTCGCAGAGAAGTCCGCGGGAACGATCCCCATTGTCGGGGTCGTCATGTCCCCGTTCTCGGTCCCGGTAATGCAGATGGGTTTTGAGCAGTACCTGGACCTGATGCAATATGAACCGGACCTCTTCTGGCAGCTGATGAAGAAGAACCAGCAGTTCTGTGCCGACTGGGCAAATACCCAGCTTGAGGCGGGTGCCAATGCCATCTGTTACTTCGATCCGGTCTCTTCGCCCACCTGCATACCCCCCGATCTCTACCGGAAAACCGGGATGGTTGTTGCAAAGGAGACCATTGCCCGGATCAAAGGCCCGACCGCAACACATCTGGCATCCGGCCGCTCGATGGCGATTATTGACGATCTTGCAACGACCGGTACCGCAATCGTCGGTACCAGTGCCCTTGAGGATATCGGAGAAGTAAAAAAGGCCTGTAACCGGAGGCTTACCGTGCTCGGCAACCTCAATGCAATCGAGATGCGCCGCTGGACCCCGGCAATCGCGGAGGCGAAGGTGAAAGAGACTATTGCCAGGGCCGGCCCGGGCGGTGGCTTCATCCTCTCGGACAACCACGGGGAGATCCCGTGGCAGGTGCCGGACAGTGTGCTCCTTGCGATTGGAAGGGCTGTGAAGAAGTACGGGACATACCCGCTGGACACGAAGTAAATGGAAGGGCAGTTCGTCATCCTCTGCTGCGAGAATATCCGGCCTGAAGTGGATGCTGTCCTGGCATCGGGTGAGATGCCCCGGGCGGCGGCGGAGTCGTTTCCCTTTCACTGTGGCCATGTCCGTTCGGTATGGGCAACGGTTAAGGACCAGGCAGACCGCCTGGCTGCCGGCGGGAACGCGATCTGCCTCTTCGGCTGCGGGTGTGCCAACACGCTCGATATTCCCCCTGCTGCGGCGGGTTCATCCTCGATCGTGCTGGTCGACTCGGGAGCCCCGCTCTTTCTTTCGGCAACGCTCGTCAACGACTTCGGGCGCCGGGGGGAATACCTGATCCTCCCCGGGTGGCTTTTACGGTGGAAGCAGAACGCGGCGAGCGACAAGCTCGATCGCACCACGGCACGCGAGATGTTCAGGGAGTCTCTTTCGGGGGTTGTGCTCCTCGATACGGGGGTCCGCACCGGTCTTGATCCGGTGCTTGCAGAGTTCTCGGATTTTGTCGGCCTCCCGGCCCGGACCCTCCCCGTAGGTCTTGAACATCTGCGCTTCCGCATCAGTGCAGCTTACCATTCATGGCAGTGCAGGCGGGATATGGCAGCATGCCAGGCACTGGTCAGCGCAGCACAGAAACGCGTCGCCGATTATTCGATGGTCGCTGACCTGACCGCCCGGATCATCGGGGTCAATGACGAGCGGACCGTCATCCTCCGTATGCTTGACCTGCTTGTGCTCCTCACGTCGCCAAAGCGGGCCGGGTTTCTCCCACTCCAGGACGGGGTGGCTGATGATGTTATCAGTATCCCGCCCGGTGCGTACACGACCACGGAGCATTTCCGGAAAGACTTTGACCCTGACACCCTGTACATGCGAACGGATGGCGGGGGCAGTTACCGTTTTCACGTCAGGTACGATGAGGATCTGATCGGGATCCTCGCGGTGGACGAGGTCACTATTCCGGAAGCACTCGACGAGTACATCAACCTCACCCATTTCATCAGCCAGATCGCCGGCCTTTCCATCACCATTGCCCGTGCCCATCAGGAACTTGAACGGATAATATCCGAGCGTAACGATGAGATTGCCTGGCGGAAGAAGGCAGAACAGGAGCTCAGCCTGCACAGCCAGATCCTCCTCAATATGGCAGAGGGTGTCGCCCTGATCCGTACCGAAGACGGGTCCATTGCGTTCACGAATACCCGGTTCAACGAGATGTTCGGGTATGCAAAGGGCGAGCTCATCGGGCAGAATATCGCAATGCTCAATGCCGCAGATACGCGATCCCCAGAAGATATCGCCAGTTCTATCGAGGAGGAACTCGGCGAGCGGGGTGTCTGGACCGGTGAGATTAAAAATATCAGGAAGGACCGGTCCGAGTTCTGGTGCCACGCCATCGTCTCAACCTACAACCACCCGGCGTTTGGGAAGGTCTGGATAACCGTCCACGAGGATATCACGGAACAGAAACTGGTACAGGCTGCGCTTGCCGGCTCCGAGCAGCGGTACCGCCAGCTTTACGAGGGGATGCGGGACGCATTTGTCAGCTTCGACCTTGACGGCCGGATCACCGGGTTCAATACCGCATTCGAGAAGATTATCGGGTACACCTCGGACGAGCTGTATGCCCTCACCACCCGCGATCTGACACCGCATCGCTGGCAGGAAGATGAAGATACAATCCTCCATGACCAGGTGCTTCACCGGGGATACTCCGATATCTACGAGAAGGAGTTATGCCGCAGGGATAAGACGACCTTCCCGGTGGAACTGCGAACCAGCCTGATCCGCGGGGATGACGGGACGCCGCAGGGAATGTGGGCGATTGTGCGGGACATCAGCCAGCGTAAGGCTGCGGAACGGGCGCTTGCCGAGAGCGAGGAACGGTACCGTACTATCATCGAGAACATCCAGGATGTATTCTTCCGTGTCAGTGCGGATAACCGGATAGAGATGGCGAGCCCTTCAGCAACAAAGATGTTCGGATATGCATCGGCAGCAGATATGATCGGAAAGCCGGTGACTGTGCTCTGGAAAGACCCTTCACGCCGGACAGAATTCCTCGATACCATGCGAAACGGAAACGGGTCCGTTGAGGACTGGGAAGCAGAATTCGTGCGATCCGACGGCACACCGTTCTGGGTCTCGATCAGTGCCCACCTGCATACCGGCAGCGACGGACAGTATGGGGGGACGGAGGGGATCATCCGGGATATATCCGAGCGTAAAAAACTGGATGAGGCACTGAAAAGCACCCTGAAAAAACTCAACATGCTCTCCTCCATCACCCGCCACGATATCCTCAACCAGGTCATGGGTCTCCGGGCTTTCCTCGAACTCTCGAAGGAAGACCTGAAGGGGACAAAGTTCGAGACCTTCATCAACAAGGAGGACCAGGCTGCGGAAGCCATCCAGCGACAGATCGAGTTCACGAAATACTACCAGGACATCGGGGTCAACGAACCCCGGTGGCAGGAGCTCGGGCCGGTTATCCATGAAGCGCTTGCCCAGCTCAAACCACAGGGAATCGATGCCCGGGTCGATGTCGGGAGCGCCGAGGTCTTTGCAGACCCCCTGATCGTCAAGGTGTTCTTCAACCTGATGGAGAACTCCCTGCGGCACGGGGAGCATGTGACGAAGATCTCGTTCACCGCTATCGAGCGGGATTCCGGCCTCCTCATCACCTACCAGGACGATGGGGCCGGCATCACGGGGGCCGACAAGAAGCGGCTCTTCCAGAAAGGCTTCGGCAAACACACGGGCCTGGGCCTCTTCCTCTCCCGGGAGATCCTTGCCATCACCGGGATAACCATTTCCGAGAACGGCGTGCCGGGGACCGGCGTGCTGTTCGAACTGATGGTGCCTCCCGGGGGGTACCGCCTGTCCCGGCAATGACCCATCGTTCCGGGCCCGGCAGATCACGGCCCGGGAGGGGAGAACGCCGTCCCTTCATCACCCGTTTCACCGGTAGGGAGGGGACCTTCAGCAGGGTTAACCGCACGAGACGCATGCCGGGTGAGGTATGCGTTACTTCCCGGCCGGGGTCATGACCCGGTATGCATCTTTCGGTACGAAGAGCTCGAACCGTGCGCCTTTCCCCGGGGTCCCATTCTCCCGTATCGTTATCCCGGTGATGGAGAGGATCTCGCGTACCAGAAAGAGGCCGAGGCCGGTATTCTTCCCATATCCCTGCCGGAATATCTTCTCCTTCTCCTTTGCCGGGATTCCTGTTCCGTTGTCCTCTACAACCACCACGAGCCCGTCGGGTTGTCTCTCGCAGCCGATGGTGATGGCAGTGACATCTCCCCCGTGCATGACGGAGTTCTCGAACAGGTTCAGAAATACCCGCTCGAGGAGCGGGTCCGCAAAGACCTCGATCCTCCTGCAGGAGTCTCCGATGGTCACCGGGATACTCACCGGGATCCCGGCAATTACCTCTGCCAGGGGCAGCCACGCAGGGGCGTTCATCCCCAGCTCCTGGTACATCCGGGTGAACTCGATCTGGTTACTGATCGTTGTTGCTATCGCCTGGATTTTATCCAGGTATTCCGTGATGGCCGGGTCGGTCCGCTTCCGATAGGAGACCTCAACAAAACCGATGAGTGCAGTGAGCTGGTTACGGATATCGTGCCGGGTGATGCTGTTGAGGAGGCCCAGCTTCCGGTTCGCTTCGGCAAGGGCGGACTGGGCCTGTTTCTGTTCCGAGATATCCCGGATGACCCCGTCGAAATAAGCGATCTTGCCGTCACGGCCGGGCACTGCTACTGCCGAGATGGTCCCCCAGAACAGGTCTCCATTCTTCTTTTTGAGCTGGACTTCAAAGCCGGTGACTGCTCCCTCGCGCTCGAGCCGCTGGCTGAGGCTCTTCCTGACGCGGGGATCAGCATAGAGTGCTGACACAGGGACACGCATGAGTTCGTCGACAGAGTCATACCCGTGGATCTGGGCGATGACCGGGTTTGCCATGACGATCCGGCCCGAGACACCGGGAGTTGTGCGGAAGATCCCAAGCGGCAGGTTCTGCATGAAGGTGTCGAGCTGCCGGTGCTGCTCTTCGATCTGGGCCTCCATCTTCATCCGGTCGGTGATATCCCGGACAAAGGCAAAGGAGTACTCGCTACCTTCCTTCCGAACATAGACCGCAACGATCTCGACATCGATGATACGCCCGTCTTTGCACCGGTGCCGGGTGATGATGAACTGGGTCTTGCGCTGCCGGAGGTCGGCAACCGACATCTCCCAGACGTTCGGGGGGAAGTCCGGGTCCAGCTCGAATATCTTCATGCCCAGCAGTTCCTCCCGGGTGTACCCGGTGATCCGGCAGGCAGAGTCGTTGACGTACAGGATGCGGCCGGTGAAGTCCATCCAGAAGACCTCATCGAATGCCCGGTCGACCGAGATCTTCAGCAGCTGCAGCTCATCCTCGGCCTGCTTTGTCTCGGTTATATCAAGCACGACAATGATCCAGGACTCCTCCGGTTTATCCTTGTCGAGAGGCGTCCCGCTGATGAGGATGTTCCGGACCGTGCCGTCCTTGTGAACCCAGCGGGTCCCGACCGCGTTCAGGCCGTATTTTTCATCACGGCGGTACCGCTCGTTCCCGACATGTTCATAATCCTCCTGTGATGGATACAAAAACCGGGAGTTCCTCCCGATAAGCTCCTCCGGGGCGTACCCGCTCATCTCACAGAACTTCTCGTTCACCCGGAGCAGGACGCGATCCCTGACCACACCGATCCCAACCGGTGCAAGCCGGAATATCCCGTCAAGGGTTGCCTCGCTCTCTCTTAATGCATCCTCGGTCTTCCTCCGGGCCGAGATGTCCATCATGACGCCACGGAGGCCGACCGGCTTCCTGTTGCGGAGAATCGGGGATGAATAGATAAGGACCGGGAACCGCGTGCCATCGGGCCGGACCGCCATGTATTCATGATCCTCATAGGACTCGCCCCGGAAGACCTTCTCAAGGTTCATCCGGATACGCCCGTGGTCTTCTGCAGCGATGAGGCTGAGACTGTTGATCCCCTTTGCAATATCCTCCCCGGTAATACCAAAGGCTGCAAGGGCATGGCGGTTGGCATAGGTCACCAGGAACTGCAGATCAAGTTCGAAGATGATCTGGGGCAGCAGCTCGGCGAGCTCGCGGTACTTCTCCTCGCTCTCGCGGATCCGCTGCCCCGACTGCGCCAGGGCATCGTACTGGGCTTTGAGCTCCTGCTGGGATGCCCTCATCTGTTCGTAAGCGGCCCGGAGCTCCTCCTGGGCCCGGTGACGGTCGGTGACATCCATGGCGATATGAATGACCTTCTCGAGTGTCCCGTCCGGGGCAAAAACCGGCGTGCAGCTCACATTATAGTACCCCCCGAGGGATTCAATGACGGACTCGGTTGCGGTGGCGACAGCACCATGCCGGATCTGTTCGAACGGACATCCCTTGGGTGGGCCGGTTGCTCCCGGTGCATGGAAGATTTCATAACACTGTTTCCCTTTCAGGGCAGAAAGGGACATCCCGGTTGCCCTGATGGTGGCATCGTTGGCGTCAATGATGTGGTTCTCGGCATCGAGGACGATCGCCGGGTGGCCGATCGACCGGAAGATCGCCTCCCAGTCCTTCCGGGTATGGCTCACATCCTCCTCGGCCTTGCGCAGGCTGGTGATGTCGCGGATCGACTCGATCGCCCCGACGATCTCCCCCTGGCGGTTGTAGAGCGGGCTTGCCTTGCCCATGAGGATTCGGGGCTGCCCTTTCGGCCGGGGGAGCGAGGTCTCGGCGATGAGGGTATTCTTCTCGTGGAGAATGTGGGCGTAATTTTTTGCAATTTCTTCATCCGATTCAAAGATGAGGTCGATGAGGATCTTGCGCCGCGTCCCATAGAAGGGGATTGCGTACTCGAGGTTGCCTTTCCCGAGCATACCGGCAGCAGGGACACCGGTCATCTCCTCGATTGCCCGGTTCCACGATATGACACTGCCGGAACGATCGATGGCAAAGGTTGCATCCGGGAGGAAATTGATGATGTCATTGAGTCGCTGTTCTGAATCCTTCAGATCACTCTGTGCCTGCCGGCGCTCAACGGCGATCCGTATCTTGTGGGCAAGCTCGGCATACTGGGACGTGGGATCGCCCCCCTTCTGGAGATAGAAGTCGGCTCCCTCATTGATTGCCGCGATGACGATCTCCTCCCGGCCCCGGCCGGTAAAGAGGATGAACGGGACGTTTTCAGCCCGTTTTCTGACCCTGCGTAAAAACTCGATCCCATCGATCTCCGGCATCTGGTAATCCGAGACGATGGCATCGTACATGCTGAACCGTGGTGATGCCAGTGCATCTGCGGCGGACGTCTCCGTTTCTACCGTAAACCCGCCCGCCTGTTCCAGGAAGAGCTTCCCCAGTTCGCAGAGCTCGGACTCGTCATCAACATAGAGAACGGTTATCATGTCATGTACCGGTGTATGCCAATGATACCTCCAAAATATAAAAAACCGCAGGTGCTTCCTGACGCCGTGCGTGCCCCGGCGATGGGGGACCGGGCCGCGTTCCGTGTTTCGGGCAGCCATGATCTCCAGGCTCCGGAACCGTGCCGGCCGGGTGCACCTTTTTTATTTTCACGGTACGCAGTATGATTATGGATCTTAAAGGAAGCAAGACCGAAAAGAACCTCCTTGCCGCATTTGCCGGCGAGTCGCAGGCCCGCAACCGGTACACCTTCTTTGCATCCGTTGCAAAGAAGGAGGGCTACGAACAGATATCGGCAATCTTTCTGCAGACCGCCGAAGAAGAGAAGGAGCATGGAAAGCTCTTCTTCAAACTGTTGCAGGGCGGGGAGGTGACCATCACTGCCGGCTATCCGGCGGGCATGATCGGCACAACTGCCGAGAACCTGAAAGCTGCTGCTGACGGCGAGAAGATGGAGTGGGGAAAACTCTATCCGGACTTTGCAAAGACCGCTGAAAAAGAGGGTTTCAAAGAGATCGCCCACCGGTTCAAGGAGGTTGCCGAGGTCGAGGAGGTACATGAGGCACGGTACCGGAAACTGTACGAGAACGTGAAGAAGGGCAGGGTCTTCAAGTCATCGGCAGTCACGAAATGGCACTGCCGCAACTGCGGGTACGTCCACGAAGGAAAGAACGCACCGGCCAAGTGCCCGGCCTGCGATCACCCCCAGGCATACTTCGAGCTGTATGCCGAGAACTACTGAATCCCTTTTTTTTATCCGCGGGTGCAGTCAGGCGGACCGTCCGGGACTTACACACGGGTTGCGCTTCGTGAAAGTGCGTCCATACCTTTTGGCAACAGTTCAGTAAAAATTTCCGGCAGGTCAGCCCCGCCACCGCCGCGTTGCTTCCCGGACCGTCATCCGCACGTTCCCGGGCTCTCTTTCAGACAGACGGGTCATCGTGGTTGATGATCCGCGATACCGCGAGGAACCGGGTGAGATCGCCGGTCTCCTGCATCACCGGATCCACCCGAGCCGGGCCCACCGCTCGTAATCGTCAGGACGGAAGTTTCGGTTCTCAATAACCAGGTCCTTAAAAAATTCCCGGTTCTCTGCAATCTCCGCGTCCTGTACCGGATCGGAATACCCGTTTGCGATCGCGCCCGCCAGCTTCCGGCCAAATTCCCGTGCATCCTCGTGCCGGGAGTCAACCGCTCCTGCATCGCCACCGGTTGCCACACTGATGCCCCCGACCGAGACTACCGCGAGATAATTGAGGACGTGGTTCATGTAGGTGACGACCTCATCCCCGCCGGACGTATGGGTGCTCGCGACCGAGCACCCGTATTTGCCGGCCAGCACCTGGTAATGGATCGCGTCGGCAAGCCGGTCAAAGAAGACCTTCATCTGGCCTGACACATTGTCGATATACACGGGCGAGGCGAAGACGATCCCGTCGGCTTCCTTCATCCGTTCGACAAGGACCGGCATATCGTCCTCGAAGACGCAGATCCCATTGAACGAGCACCCTTCGCACGCAGTGCAGGGGGTGATCCGGAGATCGCACAGGTCGACGATCTCCGTTTCTGCGCCGGCATCCCCGGCTCCTTCGAGTACGTGCTGCACAAGCTGGCGGGTCGTGCTCCGGATGGTCCGGGGGCTCCCGTGAATGGCAAGGATCTTCATGGTCTTCCTGTACCCGGGTTGGCCGGCAGTGTTTATTATCGTGAGGGAGGTCTCCTGCCGGCAGCGGGTCGTCTGCCACCAGCCGGATTATTTCCTGAGGAGCCGTTCGGCCTGGTCGCCGACAAATGCCCCAGCGATCAGGATGATGACAAAGAGGACGATGACGAGGATGATGCCAAACGCCCCGAGGAAATCAAAACTCAGGCTTGTGCTCCCGGGGATCAGGTAATACGATGCAAGGACGGAGACGATCCCGACAACGGTACCTATTGCGGCCCCGCGCCAGAGGATGCTGGTATAATCTTCCTTCCCCGCGTGGAAGTAGCCGAATGCGATCCCGATAAAAAATGTCACCAGTTCGAACAACATGAGGGGTCTCTTTGGGATAGTATCTCACCCGAGGGCACAAAAGATTTCCGGAGGGTCCCGGCCGGAGGGATCATCGCGAAGCCCGGGTTATCCTGATCATCTCCACCCCGTTCCGCCAGAGGTCGTAGGAGACACGCTCGGGGTCCGCACAAAGTCCTACCTGCCGTACCTGGCAGAGAAGATCCTGGAAATACCCTGCCTGCAGGCAGTTCGTGTTGATGAGCGGGTAGATCCGCACCTCTCCGGCCACCCGCGCCATCTCCCGGATCGACTGGAGGTGGAAGGCAGGCCCGAGCGAATCGTAGAGGAAGAGGAAGTGGGAGCAGAGGCAGAGGTCGAACGCCTGGTCATCAAAAGGGAGCGAGGGGAGGCTCGCGTCCACGTACCTTCCGTCGGTTCTTCCGGCTTTGAAATCAGCGAGGAACTCTTGCATCGCACCCATCCGCACCTGCTCGAGTTCGTCGGGAGACCGGATCGTCTTCCAGACAAAATTCCCCATGTTCTCCCGTACCTGCTGCATCACTTCAGGGCGGGCAAGCTCTATCGCATTCCTGATCTCGTCATGCGTGAACCGGTAAAGCGGATCGCATGACACCACGCGGCGACCCAGACGGTGCATCCTCGCATTGAATCCTGCCGGACCATCCCCGCATCCGAGAATTGCTGACCGTAGGTCCGCATCGTCAAGGTTGAACATCGCCACGTACTCCTCAAACGACCGGCCCCACGGCACAATGGATCTCAGGACAAATGACATGTCTGTTTGGAATATTCAGAGCCATGGGTAAATAGGGATATGGGATGCCGGGTGCCTGTTGGTGAGCACAAAAAAAGAGACTGCCTGAAGATCACGGGTCTTTCTGTACAGGGACCACAGCGATCATACCAAGGACAATCAGTGTAAAGCCGGCTGATACGAATGTGCCGATTACGGAGAGCGCGGGGTTTGTAACAAACAACATCTCCCGGAGCGGGTAGACCATGAACGCGAGAGCGAAGAGAAGTGCGCCGAGTGCGATCCGCCAGTCAGCAGCGAATGCGTGATCAATGGCTGTGGCCATGAGACAGCCGCAGGCAATGAAATAACTCAGGGTTACGAGCGAGGATGCGCTGATCCCTGTCACCAGTATGAGATAAACCGGGATCAGAACGGCAACCACGATGATCGCCAGTGAGAGGTACGCGATGGCCGGTCGCTTCTCAAAGCCCTTCAGAAGCGCATATGCAAGCAGGAGCAGGGAACCGATCATCCCTGCATCGATGAACCCGGGAAATACCTGTTCTCGCTGCCCGAGAAGAACAAGGGCATACCAGGCAATATTGGAAAAACCCCACAGGAGTACTGCCGCCGCTGCATACATCAGCCAGGCATTCCCGGCTGCCCGCCTCCAGAGATACAGGAGCGCCAGCCCTGCAGTTACTGCAGCGGCGATCTGGAGATAATTACTAAGCGCCAGAAAGACCGGGCCTGGGAGGACCAGGATCAACAGCGCTAGCAGAATGGCAGCCGCAAGAAGCGCCTGAAAGAAGAGTGCAGCAGCACGGATAAGAGATGATTCCGGCGCATTGACTGGCAGATCTGGTTGTTCAATCATGCACGGCTTATTCCCGTTAATTTTTTAAAAAGGTTATGAGATTGATTCACCATATTGGCCATATCCGGCAGAGGGCCGGCTACGCCAGGGCAATGAAAAGGGGGGGCGGTTCCCGTTCACGTAACCGTGACGGACTTTGTCACCGATGCGGTTGTGTTATCGGAACTCCGGGTTACGGTAAGGGTGACAGAAAATGTTCCCAGGTTTGGGAACTTATGGGTAATTGTCCGGCCGGTCTTTGGCTGTGACGCATCGCCATCACCAAAATCCCATGACCATGCGGTCGGGGCGCCTGCTGAAGTATCAGTGAACTGGACGTTTCGCGACCCACGGTTGAGATACGTAAAGTCCGCGCTAAGCGGTCCGACTGGCGGAGCGGTTGTGGTAACCGTTGCAGTCGGGGTCGGTGTGGCGGTTGCGGTTGGTGTGACAGTCCCGGTTGCTGTTGGGGTTGCCGTACTCGTTCCATTCGCAGTGGGTGTTGCCGTGACAGTTGCCGTAACCGTTGCAGTTGGCGTTGCGGTCGCAGTACCAGTCCCGGTCGCAGCCGGTCCTTCGATGACCGTCTCCCCCGCGATCAGGACACCGGAGTTCACATCAACGATCCGGACCGCAACGCGGCCGGGCGGGAGCGAGACTACCGAACCGCCGGCAGGGGGATGGTCCACGGCATACGCACCGCTGCCACTGTAAAAGAGATAGATTTTGTCGCCGGGCCGGAAGACCGTCAGCGATGAGACCGGTTCGGCCCGGAAACTGCCTGCCGATGTTTCCAGGTAAAACGCAGCACGGTAGGACGCAGCACCGGATGTGTTGAAGTATACCGGATCACCGCCCCGGTTGAAGACCGTGACAACGGTCTTGCCATCGATCACCTCGGTACCGAACCGGGGGACTACGTATGCGGTCTTCTCCATCGGCACGATCATGCCGAGCACCAGCACGCCGACAATACCGGCAACGACAACGACAAGACCGAGCATCAGGGTCTCGTCAATGAGTTCGCTCAGGGCTTCCTCGCCGTTCACTCAGGACTCCTTATCTCTCCCATGAACACGGCACTATTTAAAGATGCCGCCGTCAGGGGATTCACGGCAGGGTGATGAAGACCTGCCGCCACGGGTGTTTCCCGATGACCCGGGTCCGGTGACCCTGCCCGGTCATGTCCTCGGCAAGGAGCACATCGCCTTTTTTCAGGACTCGCCGCTCACCGCTCCCCACTTCGATCTCCGCCTCTCCGGCAATCATGACAACGTACTCCCGGCAGACCACATTGTGCCACTGGTATTCCCAGCTCGGCGGGATCTCGCGGAAGAATACCGCCTTTGCCGGTTCGGGGAGTGTGAAGAGGCCGAAGTCCTCCCTTGACTCAAACGGCGCCTCGACATCCTCGAAATGCGAACGGTCGTCGGTCCCGGTATAGAGCCGTATTATCTTCATGGATCGTCCTGAAGCGTTGGTGTGCCGTTTTGAGGGAAAAATCAATCCTTTTGTTTTTAGGCCGGCAGCGGGGTGCCGAGGGGCACCGCCACCACATACACCCGATCCCGCATGCCCTCCGGGAAGTAATGCGCATCGAACCACATTGCGTCGAACTCGCCATAGTTGAAGTACGTGATTCCATCAACCCGGTCGTCATGGCAGTCCACGGAATCGGCAAAGATGATCACATCGTCCCAGACATTCTCCGTCCCCCGGGTGTCGTATCCCGTCACAACCACCCAGTGGCCGCCCCAGTCCATCCACTCGACCATGGTCGGGATTCCCTGTTCCAGGTTCCTCATGAGCATATCCCGCGATCCCCCGGTCTTCCATGTCGCATTCCAGCCATTCTTCCCGAACCACCGGACAACCTGTTCCGGGTTGATCCCCGTCTTCTCCGTCACGCCCGGGTTCATCTGGTGCGCGATCAGGTCCTCCTGCTCAAGGGTGTCGGGCTGCGGCTGCCCATAGTACGCCATGACCGTCATCGCTGCCACCGCCCCGCAGCTGTAGTTGGTCATCTGCTGCCGGTAAGCCGTAAGCGGGATGACCGTAAGGTGATCGTTTGTCCGCAGATTGTCAAAATGGATACCCGTATAGTACCGGGGTTCAGGGAATATGGTGTCAAGGCTGTATTGTACCGTCCCATCCGCAGGCACCGCAGGTTCTCCGCCGGCTGAGGCATGGATAAGTGCCGGGCTGGTAAATACAATCGCGGCAGCGAGGACCACGACAATACCAAATATTGCGGCGATGGTGATGAGGACAGCAGTACGCATACGTCGATCGTACTAGTGATCGCAGCCAAATAATATGAAGGATTGGAAAAACGCCCGTTCAACAATGCAGGGAGGGGTGGTTACTTTAATTCAGCCAGCATATACTTATTCACACCCCGGCTCCACAGTTTCTCCTTTTGGGTTGCCGCGAACCGGGATCCTTTGCACGAGGTAAAAAAATGGACGCAATATCTTTTGAGACTCCCCGGGCCTTCATCCCCGACCCGGTCCACATCAGTATTCTTGAAACGGTCAGCGAGAAACAGGGATGCGCCATCGGCCACGTGGTCCAGCAGCTCCTTGCGCACTATGGCGAGAGCAGTATCCGCTCCGCGGTGCGGACCCTTCTCTCAAACGGCAGCCTCGACGGGGGAAAGTCCCCTTCTGCCATCACCCTCCGGCTGACATCAAAAGGCCGGATCCTGCTCCAGAAAGCGACAGCGGCAAACTAACCACACCTTTTTTATATCCCCAAAAGAAGGGGCAGGATGTCTGTTCAGGGCTGTTCTGAGGATTACCCGGTTATGATGATCCATGCGTCCCGGCACGGGCAGTGATATCCCGTTCCGTTACGATAATCCGCTCCTTGTCGCCGATCCGCGCGTAACGCATGTTGACCTCGGTCATGAAGAGAGTCCCGTCTTTCCGGCGGGACCTCCAGTGGAACAACCGGGGACCATCCCGGATGCACCGCCGGATCCATGCGACAGCATCTTCCTGCGTATACGGGGGCACGCCCTCGCTGAAATCGCCTACATCCATGGATAATAACTCATCGCGGGAATACCCGTACATCCGGGTACAGGTCTGGTTGACATCGACGATCCTGCCGGTCTGCGCGTCATGGATGAATATTGCATCGTTGACGGAGTCAAAGATTGCAGCGAAGTAATCCTTTTCCTGCGACAACGCATCCCGGAACCGCTCTTCACTCTCGCGCAGTGCCCGCCCGGCCAGCATGTGAGGGGTAATATCCTCGGTCAGCGAACCGAACCGGAACCCGCCCGCTGTCCGGATAGGAAAGATGTTCTGACGCACTACCACCCGCGAACCGTCAATCCGTACCAGTTCGACCTCCTGCGGGATCGGGAACGTCGCCATTCCCGTGCGCAGGCATTCAGCGGTCTTCTCCTGCAGCATAGCGCGGTGTCCCTCAGATCGTTTCTCCGCAGCCATCAGATCCATCTGGATGTCCCACGAGTACCGCCCCAGGGCCCTTGTGGCAGGGATGCCGGTCAGTTTTTCTGCAGCCGGGTTCCACTCGATGATGGTCCCGTCACTGTCAGTGATCGTTGCGGCTTCCGTCATCTGGGTGAAGAACGTCCGGAGCCGCTCCTCGCTCTCCCGGAGGGCATCCTCGACCCGCTTCTGTTCAGTGATATCTTCGTACGTCCCGAGGACCCCGATGATCTCTCCTTCCCGGTTGCGCAGCGGCACCTTGGTGGTCCGCAACCATGCGTGTGAGCCATCCGGCTTGATCTGCGGCTCTTCAAAGTTCAGCTTGGACTCACCGGTCTCCATGACGTACCGGTCATCAGCCCGGTACTGGTCCGCGAGATCGCGGGAAGCCGTTGAATAGTCGTCCTTTCCCACAAGGGCAGCCGGATCGGCATAACCGGTGTCACTGGCAAGAGGTTGGTTACAGCCGAGAAATACGGAGTTTCTGTCTTTCCAGAAAACCCGCTGCGGGATCGTATCAAGGACCAGCTGGAGCATCTGGCGCGAGCGGAACAGTTCATCTTCGGCTTCCCTGCGCCTGATGGCCTGGAGGATTTTATGGGACAACTCGGCAAACTGGGCCTGGGGGGCACCGCCTTTCTGGATATAAAAGTCGACACCATGATTGATCGCTTCAATCACAACGGCCTCCCTTCCACGCCCGGTGAACAGGATAAACGGGAGGTCCCCGTACCGGGAACGGACCTCGACTAAAAAGTCAAGCCCGTCCCGGTCAGCCATATGGTAATCGGATATGACCGCATGGACTGGTGTTTTTTTCAGGATAGCAAGACCATCCTCTGCGGATTCTGCCGTTGTGACGTGAAACTCGCCGGCCTCCTCAAGATAGAGTTTCCCCAGTTCCAGGAGGACGGGCTCATCATCGACATACAGCAGGGAGTACATTCCCATTACATTGATGAGGAGGGGCAATAATGGTTGTTATATATCCGGTTTTTTTGCCAGCGGAAAATCAGAACCGGGCTCCACTCAATGCCAGCCAGGTCAACCCCAGGATGACGAGCCCGATGACTGCAGCCATGATCCAGAAGTACGGGATACGCTTCCCCCCGGCCTTCTCCGCCCTGCTGCCCCGGGACTCTGCAGCAACTCCTCCCGTTGCACTCACGCCACCGCTCCTTCCATAGCTCATGCCAACCGTTGGCCGGGGCTTCCGGTTCCAGCTGCCGATGCCGGTGCAGTTATGGTTGGGTGGCAGACGGCAGTCGGCACAGAACTTCCCCCCGCAGTGCTGGCAGGTGAACGGCAGCGTACTCTCGTTGCCGCAGTGATCGCAGCGGGCCATGGGAGAGGGATTGGATGCGGGGGAATTTAAGCGTGCGGAAACCGGCGATCCAACACCTTATCCCTGCCGGTGCCGGAATTCTATGGCATGGGGCAGTACGGGAGAGGCGATGTCCTCCTTGCTTGCGTTGCGCTGGACAGCCGTACGCCGGCAAAAATCCGGCCGGTCATTGTTGTCGGCACCACCGACAACGGGATGATCCGCGTCTGCCCGGTCAGCAGCAAACCGCCCAGCGATGCTCCCGCCATCCCGCTGACCCTCGATGATTTCTCCCGGGGCGGGCTTGACCTCTTCGAAGAGAGCTATGTCATGATCTCCCGGGTTACCGCCATCCGGACAAACGAGGTCATTGGCAAGAAAGGCAGGGTCACACCGCAGTACCTTGCGGAGATCTCCCTGCAGGGCCCGGACCTGGACACGCGCCTGGGGAGGGCGCGGGAACGACACCGGGGGGGCAGGTGACCGGTTCTCCCCCCTCCTGCAGGGCCTTGCCGCTGCATCAGCAGCCTTATCGTTCCCGGTGATAACGATCATCAGATGGACATTGCACAGGCTATCCGCGACATTGAGGCGCAGGTCGGCCGGGTCTCCCCGGTCCAGAAGTTCCTGATCGGGACCGACGGGTCGGTCACGCAGCTTCTCGAATCGGTCACGGGTAAGAAAGTCGTGATCCGGACGCTCGTACAGCAGGTCGTGCCAGCAGCCCGCGATGTTGCAGACAACCTGAGTATCGCCGAGGGCGACCCGGTCAACCACCGCGTTGTGGAGATCAGGACCGAGCAGGACAACGAGGTCCTCATCTATGCCATCTCCGATACGCCCATCGCCCGGCTCTCACCCGAGTTCCGGGACGACCTGATGAAAGCCGATATCCCCATCGGCAGGATCATCAAAGAGCACCGGATCGAGGCGCGGCGGGAGATCCTGAACGCCCGCGTGGCACCGGCAGGGGAAGAGGCCGGCCGGGTCTTTGCCATCAACCGGGGCGAGCCGGTCCTCTCCCGGCAATACCAGATCATCCATGAGAAAAAGCCCCTCATCTTCATCGAGGAACAGTTCCCGTACAACCGCTTCCCTGACACCCGCAGGGTCATTATCAGGACACCATCGCGGGTCCATATATCGCTCATCGACATGCACGGCGGGCTCGGCCGGGTGGACGGGGGTGTCGGGATCACGCTGGAGGAGCCGGGGGTCCTCATCGAGGCCGAACTCGCGCCATCCATCCGGGTGCAGGGGGGAAGCCCCGCTACCCGCGAGCGGATAACACGGGTTGCGCAGGAGATCCTTGCCCGGCTTGGAGCGGGGGGCGGGGTCAGCATCACGGTCAGGACTGATTACCCGCCCCATGTCGGGCTCGGGAGCGGATCGCAGGTCTCCCTTGCGGTTGCCCGGGCGATCGCGGAACTGCACGGCAGGACCCTCTCGGTGCCCGATCTGGCCCGGCTGGCCGGCCGCGGAGGTACCAGCGGGATCGGCACCGCGGCCTTCGACCAGGGGGGGTTCATCCTCGACGGCGGCCACCAATTCGGAGCTGGCATGGAGAAGTCCGACTTCCGGCCTTCGGCTGCTTCCCGGGGGGTCAGCCCGCCGCCGGTCCTTGCCCGCCACCCGTTCCCGGAGCACTGGAAGGTCCTGCTTGCAATCCCCCAAGTCCCGGTTGGGGCGAGCGGGACGATGGAGACCGACATCTTCCGGGACAACTGTCCGGTCCCCCTTGAGGAGGTGCGGGAGCTCTGCCACGAAGTGATGATGCGGATGCTACCCGGCATCGCTGAACAGGATCTCGACCTCTTCGGCTCTTCAATCAACACGATCCAGGGTCTCGGTTTCAAGAGGGTGGAGCTCTCCCTCCAGCCCCCGCAGGTGACCGGTCTTCTGCCCGTACTGCGGAATGCCGGGGCGGCCGGAGCAGGGCTCTCCTCGTTTGGCCCGGCAGTGTATGCCATCGGCGACACGAACATGGGCAGCATCGGGCAGGCTGCCCGTTCGTTCATGGAAGAGTCCGGTGGCGGTACCACCATCCTGACCACCGCCCGCAACACCGGGGCAGCCGTGCGGGTTGTATAAACGGGGCGGTTGCGGCAACCGTCTTCCGTCAGGAAAATAAAAGAGAGAGAGACTGGGAACTCATTCCCCGCAGCCCCGGGCCTGCTCCCGGATCACCGCAAATGCCTCTTCGGGGGATGTGATACGCTCCACATTCCCGTCCTTCATGATCGAGAACGAATTTCCAATCTGCCCTGCTTCCCACGGGTCGTGCGTGATATAGAGGACCGGGATGTGCAGCTGCAGGAGCACGTCCCGGAATAAGGGCAGGACATACTCTTTCTTTGCCCGGTCCACCTCCGTGATGGGCTCATCGAGGAGCATCACGCGGGGCGAGGACACCAGTGCCCGGGCAAGCGCCACGCGGGCCCGGTAGCCCCCGGAGAGTTTCTCGGGCTTCCAGTCAAGATACTGTTCAAGGGACAGGAGTTTCACCGCTTCGTGGAACTTCTCTTTCGATCCCCGGCCATTCCTCAGCGGATACAGGATATTCTCCTCTATCGTGAGGTGCCGGAACAGCCCCGTATTCTGGGGGACATACCCGATCATCCGGTCTTCCGGCGGGAGAGGCGTGACTTCCTGGCCATCGATATGGACACTCCCCTGGTCCGGCTCGAGGATACCGGTGAGGACACGCTGGAGCGTGGTCTTCCCGCACCCGTTCAGGCCGATGAGGACCTGAATCTCGCCGGGTTTTATTCCCATCGACACACCGTTTAAGACGCGGTGATCGGCAAACGCTTTATGCAGATTGCGCACCTCGAGCATGCGACCACCCCCTCATGCGCAGGACAAGCACCAGCAGGAGCGAGAGCAGGATACAGAACGCACTGGCGGTCACGGCCATGCTCACTTCCCCTTCCTCGACTTTGGTAAAGACGTAACTCGCCAGCACCTGCGTCATACCGGGAACATTGCCTCCGAACATGATGACGGCGGCAAATTCCGAGAGCGACCGGGAAAAACCCAGCACGAACGCCGAGAATATCGCCTCGCCAAGGAGCGGGATGACAACCCGGCGGTATGCCTGCGGAGGCGAATCGCCAAGAGTCCGTGCCACGCTGATGAGTTCCTTGTCGATCTCTTCGGCTGCCGATGCAATGGTCCGGGCAGCAAGGGGATACGAGACAAAGAACATGGCAAGGACAACGGCAAGCAACGTGAACGCAAGGCCGGTTGGCCCGACAAATCCCATCACGTTCCTCCCGAATGCCAGCAGGAGGGCAAGCCCTGCCACGGTATGGGGAAGGGCGATGGGGAGGTCGTTCATGAAATCGGCGATCTGGTACATAACCGTTCCGGGATGGAAGATATAGAAATACCCAAACCCAAGTGCCAGAAGGACACCCAGTAGTGCAGCAATGAATGCTGTGATAAGAGTGTTCCTGACCGCGATCCAGAAGATGGGGTCCCCAAAGGTCAGTGTCATCCCTTCGACCGTGACATTCCCGAGGATGGCGAGGATGGGGAAGACAATCAGGAAGAAAAATAAGGGGATGAAGAGGACTTCCCAGATGCTGACCTTACGCATACATCTCCCAGCCGTACTTGGTAAATTCGTTGCTGTTCTGGCGGACATAGTCCCGGAAAGCCTTTGCCCCGGCCTCGTTCCCGCCCTTGACGATTGCATCGCCAAAGATGATCTCTTCAGAAAGGTCATACCCGTATTTTTCCACGGTCTCCAGTTTGTAGAGGACGGCGGTACTGCTGTACATAAACCCGGCGTCAACTTCGTCACTCTCAACCATCAGGGCTACCTGGTTCACCGTGCTCGGCCGGGTCTTGATGTTGCCCTTGGTGTTTAAGGTGTCCCAGAGATTGAGGTTCTTTAACACGTTTTCGGAATAGACCCCCACCGGCGCACTGGGATCGGCGACCGCAATCACGATGTTCTCTTTTGTGAGATCGGTTGCCCTGGTGAGCCCTTTTTCCTTACCGGTCTTTGAGACGGTCATGACAACAAACTCCTTCATGAACTTCTCGGATTCGGCAACCCTGCCTTCTTTTTCGAGTTTCTCGATCAGGGCATAATCCGCAGAATAGTACAGGTCGCAGGGCTGCCCCTGGCTGATCTGGGTATAGAGCCCACCGGAGGGACCATAGTTCGGAACGACGGTGATGCCAGTCTCATTCGTGTACTTTGCAATCACGACATCCATGGGTTTCTTGAGACCCGCGGCAACGTAAGCATTCACGGGCTGTTTTTCAGCTGACTTCTGTTCGCTGGTTGTGCATCCTGCCAAAAGCAGGAAACCGATAATGAGAAAAAATCCCATTATTCCGAAAAACCGTTTGGTATTCGTCATATCACACCGTCCCGGGTGTTTGGCGCATATGAGTAATAATTATGTTGTTTTTATCCTGAAGTAATTAACAAATGATTATCAACTGAAAAAACAGTTGGCATATCTACTGTTTTTCACCAGAAGCCACGATGATTCGTGGTAAAAAAGGTAAAAAATGGAAAATGTTTCGAATTCCCCAGATACGACAAATACCTGCGTGGGATTGGGGGGTGATTACAATGCGAAGCAGACCCCGCTATCCTGACCACCGCCCGCAACACCGGGGCAGCCGTGCGGGTTGTGTGACTGCATTCGCTCTTTTACCCATCCCGCGATCCAAGTACTCTATGGAATGCCGGGTTGTCGGATTTTTCAGATCTGGTGCAGGACACCAGACCCTGATCGATCCAAATCACCTTTTTCATCGCGATCGTGATCGCGATCGAAAAATTTTCAGCAGGGTCTGATCGATCCGGATCAGTATTTTGATCGCGATCGTGATCATTATTGAAAAATAAAAACCGGATCGCGATCGAAAAATTTTCAGCAGAGTCTGCCCAAAAAAAATTCAGCAGGGTCTGGTTGCGAAAAGTTAAGCTGATCTGTAAAAAATTGCTCCGCCGGAACCCCCAGATATTCCGCGGTTTTTCAGGCAAGGTCTGCTCATTTTTTTTCAATCGGGGTCTGGTTGAAAAATAAAAATCACGATCCGATCAAAAATTTTCAGGCAAAGTCTGATCGATCCGGATCAGGATTTTGATCGCGATCGTGATCGCGATTGAAAAATTTCCGGCAGAGTCTGCAGAAAAGATGCGTGGGAGAAAGCCACTTACACCCTACTTCCCGATCCGGACCAGCATCTCCTCAAGCGAGGGGTACCGCGACTCGATCTTCTCAACGGTGCCGCCGGCTTCTTTGATGATCGCAGTGCACTCGTTCAGTTCTCCCATGCTCTCTGCATCGCAGATGAAGAATCCCTCCTCCTGCCGGTATGTCCGTGAGTGCCCGACCAGCTTCTCCGGATTGCTGATAGAGAAGAAGATGGTGTAGGTAAGGGACCCGAACTGCTCACGGAGCTCCTTCATGGAGCCGAACGCGACCATCTTCCCGCGCCGGAGGATCATCACCTTGTCGCAGATCGCCTCCACCTGATAGAGGTTGTGGGCAGAGATGACGATTGTCTTCCCATCGGACCTGAGGCGACGAAGGTAATCGGCGATGAACCGGGAAGTCATCGGGTCGAGCCCGCTGGTTGCCTCATCATAGACAAGGAATGAGGGGTCATGGATGAGTGACCGGGCGATTGCCGCTTTTCGCTTCATGCCCTTGGAGAACTCGCCGAGCTTCTTGCCGTTGGATTCGAGCGAGAGAGCGGCGAAGAGCTGGTTTGAGCGAACACGGATCTCCTGCGGCGAGAGCCCGTAGATCTCGCCAAAGAACGCGAGATAGTTCTCGACCGTCATCGTCTCGTAGAGCCGGGACTCCTCGGGGAGATATCCCAGTTTCTCCTTGAGCGCGACCGGGCTCTTCACGACATCGATGTCATTGATGAGGAGTTCTCCCGAGGTCGGGGTTACCAGCCCGGAGATGATCTTCAGGAGCGTGGTCTTGCCTGCCCCGTTGTGCCCGATAATCCCGAAGATCTCGCCGTCCTCGAACTCGAAGCTGATGCCGTCGAGCGCCATGAAGCCGTCATAGCTCTTGGTCAGGTTCCGTGCCGTGATCATGCAGGTCTTCCTTTTCGATCTCTCTAGTCCCGTGTCCCACTTATAGATTGGGATGGCGCCATCTGGTGCCCTGACAGAGAGTTAATTATAGGATATTGGTATTACATTCAGTACCAATCGCCAGCTGAAGGTTCCCTGCAGCCGGGATACCGGGACGTGAAGACCATGGGTGCGGGAAAGGATATCGCTACCATCGCGAAGTGGGAGGTGAAGAAGACCTTCACCATGATGGGCAGGAACGTACTCCCGCTCGCCATCGTCTTATTCGTCATGCTCATCCTGGTCACCGGCTTTGCCGCTCAGAGCGGTATGCACCTGCAGGATGGCATGTACCGGGTCGGGACGGACGACCCGGACCTTGCCCGGCTTATTGCCAGCGATGCACGGTTCACGGTCTACCTTTACCGGGACACGGCAGTCGATTTCACGACGAACTCCTACGATCTGATTATTCTTGATGGCGTTGTCTGGTACCGGGGATCCGAGAAGAGCAAATCTGCGCTCAAGACCGTTGAGCGCAACTACGGGAAGTATGTCAACAGCGTGTACAACTCTGCCGACGATCTCTTTGCAGCGTACCCGCTCTGGATCGACACGCAGAGCGTAAAAAGCGAGCTCGACTTCCTTGCAACCCAGAGCGGCCAGTACCTGACCGCAGGCCCGGCGCGGGGAGTCGCCCCGATGCCGTCCGGTGAGATCGAGCAGGTGCCCACCCCCTCGCCGACTCTCGGGTTCTCGGAGGAGGAGCTCAGGGCAGAGCTGGTCTCCCAGAGCAGGGAGAACACCCAGATATCGCGGTACACGGAGGTGCTGACCTCCGATACCGGCGGAACGATGGGGAACTTCAAGACCCCGTCCCAGCTCTCCCCTCCGCTCCCGTTTGACTCCATCATCCTCATCTTTGTCTTCATCTTCCCGCTCTACTTCACGAGCCAGTTCTTCATGATGAGCATCATGAACGAACGCATCGAGCGCAAGGGCGAGATCCTCCTCTCGATGCCGGTTGCCACCTCCTCCATCATCCTTGGCAAGATGCTGCCCTATTTCCTCGGGATGGTCGCGATCTGTGCCGGGCTCACGCTCTGGATCGGGGCATCGCTGGTCATCATGCTTCCCCTCATCCCCATCATCTTCTTCTTCCTGGCAAACGCGCTCATCATCGGGATGCTCTCGCGCAGCTTCAAGGAGCTCTCCTTCATCTCCATCTTCTTCTCAACCATCGCAACCTCGTACCTCTTCTTCCCGAGCATCTTTGCCAACGTGCATGTCATCAGCC
>CAYVAQ010000022.1:0-37010 GCA_964448885.1 uncultured Methanoregula sp. | reverse complement strand
ATCTTAAGTCCGGCGGAGTTGGCCAGCTTTCCTACCCTCCCGGGCCGTGAGTTGTGTACTGATTTTCCTGACGAGGTCTTAAGCCCGGCGCCGCTGGCCGGCCTCTTCTGCCCTCGCGCTCAATACTATTGACCGTCAACACCAAAAAAAGAATCGTATGAACAAGGATCCCTTAATGGCTGCTCGTCCACATGATCTCATCGCTGCTGCCAAGGAACCTCTTCTTCAGGAACAAGAGGAACGCGGTTATCGCAATGATGAATGCACCCATAATGAGTGCATCGCCGATGATCCTGAATACCGGTGTGGTTCCCAGGAATTTGTCCATGATGATCCCACAGAGCGCTGCAACCAGAGCAACAAGAGATGCCTGCACGTTATTACACCAATTCAATAAGGACGGGAGATTTCTACTTAATAATTTGGATGTCCGGCTCTCTTCCCGAGGCGCTGAGAAAAAACTGTCACTGGTCTTCCGGTAAAACAGATCCGCTGCCTGCAGGCAGGGAGGTGGGATCAGGATCCCTTCATGAGAATCCATTCCCGCAGGAACAGGACGAATGCCGTGACGCTGATAAGGAATGCTCCCCTGATGAATAGGGTGCCGACAACCGTGATGAAGACCGACCCGGACGCCAGCCCAAGAAAGATTATCCCGGCACAGGCAGCACCAGGTGCCACCAGCATGGCGTGAACGCCATCCTTCACCGCAACCCGTTCCTGATGGTATGGATGAAATATTCCCGGATATGAGTTACGATTGGGAAGACCGGATCCAGCCAGTGGATCGGAAGACACATTTTTTTTAGCATCCAGCGGCACACTAGTGAAGAGATAATGCGCGAGGACCAGGAGCGATGACACACCCGCACCTAACCGGATGGGTTGAACAGGATGGCCGCCGGCTGTCAATCGAAGAAGTGAATACGATCTGCCATAATGCTCCCGAACAGGTGCTCCGTTTCGGCGGGGAGTTCTGGCTGCGCTGGGACCGGTGCAGCGCCCGCGACCACTTCGGGATCATGGAGGGGGCAGGACCAAAAGGCACCCTTGTCTGCAACGGGGAGGTGCGGGGGGAGATACAGCCGGTTGTCCCGGATCTCACCCTGGAAGAAGCGATCATTACCGCGGTCGGCCTGCGGAGCGATGAGGGGGTGACCGCACTCTCCGGGGGGGTAGACTCGGCACTCGTGGCACACCTTGCCCGGCGGGAGTGCGTTGCCGTTGGCCTTGACGGGTCCCATGATATCAGGCAGGCGCGCCATGCTGCCGATGTTCTTGGGCTCTCCTGCACGTTCGTCACCATCACCGAAGCCGAGATCGAAGCGGCGCTCCCTCGCGTTCTCTCCGTTATCCCGAAGAGAGATCCGGTCGACGCCGGCATAGCCCTGACCCAGTTCTTCATCACGCGCTGGGCCGGGGAGCAGGGGTACCGCCGCATCATCACCGGGCAGGGAGCCGACGAGCTCTTCGGCGGGTATGCCCGGTATATGGCGTCTCCTGACCTTGAAGCCGAACTGGCCCGGGACTTTGCGGGGCTTGAGCTCCAGGCCCGCCGCGACCAGGGGATTGCAGCGCTCCACAGGACCTGCCTCTCCATGCCGTACCTGGACCTGCGGGTTGTGCGCGCTGCACGGGCGATCCCTGCATCCGCTAAAGTGCAGGGAAACCGGCGGAAAATCCCGTTAAGGGAGGTCGCAGAACGCCACATTCCGCTAGATCTCGCATGGTACGAGAAGAAAGCCATGCAATACGGGAGCGGGGTCTGGGGGGTCATGCGTAAGCTTGCCCGTAAAAACGGTTATAAAACGTCCATGCAAGATTACATAGACCAGATCATACGGGTGGAACATGGTCTCTGAGAACGATGTACAACATATAGCAGAACTTGCCGATGTCGGTATCAGTTCTGATCAGCTGGGCACCTTTACGCACCAGTTCAATGCAATCCTTGAATATTTCGATATCCTCGACCGCGTTGAGGGAACGGGAACCTCAGAGCGCGAGCTCTACAATGTCCTGCGCGAGGATGACGTTGAGCCCTCCCTGCTTCAGGAAGACGTTCTCCGGAATGCCCCGGCCAAAGAAGACGGGTTCATCAAAGCGCCGAGGGTGATGTAGTGACCGGTGAGATCACGTTTGATCCGGACGACCGGTACAATGCCTTCCTGACCACCTGCAGCAGGGCACCCCACGGCGATGGAAAACTTGCCGGTATGGCGATAGCCGTTAAGGACAATATCTCCACCCGGGGCATTGAGACCACCTGTGCCTCGAAGATCCTCAAAGGCTATGTTCCCCCCTATGATGCCCATGTCATCGCCCTTTTGAAAGCTGATGGTGCAGCCATTGTCGGCAAGACCAATATGGACGAGTTCGGGATGGGAACCACAACCGAAAACTCCGGCTTTGGTCCCACCCTCAATCCCTGCGACACCACCCGGGTCCCCGGCGGCTCGAGCGGCGGCAGCGCAGCAGCTGTTGCAGCCGGCATGGTGACGATGGCTCTCGGTACCGATACCGGTGGATCGATCCGGTGTCCTGCATCGTTCTGCGGGATCGTCGGGCTGAAACCCAGTTACGGGCGCGTCTCGCGGTACGGCCTCATCGCCTACTCGAACTCGCTCGAACAGATCGGGCCCATGGGAAAGACCGTGAACGATGTCTCCACCCTGATGAGCGTCATCGCCGGGTACGACCGTCACGACTCCACCTCGCAGAACAAGCCCTACACCCGGGTTCCAAGTGCAGATATCCGCGGCCTGAAGATCGGCATCCCGCAGGAATATTTCGGCAAAGGCGTTGATCCGAAGGTTGCCGATGTTGTCAGAAAAGCCATCGGGCGTCTCGAGGAGCTGGGTGCAACAACCCTCCCGTGCAGCATCCCCTCCATGGAATACGCTCTTGCAGCGTACTATGTCACCTGCACCTGCGAGGCAAGCTCCAACCTTGCCCGCTTCGATGGTGTCCGCTACGGCCCGGCACCTGACTGGAGGAAGTCCTGGCACGATGCATACCAGGAGGTCCGGAGCGCTGCGTTCGGGACCGAGGTCCGGCGCCGGATCATGCTCGGCACGTTTGCGCTCTCGAGCGGGTACTATGGCAAATATTACGCCAAGGCACAGATCGCCCGCGAGAATATCAAGGCTGATTTCAACCGGATCTTCAAAGATGTTGACGTTATCGCGGGCCCCACTATGCCCACCATTGCCTTTAAACTGAAGGAGAAGAGCGATCCGCTCTCGATGTACCTGGCGGATATCCTCACGGTGCCGGCCAATCTTGCCGGCATACCCTCCATCTCGGTGCCGTGCGGGAGATCCGACGGGATGCCGGTCGGGCTCCAGATCATGGGACGGATGTTTGAGGATGAGCGTGTCGTGGACGTTGCTTACGCGTATGAACAGGCGGTGAGCTGAGATGGCAGATGCTGAAGATCAGGTCATCGTCGGGCTGGAGGTGCACTGCCAGCTGGATACGAAGAGCAAACTCTTCTGCGGGTGCTCGACCGACTACCGGAACGACGGCCCCAACACCCATGTCTGCCCGATCTGCCTCGGCCTTCCGGGTGCCATGCCGGCACTGAACCGGCGGGCGATCGAGTACGCGATGAAGGTGGCAAAGGCGCTCAACTGCGAGGTCCTCAACGAGTCCGAGTTCTCCCGGAAGAACTATTTTTATCCCGACCTTGACAAAGCGTACCAGATCACCCAGTACGACAAGCCGCTTGCCGAAGGCGGGTACCTTGAGATCGAGAGTGACGAAGGTGGCGAGAAGAAGGTCCGCCTTACCCGGATCCATGTGGAGGAGGACCCGGGACGGCTCGTCCACATGGGCAATGTGGAGCGCGGCAAATATTCGCTGGTAGACTACAACCGTGCCGGTATCCCGCTCATCGAGATCGTCTCCGAGCCGGACATGCGCTCGCCCAAGGAGGCGAGAAAGTTCCTCAACAAGCTCCGCGCAACCCTCGAATACCTGAGTGTCTTCGATTCCGAGAAGGAGGGGTCGCTGCGTGTCGATGCCAACATATCCATCAAAGGAAGCGAGCGGGTTGAGGTCAAGAACATCACCTCTTACAAGGGCGTTGAGAAGGCACTCACCTTTGAGGTCACCCGGCAGAAGAACCTCATCCGCCGGGGCCAGCGGATCGAGCGCGAGACCCGGCATTATCTTGAAGCCCGGGGCATCACCCAGTCTGCCCGCAGCAAGGAGCAGGAGCACGATTACCGCTACTTCCCCGAGCCCGATCTCCGCCCGCTCCGCGTGAAGTCCTGGGTGGACAAAATTGACCTCCCCGAACTGCCCGATGCCCGCCGCGAGCGGTTCATGAAGGAGTATGGCTGCTCCCTCAACCATGCCCGGACCCTGACCGGCGATCTCCGGCTTGCCAACTTCTTCGAGAAGGTCGTATCATCGGACAAAGCCGGTCTCCCGCCCCTTGCAGCAACCTGGATCGCCGACACCCTGATCGGGGAGCTGAATTACCGCGATATGAGTCTTGACAAGGTTGAACCGGATGCGATGACCGCGCTCATCCGGATCCTCCGGGCCGGTACGATCACCGACAAGAGCGGGATCGAGGTCCTCCGCGTGGTTTTGGACCAGCGCCTGAAGGGTGAGACCGCGGAGACACCTGACGCGATCGTGAAGCGGCTGAACCTGGCAAAGACCACCGGTGACACTGGCGCCATCAGCGCTGCCATCGAGGCGGCGATCGACGAGAACCCGAAGGCCCTCGAGGATTTCCGGAAGGGTGAGACCAAGGCGCTCAACTTCCTGGTCGGCCAGGTCATGAAGAAGACCCGTGGCAAGGCGGATCCTGGCGAACTGAACCGGATGCTGGCAGAGGCACTCACAAAGCGGGGGGCGCAGTAACCGTGCACCTGATCGTAGCGGAAAAGAACATCTCTGCCCGGCGCATCGCCCAGATCCTCAGCAACGGGAAGAAGGTGACCGAGAACAAGGATGCCGGAGTCTCAACGTACTCGTTTGGCGACACCGTCTCGGTCGGTCTCCGCGGCCACGTGGTCGAGATCGATTTCGAACCCGGTTACCAGAACTGGCGCAGCGACCAGTACACCCCGCGGAGCCTTGTTGATGCCCGGACCATCAAGGTGCCGACCGAGAAGAAGATAGTTACCCTCCTCCAGAAACTCTCGAAGAAAGCGGATCAGGTTACGATTGCCACGGATTTTGATACGGAAGGGGAGCTCATCGGCAAGGAGGCATTCGAACTTATCCGTGCCGCCAATAAGACGGTGACGATCGACCGCGCCCGGTTCTCTGCAATCACCTCGCAGGAGCTGCACCATGCATTCTCTCATACCACCGAGCTCGACTTTGATCTCGCCGCTGCCGGAGAAGCCCGTCAGTCCATCGATCTCATGTGGGGGGCGTCCCTCACACGGTTCATCTCGCTTGCTGCCCGTCGCGGGGGAAATAATATCCTCTCGGTAGGCCGGGTCCAGAGCCCGACACTCACCATGATCGTTGACCGGGAGAAGGAGATCGAGGCCTTTGTGCCGGAGAAGTACTGGCAGCTCGCGCTCACGACTGAGAAGCGGGGAGAACCGGTTGAAACCCGGCACACGAACGGGCGGTTCCACGATAAGGCTGCTGCAGAACTTGCCCGGGACCGGTCAAAAGAGCCCCTGGTTGTTACCGATGTCAAGACCGGTACCAAGCAGGATCGTGCACCCTCCCCGTTCGACACCACGACCTATATCGTGGCAGCAGCCCGCCTGGGTTTCTCGGCAGCAAATGCCATGCGGATCGCTGAAGACCTGTACATGAACGGTTTCATCTCATACCCGAGAACCGACAACACAGTTTACCCTGACTCCCTGGATATTGCCGGCATCCTCAATACCATCCGGAACTCGCCCTTCCAGAAAGATGTTGACTGGATCATCAAAAACCGCCGTGCAGTCCCCACCCGCGGCAAGAAGTCCTCGACCGACCACCCGCCCATCCACCCGACCGGCGGAGCGACCATAGAAGTCCTCGGTGAGGATGCGTTCAGGATTTACGAGCTGGTACTTCGGCGTTTTCTCGCAACCCTTGCCCCGGATGCCCAGTGGAAGACCTTGAAGGTGCTCTTCAATGCAGGGGGAGAGGAGTACACCACCACCGGCGGCCAGCTCATAGAACCGGGGTGGCATGCCGTCTACCCCTTCTCCGAGGCGCGGGAGGTGCTCCTGCCGGCCTTTGAGGTCGGCGAGAAGCTTCCGATAACAAAGGTGACGCTGGACGAGAAGGAGACCCAGCCGCCGTCCCGGTATACCCAGTCAAAGCTCATCCAGCGGATGGAGGAGCTCGGCCTCGGAACCAAGAGCACGCGGCACGAGGTCATCGCAAAACTCGTGTCCCGGAAGTATGTTGAAGGCAATCCCCTCCGTCCCACCCTTGTCGGCCGCGTTGTCACGGAATCGCTTGAAGCCCACGCGGATACGATAACCCGCCCCGATATGACGGCCACACTCGAGTCCCACATGCAGCTCATCAAGCAGGGCCAGCGGACACGCGAGGACGTGGTGCGGGAGTCCCGCGAAATGCTCCATGCGGCATTCGACCAGCTCGAGGCGAACGAGGAGGTCATCGGCGATGACATCCGCAACCGGACTGCAGAGGAGATGAACCTCGGCAAATGCCCGGTCTGTGGCGGGACGCTCGCGATCAAGCACCTCCGTGCAAACACCCAGTTCATCGGGTGTTCAAAATACCCGGAGTGCACCTTCAATATCGGCCTTCCCATGGCCCAGTGGGGATTTGCCGTTCGGACCGATGATGTCTGTGACAAACACCACTTGAACTTTGTCCGGCTGGTCCGCAAGGGGGCACGCCCCTGGGACATCGGCTGCCCGTTGTGCCACCATATCAACTCAAACCAGGAATCCCTTGCCGAAGTCCCCGGGCTGAATGGCGACCTGATCCAAAAAGCCCGCAACCGGCATATATACTCGGTGGCAGAGATTGCGCGGAGTACACCGGAGAACCTCGCAAAAATCCTGGAGGTCCCGGCAGATACCGCGGCAGCGATTGTCAGCGGTGCCACAGCGGTCCTTGAGAAACTCCGGCGAAGGACCGAATGCCGTAAGTTCATACGGGACCGGCTCATCCCAAGGAAGGGACGCAGTTATGCAAAGATCCAGTCCGCGCTCAAAGAGGCTGGTATCACTGAGCTCTCCGATCTTGCCCGTGCAGATCCTGCTGCCCTGAAAACGGCCGGGATCAGTGAACAGGAATCCGGACAACTGGTCACCGATGCCAGGGTTGTTTACAACAGCCAGATCCTCCGTACGATCGGGATCCCGGCAGTCAGCCTGAAAAAGTACATCGCGGCCGGTGTCATAACCCCGGATGCGTTCTGCGCCCATACCCCGGCTGCCCTGAGTGAACTCACCGGTATGTCTCTCTCTACCGTGCAGAAGCATGTCAGCGTGGTCTGTGCGTACCTGAAAAAACCTGCCCCCCGGACCGTATCAAAGCTCCAGATAGAGCGAGGGAAGAAGCAGCTCCTTGCGATACGCGGAATCACCGAACCGATGCTCAACAAGCTCTCCCGGGCAGATATCATCGATGCAGGGTCCCTGCTCAGCGCTGATCCCGCGACCGCTGCAGAGATCAGCGGGATCGGAAGGGAGAAGATCGCCGAATTCCAGCGGGTTGCCAGAAAAAAGAAGGATAATACGGTTATCCAGATCTGAATCCCTTCACCGCTGCAGTGCCAGTTCGATGGCGACACGGAGATCGTTGTCATCGAAGGGTTTGACAATGAACCCGTCGGGGCGGGTTGCTTTCGCCCGCTCAAGCGTGGGGCCGTCCGAATGGGACGTGACATAGACGACCGGGATATTGAATCCCTTCTTGATCATCTTCGCCGTTTCTATCCCGTCAATGTCGCCCCGGATATTGATATCCATGAGAACCAGGTCCGGTTTGGCGTTCACGACCAGTTCCATTGCTTCCGCGCCGGTCGTTGCCCGTCCGCAGACAGCATAACCGAGATTCTTCAGCCGCCAGTCCGCTACCTTGGCTATTACGTCGTCATCTTCGACAAGGAGGATCTTCTCACCAGACATGATTCGTCAGACTTCCCGTATATGATTACATATGCATTTTCCTGATATGTTTAATCCTTCTCATCCCGTACGAACCGGAACGTGCCCCGGGGGATATGGATCTCGAACCGCGCCCCTTTGGTATGCTCGCCATTTTCCTCGATCGTGATGCCGGTGATGCCCAGGATCTCCCGGCTCAGGAAGAGGCCCATCCCGGTATTCCTGCCAACCCCGCGCTCGAAGATCCGCGCTTTTGCCTCCGGGGGTATCCCGATGCCGTCGTCCTCGCAGATGATGAAGAGGCCCTTGTCGGAGATCTCGAAATAAAACGAGATTGTGTGGATATGCTCGCCATAGCGGATCGCATTGTCCACCAGGTTGTAAAAGACCTTCTCGAGCAGGGGGTCGGCATATACCTCAACATTCTCCAGTTCAACCGCAAGAGAGATGCCACTGCTCGTAAAGTTCTGGCGGATCCGGGAGATGACTGTGTTGACGTTCTGCCAGACCGGGAGGTGCACCCCAACCTCCTGGTACTCCTTGGTGAAGGCGATTTGGCGCTGGATTACCCGGGTGAGATCCCGGATCTCGTTGAGGAGTTCCACCCGTTCATCCGTTGATTTCGTTGCCTTTGCCATATCGACACAGCCAAGGAGTCCGGTAATGGTATTGAGAATATCATGCCGCGTGATGTTGTTCATCAGGTTCAGTTTTTTATTGGCCAGCTGAACTGCATCCTCGTCCCGCTTCCGGTCCGTAATATCGGTGATGGTCCCCGCATATCCCCGCACCGTTCCGTCAGCATCGTACAGGGGCACGGCCTGCCCGTACACCCAGAGGATCGTCTTGTCCGGGCGGATGAACCGCGCTTCGGTCCGGAGGATTTGCTGACGTTGGTGATACTCCCGGATCTCCTCCTCAACGCGGCTGCGGTCATGGGGATGGATGGTCGAGGTCCATCGCTTTCCCTGCGCGGATTCCCGGGTAAGGCCGGTCATCTCCTCCCAGCGTTCGTTCACGTAAATAAGGATCCCGTCTTTGGTTGTCTCAAAGACCCCGACCGGGGATGCACGCAGGATGCCGGAAAGCCGCTCACGGCTCTCGCGGAGTTCCTCTTCCATCTGCCTGCGCAGGGAGTTGTCGATGAACGTCTCCAGCAGGCAGGCCCTGCCGTGAAGCATGACGGGGACGACATATTTTATCACGGAGACCGATCGCCCGTCCTTTGTCAGGAGGGAGCGCTCGGCATTGTCCAGGATGATATTGAAATCCGTGACCGGACACTCGCCTGCCTGAGACGGGCAGACGAGCCCCTGGCACTCCCGGTCAATGAGTTCATCCCGGGTCGTCCCGATCATGTCGAGCGCTGCCGGGTTGGCATCGACAATTGTGTGGGTAAGGGCATCTATCACGAGAATCCCGGCGCGTACCGACATGAAGAGCGTCTGGAGGTACTCCTGGCTCTCGATGAGGGCTTCCTCCAGGTTCACGCGGTCGGTCACATCAATGACAATGCCCTGGAAACCGTCCGGGTTCTCCTTCCTCCGGACCGGGGCGGTATACACGATCCCCCGCATCAGCTCGTTGTCCTTCTTCACAAAACTGTAGATCTGGCCCGATGAGGTGGCCCCGGAAAGGATCGCAGCAAGACCCCTCTGCATACGGGCGTGGTCTTCCGGGATGAGGAATTGCCTGACGTTCACCCCGTCCCTGATCTTCTCTTCCGTGATGCCGAATATCTCGGTCCCGGCCCGGTTGACATAGAGGAGCCGGCCCGTTCTGTCCATCTCAAAGATGGTCTGGGGGAGGAGCTCGGCAAGTTCCCGGAACCGGCTCTCGCTCGCTACAAGGCCGCGCCGGGTCTTCTCAATCGTCTCCAGCATTCGGTTGATCTCCAACGCAAGCCCGGCGAACTCATCATTGCCCCCGATGGAGATCCGCTGTGGACTGTCGGTGCTCTGCCCGATCTCCGAGACCTGCCGGCTGAGGTCGATGATCCGTGATAGTACCAGCCTGTCCAGGATGAAGAGCACCGTGACGCCAAAGAGGAGCCCGGCTGCAAGCACGATGAAGATGTACTGGAGTGTTGTGGTGACCCCCTGCTGGTAGATGTCCCGGTCCTGGAGTATCCTGATGACGAGCGATTCGCTGCCATAAATATCCTTCAGGACTGCATACCCCCCGGCCTCGGTCTCGCTGAGGGTAGAGACCATGCTCCTGAACCTGCCATGCCGGTCTTCAGGCGCAGAGAAAACCTCGCGGGGCACTGCCGGGTCAGACAGCCGGAATGCTGTAAGGGATGGCGAGGTGAACCGGGCGAGTCGTGCGATCTCGTTCTCATCGAGATACCTTCCCATGATCACGACCCCCCGCGGTGTCCCGGAGAGATCGGTTCTGAGGATCGGGCGGGACGCTACCATCAGGGGCCCCTCGGGGAGGATGACAATGCCATCGGTCCCGCTCTCCGGGTCGTCCATAGCCATAAGCGGCAGGCCGGGCCGGAGGTGTTCCCGGATGGATTCCGGGACTGGTTCCGGTCTTCCGGTTGTCAGGTTGTATGCGCCGGCATAGACGATTGTGCCTGACCTGTCGGTGATAATGATGAGGTTCAGGCGGAGATTGTAGTAGGTCTCCGGGAGGAGATTTGTCTGGATATACTCGGGCTTTTCGCCACCCAGGAAATCATAGGTGTCGTCCCACGGGCCCCAGTCGCTGGCAATGATAGAGAGCGTACTGGACTCTTCCGCGATCCTCTCCGCGGCAAGGGTGATGTCCCGCTCGATGTAGGTCTGCTCAAGCGCACTGTAACTGGAGAGGGAGATGGATGCAACGAAGATACTGATTCCGGCAAGGCAGAAGACGAGGAGCGCTACCAGAATCAGACTCGTCTTCTCCTGCAGTTTCATGAAAAGGCCGCCTGTGTATCCTCCCGATTGCAGTTAAAAAGGTATAAACGATTCGGATTTGCTGTCTTTCACAAGGAAAAGTTACAGGGAAAATCGGGAAAACCGGTGGTCAGCCTCTCCTCCTCCACGAACCCGGGGGAACGTTCATCTCAAAGCAGGCGCCCTTTTTTGGCATGCCGCATTCGCGAATCGAGATCCCGGTAATCATGAGGATCTCGCGGGCGAGGAAGAGCCCCATGCCGGTATTTTTCCCCACGCACTGCTCAAAGATCCGCTCCTTCTCCTCTGCAGGTATGCCAATCCCGTCATCCTCGCAGGTAAGGATGAGGTTTGTATCACGGACTGATGCCCGGAATGCGATTTGGGTCATCGTATCGCCGTATCGCAGGGCATTGTCGATAAGGTTATAGAAGACCTTGACCAGCAGCGGATCGGCAAAGAACTCAAGGTCCTCGTCAGGGTCGATGATGACCGAGATCCCTTCATGGCTGATACTCTCTTTCGCCTGGGCAATACAGTCGTTAATCCCCTGCCAGACCGGTGCTTTCACGCCCACATCCTGGTAGTTCCTGGTGAAGGTGATCTGCCGCTGGATCTGCCGTGCAGCCGTCTCCATGTCTGCAAGCACGGGGCGGGCACTCTCGTCCCGGATCGTGTCCCGTGCCATCTCGATGAGACCAAGGAGCCCGTGGAGTGAATTGAGGATATCGTGACGGGTGATATTGTTCAGCAGGTTGAGTTTCCGGTTCGCAACCGCGGTGGCGTCCTCGGCATTCTTCCGGTCGGTAATATCATAGCATGCCCCCTGGATGAACGCAGGAGATCTGCCATCTTCCCTGATCTTCTGGATACGTTCATGAATCCATCGCACCTCCCCGGTCCGGTGGATGATTCGATAATCGCGGGTAGCGGAGTACTCAGCAGATTCGCGGATCATGGCATCCAGAGCGCGAACATCATGGGCGTCATCCGGGTGAACAAGCGCATTCCAGTTGATCGTTTTTTTCATGAATGCATCCGCCGGATAACCGGTGATCGCTTCGGTTGCGCCATGCAGGAATTCCAGGGATGCATCCTGGTTATACCGGTACGCTATCCCGAGAAAATTCTGAACAAAACCCCGGTAGCGCTCCTCACTCTTCCGGAGTCGTTCATCGATGGCATGCTTGTACAATGCCATCTCGATACTGATGTGCAGGCTGCGTGGTTCGAAGGGCTTGATGAGATACCCGAACGGCTCGGTGACCCGTGCGTGTTCAAACGTTGCGTCATCCGAATGGGCAGTCAGGAAGATGACCGGAATATCGTACCGCTCCCGGATAACGGATGCCGCATCAATCCCGGAGATCTCCCCGATAAGGGTAATATCCATGAGAACAACATCGGGATGCAGGGTTCCGGCCTTCTCGATCGCTTCGGCACCGTTATCTACGACAAGGGGGGCATCGTACCCCATATCGATGAGGCAGTTCTGAATATCAGTGCCGGTGATGTATTCATCCTCGGCAATCAGGATTGTCGGTGTCTCTCTTCCCGGTCCTGTCATACGGTTGTCCTGGATATCCCCGCTGAAGATCTCATGGTATCCGGATCTCCATCCCGTTTTGGATCATGATACATTCCCGCTGCCCTTTGATGGACTGAATAATCCGATACCGGTTGTCATCTTCCGGGTAATCTCCTCCAGCCGGTTTCTCTGGGAGAGAACAGCAGCTGCGGGATCCGATCCGTTCCCGAACACCTCCAGGGAAAATTTGCCATAGATGAAGAGAAAACGTTTGAGTGCACAGTACTCCTCGATCAGTGACAATTCTGCCCCGTTCTGGAGGAACCGTTCCCGCTCAGCCTGCGTCACACCCATGCGTTCGAAAACGTCGTTCAATGACCTGGTGATTGCCTGCATGGTTATTGGTTTCATAAAGTAGTCTTCTATCCAGCCCCCGTACCGGAAAAGTTCATCTGCAGATGGGCTTTTTCCCGAGAACATCATGATCGGAATCCCCGACGTTTCCGGCCTGGTCCGGATCGCAGTCAGGGTCTGCCACCCGTCAACCGGGTGCATCATAATGTCCAGGAGTATGAGATCCGGGTGGCTGCTCTCCAGCAGTCCGAGGCATTCACTTCCGCCGGGTGCGGTCATGACACTGAATCCGCTCCTGGCCAGGAGGATGGAGAATACCTCGCGGATCGCCGGATCATCGTCAACAATCAGAAGGGTGGTCATCGGGCCGGATCATCTCCTGCCCCGGATGGTGAACCGCCTGCTGCCGGTTTGTAATGGCGGAGGAGGAAGTTATGGACCTTCTCCGACTCAAGCCAGCCCTTGTCCAGTTTATCGACAAGCGCATCGATAATCCCTACCTGCTCTTCGACTTTTTTGCGGAAGGGAAAATCATCCATCGAGATATAGAGCATGATAGCCTGGAGTGGCGTCCGGATCTGGTCGTTGAGGATCTGGAACTGCTCCATGTTGTGTTCGATCTGCTCAATCCCCGCAGACTTGAGCTGTTCTTCGAAGGTTTTTCTCCAGGTTATATCGTGGGACTGGATTGCAATCCGCTGGATTGTGCCATCAGACTCATGGACCGGGAAGACCGAGGTCTCGAACCACCGGCCCTGGTGCTCCTCCTCGATGATGAAGTCCCTGCCGGAACTGAAGATCTCATCAATGATCCCGATATCCAGCGGAAGAAGCCCGCGTTCCCCGACTTCTGCCAGACGGGTCCCTTCCAGCTGTTCCCTGCTCAGCGATACCTTGCGGCACATGGGATCATTGGCAGCAACAACGCGCCTGGTGCGGTTGATAAGGGCAAGGGCATCGGGTGTAGCGTTGAGAAGGGCCCGGACGGTTCGTTCGCTCTCGCGCAGCTGCTCTTCCATGGCATGCTTGAACAGAGCCATCTCGATGCTGGTGTGCAGGTTGTAGGGTTCAAACGGCTTGATGATGAAACCAAAAGGCTCGGATTTGATGGCCTGCTGGAATGTGGAATCATCCGAGTGGGCTGTCAGGAAGATGATCGGCACGTCCAGTTTCTTCCGTATTGCCTGGGCGGCTTCGATCCCCGTCATCTTCCCTCTCAGGGTGATATCCATGAGGATGGCATCCGGGCGGAGATGCTCTGCCTGTTCTACGGCATCCTCGCCACTGTCAACGACCAGGGGAACGTTATATCCCATGTCAATAAGCCCGCTCTGGAGATCAGCCCCGGTGATGAACTCGTCTTCCACGACCAGAATCGTGGTTTTTTTCATGCCGATCCCTCCATCCTGCTCTCGTACGGGAACGTTATCGTGATACTGGTGCCTTCAAGGCCGGAAATCTCAATCGTCCCGTGAAGCTGCCTGGTCAGGCCATGGAGCAGGCGCATACCGAGCGATTCCGCCCGCTCGGGTGATAGATTTTCCGGCAGACCGATGCCATTATCATGGTACAGCAGGACAAGCGATTCGCCATCTTTCCGGATAGTGATCCAGATATCCCCTTTCCTCCCATCCGGGAACGCGTGTTTGAATGCATTGGAGAGTAATTCGTTGATGATCAGGCTGCAGGGAACGGCCTTGTCAATGTGGAGTGAGATGTTCTCAGCGTGGATATTCACGGTAACCGTCTTCGCACTCACACCATAGGATTCGTATAAATGACGTGAGATCTTCTTGAGATAGTCAAAATAATCGATATGATCGAGGCTCCTGGACTGGTAGAGTTTTTCATGAACAAGGGCGATGGATTTGACCCGGTTCTGTGCCTCCCGCAGGACCTCCCGCGTTCCGTTATCGGCAACCGTCCGCGCCTGCATATTCAGCAGGCTTGCGATGACCTGGATATTGTTCTTCACCCGGTGGTGGATCTCCTTGAGGAGCAGTTCCTTCTCCCTGAGTGCTGCGCTGATCTCCTCCTGGAGGAGTTTCTGGCGGGTGATGTCATGGCCTTCCGGTATGAGGAAAACAACATTGCCCCGGTCATCCTTGACCGGCTTTAAGGAAAAGTCCACGAAATGGGTGCTCCCATCGATGCCGGGATGCGTTGCCTCGAAACGGTCCGACTCCCCCCGGGCTACCTTCATGATACCCTCCCGCAACCGGTCCTGCAGTTCCCCGGAATGAGCCCACCAGGGGGTCTCCCAGAACGGCTTTCCGATGACTTCGGGTTCATTCATGCCAATCAGGTCCGTTGCGGCGCGGTTTGCAGAAACCAGGGTACCATCCGGAGAAAGAAGACCCATGAACTGGAATGTCTGGTCAAGGATTGCCCGCAATTTCCGCTCGTTCTCGATGAGCGCGATCTCGGCGATCTTCCGGTCAGTGATGTCGATCAGGACTCCATGCCAGATCACATCCCCGTCGCCGATCTCCCGGGGGACCGCCCTGCCGTTGAACCAGCGTGTCTCGTTCCCCCGGGGTTTCATGCGGAACGCGGTATTCCAGGGTTCATTCGCCTTTGCACATTCAAGGAGCGAGTTTTTCACACCCGCAACATCCTCTTCATGGATCAGGTTGAAGAGGGCATCCGGTTTTGAATGGATCTCATCCGGCCCGAGGGTAAATAAGGAAAAAACCTGTTCGCACGTGAACGGATCCTGTGCACGATCGGCCTTCAGCACAATAAACCGGAAGATGATGCCGGGGATATTGGTCGCGATATCCCTGTACCGCGCCTCGCTCCGCTCGATCTCCTTTTTTGCTTCCTCAAGTTCGCTGATATTCTGTTTCAGCATCTCCCCGGTGCTCTGGAGTTCCTGGAGCGTAGCGGTGAGTTGTTCGTTGGCACGGGATATCTCAGCCTGGGTCTGCTTCTGTCCGGAGATATCAACGAGCGTCTCAATGGCTCCGGTAACAGTACCCTGTGAGTCCCTGATCGCCATTGAGGTAAAGGTCAGCCATCTTCCAGACTCCCCGACATGCGGGAAGAAATCGGTGACCTCGTACTGGTCAGGCACCTCATCATTCTTCTGGAATTTTCCGGCATAGTTAACTGCAATCCTGTCCGGCATACCATCAACAATAAAATCTGCGATGCAGAAACGGCGCTGGGGGTAGAATGCCGACCAGTGCCGGTCGGTACCAAGGACAGCCGTTGCTTTGACACCGGTGAGGCGTTCCAGTGCCTGGTTCCATCGTACCACACGGTGATTTTTATCAATAATAAACTGGGGGACCGGGGCGGTGTCGATGATGGCATTGAGATTGTTCTCACTCTGCCGGAGGGCATCCTCCGCGCTCTTTCGTTCGGTAATATCCAGGATAGAAACAATGCTGTCCGTTGTTGCGGGGATGAGAGCCATCGTGGTCAGGCAGGTATGGACCTGGCCGTCGCGGTCAATGAACCTGAACTCAAAGGTGCGGGGAACATAATCCCTGATGGATACAGGATCCCTGCGAAGGTCCTGGTGGTATCGCAGTACCGTTTCCCGGTCCTCACCGAGCACGTATGAGGTCCATCTCTTCCTGCCTTCGATCTCGTTTCCGGTACTCCCCGAGAGGCGCTCAAAGCCGGTATTTACCCGCGTGATCGTCATATCCTCCCTGATAATGAGCATGGCAGTGCCGGTGTTCTCAAACAGCGCCCGGTACATGCTTTCGGACTCGCGGATCTTCGACTCGGGCTCAATCCGTTGGGAAACATCCCGGATCACCAGAATGCCGGCTCCCTGCCCGGCATCATCGCTGACCATGAGCTGTCCGGCCATCTCAATCCCGAACGTACTGTTGTCCTTCCTCTGTGCCAGGCATTCGATTGCGGATGGCATCCCGCCCCCGAAGGTCTCTCCAAGCTCCTGCGAAACCCGGCCTTTGTCGGGGAGTGCAATCAGTTCTGTGACCGGTTTTCCCTGCAGCAACGTGGCGCTGTCATACCCGAACATCTCTGCCAGGTGCTGGTTGCAGAGAAGGATGGTGCCAGCCTTATCGGTGATTGCGATGCTCGCAGGGATTGACTCAATATGCACCGTGTCTCGGCTGTTCACACACCTCCCCTCACCGCATTATGGGTATCTGACTACTATAACGAATTTATATAAAAAAGTATGGTGAAAACCAGTACGGGGCTGCCACCCTGCATTGTCCGGAATATATATATTGTGTGAGAAAAAAGGGAAGAGAGAGGTACTCCGGCCAGACCCTGTATTAGCCGGCGTTTTCCTGACCGGGGATTTCTCACATGGGTGTCTTTGGATTCCGGCCGGATGTTACAAAACTGGAGGCTGAGCGGGATGCAGGTGGTCTCATCAGGGCGCTCCAGTACCAGGATGCCGATGTCCGTCTTGCCGCTGCCAAAGCGCTTTTGAACTTTCCATCGAATGATGCATGTCCGGATCTGATTGTCTGTCTGAAAGATGATGACGAGCGGGTGAGGACCGCTGCGGTCAATGCCCTTGTTGCCACCGGGGATGCAGCACTTCCGCTCCTCTTCAACGCGATGGGTGACCAGTCGTGGCTGGTCCGCAAAGGATCCGCAACGGCGCTCACCAAGCTGCGGTGGAGTCCTGACGACGATGAGATCCGTGTCTGCTTTCTCTTTGCGCAGGGCGCCTGGTCGGATCTTGCGGGATTTAAAAAGAAAGCGATCCCCTATCTGGTCGAGGGATTACGTGATGAGAACCCCGGGATACGGAAAGGCGCTGCCGAAGCTCTTGGCACGATCGGAGATGCGGATGGCTTTGAACCGCTCACCCGTGCTATTTCGGATGCGGACCCGGCAGTCAGGATACCCTCTGCCCTCGCCCTCGGCAAACTGAAAGATCCCCGTGCGATACCCTTTCTTGTCAACCTCTTCTACGATTCCAATGCTGCAATCAGGAATGCAGCAGCAGATGCCCTTGCTGATATCGGAAAACCGGCCTTTGAGCCACTTACCGCCGCGCTCAATGATCCGAAAACCAGTGCACGGCTTGCGGCAATCCGATCGCTTTCGAAGATAAAAGATCCCTGCGTCATTCCTCCGCTTGTTGGAAAACTCGAAGATGCATTTCCCGAGATGCGTTCAAGCGCAGCGGCAGCTCTTGGGGAGATCGGCCCGTTGGCACTGCCAATGCTCTTCGATGTCATGAAACGTGGATCGCGGATCGCACGCCTCGCATGTCTCGATGCCTTCGCCAAGAGCCTTGATGATCGGGTGACCGGTGTGCTTGTTGCGGCGAGCCGGGAGGTTGATGAGCAGGTAGCAAAGAAAGCGGAGAGTGTCCTCCGCAAGCGCGAAGGACTCAGGGTCTGGCAGACAGCACTCTCCGAGGATGTGGAGGTCCCTGCTTCGGCATCCGCAGCAGAGGCGTGGAATATCCGGCAGGAGAGAAAGGCATTCGAGCAGCTTGGTGCCCAGGAAACAGAAAAGATCCTTGAGATCCTCCGTGATGACAACCAGATATCCCGGCTTCGGGGGATTCTCCGGCGGGTAAATGAAAGTCGTCCTGTTGTGGAGGCGCTCGTCCTCATCATGCGCAACAAGGATGTAGAGATCAAACGACGGGCTGTCGAAGCGATAAACCGTCTGGAAGGGATCTCCGGCAACCCCCTCCTGGTTGCATTGAACGACAATGACCCGTTCATCCGGGCGGTTGCTGCCCGGAATCTCGGGCGGCTCGGGTGCGTGGACTCGGTTCTTCCCCTGCTCCAGCATGCCAGCGGGGATAAGGACAGCTTTGTCTCTGGTAGTGCAGGGGAGGCCATCACCATAATGGCAAGCCTTCCGAACCTGAAGATGCCGGTCATTGATTCGCTGATCGCGGCACTGACCAATGACAGCCCGGCAATTCGTGCAAAAGCGGCAGAGATTTTGGGAGACCTTGGTTCTGCTCTTGCCGTGCCGTCACTCATCAGCCTCTTTCGTGATCGTGATGAGTCGGTTGTCAATGTCGCTGCTGAAGCGCTTGCCGGGATCGGCAAGCCTGCCTTTTCAGCGCTGGCACAGGCAACGTACGATGATGATCACCGGGTCCGGTGCGGGGCCCTGACTGCCATTGCAGAATTCGGCAGGAAAGGCGAGACGTACGTCCACGAGGCACTTAAGGACGGCAATCCCGATGTCAGGGCTCATGCACAAAAAGTACTGAGTGCCCTGCGCAATGATTCCGCCGTTCCCGCTCCCCCGAAAGCGGCGATTGCGGGGCTCTCCGCTGCACAACCCCCCGCGCGGGGTTCTGCCCCGTCCCCTGTCACCGATCGTGGCCGTCCGGCAAAAGATGCCGGACCCGATCCCCATGAGCTGATCCAGCATCTTTCCGATAAAAACACAAAACAGCGGGCGAAGGCGATTGATGCCCTCCATGCGCTGGGTGAACCGGCATTCCGGCCCCTTGTCTTTGCTGCATATAGTACGGATGCGGAACTCCGGATCGGGGCGCTCCATGCCCTTTCCCGGTTCGGTGTCATGGGTGCTCCCTATATTATGAAGGGTCTCGAAGACCCCGACATTACGGTACAGCATGCCGCGTACCTCCTCCTCAATCATCTTGACGGGAAGTACGGGCTCCCCCGTTCGGGGGGTCCTGCGCTTCGTGTCGGAACGCCGGAAGAGGAAGGGCAGGCCGGAATCCCGGCCTCCCCGCTGCCATCCGCGCCCCTCATCCCCGGAGGGCAAAAACTCTACCCTGCGGATATCATCCCCCGCCTTGCCGATCCCAGCAGCCGGGTGCGGGAGCGGGCCGGGGAGGTCCTGGCAGCCATGGGGGATCCGGCATTCCTTCCCCTGGTCTATGCGGCGTATCACCCCCGGCGGGAGATGCGTACCGGTGCGCTGGCGGCCCTCACCCGGTTCGGCGACCGGTGCGTCCCGCACATTCTCAAGGCTCTCGAGGACCCGGATCTCGGGGTTCAGCACGCAGCGTACCAGATCCTCAAAGAGCAGGATGGCAACTGGGGCCTTCCCCGGGTCGGTGGCCCCGCACGTGGAGTGGGAACACCGCCCGAAGAATCTCCGGCAACTCCCGCACAACCGGAACTTCCGGCACTATCCCTGGAAGGAATTACGGATCCGTTCGAGCTGGCCGGGTACCTGGACCATACCAGCCGGGATGTCCAGATGAATGCCGCAATGGCACTTGCCATGATGGGGCCGGCAGCGGCACCGGCGCTCATCGAAGCATTCGCCGCAGGCAGGGATACCCGTGCGACTGCTGCCGAGATCCTCGGGAGCCTCGGCCCCGATGCAGTCCCTCCCCTGATCAACGCGCTCTCGGACTCCCGGGCGGATGTGGTCGTTGGGGCAGCATCCGTCCTTGGCAAACTGGGTGACCGGCAGGCTATTCCGGCACTCGTGCGGCTCCTTGAGCGAAATGAGAACGGCACCGGGATCGTTGCTGCAGAAGCGCTGGGTTATCTTGGAGACGCCAGCTCGGTGGAGGCCCTCATCCGCGCCCTCAACGGGAGCGACAGTGAACTGCAGAGCGGGGCTGCGCGTGCGCTTGGATATATCGGCGATGAGCGGGCGGTCTCATCGCTGGTTGAGGCCATGGGCAGTGAGGATTTCACGGTACGGAGGATCGCCATCGACGCACTCACTGCGATGGGGGAGACCGCAGTTCCCTATCTCTCCGAGGCGCTGCTGCATAGCGACCGTGGTGTCCGGTCCGGCGCAGCAGAGAGCCTGGCCCAGGCAGGACATACCCCGGAGACGGAACAGGAACGGATCAGTCTCCTCGTTGCCAATGAGGAATGGTTTGAACTGACGCGGACCGGGGAAAAGGCGGTAGATGTCCTCATCTACTTTACCGATGATGCAAATAGTGAGGTCCGGGCCGGGGCTGTTGCAGCACTTGGCAGGGTCGGGGGCGATCGTGCGATCGAGACCCTTGCCGCGATCCTAGTTGCCGGTGATCCTGACCGGCGGCGCGAAGCGATGGGTGCCCTCCTGGATATGGGGCCGGCCGGAATCCCGGCCCTTTCCCGGATACGTGAACAATCGGACCGCCCCTTGATGAGACAGGAGATCGATCAGGTCCTGGAACGGCTGAAAACGCGGGGCCGGTAAGAACAGGGCAGACCCGGGCAGGCTAACCATGGGAACGGAATATATTATATAATAAATTGTGTGATGTTCTGTTAGCGGAAAACCGGCAGTCTCACTTCATGCGGGTATGCCGGGACCAGGAGTATACCATGACGCAGGCGCGGATCTTCATTGTCGAAGATGACGATATCATAGCAAAGACCACCGAATGGCGGATCAAGAAACTGGGTCACGAGTTCTGCGGGCGTGCCGTGAACGGCGGCGATGCGCTGGCCCAGATCGAGGCGATCCGGCCCGAGATTGTCCTCATGGATATCTCCCTCTCAAGCCTGCCTGACGGTATCACCGTGGCTGAGGAGATCCGGAAAAAGTATGCCGGTATGGCGATCGTATACCTGACTTCACGGACTGATGAGGAGACGCTCTCCCGTGCCAAGAAGACCAACCCGAATGCATACCTGGTAAAACCGTTCGATGACAAGGATCTCCGGGTCGCCCTTGAACTTGCGAGCGGCAGGTGACCGCGAAGAACTCCCCTGCATCATCTCTTTTCCTGCACCATCCCTTTCAGCCCCACCGGTATATGTAAATGGAGCGCCAATAGTACACGCGATATCATGAAATGGAAAGACTGGGTGCATGTGACCAAACTGGATCCTGACAAGCAGCTCCGGCCCGGCGACATTGAAGCAATTGCCGCAAGCGGCACCGACGCCCTGATGCTCTCGGGCACGCTCAATGTGACGCAGGAGAACCTTGCTGCACTCCAGAAGCAGGTGAAGGCATATGACCTCCCGCTCGTTATGGAACCTGCAGGACCCGAAGCTGTCCTCATGCAGGGAATCGATTACGTCTTTGTCCCCAGCGTCATGAACACGACCGATGTCACCTGGATCGTGGGCAAGCACAAGGCATGGGTCCAGATGGCAAAAGGGAAGATCCCGTGGGGCGAGCGGATCGTGCCCGAGGCATACATTGTTCTTAATCCGAATTCATCGGTAGGCCGGGTGACAAAATCCGTCTGTGACCTGAAATCCGAGGAGGTTGCGGCTTACACGAGCGTTGCGGACAACTACTTCCATTTCCCGATCGTGTACATCGAATACAGCGGCACGTTCGGCAACCCGGAGGTCGTGAAAGCTGCATCGGAAGCGGTGAAGAATTCCATCCTCTATTATGGCGGTGGGATCAACTCGGCAGAGCGGGCAGCCCTGATGGGGAAGTATGCCGACACCATTGTTGTCGGGAATGCCGTGTACGACCAGGGTGCCGGTGTCCTCAAGGCTACCGTTGATGCAGTCCAGTAACCATTTTTATGCCCGATATTGACATCGTCCTCGTCGAACCCATCTATGAAGGCAACGTCGGGTTCGCAGCCCGGGTGATGAAGAACTTCGGTTTTTCCCGCCTCGTTCTTATCAATCCCTGCCCGCTGGGTAATGAGGCAAAAGCCCGGGCATCGCATGCCCAGGACGTGCTGGCCGGTGCCGAGACCTGCACGATCGAGGACGTGTTTGCCCGCAGCAATATCGTCATCTCCACGACCGGGACGGTCAGCAAGTCGGTCTGCCACTCGATGCGGATGCCGTTCTATTCACCAAAGGAGGTCCGCGAGCGGATCAAAGACGTGGATGGGCGGATCTCGATCCTCTTCGGGAGGGAGAACTGGGGGCTCAACAACGAGGAGGTGAAACGGAGCGATATGATCTGTACCATCCCGACCAGCGACGAATACCCCATCCTCAACCTCTCGCACGCGGTCGGAGTTGTCTGCTACGAACTTGCCAACCTGCCGCTGCCCGGGTATGCCCTCTGCCCCCCGCAGGACATGGAGTACCTGTACCAGCATGTCGACCGGTACCTTGACGGGATCCACCACCCACGGTTCAAGCGGGAGAATACCCTGATCCTCATACGGCGGGTCCTCGGGCGCTGTAACCTCACCGTGCGGGAGGCGAGCACTCTTCACGGGCTCCTGCGCCGGAGCGAGTGGCATATCGACCCGTCCCTGCTCGACCGCGACAGGACCGGCCCTCGGAACCTGCAGGACTTCGGGGAAGACGACGAGTTATAACCGGGCAGAACTCCCGCTGCTCTTTTCTCCTTGTTTTTTAGTCTCCCGAGCAGTTTGTTCAGTTGACAAAGACGATACCTCCAAAAAAAATGCATTGAAAAAAAGGAATCAGTACAGTTTGTTGACAACTTTCAGGGCAGACGGTGCCGTTCGTTTGATTGCAACCGTTGACCCGGTACCGGGCTTGACCTCGATGGTGATAACCGAGTTCTTCGGGGCACCGGATACCGGGTGGACCGCGATGGCGAACTGCTCACCTTTCTCCAGCAGGTTGTTGGAGGATCCGGTCTCCCCGCTGATGCTGGAAATCGCCCAGTACCCTGCCGGGACAGAAAATGCCTGCCGCCCTTCGACCGGTGTCAGCGTCTCAAGGGCCGTCTCGTTGCTGTACGTGATCGAAACCCGGTCGAAATCGATGGCAGTGCCGCCCGGGGCGATGCTGACACTGAAGTTGAACATGGTCATGCCAACCATGTCCTCGCTGATACCATACACATCGCCCGCGAGCTGGAGCGTGGAAGATGCGGTTGCAACACCGGAATGGACCACTTCCTGGCTCTTCTGGGTGGTGGTGAACCCGGCGCCAAGAATGACGTAGGCAAACACTGCTGCCACGATGACAAACGCGATCAGGATGAGTGCCGCCTCAAGACCGGTGAATGCCTCCTGGCGGTCTCTCTTGAATTTCATGAGTGAACCCGGTCCTTTCATAAATCCTTTCACATATCTGTACCAGGACCTGAAAAAATTATTTGGAACACGGTCCGACTCCCGCACAACCCCCGGCATTTCACAAACCGTAATAAGAAGCACTAATCATCCATGAACACGAAAAATTACTCCTCATGATCCTCGTAGACTGGCAACTCCTTGATCGAATCTCCCGGGGCCATATCCGGATCGATCCGTACGATCCCAAGCTGATCCAGCCCAACTCGATCGATATCCGGCTGGGGAACCATTTTGTCTGGTACAAACCGGGTGTGGCTGTTATCGACCCCTACAGCAGGGAGAGCGTGACGGCTGAGGTTGAAGAGACCCATGCCGATTCCTTTGTCCTCAACCCGGGGCAGTTCGTCCTTGCCGAGACACTCGAACGCATCGAACTCCCCGATAATATTGTTGCAACTATCGAAGGCAAATCGAGCATTGCCCGTCTTGGTGTCACGCTCCACCAGACCGGGGGCTGGATCGATGCCGGGTTCCGGGGCTCCATCACGCTGGAGATGGCAAATGTCAATGCACGGCCGGTCAAGGTCTATGCCGGTATGCCCGTCGGACAGCTGGTCTTCTACACCACGGAGCGGGCTGAGCGGCCGTACGGGGCGAAGGGCGATGCAAAATACCTTGACCAGCGCCAGGCAACCCTCTCGCGGTACCACGCGAACCGGAACTGGTAGCCGCTACCTGCCGGTTTATAGGATATTGCCATTAAGACGGCCACGCCTTCAGCCGGGGGATCCGCCAGGTCCCGTTCTCCTCGTTTACGGGATACAATAAAAGTCATCTTCGGCAGCCTGCTGTGAAAGGCGGGCCTCGGGGCCGGCAGGGGTTATTTGACATAATTTGGGATCCCTCTGCAGAATATTTCCCAAACTATACACGATCAAGCATTTAACCAACCCCCTCCGACACTCCTTTCATGCCCGCGTCCCCCCACGTCCATATCATCACGGCCGGCGAGAACATCCACACCGCCTACCCCGCACTCTTCCGGAGACTTCCCGGCATCACCCGGACATACGTCATCGCGGAAGAGGAGACGTACACCATCTCGCCCGATTCCGCGAAGGAGGCCCGGAACCTCGCCGTCCGGCACGCGGTCGACGCGGTGAAGGAGCTCTCCGCCACCCTCTCCATTCCCTGCTCACGCGAACTCCTCTTCCCGCCGGTTTATCCTTCAGCAAGAACGCTTCTTGAGAAGATCGTGCAGGACAATTACGGCGCCCGTTTCACGATGGATCTCTCCCAGGGCTCGCAAGGGCTCTGTACGGCGCTTGCGACACTCGCCCCGTGGGTGGGCTCGGAGGTGTATTCGTCCTTCGACGGAAAGGTGTCGGTGACCGCCCCGATGCCGGACCCGGATGTCAGGATCCTGCTCGCAAATGGCAACTACCAGACGATCTTAGCGCACCTCCTCCGGCAGTACGCGAAGAACGTGCCGGCGACCGCCCACGAATGGGTGCCCCGCGATTACCTGTATACGCAGGTCTGGTCGGTGTACCAGAGGACACGGGCAAGGGCCGTGAAACCGGGTGCAAAGCCGGTCGTGTACCGGCGGGGTCAGAAACCGCCGCAGGAGCTTGCGCACGGCACGTTCTCTGGTTTCATGAAGGCGCTGATAGAGGCAGGGCTCGTGGAGCAGCGGATGTCGTCCGGTGAGCGCACAAGACGGGAGTACCGGGTGACCGAACGCGGGGAGATGGCCTTCCGGTTCTATGCGAATGCCGATACCAGTACGCTGGTGCGGTCCATGCTGGGGAAAGGGAAGGGGTTCACGCTGGTCAGCGAACGCCCGCGATCCGCGTAATCTTTGGGTGCACGAAAAAATGATGTAAGTTACCGAACCGCGCCGAAGTTATGTAACTGTGCCGCAGTTGTACAACTAACAGCAGACTGCCTTCTCCGGCGTGAGTGTTCCGGTCGATCGGTCAGGGGTCGCCGGGAAAATTCCGGGCGGGGGTGCCGGGGTTGATAAAATTTTTTAAAACCGGCATTGCAAGCCGGTTCGCATGATACTGCATATGCGCCGGAATACCGGAATGCGGGCCAAAAGCCGGCCGTATCCTGTTTCCGGACGATACCTTCTCCCGAACTGTGAACGGCTGCACGGAGTTTACCCCTATAAATACCGGGAAAGCACATTGTGTACGGATGATCTTTTTAGAGGATCGGAGATGAATCAATGCGACTTCTTCTCATTCATTCAGATTACATAGAATACGAAGCCAAAAAGAAGACGAAGATGGCGGAGGAGTGCAAGGTCCTCTCCGATAAAGAGACCGAGGTCCTCACCGTTTTCTGCGCCGTGGAATCGATCGATGAGGAAGACCTTGAGGGAGTAGTCCTCCAGGCAATCGACGAAGTTAAGAAGACGGCCGGTCAGGTCAATGTTGATAAGGTGGTCATATACCCGTACGCCCACCTCTCAAGCGACCTCTCAAAACCCGAGACCGCGGTCACCGTCCTGAACTCCTTAAAGACCGGCCTCGAAGGCGAGGGCCTCTCGGTCAAGCGTGCACCCTTCGGCTGGTACAAGTCCTTCAAGCTCTCGTGCAAGGGCCACCCGCTTTCAGAGCTCTCCAAGACCATCATCCCGGGTGAGACGACCGTCAAACCGGCAAAGAAGGAAGTCACCCACGACTGGTTCGTGATGACCCCGGACGGGAAGAAGCATGATTACAAGGAGTATGTCAACGACACTCCCTTCGGTTGCCTTGTCCAGAAAGAACTCGGCATTGCAAAACCCGTTGGCGGCGACCCGGCCCACGTGGACCTGATGCGCGGAAAGGAACTTGTGGACTACGAGCCTGCATCCGATGTCGGCTGCCTCCGCTGGATGCCCAAGGGCAAGATCATCCGCGACCTGCTTGCCGATTACGTGCTCCGGCTCGTGCTCGACTATGGCGGCTCCCCGGTCGAGACCCCGGTCATGTACGACCTTGGCGACAAGGCGATCTGCGAGCATGCTGCAAAGTTCGGCGAGCGCCAGTACCGCTTCAAGTCCAACAACCGCGACATGATGCTCCGGTTCGCGGCCTGTTTCGGCATGTTCTCGATCATGCGCGACATGCACATCTCGCCCAATCATCTCCCGATGAAGATGTACGAGCTCTCCACCTACTCCTTCCGGCACGAGCAGAAGGGCGAGGTCATCGGCTTAAAGCGCCTCCGCGCCTTCACCATGCCCGATATGCACTCGCTGTGCCTTGACATGCCGCAGGCCCTCAAGTGTTTCGAGGAGCAGCTTGCCATGGGATGGCAGACCGGCAAAGATTTCGAGACCGAACTCGTTGCCGCATTCCGGTGCACGAAGGCATTCTATGATGAGAACGAGGCATGGGTGAAGAAGATCGTGAAGGAGTCCGGCTGCCCGATGCTCATCGAGATCCTCTCCGACCGCGTCCACTACTGGGTTGCCAAGATCGACCTTGCAGCCATTGACGGCCAGAACCGCCCGATAGAGAACCCGACCGTCCAGATCGATGTCGAGAGCTCGACCAGGTTCAACATCAAGTACCACAAGGAAGACGGCACTCCCGTCCACCCGCCTATCCTCCACTGCTCGCCAACCGGCAGCGTCGAGCGGGTCATGTGCGCAATCCTCGAGAACATCTCCACCCAGCCGGTCCCCGGGTTCCCCACCTGGCTTGCACCGGTGCAGGTCCGGGTCGTGCCGGTCACCGAGAAGCACACCGCGTTTGCTGAAGACCTGACAAAGACGATCAACGCTGCCCAGATCCGGTGCGATATCGATGACCGCAACGAGACCATGGGCAAGAAGGTCCGCGAGGCAGGTATGGACTGGGTCCCCTACGTTGTCGTAGTCGGTGACGAGGAAGTCGCATCGAAGAAGCTGACCGTGACGGTCCGCAGGAAGTCGCAGCCCAATAAACCGTTCAAGGAGCAGCTCACGACCGAAGCGCTGATCGCGGCAGTGAAGAAGGATATTGAAGGAAAACCGTTCCGTCCGCTCTATACACCCCGGAAGCTTTCGATGAAAGCCCGGTATATCTGATCTTTTTTCCGGTTATGTGGTCCTGAAACGGGTCTGCGGGATCCCGATATCGAACCGTGCACCCTTCCCGAATGTGCCGGTCTCCCGGATGCTGATGTTCGTTATTCCCAGGATTTCCCGGATAAGGTACAGCCCAAGGCCGGTATTCTTCCCCCGCATCCTGATGAAGATACGGTCTTTCTCTGAATCGGGGATTCCGACCCCGTCATCGGTATATGAAATGATGAAGCCCGTATCTGTCTTGTTACCGGAAATCCGGATCTTCCTGACCTGTTCGCCGTGCCGGAGACTGTTGTCAAAGAGGTTGTAGAACACTTTCATCAGCAGGGGATCGGCATACACCTCAATATCCCCTATCCCATCCATCTCCAGGGAAACATCTTCTTTCTGCAGGATCGCTGCCGATCGTTCGATGATGGGGACCAGCTGCTGCCACAAGGGTTGCTGGATGCCGATCCGTTCGTAATCATCGGTGAACTGGATCTGGTCGCGGATCGCCTGGAGGATCGTTTGCTGTTTCATCATGTAATTCAGGATGGTCGGATCGCTGGTTCGGGCTTCGGTGAGCTCCACGTACCCGGATAATGCAGCGACCTTGTTGAGCATATCGTGGCGGGACACTGCCGAAAAGAGCCGGAGGTTTTTCTCCGCCTGCTGCTCCCGGACGGCCATATGGACCCTGCTCGTGAGCTCGGCAAACGGCTCGTCCAGGTTGACACCCTTCTTGAGGAAGAATGTCACGCCGGAATTGAGTGCCTCGATGATCTTCTCTTCCGATATCGAGCCGGTCAGCATGATGAATGGAGTGGTATCGCCCCGGGTTTTCAGCTCGTTGAGGAGATCCAGCCCGTTCATGACCGGCATATTGTAGTCCGCAACAATTGCATCGTACTGCTTCTTGCCGATCCGTGAGAGGGCCCCCGCAGCCGAGCGACAGGTGTCTGCCTGGAACGATCCGGTCATCTCCAGGTGAAGCCGGGCTACTTCAAGAAGGTCAGGATCATCATCAACAAGGAGGACGGAAATCATGGGAGGTCACGAGAAAATTCTGCCGGGGGATGTGGTGCGACAGCAATAATTTTACTTTTTCATATTTAAATGTTGTTTAATTGGAAAAAAGCTATCAGACCGATTTTATTTGAAATTTTCCGCTTGGGACTGAAATATCAAACCGTGCGCCGGCACCCGGCTCCCCGGTCTCCTGGATGGTAATGCCGGTAAGGCTCAGGATCTCCCGGGTGAGGAAGAGGCCGAATTCACCTGCTGTTCCCACTTTCTTGTTAAAGATCTTCTCTTTTTTGTCCTGCGGCACCCCCTCGCCATCATCCTCGATGACGATGAGATAACCGGACGGGACTCCGGAGCCGTGGATTCGGACACGGGTCGCCTTTACGCCGTGAGTGATGGCATTCTCAAGAATGCACACGAGAGCCTTCTCAAGCATTGGATCCGCATAGAGGACAAGGCCCGCGGTCTGATCTTCGATGGCGATCCTGCCCCGTTCAAGTGGTTTTACAGCTTTTGCGAGCACGAGGGAAAAATCCTGCCAGGTGGGGGGATGGATCCCCAGATTCTCGTATGTCTTGGTGAACTCGATATGCTCCCTGACTGCCGTTGCCGAGATCTCTGCCCGGCTGAGATATTCGATCATCTCCGGGTCCCGGGTCGATCCCTTCGCCAGCTCGAGGTATCCCATGACGCCGGTCAGTTTGTTCTTGATATCGTGGCGTGTTATCCCGGAGAGGGTATTGAGTTTCCGGGTTGCCCGCTCAAGTGCGTTCCGCTCGAATACCTGCGTTGTCACGTCATGGGCGGTGATCCGGATCGTGTGCTTTTCGGGATCGAACGAGAGCCGCTCGCCGAAGATTGCTGTCCCGACCTGCACTTCCCGGTAAAAGACCGGGTTTGTTTCAGACTGGATTGCAATGACAAGGGTATCAAAATCATCCGGAATGAATGCGGCCGGGTCTGCAGGAAGTTCCAGGTTGTTCAGGATGGTACGGCACGCCGGGTTTGCATACGCGATATCCCGGTTGCGATGGACCTCGATGACCGGATCCGGGTCCTGGTCCAGGAACCGGGAGAGGTGTCTGGACTGCTGCGTCTCCTGGGCTTCTGTTGTTGTGTCATGGATTATGGCAATCAGCAGCTTCTCCCCGCGGACATCGGCAGGAATGAGCGTCACCCGTGCCGGGAACGGGGCTCCATCCTTCCGCCAGAATTCCCAGCTGAAGACCCGGGTTGAACCGCTCTCTGCTGCCCCCCGGTACTCTTCCATCAAAGCCGGGGAAGACCGGCCGCCCGGTTGAGCGGGAGGAGACAATTCAAGGGGCCATTTTCTGAGCAGTTCGTCCCTGGTGCAACCGAACAGGTCTTCAGCCGCCGGATTACATTCCTTGGTCTGCTCTCCCGTAATGACAATGGCATCGGGTGACTGTTCATAGAGCGCACGGTACCTGCCTTCACGCTCCCGGAGGGTCCGTTCAATGCTCTTTCTCTCAGTGATGGGCCGCGTTGTCGTGACGATGCCCTCTATGCCGGGAACACCGGTCAGGTTGATGGCGACAGCTTCGACATCGATATACTGCCCGTCCGCATGGCGTATCCGGTACTCGGTCGGTGTGCCGGTATTGGTACGGAGGACAACCTCCCCGAATGCACTCCGGACAAGGTCCCGGTCATCCGGGTGGACATAATCAAACGTGCTCTTCCCCAGGACATCGGCAGGATCGTATCCGGTTACCCGTTTCGTTGATGGCGAGGAATAGGTGATCTGCCCGCTCTCCGTGATGATGCGGATCATGTCAGAAGAGTTCTGGATGAGCCCTTTGAACCGCTCCTCGCTTGCCCTGAGAGCGTCCTCCATCCGGTTCCTCTCGGTCATGTCTTCTCCGGAGAAGAGGATGCCGGTAATCGTGCCGTGGTAATCCTGGAGCAGGGTGTTATGGAAGGTAATGGTGCGCTCATCACCGTTTTTTGTCAGGACCGTGAATTCCTGGGACTCCGGAAGTTCATTCTCCCCGTTCATAACCGCTTCATATGCTTCTGCCGTTACCTCCCGCAGGTGCTCCGGCATGCAGGTGGCAAACCAGTCTTTTCCGGTGATCTCTTCTTCAGAATACCCGAGTATCCCGCATCCTTTCCGGTTGATGAGGGTGACGATACCGTCACGGTCAAGGACAGCGAGCATGACCCCCGCCGTGTCGAGATACCGCTGGGCCCTGTCCCGCTCGGACTGCAGGGCCTCCTGTGCTCTCTTCCGTCCCGTGATGTCAGTGACAAAACTATAGAAATAGCGTGGGTTGCCCCCCTTGTCCAGCGCCCGGTGGAGGAGTAATTCAACCGGCACCCGCGTCCCGTCTTTTTTTATCAACTCTTTCTCAACGCGCTGGGGAACCCCGGTGCGGGCAAGTTCTTCGGTCAGGGTGTGAATCGTTTCATGGTATTGCTCAGGGGTAATGTCCTCCCAGCCAAGAGCATGGAGTTCCTGTTCCGGGTATCCGAGCAGTTCAATAAATGCCGGGTTGACAATCCCGAACTTCTTTTTCGGGAGATCGAGGACGGCAAATGGCTGGGCACTCAGCTCGAATACCTCAGCAAGGAACCCTGCCCGCTCTTCGCTGCCGGCAAGTGCCTGTTCGGCATAAGTGCGCCGTGCCTGTTCGTCAAGCATATCAAGGGCAAAGGAGATGTTCAGGGCGATCTCTTCAAGCAGGGCGATCTCCGCAGCGCTGAAAAAATTCTTCCGCGGAGCGTAGACGATATACGCGCCAACGACCTCTCCATGGAGGCGGAAGGGGAATGCTGCGCAGGAGAGATACCCCCGGCGGATTGCCTCATCCTTCCAGGGCTCTGCAGCCGGTGCAGCCATGAAATCATTGCACACACTATACCGGCCCTCGTGAAGAGCAATCCCGACCACCGGCTCCCCCCCGGGTCCGGGCTTGCCGGAACTGTCAAGGGCTGCCAGGTACCCCTCTTCATGGCCGGCAGATGCAACCGGGCGCAGGTGCATGCTCTCCTTGTCAAAGAGGCCCACCCATGCCATCCGGAACCTCCCGTGTTCGACCGAGATCCGGCAGATCTCCGCAACGAGCGTCTCAAGGTTGTTTACCCGGGTTATGGCCTGGTTGATCCGGGAGAGCACCGCGTACAGCCGCTGGGCAGTGAGTGCCCGTTCCTCGGCATCTTTCTGGTCGCGGATATTCCGGATGGAATGGATACTGATGGTGCGCTTCTCCTGGGAGTGTCGGGTCGAGAGGATCTCCGCCGGGATGATGCCCCCTTCTTTGCTCCGGTAGTACCGGACCGGGATCCCGGAGATCAGGGTCCGGTCGTCTCTCTGCTCCCGGGGAATGTCGGCCAGGAGGGCCTGGTGGCGGATACTCGTGATCTCGCTATGAGTAAACCCGAACAGGTACAGTGCTGCACTGTTCGCGTCGAGGATAACATCGGACTCCTCGTCAACAATGAGCATGGCGTCGCCGGCAGCTTCAAAAACATTCCGGTACCGCTGTTCGCTCTCCGAGATTTTTTTCTCGGCGGTCCGCTGCAGGGTGATATCGGTCAGGATGCCCCGGATGCCGGCGGGCTCCCCGTCAGTTATCACCCCGCTGCCCGATACCCTGACAACCCGGATCGTCCCCTCTGCATCGGCAGTCCGGAGTTCAAGGGTCTGGGGGAGACCCTGTTGTATGTCGTCAATCATCTGCCTGGCGGCCTGCCGGTCTTCAGGAATGACGAGATCGGTGAACTGCCTGCCGATTATCATCTCCGCGGTGTACCCGAACTGCCGTACCCGGGGGCTGACATAGGTGACCGACCCGTCAAAGCCCACTGCAAAGATAACATCGTTGATGTTCTCGACCAGTTCCCGGTACTTCTCCTCCGACAGGGCGAGGTCTCGTTCCGCTCTCCGGCGCCTGACAATCTGCTGCACCTTGTTGACCAGCTCCGCGAACTGGCTCTTTGGCTCCCCGCCTTTCTGCAGATAAAAATCGGCGCCGGAGTTGAGTGCTTCGATCGCAACCTCTTCCCTGCCTTTGCCGGTAAACAGGATGAACGGGACCTGATTATTGGTTTCACGCAGGTGTTGTAAGAGCTGCAGCCCGTCCATGACCGGCATCTGGTAATCGGAGATGATGGCATCGAACGATTCGTTCTCAAGGAGTGCTATTGCCTGTTTTGCAGAAATTGCCGTTTTGACGGAAAAATTCCCGGTCCGTTCGAGATAGACACGCGTGACCTCAAGAAGCGTGCTCTCATCGTCAACATACAGGACGGAGATCATGATGCATACCAGGACAGCAACAAGCGGTGGTTATGAAGTGATCTTGTTTCACGCTATATAAAATAAACGATAATTGATTAATCAAGATACTGTGCAAGTTTCTTTTTCAGCTCGTCATATGTGACCGGTTTGTGCAGGACATCGAGGTTTTTATCCTGGAGCTGTGCCATCCGCTCTTCAACAGCCGGGGATGCCGAGAAGATGATGACGACAATGTCCTTTTGTTTCAGGTCGCCCCGGAGTTTCTCCAGGAACTCCCAGCCGTCGATGGGCATCATCATGATGTCCAGGAGGATGAGTGACGGGGTCTCCTCTTTGACGAGTTCGAGGGCATCGACCCCGTTGGTGACCAGCACCGGCTGATGACCGAGCCTGCGGATCAATAACTCCATCAGCTCGAGGATTGGCTGATCATCTTCTACGACCAGAATTGTATGGGGCATGATCGGTCACGGGAGCGGAATTTCGGGTTTTGGGATTATCCTTCCGGAGATTATCCTGTGCCGGCTGTACCGCTCGTCCTCCTCCCGGGTAGTTCGATCTTCTCTGCCCGAGTAAATAAATGTGACAGCGGCGCAATGACCGGGTTGTGTTTTTTTTACCTTTTGGGAAATGTACGGAGTATCAGCGGCAGAGCGGGGATAGTTTCCCGATCACCCGCTCGACCTGCCGGACGGCAGTCCCGATATACGCGTCGGGGGAGAGGAGGGAGGCGATATCTGCCTTGCTGCAGAAGCGCACCACCTCGGTGTCGGCCCCCAGGACATCGGCGAGCGACCGGTCCTCGGCAAGCGCCTGCATGCTCGCCATCCGGATCCGCTCGTGGGCATCCTGCCGGTTCATCCCTTTCCGTGTCAGCTCGATCATGACCGATTCGGCCATGTTGATGCCATGGAGGAAGGCGAGGTTGCGGCGGATCGCGGCCCGGTTGATGACCAGGTTCTCGAGCACGGTTGCCATGAGCCGGAGGCAGTGATCGGTGAGGATGGACGCCTCGGGGAAGAGCACCCGCTCGCATGAGGAGTTGGTCAGGTCACGCTCGTCCCAGAGCGTATTATTCTGGAGTGCAGGCTCGACCGATGAACGGATGATCCGGGCAAGGCCGCAGACCTGCTCGCTCTTGATAGGGTTGCGCTTGTGTGGCATGGTCGAGGACCCGACCTGCTTTGCACCGAAGGCCTCCTCGACCTCGCCGATCTCGGTCCGCTGGAGCGAGCGGATCTCGACGCCGATCTTGTCAAGCGTTGTTGCAACCCCGGCGCAGAACATGAAGAACTCGGCATAACGGTCGCGGGAGATGACCTGGTTTGAGACGTCCACGGAACTCATCCCCAGGTACTCCATCATGGAGGCCTGCACCTCCATGCCTTTTGGCCCGAGTGCTGCCTGAGTCCCCACGGCGCCGGTCATCTGGCCAACCACGACCCGGGGCCGCATCTGTTCGAGGCGCTCGATGTGCCGCCCGACCTCGCTTGCCCATATCGCGAACCGGAGCCCGTACGTTGTCGGGACGCCGTGCTGCCCGTGGGTCCTGCCGATGCAGACAAGTGTCTTGTTCTCTTCAGCCCGCTTGAGCAGGACGGCAAGGAGGCGGCGGAGTTTCTCATCAAGGAGGTCGAGGGTCTGGCCGAGCTGGAGGCCGGTTGCCGTGTCCAGGATGTCGTTGCTCGTTGCCCCGTAGTGCACCCAGCGCCCGGAATCCCCGGTGACCTCCGTGATCGATTTGACGATAGCCATCATGTCGTGGCTGATCTCGAGCTCGATCTCCTTTGCCCGTTCAAGGGAGGCATTGTGCGCCTTCCCGCTGATCTCATCTGCCGCTGCAGCCGGGATCATGCCGTGCTGGGCCTCAGCTTGTGCCAGGGCGACTTCTGCCCTGACAATGCAGGAGAACCGGTTCTTCTCACTCCATATGGCACGCATCTCTTTCGTGCCGTAGCGCTCCTCGATGGGGTGGACTGCCATGGGTAGAGATGGGTTGTTGAAAAATAAAGGGATTGGGGCGGAGTGATTCCATAAAGGACAACCTGCCGGAAACGGGGTGTGCCGGAATACCGATCGACACGTTCATTCAGGCGTACGGTTCACCTCACACCATGGCATCCGACTCCACCGGTCTGTACATTTTCGGGTTCATCGTCCTCCTCATCCTCGGTGTGATCGCGTACTCGTTCATCAGCAAACGCGTAACCGATGACAAGCGCAGACAGCTGGTCAAGGCATTCAAAGCCTCACCCCGGATCGCAAAGGACGCCCCGATCCTTGTGCAGGGTCCGGCTCCGGCCCCGGACATCATCCTCCCGACAACGGGAGAGCATGTGGCATTCTATGGCATGTTCGTGCTCACCAAAGAGACCGCTATCACCGACACCCATACACATGCAGCGATCCGGGTCAACGGGATCCCGCTCGGAGGGGACACAACGCAGATCAATGCCATCAGGGGCTTCATGTTCTTCGAGACCAGCGGAGACTTCACGGTCTCCTCGGCGGGGACGCAGTACACGGTACAGACGGAAAGTGTCTTTGCCTATTTCAGGAAGGGTGCCGACATCGTTGCCGGTCTTGTCGGGGGCCAGTTCAAGTCCGCCGGTCTGCCCGAGAGCTTCTTCCAGGACGCCATGAAGGTCCAGGTTGCCCAGCCGGCGCTCAAAATGCTATGCGGGTTTGATGCCCCGATCGTGACCGAGCACTCCAGCAGGCGGATGTCCGGGTCCTGGAACAAGACCACGACAACACACGGCTCGAGCTTTTCCGTGGTCACGGCCACGAGCCGGATCGATGCCCGGGTGCAGCACTATGTCTCCGGGTTCAACCTCCCGCAGGGGGTCCTCGACCTGATTACGAAGAGAGGGATCGAGATCCCGGAGAAAGAAGAGATCATCGTAGTCGAGACGTTCATCCCGCTCAACCGGGAAGTCTTTGTCTTCGGCACCTTTGACGGAGACCGGAACATCGCCTATACGGACAGCACCGTGCAGCTCTCGGTCTCCTTCGATGATCCGGCAGCCCGGCAGTGAGAGCAGGACCGGCAGTGTGATTCCTGTTCAGGAGATCAGCGCATGCTCCGGGTCTGTAATTGAACCGCCGGGGGAATTTCAGAAGATGTATAACCCCTTATGGCAGAGTTTCTTCGAATACCCCTATGAGGAAGAAAATGACCGGATTTTTCTTTGACAAACTACGATTCAGCTGGTGTTCTGCTACCGTTCTTGCCCTGGTCTTCATAGCATTCTGTGTACCCGTGGCAGGCGCGATGCAGGTTGTCGGACCCGTTCCCCCTCAGAATTCTGCCGGAGGGGATCTTCCGAAGAATGCCACGGACTGGATGAACGAAGCCGATCGCCTCGCAAATGAAACGAAGTTCAGCGATGCAGTGGTTGCGACCGACAACGCGCTTGCCCTTGAACCCGCCATGCCGCGGGCATTGTCCGGTAAAGCCCGGTATCTCCTGATGCTGGGGAAGAATACCGAATCGATAGCAGTGTACCATACCCTCCTCTCGGTCGATCCCATGGCCGAGAATGCCTGGACAAATCTTGCCTACAACTACCTGTTCCTTCACCACGAGGACGCAGCGCTTGAGGCAATAAACCGGGCGATTGAACAGAAACCCGATGACGTGCGGGCATGGAGTACCAAGGGGTATATCCAGATCAAAATGGGCCGGTTTGAGGATGCGCTGGATACCTACGACAGGTTAGCACTGGTTGCACCGGAAAAAAGCGATACCTTCGCAAACAAAGCGGATGTTCTCTATCGTCTCGGACGGAACCAGGAGGCGCTGGATTCGGTTAACCGGGCGATCAGCCTTGAACCGAATGAGACCGAGATCCGGTATTACAAGGCACGGATCCTTCTTGCCCTCGACCGCCCCGGTGAGGCGCTCGTCCTGATGGATGAAGTCCTGAACGAATCGCCAAACGATGCACGTTACTGGGGGGAGAAGGGCTTTGCCCTCCGTCATCTCGGAAGGTCAGCCGAGGCTGCCGGCATGTT
>CAYVAQ010000021.1:0-38172 GCA_964448885.1 uncultured Methanoregula sp. | reverse complement strand
AGGAAGAGATCGACAAGGGCCAGTTCATCATCGAGTACGAAGGCGGACACAAGGGCATCTCGGTTGACGAGCTCGAGGAGCACGGCTTTGGCCGCAGGTCCAACTGCCGCCGCTGCAAGATGAAGATCCCCCGCCAGGCTGACCTTGCCTGCGGCAACTGGGGTGTCATTGGCGAGAAGGCCGGCAAGGCGACCTTTGTCGAGGTCTGCTCCGAGAAGGGCGCAGCACTCGTTGACGGGGCAGTCAAGAAGGGGCTCCTCGCCACCGAGGCAGCCAACCCCAAGGGCCTCGAGATCCGCGGGAAGGTCGAGGGAGCAATGCTCAAGCTCGGCGACAAGTGGCGCAAGCACGACTTCGAGGCACTCGGCGAGGGCAAGGACCGGTTAAAGAAGATCATGACCGAGACCTCCCGCTGCATCAAGTGCTATTCCTGTATCGAAGCCTGCCCGATCTGCTACTGTGTCGATTGCACGACCAAGAATCCGGCCTATGTCACGCCCGGGGAGCTCCCGCCGAACTTCATGTTCCACCTCATCCGGTTCGCCCATATTGCGGACTCCTGCGTGAACTGCGGCCAGTGCCAGGAACTCTGCCCGGCGGAGATCCCCAACGCGCTGTTCATGCACGCCCAGCAGGTCGAGCTCGAGAAGATGTTCGGCCACACGCCGGGTGTCAGCATGGAACTCCCGCTCATGGCCTATGTCGAGGAGAAGGAGGAGCGTGCACGGCTCCACAACACCGGCAGCGACATGATCTATCTCAATGTCTTCAACCCGGTGCCAAAGAAGTAACCAGGAGGTATGAACATGAAAGCCGAGGATGCAAAAAAGATCATTGCAACGGCTATCGACCGGGAGGTCGAAGCCTACACTTTTTACCGCAGCGTTGCTGACAAGGTAAAGGACAAGGCACTGAAGTCACTCTTTGACGAACTTGCAGGCGAGGAGAAGAAGCACCGCGAGTTCCTCCAGGGATTCCTGACCCGGGATACCAGCAAGATGAAATTTGCCCCGGGTCACGATTTCAAGGTCGGCAACGAACTCCCCTCGCCGGCGCTTACCCCTGACCTGAAACCCCTTGAGGGCATTGTCATTGCCATCAAGAAGGAACTGGAAGCCATGCAGATGTACACCCAGCTTGCAAACCTCTCGTCAGATGTCGAGACCCAGCTCCTCTTCACCCAGCTTGCCAACATGGAGCGGAGCCACAAGGCACGCCTTGAGGACATCTACACCAATATGGCATTCCCCGAAGCCTGGTAATCCCCCAGGATCTTTTTTTGATCTGGTGAAACGGGCACGAACCGTACTCGTTCAGATCGTTTGAACAGATTTAAAAGCGTATTCAGCTGCCAGCAGTATCGAACCGTTCGAGATAGCAGTATTCATACGCCAGCTTCTCGCCGGGTTTGAGTGCGAGGAGGGAACTGTCGGCATGGTCTTCGCAGACATAGGTGACCACGTACCCGAATGACTGGAGACCAATCGCATCCTTCTCGCAGCATTCGCATTTGTGTTTTTCTGCCATCGGGATCCTGTATCCTGGGATTCTTCACCGGGGGATCAGCCGTACCGCTCGAATACGCAGACGCCAAAGACTTTCTTCTCGCCGGGCTTCATGGATTTCAGGGCGCTGTCGGCATGGTCCTCGCAGACATATTCAAAACCGCCCTCCAGTGACTGGAGCCCGATGGCCGCCTTCCCGCAGCGTTCGCACTTCTGTTTCTCTGCCATGATCCCTTCAGTTTCTTCTTTTTTTTCTAGATACATCTTTGGAAAGGTCATCATGTGCACGAGGGTGCGGGGTGTTCCTGCAGACCCCCCAAGAAAAAGATCGGAACGCGAGCCCGGGTAAAAAATCCAGGTCAGTATTGTCTCCGGCTGTTCCCGCTGCAGGGACCGGGTTCCCGGTGCTCACGGATGATGCGAAGAACCGCCCCGCGCCCCCCGCTCACCGGGCATCCTTACGGGCATACTTCCTCCAGACCGCTTCCCGGTACACCGGGCCGCTGTTGTACGTGCAGAACGGGATGAGGCGACCGTCCGGGGTTGCGTAATGGATGCAGCACCGGCTGACGCGCTCAAGATCGTAGTTGTACCGGTCCATGAAGTGCATCGTGCCGATGAAGAGCGCGTTCCGGTGGAACTCGCTGAGGGCTGCAAAGTCCTGCATGACGAGCACCTTGCCCATCAGCTTCCAGAACTCCGTGATGTTCCCCTTCTCGCCGCGCCGGACCGAGTCGTGCATCCCCAGCACGCCCTCTAAGAGTGCCGCGTACTTGTTGATGGTGCCGCCTTTTTTCAGCGTCTCTGCCATCCGCTCCACCGACTCAAAGAGGACGTCCACGTCCACCATCCGGTTCACCGGGACGATGCTGCCGTCCGGCTGGACGAAGACGTACGTTGCCGCCCCGCAGTGCTGGTGCGCCGTGAACCGTACCTGCGGCCGGCCGGTGTATGCCTCGGCAAGGTCCGAGAACGGGAGCACGCAGGGAACCGGGTAGAAGTCGTCCCGGCGGATCGTGCTGCCGGTCTGCTGCTCGATCTTCTCCAGCACATCGGGGATGGTGACCCGGGCCTTCACGATGTCGTCGTTGCCGGCAGCGCCGGTGAATGCGACCGGCTGAAAGTTGATGCCGCGGACAACGGCATTGTTCTCTGCGGCAAACCGGATGATGCCGCCGATCTCGTGGTCGTTCTTCCCGTTGATGATGGTCGGGACGAGCACCACGAAATGCCCTGCCTTTGCCAGGTTCCGGATCGCCTGCCGGTGCGTCTTCAGGCACGGGTTGGTTGCCCGGGATATCCCGTCGAAGTGGAGGTACACGGTGCCGAGCCCGGCATCGCAGAGGCGGCGGGCAAGTTCCGGGTCCTTGGCAAACCGGATGCCGTTGGTTGCTATCTGGACCTGGACAAAGCCCAGTTCGCGTGCAGTCCGGACGAGCTCCACGAGGTCGTCCCGCAGCGTGGGTTCGCCTCCCGAGAACTGGACGGCCGGCACCGGCACGGGCTCTCGCTCCCGCAGCATCCGGAGCATGGCAACAACCTCGTCGAACGCGGGCTCGTACACAAACCCGCATGCCCGGGCATTCGCAAAACAGAAGTCGCAGTTGAGGTTGCAGCGGTTGGTGAGATCGATGTTCGCGAGCAGCGTCTGCGACTGGTGGTTCTGGCAGAGGCCGCAGGACTGCGGGCAGCCGGCCTCAGGCGGGCGCTCCGCCTCCTCTTCCAACGTGGTATCATGGGCATCGTACTGGTCGAACCAGTGCCAGAGCTGAGCATCGGACCAGGCAAGGTGCCGGAATTTCCCGTGTTCGGGACAGTCCCGCTCGAGCCAGATCTTCCCGTCCTCTTCGACTATGTCCGCATCGAGGACGCGGTTGCAGACGGGGCAGAGGCTCCTGGTCTTTTTTACAATCATGGAATGGTCTCGTTACGAGGGGCAGGAATGCCGGCCGGCTCCCCTCCATCCGGCAGGTCGGCGGTCCTGCCTTCCCACACGATCCTCCCGCGGACAATGTGGCAGAGCCGGTCGCCGCTTGCCCGGGCGTCAGTGATCCGGTGCGTCACCATGATGCAGGGTATCTTCAGGTCGGCCACGCACTCCCGCACGATCTCCCGCACGGACCTGCGGCTCTCCGTGTCGAGCCCCGAGAAGGGTTCGTCCAGCATGAGGAGCGACGGCCCGGTCGCGAGTGCCCGGGCAAGGGCGACCCGCTGCTTCTGCCCGCCCGAGAGCCCCGATGCTTTCACCCCGGCGATCTGGCGGATATTCATCCGGTCGATCCACCGCGAGACCTGGGCCTCCGTGAACGCGGGATCGCAGTGCCGGGCATGCAGCCCGAACGCGATGTTCTCGGCAACCGTCATGTGCGGGAAGACCGCTGAGCGCTGGAAGAGGTACCCGACATGGCGCTGTTCGACCGGGACATCGATCCCCCCCGCTGCATCGAACAACGTCCTGCCGTTGAACCGGATCGACCCGGTATCCGGCCGGATGAGCCCGGCGATGAGACTGAGCGTGGTGGACTTCCCCGCGCCATTGTCCCCCATCAGGACCAGGACGCTGCCGTCGTCCACGTGCAGCGAGAGGTCGAGCTCAAAGTCACGGAGCTTTCTCGTGAAGGTTGCATCAAGCATGCGGCACCTCCGTCTTGGCGAAGTACCGGACCGCAAGCATGATCGCAAACGAGATAAGGACGAGCAGGATGGAGATGGTGAGGCCGATGTTGAAGTCGCCGGCAAGGTTCACGTACACGGCGAGCGGCATGGTCTGCGTGACGCCGGGGAGGTTGCCGGCAAACATGATGGTTGCGCCGAACTCCCCGAGCGCCCGGCCAAAGGTCATGACCGCGCCGGAGACGAGCCCTCCTGCCGTGAGCGGGACAACAACCGTTGCAAAGACGCGTGCCCGGGATGCCCCGAGTGTGCGGGCGGTCTGCTCGTAGGCCGGGTCGAGCTGGTCGAAGAGGGACTTTGCCTGCCGGAGATAGAAGGGCGAGGCAACGAAGATCTGGGCCATGATGACCGCGAGCGTGGTGAACGCGATGGAGAAGCCGAACATGTTTGCGTATTTGCCGATGAGCCCGGCCCTGCCGTACAGGACGAGCAGTGCCATGCCGGCAACGGCCGGGGGCAGCACGAGCGGGAGGTCGATGATCGTGTCAACGATCACCTTGCCCGGGTACTGGTTCCGGCAGTGGACGTACGCAAACGGGGTGCCGGCCAGGATGACGATCAAAAGGGAGATGACCGAGGTGGTCAGGCTCAGGGTGAGGGCGCTGATAACCTCCGGGTCCCCGAGCGAGGAGAAGAAGAGCTCCGGTGTCGTGCGGAAGAAGAGGGCAAGGATCGGCAGGACAAGGTAGAGCGTGACGGCAAGGATGAGTACTGCCGCCCCGGTGCCGGCAAGGGCTCGCGCCAGGAATTTCGTCAGCGGAGAGTCGGTCATTTCCGGTCAGGACTGTTGCCCGCAGTTGTGAACGCGGGTATGTTCATCAGGCCCCTGGTAAACCAGGGTACTCAAAAAGAATGGGTGGTAAGGAAAATAAAGTCCGGTGGTCTATGCTGCCCGGAAGCCGTATTCCCTGAGGATCTCCTGGCCTGCACTGGAGAGCATGAAGGTCTCGAAGTCCGCTGCAGCGCCCTTGCTCTGCGATCCCTTCAGGACGCCGATGGTGTAAGTCTGGAGGTAGTTGTCCTTCTTCGGGATGCTGATGGACGTATACGTCCCCGGTTTTGCCGCGGTGGAGGTTGACTCGTACACAAAGCCTGCATCGACCTCGCCGAGCGCGACCTTCGTGGCAACGCCCGGTTCGGAGGTCTCGTACGTGACCGTGTTGGTGTCGACTCCGGTGCTCCAGTCATTCCCGTACGTGGACTTTGCCAGGTTCGCAATGGCGCTGTTGGTTGCGGTCCCTACCGGGACGGTCTTTGCGGCACGGGCGATCTTCACGCCGGGCTTTGCCAGGTCAGAGAGATCCGTGATCTTCGCGGGGTTGGACGCGGGCAGGATGACGATGACATAGTTGGTTGCCAGCGTCTTGACGGTGCCGTCAACAAAGTACCCGCCCTTCTTCAGGTCGTTTGTGTAGGTGTTGCTTGCCGAGATGAAGACATCGGAATACGCCCCGTTCTCGACCTGTGTCTTTAACGCCTGCGTGCCGTCAAGGTTGAAGACAACGGAATGGCCGGGGTACATTTTTGCATATCCTGCGGCAAGGGCCGGCGAGGCGCCCTTGAGGGATGCGGCGGTGTAGGCGATAACGTTGCCTTCGGAGTACTGGTACTCCGGCCTGGGTGTGGTGGCTGCAGCCGGTGCGGTCGCGGTTGTGGCAGCGGGTGCCGGGGCCGTTATCTCTGCCGGTGCGGGTGCTGCAGGTTCAGCGGCTGCCGCGGTTGAGACCGGCGCAGCGGGCTGGGCCGGTGTTGCCGGGGGCTGCGATGAAGTCCCGGTGCACCCGGCAAAGAGTGCCGAGATGAGGAGGAGTCCCGTGACGATGCCGATGAGGATGAATCTGGTGGTCTTTATACTCATTGATAACAAATCCTGTCCTCTACCAATTGGCAGGATAATTTAAGAATTTTGTTTAATTAATCAGAAAGTAAATTAAAAATAATTGACATACCGAAGATGATCGATGTCGCTATCCTGCGGAGCGCTGGAACGCGAAATGATATCTGCCCTGTTACCGGCGGTTTACCGCAATTTGTTAATAATTACTATTTAACAAAAGTAAAATGTTAAATGAAAAACATTATAATGAACCGGGTCCAACATAGGTATCGTCCCTCGGAGTACGCGCCAGAGGACACATGCACACACCAGACATATCGCGTCTATCACACCACACAAGGTAACGTTCCCTGATGGGAACGCCGTCCCCTTTTTATTCCTGAACATTAAAAAGGTGGGCGGGGCATTTTCATCCGGTGATACCTATGAAGATTAGTGCACGCAACCAGATTCCGGGCACCGTCAAGTCCATCAGGAAGGGGCCCGTGAGCACCGAAGTCGTGATCTCCATTGGCGGCGGCCACGAGATGGTCTCTTCCATCACTACCACCTCAGCAGAATCGATGAAGCTGAAGGAGGGGTCGAAGGTCTACGCAGTTGTCAAGGCCTCCGAAGTGATGGTCGGGGTCGATTAATCTCTCTCTCTTTTAAAAAAAGGGAATGCGGGGCACCGCACCCGTCATCTCACCATCCGGTTCCGGTGGACGTATGCACAGCCCTGCCACTCCGCGACCGGGCAGTCATTTGTGAAAAGCACCTCCGGGGCCGGGCGCAGGCCGGACGCACAAGTGCGGGACACCGGCGAACCGGGAAGACGGGCCGGGGAGTGCATGTAACCCGGCAGGGGATGGTACTCCCCGTACCTTTGCCGAGGGTTATCCCAAAGGATCTGATTTAATACCTATGGTCACCTATAGGTCTTACTATGCAGGCTGCTAGTTCCATTTACATCCGTGAAGATCTCAAAACCCAGCTGAACACCCTGAAACGTCACCCGAAAGAATCGTACAATGACGTTATTGAACGCCTGGTGAATCTTGCTGTTGACGATGAGCCGCTCAGTGCTGATGCTATCCGGGGTCTGGAAGAGGGTCTCAATGATATCAAAGCAGGAAACCTGATCCCTGAAGAGGAAATCCTGAAGAAATACGGTGCTGAATGAGCCCGTACAGAGTGAAGTACACCCATCGGGCAGACCGGGATCTGGAAAAATTACCCCGGGAGGTTGCGGGGAAAGTTGTCAGTGCGATTCACCAGATACGGGAAGACCCGTACCGGTTCATCAAAAAAATGAAGGCGTCAAACCCGGATCATCCGGTGTATTCATTCCGTGTCAGGAGGGATGTCCGTGCACTGCTCTCAATCCATGATGACCTCCTGATTATTCATGTTCTTGAGATCGAACACAGGAAACAGGCATACCGCGATTTCTAAAAATCATATTCCGGCCGGGCGCCGGCCGGTCCAGACAGGCCAGGAGTAAAAAAAGGCGGGGTCATCCCCCGGTTCCCAAGAGTATCCCGACAATCTGCCGGGCAATCTCCGGGTCAACTACCTGGGCGAGCACGAGGCCGGCGAGTACGGTAAACAGGGCCCAGAACACGTTTCTGATCTGCTCGTTCTTCCCGAACAGTGCAAGGACCGCATCGGTGTCGGTATCCATTGCCCGCCGGATTAGCCTGGGCAGGAAGACAAAGAGCGGGAGGAAGAGGACAGCAGCGCCGGTGACCGCTGCGGCCGGGCCTGCCCGGGCAGCAAACCAGATCGCTGCCGGTACCGTGATGGTGAGGGCGAGGATGCCGGCCATGACGACCTCGCCGAAGCCGAACCATGCCTTCTCCTGCCCGCAGTCCAGCCGTTCTTCACCGGCCAGGTCCCCCGGTTCGAACAGCCCCAGGGTGTACAGCACCCCCCAGCAGAATGCCCTGAGCGGGGGGATGTCCGGAGAATTGCGTTCTTCTCCAGGTTCAGGTCCTGACGGACCATCTCCCTTACTCATCTGCCTCTCCCGCCGCGATGACAAACTCAAACACCGGGCTCGTGTAGCCCCGGTTGGCCGGCCCGAAGTCCCGGGCAAGGCCCCGCTGGCCGATCTTCCGCTTGGCGGTCCGGATCCGGACCGTGTGGATGCCCGGCGAGCGGGGGTACACGCGCCGGCCGTCAGCGCCCCGCATCTCGCGGTAATGCGGGATCTCGAACCAGTCCGGCCAGAACCGCATGCCCCGAGGGATGTCGGTGCCCCGCTCCAGGTCCTGCAGGTTCAGGGGCGTCAGGTTGTCGTAAACGAGATCGATGATCAGGTCTGCATCTTCCAGATCCGGGTCCAGTTCCAGCTCGTAGAAGATGGGGTTGCGCCGGACTTCGTCCGGTGTCAGCGGGGTGTCTTTCGTCAGCGGCTCAAGGCCGCCAAAGGTCCCGCGGTAGAGCCCGGTCACGGTCGCGACCGGGGTTGTTTCACGTTCCATGATATGCCTCCTTCATTCGTTCGTGTTCATCTCTCAGTTCCTTGAACTCCTCGACGATCTCGTCATACATCCCGATCCGCTGGTGGATGACGAGCAGGATCGGGTAGAGCGGGAGGACCGTGCCGAGGATGATGGTGAGGGTCTCGGTTTCCATGATGGACTCCGGTCTTCTCAAAAAAATAGGGAGTGTTCCTCCGTCACGCCAGGGCTGAAACCCCGTCGGCCCACGTCTCGACCTTTGTGCGGATGGCGTCATCCGTATAGGACGAGATGGTCACCTGCTGGCGGGAGAAGTTCACGTAGAACAGTTCCCCGTTCGGGTCGTGGCATTTCAGGGTTGCCGTGAAGTTGTCGGCATCCATGGCGTGGACGGGGGATCCCCCGTGGGCTGCGGTGTTGGCGGCATTGGCAAGGACTGCTGCGATGCCGTCGTTGTAGCCGGTGATCGAGTTGTAACTCTCGGACGACCTGCCGATGGTCTTTGCGTCGATGTTCTGGTACAGGAACCGTGCGGTGTACGACTCCTTGGTCTTCTCCACGGGCGGGTGGTTTGTGCCCCCGCTCATGTAGGATATGCAGCCCCACGGGTTGCTGGTGATCACCTGCTGTACGATCGTGTTGAACGCTGTGATGTCCGCAATCGGTAATGCGAGCTTCCGGACAGCGCTCTTCACGGCTGAGTTCTCGGTAAAGTCTGCCATTTCTGTTTCATCTCCTTGTTGTACGGGTCCTTTGGACTCCCTGCGGCGGGATCCTGCAGCCGGGTTCGGCCCCGCCTCCCCCGGTTCCTGCAGGGACCCGCCGTTCTCTCCGGGAGGAGAGCGCCCTCCTCCCGGGGCCGGTGCAACCCTCCGGGCCGCACCGGGTCATCGGGCCGTTTGACAAACACCATGGAACTCATGGATATAACGGATAAATCCCGGGGTGTCAAAAGAGGCAATTTGCGGAACGGAACGGCGAATCCGGGCACGCGGTCGATGCGGAAATGGTGCCGGGCAAAAAAGAGGGGAGATTCAGGCTTCCGCCACTGCCGGCAGGTCCCATGCGGGTATCAGACCGCCTGGCAGGACATCGTAGTATTTCCAGCCGCAGAGCTTCGAGTAGGCCATGAGGACTTTCCGGAACTGTGCGGTCGTCCCCATCCTGCGGAGGGCATCGATCTTCTTGGCATAGTGCCGGACAAGTGTCTTTGCATCCGGTATCGGCTTCTTGGATGAGATGACCTGGATGAGGAGGGCCATGTCCCGGCGGAGCGCGATGATATCCACGGGCACCTTCGAGCTGGTGATCCGGGCGGGCATGAACTTCCACTCTTCTAGGAGCCGCATGGCGCTGTGGACTACCCCGCGGTTGCGGAGATACTCGTCCACATCCCCCGGCGTCCCTTCGTCCCCCAGCTCATGGAGGACCACCATTGCATCCGCGGCCTCCATCTCCGGTGCCGTCCTGGTTACCGGCCCGGTCTTTGCACTATCCCGGCTCGTTCCTGCGCCGGGTGCAGTGTTCGCATCCGTTCCTTTGGTTGTGGCTGACCGGGTGCTGCCGCGGTCAGCTGTCCTGGTTCCTGAGATCTTCTCGGTCATGGTATCGCTGGATTGTTGTTGTTTTGGGCTTTTGCGGAGCATCCGCTCCGCTCTGGTAATTCAAGGTCTGAGAGTATGTCAGCCCGTTTCTGCCATTCCGTGAGCCGGTTGCCTCATGAGTGATACGATCACAGATGAGGCCGTGGCTGCACGATTACGGGAGGCCTGTGTGTGCAACAGGCATCCCGCTTTTTGCAGGGAGCGGCATGATACCAACGGTACGGGGGCGCTCCACGGTATCCCCCGGGCCGGCAGTCGTGCGTTTCTGGCCTTCGAACCGCACATCCACCAACAGTCCGAACATCACGATGAGCAGCTCCGCGAGGAGGATGTGCCCGACGGCACGATCCGCCCCGGGGATTTGTGTGTACCCGGCTTTGCGGGCCCGAAATATTTTAACAGTTTGAATACTGCTCATGTGAATGTACAGCGGAGGATATAATAGTATATATGCTAATTGGTCGGGGGGTTTCCCGCGGAATAATAATTCAATATATTTAACGGGGATAAGCACGACACACTGGTAATGGCAGCACCCCTCCCGATCCAGCCCCTTGTTGAACGGTACTCGTTCCACCGCGCAGCATACCTCAATACCAAAGGAAGCGATTACAACGAAGCCCAGCTCCGCCAGGACTTCACCGATCCGTTCTTTCGTATCCTTGGATGGGATGTCAATAACGACAAGGGACATTCGGAAGCCTACCGCGAGGTGATGCACGAGGAGCCGGTCCGGATCCGCGGGACAACGTACTTCTTCGATTATACCTTCCGAATCGGGGGCGTGCGGAAGTTTATTGTCGAGACCAAGAAGCCATCGGTGAAGATCAAGGATGACGCGGATGCGGCGCTCCAGTTGCGCTGGTACGCATGGAACGCGAAGCTGCCACTCTCCATCCTGACCAACTTCGAGGAGTGGGCAATCTATGACTGTACGATAAAACCGGCAAACGGGGATAATGCTGCAAAGGGCCGGATTGAGTTTTTTACGTATAAGGAACTCCCGGAGAAGTGGGAGTATCTCGTTTCTGTCTTTTCGCAGGATGCCATCCTGAAAGGATCCTTTGACAAGTATGCTGCCTCGACAAAGGGTAAGAAAGGGACTGCAACGGTTGACGACGATATCCTGACCGAGATCGAGTCGTGGCGGGACGCGCTGGCAAAGAACATCGCCCTGCGCAATGAGAAACTCTCTGTTGAAGAACTGAACACGGTCGTTCAGCGGACCATCGACCGGCTCCTCTTCCTCCGGATCTGCGAGGATCGCGGGATCGAGGAGTACACCACGCTCCACAAACTGCTGGAAGGTGAGCATGTCTATGCCCGGCTCTGCGAGCTCTTCCGGCACGCGGACGCGAAGTACAACTCCGGCCTCTTCCATTTCGAGAAGGAGCAGGACCGGGACGAGATGCCCGATACGCTTTCGCTCTCGGTGAGCGTGGACGACAAGGTGCTGAAGGGGATCATCAAGCGGCTCTACTATCCTGAGACGCCATATCTCTTCTCGGTCATCCCCCCGGCGATCCTCGGGCACGTGTACGAGCAGTTCCTCGGCAAGGTGATCCGGCTCACGGAGGGCCACCAGGCAAAGGTGGAGTACAAGCCGGAGGTTAAGAAGGCCGGCGGGGTCTTTTACACGCCGCAGTACATCGTGGAATACATCGTGAAGCACACGGTCGGGGAACTGCTGGAAGGCAAAACCCCCCGGGACTGGTCGAAACTCCGGATCCTGGATCCCGCCTGCGGCTCAGGCTCATTCCTGATCGGGGCGTACCAGTTCCTTCTCGACAAACACCGGGACTGGTACATCGAGAACCTTGTCCCGGTATATATCGACAAGAAGTCCGTGACCGATCCTGCGGTCCTGGCACTCCTGCCCGAACAGACACCACGGGGGAAGAAGCACCTTGCACAGGTCGAGCTGCCGGTGTACAAGGCCGGGACGAGCGGCGATGCCACCCGGACGCGGAGCGACTGGCGCCTGACCACGGCCGAGAAGAAGCGTATCCTCCTCAACAACATCTTCGGTGTGGACATCGACACGCAGGCCGTCGAGGTGACCAAGCTCTCCCTCCTCCTCAAGGTGCTCGAAGAGGAGAACGAGGAGAACATCGAGAAGCAGATGAAGCTCTTTGCCGAGCGTGCCCTCCCCTCCCTGCACGAGAACATCAAGTGCGGGAACTCCTTAATCGGGATGGATATTGTCACACCGGATATGCCGATGGAGGAAGTGAAGCGGATCAATCCCTTCGACTGGGACCGGGAGTTTTCCGATGTGATGAAGGCTGGCGGGTTCGATGCGGTGATCGGGAACCCGCCGTATGTAAGGCAGGAGGGGCTGAAGGAGCAGAAGAAATATTTCGAGACACATTATGCGGTGTATCAGGGGACAGCTGATCTCTACACGTATTTTTTTGAGAAAGGGATCTCGCTTCTTCGGCTGAAAGGATTGTTCTCATTTATCGTTGCAAACAAATGGATGCGGGCAAATTATGGCAAGCCATTGAGAAGATATCTGCTAACAAAACAGATCGAGGAGATTGTGGATTTTGGGGATTTGCCGGTTTTTAAAACTGCGACAACGTATCCATGCATTATCCGCGTATCGAATGATAAGCCGGTTCGGGAGTTCTGTGCATCGAAAGTCAACGCGCTCGACTTCCCCAGTCTGGATGAATATGTAATATCGAATTGGCATCCTATTGATCCGAAATCATTGTCTGATGAGGGATGGACGCTTGGCAATGAAGGCACAGAAAAATTGCTCAAGAAAGTTCAAGCTATAGGGTCGTCCCTTGAAAAGTATGTTGACGGTACAATCTATCGAGGAATTGTAACGGGTTATAATGAGGCTTTTGTAATAGATCAAGACACAAGAGATAGGATTATTAAAGAAGATCAAAAAAGTTCGGAGATTATTAAACCCTATATTGCCGGACGAGATGTTCAGCGATATCAAGAGCTTCCTTCAGGAAAATATGTAATTTTTACAAAAAGGGGTATTAACATCAAAGAGTATCCAGCAATAGAAAAGTACTTGAAACAATTTAAAAATCGATTAATGCCGAAACCTGAAAAATGGGAAGGAGAATGGGCCGGAAGAAAACCCGGGAATTACTCTTGGTATGAAATTCAAGACTCAATTGATTATTACAACGAATTTGAGAAACCGAAAATCGTATATCTTGTCTTTCAAGTGAAACCTGCATTCACTTTTGATAGGGAAGGAGCATTTTATCCAAATAATGCGGTTTGGATTATTCCAACAAATGATCTCTATTTACTTGGAATATTCAATTCAAAATTAGGGTGGAAATTGATATCGAATTATTGTACTCAAATCCAAAATGGATATCAACTCATTTTCAAGTACTTAGGGCGAATCCCCATCCGCACTATTAACTTCTCCGACCCCGCTGACAAGGTCCGGCACGACCGCATGGTTGCTCTCGTCACGCAGATGCTCGACCTCAACAAGAAAGTTCAGGACGCCCGTGTAGATCACGAGAAGACGCTGCTCCAGCGGCAGATCGAGGCAACGGATGCGGCGATCGATGCGCTGGTGTACGAGCTGTACGGGCTGACCGAAGAGGAGATCAAAATAGTAGAAGGGAAAGCGTGAGAAGACCTCACGCTTCCGCCATCCCCGCCGTCTCCTGAATATATTTCAGGATACGGTCGCGGTTCACCGGGAAACTGGAGAACTGCTTCCCGCACACATCCGAGAACTTGGCAAGGGTCTTGCGGTTGATCTCCTCCTGGTTCTCGAAGATGCCGATCGATTTGAACTTCAGGCCCCACTTCTCGAAGGTCAGGAGGTTGATCATCGCCTCCTTGACCCGGTCGTTGTTCGACATGGCAAAGATGAAGATCGGGCCGGTTTTTCCTGAAATGACAAAATCCACCGGGTAATTCCCATCGGGATCGTGGGTCGGTTCCGACCAGTTCATTGTTACCTTCTTTTCCGGGATATGCTCGGCAAGGAAACTCTTCACGTCCTCAAAGAACGTTGTCCGCACGCTCTCCCGTGACAGGTATGAAACATCCGAGATCCGGAGGAGTGCCTGGATAAAGCTGTAAAGCGCATCGCCATACCGGCTATCCCGGATCATAATGAGCAGCTCCCCTCCCTCTTCCTCAACGGAATATGCCGAAAGGGTGTTGGCGATGATCTTCTGCCTCCCGCCACCGCGGAGATCCTTCTCGTCCAGATCATAGGTGAGATGCATCAGGGTATGTCCTTCATCGGAAAGCACCCACTGGGTTTTCTCCTTTTTCAGGACAATTGACAGGTGATCGCCGTCATTGAACATGAAGGGGGTAAAGACGCGGAAACGGTTCGTGCCCTCGGCTTCGATGCGGACCTGTTCGCACACCGTCTGCCTGAATGCTTTGGTTATCGCTGCTTCTGCCGGCATCAGTTCATCCCCCACTGGGTCAGGCTCTTATTCCTGGTGGAGAGGGTAAACCCACAGTCTTTCAGTATGCACTCGGTCGCACCGGTGAAATTTGCATACCGGTCGGTTGGTTCCGCATATGCATCTTCATGAAGTCCCATTTGCTGGTATCGTTCCGTTGCGGTATGGATATGGAAATCATAGAAGGAATTCCCCTCGATTTTATTGGTATGTTCATGACTTTTTCCATTGCACCTGCGGAGACGGAAGGGCTGGTTCGACTCTTCCGGAACATACAGGAGGATAACGGAGAAATCAAGCGCATTCCTCTCATTCTGGCGGAACTTCAGGAGGAAGGCATGACCTTGCGCCCCGACAATCCGGTACTCGTATTCTTTATGTCCCCGCTTGGGCCTGAGCTTGATCCGGGAGGAGAAATCCTCGGGAAGGTTTTTTATTTCATTAATCAATGACCGGATTTCCCCATCGGTCAACTGGATTGTCATGTTCTGCACCCGTTTTCCTGTTCAGTTTATAGAGTACTTGTTCTGTCTTTCATATATTTTGCGGATATTATAGATTAATTGTGAACGCGATGTGAAAGTGATCGTGCGCCAACCCCCCCTCCCCATCGCCAGGGGGGTCCAACCGGTTTTTTCCAAAGTGGGTGGGGGGGTCCCCGGGTGACCCCCCTCCCCGGAATTGAGTAAGGCACCTGTTTTCCCACGCGCCGGCCCTGTGCTTCCAGTGGACTTTCCGGCGTAAACCCTGGAACCGGCCTGCTACCCGAAATTGAGTGGGGGGGGTCGTACGGGCACAAGGGGGGAGGGGGTCCCCGGCCGACCCCCCCGCCACCATGGCAGGGGGGTAGGAACGATTCTGAAAAAAAGTGGAGGGGGGGTCACCCCATGGCCGGGCGGGTTCCGGGCACACGGTTCAGAACCGCGTCCCCAGCAGTGCGTCCACGTACTCGGCCGGGTACCCGCCCGTGTCCGGCGCAAACCAGACCTCGGCAGCGCTGACGCCGATGCGGAGGTTGATCTCGGCAACGCCGTACTTCTGGATGACCACCCGCTTCCCGCCGTCCGTCTCGCGGACAATGCACTCCTCGTTCCCGAGGAACGCAAGGATGTCGTCCCGGGTCACCGGGCGGGGGAGCCGGTAGAGCTGCCGCTGCCAGCCGGGGTACGGGGCGACGGGGTTGTCGAAGGGATCGGGCATGGATGGAGATACGTTACGGCTGCAGCACCGTATAATATGCGCCGTCCCGGCAGGCCCGGCAGACCGGCTTTCCGTTCACCATGCTGTGCCGGTTGTCCATCACCCGCTCGCCGCAGATGCTGCACACGGCCTTCCCCTTGGGAAACCCCGGGATATCGTCGTCCGGGATATCGACCGTGACCCGCTCGATCTTCAGGATCTCGTCTTCAGGAGCAGTTGCAAGGGCTTTCAGCATCTCCGCCTGCGGGAGCTGGTCGTGCGCTGCCCGGTTCTTCTCGTTCACTGCAACCCGGACCGCCTTTCTTGTCTCAAGGTCGACAAAGGTTGCCGCGAACCTGCCATAGTCCCGGAACTTCATCGAGCGGTGGCCGAGCGAGCAGCCCGTGATCGCCTGGACGGCATCGGTACCGCACCGGTCGATCTCCATGTACACGATCAGGTTCCTCTGCGGTTCATGGGGATTCATCCCCAGCTCCCGGAGTCCTGCCATCGTCAGCCGTGTTCCCAGCACAATGCCGGCGCATACATGACCGTGGAATTTCTTTGCTTTTTCAAAAAGGATATCATAGTCGCTCATGGGGTCTTCCTCCGTTGTTTTCCTCTTGTTGGTGTAATCGCCTGAGTTTCGTTAGTGTCTCTTCCGGCCGGTTGTCTCCCACCAGATATGGGCCCCGAGCGTCTCATCCCCCAGAGTGAAGCCGTCGCCATTGCGCCGCAGGGCTGCGTGGAGGTAATTCCGCACGGTCTCCTCGTGGGCCGGCGTCGTGCAGTTCAGCCGCTGCATGAACTCTGCGGCCGCTTCATCGAACGTGGCAAACTGCGATGCGGGGGACTTGGACTCAACCGCAAGGTTCGCGTAGATGCCCATCTCGACAAGCACCTGCCAGAGCCAGTCGGCGGTCGGTTCCCCGGGAAACCCGCCCCCGTGCAGCAGCGGCCAGAGATCCCTGTTCACTCTGGCCCATGCCGGTGTTGTGAGGAACCAGAAGAGGTGGACGGTTCCCCGGCAGCAGGCATGCATCCGCTCGACCGCCTCGCCGATATCCATCATCGTGAGGGAGTAGGACGCGATGACAACATCGTACGGCTCCCCGAGATCCCCGGTGGTCACGTCCTCCCAGCGTTTCGGCATGACGGTGATGCCGGCGATGTTCTCGCGTGCGATCCGCTCTGCCAGCGCATCCCGCATAACGGGTGATGGCTCGACCACTGTTACGGAGCATCCCCGGGCCGCCAGCGGTATGGCGAACGTGCCCGGCCCGGCGCTGATGTCAAGGACCCGTGAACCGTCCGGGATCGCCATCGCCGCGAGCCGTGCTTCGGTCTGGTGCTTGTTCTTCTCCCGTCCTTTCATGTACACGGTCTGGACATTCTTTTTGTTCTCCCAGAACTGCTTCGATGTCCCGTAATTGGGAATGGAACAGTGCGCCAGTTTCAGCTGCCGCCACTGCTCCCGCCATGTGCCTTCTGTACGTGTGGTCATTCCTGTCTCTCTGAAAATTGGTTGGGTAATACCTGTGGGGATCTCATTGTTAATTAATTTATGTTTATTTTGTTAAAAATTAATTATTTTAGCATAACTTTAATAGGTGAGCAACAAACCAGATGGTGATATACTATGGGTTCGGCACACGATATCATGCAGACGTTTGCGCACCGGGACCTCCATGCACTCTTTCCCGAATGTGATGGCTGGCGCTGGGAGGAGATCGCTCTCAACGGGAATTCTTGTCCCGCCTACCATGTCTCGCGGAATGCCGGTTTCCAATACCAGTCCGCCTGCCTCTCGGTCTCCCTTGACAATGAACCATCAGCGGAGCAGATCGCGGCGCTTGAGTCCATTCCCCGCGAAAGGACCGGGTTCAAAGGGCTCTTCCTCCTTGTGCCGCAGGGTGCGGATGTATCCGGTCTCCCCCGTGAGATCCGGGTTCTGACGATGACATCGTTTGGTTTCACTGGCGGGAAGCTGACCTGGCTGTCGAAGAAGAAGAATGCGGCCCGTTACCCGCACAAGGAGGGCGTCCCTGCCTGATCCTGCGGGACTCATACACCCATGAGCGACACGGTGAAAGGTATGGTAGTTCTTGTCGCGGGAATCCTTGCGGTCAGTGGCACCGCAATGGTCCTCATCATCTGGTAATACGGGAAAACCTGGGAAAGCGATCATGATAACCCGGCATCACATCAGTCTCGCCTGCGGCAGTACGCTCCTCATGTACCTTCCGTTTGTGCTGGATAACCCGTTCATGCTGGCGGTCCTCGTCATCGGGACCGGCATTGGTGCGGTCATCCCGGATATCCAGATGAAGAGACCAAAGGACCTCTCCCTGCTGTCCGTTGTCTGGCCCCTTGTCCAGGTCTTCAAAAAGACCCTGCTGCAGGTGTACATCACGCTTTGTGCATTGTTCCTCGGCTTCCGGCCGGAGGCGGACGACAAGCGGCTCACCCACTCGGTCCCCGGACTCCTGTACCTCGCCGTGGTCATCACCCTGCTCAATGTCCTTGCCATTGCGCTTGGCCCCCCGGGTCTGGCAGTGCATATCCTGCGCATCCTCTCGGCGGGGATCCTCATCGGGCTGGTCTTCCATTTCCTTGAGGATGTCTGCACCATGAAAGGGCTCTGTATCATGTACCCGTTTGACGAGAGCTGCCGGATTGCCGGCAGCATCCGGCCCTGCAACCGGGAAGACCTGCGGATCCGCAGGTTCCATCTCATGACTGCCGGTGCAATCGCCCTTGTGGTCCTCCTCTTCGGCACCGGCATCTGCCCGGAGAACCTGATGTGGCCGGTAAGTGTCGCGACCCTCCTTGCCTGCACGTCCATGATGCTGCTTCATGCTGACGTTCGGGTTACCACCTCTGCGTAAGGGAGTATCATGACCGGGGCAATACAGGGAAGCACCAAAACCGTCACCATCACCGGCACCGCGGCATCCGAAATCAGGACCCGTCCTGTCCGTGCAGTTGCGATGGCGCTCGTGTACTGCCTCCTCCCCTGCCTCTTCATCGCCTCGCTCTTCATCGGGCGGTACGATGTTGACCCGTACCATGTTGTCCGGCTTCTTGCCGCCCCGGTCGTCAACCTCATGCCGGAACATATCGTCCATATTTCCCCGGACTGGACGGCGGCAGAGGAGAACGTGATCTACCAGATCCGGCTCCCCCGCGTGATTGCAGCAGTGTTGGTCGGCGCCGGGCTTTCCGTTGCCGGTGCAGCATACCAGGGTCTCTTCAAGAACCCGCTCGTCTCCCCGGACATCCTCGGGGTGGCATCGGGCGCCGGCTTCGGTGCAGCCCTTGCGATCCTCCTGTCGTGGAACATGGCGATGATCCAGGTCTCGGCATTCGGCTTTGGGATCCTCGCGGTCACGGTCACGTACCTGCTCAGCCGGTTTTACCGGACAACCCCGACCCTCATCCTCGTGCTCTCCGGCATCATCGTCTCCGCGTTCTTCACGGCGCTCATCTCGCTCACCAAGTACGTTGCAGACCCGTACGAGAAACTGCCGGCCATCACCTTCTGGCTGATGGGGAGCCTCGCCGCTGTCCGGTACTCCGACATCGTGATGGTCGCCCCCCTCTTCCTCATCGCCACTGCTGTGCTCCTCCTCATCCGCTGGCGGATCAACCTCCTTGCAGTTGGCGACGATGAGGCCCGGGCACTCGGCATCGACACGAAACGGATGGGGCAGGTCATCATCCTCTGCTCGACCCTGATCACCGCGTCCGCGGTCTGCATTGCCGGGATCATCGGCTGGGTCGGCCTTGTTGTCCCGCACCTCTCCCGGATGCTCGTCGGCCCTGACTACACGCGCCTTTTGCCGGTCTGCCTGCTCCTCGGGGCGTGCTACATGCTGGTGATCGATGACCTTTCCCGGATGCTCACGAGCGCGGAGATCCCGCTCGGGATCCTCACCGCCATCGTCGGGGCGCCGTTCTTTGCATACCTCCTCTCCCGGAAATCGGTGGGATGGATATGATCCTCGATGTCAGGGAGGCAGGGTTCCGGTACAACCCGGCCCGGATGGTCTTTGCCAATGTCTCGTTCTCTCTTGATACCGAGGAGGTGCTCTGCATCCTCGGCCCCAACGGGATTGGCAAATCCACGCTGATCCGGTGCCTTGCCAGCCTCTACCCGCTCTGCGCAGGTTCGATCCGGCTGCACGGGAGGGACATTGGCTCCCTCCCCTACCGCGACGTGGCGCGGGTGATCGGGTACGTGCCGCAGGCCCACGAAATCACCTTCCCGTTCCCGGTCCGGGAGTTCGTGCTGATGGGTCGCGCCCCCCACCTCGGGCTCTTTGCCACCCCGGCGAAAGCCGATTACGAGGTTGCCGATGCGGTGATCGAGATTGTCGGAATCGGGAAGATTGCTGGCAAGCCGGTGAACGAGATCAGCGGCGGGGAGTACCAGCTTGCCATGATCGCCCGGGCGCTGGCACAGGAACCGGAGGTCCTCCTCCTTGACGAGCCCACATCGCACCTGGACTTCGGCAACCAGATCCGGGTGCTCGGGATTATTGACCGGCTCGCCCGAGACGGGCTCTCGGTCATCATGAGCTCCCATTTCCCGGACCATGCGTTCCTCTCCTCCGACAATGTCGCCATCATGCAGCACGGCTCGTTCATGGCATACGGCCTTGCCGAGGAGGTCATCACGGAGGAGAACCTGCGGGAGACGTACGGGGTGGATGTCTCAATCACATACAGCCGCGACGCTGCCCGGCATATCTGCGTACCCCACAAGTCCGGGCAGTGCCGGTGCCGGAACCCGGAGCGGCCGGAATGTCAGTCCGCGTAACCTCCCCTTCCCTGACAACGGTATCCGCCAACCCCCCGGGTCTAGCATCGCTGCTCGTTGTTAATTATAAATAATTGATTTTGTACAAAAATCAAACAAAAATGTTTATTTTCATCCGGGTCGTTGTGGATAGTGCAACGCCTGGACGATCCCTGCTCTTGGGGCCAATTCCTTCCTCATCACGGCATATCCGAAGGCGCACCTGCAGGTGTCACATGACCAGAAAGATCACAGTCCTTTTCGCGGCGATCAGTATCGTCCTCCTCCTTTCCGCAGCACTGATCGCCGGCTGCACATCATCCGCACAGCCCGGTGTTACTCCGGAACAGAAGTCAACGAAGACCCTCACGGACATGCTGGGCCGGAGTATTACTGTCCCGCAGCCGGTCAACCGCGTGCTCAGCACGGCGCCGCCGACAACGATCGCGGTGTACGTGCTGGCGCCGGACAAACTCATCGGCGTCAACTTCGATCCCAACAAACAGAACGGGAACGTGTACATGCCGGCGCAATACCGGGCCCTCCCGAATATCGGCGGATGGTTTGGCAAACAGACAGGAAATTTTGAAACATTCGTTTCAATGAATCCCGACATCATCCTTGACGGCGATGTGGGCGTGGGGGATTTCCGGGCAACGGTCGAGGAACGCCAGAAAAAGTTTGGCATAATCCCGAATGTCGGTGTCCTTGATGCCCGGAACGCTACCCAGTACGACAACTCGATCCGGTTCCTCGGCGACCTGCTGGGTGCAGAGACACAGGCAGCGTCCCTGTCGGAATATTACAACCGGGTGCTCTCGAAAGTGAAAGCGGGAGTTGCCGATATCCCGCAGGGGAGTAAAGTCCGGGTCTACTATGCCGAGGGCCCGAAGGGACTCCAGACCGACCCGCAGGGTTCCATGCACGCGGAGCTGATCGAACTTGCCGGGGGAGTCAATGTCGCTGATTGTGCGATCACGCCCGGCATGGGCATGACGCCGGTCTCGATGGAGCAGGTCACGAAATGGAACCCAGAGGTCATCATCGCCGGGGATACGGGCTTTTTCAAGTCCATCTACAATGACTCGCTCTGGCAGCCCATCCCTGCCGTGAAGAACCACCGCGTGTATCTCGTGCCGCAGTCACCCTTCACCTGGTTCGACCGCCCGCCCGGCGTCAACCGGATCATCGGCATCCCGTGGACGGCAAAGGTCCTGTACCCGGACCGGTTCAGCGACCTTGACATGCCGGCTCTCACGAAAGAGTTCTACATGAAGTTCTACCACTACGATCTCACGGACGAGGAAGTGAACAGCCTGCTCGATCCGTCGCTCCGGTGATACCGCGGGATCCATATGGGAATTCAGATCGTGAAAAAGGGGCATCGGGCTGAGAGGTCCGCAGCGGAGTTCAACGAGATTGCCCGGACCATCTTCCTCCCAGTTTATCCCGTGATCGCCCGGCAGGCCGTTGCCTGCTGCGGGTTCGACCGCGGGTTCTGTATTGATGCCGGGTGCGGCCCGGGCCACCTGGCCCTCGCCCTTGCCGCAGTCTCCGGGTTCAGGATAGACGCACTGGACACCTCGACGGAGATGCTGGCATGTGCCAGAAAGAACATCCAAAACGCCGGAATGAGCGGGCGGATACGGACGGTGCAGGGTGACGTGCATGCTCTCCCGTACGCGGACTGCTCGGCCGACCTGGTCATGAGCAGGGGCTCCATCTTCTTCTGGGAGTCTCCGGCGAAAGCCTTCCGTGAGATCTACCGGGTCCTGAAGCCCGGTGGCAGGAGTTTTGTCGGCGGGGGGTTTGGCAGCCCGGAACTGAAAGCCGCCATCATTGCAACGATGCGAGAGTCGGATCCCTCGTGGGAAGAGATGATGATGCAAAACATGGGCCGGACGAAAGATGCGGAGATCCGGCAGGCCCTCAATGAAGCGTGTATTACCGATGCGGAGATACGCCGGGACGACAGTGGGTTCTGGGTCGTGATGCGGAAATGAACGGCATGCGCTGTCCCGTCTGCGCGATCGGGTGCACCATCCCGCAGGGGGGGACCGGCCGGTGCGGGATGTACACCTGTGGCAGTACCGGTGTCGTGGAACGCTTCCCCGGCACGTTCCTTGCAGCCTTCCCGGTTGCCATTGAGACCCAGCCGATGCTCCATTTTTACCCGGACACAAAATTTTTGCAGGTCTGCACCGCGGGCTGCAATTTCCGCTGCGGCGGCTGCGTCTCGGAGATCCTCGTACAGCATGCCGAGTCCCTCGCTCGGTCCGGGTCGGCGATAGGGACCGAAGAGGTCATCAGGAGGGCGCTGGCAGAGGATTGCATCGGTGTATCCTTTGCCCTGAACGATCCCATCGTCTCATTCCCCACGTTCTGCAGGCTGGCAGAAGCGGCGAAACACCAGGGGCTGCTCGTCGGGTGCTCGACTAACGGCTACCTGACAGAAGAGTCGGCAGAGATCCTGGGTCGGGCCATCGATTTTGCCAACATCGGCCTCAAGGGTGCCGGTGATGAATGTTACCGGGCCTGTGGCGCACAAAATGCCGGCGCGGTCTTCCGGACCATCGAACGGCTCTTCCGGGCCGGGGTGCATCTTGAGGTCTCCTGCGTGTACCGCCACGGGGGAGACGAGGAAGTGCTTGCAGCCGCCCGGCGCATCTCCGCCATCTCGCCGGATATCCCGCTGCAGGTGATGCGGTTTGTTCCGTTTGGCGACGCGTTCCTGCCGGACGAGCCGACAATCTACGAGAGCGAGCGCCTGTGCGACCTGCTCCGGGGGATCCTCCCGTGGGTCTACCTCTTGAACTCGCCGGGGACCCGGTACCTGGACACGGTCTGCCCGTCCTGCGGGACGCCCTGTATCAGTCGCGACTTCTACGGGCCGATGGGCGCCCATATCGTCGGGGTCCCAAAGAAGGTCTGCACCTGCGGGCATGCCCTGCCGGTCCGGGGGGACTGCGCCGGGAATAGTTTTTCGGAACCGGGCATGATGGGCGGCTACCGGATCACCCGGGGCCTTGAGATGATATGGGCGATCCTTGCATGCCTGGGGGCAGATGACCCGGCAGTCCTCTCGCGTATCTGGGGCGAGGCGCTCGGGACCGGTTTTTTGAAAAAAGACCTGCATGACCGGGTGAACAACATCGATGCGTACCTGGGTTTTGTCATGGAGCTGGCAGAAAAGACCGGGACGGAAGCGGCAGGGGCCGATCTCTGCGACTTCATCAGCGGGCGGCTCAGGTACGTGAAGGAGCGCGTGGCAGCGGCGGAGTCCCGCCCCCGCGTCTATTACGCGATGGGGCATCCGCTCTTTGCCCTGAACCCGGGGCGGTTCGAAGGTAAACTGGTCGAGGCAGGTGGCGGCACCTACGTGAACCGTGCCATCCAAAGGGAGGGAAAACCGGGGGTGACGATCCCGCGGGAGGAGTTCCTCGCCCTTTCCCCGGATGTCATCTTCACTTCGGGCTTCCTGACATCGACCGTTGCAGACACCCTGCGCTACTGCACGAACCATGCGCTTGATGTCCCGGCAGTGAAGGACGGGCGGGTCTATACCATGCACCCGTCGTGGGACTTCGGGAGCCCGCGGTGGATCCTCGGCCTCATGGTCATCGCGAACACGCTCCATCCCGAACTCTTCGATTTCTCCCTGGATGAGGAAGCAGACCTCTTCTACCGGAAGTTTTATGGCGTGCCCTACCATGCGGTTGCCACCAACCGTTCGTTTGCGCTGGCCGGCCCGGCCCATGGAGGATCCGGCGGGGAGAGGAACGATCCGCCCCCCGGCAGCGGCCCCGGGACGCCGGCACCTGTGTCACGAGGGGGCTGACCAGAAGTGCCCTGCAGGAAGAAACACCCGAAACACACGGCAAAGACGGCAGCGGAGTTCAATGAGATTGCCCAGACCGTCTTCTTCCCGATCTACCCGGTCATCGCGAACCAGATCCTGGAGAAGACGGGCATCGATCACGGGTCCTGCCTGGATGTGGGGAGCGGCCCGGGCCACCTTGCCATCGCCATTGCCACGCTCTCCGACCTCACCGTCTATGCAATGGACAATGCCCGCCCGATGAACCGGATCGCCATGCAGAACATTGCCCGGTACCGGCTCGACCAGCGGGTCTATGCGGTCCTGGGCGATGTCATGGAGATCCCGTACGATGAAGCATCCATGGACCTGGTTGTGAGCAGGGGGTCCTTCTTCTTCTGGGGGAACCTGTCGAAAGGATTTTCTGAATGCATGCGGGTGCTGAGACCGGAGGGGACCGCGTATATCGGGGGCGGTTTTGGCAATGCACGCCTCCGCGATGAGATCTCGGCAAAGATGCGCGAGCGCGACCCGGCATGGGAAGAGAAACGGCAGGGTTGGTACCGGAACTGCAGCCCGCATATCGTCCGGGCAGCCCTGGCCGCTGCCGGGATCCGGGAATATGATCTCATCGAAGATGACAGCGGGTACTGGGTCTCTTTCACAAAAAAGAAATGAGGCCGGCACCGAGTACTGATCACCACAGGGTCCTTTAACCGTATCCTGAACAGGAGTTCCTTATACTCATGCACACCAGCCAGAAACCCACTATCCCGACCACCTTCACCCCCATCGGCACCATCCGCTCCCCCTGGGCAGAGCTTGCCGGCATGCCCGTCCAGCCGGCAGGGGCACAGGGCGTGCGGGGGACCATTGTTCTTGATGAAAAATACCGGGAAGGGCTGAAGGACATTGATGGTTTCAGCCGGCTCATCCTCATCTACGCCCTCCATAAATCAAACGGGCACGCCCTCGAGGTCGTCCCGTTCCTCGACACCGTCCCGCACGGGATCTTCGCGACCCGGTCACCCAAGCGGCCGAACGCGATTGGGCTATCGGTTGTCCGGCTCGTCTCGGCTGAGGCCTGCACGCTGACGATAGAGGATGTCGACATCCTGGACGGCACCCCACTCCTCGACATCAAACCGTACGTCCCGGCGTTCGACTGCTACCCGGGTGAAAAGGCCGGCTGGTTTGAGTCCTGCTGCCACCGGGTTGCGTCGACACGATCGGACGACCGGTTCCTGTAATCGTGTCCGGGGACTCGTTCCGGTCCTGTACGAACAGGCACCGCCCCTTGGTCAGCTTCCGATAACAAAGTATTTGCTCACCCCCTGTAACAGTAATGTATCGATCAGGGGTGTGTGTGATCGTGGCGACCGGTGATGAGGAGTTACGCGAAGTGATGCATCAGGTCATCCAGAAGATGATCGATGACGGGGAGCTGGTCCCCGTTTACGACGGAGACCGGCTCGTGGATGTTATCGTGAATGTTCCGGACGGTGCCCTGCGGAACAACTGAGTTTTCCCTTTCCCCGTTCATCTACCCGTTAAGGTACTCCTCACGTACGGGATAGAAGACCTCGACTGCCACCGAGTCGCGGTGGATCTCTGCAGCGTGCGGGACATTGCCCGGGATGTTCCAGCTGTCCCCCGGGTGGATGATGGTCTCCTCCTCCCCGATCCGGAGCGTCATCTCCCCCGAGACGAGGTAGCCGGTCTGCTCGTGCGGGTGGGTATGCAGCGGGAGTGCCGAGCCCTGCCCGAGCCGGAACTCGGTCATGAGCATATGCTTGCCGTGGGCAAGGGTCTTCTGCGTGATGCCGGGCAGCGACTCCCGGTAGCCGGTATCCGTGTGGCGGGTGAACATGGTCGGTCACCCGGACGTTTGCCGCGTGAACCGATAAGGATAGTGTCACTGACTGCACCGGTGGTTATCCGTGCCAGGAGGACCCCGAACAGGGGACCGGTATGAAAAAAGGATAGTCCCGCAAGCACCTTTTTAGCGCACCCGCGGGATCTCTGCGCCCGATGCCGTCTTCGCGGTCTCTTTGGTCAGGTACGAGAGCGACTGTGCGACCTTATCGTAATCCTCCTTCTCGAACACCTTCGCGTCATCGGCAATGAAGAAGATGACGCTCGAGAACCCGAGATCGTTGGCACTGCTCTTGCGGGCAACGTATCCCACCCGGGTCTCCCCCTTATTCGCTGATTCAAACCGGTCATAGACGATGTTGTTGTACGTCACCGTTGACTCGGCAGGAGCCGGTATCCATTTCCGGAACTGGTTCCGGTAGTCCTGGTCCTGGTTGCGGGAGATCGGGAAGGTACGGATGTAAAATTTTCCACCTGCCACCAGGTCGGTCTGGTACTCAAGCCCCTGCGAGCCCTCCGGCAGGTCGAGCTGCCGGGTCGTCAGCTTCCAGCTGGCCGGGGCCTTCAGTGCGATATGCAGGGCCGTGTCCTGCCACGCCTTCTCCTCTTCGATGTAGTGGATGACCGTGACGGTCTGGACCGGTACGCTCGCAGCTGCTGCCGCTGGTGCGGTAGTCTCCGGTGCACCGGATGGGGCAGCCTGCGTCAGGGCCGGCACCGGGGCAGTGGTATACGGAACAGGGACCGCTGCAGGCCAGGACTGGGTGCAGCCGGAAGCCAGGATGAGAGCGATGACAAGACCGACAATCAGGAGAGAATGGTTCATACCAGTGTGTTTTATCCGGTGCATGTTATGGATTGTGGTGGCGGGCCCCGGTCCTGGTGGAGAACCAGATCCCCTCTCTCATCTCCCGGTAGTGTGCCCGTTGAACCGGTAACTCCCGGCAGGCACAGTGATCTCAAACCGTGCACCCGCACCCGGCACCCCGTTCTCGATGATGGTGATGCCGGACACGTTGAGAATCTCGCGGGAGAGGAAGAGGCCAAACCCCGTGTGTTTCCCGAAACCCTGCCGGAAGAGGCAGGCCTTGTCCTCCGTGCTGATACCCACACCGTCATCCTCGCAGGTGATGACCAGCCCCTCCGGTCTCTCGGCGGAGGTTACCCGGATCCTGGTCATCTTCTCCCCGCCGTACCGGAGGGCGTTGTCGAAGAGATTGAAGAAGACCTTCTCAAGGAGCGGATCGGCAAAGATCTCAAGGCCTGGCCGGTGCAGTTCGGCACGGATGTCTGCCATTGGCAGGGCACCCTTTGCCCGGATAATGCAGAGGGTTACATCCTGCCATGACGGGGCGATCGACCCCATGTCCTGGAATACCTGGGTGAAGGTAATCTGGGCCTCGATCGTTGCCAAAGCCCGGGTTGTCTTCTCCATATATCCCTCGAACTTCTTCGGATCACCCCGGGCTCTCCTCCCCAGCTGGAGGAATCCCTTGAGGATGATGATCTGGTTGAGGACATCGTGACGGGTGATGCTCGAGAGCAGGTTCAGTTTCCGGTTGGTCTGGGCCAGAGAGTCCTCCATCTGCTTCTGCCAGGTGACATCCCTCCCGACAGCCTGGTACTCGGCAACCGATCCCGAATCGGAGAATATCCCCCGGATTACCCAGCTCAGCCAGCGCCGGGATTCACCATTGGTCTGGATCCGGATCGTTATGGATCCGACCGGCGATTCGGGAGTGATCGTTCCAAGAAGGGTGTCGAACCGGCTGCGGTCATCGCCAAGAAGGCTGGCCGGGAGCAGGGTCCTGAGAATGCTCTTTTCCGTAACATCGAAGAACCGGCAGTAGGCAGCGTTGACGAACACGAGCGTCCGGTCAGGCAAAAACCGCATGATCAGTTCGGTCTGGTCATCGACCACCCCGCGATACCGCCGCTCGCTCTCGGCCAGGGCTTCTTCCGCCGCAATCCGGTCCCCCCGCTCAAGCGCTGAAGCAACGAGATCGGCCGCGGAGGCTGCAAAGTCCTGCTCGAGGGGGTCCCAGGTCTTCTCCGATCCCTTGTACTCATGGCAGATGATCCCGACCGTCTGACCGCCACGCCGGATGGGGACATCGAGCATTGAGACGATGCCCAGCGGCATGAGGTACGAGCGGGCAAACTCCCTTGTCCGCTCATCGGTCATGGCATAATCCGCAGCAATGATCCGGTCCTCATCGAGCGCCTGGAAATAGCGGGGGTAATTGGCGCGGGCAAGTTGCATGCCGCTTGCAGTTTCTTCGGGAGAAGGTGTGTAACATTCAAGGCAGGTGATCGCGGAGTGATCGCTATTGAACATCCAGATGCTCACCCGGTCGGCACCGATTGTCCGGGCATCGAGCTCTGCGATCCTGCGGAAGAGTTCGCCGGTATCCCCGGCCGGGAGCCGCGCCATCCCGGCAAGGGCCTGCTGGGTACGGATAAAGAGGCGATCCTTCTCCCGCTCGAGGTTCATGCGGCGCTGGACCGAGAAGATGAACAGCACGAGCACGAGGACCAGGATTGTCGCTGCCAGGGGAGTGATGCATGCCATGAGGATCTGCCAGTACCAGTACCGGGCATCAACATCGATCCCGAAGACTGCCACCGTCTTCCCGGTTGCCGGATCCGCAAGCGGGACCTCGCTGCTCACCCAGGTCCCCCACCGGTCGGTGTCGGGACCCTCGGTGACCGGTATCCCTTCGGTAAATGCCCGCGTCAGTCCCTCCGTTACTTCCGGGTAATCCTGGCCGGGCGGGGAATAATCCGGGGAGTCCGCCGGCTCGGAGTCGGCATAAAAGAAGAGGGTCCCGGAATCCCGCCTGCCGAAAAGGTAGGCGAACCGCACATCCGGGTCCGCAACCGGCAGGTCAGCGAGGTGCGCTTTCAGTGCCTGGTATTCCGGCAGGAGGAGGTCAGCTTCCGATCCCGAGAGTGCAGTAACATGGTCCACCGGGATCCCCACGGCCGCGATCCGGGCCTGCTTCAGCAGCTGCTCCCGCATGTGCCGGTCCTCCCCGACCGCCGTCCAGGTACATGCAACTGCCCCTGCTACGATGATGACGAGGAGGATTGCGGCAAGGTTCCGGGATGATGGGCTCATGGGTACTCCGCGGGTGGTGGTGTGCACCAGGGGATGTGTCTGACGCCATCTGTGCAAAAGGATTCGTCAGGTATAAGCATGGCTGATCATTTCCGCACTATCATATACCGGTATCGTCTGCCTGTGCGAGGATGAGCGATGACCCGGGGCATCTTCGTTCCCGGTTAAACAAACCGGAATGACCGGGCCGGGACCCGGATCACGAACCGGGCTCCCTTCCCTGGTGTCCCGGTCTCCCGGACAGAGAAGCCGGTGATGGAGAGGATCTCGCGGATCAGGAAGAGCCCGTAGCCGGTATTCTTCCCGAACCCCCGCTCGAAGATGAGTTCCTTCTCCTCATCGGGAATGCCGGTCCCGTCGTCCTCGTACACAAGGCAGAGATCGGGACCGTCATGGATGCACGAGAACCGGATCCGGCTGACGTGCCCGCCATGCCGTTTCGAGTTGTCGATGAGGTTAAAAAAAACCTTCTCGATGAGCGGGTCGGCATAGATCTCGAGCTCCCCGGTCTCAACGGAGATCGCGATACCGTCGCGTTCAAAGGTCTGCAGGATCTCGTCGATCTTCTGCCGGACCGGTATCCACCGCGGGGGTTCTGCACCCACGTTCTGGTAATCGCGGGTGAAGATGATCTGCCGGAGGATCGTTCCGGTGAATGCCCTGACCTTCCGGATGAACTCTTCCTCGCTGCCGTTCGGTTTCTCCATCATCCGGATCTCTATCTCGGCATTGAGGGTGTTGATCTGGTTGATGATGTCGTGCCGGGTGATGCCGGTGAGGAGCGCTGCCTGCTTGTTGGCTTTCCGGATGATCTCTTCAGCATTCTTCCGGTCCGTGACATCCGTGATGAAGCCCTCAATGGCGACAAGCTCCCCGCCAGCGGTGAAGATCCCAAGGCCCTGTTCCCAGACCCACTTGACGGATCCGTCCCGGCATTGGATCCGGTAAATATGCTGGAACGTGCGCCGCTCCCGGATCGCTTCATCGGTCTTATCCCGGATTCCCTGGAGGTCATCCGGGTGGATCAGGCTGGTGAAGGAGTGCGTGGTGCTGCCGATCAGTTCCCCGGGCTCGTAACCGGTCAGTTCAAGGCAGCCCTCGCTGACAAACTCGAGCGGCTGGCCCGGCTCGTTCCGGTACCGGTATGCCATGCCCGGGAGGTTCCCCATCAGGGTGGCAAGGGTCCGCTGGCTCTCCCGGAGGAGCTCGGCAGCCCGGAGCAGTTCATCCGTCCGCTCCCGGACCTCCTCCTCGAGGTGGCGCTGGTAGTCCTTCATCTCGGTGATGTCCTCGAAGATGACACCGGCCGCCCGCGACCCGTTCTCGAAGGTGAGGGGGATGCATTTCATCCGGAAGAACCGGTTGTCAGCAATGAGATCGAACCGGACTTCCTGTGCGCTCCCCTCGCCCTCGAGGGCCCGCCCGACTGCTGCCATCATCGCCGGCAGGAAATGGGGGACGAGCGGGGAATGGGGGAGCTGCGTACCCCTGATGGCCTCCTTCTCCTGGGAGAAGTAACCAAGGAATGCCTCGTTGGCCTGCTGGATGAAGAGGTCGTCATCCAGGATCAGGATCATGTCCGATGAGAGGCTCAAAAGGTTCGTGAGCGGGACGCGCTGGGTGAGGCTGAAGAGTTTGGCGGACCCGAGCGTCCGCATGTCTGCCTGTCCGGTCAGGACAAAGGCATTGAGGTATTTTGCTGCGGTTGTCCGGCTGAGCGCGAGTTTTTTCGAGACTTCTTCGATGGTGAGTCCTTTCGGGTGCCTGCGGAGCAGCTCCCGGATAGTTTCCTCTTCAGGTTCTCTCGCCATCCCGCTCACATCCCTGTGTACGTATGGTGGTGCCAGCTATATAAATCAGCACTAGTTACTAACTCTGATTAGTGACGCTGGTTATCAAAGCACTAAAAATTTAAATAGTATTAGAGAAAATGGGTATGTGCAGCACCAAAACCTGAAACGGTTCGTGTGTGCGGAATGTCCGGTCGCGGGCGACCGGGCGAAAGATACCGGAAAAAGGAGAGCAGAACCATGTCATCAGTCAATGTAAAAGAGATCGTTTATCACTGCCGCTGCAGGCGGTTTGTGGAAGGAACGCCGAGCGAGCCCTGTTATTGCAGTGAGTGCGGGCAGGTGCACGCCCCGTATGATGGATCTGTCCAGAATGCGGGCCGGAGAACCTGAAGGGAAGATCGTACCAGAATCCCCCAAAAACCAAATCCCTTCAGACACTTCCGGTTATCCGGACGGCAGCCGGCATGACGCACGTCCCCCGTGGGGGCAGGACCGTGGATGGTCGCACCCGCAGGTGAGGGCCGGTACCCCGGGCGAATCCGGAATGCGTGGAGTGAACAGCAGATTCCTGTGGTGAAATTCTCATGACAACGGATATGATGATTGCACGTGCCAGGGCGTTCTGGCTCCAGTATTACGGGCTGAAGACGGGGCCCGACGGGAAATTCTCCCAGATGGAGAACGTTGCTTACCTGGCAGCGGAGAAGCCCCGGCCCGAGAATATCCCTGAATCGCCGGGGATCCTGATCGCAACGTGAACGCCGGCCCTCCTGCCGGTACCTTTTCTGGTGAAGGGGTCCCTACCTGCCCCCGGATTTTTATTTAAAAGACCCAGACCCGCTGGTGTTCCGCGTGGACATTGCCCGGCGGGAAGAAGAGGATCTTGCCAAGTCCCGGGTACCCGATATCGAGGACTGCGGCAAGCGACTTGTCTTTCTGGATCCCCCGCTTCTGGAACGAAGGGGTGAACGCGAAGAAATGCAGGTTGGTGTTCCCGGCAACCGCATTGATGAGCCGGGGGATGCTGCAGGTCTCGGCTTTGTCCGGTATACGGTGGTTCCCGGCCAGAGCCCATACCCCGTCCTCTACGAATATGACCCGGGTCAGGATCCCGGCATGAGCGCAGGCAACAGCGAGTTCAACAGCCCCGGCGGCAAAACCGGTTGAGTAGGGGGAGTGGGTGACGAGCAGGGTGACCGGCGGGGCGGTGCTCGCCTTCTCGGCCCGGTCATAGGAATTCCCGGTATCCTGCCTGAGGATGCTGAAGGCGCCACTGTCAGCAGAAAGGATCGGGTGTGCACCCCGGAAACTGCCCGCGAGCCGGGAGATGTCGCGGATCCTGAAGACCCGCTCCGTGCAGGTCGAGATCACCTGACCTTTCCCATCGTCCCACGTGCTGTAGCCCCGGGCTGCTGCTGACCGGTTGCACCCGAGCGCAGTGAAGGTGAGTCCCGCGGAGACCGCGTGTCCGTTCTGTGCTGCCAGCCCCCGGCCGACATTCTCTCCTTCGGGGGGGTTCTGGCCGTGGTGCCCCATGTGGATCCCGTCAAGGTAGGCATACAGTTCGGTACTGAGACGTTCATCAGTTGCAGCCGAGAGGAACCGGATCGCGTACCAGGCAGAACGGTTCATGTACGGCGATGCGGTCTGCAGCCATCCCGCGGTGCCGGGCAGCGGTGATTTGGTCTGCCGGGTCTCTGCGGCAAGGTCTCTCCAGAAATCCTGTCTCCCGCCCGATCCGGCGGTATTGGTGTCGACCAGCTGGTCGGGGAACCGCATCTTCAGCGGGACGGTGCTGATCCCCCGCAGGTCGAGCTCATGCCGGTCGCAGATGATACGGACCGGGGGGAACGAGAGGATGACGTTCCAGAGTGGCAGCGTCTCGGGATCGGTGAGGCTGTAGAGTGCATCGCCGGTCAGGAAGAAGACAAAGACCGGGCTCCCCGTGGTCTTCTGGTGGGTCAGGGTCTCGGGGAAGAGCTGGACAAAGAAGAACTTGAGCGACTCTTCGATCCAGGAGAGCCGCTCGGCGGGCACGGTGCTGCTGAAGAGAAAAAAATTCATGTTCATGGGTCCGGTCCGTGATGATCCCCGTGTGCATCTCCTCTCCTGAGGGTCACCTCCCAGAGGACCGGAGAGACCCGTTGCAGGTGTGCGATCAGCCCCTCATCTCTCGCGATACGGGGGATCTGTGTCGTCGCAATGGCCGGGGAATCGCAGGTAATGATCAATTCATCGGACGGCAATAAAGCCTTTGCTTTCCTCCTGACGGTGAGGAGGCAGTACGCACTGACCGGGCCGGTGATATCGAGCCTTTTCGTTGTCATGAGAATCCCATGGTCGCCTGCCGGGCGGGCACCAGTCCTAATCCTGTCCTGTACGCCGGCAGGGAAAAGCGTACCGGGTGATCGTTTTTCCGGGGAGGACTGGATGCAGGTTCCACAACAGGTATACCTAGGAAGCATGTAAAGAAGATATGGATTACCATGACTGACGCAACCATCAAAAAAGCCCTCGAAGAGGCTGGCATTACCGACAAGATCACCTGCCCGCAGGCATTCGCCATCGCCGAGAAGGCAAAGGTCTCCCGGCTGGTGCTCGGGGAGTACCTGACGAAGAACAAGATCAAGATCCGCAGCTGCCAGCTGGGCTGCTTCAAATGAGCAGGTTCCTCACCGTCATTCCGGTTACGGAGGCCGTGTCCCGGGCGGTCTCACTCGCACCGGATCCGGTGCCGGAGTCCGTCCCCCCGTTCCAGGCAGCCGGCCGGGTCCTTGCCCGGGAGGTAACCGCCGATTCGGATATTCCCGGGTTCGACCGTTCGGTTGTGGACGGGTTTGCGGTCAGGTCGGCCGATACTGCCGGTGCCGGGGATTCAGCCCCGGCGCTCCTGCGCTGCGTCCGGAGGATCGCCATGGGACGGCAGGACTCCCCGTTCTCCCTTGGTCCGGGCGAATGTGCCTATATCCCGACGGGAGGAGTGCTCCCGGCCGGTGCCGACGCCGCGGTCATGGTCGAGTACACGGAGGAGGCAGCCGATACGGTTCTCGTGAGACGATCGGTTGCCCATGGCGAGAACATCATCCGGGCTGACGAGGACTTCCGGAAAGGCGAAACGGTCTTTCACGCAGGCAGGCGCCTGACCCCGCAGGATGCCGGCGTGCTTGCCGCGTGCGGGTGTGCCGCGGTCCCGGTAGCGAAGATGCCGGTGGTCGGGATCATCTCGACCGGCAACGAGCTCGTCCCGATGACGCAGGTGCCCGGCCCCGGGCAGGTCCGGGATGCCAATGCCCCGATGCTCGCGGCATGGCTCGCGGACTACGGGTGCATCCCGAAGATGTACGGGATCATCCGCGACGAGCGGGAGGCTTTTGATGCAGCCCTGCGCACGGCGTGTGCTGAGTGCGATGTTGTCGTCCTCTCCGGCGGCAGCTCCAAGGATGACCGGGACATGACTGCCGGCACCATTGCGCAGCGTGGCGAAGTGCTGGTCCACGGTGTAGCCATCGCCCCGGGCAAACCGACCATCATCGGGCGGGTTGCCACAAAACCGGTCTTCGGCCTTCCCGGTCACCCTGCTTCGGCTTTTGTCGTCCTCATCGCCATCGTCCGCCCGCTCCTGGACCGGATGCTCGGGATCAGCGAACCCCGCCTCCAAACGGAGAAGGCGGTACTCTCGACCAATATCCCCTCACAGCGGGGGCGGGAGGAGTACGTGCGCGTGAAGGTCGAGAATGGCATTGCAACGCCGCTGTTCGGCAAGTCCGGGCTCCTGAACACCCTGGTCCGGAGCCACGGGCTTGTCTGCATCCCTGCCGGGGCCGAGGGGATCGAGCAGGGCAGCACGGTCACGGTTATTTTGTGGTAAAAAGAAGGTACTGCCGTTTCCGCTATTGTATTCCCGTTTTTCAGAGGTAATCGATCTGGCCGGGCCGGGTTTCCACAGCAGTCGGCACGGGGGATCCCATTCCCGGGGGGGCGCCCGTTGCCGGATCGATGAGGATCTCGACCGATCCCCCAGGCGCGGTGGTTGACCGGGACAGGACCGTCTTCCCGTCCCTTATGATCGTGACGGAAAGCACGCTCCCGCTGTTCCCAAGTTTGGTGACGGAGACCTTCACCAGGTCGCTGCTGTCATGGACCCTGAGCAGGCGCTCCCCGGTGCCACCGATGTCCTGGAGGAATCCGGGATTGCCCGCCTTCCCGCTGTAGGTCTCATCCGAGGATATCCGCACCCAGACCCCCTCCTGCGGGGCCGGCTGGACCACCGGGGGTGCGGTGGTTGCGGCCGGTGTCACAACCGGGACGGTCGGGACGGGGGCTGGCAGGACGGTTGTTGCGGGCAGTGTCCCGCTCATCGCAACAAAGACCGAGAGCACGATGATGAGTATGGCGATGATTGCAGCCGGCACAAGGAGTGACGGGGTCCCCGGGCTCGGCCGGGCCGGGGGAGGCGGGACCGGCACAACGGGCGTGGCTGCCGGCGGGAGATCGTGAACGGTCTTTTCCGGCACGACCGGCGCGGGGGGCTCCGGCTCTTCCGGTTGCGGGGCAGGAGCCGGGCTTTCCGGGGGGACTGCCTCCGGCAGGGTCGAACTCCGGACAATAACCGGTATCTCCTCTTCAGGTTCTGGCGGGACCGCTGCACCCGGCATCTCATCCCGGGGTGATGGAATCGTCTCTGTCGCATCCTGCGGAGCCGGGACATCCGGCAGGCTCGAGGTTGTCCGGACCGTTATCGGGCGCGGGGGGAGGGCAAGTTCCTCCCGGGCCTTCTCTGCGATCATGGCTTTTGTTGCCGTCAGGATAGCGGCGGTCAGGGGATCCGGTGATGCGGGAAGGGGCATGGAGGGCGGCTCCTCTGCCGCCGGTTCTGGGGTTGCCGATTCTTCTGTCCGGGTGATCGACTCTACTGCAGCCTGCGTTGCCCGTGCCAGGTACTCGTGATGGATGCCCGCTTCCGGGGGCCGGTACGCTTCTTCCTTTTCAGGCCGCGGCTCTGCAGCAGGGAGTTCCTCGGGAGTTATCACCAGCTCCGGGACGATGGTGCGGGGCTGGACGATCTCAGACCGGGGCCTTACGATCTCCGGGGCCACCCAGCGACGGACTGTCGGGTGCATGCCGGGCGTTCTTTCGGCAGCAGATTCTTCCCCTGCAGGCGCCTTCTCCTGGCAGAAGACCGAGAGCTCCATGATTTTTCTCACCCAGCGGTCGCGATCGTCACGCCGGTTCTCGAGAGGCTGCTGCAGGAAGACGAGGACCTGGCTCTCGGCCTTCCCGTCCGGTGTGTCGGCAAGTGCAAGGACAATGACCGGTTCGCCGGTTGCAGCCCTCCCGCTCCGGACCGTCTCGACCCGGGCAAGCGGGGTGACGCGGGGCTCGATCTTCTGGCTGGTGCTGCTGACGAGAATCAGGCGGCGGCTCGTGAGAAGTGCATCGTATGCTTCGCCATCAACGCTGAGCCTGTCGGTGGTCAGGACAATGGACTCCCCGGTCTCGAGGTACGGTGTTGCCATGGCGGTCCCCAATCGGTTCTCCGGTACCTTTTGCTGTCAAGCAAGATATGCTTTTTAGGTTCGCGGTGTTGCGGTGAAAAAAATGTTACGGGGTACCTGCTGCAGTCTTCAGGTTCGCTGCAAGTTCCAGCGTCCCCTTCGGGCGGGTGATGGTTGCGGATTTGACGAGCACGCCATCGCTGTAGAACTCAACGGTCAGCGGGTTGCCCGAGTTGTCCAGCTTGGTGATGGTGGCACTGACAATCTCGTCCTTTGCCGGTATCTGGTAATACTGGTCGCCGGAGCCTGATATCTGGCGGAAGCGGCCCGGCGCTCCTGCGGAACCCGAGAACTCCCCGTCATAGTTCACGTGCACCCAGACGCCCGCCTGCGGGACGATCTCTGCGGGCGTGGTTGTCGCAGGTATAACGGCTTCCGTTGTCTGTACTGGTGCCGGCTCCTGGGATGGGGTCGGGACCGGTGTTGCGGCAGGTGTCGGTTGCGGGGTGGGAACCGGAGTGGGTGCAGGGGTTGCCGGTGCTGAGGGCGTACCGGTGAAAGGTGGTGCATAGAACATGACTGCCACGACAACAGCGGCGATGATGAGGAGGATGACTGCCGCGATCGCGATCTTCCGCTTCGCCGAAGCCCCTGCAGCCTTGCTCCTGCGCTCGGAGATGGACGGGCCCCGGAACCGGGTGCCGGCCGGAACGATCTCCTCATCGGGTTTCACCGAAGTGGCCTCTGGGATAGCTCCGGGGATCCATGGCGGGATGAGTTCGGTCGCTTCAACGCCCCCCTCCCGCTGGGCAGCAACACTCAGCTCCCGAATCCGTGCCGCCCATGCGTCCCGTTCGCCGACCCGGTTTGCCCGGGGACCTTTCGGGAATGTCATGCCGATCGGCTGCCGGGTACCATCGGGTGTTGCCACCGAGAGGGAGAGGACCGGGTCGTTGTCGGAATTGTCGCCGATGGTCACGGTCTCGATTGCCAGAAAGGGGATGTCCTGGGGGAGGAGCCGGGGGTGGGACCGGTCTACCAGCATCAGGCGCTGGCTGGTGAGGATGGCCTCGGAAGGAACGGTGTTGATGATGAGATCGTGTGCCGAGAGGATTATCGATTCGTCTGGGCTGAGATACGGGCTGCCGATAAAAATCACCTGCTCTTACTCTCCCGTTTGCGCTGAATGGCAATATCCCTTATGGATGCCGGAACACCGGAAATTCCCTGCTGCATTCCGGTTGAAAAATCGCGTTTTTTATAAAAATACCGGTTCTTTGGAATAATTCTGCCAATCCGGCAAATTGATCATCCTTTTATACCCCCTTATTTCCACTGGAATCGGTCATATATCCGTCCCGATCGGACTATTAAACGTTTTAAACCAGAAGCGGTTGTATGCACCGGAAGCATCTCTGCACAGGAAAATGTGGTGTTTCCGCTGATTATATCTTCAGCTTCTGGAGATAGTAAACCCCAATACAGATGACGGCAATCGATACTGCCATAAAGAGCATGTCAGTCGAGCCGGAGAACTTCATCGAGAGGGCTCGCTGGAAGAAACTGACGATCAGGACCATGATGATGACCTTGATGATCTTGTTCTTGAG
>CAYVAQ010000020.1:0-42495 GCA_964448885.1 uncultured Methanoregula sp. | reverse complement strand
CTTGCCCAGAAGACCGAACAGGGCATGCAGGGCATCACCAAGTCCAGCAACGATGTCAACCATATCATTGGCGAGATCAAGAGCCAGATGGACAAGATCAGCGAGATCGTCAACCTGATCACCGACCTTGCGAACCAGACGAACCTGCTCGCGCTCAACGCGGCTATCGAGGCAGCCCGGGCAGGAGATGCAGGGCGCGGGTTCGCGGTCGTGGCTACCGAGGTCAAATCGCTCGCCGTCGAGTCCCGTGCATCGGCTGAGCGCATCTCGGAGATGATCGACAACCTCCAGAAACAGACACTCGATGCAGTCGATGCAGTCACCGCATCGAACAACGGCGTCAAGGAAGGCAGTGCAGCGCTCCAGGAGACCCTGTCAAGCTTCAACAAGATCGTTGCGGCAATCGACAAGATCAGCCAGAACGTGAGTGAAGTAGCTGCTGCCGCGGAGGAACAGGCAGCTTCTGTTGAGGAGGTCACTGCCAGCGTCAACGAAGTCGGCGGCCTCATGCAGAACACCACCAGGGAGGCAACCGATGCAGCAGCCGCAAGCGAGGAGTCCAGCGCAGCCATCGACCAGATCACCAAAGTGGTGGCAAATGTCAACACCATCGTTGACAAGGTGACAAAAGAAGTGTCGAAGTTCAGGGTATAACCGGAGAGGATTTCCCATGGCAAAAGCAGCAGGTGAGAAGGGGGAAAAAGAATCTCCGGTGGCGCCTGAGGGACAGGCGCCGGATATGGCAACAGCGAGAAAGAACGACCACCAGGTGGGAAAACTCCAGGTTGTGGAGTTCCTGCTTGGGAAGGAACACTACGCAATCGACCTGTTCGATGTCCGGGAGGTGGTGGAGTACACCTCCATCACCCAGCTCCCCAACACGGCCTCATACATGAAGGGGATCATCGACCTCCGGGGCGAGATCACCACCATTATCGACCTCAAGGAACGGCTCAACATCATGGAGAAATCCGAACAGCCGATCGAGAACAGCAGGATCATCGTGCTTGATGAGAAGATAACGAAAGCCAAGACCGGCATCCTTGTCGACGATGTCCTCGCAGTCTCTACCTTTGAGCGGGACGATATCGACGACACGTCCGCCTCCGGCGGACGTGAGGATGCGGCCATCAACGGCATCATCAAGAAGAAGATCAAGGAGAAGGAGCACGAGAAGAACGAACTGATCATCTGGATTGACATCCGCCACCTCCTGAGCGACATAGACGTCAAATAATCCACCCAAGAGCAGATACCCATGACCTTCATTGATGATATCAGAATCGGCAGAAAACTGATCGCGGGATTCCTGGTACTTGTTGTCATCGCAATTGTCATCGCCGGGATCGGTTTCCTGGTAATGGGCGGCATGTCATCGAATGCCGACCGGATGTATAACGAGAACCTGATGAAACTCGATTACCTCACCAGTGCCGATGCCAGTTTCCTCAACATGCGGGTCAACACGTACAAACTGGTCTGGGCAACGGATGAGACCGCGGAGAAGATCCCCGAAAGTGCCGAAGAACTCAAAAATATCCGTGCCCAGATCGACCTGTACAAATCCAAATCATTATCGGAGGAAGAGCAGGCCCAGATCGCGATCTTCGATGAGAACTTCCCCCAGTATGCCGCGGCATACGAGAGGGTTGCCCAAAGCCTGCTGGCCGGGGACACGAAGGGCGCGATAGAGGGTATCAAGGCTGACGGGTTCAAGGTCCCGCGGGACGCTGCAGAGGATGCACTCAAGGCACTCCAGCAGTACAACCGCGACGAAGCAAAAGCGCTCAAGGACCAGATCCGTGCGGATTACCAGTCAACAACGATCCTCTTCGTCCTCATCTCCCTGGGAACCGCACTGTTCGGCATTGCGCTTGCAGTCTTCCTGACCCGGAGCATCACCGGACCGATTGAACTGGTGAGGCAGAACATCCGAGAGATCCACCAGGGCCACCTCTCCCACCGGCTCGCCCTGAACCGGAAGGACGAGATCGGGGAGATGGCCGAGACCATGGATAACTTCTCGGAAGAATTCCAGAAATACATGATCGGAACCCTCAAGCTGATGGCAGAGGGGGACCTCTCGCGCAACCTCAAGCCACGCGATGACCGGGACGAGATCGTCCCGGCACTGATGAAGACCATCATTGCCATCCGCGAACTGATTGCTGAGTCGACAAAACTCTCAAAAGCTGCCGTCCAGGGGAACCTTGCCACCAGGGGTGATACCGGGAGGTTCAATGGAGGATACCGCGAGGTCATCCAGGGTGTCAACGAGACCCTCGATGCCGTGGTCATCCCGCTCAACGAAGCCCGGCGCGTCTCCGCCGGCTATGCAAAAGGTGACTTCACCACAAGGTTTGACGAGAAGATCCCGGTACATGGGGACTTTGTCGAATTCAAGCAGGCACTGGACAGCATCGGAATCGAGGTAGCCAAGTCCATGGCTGCCATCAACCAGCATGTCGATGAGCTGGCAGCAAGCGCAGAAGAGGCCAATGCCAGTGTCGAAGAGGTGTCTGCCGGTTCAGCACAGGTTGCACGAAACGTGAACAGTGTCAGTACCAATGCCGAGAAAGCAACGCTGGGCGTGGCGCAGGTCCTCAAGGCAATGGAAGACCTGTCGCATACCATTCAGGATGTTGCAACCAAATCCGACGTTGTGGCGAAGATCGTCCAGGATACCACGACATTCAGCAAAGAGGGCATGGAGCTTGCTCACAAGACCGAAGCCGGCATGCAGGGGATCACCCGCTCTTCGGGCGAGGTAACCGAGATCATCGGCGAGATCAAGACCCAGATGGATAAGATCAACGAGATTGTCAGCCTGATAACCGACCTTGCAAACCAGACAAACCTGCTTGCACTCAACGCGGCGATTGAAGCTGCCCGGGCCGGTGAAGCAGGACGCGGATTTGCGGTTGTTGCAACGGAAGTCAAGTCCCTTGCAGTCGAGTCCCGCGTATCGGCAGAACGTATCGCCGCAATGATCGAGAACCTCCAGAAGCAGACCCAGGGCGCAGTGGATGCCGTTACCGCCTCAAACAATGGCGTCCGGGAGGGCAGCGCTGCACTCCAGGACACGCTTGCCAGTTTCAGCAAGATCGTCACATCAATCGACCAGATCAGCCATAATGTCAACGAGGTCGCCCAGGCAACCGAGATCCAGGCTGCGTCAGTTGAGGAGGTCACCGCGAGCGTCACGGAAGTCAACAGCCTCATGCAGAGCACGACAAAAGAAGCAGCCGACGCAGCAGCGGCCAGCGAGGAGTCCAGTGCTGCCATCGAGCAGATCACCAGGGTTGTCGGGAACGTCAACAGCATCGTCGATAATGTAACGGTTGAGATCTCCCGGTTCAAGGTATAACGGGGTGCAGGACCATGAAAAACGGAGCAGCAGAACAGAAGATTCAGGACGTGGCCGGAGAACATGCTGAAAGCCCGGTGCAAAAAAACCAGGGCACTGAGATGAAAGGTACTCTCCAGGTCGTCGAATTCCTGCTCGGGAAAGAGCATTATGCCATCGACCTGTTCGATGTGCGTGAGGTTGTTGAATACACCACGATCACCAAGCTGCCCGATACCCCGGCGTATATGCGGGGGATCATCGATCTCCGGGGAGAGACGACGACGATCATCGACCTGAGGATGCGCCTCAATATCCAGGATGCACCGGACCAGCCGGAAGAGAACAGCCGGATCATTGTCCTTGACGAGAAGATCACCAGGGGAAAGACGGGAATCATGGTTGATGATGTGCTTGCCGTATCAACGTTCGAGCGCGGAGACATTGATTCGACCTCTTCGGCCGGGGGACGGGAAGACAGTTCCATCATCGGCATCATCAAGAAGAAGATCCGGGAGAAAGACCACGAGAAAAATGAACTGATCATCTGGATCGATATCCGCCGGCTCCTGAACGGCATCGGCCAGGAGACCAGGTAGTCCAGTTGCTAAAAAAGGTGTGATAATGATGAATTCCGAATTAACCGAACGCTTCAACCGCATGAAGATCGGGACCAAGATCCTGATCATCTGCTTAGTGCTTGTCATAGTTCCAACGCTTGTCATCGGCAGTGTAGCCTATGTCATTGCAAGTAATGCAATCAACGACCAGCTCGACATGACCCTGAACACGCAGGTGAACGATATCCGGGGAATGACCTCGAACTCGTACGACCTGTCCAAGACCAAGCTGGACGGAGACCTCAACCTGCTGCGCAACCGGTTTACCGCTTATGGATCACCGTCCATTACCGGACAGAACCTTGCGTATGGCAGCCATGTCGTCAACGACAACTTCGAAATTGTCGATTCGATCGAATCGGATATGGGGAGCAAGGCTACCGTCTTCCAGAAGATCGGGGACAAGGCCATCCGTGTCTCGACCAACGTTGTTGGTGCAGATGGCAAGCGGGCGGTTGGAACTGAGGTATCGGCAGCGGTATACGATGCGGTCATCAAGAGTGGCAAGACCTATTACGGCACTGCCGATGTCGTTGGCAAAAAATATGTTGTAGCCTATGAACCGATCAAGAATTCAGCCGGTGAGATCATCGGGATTCTCTTTGTCGGCACCCCCGAAGACAATGTTTACGGCCCCCTCAAGACCGAGATCCTGAACACCAAGATTGGGGCGAACGGGTATCTCTACGTCATGAACAGCAAGGGCGATCTCCTCATCCACCCGACCATGCAGGGCGAGAATATGGGGAACGAGGAGTTCGTCAAGACCATGATCGCAGACAAGAACTCGGTCACTGACAGCACGAAGCGCATCACGTACCTCTGGCAGGGTAAGGATGCGGTAGCATACTACACCTACTTCGCGCCGCTTGACTGGATTGTCGTCTCACGGGTAAACCCGGCTGACTTCTCCGGTCCGGTCGACAACCTGCGGAACTGGATTATCATCATCCTTATCGTGAGCATCGGCGCTGGTTCGTTCATGGCGCTCCGGTTCGGCAACTCGATCGCCCGCAGGATGGGCGACCTCGTGGAACTGGGCAGGAAGGTCATGGAGGGTGACTTCTCTGGTGCCGCCCAGGAGATAGACGAGAACTCCCGCATGGTTGGAGGAGGGGACGAAATCGGCGAGGTCTCCGAGGCATTCACCGGCGTGGTCAACAACATCCAGGCGTTCAGCGACGAGATCCAGTCCATCAGCAATGCAGCGGTTGAGGGGCGGCTGACGGAACGCGGCAACGCGGACCGGTTCAAAGGCGGGTACGCCCAGATGATCACGGGGCTGAACAACACCATCGGGGCGGTGGTCGGCCACCTGGACGCAATCCCCGTCCCTTCATTCATCATCAACAAGGAGTTCACCATCATTTATGCCAACAAGGCAGCAGCAACCATGGCAGGATCGGAAGCGACCGGGATGCTCGGGAAGAAGTGTTACGACTTCTACAAGACACCCGAGTGCCGTTCGCCCAAATGTGCCTCCGGCCAGTGCATGATGTCCGGCCGCACGGTCTCGTCCGAGACCCAGGCATTCCCCGGCGGCAGGCAGTATGATATCGCGTACTCCGGCGTCCCGATTGTCGACGAGAGTGGCAACACCATCGGTGCAATGGAGTTCTTCACCGACCTCACCGATATCCGGGAGGCAGCAAGGAAAGCCCAGAAGCGGATCGATGACGCACTCTCGTTCATCAATGGCGAGATGGGCAAGATCCAGACAGGGACCGAGCAGGCCAACGCCAATGTCGAAGAGGTGGCAGCTGGTGCCGGGCAGGTAGCAAAGAACACAACAGCGGTGAGCGTAAACGTCGAGAAGTCCATGGAAGCGATCATGCAGGTGCAGAAGGCAATGGAAGACCTCTCGCGCACCATCCAGGACGTTGCATCCCGTGCCGAGGCAACTGCCAAGATCGTCCATGACACTTCGGACTACAGCCGTGAGGGCATGGAACTTGCGCGGAAGACCGAGCAGGGCATGCAGGGTATCACCAAGTCAAGCAATGACGTGAACCAGATCATTCTCGAGATCAAGGGGCAGATGGACAAGATCAGCGAGATCGTCAACCTGATCACCGATCTCGCCAACCAGACGAACCTGCTTGCGCTCAATGCTGCAATCGAAGCGGCCCGGGCAGGGGACGCAGGGCGCGGATTTGCGGTCGTTGCAACCGAAGTCAAATCCCTTGCTGTCGAGTCCCGTGCATCGGCTGAACGTATCGCAGACATGATCGAGAACCTCCAGGCCCAGACCAACAGCGCCGTTGAGGCGGTCTCCGCGGCAAACACCGGCGTCAGGGAAGGCAGCGCGGCACTCCAGAACACAGTAGCCAGCTTCTCCAAGATTGCCAACTCCATCGACCAGATCACCCGCAATGTCGGCGATGTTGCCTCGGCTACCCAGGAGCAGGCAGCATCCGTTGAAGAGATCACGGCAAGCGTGAACGAGGTAAACGGGCTGGTGCAGAATACGGCAAAGGAGTCAACGGACGCTGCAGCGGCAAGCGAGGAGTCATCGGCTGCTATCGAGCAGATCAGCAAGGTCATCGGCAATGTCACGACCGTTGTCGAGAGTGTCAAGAACGAGATCAACAGTTTCAAGTAAGGAGGAAGAGGTCCATGTCCACAGAATCCGGAGCGGTGAAGGATTTACCGGCACAGGCCGGTCTCCTGCCGCAGGCAAAGGATGGCAGTCATGTACCGGGAGGCAGGACCTTCCAGGTCCTCGAGTTCCTTCTTGGTAAGGAGCATTTTGCCATCGACCTCTTCGATGTGCGGGAGGTGGTGGAGTTCACACCGATCACCAAACTCCCCAATGCCCCGTCATACATGAAGGGCATCATCGATCTCCGGGGCGAGATCACGACCATCATCGACCTCAAGGACCGGCTCCACATCCCCACCACCGGTACCGAAACGGTTGAGGAGGGCCGGTTCATCGTCCTTGACGAGAAACTGACCGGGGTGAAAACCGGCATCCTTGTCGATGATGTCCTCGCCGTCTCGACATTCGAGACCAGCGATGTCGACGCCGCCTCAACAGCAGGAGCGGGCGACGACGATGCAATCCTTGGTATCATCAAGAAGAAGATCCGGGATAAAGAGAACGAGATCAGCGAACTGGTCATCTGGATCGATATCAGAAAGACGCTCAGTATCACGCAGGCATAACTGTCCGGCGTTTATGGGAGTGTGGAAGTGATGGGAAATTTTCCCTGATCCATAAGGAATGATAACCGGGGAATAATCCCCCAAAAGAAGTATCGGGACACTTGGTGTCCCAGAACACAAGCAGGTAGACAGGAATGCAGAGCATTGACAACATGCCACTCGGGAAGAAGATCTACGGCTCCTTCCTCGTGACATCAGCAGTATTCGTGATAATCGCGATCCTTGCCGCAGCGGGCGCAGCCCCCGGCAGCAGCGGGATAATCATTGCATGCCTTATCGGCATCGCCGTATCATTAGCCATGGGACATGTGCTGACCCGAAGCATCACCGGGCCGATCGCAAAGGTCCGATCCAACATCCACGAGATCCATATGGGTCACCTGGGCGAGCGGATCACCCTCAACCGGAAAGACGAGATTGGGGAACTTGCGGAAGAGATGGACAAGTTCTCGAACGATCTCCAGAAGTACGTTATCGGCACCATGCAGATGATCGCTGAGGGGGACCTTTCCCGCGACCTCAAGTCGCGCGATGAGCGTGACGAGATCGTACCGGCACTCGTGAAGATGACCGAGACCCTGCGATCGCTCATCAATGAATCGAACAAACTCTCGGTCGCAGCAGTTGAGGGCAAGCTCGCAGTCCGCGGCGATGCGGACAAGTTCAAGGGAGGGTACTGGGAGATCATCGCCGGTATCAACAAGACCTTCGAATGCGTTGTCATCCCGCTGAGTGAAGGGATGCGGGTTTCAGGGGAGTATGCCCATGGCAATTTCACTGCCCGCTTTGACGAGAAGATCAAGGTCCGTGGCGATTTTAAGAATTTTAAGAACTCCCTCAACTGGATCGGCGAAAACATATCCGGAGCCATGATTGCGATCAACAAAGAGGTCACGAACCTTGCCGCAAACACCGAGGAAGCCAATGCCAGTATCCAGGAGGTTTCGGCCGGTTCCCAGCAGATAGCCATGAACGCGACCAAGGTGAGCGAGAACACCGATAAGTCGAGCAAGGGTATCCACCAGGTCCAGCAGGCAATGGACGATCTCTCCAGGGCGATCCAGGAAGTTGCAAGCAAGTCCGAAGCGGTTGCGCAGCTCGTCACCGACACCACCGGTTACAGCCGGAACGGCATGGAACTTGCCCGGAAGACTGAGACCGGGATGCAGGGCATCACGAAGTCCAGTAATGATGTGAACCAGATCATCGGCGAGATCAAGGACCAGATGGACAAGATCAGCGAGATCGTCAGCCTGATCACCGACCTTGCCAACCAGACGAACCTGCTTGCGCTCAACGCCGCAATCGAAGCTGCCCGGGCCGGCGAGGCGGGGCGCGGGTTTGCCGTGGTCGCAACCGAAGTCAAGAGCCTTGCCGTTGAGTCCCGTGCTTCTGCGGAGAGGATATCCGGCATGATCGAGACCCTCCAGTCCCAGACCAACAATGCGGTCGAAGCGGTCTTTGAGTCCAACAAGGGCGTCAAGGACGGCAGCGAGGCGCTCCATGAGACCATCGCGAACTTCAACAAGATCGTCGCCTCCATCGAGAAGATCAACCAGAACGTGACGGAAGTCGCTGCAGCGGCAGAAGAGCAGGCTGCCTCCATCGAAGAGGTCGCGGCGAGCGTCAGCGAGGTCATGACACTCGTGGAACAGACATCCCGCGAGGCGCAGGACTCGGCAGCAGCATCCGAAGAGTCAAGTGCAGCAGTTGACCAGATCACCCGCGCAGTCGGCAACATCAACCAGGTCGTCGACAAAGTCGCAACCGAGATCACGAAGTTCCGGTGCTAGGCAGTGCCACGCATCATATCTTTTTGATCCTCTCAAACCTGTCACCTTTTTTACCAGTAAATCAGATCACTCAACTATGCCGGACCGGTGCTCAGTTCCGTTTGCCGTGGTTCTCGTCCTTGCCGCAACCATTCTTGGCGCGGGCTGCACCACGAGCACGATCGGGGATGTCGTATATGACAACGGGACACTTCAGGTGCCAATCACCTGCACGGGTGAGACAGGCGACATGTTCATCCAGGTCACGGTATACCGGATTGCAGACTTCCACCAGGAGGAGCTTGCTTCCGTCCAGCAGCCGGTAACCCTGGTTTCCGGGGAGAACCGGGTATCGGTCCCGCTCCCGCTCTCCCCTGGCAGCTACAAACTCTATATCTATATCCTGACCCCGGGCGGGCGGCAGACAGCCACCATCCGGGATATCGTCGTGTGAGGCAGTATGACAGAACCGGTAAAAGCACTGATTGATGCAGCGCGGGGGCATGCCCCGGCAGACATCGTATTTCGGAATGCAACGATCTTCAACCCGTTCACCTGCACATGGGATACGGGCAACCTTGCCATCAAAGACGGCATGGTCCTCGGCACCGGTGACTACCACGGCAGGGTGGAGCAGGACGCGGCCGGCAAATTTTTCATTCCCGGCCTGATCGATTCGCATGTCCATATCGAGAGCTCGCTCCTGACTCCACGGGAATACGCCCGTCTTGTTGCACAGCACGGGACCGCGACCGTGATCGCGGACCCCCATGAGATCGCCAACGTTGCCGGTGCTGACGGTATCGGATTCATGCTTGCTGAGCGGGCCGGCCTTCCCGTGGATATCCGGTACATGCTGCCGTCCTGCGTCCCTGCAACGCCGGCCGATGTGGGTGGCGCTAAGCTCCCGGCCCGCGACCTTGCGGCATTCCTGCACAGCGAGGGCATTCTCGGTCTTGGCGAGATGATGAACTTCCCCGGTGTCCTTGCCGGAGACGCGGAGGTTCTTGCCAAGATCCGGCTTGCAGCGATCCGTGACGGCCATGCCCCGTTCCTTGGCGGAAAGGACCTCAACGCGTACGTCCTGGCCGGGCTGCAGAGCGACCATGAGTGCACGAAGCGGGAAGAGGCGGAGGAGAAACTCAAAAAAGGGATGTATATCTACATCCGCGAGGGCTCGACCGAGCGGAACATCGCGGAACTTGCCCCGCTCATCACCCCTGCTACCGTCTCCCGCTGCTGCTTTGCAACCGATGACTGCCATGCCGATCTCCTGATGAACGACGGCCACATCGACCGCTGCATCCGGCGTGCCGTTGCCTGCGGTGTCCCGCTCGAACTGGCGCTGCGGATGGCAACGCTCTCCGCTGCGGAACGGTTCGGCCTTGCCGACCGCGGGGCGCTCTCGCCCGGGCGGCGGGCTGACTTCTTCATCACCGAAAACCGAGAAACCCTCGCAGTCGAGCGCGTCTTTGTTGGCGGCAGGGAGTTCCATGCGCACAGTCACGTGACCCCGACACCCCGCACGCTCTCCGCGCCGTTCCGGTGCACGCCGCCGGCTCCGGGCGACATCGCGATTCCGGGCACGGGAGAGGTGCGTGTCATCAGCCTCATCCCGCACCAGATCGTGACGGAGCAGGTCCTCTCACGGTGGGACGGGGCGTCAAAACCCGGCGATGACATCCTCAAGGTCGTGGTCTGCAACCGGTACGGCAACGGCAGGAGAGGGGTCGGGCTCGTCCATGGCTTTGGTTTTACCCGGGGCGCGATCGCATCGAGCATTGCCCACGATGCCCACAACCTGGTTGCATGCGGGACCAGCGACCGGGACATCCTCATTGCAATCGCGGAAGTGATCCGGCGCAAAGGTGGCATGGCAGCCGCATGTGATGACGAGGTCGTGAGTATCCCGCTCGACTGCGGGGGGCTGATGTCCTCGCTTCCGTACGAGGAGGTTGTCCAGCGCCTTGCATCGCTTCAGGCGGTGACGAAGAAGATGGGCGGGATCGAAGATCCGTTCATGTACCTCTCGTTCCTCTCGCTCACGGTCATACCGGCACTGCGGATCACCGACCGCGGGGTCTTTGACGGCATTGCGTTCCAGGATGTTCCGCTCTTCACCGGTTCGTGAGCAAGATCACGGGAACGCCAGGATCAGGACCGCTCCAAGGACCATGAGCCCCGCACCCGAGAGCCGGCGGACAAGCTCTTTTTCCCTGAACACGATCGTTCCGTAGAGCACGATGAGGATCAGGCTCATGCGTTTTATCGCGATGACATACGGCACGATCTGGAGGAGGTACGCGGAGTTGATGCTGACGGCCTCGAGCGTGATGAGGACTCCAACGACAACGGCGGCGCCAATGATATATCCATACGATGCGGGAGGGGCGCCACACCCTGCATCGCGGACCGGGTGGGGCGGCGGGAGAGACCATGCGGGCAGACACTTCCCCCGCGCGAGCAGTGCAAGAATGGCAAACGACGAACCAAGCATCAGAAAAACAATGGCCGGGCCAAAGAACTGATCGGTGGTCACGACAACCATCTTGTCGAAGTTGATCGCGATCGAATAGAGGAAGGCAACGGTCAGCATCGCCATAACGCCGGGATGGGCGATCATGTCGCGGAAGGGATCCAGGATTCCTTCATGCTCGGCAGCCGTGTTGAGGATGTACGACCCGCTCACGATGATGAGGATGCCCAGGACCCCCACGACAGATGGCATTTCTCCGAGAAATACCGCCGCGGTCACGATGAGGAAGAGGGGGGTGAAGGAGAGCATCGGGATGGAGAGCGAGATGTCGGAAGACGAGAGGGCGCGGAACGTCAGGGTTGTGCCGAGGATGTTCAGGACGGTTGTGACGAGTGCCGCCACCAGGAAGCCGGGCCCGGCAACCGGGATCCCGTTGATGAGCGCGAGAATGAAGAGGAAGAGCGATGTGCAGAGAAATCCTGTTGCGGCAAGGACATTGGGATCAACCCGTTCGAGGAACCGCTTGTTGACGATGAAATATGCAGCATTCGTGCATGCACCGATACCGGCAAGAAAAGCCCAGAACATGGATGAGGATCTCTAAAAACCATGTACTGCTGATCCCATATCGGGCTTTTGCTAAAAAAGATCAGATGCCGATGATCCACTCGTCGGTCTTCATCACGCGGGCAAACCGCATCTGCTGGGTGATGAGCACTGCCCTGTGGAGATCCGCTGCGGTGATCGATCCCGCCGGGTTGGTGATGGAAAGGGTGCCGGTTGCATCGGAGAGAAAATTCACGGAGTACCCGCGGTGGAATGCCTGCCGTGCCGTGGTGTCGCAGCACATCTGCGTCATGTAGCCGGCGATGGTGACGGTCGTGACACCTTCCTTGTTGAGCCATTCGTCAAGGTTCGTCCCGGTGAAGCTGCCGGGCAGGGTCTTTTCGATGATGACGTCCGCGTGCCGGCGCTTGATCTCATCGTGCAGTTCCCAGCCGTGCGTGCCGCTCCGGAACGTGACCGCTTCGGGCGCGTTGTTCGTGTGCTGGATGACGATGACCGGGACATGGGACGCGTGCGTCCAGTCCATAGCCTTCCGGATATTCTCAAAACTCCCTTCCGGGTACGTGACGGGAAGCTTGCCCTTAAAATATTCGTTCTGGACATCGATGACCAGGAGTGCCTGTTTCATGATCGGTTCCCCAGGAAAAATGTGCGCCGGTCGATCGCCATCGTGAAGAACTCCACGGGTTTTCCCTGGACATCCCTGACGCATTCGCCGGTTGCGGCAAAATGCTCCTGCAGGTACAGCCGCTGGGCACGCAGGTTGTTCCGGCGCACGATGAGCTGAACGGCTTTCACCCGCATATCGGCAAACCCGTACTCGAGCGTCCGTCGCAGGATTGTCCGGCCCGCACCGGTGCCGATCCGGGCCGGGTGGAGCGCGATCCGGAACTCCCGGACCCCCGGGCCGTCGTCCGAAAGGATCGAGAAACCGGCAATCTCCCCGTCGTCCAGCGCGGCAAGGATGATCGAGCCGGATTTTTTCCGGTACTCATCGAGCCACCCGCCGGGGCGAAGGCAGTAGTCGAGATCGGCAAATTCCGGCGGGTACGCCGGCCATGCCCTGATACCCGGGACATCGGCATCGCGGAGGGGACGCAGGATAATCATTGGTGATGGTACCGTATGCTGTACCACAAAAAAAAGATTGAGCAGCACCGGTTCCGGTACTCCGGGACCAGGAACAATTATTCCATGGAGATTTCTGGCAGCGGGCCCGGGTCGGGGACGATCTGCCGGACCGTCCCGAAACCCTGCGAGACCGACTGCCCGAGCCCGAGATGATCCGGGATGCGGAGGTTTGTCCTGAACTTTCCCAGGAATACGATCACATTCTCGCGATCGATCCGTTCACGTTTGAACCGCACGTGCGCCGCACAGGTAACCGGCGCAGTGAGATGTACGTCCAGCGATTTGGCAAGGGTGGTGAGGTGTGTGAGGAGCAGCCGGTCCATGAACGCGTCCCGCGCCGGTTTCCCGTTCAGGTCATAGAATTTCCGGGCATACTGCTGGTTGAGCGCAAGCCAGGGCGTGAGGAATTCATATTCGTGCATTGTCCCGTCGATTCCGAACTCTTCCTGACGGATCACCATGTCCCGATCAACGATTGCGCTCCGGTTGTTCCCGTCCAGGATTGTGGTCCGGCTCATCGTGAGTTCTTGGAGAAAACGTGCACCCTGGCAGATGCCGAGGACATGCAGCCCGGCACCAATCTGCTTCACCTGGACTGCCGGGTACCGGTGAAGGACGTGCTCATCCAAAGCCTCCCCCGAGCCACTGGCCATGAATGCAGCAAGCTGCCGCAGGAGTTCAGACCGGAGCCCCGGCAGGCTGAACTGCAGCGGATTGACCGGTTCGATTGTGAGTCTATAGAGCGGGAAGATCATGTATCGCTCACACCGGTTACGGGTCCGGGATGATAAAATGTTACATGAGATAATGCTCGTCAGATATCACGGGATGAGCGGATTGCCGTCTCACCGAATCAACCGGGACGCACATTGAAATCCTTCATCGCGTAACCGCTCCCCTGCCGGTTCCAGATTTTCACGGTAGCGTCCCCGGGATACCACACGATCGTATCAATACTCCAGGTATTGATATCCCCTTCACCTTTCCTCACTATCGTGGGAAATACCGTACTAAACATTTCCGGAGATACGTTGGGGTGCCCGAGGAGCCCATGGTGCGAGTAAACCGTGTATTCAAGCACCGTGTTTGCCTCCAGGTTCGTTGTCCCGTTGATGACGAATGGGCTCGAAACGGTCGGGTCACAGAAATTATTGATGGATATCCATGCAGGACCAGAGAGATTCCCGGGATGCGGGGTTGGGGCGGGTGACACACGGGGGAATTCCTGATATTCGGGAGGCGGGGATGTGCAACCGGCAATAAGAAGAGACATGACCAGCGTCATCATGAGCAGGAACCGAAGTGCCCGTGTCATATCGGTATGCGGTGGTATGTGTAGTGAGAACCGATGAAGTTTTGGGTGAAAATTTTTAACAATATGAATCTGATGAATCCAGTCCGTATTGCTTCAGGAAAAATGACGGGTGCGTTTGTGCCTTAATGTGCCTGAACTCTTCATCCTTGATTGACGGTGAACCGCTTGATCGCAGTCGCGGTCCGCTCCTGGTTCTCGATGCCGATGAAGAACTCGCCGGCTGCCTGGATCTCGCCCTCGGCGCTCCAGGTGTTGATGCCACAGGCGCCTTCCTGTACGACCGTGACAAACGATCCTGCCCTGCCGATGATCGGCCTGGCATTGTCCTGCTCTGTTACCGCAAAGATGGAGTAGCCGAGTTCCGTTCCCGCAGGGATATTGGTTGTCCCGCGGATCATGAAGGGACGGGAGACGGTCTGGGCCGGGACGGGCTCGATCGTGATCCACGCTGCAGCACCCGTTGTATTCGAAGGCGGGCAGATTGTTGGTGCCGGCGTGGGTGCCGGGGTCCTCACGACCCGGATGAGGATGTCCCGCTCAACGCCGCAGTCCGAAATTATCCGGTACCGCCCGGCATCCCAGCTGGTGGTGACAAAACGGTACACCTGCGTTGATTCGCCTTTCGCAAGGGACGATTTTTTCCCTTCAACCGACCCTTCCGCTCCCATCCGGGTCGTCCACCGGCCGCTGCCGGTCTGGTACACAACGCGGAAGTCCGGGGGGGTGCTGCTGCAGGCAAGCGGCAGGAGCCCGTCATTGGTTACCACGAACTCCACCACCTCGCCCGCGTTGTACACGTCCGAGTCCATATGGATGTAATCCGAGCGGGCGTCGGGCTGCGCAATCGTGACCTGGTACCTTGGAACGGATATGGTCTCCTGCACCGGCACATCCTCAGGAAGAGGCTCGTCATCAAGCAGGGTCGAGCAGCCGGCGCTCAGCGTGATGAGCGCCAGAAGGAGCGCAATGCAAAGGGGACGGAACGAGGATTGCATGAAACGTCTTCTGATGCGTGGGTGCTGGGGAAAAATGTAGTTTTGGGTGGCGGGGAAAAACGAAGAACATCAGTTTGCCCATTCATGCTGCACGGTTCGGACCAGGTTTTTCCCTGAGTATGAGCGGTGAAGAAAACCGTTGTCCGCACGATCGGGATGCATCATGATGAAAATTTTTCACCGGAGAATTCTTTTTGCACCACACGATGATCGGAAAAAACCATCCCGTTAATGAAAAAAAATCCGGAACGTTTCTGAACAATCCGGATTTTCAATAGAATCATGGAAGGCAGCCTATCCGGAAAACGGGAATTTTCCATCCCGATCCCAAATCCCTCCTCCGGTTTGTACCAGCCTTCGGTAGTACCGTAAAATGCGGGGGTCCTGTACAAACCCGCTATTTTGCAGGATCATTTCACGCGCTAATCGCTTCTTTTGCCAGGATACCGCAGGATTACAGTATTTTCCTGTCGCGTGGACACCATTTCCCCTGGAAAAAATATCGCATACCCCGGATTGGAAAAAGAAGCCCGTAACGGGCCCGGAATAGTACTATTCCGGAACAACCCGTGACAGGCATCCTCCCCCTTCTTATGCCCGCTCGCCATGCTGGGAGATGTCGAGCCCCACATACTCCTCGTCTTCCGATACCCGGAGGCCGCAGGTCAGGTCAACACCCATTGAAATAATCCACGTTGCGGCAAACGAGTAGACCATTGCCACGATGGCAGCCATGAAGTTGATCAGAAACTGCGATGGCCTGCCTTCGATGAGGCCCGCGACACCGCCAACCGCGGCTGCGGCAAAGATACCGGTTGCAAGCGTACCCCACAAGCCACCCATGCCGTGAATCGCCCAGGCATCGAGCGTCTCGTCAAGGTTTTTCCGGATACGGAAGAGCATCATCCCATAACAGAGAACACCGGCCACGGCACCGAGAAGCACTGCCGCAAGCGGCGTAACAAAACCGGCCGCGGGCGTGATCGCGACCATGCCGGCAATCGCACCGCTGACCATGCCAAGCGAACTCGGCCTGCCATGGTACCAGCTGGCAACCATCCATGCGAGCGTCCCCGCGGCCGCTGCAGTGTTCGTGTTCACGAACGCGGTGACTGCGCTGCTGTTGACCGCGAGGGCGCTGCCGGCATTGAACCCGAACCACCCGAACCAGAGAAGGGCGGCACCAAGAAGCGCCATCGGGATATTCTGGGGTTCAATCACGTACTCGCCAAAACCGGCCCAGCGCCCGATGACGAGCGCAAGGGCAAGGGCCGAGAAGCCCGAGCAGATCTCGACCGCGGTACCGCCCGCAAAGTCAATGAGCCCCATCTGCTGTGCCCAGCCGCCACCCCATGCCCAGTGGGCTATGGGGCAGTACACGAGTGTCAGCCAGATGATGCAGAAGATGATGAAGGACATGAGCCGGATCCTTTCTGCAACCGCTGAGGTGACGATCGTGATCGTCACCGCCGCAAAGAAGAGCTGGAAGACCATGAATGCCATGGGGGGGTATGCCGCAGTCGCTGCATCGGCGCTGACGCCATTCAGTCCTAGGTAATTCAGGTTGCCGATGAACCCGCCGACATCCGGGCCGAACGCGAGCGAGTAGCCGATCAGGATCCAGTGCACGCTTGCCACCGCAAGGCAGACAAACGAGAGCGCGATCATCGAGATGAAGTTCTTCTTCCGTACAAGTCCGCCATAAAAGAGGCCGACACCGGGGGTCATGAGCATGACCAGCAGTGCCGAGACGAGAATCCAGCAGGTAACGCCTGTATCGATTGCCATGGTAATCACCGTTGTCCGGTGACCGGCAGCGACCGCTCCTGACCTCCCGTTCGTGCCCCGGATATGCAGACACGGATACCACACCGTGTATCCACACCCGCATGAAGCAGAGCCCGGGCTTTCCTTATTCTGGTCTGAGAGAACGGCCGGCCGATCGTAACGGGATTACAAGTCCGAAGATCTCCGGATATTCTGAATTATGAAAAATTTTTTTGTATTTGAGGTGTTTAGTAGGTCGCCAGGTACCGGTCAAGTTCCCACGGGTGAACCGCGAGCCGGAAGGAGTCGGACTCCATCTCCGCAATCCGGGTCAGGTTTTCGACAATGTGGTCGCCCATGACTTTGCAGAGTACATCATCCTTGACGAGAGCAGCATTGGATTCGGCAAGGCTGCCGGGCAGCATCTCGATGCGGAGCTTCTTGCGGGTCCTTGCGTCCATGTGATAGATGTTCGCGGTTGTCATTTCCGGGGGCATGATCTTGTTCTTGATGCCGTCGAGGCCGGCCATGAGCATGCAGGCGAAGGTCAGGTACGGGTTGCACATCGGGTCGGGGCTGCGGAACTCGGCACGCGTGCTGTTGCCGCGGGCTGCCGGCACGCGGACCAGGGCCGAGCGGTTGGCCGCGCTCCACGAGATGTAGCAGGGGGCCTCATAACCGGGAACAAGCCGCTTGTACGAGTTGATGGTCGGGTTTGCCACACGGGTGATGGCCTTTGCATGCTTCAGGAGACCACCGATATAGTACATCGCGGTGTCGGAGAGCTGGAGTTCGGCGTTTGGATCGTAGAAGGCATTCTTGCCATTCTTCGAGAGCGAGCCGTGGGTGTGCATGCCGCTGCCGTTGATGCCGGCTATCGGCTTTGCCATGAATGATGCATGCAGCCCGTACTGCAGGGCAATGGATTTGGTCGCGAACTTGAAGGTGATGACCCGGTCCGCAGTGGTGAGGGCATCGCCGTATTTGAAGTCGATCTCGTGCTGGCTGTCGGCAACCTCGTGGTGGGATGCCTCGATCTCAAAGCCCATGTCACTGAGCGCAAGAACGACATCGCGCCGGACATCCTCAGCAGAGTCCGTGGGTGCAAGGTCGAAATATGCGCCGCGATCCTCGAACTCCGTGGTCGGGACCCCGTCAAACATCTTGAAGAGGAAGAACTCGAGTTCCGGGCCGGTATTGAAGGTGAATCCCATCTTGGCAGCCTCGGCGATGGCCTTGCGCAGGGCATACCGGGGATCACCATCAAACGGCTTGTTGCCGTATGTCTGGATGTCACAGATGAACCGGGCAACCTTTCCTTCCTGGGGTCTCCAGGGGAGGACCACATAGCTCGCCGGGTCCGGCCGGAGCAGCATGTCCGATTCTTCAATGCGGGCAAAACCTTCGATCGATGACCCGTCAAACCAGATGCCTTCAGTCAGTGCTTTCTCTGCCTGGATTACAGGGATTGAGACATTCTTTGGCAAACCCTGGATATCCGTGAACTGGAGCCGGATAAATTTGATCTTTTCCGCCTCGATCTTTTTCAGGAGTTTCGCTGTTTCTGCTGACATATCGGAATACACCTTCCACCCAATTGTATTTATACTTATTGAACTAATCTAACTGGTCACTGAACGAATGTTCATAATCTCATGAACATATGTTCAACAGTACTGGATCAGTCTCCATTGTGATAATATGTGTGGTATTATAGGTGTAATTGACAGGCGCCGCCAGCTCATGGACGGTTCCAAGATCAAAGAGGCGCTCGCTTCCATGGATGAACGGGGCAGCGGCGAAGGTGCAGGATATGTTGCATATGGCATATACCCGGACTACAAGGACTACTATGCCCTGCATGTCTTCTTTGACAATATCCGGGAACACAAGGTCCCGCTGGAGAATCTCCTGGAAAAATGGGGTATGATCATTCACGATGAACAGATCAAGACGTATGAGCAACCCGGGCTTCGCAGGGTCCATACCCCCTGGCGCTACTTCTTCCGGCCGAACCCGAGCATGATGCCCAACAGCACGTCACCGGAAGATGACATCATCACCTACCTTGTCATGAAAGTGAACAGCGAGCGTAACGGGGCATTGATCTTCTCATCCGGTAAAAACCTCGGTGTTTTCAAGGCAGCCGGCTGGCCCGAGGATGTTGCGAACTTCTACCGTATCCAGGACTACAAGGGTTACCTCTGGCTCGCGCACAACCGCTACCCCACCAACACGGCAGGCTGGTGGGGCGGGGCGCACCCGTTCAATCTCCTCAACTGGAGCGTTGTCCACAATGGCGAGATCACATCCTATGGCACGAACCGGCGTTTCATCGAGAGTTACGGGTACAAATGCACCATGTATACGGACACCGAAGTTGTAGCATACCTGGTCGACCTGCTGGTCCGCCGGCACGGGCTCCCCGAGAAGCTGGCCGTCAGGGCCCTTGCACCGCCGTTCTGGGATGAGATCGACCGTATGCCCCATGACGAGCGTGAGCTCAACCGGGCGATCCGGCTCGCGTACGGTTCGGCGCTCATGAACGGTCCGTTCGCCATCTGCGTTGCGAACGAGAACATGCTTCTCGGGTTCACCGACCGCATCAAGCTCCGCCCGCTCGTGACAGGCGAGAGCGGCGACCGGCTCTTCATCTCCAGTGAAGAATCTGCGATCCGCCACATCGATCCGGATGTCGGCAACATCTCCATGCCCCGGGCGGGCGAGCCGGTCATCGGGAAGGTGTATCCATGAGCATCGGCAGCACACCGCTCAAATTCCGGGTCCGGATCGATCCAGACCTCTGCATGGACTGCGGCCGGTGCATTGAGAACTGCTCGTATGGGGTGTTCCGGCGGGATGGCGACCGGATACGGATCAACTCCCACAACTGTGTAGCCTGCCACCGCTGTGTTGCATTCTGCCCCCGCGATGCAATCGAGATTGAAGAGAAGCCCGGGGATTACCGGAGCCACCCGGTCTGGACCCGCGAGGTGAGGGAAGCGATCTTCAACCAGGCAAAGACAGGTAAGATCGTTCTAGCCGGAATGGGAAATGCACAACCGTACCCCATCATCTTCGACCATCTCGTACTTGATGCCTGCCAGGTCACCAACCCGAGCATCGATCCGCTCCGGGAACCCATGGAGCTGCGCACCTATATCGGCAAGAAACCCTCGTCTCTCGAACTCCGCCTGCACGACAACGGCGACATCCAGCTCTGCACAAAACTCTCCCCCAACCTCCAGATCGAGACACCGATCATGATCGGGCACATGAGTTACGGGGCAATCAGCCTGAATGCCCAGACTGCACTCGCAAAAGCAGCCAGCCGCATCGGCACCTTCATGGGCACCGGCGAAGGCGGGCTCCACGAATCCCTGTACCCGTACCAGGACCACATGATTGTCCAGGTCGCATCCGGCCGGTTTGGCGTGGACATCAATTATCTCGAACGCGGGGCGGCAATCGAGATCAAGATCGGGCAGGGCGCCAAACCGGGTATCGGCGGCCACCTGCCGGGCGACAAGGTCTGTGCTGATATCTCCTGCACGCGCATGATCCCGGAAGGGAGCGATGCCATCAGCCCCGCTCCACACCACGACATCTACAGTATCGAGGACTTAAAGCAGCTGGTCCGTGGCCTCAAGGAAGCAACCGAATGGAAGAAACCGGTGTTTGTCAAGATCGCGGCAGTCCATAATTCAGCCGCGATCGCAGCAGGCATTGCCCGGTCCGGTGCCGACGCAGTTGTTGTCGACGGGTTCCGCGGGGGCAGCGGTGCAACACCGCGGGTATTCCGCGACCATGTCGGCATCCCGGTCGAAGCGGCAGTGGCAAGCGTTGATGCAAAACTCCGGCAGCAGGGGATCCGCAATGAAGTCTCCATCATCGCAAGCGGTGGGATCCGGGAGAGCGCCGATGTTGCCAAGATCATCTGTCTTGGCGCCGATGCGGTATATATTGGGACCTCTGCACTCGTTGCCATGGGCTGCCGGGTCTGCGGCACCTGCTACCGGGGCACCTGCGCATGGGGCATTGCCACCCAGAAACCGGAACTCGTATCACGCCTGGATCCGGAGGTCAATGCCGTCCAGGTCGAGAACCTGATCCATGGCTGGACGCTTGAACTTGCCGAACTGATGGGTGCCGCCGGTATCAACAGTATCGAGAGCCTGCGTGGCAACCGCGACCGGCTCCGGGGCTACATGCTTGACGAAGGTTTGCTGAATGTACTTGACGTAAAGACGGTAGGTGCATAAATCATGGGAGAAGTTCGTATCAATGCAAAAGACATGCCCTACCAGGCGCTCAACAAGCGGATCCGCACGCTCGTTGCCGGTGGCGAGAAAGATATCGTTCTTGACAACGTCCTCGGCCAGCGCTTCATTGGCGATGGTATCCGGGGAGACGATGTCACCATAACCATCAACGGTGTGCCGGGAGGAGATCTCGCCATGTTCATGAGCGGCCCGACCATCATCGTCAACGGCAATGCCGATCATGCACCCGGCAACACGATGGACAACGGCCGGATTGTCATCCATGGCAGTGCCGGCGATGCGGTCGGCCACAGCATGCGCGGCGGCCGGATGTATGTCCGGGACAACATTGGGTACCGCGGGGGCATCCACATGAAACAGTTCCAGGAAAAACGCCCCGTTATTGTCGTGGGCGGGTCCGCCCGTGCATTCCTCGGGGAGTACATGGCCGGGGGCCTCATCATCGTCCTCGGCCTGGAGGGGGGCGCACCGGTCAACGAACGGGGTGTCGGCAGTGGCATCCATGGCGGAGAGATCATCGTGCGGGGCAGCATTGACAAAGCATTCCTCGGGGGTGGCGCCGACCAGAAGAAGCTCACGAAAGAACAGAAAGAGGGGATCCGGCCGATCCTGGAAGACTTTGTCCGGACGTTCACCATCGATCCGGAACCGGTCTTTTCTGCAGAGTATTCGAGGATCACCCCGGCCAGCAAACGACCGTTTGCCAGCAAGTACACATGGGAGTGAGAACGATGGCAGCCAAAAGTTATCTTGATCTGAAACGCGAGGTGTGGGAGACCTCAACCTGCTCCGGCTGCGGTGCGTGTACCGCAGTCTGTCCCGCCGATGCACTCTCATTTCCGGACGGGAAGATGGCGACAAGCCCGGTCAGCAACGGGTACTGCAAGCAGGAGACGGACCATGTCCCCTGCGGCGCGTGTTATGCCGCGTGTCCCCGCACCGGGCGGCAGTCTGCCGAAACGCTGGGTTCGTATCTTGAACTTGCAACCGGGAAGGCGGCATTCGAGATCCCGCACCGGCAGAGCGGGGGTGCAGTCACCGCGATCCTCGCGAGTGCACTGGATGAAGGGATCATCGATGCCGTTGTCACGGTAACGGAAGATCCGTTCACGCTTCAGCCGGCATCGGTTGTTATCACGCAGTCGGATGTCCTTGTCCGGAAGGCCGGCAGCCGGTACAGCTGGTGGGTCCCGCTGCTTGCCGCGCTCAGGCAGGCAGTGGTTGAGCAGAAGTTCCGGCGGATCGTTGTGGTCGGTGTCCCATGCGTTGCCCAGGCAGTCGCCCGGATCCGGTCGGGCGACAACGACCTGCTTGTTCCCTATGCTAAGTCCATCAGGGCGGTCATCGGCCTCTTCTGCACCGAGAGCTTCGATTATACTGCGCTGATGACGAAAAAACTCCGGCAGGAATACCATATCGAGCCATCGGATATCCGCAAACTCGATGTCAAGGGGAAACTTGAGGTCATGAGCCATGACGGAAACACGATCTCCGTACCACTCGCTGATCTCGAGAAGTGCATCCGTCCCGGATGCGCGTGCTGCACCGACCTGACGGCAACCACTGCCGACCTCTCGGCCGGGGCGATCGGGAGTCCTGCGGGAATGACAACGCTCATCATCAGGACGAAGACCGGGAAAGCCCTGGTCGACAATGCAGTCCGCCAGAAAAAACTCATCATTGGTGCCGGTGTGGATACCGCAGCGATTGAAAAACTGGCATCCGCGAAGATCCGGAAGAATTCCCGGAAATAATCCTCTCCTTTTTCCCATCCTCGTCTCTCTTTTTTTGATGTTCCCGGAAGGAGAGCCGGGTCCGGTCCTGCTGTGGGCCCCGGGCCGGACAGAATAGGTACATTTTATATTATACTGCTATGAATTATTCTTACTGAAATCAAGCCCACGCGGGGAACCTGGAAATGATCTCCATCCTGTACGTTGACGATGAACCCGCTATCCTCGACTCCTGCAAAAAATACCTCGAGCATACCGGATCGTTTGTGGTCACGACCGCACTGTCGGGAAAAGAAGCGCTCGAGAAGATCCGGACGTCATCCTTCGATGCGATCATCGCCGATTACCAGATGGCGGATATCAATGGTCTTGACCTCCTGAAGATCATCCGGAACGAGTTCCCCGGCATGCCGTTCATCATCTTCACCGGTAAAGGGAGGGAAGATGTCGTGATCGATGCATTCGAGAACGGTGTTGATTTCTATGTCCAGAAAGGAGGCGAGCCCCGCGCCCAGTATACCGATCTCATCCATAAACTCGGGCGGGCGGTCGAGAACCACCGGATCAAAGAACGGCTCGAACGCTCGGAGGAGAAGTTCTCATCGTTCGTCCAGAACTTCGATGGCATTGCGTTCCGGATCAACCCGGCCGGGAACTTCTTCCTCCTTGAGGGGACGGTTGAGGAGATAACCGGGTATACGAAGAATGATTTCACGTCAGGGAGGGTATACCTGGAAACGCTCATCCACCCGGATGACCGGGAACGGTTCTTTGCCGAGATCCACCGGCTCGGTACGGTGCCGGGAGCGGGAGCAGATATCGTATTCCGGATTATCCGGAGAGATGGTCCGGTCCGGTGGCTGCACGGCATCATGCGCAACAGCCGGACACGCAGCAATATCATCGTCCATATCCAGGGGGCTTTCTACGATATAACATATTTACACTCTGCCCAGGAAGAGCTCATCCTGACCGAGAGGAAGTGGCGGGCGATCATTACAAGAGCCCCCGTCATCATATCGGTAATTGACCAGAACGGCCGGTTCCTCTTTATCAACAAGGCCCGGCCCCCCGCGGATCCGGCCGGTCTTGTCGGTACTATGGCAGGCAAGTACCTTGCCCCGGGCTCCGAACATATCCTCTCCACCGGGATCCGGCGGGTGATTGCTACCGGGGAGATCTTCCGCTTCGAGTCCGAGGTCCCGCTCGGCCGGGAGGTCACGGAATGGCTATCCCACCAGGTCAGCCCGGTCTCCTGGAATGGCGTTGCAGACGCGGTTCTCGTTGTCTCGACCAACATCACCGAACGGAAGTGGCTCGAGCAGAACCTGCGAACCAGCGAAGAGCAGTACCGGGCTATCGTGACTGCGTCCGGAGATGCTATCGTCACGATCGACCGCCAGGGCCACATTACCTTCGTCTCGCCCCGGGTATACGACATCTTCCGGATCCCTCCCGAGATGCCCCTTGAGGGGCTCGGAGTGCTCGCGTTCGTTGACCCGGCCTTCCACCAGATCGCGCTCTGGCGGATGGAGATGATCCTTGCCGGCGATCTCGATGCCGACCCTCATGAATACCTCCTGATCGCCCATGACGGCACGAAATTCCGCGGCGAACTCGTGACCACGCCGCTGCACGATGCTTCGGGCGGGATCAACAGCCTGCTCGTGCTGATCCGCGACATCAGCCGGCGGAAAAAGAGCCGGGATCCGGCCGATGACCTCCTCGCGCCGTGACCCCGCGGCAACACCAGGTTCCCTGCCACTTTAGAAACGGTCATGAACGAGCCCTCCACCGAAGCATGAAGACTATCTGGATATGGGAGGCTCCCCGCCTCAGGGCCATGTCGAAGAACACAAAGGCGTTCTTCTTCTCCTCCAGGTCCTTACGGACCTCTCGGATTCCGATGAACCATCCGGACTCCGAGGCACGGCGGGGCAAGGATGTTTTTAGTTGAGAATTACCTGAATCGCGGCGACCATGATGCGATACTACCTCTCTTCATCACGAAACCGAATTGATACCCCCGCGGGGAATCCATCGTCGCATCAGCGAGGACGGATTGGAGAAGGTATCAACCTTCGACTCACCCGTCTGGGCGGGGGCAACCACTCATGTCGGGGTTTGGGGCAGAGCCCCATTAACTCTTACAGAAATTTTTCATGGAAAATGTTTTCATTTCACCCGGGCATTCACATTTAAAGCCCCAAAATCTTCCGCCGTACCCGGATAAGCGGCGACCCCCGGCTGAAGAATGACGCGATGAACGGCTCAAACTCCGGGTGCCAGCATGCAGCCCCTTCATCAACGTGCCAGCCCCCGACAAGCGACTGGCGCACGTGCTTGCCGAGGCTCACCTGCAGGAGACTCTCGGAAGCGAGCAGGTCGCGGGCTCTGGTGAACTCCCGGAACACCTCCATCTCATAATGGCCGTTGCTGATGTACGGCCCCGGGAGGGGCGAGACCATATGCTTCTCCCGGAACTTTTCTGCATTGACCCGGTTCCAGACCGGTGGGCCGGTATGCGTGCGGATCTTCGGGAGATCGGCCACCAGCAGCTCGAAGAGGAAGATGCAGCGTTCCGGTCTCATCGTGTAATGTGCATGGTGGACGACAAACCCGTGCCGTTCAAGGTGCTCGGCGATGGCGATGACGCTGCGCTTGAGCTGGGGGACGATCACCTCTTCGATATACGGGGGGGTCGGGAAGGTTATCGCAAAGAGCGATGTCCCGCGGTCCGCAAGAAGCCGGTCAAGTTCATCCCGTGAGATCCTCCGCTCTTCCGGCAGGGTGAAGAAATGTTCCGACGGCTCCTCCAGGTACCCCCGGGCAAGTTCAACGAACGCTACCATCCGGTCAAGGGAGACGGCTGCGGCAACGTTCCGGTTGGGATCGACCGGATCGATCATGACCAGCGGTTCGGGGAACGTTTTCGTGGTATGCTGCTCAACATCGATGACGGTCTGCGGTCTCCATTCCGATGCTGCCTGCAGCAGGGGGGTAAAACCCCCATAGTGGAGGACCAGCAGCTCGCAGAGGTATCCCGAGAAACCCTCGGTCATCTGATCCGAGCCGTAGATGCCACCCGATTTCGCAAACCGCTTGAGCAGGAGGACATCGTCAACCATCCTGTTGATCCGGTCGGTGATATAGCGGGTGTGGAAGGGTGTCCGGTCAACCGCACTCTGGATTCGTGCCGCGCTCTCCACCGCATAACAGGGGACGAGGTCGACATCGACATCATCGATGCGGGCGCTGATGTAGGGGTGTTCGGCATACTTTTCGTGGAACTGGTCCGTGAAGCCGGCGGCGATCTGCCGGGCAAGCCCCAGACCCTCGTTCTCGAGCGCTTCACGGGAGAGCCCCGTGTCGAAGAGCATGAAGACATCGAGATCGCGGTCCCCACTGACCCAGGTGTGGCGGGCGATCGAGCCGACTACCATTCCCTGAGCGCGGCCGGTTGCGGCAATGGCGGCGAGCAGCTTTTTCGCAATGCCGCAGACATGGTCGCGCTCCTCCTGCGTAGGTCGGATTCCGGCAAGCACCTTCTCCTCAAGAGTAGTCCGCGTCACCATGCAACCTCCAGCAGGTCCTCGTACACCGGGCCCCGGGGCGTCAGCGTGCTCTTTTTCAGCCGGATGCCGGTGATCCGGCACTCGCCGTACTCCTTTCCTTCAAGGTTTTTCAAGGCAGAAAAGAGCGAGGGATCAAAGTCTTTGACCCGGGCAAGGGTTGCATGCGGCGTGAACCGGCGGGTCTCTTTCTCAAACCCGAGCGGTGCAAGGGCATCTTCCACGCGAGCTGCCAGTTCAGCGCTTTTCCCGCCGTCCCGGATACTGCACCAGACCGTAAACGGCCGTTTCGGGTTGTTGACCGTGACGGTACCGGCAGCTGCCGGAAACGGGGCAAAGGGCACATTCCGGATCGCATCCATGACCCGGGGCAGGAGTTTTTCATCCACATCGCCCAGGAATTTCACCGTGATATGGATATACCGTGGCTCCACAAAGGTCATGCGGGCAGATGAGGTGCGCAGGATGTCCTGCGCTGCTTTCAGCCCGGTCTGGATCTCTTCTGAAAGCTCGAGTGCGAGAAATGCCCTTACCATTACGGTACTATTGTCCCATTCCCCAGATAAGGATAATCGCTTCATGGCGCGGGACTGCCACGGGACCGGACCGCGGTCACCGGACCGGCCCGGACCAGTTGTGGTCCTTTATAACCAGTTCCGGTCCTTTATAACAAGACTGTATGTGCAAACCAAGATTTTTTTATTCACATACTGCCTATTGGATAGATGACAGAGTAGGGGTTGTTTTTTGTGCCGAAACTTCCGGACCTGATTGTATATTCACTTGAGTGCTGCCCGCATTGCGAAGAATTAAAAGGCTTTTTGAAAAAGAAGGGCTGCACGTATACCGAGCGCGATCTTTCCTCGGCTGAATCGCTGACCGAGCTCCGTGTCAACGGTGTCTTTGTCAACGAGGCGCCGGTGCTCCAGAAAGGCGATGACTTTTTCACCTCTGATGACATGTTTCCCGGCGGAAAACTGGACGAGAAAGAGATCGCGAAGATCATCTCGGGTGACTGATGCCGGCTCACCGTGAAACAAAACAGCTGACGTTTGAGGGTCTTGCCGTCCCGGCCCTCCCGGGTGTCCGGACAACCGACGGCCATATTATCGAGTGGGACCGCAACCGGATTGTCCAGCAGATTGTCAAAGAGACAAAACTTGTCGAGACGTTCTATGGCTATGTCGGCGCAACGGAAGAGCAGGCGCAGGAGATCGCCATCGATGTCGAGCAGCGGATCAAGACCATGGGCCTCAAGTCCCTTTCGGGCCCGCTGATCCGTGAGATCGTGAACATCGTGCTCCTGGAAAAAGGCATGATCCAGTACCGCAATGTCTCGACCCGTGTCGGTACCCCGGTCTATGATGCGCACCTGATCGATGTCGGCAAGGGGTTTGAGGCCCACGACAACGCAAACCTGCAGGAGAATGCCGAGACCTCGCACAAGAAGAAGGCCGACAAGATCTCAAAGGAACAGTACCTGCTCCAGCTCCCGCCGGAACTTGCCGACCACCACCTCTGCGGCGAGATGCATATCCACGACCTCGAGTACTTCGGCACCCGGCCGTTCTGCCAGGACTGGGATTTGCGCTACTTCTTCTACTATGGCCTGATGCCGGACGGCAACGGGACCAAGGCTTCGGTGGCCGGCCCGGCAAAACGCGCCGAGGTTGCAATCCTGCACGCGGTCAAGGCCCTCGGCTCTGCCCAGACCAACTTTGCCGGTGGCCAGGGCTACTACAACTTCCTTACCTTCCTTGCCCCCTACATGGAAGGGCTCAGCTACGAAGAGATCAAGCAGATGGTCCAGATGTTCGTATACGAGATGACGCAGATGATGGTGGCCCGCGGCGGCCAGCTCGTCTTCTCGTCCATCCAGCTCTGCCCCGGCGTTCCCACGCTCTGGCTTGACAAGCCCTGCGTGTACAAGGGCAAGATCTGGGACGGCAAATCAGCCCCGCTGCGCACCTATGGCGAGTTCGAGCGCGAGGTCCGGCTCCTCTTCAAGGCACTCATGGAGGTCATGCTGGAAGGCGATTACTGGGGAAAACCCTTCAACTTCCCCAAGCCCGAGATCTCGATCGAGCCGGACTTCATGCAGGAGAGGACCGAGTTCAATAAAAAGCACCCGGACCTCCCCACCTACAACGAGTTGTACCTGATGACCTTTGAGCTGGCCAGCAAGTTCGGCACCCCCTATTACGACAACCAGCTGCCGGTCTATCGCGGCGCAGGAAAAGGCATCTCCTGTTACCAGTGCTGCGCCTACCAGTTCTCAACGGTTGCCGACAAGGACTCGGAGTTTGACCAGAAACTCCTCTTTGAAGAAGGCCGGCACTTCTCGATGGGCTCCTGGCAGGTCGTTTCCGTCAACTGCCCGCGGGCTGCCTACAATGCGGAAGGCGACGATGCCCGGCTCTTTGCCGAACTCAAGAAGCTCATGGACGTTGCTGTCGAGATCTTCAAGATCAAGCGGCGCTGGATGAACATTGTCCGGGCCAACAACCGGATGCCTTTTGCCATGCAGCGGCCCAAGGATCCCAACACCGGTGATCGCGGGGCAGTTGCCGTGGACCTCGAAGGCCTCGTATACACGGTCGGTGTCGTTGGTGTTAACGAGATGGTACAGCACCACACCGGCAAGCAGATGCACGAATCGAAAGATGCGTTCAAACTCGCGGTCCGGGCAATGATCGAGATGGAGCAGTACGGCAAAGAGCTCTCGCAGCGCAACAACATGACGATTGCGCTTGCACGGACGCCGGCCGAGACCACCGGGCAGCGGTTTGCTGTCGCCGACCTCCTCGACCGCCGCTACCATGACTATGCAAAGAAGATCATCAAGGGCGACCTCGAGGGGAGCATCGCCCGCCTGGGCAAGACCCGCGACCTTCCAATCTATTACACGAACGGCACGCATGTTGCACCGGGTGCCAACATCCCATTAACGAAGCGGATGCAGATCGAGCACACGTTCTTCCCGATCGTTGATGGTGGCAACATCTTCCATATCTGGCTTGGCGAAGCCCGCCCCGATCCCCGCGGGCTTATGGACATGGCAATGAAACTCTGCCGCACCACCCAGATCGGGTATTTTGCATTCACCCGAGACATAACGGTCTCCCTGCGGCAGTTCCATGACATGGAGGACAAGAAGAGCATCGCCCAGTGGACCCCGGCCGACCTGCCGGTCAGGGTCCAGTAGATCACACCTTTTTTATTCTCCGCCGGAGGAGTACCGGACATGGGACAGCAGTTCTGCACCGCATGCGGCGCGAAGATTGGCGAGGGGAAGAAGTTCTGCGAGGCGTGCGGCTCGCCGGTCGGGCAACCACAGGGCTCTATGCCGCAGCCGCCGGCATCATCCATGGAAGAAATTCCCCAACCCACGGCTGCCGCAGGCAGGGGATGGATGCCCTCTGCAATCATTGCCGGTATCATCATCGTCCTGATCGCTGCCGCAGCTGCGATCATCATCCTGCCGGGCCTGGATGGCGGAACGCTCTCCGGAACAACGACACCCGTCCCGACACCGGTGCCGACCACCCCACCGGCAACCGTTGTCACGATCCCGGTAACAACAATCCCGACCACACAGCCCGACCCGTTCCCCGATGCGCTTGCCCTGAAGGAATTGTTCTCGTACAATGAAGGGAAGTACGCCAGCCGTGCAACCGTGTACCGGTACTGGATGAATGAGACCTATCAATGGCACAATGACAAGGACAACCGCTACTACGTGCAGCGTCCATCGGCAGGCTACCAGTACCTCTTTGTCTTCGTCAACATCGAGAACCTCGGAACGGACGGGTACCCGTACCCGAAAACGTCGATGATCGTTGTCCATTACGGCGGCAACGTGTACCGTGTCGATACCAGCCATTTCCTTCCGGACATCGCAACCGACCGTGATGCAAGGCCCATCGAGATCCGCGAGCTTGAAAAACAATCTGACTTCTTCAACATGGAACTGGTCGAAGACTATGGGTATTCCCACGGGACTACCCAGGACTTTGTCTATCCTGGCAGGGGAAATGCTGTTGACGGGTACATCATCTATGAGGTTCCGGAATCGCTCACACCGGAAAAGACCCGGGTCGAGATCGTCTTTGACGGGCAGGACCGGGCTGTCTGGAAACTGGGCTGAACCCCCCACCCTTTTCTCCCGCACAGGATTCCGCACCCATTATATAGGATAACCATAGCATCAGGATAGTATAAGGCGCGCCTCAGTGATGATCTCGATACTGTACGTTGACGATGAGCCGGACCTGCTCGACCTGGCAAAACTCTTTCTCGAGCAGGCTTCGGACATGCATGTCGATACCTCCACCTCCGCGGCAGATGCGCTGGCCTCGCCGGCAATCGGTTCGTATAATGTCATCATATCGGATTACCAGATGCCGGGAATGGACGGGATCGCGTTCCTCAAGGCCGTCCGGGCATCATTCGGGACCCTTCCCTTCATCCTTTTCACCGGCCGGGGCCGCGAAGAGATCGTCATCGAGGCGATCAACAACGGCGCTGACTTTTACCTCCAGAAAGGCGGGGACGTGAAGTCCCAGTTCGCCGAACTCGCCCATAAAATCCGGCAGGCTGATGCAAGGAAAAAGACCGAGAGCAGGCTCATCGACTCCGAGAAGCGCCTGTCGGATATCATCAATTTCCTTCCCGATGCCACGTTTGCCATCAGCCGGGAGGGAACGATCATTGCCTGGAACCGGGCCATCGAGGAGATGACCGGGCGCACTGCCACGGAGATGCTCGGCAAAGGGGACTATGAGTATGCCCTCCCCTTCTATGGCGAGCGCCGTCCCATCCTCATCGATCTCGTCTCACGAACCGACGATGAGATCCTGCAGTCATACAGCAATCTCTCGCGGGAAGGCCCGTCGATAACGGCCGAGACGGACCTTCCCCATCCAAAAGGCACCCGCATCACGGTCCTGGCAAAAGCATCGCCACTCTATAACCGGCAGGGAGAACTGACCGGGGCCATCGAATCGATCCGGGATATTACGGAGCGCAACCGGTCGCAGGATGAACTGAAGGCGGCCTACGAGCAGATCACGGCAAGCGAGGAGGAGCTCCGCGAGCAGGTTGAGGCACTGACCGTAAGCGAGCGGAAGGTCAGGGAGAATGCTGCCCGGATCCGGTACATGCTCGGATTTTATGAGCGGGCCGGAGGGGACGAGAAAGCACTCTTGGACTACGCGGTAGAAGGAGCCGGATTCATCACGGGGAGTCCCCTCGGGTACCTTGCGTTCCTGAACGATGATGAGAGCGAGCTTTCCATGTACGCGTGGTCAAAAAGCGCGATGGATGAGTGCAGGCTGCGGGATAAACCCATTGTTTATAAGACCGAGAAGACCGGGCTCTGGGGTGAGGCGGTGCGGCAGAGGAGACCCGTCATCACCAATGACTACGCTTCCCCCAATCCCGCAAAGAAAGGGTATCCCGAAGGGCATCCGGTCATTTTCCGTCACATGAATGTCCCGGTCATCGATGGCGGGAGGATTGTTATCGTTGCCGGCGTTGCAAACAAGCAGGAGGATTATACCGAAGAGGATATCCGTCAGCTCTCGGTCCTGATGCACGGGCTCTGGCAGGTCCTCCGGCAGCGGAGGACCAAGGATGCGCTTTTCGAGAGCGAACAAAAGTACCGGGACCTTTTTGAGAACTCGGTTATCGGGATCTTCCGGACCACCCCTGAGGGGAAATTTTCAGCCATCAATACGAAATTTGCCCACATTGCGGGTTATGATTCCCCGCAGCAGATGATGGAAGCGATCCGTGATGTCCGGACCCAGCTGTATGTCAATGCCGCTGACCAGGACCGGTTCACGAACACTCTTGCAACCGAGGGGTTTGTCCGGGATTTTGAGGCCCGTTATTATCACCAGGACGGTCACCAGGTCTGGATCCTGATCAATGCGACAACAGTCCGCGATCCGCAGGGCAATGTTTTGTACTACGAGGGCACAATCGAGGATATCACCGAGAAGAAGAAGATCGAAGAGGCCCTTGCCCGGGAGAGGACGTTCTCGGATGCCGTAATAGACAGCATCCCCGGTCTCCTCTATATGTATGACAGCAGCGGCAAACTTGTGCGGTGGAACAAGGCACACGAGACGGTGACCGGTTATTCGGCAGAGGAGCTTGCCGGCAGGGATGTGCTCTCCTGGTTCCGCGGGGATGATATATCGTTACAGGCTGTCAGGGAGGGTGTTGCACGGGCATTCAGGGACGGTTTTGGATCTGCCGAGGGCGAGGTCCGGACACGGGACGGGAGGAAGATCCCGTTCTTTTTCACGGCCCAGAGGCTGGAGATCGAAGGGGAGACGTACATCACCGGTGTCGGGATCGACATCACGGAACGTCGCAAGGCGCAGGACGAGCTCCTTGCAGCCTACGAGCAGATCACGGCAAGCGAGGAGGAGCTGCGCGGCCAGCTCGAGATCCTGGCCGAGAGCGAGAAGAAGGCACGGGAGAGCGAGACACGGTTCCGCGCTATCTTTGACAAATCGCACGATGCCCTGGTCCTGAGTGACGAGCGGACCCTGCTGGATTGTAACATGAAAATGCTCGAGATGTTCGGGTATGATTCGGTTGAAGAGATGAGAAGACTGCTCTCATCAGATGCCTCGCCCGAGGTCCAGCCTGATGGCACGGATTCCCGCGCTGCTGCCCTTGCACACCTGAAAGCCGCTGCTGAAAAAGGAGAGGAACGGTTTGAGTGGGTGCACAAACGAAAGGACGGCACGACATTCCCGGCCGAGGTCTTCATCTCGATCTTCGATATCGAGGGGAAGACCTATTTCCAGACCTCCATCCGCGACATCTCCGAGCGGAAGGCTGCGGAGGTCGCCATCCGTGAGAGCGAGGAGCGGTACCGCAATGTGATTGAGTTCTCCCCGCTGGGCATGCACTTCTACGAGCTGAGGCCGGACGGCGCACTCGTCTTTGCCGGCGCAAACCCGGCAGCCGACCGGATCCTCGGGATCGAGAACAGCCGGTTCATTGGCATGACCATCGAAGAGGCGTTTCCCGGCCTCGCCTCAACCGAGGTCCCTGAACGGTACCGGAGCATAGCACGGGACGGTATGGTATGGCATACCGACCAGGTCATATACGAACGTGACGAGATCCGCGGGGCATATACCGTGCATGCATTCCGGATTCGTCCCGGGGCGATGGCTGCCGTCTTTGCGGACATCACTGAACTGAAGCGATCCGAAGAGGCCCTGCGCAAAAAAACCGAGGAACTGGATCTCTACTTCACCACCAGTCTTGACCTCTTCTGCATTGCCGACACGGACGGGTATTTCCGCCGGCTCAATCCCGAGTGGGAGCGGGCGCTTGGATATACCCTTGCCGATCTCGAGGGGAAACGGTTCCTCGATTTCATCCATCCCGATGACCTGCAGCCAACGCTCGATACTATCGGCCGGCTCAAAGGCCAGGAGGAGATCCTCAACTTCACCAACCGGTACCGGCACAAGGACGGGTCATACCGCTGGATCGAATGGCGATCCCACCCGGTCGGCAATCTCATCTATGCTGCTGCCCGTGATGTCACGAATCGAAAAGAGGCAGAGGCATCGATCCGCAGGAGCGAGGAACTGTACCGTAGTATCCTCGATAACATCCAGGACGTGTACTACCGCAGCGATGCCGGCGGCAACCTCATCATGATCAGCCCGAGCGCACTGCCCCTCCTCGGGTATGATTCAGTGGACGAAATTCTTGGCAGAAATATCGGCAGGGACTTATGGTTCTCCCCGGACGATCGGCAGGCACTGATGGACCGGATCCAGAAGGACGGTTCGGTGAAAAATTACGAGGTCGTCCTGAAACGGAAGGACGGGACTGCGGTCACGGTGGCAACCAGCAGCCACCGGTATTTTGACCGGGACGGGAACCCGGCGGGAGTGGAGGGGACCTTCCATGATGTCACCGCTATCCGGGAAGCTGACGAGCAGATTCGGGTCCTTGCCGGCCTGATTGAGATCTCGCCCGCATCCGTCTCGGTTCACGATCCCGAAGGTCGTTTCATCTACGCCAACCAGCGGACATTCGATCTGCACGGCTACCCGCGTGACGAGTTCATGAAACTCAATGTCCGGGATCTGGACGTGCCGGTCAGCGCAGCGCTCTATGCCGGGAGGATCGACGAGCTGAAGACGAAAGGCGAGACAGCATTCGATGTTGAGCATTACCACCGGGACGGCTCGAAGATCCCGCTCCATATCAATGCAAAACTGGCCCGGTGGAAAGACCGGGATGTCATCCTCTCCGTTGCAACGGACATCTCCGAACGGATGTCGGCAGAGAAGATCCTCTTCGAGAGCGAGGAACGGCTCCAGCTCGCGCTTGCCGGTGCCGACCTGGGCACCTGGAACTGGGACATCCCGACCGGCCGGGTGGTTTTCAACGAACGCTGGGCGGAGATGATCGGGTACCGGATCGAGGAGATCGAACCCCGCATAAGCAGCTGGGAGCAGCTCGTCCACCCGGACGACCTGTCCCATGTACGCGAGCTCCTCTCGATGCATCTGGAGGGGAAGACCGAAGCATACGAGTGCGAGCACCGCCTGCTCCACAAGAACGGTTCCTGGATATGGGTGCTGGACCGGGGCAGGGTCATCGATCGCGACGACAACGGGAATCCCCTGATGGCGGCCGGCACGCACCTGGATATCACCCAGCGCAAGAAGGCAGAGAGCGCCCTGAAGGAGAGCGAGCAGCGGTACCGGAGCGTTATCGAGAACATCCAGGACGGGTTCTTCCGGATCAACCGCGACGGGCGGATCATCATGGCAAGCCCCTCTGCGGCTCGGATGTTCGGGTATTCCCATTCCGGGGACATTCTCGGTCACCGTATCGATAATTTCTTCCGTGACGAGGAGGTCCGCAAGACGCTGAACGACCGCATCACGCGCGATGGCTCAATACAGGACATGATGCTCGAGCTGAAACGGCGCGATGGTACCATGTTCTGGGGATCAGTGAACGCCCACCACCTGATAGATGCGGAGGGAAGACCGGCCGGCATCGAAGGGTCGATCCATGATGTCACGGAGTACCGGGTCATGGAACAGGCCATCAGGGAAGCGAACCGGAAGATCACCCTTCTCAACAGTATCACGCGCCATGATGTGACCAACCAGCTCACGGCCCTGCACGGGTTCATCCAGATCGCATCGATGATCAAGACCGATCCGGCGGTCCGCGAGTATCTTGAGAAGATCCGCCGGGTTGCCGATACCATCACGCGCCAGATCGAGTTCACCCGGACCTACCAGGAGCTTGCGGCAAAGGACCCGGCCTGGTTCCGGATCGAGGAGATGGTGGCATCGGCAGAGAGCACAATCCCGGTCCGGTTCTCCGGCACCTGCAGGGGCGTGGAGGTCTTTGCCGACCCGATGATCGGGCGGGTCTTCTTCAACCTCTTTGACAACGCTGCCCGTCATGGCGGAACCGTGACGGCAATCACCGTGCGCTGCGAACGCGAGCCGGACGGCATGATCGTGATTGTCGAGGACAACGGCACCGGGATCCCCCTCACCGAGAAGGAGAAGATCTTCACGCGGGGGTACGGGAAAAATACCGGCCTTGGCCTCTTCCTGGCAAAGGAGATCCTTGCCATCACGGGCATCGGCATCCGGGAGACCGGGATCCCGGGCGAAGGGGCCCGGTTCGAGATCCTTGTTCCCGGAGTATCGGTCAGGACCGTCCATTAACCGTGTGTCCACCCTCCTGCCGGGGTAATGAATAAACCTTCAAATACCAAAACGGGTACTCAACTCATAAGAGGAGAGTGGAGGATCAGCCATGAAAGACCAGGTGCCCGGTTTACGGAAATTCGTTGCCCCGGAGTTCGTCATCGGTCCCGGGGCACGACTGCTCGCCGGCCGGTACGCTAAGAACTTCCATGCCCGCCATGTCCTTGTGGTAACGGGGCCCGAGGTCAACCGGGCCGGCTGGGTTGGCAGCGTGACCCGGACCCTAGACGAAGCGGAGATCAGTCATACGCTCTTTACCGGTGTCACGCCCAATCCACGCGACACGGAGGTTATGGCCGGTGCTGCGCTGTACGAGAAGGAACGCTGCGACGCGATCGTAGCCATTGGCGGGGGAAGCCCGATCGACTGTGCCAAGGGTATTGCCATTGTCGCAACCAACAACAAGCATGTGCTGGAGTTTGAGGGTGTCGACAACGTCCCCATCCCGCCGCCGCCACTGATCTGCATCCCGACAACGGCCGGCACCGGCGCCGATGTCTCGCAGTTTGCCATCATCAACGACACCAAAAGGCGCGTCAAGATCGCCATCATCAGCAAGATGATCGTCCCCGATATTGCGCTGGTCGACCCGGAGCCCCTGACCACGCTCACGCCCGAACTGACCGCCCACACGGGGATGGATGCCATCACCCACAGCGTTGAGGCATATGTCTCGAACGCCAGTTCGCCGGTCACCGATATCCAGGCCCTTGAGTCCATCCGGCTCATGAAAGGTCACCTGCATGCGGCATACAAAAATCCCGGTTCAATACCCGAGCGGTACCAGACCATGATCGGGAGTCTCCTTGCCGGGCTTGCCTTCTCGAACGCGAGCCTGGGAGCCGTCCATGCCATGGCCCACAGCCTGGGCGGGTACTCGGACCTCCCGCATGGCGAATGCAATGCCCTGCTGCTCGAGCATGTTGCGGAGTTCAATTACGAAGCATGCCCGGAACGGTACGATACCATCAGCGTTCTCCTGCAGGATTCAGACGGCGCAAAGAAAGGGAAGACCGCTCTCGTCCACACACTCCGTACCCTCCGCGAGTCGCTTGGCGTCACGGACCGCCTCTCCGATCTCGGCGTGAAGAAAGCGGACCTTCCGGCGCTTGCGAAGAAAGCCATCCGCGACCCCTGCCTTGCCACCAACCCCCGGAAGATGACCACAGGAGATATCGAAGCAATCTATGCGAAAGCATTCTGAAGAACCACCGGACTGGGAGGCGCAGCGGGACCGGATCATCGGCCTTGGGGAATCATCGATCCGGAAGAGCTACTATCCCGAGCTCCAGCAGCGGATCCGCGATCTCGAGAAGAAGAACGAGGAGCTGAACGCAGCGTACGAGGAGCAGACCGCGACCGAGGAGGAGCTGCGGCAGCAGATGGACGAGACGGCAGCAAAGGAACAGGAGCTCAGGAAGAGCGAGGAGCGGTTCCGCAGCCTCATCGATTCCTCCCCGGTCCCGATCATTCTTGCCCGCGACGGGATCTTTGTCTATGCGAACGAAGCGTTCTGCCAGATGACCGGGTATGACTGCTGCTCCGAAGTGATCGGCAGGAGCCTGCTGGATTTCATCGCGCCCGAATACCGGGAGCGGGTGGCCGGATACATCCGGGCCCGGAGCCGGGGTGAACCCGCTGACCTCCACTATGAATCGACCGGCATCAGGAAGGACGGCAGCCGTTTTCCCTACGAGATCACCATCGCGGTCATCACGCTCTCGGAAGGCCCGGTAACGATGGCCTACATCACCGACATCTCGGAACGGAAGGCCGCAGGTGAAGCACTGGCGCGCAGCAGCGCGAGGCTCCGGCGAGCCGAACTCGTTGCCGGCATCGGGCACTGGGAGTTCCACCTGGACACCAATACCGTCATGGCATCCGAGGGGGCACGGAGGATCTACGGCCTAGCCGGTGAGCAGTGGACAATTCCCGAGGTCCAGACTATCCCCCTGCCCGAGGACCGCCCGATGCTCGACGAGGCGCTCCGGGCCCTGATAGCAGCGGGAAAACCGTACGATGTCGAGTTCACGATCCGGCGCCCCACGGACCAGGAGATCGTCCACATCCATTCCATCGCCGAGTACGACCCGTCAGCCAAGATCGTCTTCGGGGTCATTCAGGATATCACGGCCCGGAAACAGGATGAGGCAGCAATCCGGGAGAGTGAGGAGAAGTACCGGAATATTGTCGAGACCTCGCCGGATCTCATCTGGGAGACCGATGCGGACGGAAAGTTCACGTACCTGAGCCCGATGGTATCCGATCTCCTCGGGTATCCGGCAGAGGACATGTTAGGGAAGACCGTCTTCTCCCTGGTCCCCTCAGACCAGATCCCGGTCGCGACCGGGATCTATGAGGGGATGATGAGGCAGGGTATTCACCAGACTGCCTTTGGGATCACGGCCCGGCACGCGGACGGGCATCTCATCAATCTTGAGATCCGGCCCGCAGCCATGATCGATCCAGCGGGCCGGATACGGGGATTCCGGGGCATCTCCCGTGACATCACGGAGCAGACGAGAGCCGAGTCCGCCCTCCGCGAGAGCGAGGAGTTCCTGACCAGCATCATCGAGAACATCCCCCTGATGCTCTTTGTGAAGGACGCAGCCGATCTCCGGTTCGTCCGGTTCAACCGGGCGGGTGAGGAACTGCTCGGGTACCGGAGGGAGGAACTGCTCGGCAGGAACGATTACGATTTCTTCCCCCGTGAACAGGCGGATTTCTTCACGGGTAAAGACCGCCTCGTCCTTGACAGCAGGACCCCGGCCGATGTGCCTGAAGAGCTGATCACGACCCGCGGGCAGGGCGAACGTATCCTGCACACGAAAAAGATCCCGATCCTTGATCCCGAAGGCATGCCCCGGTTCCTCCTGGGAATTGCGGAGGACATCACCGAGCAGGTGCGGCAGGTCCGGATCATCAGAGCCCAGCTCGAACTCGGTCTCGCGCTCCAGCAGACCGGCGGACTCGATGATACCCTCAGGACAAGCCTCATGGCAGCGATCCGTATCGCGGAAATGGATGCCGGTGGCATTTATCTCATTGATCCCGAAACCGGATCACTGGATCTTGTTGTCTCGCATAACCTCGGGGAGGAGTTTGTTCAAAGCATCGCCCATTACGAGCCCGGCTCCCCCCGTGCCCGGATGGTGATGGAAGGCAAATCTGTCTTTGTTCCCTACAACCAGACCGGTTTTGTCCACACACCGGTCCAGGAACATGAGAATCTCAGAGCCATTGGGATCATCCCGATCCAGTTCTCGGGCAGGGTCATTGCCTGCATCAACGTTGCTTCCCATACCCGCGACGATATCCCGCCAAGTGCCCAGATCGCCCTTGAGACCGTCGCTGCCGGCATCGGGGCGGCGATCGAACAGATCCGGTCGGAGGAGGCGCTGAAGGTGAGCGAGGAGCGGTACCGCTCCCTCGTCAACATCACCGATACCGGGTACCTTGTACTCGACGATCATGGTATCGTCATCGACGCCAACGAGGTCTATGTCCGGCTGACCGGGAGATCCTCGCTTGATGAGCTGTCCGGCCGCCCGGTCACCGAGTGGACCGCCCCCCACGACCTTGACCGGAATGCACAGGAGGTTGCAAAGTGCTTAAAGACCGGCAATGTCCGCGGCCTTGAGGTCGATTACCTCAGGCCCGATGGCACCATCCAGCCGGTCGAGATCAATGCAACGGTCTTTCATGCAGAGAGCGGGGATGTGGTCCTGACGCTCTGCCGGGACATCTCAGAACGCCGCCGGATTAATGTTGCACTCCAGCAGGCGCGCAACAAGCTCAACCTCCTGAATGCCGTCACGTTCCAGGACCTCCAGACCTCCGCGTTCTCCCTCTCCGCGTACCAGGAACTGGTCAAGACCGTGATCAGCGATGCACGGGCACAGACCTACCTGGAGAAACAGGAGCTGTTCCTGAAAAAGATGGTCGGGACACTGGAATTTGCCAAGAACTACCAGGAGATGGGGATCCATCCGGCCCGCTGGCAGAACGTCCGGCAGGTCTTCCTCTATGCGATCTCGCATCTCGACTTCATGACCATGCAGCAGGACCTCCGGCTGGACGACCTGGAGGTCTTTGCCGATCCGCTCCTGGAGAAGGCGCTCTTCAATATCATGGAGAACGTGCTCCATCATTCCGTGAAGGCAACGACCGTCAGGCTCCACTACACCCGTACACCGGACACTGTTATTCTCGCGATCGAGGACAACGGTGTCGGCATCCCGGTCGAGGAGAAGAACATGATATTCGACCGCGGGTACGGGAAGGGATCCGGTCTCGGGCTCTTCCTGGTACGGGAAGTCCTCTCCATCACCGGCATGACCATCCGGGAGACCGGCACGTACGGGAAGGGGACCAGGTTCGAGATCACCATCCCGCGCGGCGCGTTCCGGTTCGGATCGTCATAATTCCGGTCGATGTCGAAGAACCTTTCAGGTTCATCTCCTGCTTCATCGCTGATGAGATTCAACATCTGCCCTATCCCGAAATAATTTCCCAAAATATTCAATAAAAATGAGCAAGCCCACCCCCTTTGGGGGTCGCTCGGCCGCTTCGAAGCCCGATGGCTTCTGCGAATCAGTCTTCCTGATGCAAGCCTGATACTCATCGGGGCCTCGCTGGGCAAGAACGCTGTTTGACACTTTTCATTTAATCGGGGGTCAAGGGGGCGCACCCCTTGGGCTGCCTCCCCCTCCGGGGACAGACCGAAGGGAGGTTGCAGAAGAACGTGCCAGCGTTCTTCGAAGAGAGAGGGGGTCACCATCGTAATTTGAAAATTTTTAAGCAACATACGTGCTTATCCCGGCCGTCACTTAGTGAAATGAATTCGGGATATCTTTGACGAGATTCAACACCCAGCAGAACCTTTCAGGTTCTTCTCTTGTTTCATCTCTGACGAGATTCAACATTGCAAAGAACCTTACCGGTTCTTCTCTTGTTTCATCTCTGACGAGATTCAACACCCAGCAGAATATTATAGGTGCGATGATTCACCTTAACGCATGGTACTCTCTTTGCAGGTCTGCGGCAGGGGGATCCTGCTCATCTTCGCAGCCCTCGTCCTCATGCCCGGAACGGCAGCATTCACGGTCGACAAGGTGGTGATCACCCCGTCGGGTGTCGTCAACCCGGGCGATGCCATTAATGTCTCCTGCACCGTCTATGCAGCGGAAGGCGTTGCCTTCCCGTCCTATGACGACATCCAGTTTGTCACCGAACTTGACGATCCGGTCTGGACCTATGTCGTAATGGTAAATGGCGTTGAGAATGTCCGTCCTGCAGAACGCGGCAAGACCCTCACGGTCAGCGGCTTTGAACTGAACTACGAGGACAAAGACGAGGTGGTGGTCAAAGTGCAGCTCAGGGCACGGGTCCCGGCCACGGCACCGGTTGGCGAGACGAAGATCTTCCTCACGGTCCAGGAGATCGATGCCCGCAACAAGGTGATCCAGTCCACGGTCGTGAAATACGATCACCTGATCGGGACGCCCACACCCACGCCCACCCCGGCATTCGGCAGCATCGGGATCACCTCGGAACCGCCCGGGGCAAGCGTGTACGTTGACAACGTGATTAAGGGGATAACGCCCCTGACGCTGGACGGTGTGCCCAATGGCGGGCATGCAATCCTGCTGCGCCTTGACGGGTACCAGGACTATACCGACTCGGTCATAGTCATGGCCGATGCCCGGCAGGTGAATGCCGTGCTGGTCTCAAAGGCGGCAACGCCACAGCCGGTCCAATCCCCCGCAGCGACCGGGACTCCGGGTACCGGAGCCACCACGAGGTGGACCACGGTCCCGGTGACGGCAGAGAGCACTCCCGCCCCGACAACCGGCACGCTCTCGGTTATCACCGATCCGCCCGGTGCGCTCGTGTACATTGACGGGGAGATGAAAGGGATCAGCCCGGCAACGATACCGGGGCTCTCCGCAGGCAGCCATTCGGT
>CAYVAQ010000019.1:0-50971 GCA_964448885.1 uncultured Methanoregula sp. | reverse complement strand
CATCGTTGCTGGACTTGGTGATGCCCTGCATGCCCTGTTCGGTCTTCTGGGCAAGCTCCATCCCCTCTTTGCTGAAGGTGGTCGTGTCCTGGACAATCTTGGCGACAACCTCAGATTTGGTCGCAACGTCCTGGATGGTACGCGAGAGGTCTTCCATAGCCTTCTGGACCTGGTGGACGCCTTCGGTAGCCTTCTCGGCATTGATGGAGACGCCGCTGGCATTCTTTGCCACCTGTGCCGATCCGGCCGAGACCTCCTCGACGCTGGCATTGGCCTCTTCGGCACTTGCTGCAAGGTCACCGACCTGCTGGTTGACTGCCGTGAGTGCCTTGGAGACCTGGACGCCGATGTTGTTGAGGGCATCCTTGAATTTGATGAAGTCGCCCTGGACATTCAGCTTCTCATCAAAGCGGGCCGTGAAGTTCCCCGATGCATAGTCGTTGGATACCCGCATGGCCTCATTGACCGGGGCAACCACGCCATCAAGGGTCTGGTTAATTCCAACGATGACCTCCCGGTACCCGCCCTTGAACTTATCCGCATTGCCGCGCGTGGAGAGCTGGCCGGCAACCGCTTCTTTCGAGAGCATGTTGGCTTCTGCAACGAGAGCACGCAGGGATGCGATGGTGGTCTGGAGTGCCGGGCCGATCTCGTCATGGGCATCTTTCGCCTTGACTTCCACGGAAAGATCTCCATCGGCGATCTTCTTCATTGCCCCGACAACCTGCATCTGGAGATCGTCGGAAAACTTGTCCATGACCTCAGCCATCTCACCGATCTCGTCCTTTCGGTTCATCTTCAGGCGGTTTCCGAGATGGCCCATGCTCATCTCCTGCATGTTCCGGCTTGCCTGGTCGAGCGGTCCGGTGATACTCTTTGACAGATACAGAGCAATGGCAAGTCCGGCAATGATGGCGATAAATGTTGCAATGATCATCATCATCGAAGCAGATGCAGCAGATGCAGCTGCCTGATCGTTCAGACTCTTCGCATTGTCTGCACTGGTCGTAGATATCTTGTCTACCGCGGCAAACGTGGCAGTGCGTGCCTGGATGGTCGGACTGGTTGCCAGCAGTGCAGCATTCACCGCATCCATGTTACCCGCTTCAGCATCCTTCATCAGCTGGCGGTACCCATCCTTCATCTTCGGCCATGCAGCATCGAACTCAGCAACAGCGGCCTTCTGGTCAGCATTCAGGTTCGCGCTGCGGTATTTATCCATAAGTTCATCATTTTCGGTAAATGCGGCCTCGATGCTCTTCCTCATATCTGTCCGCGAATCCGCTACGTAGATGAAACGGTAGATGTCTCCTCTTGCTTTCTCGCCGTTTGCATCGATTTTGGCCATATACTGGATCGGTACAAGCGCGTCCTCGTACATGGCAGTCGACCGTGCAGCAGCATCCTGGAGGTTGACATAGCCGATCACTGATACACATACCAGAATAAGCAGGATGATGATGAACCCGCCCATCAGTTTCTTTCCAACTTTCATATCGTCAATGAAACTCATACGCAATCACATATCTCCTTTGAAATTCCCCGCCGGAACATGTCCGGTTCCACCCGTAGTATTCATCACCACGTGCTCCCAGTCCTCCCAAGAGAGCACGCCCATTAATCATCATCATATGTGCTCATCAAAGAGTCTAGGGCAACATAGACTTACGTCGTCCATTCTATATAAACATTGGCTCAAAACTCATCAAAAGTAATGTTTATTTATGTTGAGCAATAATGATGATTGCGGAGAATCAGGCCCCCTCTGAATACATTCTCTCATAGTATCGGGAACGATCGTATGGTGCGCGAGGAAGAAGTCAGGAGAATTATTGATCTGCTCGGCCAGAACCCTGCGGGGCTGACCATTGAGCAGGTATCGCGGCTCCTGTCCATCAACAGGACAACTGCCGCCAAGTACCTTAATTTCCTCATCGCATCCGGCCAGATCAAGAAGCGGAACCTCGGGCCTGCAAAGATCTTCACGCTTGCGCCGCGGATCCCGATGACTCATTTCCTCAACCTCTGGCAGGACGGTATCGTCATCCTGAATATGGATCTTATTATACAACAGATCAATGATGCGCTGATTACCCTTCTCGGGCTCGGGCATGAGGATATTATTGGGGGCCGTATCGAGAACACGCCCCTCGCCGCATTCGTTGACCAGAATGCCATGGCCCTGCTTGAGAAAGCCAGGGAGGGAAAGGAGCAGGTGTACAAGGCAACACTGCGGATCAATAACCGGGATGAACAGTTCCGGCTGAAGATGATCCCGCTCCTCCTTGACCAGGGGGAGCATGGCATTGGTCTTATCTTCGAACAGCTGCCGCACCTGCCCGATTCCCCTGCCGATTCTTTAGACGGTTCAGGTTCAGCGGTAAAGGTGCCATACGAACAGGCAGCAACCGAAAGCGATGAACTCCAGCGAAAATTATCCGAGCACCGGAAGATTGAGAAAGCGCTGGTGGAATCAGAAGCCAAGTACCGGGCGCTCGTGGAGAACATCAGTGAAGTGATCTTCACGCTCAATGATTACGACCAGATCACCTATATCAGCCCGGCTATCCGGAACCTTACCGGTTACTCGCCTTCAGACATGATGGGTCGGCGGATCCAGGAGTTTGTCTATGGGGAGGACACCATCCCCTTCGAGAAGGGACTGGGCCAGACCCGGCGCGGCAGCACCGGGCCCTTCGAGTTCCGGCTGATCACCCTGCAGTCCTCGATCCGGTGGGTTCAGGTATCCGGCCGGAGCATTCCCGGCAAAGCCTCCGGCTCGGGATTCCATGGGGTAATCGCCGATATCCATGAACGAAAACGTGTTGAGGATGCCCTGCGCCATGCAAACAAGCAGATTGCCCTTCTCACGAGCATCACGCGGCACGATATCCTCAACGGAATTACCACCCTCCGGCTCTCCCTGGAGCTCATCAAGAGCGAGCCCCAGAACGAGAAACTCACCCATTATCTCGAACAACAGGAGAAGGTGATTGCCCAGATCCAGCACCAGATCAGTTTCACCCGGGATTACCAGAATATCGGTGTGCGCCCCCCGAAGTGGAAGGATGTGGGGGAGCGTTTCGCCCAGGCAGCCGCCACCATACCCCCGGGCAAAGTCACCATCGATGCCGATGTCCACACCATTGAGGTCTTTGCCGACGATCTGATCGAACGGGTGTTCGTCAATCTTATCGAGAACACGCTCGAACACGGCGTCAAGGCAACCGCGATCAGGTTCTTCTCCGAGGTCAGGGGGCGCGACCTGGTCCTCATCTACGAGGATAATGGTGTCGGGATCCCGGCCGAGGAGAAGGAACTGGTCTTCGATCATACCCGGAGAGGGAGGATCAGTTACGGGCTCTTCTTCTCCCGGGAGGTACTGGCAATAACCGGTCTCACCATAAAAGAGACCGGAGAGCCGGGAAGCGGTGTGCGGTTTGAGATCCTGGTGCCGGAAGGGTTATTCCGGTGAAATGTCCAATTACGGCAGAGTGTCCACGAATGAGGAGTTATCATGGCAACTGAGAGCAGCTCGAACACAGCTTCATGCATGAACGGAGAATCCACTGAAGTCCTGGAATTCTCGCTCAGCACGGAGAACTATGCGCTGGATATCAATATTGTGCGCGAGATTGTCGAGATGATGCCGATCACGGCGATCCCCCGGGCACCGGTCCACATAACCGGCGTCATCAATCTACGGGGCGAGATCGTGAACATCGTCAACCTGAACACCTTCTTAAAACAGCCTGACCGGCCCATCACGAAGGAACAGAAGATCATTGTCCTCATGGCTGAAGTTGCCGGGGGAAATAATGTGGGCATCATCGTTGACAATGTCAGCAGCGTGAGCGAGATCACGGCTTCACAGGTTGACTGCATGACCGAGGGTCTAGCAGGGAACGAGTCGCGGTATATCAAGGGAATCATCAATGCTGCCGCAGGGGCTGTCCAGGAGAAGGAGAAAGAGGGGAAAGGTCTCATCATCTGGCTGGATATCTATAAAATGTTCAAGGATATAGAAAAGACTTGAAATCTATCATTCAGGACACACACGCCATGGAGGAATCTGCCGCCGACTTTACCCTGTTGAAACGCCATGTGGAACAGCTGCTGAAGATCCAGTGTTCGAATTACAAGGAAGATTATATCAAGCGCCGGTTTTTGTCCCGGATGCGTTCAACAAATTCTGCTACCTATGCTGACTACCTCCGGTATCTCAAGAGCCACCCGGCCGAGACGGAGCCCCTGCGTAATGCCCTGACCATCAACGTCACGGAATTTTTTCGGGACAAGGAGGTCTGGGACGAGGTGAAGAACGTCATCCTCCCGGCATTATTCCGCCAGAAGAAGCGTATCTCCATCTGGTGTGCCGGGTCGTCGACCGGGGAAGAACCATATACCCTTGCAATCCTCCTTCACGAAGCCATCGTCAACCACAAGGAGCTCTCCGGCATCATCACGGCAACCGATATCGATGAGGTTGTTCTTGCCAAGGCAAAAGCCGGTATCTTTGAGGAGAAGGCAATCCAGAAACTCCCGACTATGCAGGTCCAGCGGCACTTCACCAGGCGCCCGGACGGTCTCTACGAAGTAAAACCCCACCTGAAAGAGCTGATCCGGTTCCGCCCGCACGACCTGATGAGCGGTGTCCCGCCGGTCCGGTATGTCGATCTCATCACCTGCAGGAACGTGACGATCTACTTCACCGAGAAACAGAAAGACGACCTTGCCCGGCTGTTCCACTCGGCACTGGTCGCGGACGGGTTTTATGTCATGGGCAAGACGGAATACCTGGGCCGGCAGGTCGAGGATCTCTTCAGCCCCAAGAATGCATCCCAGAAGATATTCGTCAAGCGGGAGAAATCCGCTGTATCAAAAACCGTCTAGTGGGATTGCCGGTCGTCCTTCTCTGCCTCAGATCCCCTCACAAAATCTTTTGTCAGGCTGCGCTGGAACTCTTTTCGTGCTGCATGCGCTTTGACCTGGTTCAGTACTGTATAGAAGTTCACGCCGATGATGATGAGGACCAAAAAAAGGCTTACCCAGAGCATAACGCCCTGGGCCGAGAGGAATGCAGCCCAGAGCAGGACAACGAAGGATATCAGGTAAAAGACAATCCATGTCCGAAGGCCGGGTAGTTCCATGAGTGCTCACCTCAGAAGATACCTGCAGCGGCAGGCCCCGTTCGTTAGGGAAGATATGAACGGGAGGAGTTCTTCTCTCATCAACCATATCCACGGATCGGTAAATAAAATATCCGGCGGCGCGCTGAGGAAATACCTCCCGTTCTGCCGGACGGTTTTCCCGTGACAGTCACGTTTTAATTATTTTTGGGACCAATCTAGAGTGTGGAAACCGGAGATATCCTCACCATTGTCGGCGGGCTCCTCCTGGTGCTGATCGTTGCTGTTGTCATCAATCCCCAGTATGTCCGGGAGAGTCCGCTTCCTGATGTCACGCCGGTTACCGTACCCGCGACACCACCCCCCGTGACATTGCCAGAGACTGTTGCACCCGCCGATACACCTGCTGTGCCTGTAACCCCCGCAATGACCGCAACCCTGCGCCCGGATGATCCGCCATACCAAATATTCTATACCAGTAAACCGTTTGATTTTCCACGGTTCAAATTACCGGAGAACATGGAGACGTTCGGGGCATCCGATATCCCCCTGCGGAGCGAGGAGCTCGTCCCGTTTGCATTTGTGCGGGATACGCGGGGGGGACTGACACAGAAATTCTCCGTCCCGTACCCGTTATGGGCCATCAATACAACAGTCACCGCCAACCGGACACCCCAGTATGGAAACTTCCGGATGGTGCTCTGTTACGCGAATAATGGTACCGTGATCGAGGGTGACGAGATCCTCAACCGGGGGACTTCCTACCGGATTGTCCAGACTTCGAATACCGACCTCTACTTCATCATCACGACAGCCTATATCGACCAGTACTATATCAGCCTGGAAACCCCGCGGAGTTATTACAACGCATACCGGCCATAAGTATGGCCGGCTTTTTTGGTACCTGTTCCCGTTGTTTTTTGTTAACTGCCGTGATTGCACTCAGATCTTTTCAACCGTGATCCGTACACGGTCACCGGCTTTGAGCTGGTGCCCTTTCGGGATATCAATATTAAACCAGAGCGTACCGGGGTTGTCCTGCGTGCTGTCCTGGGACATCAGGCAGTCTTTCTGGCCGTTGATGTCAGCGACAAACTCAATCGCAGACTCAAATTCGAGAACTTTTGTCATGACTGGGAAAAAAGGGTGTTCAGATTGCGCGGGGGGTGACCATCCAGGTGGTGCTGTTTGAGTAGCTCCAGCGGATGATGTCCAGTTCCTTACATACCTCAGCAAGGATAGCCATATTTGTTCCAACTTCCTTGGGGGATAACCCGAGGTCTTTTGCAATATATTTGGACTTGAAGTAGTGTTTGCCCTTGGTTATCCCTGAGTTGAGATACAATACGATCTTGTGCTGGGTCTCATTATACGTCTCACGTAGTTTCTTGGTTGTTGACATGGTGTGCCTCAGCATTAGAAACTCATATAGATCAACTGCTATTTATATATATCTTTTTTTAGGGGTAAAATTACGGTCTTTTTTCCCGCAGATCGCAAAGATTCTGACCAGAAAGCATATATTACGCCCGTATTATGGACGTTTTTTCCGGGAGCGGGGTAGGATGCCATCCCACGCTGTTTCTGGGCAGGAATCCAAAAATAAGGGAAAATATCCTATTTCTGGACCGGTGCATCGGCGATCTTTTTGATCAATGCCTCGAGCACCACATCGCGCATACCTTCCACGAATTTTATGCTGCCGACAACAAGGTGCCCGCCGCCACTGATGCCACCGCCGGGAATCTCGACCCGCAGTTCCCTGACCATCCGGGGGATGTTCATGTGGACGCCCCGGGACCGAAGCACGGCAAAGTCCGGCCCAAACCCGATGGTGACAACGGGTTTTCCGGCATGCTCCCTGCAGAGCCGGTCGTGGACTTCCCCGCTGGTCTTCCCCGGCGGCGGGAACGTGAACTTGTGGGCATGGATCTCAACATCGATGAGGAAGAGGTGTGCATCGTTGGCAAGCACCCGCGGGACCACGTGCGGCATGCAGGCGTTCATCTGGTCCTCGATCATCGTGTTGGCACCTTCGACCAGGAGACTGACGAGTTTCCGGTGGCGTTCGGTGTTGCCGGTGATGTTCAGGATATCCTTGACAATCTCCCTCCCGTCATTGAACCGGAGCCAGAACTGCTCGTAATCGAGTGCAAGGGCAATGTCCTTGCATGCGTTCTCGGGATACTGGTCCCGTACCAGGGAGAGGAAGAGTGCCCGTTCCGGTGCCTCGCTCCGGTCTCCGACACCGGCAACGGCCGGCAGGTGACGGATGAGCGGCTCGACCCTGGGGTTGATCAGCCGGGCAACTTCCGTTCCGAGCATCCCGGCAGTGATACCAAAGTCCCCTCCCACATGGTAGGGGTTCACGTGTGCCCTGAGGTATTTGTCGATGGTCGCATCGGGGTGGTGGTGATCGATGACCACGAACTCGATATCATAGACGCTCGCGATCTTGTACGATGGCTCGTCCTCCTCAGTGGATCCGTTGTCGGTGAGGAGCACGAGCGGCATCTTCTGGCCGAAGCGGACATGGTCCTTGAGCGCGAAGTCAAGGTCGCGGGTGATGTCCTCGATCTCATAGAAGGGAGCTTTTGATGGTGCCCGCTTGAAGAGGAAGTAATCGGCATCGAAATCCCCGCCGCTCTCCCGGATCAGGGCAACGACAGCCTGCTCGATGGCGACCGCCGAACAGATCCCATCCGCATCGGCATGGTGGCGGAGGATGATGGGCTGGGATGTGAACACCGCTTTCCTGATGATTTTCGCAATCTTCCGCATCTCGGGACGGAGTCGCTCCATGACCTCACTCGGGACCAGGAGCGGGATGTCCTCCGGCTCTGCCCGGAGGTCGAGCGCTTTCTCGATCCGTGCCCGTACAGCAGCGGACTCCTCATCATTGAGAACGGTCAGGACATCCACTTCGATCTGGAGCTGGCCGTTGCGCATCATCACTTCGCCAATGACCCGCACGATGTTGCCGAGTTCGGCTTCAGGGTATGCCCGGACACCGGCCTCGATGAATGCTGCGGCATTCTGGGTGCCGGTCTCATCGACGATAGTGAAGATGGTCGGACCGCTGGTCTGCTTGATTTGGGCGATCTCCCCTTCGATGGCAATGGTCTTGCCAATCCTGCCGGAGAGATCGGCTATCCGGACCGTGTTCGTCTTGCGCTCGATATTCTGTACCTGGTACACCTGGATCTGGACCTCTTCGAGATCGATGTTGCCGTTGGGACGGATCTGCCGGACCCGCACCAGGATTGAATCCCGCTCCTTGTGCTCGGCCTTCATATTGGATTTGTGGACCAGCCCCTTGATCCGGTCGTTGAGCTGGACGAACATGCCAAAGTTCGCAAAGCCCTGGACCTTTCCCTGGTAAATCGTTCCTTCGGTAATATCAGCCAGGTCACAACCGGATCCCAGCCTCATGACAGTGACGTCATCAGTGTCGGTATTTCTCATACTTCTCTCTCCACACACGGCGAAACGGGCATATTGTTGCGATATGGGTATGGTATCGTCAACACCACGCTGGTTCAGCGATTGTTTTGATATATGTATGAATGTGGATTCTCAAGATTATTTTACTTGTTATCCGGGTACGGCTGCGCCGGGATTATTCATCCCGGAAGAGTACCTCGGCCATGTCGAGATCCTTGGGTGCAAGGATGGTACCGGAATATCTCTTTTGTGCATCGCTGATATGGGCCTGTGTATCAGTATATCGTGAACTGATGTGGATGAGCACCAGTGTGCGGGCGGCAAGTGCCTGTGCCGCTTCGCCGGCCTGTGCTGCGGTGGCGTGTTCAAACTCAGCCGCCCGGGCAGCCTCCGTCTCTTCATAGGTTGCATCGTGGATCAGGAGATCGGCGTCTCGGGCGATCTCCCCGATGGTATGATGGATCGCCCGGGTATCCCCGGTATAGACGATCTTCCGCCCGGGCCGGGAATGGCCCATGACCATCTCCGGGCGGATCTCCATGCTGGTTTCCCCGTTCTTTACCGTAACCGTCTCCCCGCGCTGGAGTCTCCCGAACAGGGGGCCCGGCGGCACCCCGAGTGCTATTGCCTGTTCCCGGTTGAACCGGCCCGGGCGCGGGTCTTCCTCAAGAATGAAGCCGAGGGCAGGGATCCCATGGCGCACGGCGAATGCCGTGACGGTATAGCCGTCAAACCTCACCCAGGAACGGTCGGTCAGTTCTACGGATTCTATCGGGAATTTCAGGTTGAAGCGGGCAACATGCCGGAGTGTCCGGACAAATTCATGCACCCATTCGGGACCATAAATCGTGAGCGGCTCAGTCCGGCCGTTGAACGACATGGTCTGGACAAGACCGAAGACACCGAGGAAATGGTCTGCATGCCAGTGGGTGATGAAGATGCCATCGATGGTGAACCCGCACCGGGCCCGCATCATCTGCTGCTGGGCACCTTCGCCGCAATCGAAGAGGAGTGTGTCCGAACCCCGCCGGATCATGATGCAGGCCGGGTTGCGCTGCGGCGTGGGCAGGGCACCTGCTGTACCCAGGAAGTGGACATGGAGTGTCTCACCGCTCATGCTCCGCACCCCGGTGACTTCCTGAACAGGGCAGAGTAAATGGGCGAGAGCCGCTGGTCGAAGGATCCTCCAGGTTCTCTTCCGGCTTCCCGCTCACGCCCGTCGTTCATCGGAACCACTTCCTGAATGCCGCAAGGCTCCTCGTTCCTTCATCGAGCGATCGCCCTTCGACAACCGCGATGCCGGAGTAATTTGCGGCAATGATCTTCCCGGCCTTCTCCCAGTTGATGGTCCCTTCGCCAAGCGCCAGGTGTTCATCAGATTCGCCATGGTTGTCATGGATATGGAGGTGCCGTGCCCTGCCGATACACCGGAGAAAATCGTCCACCTTTCCGACTGTGTTGGCATGACCGATGTCGAATGTCATGGCGATACCATCGATCCCTTCGGTCATCCCGATGAGTTCCTCGGGAAGCCTGCAGAGGAACTCCTTGATGCTGATCATGTTCTCAAGGCAGGCGGTGACATGATGTTCAGCAGCACATCGGCCGATCTGGTGAAGGGCTTCTTTCTGGAGGTTCCAGACTTTTCCCGGCATCAGTTTGCCGACCGGCGACATGTATCCCGGGTGGATGGTCACGATATCGGTCAGTTCTGCGGCATGTTCTATACAGGTGCAGGTCTGCCGGATCGATTCCCGCCAGATGGGATCGTTCAGGGTGGCAAGGTTCAGGTCCCCGAACGGGGCATGGACGGTCACGCCAAGGTTCGTTGAGGCAAGGACCTCTTTGATCCGGGCAAACGCGGCAGGGTCGTCAAGCCGGTAATTCCCGTCACTCATGAGTTCCCAGCCCGCGTAGCCGGCATCCTCGATGCCGGGTACCCAGGCGATATCTTCCCAGACGCGGGAGGATGATGAGAAGTATGGCGTAATGCTCATGCAGCCTGCCCCAGTCTTTTCAACAGGTCCTGGACATCCCGGGTAAACTCTTCGAGGGTGCCTTCATTTTTCAGGTGCAGGTCCGCCATCTTCAGGGCATTCCCAAGACCCCATCCCAGTTCCCGCGTATCCCGGTTGTGCAGGGCATCGGCAGTCGTGAAATCATCCGAACGGGCCCGGGCCGCGATCCGTGCCAGGCGGTTGTCGAACGATGAGTCGATGCTGATGACGGTAAACCCGGTAAAGTTCTTCCGGAAGAGGGCGATCTCGGTGTCCCCCCGGATGCCGTCGACAAGCACGAGCGGTGCGGACTGCCTGCGGATCTCCGGGACACAGAGCTGGGCGATGGCATCCATTCCCCGTTCTGCCCGGAGGCGGTTTGCTGTTGCGCCGAAATTGGTGTCACTGGGTTCAAGACCCGCTTCCTTCACGGCATTCCGGATCATGTCGCCCATGACGATGACCGGGATGCCCATGCCGGCTGCTATCTTGGAGAACTCACCTTTGCCGCTTGCGGGCATTCCGACGACTCCTATCACCTTCATAGACAATCTCACCTCCTTCGCGCGTCCGTATCCTGACAGCCCGCGGGAGGCTGTCGGCAATGATCTTCATCTCGGACTCAGAGAGCGGCTTCACCTTTCCGGTCACGCCCTGCTGGAGGACAATGTCAACATCGCCAGCCTCCTGGGCAATGATAGCGACTTCGTCATCGTATCCCCTGAAGAGCGTGATAACAGCCTCGAACTCGGGGAGGCGTCCGTCGCGGTGAGCGTCCCGGCAGAGTGCAAGGGACCGCTGTACATTCTCAACATAGTTACCCCTGAGGAGGTTATTATACCGTGCCCACCGTGCCTTGATGTCAAGGGCGATGTGGTCGGCAAGTCCCCGGTCGATGAGGGCCTGGAGCGTATCCGGATAAACCCCGTTCGTATGGATTCCGACAAGAAGCCCCATCTTCCTGGCCGCTGCCGCGAGTTCGAGCAGCGGTTCCTTCTGCATGGTCGGTTCGCCACCGGAGAATATCACGCCGCTCACCGCAAGGAGCGATTCTTTCATCATCGTGATGATCTCGCGGATATCGCGCAGGTCATTCCCGGTCAGGATTGCTGAATTCTGGCAATAAGCACACCGGACCGGGCAGCCCCGGAAGAAGACCGTGCAGACGGACCTTCCCCGCCAGTCGACCGTTGAAAGGGGGATAAACCCGCCAAAATTCAGCTGGATATCAGATCACCGTGCCGGAGTATTTTGGTAATGACATTATAAGAGCATATTGAGGTATCACAAGCCGTTGCGTATCTGTGATGTGTACTATTGCATTTTTGCCCGGTTTATGAGGGATTGAATTCTGCGCTGCGGTTATCGGGATGGCAAAAAAAGAGGATGGATATTCAGAACTTAAAGTGGCGGTTGACGATCTTGAGTGCGCAGTAATCGCCGCACATCGTGCAGGCATCGCCGTCCGCGGGCAGGCGTTCGTTCCGGATTGCCTGTGCCTTTGCCGGATTCATGGCAACGGCGAACTGGCGGCCCCAGTCAAGGTCCCGGCGGGCATGCCCCATCTCGAGGTCGAGTTCGCGCGTCTTCTTCAGCTTGATCATGTCGCCGGCATGCGCCGCGATCCGGGAGCTGATGACGCCTTCGTAAACTTCCTCGGGTGTCGGGAGGGCAAGGTGCTCGGCCGGCGTTACGTAACAGATGAAGTCTGCTCCGCAGGACGATGAGATCGCGGCACCGATTGCCGCTACCCGGTCGTCATACCCGGGTGCGATGTCGGTAACGAGCGGGCCCAGCATGTAGAAGGGCTTGTTGTTGGTGACGCGCTTCATCACTTTCACGTTGGCTTCGATCTCGTCAATCGGGATATGGCCCGGTCCCTCAACAATGACCTGAACGTTCTCCTTGTGTGCCTTGTCTGCCAGTTCTGCATTGATGAGGAGTTCCTGGAGCCCTGCCCGGTCGGTTGCGTCATGCACGGCGCCGGCCCGCATGCCGTTGCCGAACGAAAGCGTGACCTCGTGCTCCTTCATGATCTCGAGGAGATAATCAAACTCGGTGTACAGCGGGTTCTCCTTGTCGTTGTGGAGCATCCACGCGGTCATGAACGCACCGCCCCGGGAGACAAGGCCCCCGTGACGGCCCTGGTTTTTGAGCCGTTTCACGGTCTCCCGGTTTATGCCGGTGTGGATGGCCATGAAGTTGGAGCCGAGTTTGGCCTGTTCTGCCGTGATACGGAAGAGGTCGTCCTCTTTCATGTGGATGACCGCACCGTCCCGTCGGGCAGCCTCGATGAACGCCTGGTAGAGCGGGACGCATCCGACCGAAAGGGTCGTGTTGGCGATCACTTGTTTGCGGATCTCGGCGAAGTCGCCGCCGGTCGAGAGTTCCATCAGCGTGTCTGCACCGGCAAGCTCAGCCTGCTTTGCCTTCTCGATCTCTTCGGGAATATTGACGATATCCGATGATGTGCCGATGGATGCATTGACCTTGGTACGGAGGCCTTCACCGATCCCGCAGATCTTGACCTTGCGGTACGGGGAGACCGGAATGGTGATGTGAGCACCGGCAACCCCGCGGCGCACGAAATCCTCGGAAACACCTTCGTGAGCTGCGACAATCTTCATCTCTTCAGTTACGATGCCGCGCTTGGCATCTGCTACGATACTCATAGCATACCCGTTGCTCCAAAGACAAGATAAAGGCTCGGATTTTCCATTCAGGATTAAATCTGGCTTGTTCTGTGGACAAGTAAAGTTGATTTGGAATAACGCAGAATTTTTTGTTCTCGCCCCCATCGGTCAGCAATCAGGAAAAGCGCCCGGAATATCCTGAAATTTTTAAGGGAGCCGGGGGAACCAGTGCAGAAATGTTTATATATTAAGGCACGCTAACTTATGGTAAACCTTGAATGAACGAGGTGCTTTACGATGACTGAAAAGGACTATTACGAAGTTACGGTGAAGGAAGCAGCGCATGACGATGCCGGCCGGGGGATTGCCCGGGTCAGCATCGAGGTCATGAAGAAACTTGGCCTGGTCTCCGGTGACGTTATCGAGATCCAGGGAAAGAAGAAAGCTGCAGCCATTGTCTGGCCGGGGTTTGCGCAGGATACCGGGTACGGGATCCTCCGTATTGACGGGAACATCCGCGGGAATGCCGGTACCGGTATCGATGAGAAGGTGAGGATTGCCAAGTCCGAAGCCGAGTACGCCAAGAAGATCGTCATCCAGCCCACGCAGCCAATACGTCTGGTGGGGGGTGAGCAGTACCTCGCGAGGGTTCTCCGCGGGCGGTCTGTTATCGAAGGGCAGACGGTCCGCGTTGATGTGATCGGCAACTCGATCACGCTCGTTATTGCCAAGGTGGCACCCAAGGGCATAGCAATCGTTACGGACGATACCGAGATCGAACTGAAAGAAGAGCCGTACAACCCGGAAGAGGGCAAGAAGGAAGTCTCTGATATCCACTACGAGGATATCGGCGGTCTCGGCCGCGAGCTCCAGCTGGTCCGCGAGATGATCGAGCTTCCGCTCCGTCATCCCGAGATCTTCGAGCGGCTCGGCATCCAGCCCCCGAAGGGAGTGCTCCTCTACGGCCCACCCGGCACGGGTAAGACCCTGATTGCAAAAGCGGTTGCAAACGAGGTTGACGCGCACTTCATCACGCTCTCCGGTCCCGAGATCATGAGCAAGTATTACGGGGAGAGCGAGAAGGGACTCCGGGAAAAGTTCGAGGAAGCAGAACAGAATGCACCGGCCATCATCTTCATCGACGAGATTGATGCCATTGCCCCCAAGCGCGAGGAGACCAAGGGCGAAGTTGAGCGGCGCATTGTCGCCCAGCTCCTTGCCCTGATGGACGGGCTCAAGGGCCGCGGGCAGGTCATCGTCATAGCCGCGACCAACCTGCCCGATGCTATCGATCCGGCGCTCCGGCGCGGTGGCCGGTTCGACCGCGAGATCGAGATCGGCATCCCCGACAAGAAGGGCCGGCTCGAGATCTTCCAGGTCCACTCCCGCGGCGTCCCGCTCGCGGATGACGTGAAGATCGAGGAGTTCGCCAACTCAACCCATGGCTTTGTCGGTGCCGACATCGCGCTCCTGGTCAAGGAAGCGGCCATGCATGCCCTCCGGAAGGTCATCCCCCAAATCAAGATCGACGAGGATATCCCGACCGAGGTGCTCGACCAGTTAAAGGTGACCAATGATGACTTCACGGAAGCCCGCAAGCATGTCGAACCCTCCGCCATGCGCGAAGTCCTTGTTGAGGTCCCGGACATCAACTGGAAGCAGGTTGGCGGTCTTGATGAGGTCAAGCAGGAACTGAAAGAGGCAGTCGAATGGCCGATCAAGTACCCGGATGTCTTCGACCGTCTGCAGACTAAACCCCCCAAGGGTATCCTGATGTTCGGCCCGCCCGGCACCGGCAAGACGCTGCTCGCCAAGGCCGTTGCCAACGAGAGCGAGTGCAACTTTATCGCCATCAAGGGCCCCGAACTCCTCTCCAAGTGGGTGGGGGAGTCGGAGAAGGGCGTGCGGGAGATCTTCCGGAAGGCCCGGCAGGCGTCCCCGTCGATCATCTTCTTCGACGAGATCGATGCCCTGGTGCCAAAGCGCGGATCCTACCAGGGATCGTCCCATGTGACCGAGAGCGTGGTCTCCCAGATCCTGACCGAACTGGATGGCATGGAGGAGCTCAAGAACGTCACGGTCCTCGCAGCCACCAACCGCCCGGACATGCTCGACGATGCCCTGCTCCGCCCGGGCCGGCTCGAGCGCCATATCTACGTGCCGGCACCGGATGAGGAGGGCAGGAAGAAGATCTTCGAGGTCTATCTCGGCGGCGAGACGGGAAGCATCCTTGCCAAGAATGTTGACATCGACACGCTGGTAAAGCAGACCGATGGCTATGTTGGTGCGGATATCGAGGCTGTGGTCCGTGAAGCCAAGATGGCGGCGATGCGGGACTTCATCATCCAGATGGCCGGCAGGACCGAGCAGGAGCGGAAGGACGCGATCAAGAACGTGATGCTCACCAGGGAGCACTTCGAGGCCGCCCTTGTAAAGGTGAAGGGATCCCTTGACCGCGACGCGCTCGAAGCCTCCGAGCGGCAGGCATGGCAGATGCTCTATAACACCGAGCAGCGCGAGGTGCTCGACAAGGCGGTTGCGGCAATCCGCATGGCCGACATGAAGCATCCCGGGAAGGATGAGCCGGCGATCAAAGACCTGCGTGCCGCAATCTACCAGCGCAAGAAGGACTTTGCGGCAGTGAAACGGATGACCGAAGAACTGGAGAAGAAGAACAGGAAGTAATCCGGAGGAATGCACTATGAACGGATATCCACGCGATATGTTCGATGAGATGGACGAGATGTTTGCCCGGCTCTTCAGCCGGATGCACCACGAGATGGATACCGGTTTCCTGCCGGCATCCGGATATCACGTTGTCTACCACGGGACCCGCGGGATGCCGGCGGAGCCGGATCTCCCGAAGGTCCAGCCCCGGGCAACGAGAAACCCGGCAGCTGAAGTCCATCAGATCGATGATGAGGTTATGGTTGTCGCCGAGCTCCCCGGTGCCCGGCCGGAGTCGGTCCGGATCAGCCTGGACAACACGCTCCTGACCATCAGTGCCGATGAACCGGAGATGCCCTATCACACGCAAGCCACACTTCCCCCGGTTGATCCTGCAACGATGCAAAAAACATTCCGGAACGGCGTTCTGGAAGTCACCTTCCGGCGTCTTGCGGACCCGGAGAACCGTTCCGGTAGCTGATCCAATCACCCTTTTTTCCGGAATCCAGAATTCAGATTATGCATGCCAATAATACTCCTTCACCCGCAACAATGAATCCGTGGGAGGGGGTCTGCTGGTAACCCCCCCACCCAAAATTTTCAAAAACACCACATCCCCCCTGCCATGGGGGTGGGGGGGTATGCGGTCGACCCCCTCCCCTCTTCGGCTCGATCCGACCCCCCTACCCATCCATGAGTAGGTCAATGAATTTTTTGTTCACGTCAGAACTTCCATCGGAACTCAGGGATTGTCGCGTGCGAAACATGGTGCTTTACCCAATTTTGAGGATGGGGGTATGCCGGTGACCCCCCCACCCGTTTTTTTCAAAATCGCAGGACCCCCCCTGGCACAGGGCAGGGGGGGTAGACTTAAGAGGAATTCAATGGGGTCGATTATCCTGGTTACCTATATACCTGCCAGTAATGGATGGGGGAAGCCGGATCCGCGGTGGTATCACTCATGACACCCCGTGGCGGAGTACCCCCGTCTCATTTCACCTGCTGACGGACTACTTTGATGACGGCGCCGGGTGTCAGGGTGTAGGTGCTCTCCCGTAACCGCCCGTCATATCCCGGAGATGCTCCGCGCCCGCCTCCGTCAGTTGCCCTTCGGTCAGGCGCCACCCCCAGTTGCCGTGTTCGGTGCCGGGGGTATTCATCCTCGCTTCATTGCCCAGACCCAGGAGATCCTGGAAGGGGATTATCGCGATCCGCGCTGCAGACATCATGGCAAGGCGGATGAAGAACTCCGGCAACTCACCTGCAGGGGACTCTCTGCCGACATACCGTACGAACCGGCCCTTCTCGGCAGCAGATGCGTATCGTTCAATCCATGCCCGGACCGGGGGATTGTCGTGGGTCCCGGTATAAACAACCATATCGCTGGCCGGCATCGTGGAGGTAATCCGCGAACCGGTAGGCCGAAGGACCGAGGTCCCCGATTCCATACGGGGACGGGAGGGACGTGATGTGCAGCAGGATGCCGCTTTCCCGTTCAGCCATGTCGCGGACCTCCGGACCGGTTTTTGCACCAGGGAAACCGCCTGCCTCCCCCGTTATTCCGGCAGAGTGTTATCCGATACATTTCACTCCCAGCCATGTCCCCAGTTCCGTAAATACCGATATCCACTCGCGGGCCCGCGGGTCACCGGCCTCTGCTTCCCGCCGGACCTGGCAGGCATACTGCCTTCCGATCCGGAAATACTCGTTCTGGCACTCCCAGAGATCATAGTCAAGCGACAGGGGTGCAAGAATGGAGAAAATTTCAACGATTGTCTGCAGGATGCGGATATCTTCCGTCGCCGTTTTCATCTTTCTGGTAAGGCTGGCATACAAACGTGACGCGGAATAATTCAGAATGGTTCGATCAGGGGGAAAATTCCCTCTTGTCAGTGCGTTTACCAGCTGGCGGATCTTCTGCAGGTCGGTATTTTCATCGGTAAGAGCCCTGTTCAGATCGGTATTGAGCACGTACCATACGGGGTCTTCCAGTATCCGGGGAACGGGGATGTCCATCTCCTTCATCGCATGGATAAGGGTGATATGTTTCCGGTATGCCTCCCGGAACGATGATTCCATGGACATGAGCGTGGACTCAAGCAGGAGGGACAGTATCTCCCGCTGTGCATCCTTGAAAAGGTGCCAGAACGAGTACACCGAGGTCCCGAATTCCTGCTCCATGATGGCAACGATATTTTTCGGATCGGGACCGGCAAGGTCGTCGACGATTTTTCTCTGCATCCCTAAAAACGGTTCATCCCCGGAATATTCCCGTACACCCCCGACGACCTCGTAATTGCCGAGATGAATGACCGCATATTCACGATTCCATACCTCGTTCGTGCAGTCGCAGCGGAGGGCTATCCTTCCAAAAACCATGCGATAACGGCCTGATTGCGACAATTCATACGAATCCTTCTCTTTGGTATAATGCCTGACTGCCCGGGGATAAGGTTTTCCTGTCACCATGAGGGTCAGGGCATGATTGAAGACGATCCGGTTGATGTCAATCATCGCCTTTTTCACAAAATTCTGGTAGATGTCGGCTCCGCTGCCGTATCCGGGATTGTTGCTTGCAGCGTGGGACAGGATATTCAGAAATGCCGGTTCCGGGTTTTGGTCGGACAGTTCCCTTGCCAGCTGGATCGCCCTGCAGGCATATTTCATGACCTGGATGGACTCGATGCCGGAGATATCATCGAAGAACCAGCCGCAGCTGGTGTACATGAGCAATGCATATCGCTGCATCTCCAGCGCTTTAAGGACAATGGTCTTTTCCGGGCCCGTGAGCGCACGTGATGAATGCCGGGACAGGAATGTTTCAAGTGATTCCGGCGACTGATCCAGAATGACCCCGATGTAGTCATCGCGTGCCTCCCACGGGTTTGCCACATACCGTCCCATAGCATTCTCGAAGACCGGTGCAAGGTCATCCCGGAGCTGGTCCATTGCCTCGCGCAGGGGTCTTCTCCATTCCTGGCTCCAGGAGCGCTGAGTTGGAATGCCCGCAGTGGCGGCTTCGCGCTGTACCGGTGTCCACCGCGGGTAAGCTTCCGTATCCTGCATGACCGTTCCCATGGTTGAACACCCGCACCCGCTCCTCCACCGTTCGATGCCATGCGGGCAGCTCCATGAGCTGTACTCCTTGATCAATATCTCGGCAGTCGGCGGGTGATCGGAAAGGTATTGCCCGAAAACCGTCATCTCAGCCTGCCTCTCCTGCCCGATACGGTACAACGCATACGCCAGTGCCATATCGGCAAACCGGTGGTGATGACCGAATGTCTCGCCGTCAGATACAATATTCAGCATCCCGGATCCTTTGCCTGGCCGGGAGAAGTGGTGCATCATGCGGCTGGCAAATATCTCCCCGTTCTCTAATATATTGCTGAATGCGATGTCATGGGAGATGCTGCTCTCGTACAGGAAGACTGCAATCGTCTTTCCTCCCTTCAGCCTGCAGAAGTATGGGATCGAGCAATCGATGTCGTCCGCAGGGGACCATGCCGATCCCGGGAGGGATTTCACCATTGCTGCCTGGTCAGGTGAGAGAACCGTGAAGAGGATCCCTTCTCCGGCCATGATATCCAGCGTCTCAAGATCCACAGCAGTTTCCGCCAGCCACATGCCTTCCGGTTTTCTTCCGAACCGGTGGACGAAATCACGGATGCCCCAGATAACCTGCGTCCGCTTGTCGCGGCTGTTTGCAAGCGGCATGATCATATGATTGTAGACCTGGGCCATTGCCGATCCGTGGCCCGAATGCCGGTTCCGGCTTTCCCGGTCAGCTTCGAGGATGGCGGCATAAGTGCGCGGACTGTTCTGTTCGAGCCAGGTGAGGAGGGTCGGGCCGAAATCGAAACTTATGGAAGCGTAATTATTCACAATATCAATGATGTTCTTCGTATTGTCGAGTATCCGGGATGCTGCATTGGGAGCATAGCATTCTGCGGTGATGCGGGAATTCCAGTCATGGTAGGGATACGCGGAATCTTCAATTTCCACCTCATCAGTCCATGGGTTTTCCCGTGGCGGCTGGTAAAAGTGCCCGTGGATGCAAATGAAGCGATCCATCCTATCTCCCGTTACTGTCTCTGTATTACCGGTACAATAATAGCCTTCTGTTCGTAATTCTGGGATACGTGCGTCCGGCTGGCACGTGCGAACCGGATGCCGTGCTGATTAATGCTCGTGGTACTGCGATGGTACGGGGAAAAAGGGAGGTTTCCGTCATGATTTCCGGTATACTGCAGCATTCTTCAGGGCAGGATCATATCCCCTCTTCACATATTCCTTGACCATCCGACGGGCCGAGAACTGGTGGGAGGTGGTGCGCATGGCCTCCTTCATCTTCTTGACCCACATGTGGGGAATCCCGTTCACGCTGGTGGTATAATAGAGTGGGACAACCTCCCGCTCCAGCAGTTCATACAATTGCTCCGCATCGTGCCGGTCCCGGTCCGGCCCGTGGTTATTGTTGCCAAACTCCCAACCGTTCGTGCCGTTGTATCCTTCGATCCACCAGCCATCCGGAATTGAGAGATGGAGAACCCCGTTGAGGGATGCTTTCATGCCGCTGGTCCCGCAGGCTTCCATCGGCAGTACCGGGTTATTGAGCCAGACATCGACCCCGTGGACGAGATACTGGGCCATCTGCTCGCCATAATCCTCGACAAATGCAATCCTGCCGCCGAAGTCCTGTTGGTACGCGTATTTATACACTTTCTGGATGAGCCGTTTCCCGTCGTCATCGGCCGGGTGGGCCTTGCCGGCAAAGATGAACTGGACTGGTTTCCACCGGTTGTTGACGATCCGCTTGAGCCGTTCAAGGTCCTGGAATACCAGGTCAGCCCGCTTGTATGTTGAGAAACGCCGGGCAAACCCGATCGTGAGGGCGTTCGGATCCAGGAGAGCCCCCCCGGTGATGACATTGACCGGGTCCGTCCCCTCCCCTACCCATTTCCTGCGTTTGAATTCCCGGATCCGGTTCACGAGTTTGCGCTTCAGCTGCGAATGGACCATCCACAGTTCCTCATCCGGTATCTCGGCGATCATCTCCCAGATGGTCTGGTTGTCATGATTGTCGATCCAGCGGGGACAGGCCGGGGAGAAATACCGGTTGAGGAGGAGCTGCATCTTGGGGTCAAGCCACGTGGGGACGTGCACGCCGTTGGTGATGTGGGTGATGGGCACGGTGTCCTCGGGGTAATCCGGCCAGAGCGGCCGCCACATGGCCCGGGCTACCTCGCCGTGTTTCTTGCTCACGCCGTTCCGGAAGGTGCTCATCTTCAGCGCAAAGGCAGTCATGTTGAAGAGGCCCGGCGGATCGGTCGGGGACCTGCCCATCTCGAGGAACGTGGAACGGTCAATCCCGAGGAGGGGATAGTAATGGTTGAAATATTTGTCCATCAGGGCATGCGGGAACTTGTCGTGCCCTGCCGGGACCGGTGTGTGCGTGGTGAAGAGGGTGGTCTCCCGGACCCGGCGCGACGCCTCCTCGAAAGTCTGCTTCTCGGTTACCTGTTCGCGCATCCGCTCAAGGAGTGCAAAGGCCGGGTGTCCTTCGTTAAGGTGGATGATGGAGGGGCGGATCCCGAGAACGTCAAGGACATAACTTCCTCCAATCCCAAGGACGATCTCCTGCCGGAGGCGGAGCTCGTTGTCTCCGGTATAAAGGCGGTAGGAGATGAGCCGGTTGGAGGGATCGTTCTCCCTGATGTCGGTATCGAGAAGGATGAGGGGGATATTTCCCACGTCCACCCGCCAGACGGCAACATAAATGGGAGGGTCGATGAAGGGTATCTTCGCGACGAGCTGGTTTTCATGGTTGTACATGACCCGCTTGATCGGGGCGGAGTCCCTGTTCAGCATCTCCCGGATGTTCTCCTGCCAGCCGTCAGCATTGATATGCTGGTGGAGGTATCCTTCGGAGTACATGAATCCCACCGCCACCAGGGGGAGGCCGAGATCGCTGGACTCTTTGAGGTGGTCACCGGCAAGAAACCCAAGCCCTCCGGCATAGAACGGCAGTGAATGGTGGAGGCCGTACTCTGCCGAAAAGTAAGCGATGGTCTGGTTTGGGCTATTGGCGAAATGCGAGGAGAACCAGCTCGTCCGGGTGTCAAGTTCATGCCGGAACCGGGCCATCACGATATCGTAGTGGCGGAGGTAGAGGGGATTTTTTGATGCTGCGACAAGAGACTCTTCCGGCATCTCGTGAAGCATCCGCACCGGGTTGTGGATGCTGTCGCTCCATGCCAGCGGGTTGAGCTGTTTGAAGACCATCTTCACTTCGGGGTTCCAGCTCCACCAGAGGTTGTAGGCGAGATCCACCAACCCGGCTATCCGTGCCGGAACGTGTTCAAAACCTTTTCTCCCGGTATCGGCCATTGCGGACCCTCAGTGATTGTGTAGTCGCACAACCTCCCATAAATACTATTGCATGATCGGGGTACGACAGCCGGCAGGTGAAAAGGTAAAGATTCAAATCAGGTGCCGGCACAAGGAGGAGATACGTGCATGGAACCGGAGAGGATGTACTGGGAAGAGCGGTACCGGCAGGTTACCCGCCCTGTTATAGGTCCGGCGATCACCGGCTACAATGTCAACCTAGATCGTGTCATCACCGTAGGCCGGGACCTGCTGGAGTCACCGGAACTCGGTTCGGGCATGCTGGGTGGACTCAAGGAGCGTCTTGTCAGCTCCATGGAACGATGTACCGCTGCCGAATGGATCGTCGATGACCCGGACCTCTTCCGGCGTATCTCTGATTTTTTCGCTGGCAGTGGCTCATGCTCGCTTGGCGGGCAGGCTGGTATTGCGGCACGGCACCTGACCGGGCTTGGTGCTCCACGGGTCTTCTGCGCAGCACCCGGCATGGGAGTGACTGCTACAGGGATGCTCCGCGAGCATGATGTGACGGTGGTAAACTCTGCGGGCGGACCCGATTGTACCCATATAATCCTTGAGTACGCTGTCGGCCTTGTTCCTACCCCCGATGATGTCATCCCCCGGAGCAACCGGTTCATCATCTCCCCCCAGAAGACCGGTCTGAATACCATCCTGTCTCACGATCTCCTTGCCCTGGTTCTCCAGAAGGTCCCTCTCTGCACCAGGGCATTCCTGTCCGGCTTCCAGTATCTGTCCGGCAACGAGGAATTCCGGGACGCCGTCAGCCAGATCCGGGCCATGAAGGATGCAAACCGGGACCTGAAGGTCCATATTGAATGCGTCTCCGTTACCGATCCTGCAGTGAATGCGGGGATCCTGCACCACATCCTGCCGGCGGCAGACAGTGTGGGCCTGAACGAGAATGAACTCTCCCTGCTGCTCGGTCGTCCGTGCGGATCCGATCCGGTCATGCTGGTGCACCATATGGAAGAACTGGGACGCCTCACGGGACTGTCGCGGATTCACCTCCATACGTTCGGGTATTACCTCCTCCTTCTGAAGAACCAGGGTGCGGATCCCCGGGGATCGCAGGAATCCCTGGTGTTTACTGCACAGGTTGCCGCTGGTGCCGCCGAAGGAACGGGCACCGCTGTCCCTGCTGTGGGTCTGTCTGCTGTAAAAATGATATCAGGCCAATTCGGTCCAGGTCCGGCCCCTGGCATTTTTGTTACCGGTGATTACCATCTCCTCGTTGTTCCGACCCTGATCGCCGAAGGTGTCAGCAGGACGGTTGGTCTGGGGGACATCATATCCTCGACCGGGTTTGTTACCGATCCATTCGAGTGACCATGAGCGCATTTCTGAAAAATCCCCGCCCGACGTTCTTTTGATTATCCGCGGGTGATTTTTCAAGATGGACACAAAAGAATTTTTTAAATCTATATATTTTTTCCATTGTTTTTCTAATATTTCCCATGGTTACATTTAAATGGAAGATAGCGGTATCATACTATGCTGGGCAGGAATTCGTTCTGCACGTACTGAACAGGTTTCAGTGGAGTTCACCAGGGATACCGTAGAATGGTTACCGGTTCCAGGAAGGAGTGAGTCATCATGGCTGACCTATGTCTGGGTTTTGAGGTCCACCAGCCTTTCCGGCTTAACCGGCACTTTGTACCGGATCCCAAACTGAAAAAAAAGGACCTGTTCGACCGGTATTTTGACACCCTGAACAAGGAGGTCCTCCTCCGCGTTGCCGAAAAATGTTACAACCCGGCAACGCAGATCGTTCTTGAGAAACTCGACGAGGGGTACCTGAAGTGCTCGTTCTCGATCTCCGGCACCCTGATCGAGCAGCTGGAACGATGGAGCAGGGATACCCTTGATCTCTTCAGCCAGGTGGCACAGCACCGGAACTGCGAGATCATCGGGCAGACCTATTACCATAGCATCGCGAGTTGTTTTGCCGACAAAACGGAATTCAGGGAGCAGGTACGGCTCCATTCCGATCTCATGTATAACCACTTCCGCGTGCGCCCGACCATATTCGAGAATACAGAATTCACCTTCAACAACGAGATTGCAGCAACGGTAAAGGATATGGACTTCCAGGCGGTCTACACCGAAGGTGTCGACCGGATCCTCGGGGGAAGGAGCCCCAATCATCTCTACTCCTGCAGGGATATCCCGGTGCTCCTCCGGAACGTTACGCTCTCGGACGATATCGCGTTCCGGTTCGCGAACCGTTCATGGGAACAGTATCCCCTGAAGGCGGATACCTATGCCGGGTGGGTGGCATCTTCACCCGGGGATATCGTCAATGTCTTCCTGGACTACGAGACGTTCGGGGAGCACTTCTGGAAGGAGACCGGGATCTTCGATTTCCTGCGTGCCCTGCCGGATGAACTAGCACAACGCAATGTCCCGTGCCGGCTGCCATCGGAAGTGGTTGCAGCCCATCCCCCGGCAGGCAGCATCGATGTCCGCGAGAGCATCTCCTGGGCGGACCTTGAGAAGGACACCTCGGCGTGGATGGGCAATGACCGGCAGAAGACTGCCTTCCATGCGGTCCAGAACGCCCGCCCCTATGCCGTGGACAAACCGATCTGGCGCTACCTCCAGACAAGCGACCATTTCTATTACATGGCGTCAAAGTTCGGCACCTGTGGCGAAGTCCATGCCTATTTCAGCCACCATGATGCCGATGAGGCATTCAGGACCTACATGCGGGTGCTCGCCCACATGGAAGCCCGCAACATCAGGGTGATGAAGAACCGGAAGTCGGCCAAGACCCTCAGAATCCTGTCACCGGAAAATGCGTTTCACTTTGCCGGCCCGGCCGGTTTCATCGGTCACACCGCGTACAGCCTTGACCAGTTCGAGGAGCTGCTGCACGTGGTGCCCAAGGACGTTATCCAGCACCACATCGCCCGCAAGGATTTCATCCGGTGGATAACCGATGTGCTCGAGGACCCGAGGCTGGCAGAGAGCATCACCGGTCTTTCCGAACGTCATGACCTGATACAAGCAATCCGTGAACGGAGGGAACTCTTATGGAGTCATATAAGATAGCATTCTTCTGCTGGGAATCCATGTACGCCGAGCGGGTTGGCGGCCTTGCAAGCGCAGCTACCAACCTTGCCGAGACACTTGTTAAGCAGAACCATGAGGTCCACTATTTCACCCGGGGGACGATCCCCGACCAGGTGATCAATGGCGTCCATTACCACTACTGTAAGCCGTTTGGCAACAACATCGTGGAGTACTGTGACACCATGAGCGCCCGGATGGTGGAACAGTTTGTAAAATACGATAACCCGAACAGATTTGACTTCCTCCATTTCCATGACTGGCACCCGGTGCAGGCGCTCCATACCCTGAAGGACCGGGACACCATCCTGACCTTCCATTCAACGGAGTATGGCAGGAACGGCAACCAGTTCGGGAACTGGTGGGAATTTAAGGAGATCTCGGGCAAGGAATGGTATGGAGGTCTTGTTGCAAAACAGGTGACGGCGGTCTCCACGACCATGAAACATGAGGTGATGCACCTCTATAATGTTCCCGAATGGAAATGCACGGTCATCCCGAACGGGGTCGTGCCCCAGCAGTACCGGGCAGAAGGGATAGACCCGGGCGAGGTCAAGAGAGCCTACGGCATCCACCCGTATGCCCCGCTTGTTTTGTTCATCGGAAGGCTGGTATACCAGAAAGGCCCCGACCTCTTCATTGAGGCTGTCCGCGAAGTCTGCAGGCACCGGTGGGATGCGCAGGTCATTGTTGCGGGTGACGGGGGCATGCGGCAGTACCTCGAGTCCCGGGCAAAAGATCTTCCGGTCAATTTTATCGGCTATATCCCTGATTCGGAATATATCCGGCTCCTGAATGCCTGCGACCTTGTCGTTATCCCGAGCAGGAACGAGCCGTTCGGTCTCGTGCTGCTGGAGGCATGGAGTGCAGAGAAATGTGTGGTGGCGTCGGATGTTGGCGGGCTTGGCGAGAATATCGATTCGTTTGTCAACGGGATCAAAACGGAAGTCCACCCGGGTTCCCTGGCATGGGGGATGAAGACCATGATCGATGAACCCTGGAATGCCGGTGCCCTTGGCATGCGCGGACGCCGGAAGGTCGACCGGATCTTCCTCTGGGGCCCGATTGTGCAGCGCCTGACCGATACCTACAGCAGGGTCGTTGCCTGAAGTTTTGTGGTGCTCTCCATTTTTTGGTTACCGGTGGAGGGAACCCCATGACAGGTGGCGGGCAGGCGCAATGCGCTTATATATATTGACAGGAGATTATCAGAACAGGAGAAGGAAGGGATGAGACGAATCGGTATCCTGACCGGGGGCGGGGACTGTCCCGGGCTCAATGCAGTGATCCGGGCCGTTGTCCGCTCGGGACTGCCCCATGACATTGAATCGTTCGGTATCCGGAACGGCTGGCAGGGGCTCATCGATGGCGACGTTGAGCCGCTGACCGATTTCTCGGTCTCCGGCATCCTCCCCAAGGGCGGGACGATCCTCGGCACATCCCGGACCAACCCACTTGCAAAGACCGAGGACTTCCAGAAGATCCAGGCAAACCTGAAAAAGTTTGATATCCACGCGCTCGTGGTCATCGGGGGGGATGGCACCCTCTCGGCTGCCCGCGATGTGGCAAGGCGCGGGATCAATATCATCGGCGTCCCCAAGACAATCGACAATGACATTGATGGCACCGATATGACCTTCGGTTTCGATACCGCCGTCTCCATCGTGACCGAAGCAATCGACCGCCTTCACACCACTGCCGAATCGCACCACCGGATCATTGTCGTAGAAGTTATGGGGAGAAACGTCGGATGGATCGCACTCCTGGCGGGAGTGGCCGGTGGTGCCGATGAGATCCTCATCCCGGAGGTGCCGGTCACCATCGAGCAGGTCTGCGAGAACCTCATGAAACGGTACAAATCCGGCAGGAAGTTCTCGATTGTTGTTGTAGCGGAAGGCGTCCGGCGTGATACCCTGGGCCTTCCCCCGGTCCCGGAGGACATGCGGGACGAATGCGGGCATGAGAAATTTGTCGGGATCGGCAATATCCTGGGAAAAGAGATCGAGAAACGCCTCGGTGTCGAGACACGGGTGACGATCCTCGGGCATGTCCAGCGGGGCGGGTCTCCGACCGCCTATGACCGCATCCTTGCGACACGGTACGGGGTTGCTGCCATTGAGCTTGTCCGTAACAATGAATTTGGTAAGATGGTTGCGCTCCAAGGAAGCGAGATCATCAGCATCCCTCTCGAGGATGCCGTTGCCCGCCTCAAGACGGTCGATGTCCGGTTTTATACCATGGCCAAATCCGTGATCGGGGGTCTCCAGTGAAGACCGCATGCCGGCAGATCTTCGGGGGTGCTTTCCTCCCTCATTACACACTGCACTGGAAGGGCCCGGCGCCTGATCCCGAGCTCCGGATGGCCGAAGACCTGAACGGGATATACGCCCGGCGGGGATGCCGTGCATCGGGCCCGATCTATGCCATGTTCCGCGATCTTGCACAGAATCCCGCGGACCGCTGGTGGATGAAACAGAACTGCCTCCGCTACGATGTGACCGTTATTCCCCCGCGAAAACTCTGCGGGGAGTATGTCAAGACCAAGGGACACTACCACCCGCTGAATGAAAACCGGTGCGGGTACCCTGAAATATATGCAGTCCTCAATGGAAAGGCGCATTATCTCCTCCAGCGGGAAGATCTGACCGACGCCGTACTTGTCGAGGCAGGGAAAGGGGATGTTGTTGTTGTCCCGCCAGGCTACGGGCATGTCACCATCAACCCGTTACAAGACGAGGTGCTCGAGATGGCAAACATCGTCTCCTCACGGTTCTCCAGCAATTACGCGGGATACGAGGAGCATCGGGGGGCATTGTATTACGAGATGGATACCGGGGAATTCCGGAAGAACCGGGCATATGACCGGCACCCGCATTTGCGGTTCGTGCAGGCCCGCCGTATCCATGAACGTGCTGCGCTCCTGCCGGGCCCGTTGTATGACCTTATCGGGAAACGGGCACCGGTTCTTGAATTCCTCAATTTTCCGGAGCAGTATCAGTCACGGTTTGCGGGATTGTACCCCTGAGCGGGACTCCTGTTTCCGGCTGCAGGCCAGACAACGCCTGAATAAACCTAGAAAATCCGCCGCGGCAGGACAATAATCCTGATAAGCAACGCAATCATACGATTGCATACATCCGGGAGTCCTCAAGATGAACTCCTGCGGTCGCATGCTGTAGTGCAGCAGGAAATGGTGGAACAACGTGAGACTCAGTGATTTCCTTGTTGAAACAGGAACTGATAAAAATCTGACCGAACTGATCCTCTTCTTCAGCGAACAGGCCCGGAACGTGAAACACGGCTTCTTCTGCACGATCCCCCGGACACCATCAGAGGAGATCACGCGGAACCAGTTCGGCGAAGAACAGATGGAGCTCGACAAGTATGCCGACAATGTCTTCATCTCCGGCCTGAAGGAATCCCGCCTGGTCCGGTACATTGCAACGGAGGAGCAGTCACAGATCATCGAGGTCGGGAACCCGAAGAACCAGTACGGGGTTGTCATCGATCCGCTTGACGGATCATCGCTCATCGATGTGAACCTCTGCGTCGGGTCCATCATCGGGATATATCCCGGCCATGTCCTTGAGCGGGGGATAACCATGATTGCGGCCCTCTATATTCTGTACGGGCCGCTTACGACCCTCACCTTCACGACCGGCAAAGGTGTCCACGAGTTCGTGCTGAACGATGCCGGCGACTTTGTCCTCCGTCACAAGGACCTGCGGATCCCGGACGGCAAGATCTATGCTCCCGGTGCCCTGCGCAGGGATTACCTCCCCCAGCATGCGAAATGGATCCAGTCGCTTGAAGAGTCCGGGTACAAGCTGCGGTTCAGCGGTTGCTTTGTCGGGGATGTCCACCAGATCCTCCACAAGGGCGGCGTCTTCACATATCCCGGTTTTAAGGGAAAGGAGAAGGGCAAGCTCCGCCTGCTGTACGAAGCGAACCCGATGGGCATGATCGTCTTCCAGGCTGGTGGAGCCACCAGCAACGGCAGGGACGATATCCTGACGGTAAAACCGGAGTCTATTGGCCAGGTGACCCCGATATATATCGGTGGCAGGAAAGAGATCGCGTTAATTGAAAAGTTTATGACAGAAGGATGAGTAATCAGGAGTGATCAGTCTTATGACAGGAAAAGGATTTGGCCCCGTTGCCGGGTCTGCGATATTCCGGGGGATCGCCGGCCAGAAGAAGATCATCATGGCCGCAAACATCCGGGTTGCGATGGTAGCAAAGGGTATCTTCCAGGCAGCGAAGGATACCGATTCAGCGGTCTTTATGGAACTCGCCCGGTCGGAGAGCGACCTCAAGGGCGGGTACACCGGCATGACACCGCAGGTGTTCTCGGATAAGATGAATGCCGCGGCGAAGGAGATCGGCTGCGATGTCTGGGCGCTCCATGCCGACCACATCACCATCAAGAAGGGTGACAAGGCAGAGATCGATTCCACGAAAGAGCTGATCGATGCCCAGATCAAGGCAGGGTATACTTCGTTTGCCATCGATGCCTCCCATATCTTCAATTTTGAGGGGAAGACCGTACGCGAGGAGCTTGCCGACAATATCCGGGTGACCACCGAGCTTGCAGAGTTCATCCGGAGCCGGATGAACGGGAAGGAGTTCGGCCTCGAGGTCGAGGTCGGCGAGATCGGCCGCAAGGATACCGGGGGACTCATCCTCACGAAACCCGAGGAGGCCGTCGAGTTCATCAAAGCCCTCAACGAGAACGATGTCTTCCCGCAGGTCATTGCCATCGCGAACGGCAGTACCCACGGCCACACCTATGATGCGAACGGGAACGTTGTCGAGCAGCTCTCGATCGACATCCCCCAGACAAAGGCGATCGCAGCAGCACTCCGCGACAACAAGCTCGCTGTCGGCATCGCCCAGCACGGCATCACCGGTACCCCCCGGGACCTCATCAACCTCCACTTCCCGAAAGGGGACATCATCAAGGGCAATGTCGGGACGTTCTGGCAGGACATCGTGTACTCCACCCTGAAGGTGTATGAGCCGAAGCTGTACCAGGATATCTACACCTGGACCATCGAGAAGTACCGGCCACTGAACGCCGGCAAGAAGGACCGCCAGATCTTTGATGGCAACTGCAAGATGGCGATCAAGGAGTTCTACAAGGAGATCTATTCGGTCGAGGAAGCAACCGAGAAGGCGATCGTGGCCATGTCCTATGCCGAAAGCCTGGTCTTCTTCCGGGCATTCAGCTCGCAGGGCTCTGCTTCATTAACCAGAAAAGCGATCCGGTAATTGAGCAGCAACCTTATTTTTGCCTGCCGGGGAGGAGATCGCGATGCCGAAAACAACCATTTCTGTTATCAAGGCGGACGTGGGGAGTTACCCGGGACACTCCCGCACCCACCCGAAGCTGCTGGAAAAAGCGGCAAAGATGCTCAAGGCCGAGCACGGGAAACTCCTGCTCGATTCATTCGTCACCCATTGCGGGGACGATCTGGAGCTGATCATGACCCATACCCATGGCGTGGATGATACGAAGATCCACAAGCTGGCATGGGATGTCTTCATGGAGTGCACGAAGATAGCAAAGGAGATGAAACTCTATGGTGCCGGCCAGGACATGCTCGCTGACGCCTTTTCCGGCAATGTGCGGGGAATGGGTCCCGGGGTTGCCGAGATGGAGTTCGAGGAGCGGGCGTCCGACCCGGTCCTGATCTTCATGGCAGACAAGACCGAACCGGGTGCGTGGAACTTCTTTTTGTACAAGATATTCGCGGACCCGTTCAACACCGCCGGCCTGGTCATCGACCCGTCCATGCACAAGGGCTTTGTCTTCGAGGTACACGATCTGGTAGAGAAGAGACGGATCCTCTTCAAATGTCCGGAGGAGATCTACGATATGCTCGCCTATATCGGGACGCCATCGCGGTTCGTCATCAAGCATGTCTTCACCCGCGGCGGGGTCATCGCAGCCTCGACCAGCACCCAGCGCCTCAGCCTGATCGCGGGGAAGTACGTGGGGAAGGACGATCCGGTGATGATCGTGCGGTCCCAGAGCGGTTTTCCGGCCGTTGGCGAGATCCTGGAGCCGTTCTGTACGCCGGTCCTCGTGGCCGGCTGGATGCGGGGCTCCCATCACGGACCGTTCATGCCGGTGGGCCTCTGTGACTCCAATTGCACGCGGTTTGACGGCCCGCCGCGGGTCACCTGCTTCGGGTTCCAGGTAGCCGACGGGAAACTGATCGGCCCTGCGGATATGTTCGACGACCCGGCGTTCGACCGGGTCCGGGACCGGTGCAACGAGCTGGCCGATGTCATCCGGGCCCAGGGGCCGTTCGAACCCCACCGGCTCTCCCTTGGCGAGATGGAGTATACCACACTGCCCGGTGTCGAGAAGGAGCTGAAGAAGCGCTGGGAGAAGATCCCGGAGTAATTTTTTTTTAGAAACTCTGAAAGTCGAAGAACGCTGCTGCATTCTTCTCCTCCCCGGGGTTCATGCCTGACCTCCAGGATGCTGCCTCAACATCAAGGGATACATTATGGTCCCGATAACCCGGTTGTATCACCCATGACACCTGCTTCCCCATCGCCCGCGACGATAAATCATGCCCCGTTCCCGGACACCGGCGATGAATCCCTCCGGCAGTTCCAGGCAATGGTCCTCCGGTATTACCGGGCCTGCGGGCGCGACCTTGCCTGGCGGAGGACAACCAACCCGTACCGGATCGTCGTCTCCGAGATCATGCTCCAGCAGACACAGGTTGAGCGCGTGTCGGAGCGGTATCCCCGGTTTATCGCGGCATTCCCGGACTTTCCCTCGCTTGCCGGTGCACCCGTCCACCAGGTTCTTACTGAATGGCAGGGAATGGGCTACAACCGCCGTGCACTTCACCTGAAGGAATGTGCAGCCCGCGTGGTACAGGATCATGCCGGAAAGCTGCCGGATGATCCGGATATCCTGGTAACCCTGCCGGGCATCGGCAGAGCAACCGCTGCATCGATCTGCGCATTCGCGTTCAACAAGCCCATTGTATTCATCGAGACCAACATCCGCAGGGTCTTTATCCATTACTTCTTCTCTTCCGGGACTGCCGTTGAGGATGCCCAGATACTGCCGCTTGTTGCAAAGACACTCTACCATCGATCCCCGCGGATGTGGTACAATGCCCTGATGGACCTTGGCACCGATCTCAAGAAGAGCGTCCCTAACCCGAACCGGAAGAGCCGGCAGTACACGAAACAGGCAGCATTCGAGGGCTCGGATCGCCAGGTACGCGGGGCAGTCCTTCGCCTGCTCCTGAAAAAATCACCAAGGCAATTCGGGGACCTCGTGCACCTGACCGGCGGGGATACCGCACGGATCGGGCGCATCATTGCGGATCTCGCAAAGGATGGCTTCCTCGTGCAGGACCATGATACCATCCGGCTGAAAGAACCAGAAGAACGCCCGCTCCCCGGAACCTGAACAATCCACAAACATATCCGATGAGAAAAATCCCTTTTTTTTGTCAATCCTGTGGCCGGGAATCTGCCGCCAGCAAATACTTGATAATCCAAAAATCTCCATAGCACTACAACAAACGGGGAGTATTGATGGCAGGACTCAATGATATTCCGGGTGAAGTCAGGTGGCGGATCGCGGCGGAGTTCTCGGCACGGCTGCCGGCACTGTACGATGCCGCGTTCCGCCCGGTTGCCGGTGTGCAGTTCAATGAGATCGAACAGGAGATCTGGATGGAGCTTGCCAGGACCTCGCTTGCTATTGCACGCGATCTCTCTCTCCCTACCACAACTGCACAGGAACTTGCCGACACCATGCGGATCGTGATGGTCATCCTCTTCGGTCCCGGCTTCAAGACCGAGATGCTCGAGGTCTCAAAGGACGGTGCTGTGATCCTGATCAGGCGGTGCCCGATCCTGTCCGAAAGCGCGGGTGCAGGTGAGGATGGCGAACGTACGTTCCACCGCTGCATGGCGTTCATGCTCACCGGTATCCCTATCCTCAACCAGAACTATACCGCACGGTTCGTCCGCACCATGTGCACCGGCGACCGGCAGTGCGAGATAAAGATTGCACCCAAAGAGGCACCGGCCCCGATAAAATCCGGCAAAAAATGAGGGTGCTTCAGGTTATTTCAGGTAATACCCGATTGCCATGCAGATCAGCCCGAGATAGAACATCAGGGCGAACGGCCAGGAAAAGCCGAGGTTGATCGACTCCAGCCTTTTTAAGTCCTGGACCGCGATCATGATGAACCCGATGACGAATAACGCCATACTGAATTGCGTTCTGGTTGCCTTGTCCATGAAGGTGTCTCCGGTACCATGTCGGAGCGCAAGGGAAAAATGTTTGCTGGTCCCGCTAGAATCTCCCGATCACCAGGGAGTACAGGGCAGAACCGGGTACCGGCGGCGATGTGATATCGCCGACAACGATCCGTTCGTTGGGATACGCGAGCTCCTCGCAGAGCGCAACCTGCAGGGGCATCCGCAGCGCGGCGAGGCGTGAATACAGTTCGCCGGCATCGAACTTCGGGTCGGCGAGGAGGAAGACGATCCTGCCCCGTTTCACCTCCTCGACCGTGTCGTGCATCCCCTGCTCATGCCCCCGGCCATGGGCGACAACCACAACAATCCGCGAGAGCGGGATGTGGAGGCGGGCTGCTGCAACCTGGAGGGAGGATATGCCGGGGATGACCTCGCCTTTGAGGTACCCGAGGCCGGCCAGCATCGGGTCGCCCGTTGAGAGGACAACGGCATCGTCCGGCAGGGTGTGGAGTCGCTTGTAATCGTCAATGGACCTGACGATACAGTGCGGGGTGAGGTACGGGCGTGCAAGTTCGATCGCCCGTTCCGATCCATATGCAGTCCGGGCCTTCTTCAGCTCCGCGATTGCCTGACCGGTCAATAGGCCGGGGCCGCATCCGACACCGATGATCTTCATGGGCTCTCACCAATGATCTTACCGTCCCGGTTAATGAGCACAACGGTAACCGACGGGCGTACCTGCCGGAACCCGGCAAGCGTCCGTGCAACGATCTCCGGGAAACGGGGAGACTGCGTCAGTTCCTCAACGGTCGGGCAGCCGGTCCCTTCCAGAATGCCCGGGCTGATATGGCGCAGGATAAGGGCCGGCAGCCCGCATAAAATGACCGTTCCCGGTGCAGCATCCAGCGCTTCTTTGAGTTTCCCGCCAACCAGGATGACCTCGCGGTCCGGAAAGAGGAGCCGGGAGTACCGGAGACCGACCCGGCCGGTGGTCAGCACCGGGTGCTCCGCAGCGCGGATGCGGTCCATGGTGGATTCGGTCAGGTGGTCATCCCATGGCTCGACAAACCCGGTCGTCCCAAGGACCGATATGCCGTGTTCGACTCCCATGCGGGGATTGAGGGTTGTTTTCGCTACCTCCCCGCCGCGGGGAGCGGAGATCCTGACCGTGATACCGGTCTCACCGATCGTGTCCAGCCCCTCCTGGACGGCCCGGACTATGCATGAAAGGGCCGGCGGGCTGACGGCCGGCGTCCCCTTTTTGTACCGCGGGGTGTCGCGGGTAAACCGGCCGATGCCGTCCCCAAACAGGATGGTGATGCAGCCGGGGTTTTTCTCCGCCACTGCCTCAAAGACAAGGCCTGCCGTCACGTCAGCCGGGTAATCCCCGGAAAATTTTGCACAGGTGCCCCGGCCGGCAGCTCCACCGGCCGGGACATTGACGGTTATCCCGCAGGGGAACGTGACCGGGACAGATGCACACGGTTCCGTGAGCGAGAGGACTGCAGCCTTTGCCGCAGCTGCGGCGGTCGTCCCGGTGGTGAATCCCCGGACCAGGGCCGTTCCTGCAGAGGTCAGGACCGCGAGACCCAGTTCCGCCATCCGGAGGTGCTCCGGGGATGCACAGCGCCGGACCCATTCTTCCGGGTACTCAAAGCCAGTGACCGGGTCTCTCATTCGGCAGAGCCTTCAACAAAGATCGTGATGCATTCGTTCATCGCCGCAACGGCTACCGGCGTCCCCCCGCGGGTGCCTTCGTTGGAGATTGAGGGGATGTCAATGGTGCGCAGCAGTTCCTTGGACTCGGCGGCATTGACAAAACCTACCGGGGTGCCGATGACGACAGCCGGCCGGATACCCTCCCGGATCATCTCGCAGAGGGCCAGGAGGGCCGAGGGTGCATTCCCGATGACCACGATCGAACCCGGCAGCCGTTCACGAAGCGCAAGGAACCCTGCCGAACTTCGGGTTATGCCCTTCTCGCGGACAAGCTCAGCACCATGATCGAGCGCACAGATGACCTCGGACCGGTGCCCTTTCTTCTGGATGCCGATCTGGACCATCCTGATGTCAGTGATGACCGGTGCACCGTCGGTCAGGGCAGCCAGCGCGGCCGGGACCGGGTCGCGGGTGAACCGCATGAGACCGGCCATGGCAAAATCGCCAACCGCAATTGAACATCGCTGGCGTATCCGGTCTTCAACCGTTGCATTGCCCACAACCGACCGGGCCAGGGTCCGGGACTTCTGCGAGATCGCATAGCCCTCCCGCGTGTCGGCACCCACATCAATATACGTATTTCCGGTGGTATCCCCGGGGCGTGATGATTCCTTTGACATCGTCTCCCATCCTCCATATCCTGCTCTCGCTCCCGCCAATGATGACAGTCGTGTGCATATCAATCTCCTGTTCGAACTGCCCGATATCCCCAAGCGTCGTGATGATGGTCTTTTCATCCTCGCGCAGGGCATTGCGCACGATGGCAACCGGTGTGCCGGGCACAAGGTGGTTGCGTGCATGCTCAAGGGCCAGGGCAAGGTTATGCGGGCGCCCCCGGCTCTTCGGGTTGTACAGGACAACCGGGATACCCAGGGCGAAGACTGCTTCCAGCCGTTTTTCGATGACCTCAAGCGGGGTCAGGAGATCCGAGAGGCTGAGTACGGCAAAGTCGCCCGAGAGCGGGGATCCTGCCCGCGAAGCCGCGGCGGTTGCTGCGGTGATACCGGGGATGATCTCGACATTGATGCGCTCACCGGAGTGCTCGAGTACTTCAAGCACGATGCTCGCCATGCCATAGACGCCGGCATCTCCACCGGAGACCAGGGCAACCCGGCTGGTGCGGGCAAGATCCACTGCCTGCCGGGCCCGGTCCACCTCCTTTCCCATGGAACTGCTCATCACATTTTTGCCGGCAAGGATGGTGCCGAGCGGTTCGAGGTACGTTGAGTGGCCGAGAACATATTCCGATCCGGCAATGGCTTCCAGGGCCCGGCCGGCCATGTACCCGGTCTTTCCCGGCCCGAGACCGACAATATACAGACATCCTGCTCCGGATTTATCGTGCGATGGCAACTGTCACGCTCCCGTATACCTTCTTTCCCATAATAAGCGTCCTGTTCCTGGCTGTTGCAAGGGCGCAGGGCTCGGCAACACCCAGGAGGCCGATCCGGGATGCCCGGGAAGGCCCTGTCCCTTTCTGTGCGTTTATGGTATCGTCGTCAAGGAATATTAAATTGCCAGAGAGCGACGATACGGCATCGAGAAGACCGGTCTCGTGCATCTTCTTGACCGTTGTCGCATAGACAAAGACATCGGATTCGGCAATCCCGTTTGCAGTCAGGGCTTCCCGTACCGCATCGAGAACATCACCCGCCGGTACCCCTTTCCGGCACCCGATACCAACGGAATAGGTCCCTTTCTTGACAAGGACCGACACGTCAGGACCGGCAAGGACCATCGCGGGACCTTTCACGGCATGGAGCGGAACATCCGCTGAAAGGAGGGCAGCATTGACCTGCCGGGTCGAGTCCCTGTTGAGAATATCGCATCCTTCCCGTTCCGCAATGGCCTCAACCGATTCGCGTCCCCGTGACTCGGTTGCGGTGGTAATTACCGGGTTCATACCAAGACCGTAAAGCTCCTTTGCAAGGGCATTGGCACCGTGATGGCCGCCAAGCACCGGGATTGCGTAACGGGAGTCCGGGCTTACGACAACAACGGCCGGATCGGTCCACTTGTCGTCAATAAGTGGTGCCAGTTTCCGGACTACTATCCCCATCGACATCAAAGCGACGATTCGTTTCCGGGTGCGGAATGCCGATTCGAATACATCGCCGGAATATTCGACAATGTCCGCGCCAAGGAACGATGCGATGCGCTCGGCATCTTTATGCGAATAGGGAAACGTGATTACTACCGTATCGTTCATGAGTAGAGGTGCGATCGCCGGAAGCCGGAACCGGTGCCAAGGACTGCCCTGCCTACGATGAGGAGGGCAGACCGCGTTATGCCGGCATCTTTTGCTTTCTGTGCGATATCGGCAACCGTGCCGGTGAGGACCTGCTGGTCGGGCCAGGATGCACGATAGATGACTGCCGCCGGGGTATCTTTCGGACATGCGAGCTTTTCCGTTATCTCGGCAAAGTGCTCGCTGCCCAGGAAAAACGCCATCGTTGCCGGGAACTGCGATAGTCCCCGGATGGAGTCCTCTTCAAGAGTCTTTCCGGCAGGCCGGGTGATGATGAGGGTCTCCGACACACCCCGGGGTGTGTATTCGGTGCCGAGCGCAGCAGCCGCGGCAAAGACGGATGATACTCCCGGCACAATGCGGACGGTTATTCCCTGTTCCTCAAGAAGGGCGATCTGCTCAACGATAGAGCCGTAGAGGGCCGGGTCTCCGGAATGGAGCCGGACAACCGTCTTCCTCTCCCGTGTACGTGCCACAATCAGGGAGACTATGTCCTCAAGATGCATGCCCCAGCTGTCCACTTTCTCGGCAGCGGGACAGGAAGCAACCAGGGCGGGATTGACGAGCGACCCCGCGTAGATGAGGACATCTGCCCGGTCGAGCAGGGACCGTCCCTTCACCGTTATGAGTTCCGGGTCTCCCGGGCCGGCACCGACAAACCAGACATCTGCTGCATCTTCACTTCCGGGCATACATCACACTCATGTAATCGCTGGTTTTTGGAAGGTGATCGTTCCGGTATACTTTCATATCAGGGAAGAACATCCGCTCGACCAGGACGAATTCCCGGTACCCTTCTGACCGGAGTTCGGCAGCCCGCTCCATCGGCCTCCTGACCTTGAGCAGGATCCGGGTATCGGACATCGTACCGTCGGAAACGGTGAACCCTTCGTTTACCGGGACCCCAGCTGCCGCGGCAAACGCCGTGATGGAACTGATCCCGGGTTCCGTCCGGCACTCAATCCCCGGGTGGGTTGTTGCAATGATGGCACAGAGCCGGGAGAAGGTTGAGAAGAAGTTCGGGTCGCCCAGGATCCCGAAGACGGCAAGCCCTTCCTCCGCAACCGGTGCGATCTTCGCAGCATTCGCCTTAAGGCATGCCCGGATCTTCGCTTCATCATCGGTCATCGGGAAGTCGAGCATGACAGGGTCGCGGTAGGGCAGGACCAGATCGCGGGCAATCCGGCCGGGGACGAAGACGGTGTCTGCCTCTTTGAGGAGCCGGACCGCCCGGAGGGTGAGCAGCTCCGGGTTACCGGGCCCGAGACCGAGTCCTACGAGCATGCGTCCCCCCGTGCTACAATGATAAAGACCGGATCGACGGGCCTGAACATGATGCTGTCTGCGATCGGGTGAGAGCGGGATACCTGGACCTGGACGACCTCGGTAAAAATCCCCAGCCTGCGGGTTACTGCGACGGCACGCTCCAGCGTACCGAGCATCACCGCGTTGATGACAATCCGCCGCCGTACTTTTTTTGCAAGAACAGGGAGTATCTCCTCAAGCCCCTTGGTCCCGCCAATGAATGCACAGTCATAGACCCGATCGGATTTCAGGAACTCGCGGGCATCCGTGCAGGCGAACGAGATGTTCCGCACCTTCGCTTTCTCTGCGGTCATCCTGGCATAATCAACTGCTTCCTGCCTCACATCAAGCGAGATGACCTGCTGTGCCTGCCCGGCCAGGGCAACCGATACCTTTCCCGTTCCGCACCCGATTTCAAGGACGGTATCGGTCCCGGCAGCACCGAGTTTGAAGAGCGAGACCGCCATGATCTCGTCTTCGGTCGGACCGCCGGCAAGTTTCGTCCCGTTCATCTGCACAAGTTTGGTTGCGTTAATGTATTAAGGCTTGTTTAATGAGGGGAATGAAGACGCATCCGGGGTTTTCTGGTAACCATTAATATCTGGTTCTTCCATTGAAAGAGTGTATGAAACCCATCCTGGCTGTCCTCTCTCTCGCTCTCTGTTGTGTATTCCTGATCTCTGCCGGCTGCACCGGAACGCCATCCGCTCCTGCACAACCGCCGGGGGCATCATCCGGAGTATCCCCGGGTGTGGCGGGCGGGGCGATCGTCCCCTGCACCATCGCTCCCCCGGCGGCCGGGGCCACTGCTGACAACCTCGAGATCCTCAATGCCCAGGGAGAGACCATGAAAAACGATGTTCTCATCTTCTCGGGCAAGGTCCGGAACAATGGCGGCGAACGGGCAATGTCCGGCATGAACGGCAGGTCCTGCGATACCATAACCGGACGATGCGTTGAAGAGCATGTTGCCGGCGTCATCCTCGAACCGTACGAGACGGTTGACATCAACATGGCAACCATGGGGGGATGCCCGACATCCGGAACGGCACAGACCTGCACGTGCGAGGTCTGGTTTGCAGGAATCAGATAGCATAATCTTCATTTTTTAGGTGATTGCGTAATTTTAAGCCACCAGTAATTTATTGTTTTAAATTTTTTTTTTTGGCCACCCTGGAGACAAACATCAGACGTTCTTGGGGGCTTTGGTTTCCACTTCGATGAACCCTGAAGAGTTCTTCTCAATTTCCCGGGCCCGATGGCTCGCTCAAACTCCGCCCTTGCCACTGGGGGATTGGGAAGGTGCTTTTGCACTTTCCCGAGCCCTCATCGCTTTCTGCTGATGAGAGCATCCCCCGTATTGCGATGACGACGTATTCCCTGTTACCGACTTCGTCCAATTATAATGCGCCACATGCCCCTCGGGGAAAGACTGCCGTTCCCTCAGGGAAGGGCAGGCTCGAGAAGAATCTGAAGGATTCTTCGCTGTGGTGGCGCAAGAGGGGGGAATTGTTTTAATTGGTGGCTCATAATGAGGAATCGCCTTTTGTATTGTGATGAGACATTCCCGCTGCCCCGAAAATCCCGCTTCTCACCCGCAACACATTTCCCCTCTCCAGAATAAAACCAGTAGTTGAGACTATGAAATCCGAGATCCTGGGCAGCAACCTGCAGATGGCAAAGATCGATCTTGCACCGGGCGAGGGCATCTTCGCCGAAGCAGGTTCGATGGTGAACATGAGCGGCACCATGGCGATGGAGAGCCAGCTCAAAGGCGGGATCATCTCCGGGCTGAAACGGGCGGTAGCGGGCGACAGCCTCTTCCTTACCCGGTTTTATCCGGCAGATGCCGGGGGATTTGTCTCGTTTGCCGGGACAATGCCCGGCAAGATCTTCACGGTCAGTGTCGGTTCGGGAAAGGAGTTCATTGCCCAGAAGAGCTCTTTCCTCTGCTGCGAGGAGTCCGTGAACCTTGATATCGAGATCATCAGAAAGCTCGGCGCCGGGTTCTTTGGCGGCGAGGGGTTCATCCTCCAGCGGATGACCGGCAACGGGACTGCATTTCTCCACTGCTGCGGCGACATCATCGAACTTGACCTCACCGATGGCGAGATCATAAAAGTCCAGACCGGGCTGGTCGTGGGATTCGAGAGCACGGTGAGCTACGATATCGCCCTTGCCGGCGGGATCACGACCGTACTCTTTGGCGGGGAGGGGCTCTTTGTGACGACCCTGACCGGGCCGGGAAAGGTCGTCCTCCAGTCCATGGATATCGCAAAGATTGCCTCCGCCATCCTCCCCTTCCTGCCAAAGCCGGAGCCGGCACACAAGTGACGGATCACTGGTCCCATCCGAGGCGGCTGCGGAGCGCAGCGGTCTCGTCCACCGCTTTCTTCTTCACTCCCCGCGGCTGGATGACCAGGGTGATGGCATCCTTGAGCAGTACCGGTCTCCTCCCTTTCTCCTTGCAAAGGGGATAGTCGCCATTGAAACGCCGCAGTGCCTTGATGAAGGCGTCAAGGATCTTCTTTCGGCTCTTGAGATCGCTCTTCTTCAGGCGCATCAGGTGCTCGAAGACCGAGACATCGATGAGGGTACTTGCCATCCACCCGATCTCGCAGGTGTACCCGAATATCCAGGCGATCGATGAGTTCTTTGTTGTTGAGACAAAATCATCGATATTGTTGCCAACGCTGCAGGAACCGATGAGCACGCCTTCGATATTGGAGTAATTTGCCGCATCCCGCACGGCCTTGAACATCGCCGGCAGCTTCATGCCGGTCCGTGCCTTGAGACCCCCGATCCGCTTGGTTGTCCCGTGGGCAGCGACATACAGGAAGAGCCGGTCCTCGCGGGTGTTGGTCAGGTCATCCTCAAGTGCGCGCCGGAAACCGACCTTCTCGTAAAAGTTGGCATAATAGATATTGAAATCCCCCTCGACACTCTCGAGGCCTTCCAGGAAATGCAGTACGGACGGGCGTTTGGGTTTCTGTTCCGGCGTCCACCAGAGCCCTTCGATAACAAGGAGTGCAGTGCTTGACATGGCGGCCTTCCTGCCTGACTATACCAGAAGAAGTGCAGGAATCCTGATATACTTTTTTCACGCCCGACTCGTTCGCGAATCTATAAATCCGATCAGGGATGAGCCTGTATGAAACCTACGGTTCCCTGCGGGGTGTTTTGACAATGGCGGATCCGGAACAGGATGATTCTTCCCATTCACAGGACGGGGCGGGGATTGCCGGATCCGAACGCTGCACCGATCCTCCCGGCATGACCCTTGAGGACATCATCGATATGACCGGTGAGATGGAACACCTCAATGAGCTGGTCATGCTTCATCTGGAGATCGGCGGGGGGTATGCCGGAACCGATGCCTACTTTGCGGCAGTCCGGCCCATCCTCGATATGCTGGAGAGCGAGATCCGGATCAACTGCCACCCGGGAATGGAACCCGGGGTTATGAAAGGGATCATCGCCACCTGGATCGACCGCGAGATTGTCCTGCTCCAGTGAGATCAGAAGAGGGAGGCAGCCCACGCCCCCATATTGGACACGCCCTGGGAGATGACCTGGACCGGGTCCACGCCCAGCACCGGGAAGAGGAAGATGAAGTACAGGATCGTCCCGAGCAGGCTTCCGAGGTTCCCGAGCGCTGCAACCAGCACGACCTTGAAGAGCGGGATCTTTGCCATCTCGGAGAGCGACTCGGTCTCGTAGATCTTCCTAAAATCCGTGATGGGGGGCTGGCGGACCCGTGCCTCGACGTACGCACCGATCCACCCGGCATGGAGCATCGGGTTGAGGGAGGTCATCCATGCAACACAGAAGCAGGTCAGGGCCGAGTACGGGTGACCGCCCGCAAGGAGGACGAACAGCCCGGACAGGACCCCGTGGATGACGACCCAGAAGAGGAAGGCATACAGGAGCACGCCGAGCCCGACCCCGGAGAACCAGATGGCCGCAAGGAGAAACGCAAAGAGAGCGGTCACACCAAACCCGAAGAGTTTCGCCCACGGGAACGAGCGGGGTTCTTTCGTGAGCGATTCGAACGCCGGCAGCGTCTTCGGATCGTCCAGGTACCCGGATATCCCCAGCCGGTGACCGGCCCCGACCACGGCAAGGATCCTCCCTTCCGGGCGCTGGGTTTTCAGGAGCACCAGCTGGTGGGCGATGAACGCGTCCCGTTCGTCAATAAGCGCCCGGGCGCCGTTGGGGGAGAATTTCCGGAACTCCTCCATGACCATATCGATGACATCCTGGTTCTTGAGGGACTCGATATCGATCTCCTGGCCTTCATCGATCTCGGCAATGGAGATGATGAGTGCCCAGACCATCCGGAGTTTTTCAAAGAAACCCATCGCGTTCCAGAAGCGCAGGAGGGTGACGCGGATGTCCCGGTCTACCAGGGCGATGGGGATCTGGCGCCGTTCGGCTTCTTCAATCGCGGCTTTCATCTCCGCGCCGGGCTCTACACCGACATCGAACCCGATCTTTCGCTGGAGATAGGCGAGGAGCCACTGCACGAGCAGTGAGTTGAAATTTTTAACCTCCAGGACGTCCCTGACGGTCGGATCGGCAGCCTGGCGTTTCAGGGCGGCAAAACGCGAGGGATCGAGTTCGATCGCGACAATGTCCGGTTTGTACTCCTCAATCCCGGTCCGTACCTCGTCCACACTGAGTTTTGAGACGTGCGCGGTCCCGATTATTTTTATCTCAGCCATCTGCCACCGTTATGCCATTTCTATTGGCGCTGCACCAAGATAAGCGATGATGGTTGTCCACAAAATTATGCGGAAACGTGCTGTCAGCGGCTCTGGAAATACGGGTCCGGGGGCGTCTGGCTCCGGGAATCGCTCTCCAGCTCCTTGAATACCCCCATGGCAAGGATGATGAGGGGGACGATCTCGACCCTCCCGAGCCACATCAGGAGGATGAAGATCCATTTCACCATCACCGGGCTCGCGGCACTGATGAACCCGACAGTAAGACCGGTATTGGAGAGCGCTGATACGATCTCAAACGCAACCTCCTCCATCCGGAATGACGTGATGTACAGGTGGAGCGTCAGGACCGTTGCTGCAATGATGGTGATGACATAAATGACGATGACGAGCATGTTCTTGGAGATGGCAAGGTCGGAGACCTCGCGCGAGACGGTCTTTCCCGAGAACCGGACCGGGACGAGGACACGGCCTGAGACAAAGAAACGCCGGAACCACCACATGACACCCTCGTACGCAAGGATGATCCGGTTGATCTTGACACCTCCCGCAGCACTCCCCATCGCACCACCGATGAACATCATCATCGTCACGATTGCAAGCGGTATCACTGCCCAGTGGTGCAGGTTGCTGTTCTGGAAACCGCAGGTGCAGATACCGGAGATGGCAGTGAAGGTCCCCTGCCGGAATGCCTCCGATATCGGGAGGTTCGAGAACGTATAGAGGTCGATCGAGACCAGCAGCGAGCCGGCCGCTGCAACCAGGAGGAGCGTCCGGACGGTCCGGTCACGGATCATCTCCCGTACCTTGCCATTGTACATGAGGAAGAAGAACTTGAACGGGATAGCGCCCACGATCATGACCGGGATGAGCAGGAGCTCCAGCAGGGGGTTGTTGTAATACGGAATGCCCCCGGTATGGATGGTGAACCCGCCGGTCGCGATCGCCACCATGACAAGGTTGAGCGCATCCCAGAGGGGGATGCCGGCAAGCATGACCAGGCCGGTGAAGAAGAACGTCAGCACGAGATAGATCATCCACATGCGCCGGCCGGACGCTGCCGTGACCGGGACGAGTTCGTCCTCCCGTCCCTCGGCTTTATACAGGCGGGAGAGCGAGACGCGGGTCTTGCGGTGCAGAAAGATCCCGAACGCAACGATCCCGATGCCCCCGATCCAGGTCGTGAACGAGCGCCAGAACAGCAGGGTTTTTGGCGTTGCATCGAGCGCCTGGATCATGGTAAACCCGGTGCCGGTCCAGCCCGACATCGCCTCAAAGATGCTGTCAGGGTATGACATCGAAAGGCCGAACATGAACGGGAGCGCACCGACAAGTGAGATGAAGAGCCAGGAGAGGGCAACCGCTGCAAGAGTCGCCGAGACCGAGGGTTCGAGATCTTCATGCGGGAAGAGGAAGAGGAGGTAACTTAAGAGAAGGAAGACGACCGGCGCACTTGCCATGGGGAGGAGGAGATGATATTCGCCGAAGATGACGAGCACCAGGAACGGAAGAAGGGAGGCGATCCCGAGAAAATGGAAGATCACTCCCATGTCATGTGCGACCATGGCGAGGTGCCGGAACCGGTTCATGGGATATCCATCCATTTTTTGGCAGTCCGGCATGTTATGGGTATCGCTCCCCGTTCGTTCCTGCAGGGGACCGGGACGGGATCATTTAATGCAGGACCCGGATTTATAGGTATATACGATATGAACGTCTTCCGTTCCGACCAGTTCCCGTTCATCCTGATGGTCATCCTCGCCGTAGCCGGGATCATCGTCTTCTGGTCGATCATGGACATGGTACTCCTCGGCGCTTCGCTTGCCATCGTCCTCCTCCCGCTCCATGACCGGCTTAAAGCACGGGTACACCCGGCCTTCTCCGCAGCCGCAGTCACCCTCCTTGTCTTCTGTGCCTGCGCTCTCTTCGCGTACCTGACTCTCGTCTTCCTCTCGTCGAATGCCCAGACTCTCAGCACCCTCTTCTCCACCATCAGCGCCTGGGTCGGCGATCCCGCGACGAACCTGAGAGCATACGGGGTCCCGTTCAGCAAGACCAGCCTCATCTATTATCTCAACCAGGGCAACGAGCTCTTCATCGATTACCAGAAGACCATCTTCTCGGCCCTGCCGTTCCTGGCCTTCAAGGCGTTCACGTTCTTTGCAACCCTCTTCCTCCTCATCCTCCATGGGGAGGAGCTGAGGGACCATATCATGACAAGGCTCCCTCCCGCAATGAGCGAGTATGTCACCAGCCTCTCGGCCGTGACCGTGGATACGCTCTACGCGATCTACATCGTCCAGGTCATCATCGCGGTCCTGACCTTCTTCATCGCGCTCCCGGTCTTCTACCTGCTCGGGTACGGGGACATCCTCTTCTATTCGTTCTTCACGGCTTTCTGCGAGCTCATCCCGATCCTCGGCTCGTCGCTCGTCTTCATCATTGTCGGGGCATATGCCCTGGCACTGGGCGACATGCAGGGGGTCCTCATCCTCTTCATCCTGGGCTACCTCGGGGTCTCGCTGGTGCCGGAGGTCTGGATCCGCCCGGTCCTGGTCGGCCGGCGGGTGAAGATCCACCCGGTCATCATGTTTATCGGGATCATCGGGGGCCTCCTCACCATGGGCCTTGCAGGGTTTGTCCTCGGCCCCGTGATCATTGTGCTCCTCATCAACACGTACCGGATGTACATCCGGGACCGGAAGGACCGGGCCGTATCCGTGGATGAGCAATGAAATTTTCAGAAACACGGGTGAATTAAAAAAAAGGGAAACCCTTATCCCTGTTTCTGATGACAGTTGAGAAGCGATGCTCAAAGGAAGTTACTCCGTCACGGACATGGTCAAATCCATGGGGCTGGTATTTGGCGATATCGGCACAAGCCCGATCTATGCCCTGACCGCGATCTTCCTCCTCATCCCCCCGACACCGGCAAATGTCATGGGCATCCTCTCCCTCATCATCTGGACCCTGACCATCCTGGTCACGGTCGAATACACGTACCTTGCCATGCACATCGGCAAGAAAGGTGAAGGCGGCACCATCGTGCTCAAGGAGACCCTGCTGCCGCTCCTCCGGTCCGGTAACCAGGCAGCATTCGTCTCGCTCCTTGCCATTGTCGGGATCTCGCTCTTCATTGGCGACGGCGTCATCACCCCCGCGATCAGCATCCTCTCGGCAGTCGAGGGGATCCTCCTCATCCCGGGTTTCGAACAGACCACCCAGACAACCCTGATGATCATCGCCGGGATCATCGCGATCTGTCTCTTCTCGTTCCAGTCCAAGGGGACCGAGCGGGTTGCGTTCACGTTCGGCCCCATCATGATCATCTGGTTCATCGCCCTTGCCGGCTTCGGCACGCTCGCCATCTTCGCTGCCCCCTCCGTGCTCCTCGCGCTCAACCCGATGTACGGGATCCATTACCTGTTCGGCCACGGGCTCGAAGGTTTCCTCATCCTCTCCTCGGTCATCCTCTGTGCAACCGGCAGCGAGGCCCTCTATGCAGACATGGGCCATCTCGGCAGGGAACCCATCATCCATGCCTGGTACCTCGTCTTCATCGCCCTTTCCCTGAATTATCTCGGCCAGGGTGCGTATGCCATGATGCACCCGGGCGAGAAGAACATCCTCTTCAGCCTCGTCTTCTCCCAGGTGCCGGTCCTGTATATCCCCTTCCTGCTCCTGAGCATTGCCGCAACGGTCATCGCGTCGCAGGCCATGATATCCGGCATCTTCTCCATCGTGTACCAGGGCATCACCACCCGCATCATGCCCCTGCTCCGGATCGAGTACACCTCCCCGCAGCTGCGATCCCAGATCTACATCGACATCATGAACTGGCTGCTGCTCTTTGCGGTCCTCATTGTCATCCTCATCTTCCAGAACTCCGCAAACCTCACCCTGGCGTACGGCCTGGCGGTGAGCGGCGATATGGCAATCACCGGCATCCTCATCACGATGATCCTCGCTTACCGTGGCGAGATCCTCAAGACCGGCCTTGCCTTCTGCATCCTGCTCGTCAACTTCACCTTCCTCTTTGCAACCTTCCACAAGATCCCGCACGGTGGCTACCTCTCGCTCCTGATCGCGTTCATCCCGTTCTGCATCATCATGATCTTCATCCGCGGCCAGGAGAAACTCGGGCGGGCACTCAGCCCGGTCCCGCTGGATGAGTTCCTGCCAAAGTTCAACGAGACCTACCGGACCGTCAACCGCATCGCGGGCTCCGCCCTGTTCTTTGCCCGGGATTTCCGCAAGCTCCCGCAGTACATCCCACGGATCATGTTCACGAACAACATCATCTATGACGACAATATCATCATCTCGATCATCCGCACCGAGCAGCCCTTTGGCGTGACCTGGGGCGTTACCCGCGAGATCACGCCGGGGCTCTCGATCTTCGAGATCTACCTGGGCTACATGGAGATCGTTGATATCGGGAAGATCCTCCGGGAAGCGGAGATCGATGAGAAGACCATCTTCTACGGCATGGAAGACATTATCACCACCAATGCCATCTGGCGGGTCTTTGCCACGCTCAAGAAGCTCTCCCCCTCGGTCGTCCAGTTCTACAAGCTGCCGTCCGACAAGATCCACGGTGTCGTGACCCGGGTCGAGATGTGAGAACTGCCCTGCGATACTCTCATATTTTGCACCGACAAAGTACCCGGGCAGGCAGATTTGATCAGTTTCTGGATCTGCTCATGTCTGATCAGTTCCAGATCATTCGTTGTGCGTGGATATCCGAGTCTGGTCAAAGGAGCGGGATTTAGGGTCCCGTCGCGCAGGCGTTCGCAGGTTCAACTCCTGCTCCACGCATTTTCTCCTTTTGCGATTATGTTGATTTTCTCAAAGGGTGTTTTTTGTTCTCAGGAAAAATTGGGATGTAGCCCATGACATCAGGGAAAATGGAGCCCGTCCATAGTCTCGGACATATTCCTGATTTGTATACGTACGCATATACATCAGTATATGCCCCTGCTCCACGCAGGGTTGTTTGGGGTGTCATGAGATCAGGTTATTTTCCTATACGCAGATATCCGGCATTTCCGGCACCTGATGATCACCACCCAGAAATTATTACGTCAGAACCCCATTTTCCCCATTCCAAAACTATAATTGCCTATAGCAAACTATATTTGATTATGGCAATGACAACGGTTCAGCTTCGGCCTGAGACGAAAGAGAAACTGGATCACCTGAAGCTTCATCCCCGTGAGACCTATGACAAGCTCATTGACCGGCTGGCTGATGCAGCATTTGATGATGAAGACCTCTCACCCGAAGAGATTGAGGATATCCGGGCAAGCGAGAAAGATATTGCTGCAGGCCGCACCCGCAGTCTCCGGGAGATCATGAAGGATCTTGGAGATGACAAGGCACTACGCTCCATGGTGGAATAATGGTCTACCGGGTGCGGTTCACCCAACGGGCTGAGAAGAAGTTTGCCGTATTGCCACAGAGCGCACGCATCAGGATCATACTATCTCTTGAAAAATATGCTTCCGATCCATTCCATTATCATAATGTGAAAAAAGTGAAAGGGTGCCCTGCAGATAAACCCCGATTTCGTATCAGGATTGGGGAATACCGTGCAACATTCCGGATAATCCAGGACCAGTTGATTGTCTGTGTTGTTGCGGTGGGGAAAAAGAAGAATTTTGAATACTGACCCTGCGAGGAAAAATTCCCGGGTTCAATGGTTAAAACCTGAGCAAATGTGTTCGGGAAACAAATCCCGGAATACTGATCTCACTGCAGCTTTTTTATCGGCAGGACGGGGATAACAAACCGTCCGTGATTTGCAGTCCTTGGTAATTGTTGGATATCCGGTCCGGTCAACGAAGCGGGATTCAGGGTCCCGTCGCACTGGCGTTCGCAGGTTTGTACTCCTGCTCCCCGCATTACTGTTTTTACTGCCCGGCATCCATTGAGGTGAAAATGGTCTCCAGACGAACGTGTAACCGGGGGATCTCATTGGACACTCCATCAGCAACAACATCCCAGTCAACACCAAAATCCAAAGAACCTGCACCGGGGCAACTGCAGTATCCTGACAATGCATGGTGCATTGTTCCTGTCACCCTGATTGGCGGAATTACCATGATGTCGTCGTGCAGTGCCAAAAGTATTCACGGTTACAATGCTTACACTATGATCATGTCAGCGGTGAAGCGGATCCCGGTAACAGAGCCGGTCTGGAAAGATCTTGCCGAGATGCGGGCGGCAGGGCAGACCTATACTGACCTGATCGCAGAGATGATAGAGGACCGGAAGAAACGCCGGCTTGAGGAAGATGTCCGTACCTGGGGCCACCGAAGAAAAGACGGGTACGTCTCTCTTTCGGAGATTACGGATTGACATTCCGGCTGATTCTCTGGCATGAGCTGGCTGATGAGATCAACCGTCTCCCGGATAAAACCCGCCGCATAATCCGGACTGCGCTGAAACGGCTGGAAGAGGATCCGTTCCCGGGTAATCTGGGGGACAAGGAAAAACTTATCCTCCGTGGCGGGATTATCATCTACCGGCTCCACATCTCCCGGAGTTACATGGTGTTTTACGATATCGATAAGGATGAGAAACTGGTGATTGTCCAGGAGATCCTGCCGATAGGGCAGGCACATAAGAAATACGGGCAGTATTGATCAGCCCGGTTCTCTTTTCTTCCGATTGTCCCCAAGGTGTTTGAGAAAAAACCGGGTTGAGGTCGCCACCGGGGCGGGTCGAAGGTATCACTTCTCCACATCTTTCGGGTGTCCCGCAACGGGGTGTCTGTTGGCAGGCATCGCAATAATCCGGTAAAATCTCTCAAACCGAGTGCAGATTCTGATTTTCATGGGCAAAATCTGATGTCTCATGCTGGCGAGACCTTCCGGTGCCGTTCAGTCTGGCATGCGCCCACTCGTGAAGGCGTGAATTCTTACCGGTCCTCCCGCCATTTACCGGCACACTGCTCCACGCATTTTATCACCTTTCGTGCCGCTATGCTGTTCTGAGATGGTTGGCCGATGATCTACGATACGCTCACGAACCTGCTCAACTACGACTGTATCCCCCATGTCGATGACATTGCCTGCTTCCTGGACAAGGCTGAGTCCTCGCGCCTCGGCGATGGCCCGCACCCTATCCGGGGCGACGACCTTGTGCTGAAAGTCAGCCGCTATTCGATGAACGAGCCGCCGAATACCCGGTTCGAGTCACACCGCCGGTTTGCCGATATCCACTTTGTCTTTGCGGGCGAGGAGATTGTCCGCACGGTCTTTCCCCGGAGTGCCCACATCGTTGTCCCGTACAGCAAGAAGGACGATGTCGAGTTCTTCTCGGCCGATGCCCCGGTCACGGAGTTCGTGCTCCGCGACGACATGTTCCTGTACCT
>CAYVAQ010000018.1:0-53253 GCA_964448885.1 uncultured Methanoregula sp. | reverse complement strand
TCATCGTACTCTGGGTTGTGCTGCTCTGCACGATGGCGGGGTATACCATCAGCGTGATCGGGATACCGCAGCAGGCCCGGGATCAAGAGATCCGGCTGCTGCATACGCCATCGCGGGGCAGTGTTGTCGCGGGCATCTGTGGGATTCTCCCGGCATTTGCCGGGACCGCGGGTACACAACCCCGCGATCTCCTACATCGCTAACCGTTGCCAGGGAACGCGGCAGCGAACGCTCCTGAACGGATAACTCACGAGCGGACGCCATCGCCCCATTCCCCGGCACGGTTGCATACGAACGAGCGGAGCGGATCGATCTGCTCCTGCCGGTAACGCGAGAGGAACAATCTATCTGACGAATCCGATGAACAACCACAACCACGAGAATTCAGCGCCGGGATCCTCAGCGATCCCGGATGCGGGCGGCTCCGGTACTGCCGGTGCTTCCCGTGACGTATCGCACAATGAGCCGGCCGGTGCTACTGCGCCGGTTGAGAATGAAGAACTGGAATGGGCACGGAGGAATGTGAAGAATACGGTGTCAAGGAAAGTATTCCGGAAAACGGAACTGCACGGCAGGGTACGCACCCGGGAGGATGCCAGGAAATTCCGCAAGCAGCTCCTGCAGGATCTCAAAGATTCCGGTGATGGGGAAACAGTAGCTCGGTTCGGGGCCGTACTCCGGGAGTTCATCGACTCCATCATTGAGCGCCAGAACCGGATCGAGGATACCCTGCGTTTGCATCTTGCAGAACTGGAACAGCGGGTCGATGAGCTTGAGAAGCGGATGGCCGGGCGGGTCAGAACGTCACCCGCGGAACCGGAGGTGCGCGGATGATCGTCCGGGAATACCCGCCGATAAAATGGCGATCCCTTCGCAGTTTCCTCAAAGACCTGCGGGAAACGTTTCCGGAGAAGGTGGCACGCAGTATATTCCGCTTCAACCAGCGGATGCTGGTGATCAATGCCCGAAGGAGGCCAGCGTGAAAGAGCACCGTTTGAGGATCGCAACCGAGATCCCGCTCTACCTGCTCCCGCTGGCAATCGCACACAAAGTGCGGGAGTGGGGGAACGCGCTTCACCGGATCAGCGTAAAGCGGACCCACTTGCACCACTTCAACGTAACGGTCCGGACCAAGCCGGTACCGAAAGAATTATCAGAGGAGGATGCAGCAACGAATCCCGATGCGGAATCCGCGGCCGGGGAAAAGCCGGCCGCGACCCGGCGCCGGAGGTGCTTTGCATGATCCGCGGGCCGTTGCCGCACGAGGCGATCCGGCAGGCAATCGATCATGCTGCCGGGCGCGGGACCGTGATGGACCGCGACCTGTTCCAGCGGGCCCGGCTCGGGTTCATCATATTCTGCATGAACCTCACGGTCTTTGTCCGGGTCCGGCGCTCGCGTTCGCATGTCCTGCGCCCGGAGGATCTTGCCGCAGAATTCCCGGCCGATGTCCGGATGCTCCGGGGCATCCCGCTGACCCGTGTCATCGCCCGCGAGCTCTGGCTCCTAGCGCCGTGGGGGACCTGGCAGTACTTCCGGATTTTCGATGACCGGATCGTCGAGATCCGGGGCGATGGGATCCCGTTCACGGGGTTCACCGGCCCGGTGGCGGACGAAGGTGAACCGGACCCTGGCGGAAGGGAGAACGTAAGTCATGAGGGGAGTCCGGCCGGGTGCCGGGGCGGGGACACCTCCTCCGACGGAGGGAAATGGTGAAGTGCGTATTTTGAACTCAGGGGGGCTCATCCCCCTTTTGGAGCAAAATATCCAATCCGGGCCCGTAAAGGGCTCCGATTGGGTATGGCCGGACCGGTCTGACCGGCCTGTTTCGGCCCTTTTTTGGATGAGTTGTTGGGAAAATCTCTGTACTGGCCCGGATTGATGGATTACGCCGGTTTGCGCTGAGAATAACCGGCCAGTATAGTGCAGTTATGGCAGAGGTTACGGATCAGGGGCTGGGTTCTGGAAATGCCGAATTTCACCAGAAATGAGGCTGGAGAAGATCCTGGTGGGTTCTTCGATGTGGGGGAGTGGGGGCCGAAGGGTATGATCCTATAGCCTCACAGAAAAGAAGTGAGAAGTGAAATTGCTACAGAACATTTAGCAGATGCTATTTTTTCCATAACTGATTTTTTGATTTTAACAATGAGTCCCAATCCAGATGAATGATCTCGTGATCTTTCGAACAGCGATACATTCCTTTGCCAGGCTTCTGACCTCAGATGTATGGCTTAGACAATGATTGGATTATTGCACCTTATCCTCTGGCCGTGCGGTGTGAAGGTGTCACAGAATTCAGTTTCACCCCACAGGCATTTGCTTTATTATTCACGGAATTAATCAGACATTAAAAATATTCCAACGGGGCGTTGTGAGAGTGGGAGGATTACATGGTGCACAGAAATATTATCATTTTGGCAAATTCCCGCAGGCATGATGGTCACTGCATTGCCGGGAAGGATATTTCATCCGGAGAATGGATTCGACCGATAAATATTCTGGGGCGCGGGAAACCAAGATTAGATCAATCCGCTTTCTCCGGAGAAGATTTCCAAGCACTTAATGTAGCACGGTCGGGGCCACAATTATTAGATTGCGTGAGGATTGGTTTTGGCGATCGGTGCGGGGATTATTGTCAACCCGAAAATATTTTTATCGATGGAAAACCTTGGACTGTGCTTTCCCATTTTCTCTCTCAGAATGTTTCCGGACTTATTGATGATCCCGCGGAACTGTTCATTGGAAGAGATGATCATTATTCAGATCATTATTCCGCTGAGGCAATCAAGGTCAATCCTTTGAAATCTTCACTTAATTTTATTCGGTTAAACCATGCCACTAATAAGACAGAGATTATTCATACAATATCATCCAAGGGAAATCCTCAGAATCGATTAAAATTTGATTATGAATCAAGGACATACAATCTAGCAATTACCGATAAAGCATATGAAAATTCAGTTGGTCAATCAAAGAACGAGGATGGAAAAATTATCGAAGATTGTTATATAACAATTGGGGTGGGGGAAGGATTTCCAATTGGTAATTCAGTGTATCACTACCGGCTTGTCGTAGGAATTATCCCGACATATCAATTGAGGTAATTTTCACCATGAAACAGGATATAGTGCAGAAAAAATGTTTCACGATCGGTTACGGAGATTACCCTATCGAGTTATTCCTCTACTTTTTACAAAGGACTGGAATTGATACAATCATTGACGTACGAAGTTCTCCCTATAGCAAATATAATTTCATTTTCAACCGCGAAAATTTGGAAAAAACCCTGATAAAAAACCAAATCTGCTACCTATTCATGGGAGATAAAATCGGTGGCCGGTATACAAATCCCAATCTGCTTTATCCGGATGGCACCGTCAACTACCAGAAAGTCCAGAATACTGAAAAATTCCAGGAGGGCATCAGCGATGTGTTGTCCATCATTTCCAGCGGGAAAAAAATCGCTCTGATGTGTGCCGAGAAGGAGCCTGAGAGATGCCACCGCTTTGCCCTAATCTCGAGGGTACTCCAGGCAAAGGGAATTAAGGTCTTGCATATCCGCCCGGACATTAAACTTCAGTCAAATGAAGATCTTGAGAAGGAATTGATTAAAACGACCATCGATAACCGTCAGATCAATATCACTGATGAGCCGGTGAATTTTGTTGATTCAATGTACGAAAAGCTGAATAAAAACATAGCATACAAAATCAAAGACTATCATCAGTCTGTTGATGAGAATGGCGTTGCGGATTATCCAGTCCATGTGCCGTCATTCAATCCTCCGGAAAAGAACGATGAGGAGATCAAGGATCTTCCTTTTACTAATGAAAGGGTGAATCCACCGTTATCGGAAATTGATATTCTGCCAAAGCCCAATTCCCTTCCCGACAAGCCAAACGATATTCAGGATATTCCGTTGGTGAACGAGGTTTCTCATTCTTCACTGACAATCGATATTCTGTCGCCATCGGATTCATCCGTTGATAAGCGCTTGAAAAAACCAGTGCAGAAGACTTTATTCTGATGAGAGATCTGCGATGAAACTCTACACAATCGGATTTACGAAAAAGGATGCGAAGACATTCTTTGGGCTGCTGATAAAAAACAACGTCAAGACTATCATTGACATCCGGCTGAACAACCATTCCCAGCTTGCGGGATTCACCAAGGGTAATGACCTTGCGTATTTCCTTGAGAAGACCGGCAATATTGGTTATCACTATCTGATCCAGGCTGCGCCTGAAGAAGCATTACTTAAGAAATGGCAGAAAAACGAGATCTCCTGGCCCGAGTACGAGACGAGTTACCGGCAGATGCTCGAAAAGCGCAATCTTATCGACAAGATCGACAAGCGGCTTCTGGAGAATGGCTGCCTATTGTGTAGCGAGCCGACTCCTGAGCAGTGTCACCGCCGGTTGTTTGCGGAGTACCTGAAGGAGAGAGTGTCGGGACTGGAGATTGTGCATATTTAGGAAGTAATGCAATTTCGTTAAAAATTTTTGTGTTTTTTTGTTAAATATACTGAAGTGTATCCCGAATTAAGTCTTTTTCAAAATTATCTAAATCTGTATTTTCAAGATTTATTTCTTTCATTTTCATTAACACATCGTCAAAATTTTTCGCCGATGATAAGTAATAATGGAGTTTTTGTGAAACTTGAGTGGGAACACCATATTCATCTAATTCGATCAGATTTGGATCAATAAATAAATTTTGAGTCATTGCGGCAAATCTTGAATAATCGCCGGGTTTCATTTTGTTTTTTTGATAGATTTCTGTCTGAATTGAATTTACAACCATCAATAATTGAGGGAATTTAAACGTTGCCCAGAGTCTTACGAAATCCAAAACATTCTCGATTTTTTTATTTACTTTTGACAACGATTTCTCATCATCATTTAACGTGTTTATCTCTTCGAATATCATTCGTTGAATGTCTTTTGTCTGATACAATTTGTTTATTTTATATGCGAGTTGCTTACCCGAACTAACACCGGATACTTCACGATCGGCTTTCACGAGATGATCCCAGATTAAGATTGAGGTTAATTTCAATTGGTCCCATGTCGGCACTTTCGTCCAACACAGCTTTTCGTAATATTCATCTTTATTTTCTATGATCTTTTTCGCTAAATCGAGTTGCATATCTGGATCGATAGAAGAATTGGCTTTTAATGTATCATAAGCTAAAATTGTTTGATCTCGGTATTTTTGCATCTGAATTTTTGACGTCTCGGTTAAATCATTTTCTTCCATTTGTATGAGTAAACGTTCGGCAGTTCCATCAAATTGCGAAAAAAGGGGAAAATCTACGGATGGCAATAATGACTCCGGAGGCTCATGAAATAAATAGACATTCCCAATAAAATGTTGAAACATCCTGCCAGAACGACCAGCAATATTATTGAAAGTAAAAAAATCAAAATCCTTGTCAGCTAAAGTATTGTCATAAATTATCACATTTTTTGCTTTTGTGTTTACACCTTCGATCAAAGTAGAGGTACAAATTAAAAACTTTATTTTTCCCTCGTTAAATGCCCGAACACAAAATTGGGCTAATGACCGGGGGATTTTTCCGTGATGAATGCCAATTTTTCGTTCAAGAGCAATCGGCAGTAACCAATCTTCATGATAATTATTTTTCATCCAGGTAGTTGCATCAATTAAATAATCATTTTTTTGAAAAAAATCATTTTTAATCATCTCTAATGCAACTGTATTTACCCGTGCAGGAGAACTGCAATAAATTAAAGTTGGTGCGTCCAATGTTTTAACTAATTCCATCAAGGCATCTATTTGCTTTCCGACCGTTTTGATGGATATATACTGGGAAATTACTGTTTTATAATCAGTTTTAATGAAAACAAACTGAATGTTATCAGGAATACCCGATACGCTTTGAATATTCGGACCTAACATAAAAAATTGAGCTTGAGTTTTTAACAACTTATAGAAGGCTTGGTTTAATTCAACGCTTCGACTATCTTCCATCGAGGGGTTGATCTTATAAAATTCGTCGATAACGAAAAAATCAACATCGGTTTCATCAAGAAATTCTAAAACCCGCTCCGGAGTCAGAATATAAATAGTGGATTCTCCCGGTTCCTGACTGCCATTAGTTATTATTTTGTAGTCGGTTTTAAACGATTTATACAGTCTTCTTCGGGTTTCATCAAGCAACGCAATTGTAGGGACAACAACTACAATTTTCTTAAATTTTTTAAGGGCTATAATAGCATCGATGATAAGACTTTTTCCAAAACTTGTCGGAGCACTGAGGATAACATTATTTCCCGATAATAATTCTTTATATGCTTCGCTCTGAATCCGATGAAAGACAACATCGGATAGCGCTTGAGGTCTGTGATATTCATATGCAATTCTATCAAACAAATCCAAATTTTCTTCTTCTAAATATGGATATAAACCAAGTTCCTTAACTAATCCATTAAGGAGCGGTTCGAAATTTGTTAGTTTCTCCCTTTGCTCTAATAATCGTAATACAATTTCATGAATTTTTCGCGAATCCTCTTCAGATTGAGGATTATTTATTAAAACCGCAATTTTTTTTAAAATCGAGAAAATATCAATATCTTCGATAGGTTTCTGAATTAATTCTTGTCGAATTTCTTCTAATTCTAAATATCTTGCCATGCTACTAACCTACCTTGCAATCTTTGAACTAATTCTTTTTTATCTTTCAACGGAAGCAAAATCAAGTGGATTTTTAATGTTTTGGGCAAATCCGATTGGCAAAATTTAGAATAATGACTCAAAAGTTCTGTTCGTAATTGCGCCTCGTATTCTTTTTTTAGGTCGTTATAATTTTGAACAATTTCAGATTCGTATGTCAAGAGAACTGGAATACACAATCGATCAAATATTTGGTCCAACGAAACATCGGGATTGAGTAATAATTTTAATTTTTCTGCATGCTCCCAAGAGGGATCAATTTTATTGGTGATTAATGCGAATTCCCGCCGAAGATATTGAGCCTCTGAATGTTTTTTCAATTCCCCGACAACCGATCCGATGGCGGCATTGATATTTTCATGAAACTTTGCCTCTCCGAGCCATAACTCAAAAGAGTCCCCGTCTTCAACGATATGGACCGCATCAAAACCTTTTACAGTCGAATTATGACTATCTTTATAGTAGATTTTGCTTATTGCAGGATTAGAATTGAACAATTCACGGATTAATGCATGAAGGATTAACTCACCAAATTCTCCACGATTTTCAAATTTTTTTGTTGAATAAACTAATTCTGCAGCTTTTTGAAGATATTCCACAGATGTTTGATCATTTATTTTTATTCGTTCGGAATATGGAAGAGCAAATTCTGGTAAATATCTAAATACGAATCTCGAAAATTGATCAGCTCGCCATACCCCCATTTCAAAATTGATAGATATTCCGGACAATCCCCTGGTTTCATGTGGTTGATGAATAAGCCTATCATATGTTTTTGAAGGGGGTTCTAGCATAAGGATCTATTTTTAAAATTAAAATAGCAAGGTTTTAAATCTATTTGATGTTGTTTTCCTTTTCGTCATAACCTGCCAGAAAACGCCTTCGCCAGCACCGCCCGCTTTGTGGCCGCCGCAGCCTCACGCTCAACCGCATCCGCACGGGCGAAAAGGGCATCGACACGGCGGACGAAACTTAATGACAGATATCATACTATAAGACAATCGACCTGAATTGTGAGATTATGAATACGCTTTTCAAAAAGCTCATTCAGTTTTTTCATCTTTTCTGATGTCTCAGCGTCAATGTCATTTCTGCTGGTCGGTTGATTTCTCGGATACTGCATATTAACATGCATTTCTGGGGGGATCGTAGTCAGATCCAAGAAAATCTCCATTTCGTGAATTTCAGCCCGAACAATTTTTCCCGGGACCTGGATATTACGCCCGAATTCCTGAAGTTCATCACCAATAATCAACAATGTCGACCATGGATCTTTCTTCATATCTATCTGGTCTTCATCATCATGATGTCGGATGGCATTAACTGCAAGTGTTGCATGAGATGTCCAAGCCTGACCAGTAATTCTTGTGAATTCATTCAGACAGTCTAATAATATTTTTGCACCAATATCTCCGTGTTTTTCTCCTTTTGCTTTCGAATATGTCGCATAGCCAACATCATGATACAATGTTGCCAGACACCAAATAAAATCAAAATTTGCTTCGTGTTCCTCTTCAGTCTCGTCTACCTTGAATTTCGGGATAAATTCTGAAAAACCGTTTTTATAGAGAATTTGTCCGATTCCCCAAACCCGGAACAGATGACAAATATGATCCCTGTGGTTTGCTTCTGTATTACGTTCTTCGAAGAGTTTTAGCTGGTTAAGAGGGCCTTCAAAATTTTTTCCGTATAGTTTGCTATATTTTAATAAAATTGATGTAAACAATTCCTTTGTTGAATAAGTACAGTCATTCGTTGGAATTTTTTTCAAATCTTGGAGGTCTTTTTTAGTAAGTTGATCGGGATAAAAAACCGTACGATATCGTTCCTTCAGAAATACGACTTTTTTAATCTCGTCATCAGAAATTTTAAATTGGTTTGTTTTCATCTGAGATCCCTCTATAACTTTCCACTGAACGCCTTCGCCAGCACCGCCTGCGTTAGCGCCTCCGCCCGCTTCGTGGCCGCCGCAGCCTCCCGCTCCACGATATCCGCACGGGCGAAGAGGGCATCGACACGGTGGACGATCTCGTGCTGCTCGGTAAGGGGCGGGAGGGGGATTTGAACTGCTCTAATATCATCAAGACCTAGACCAATTTTTGTAGCACCGCGCTGTAACTCCAATAATTGTTTTTTTCCACCTTCTTTGTTCAACAAATACAATGCAATAAAATTTGCATTGATTTGATTTACCGGCCGACACAACGCAATATGTTGATTGATATATGCCTCACCGATATCTGTCGAAACATAACCGATGCTTCCAATATCAGCGGTAATGGATATCAGGATGTCATTTTTTTCAACACGAATTCTTTTTCTTTCCGCAGTATCAGGAGGATTGACTTTTTGAATTTCTTTCAAATCTAACGATATAGAATCGCGAGTTAAATTCCCGATTCTAATGAATGACGGACCTTTTTCTGAGTAATATTTGGCCCAACCACGCGATCCACTCGTAATAACAGGAAAAATCTCTAGTCCGTTACTCCACACCCAATTATCTGGAAGTTGGGGGAAATCCAACTCGTTTAGGATATGTAAATTCTCTAAAAATTTTTCAGTCTCTTTTTTATTCGAGGTTTTTGGTAATTGAACCGGTTTTTCATCGGAATGTTGTTCTCTCCACCCCTCCGTCAGCCTCCCGGAACACGCCTCCGCCAGCACTCCCTGCCGGAACTGCTTCATCATCTCCGGCACCCGCTGCAGCTGCCCCCGAGCTTCGTTCACATGCGCAAGGAGCGCCTCGATGCGGGCAACGATGCGCTCCTGCTCGGGGAGAGGTGGAACGATAACATCTATCTCTCGTAAATTATTACGATTCATCGTTGGAACAGCTGTACTCGCACTATATTGTGAGGGATCGAAAAATCTTAGAAAATAGTAAACGAATTTTGGATAATTTCCCTTGAAATCCTTTACATAGAGAGATGTGTTATGCGGCCAGAAATCTTTCTCAATATAATACACATTTCCGATTGAGCCGCTTCTTCCAGTACAAACACCAGGTCCTTCTACTTTACATTCATTATGGTAAGCGACAATTCCTGCAGATGTAACGATAGGAAATGGCCCCTCAACACTTTTTGCGATAGGTAAATCATAGCCTCGTTGTAAAACACAAAAATCGAAAAAATTGACTTTTGACCAACCGTCCGGTATGTCACATTCATCAGAATCGATGTGTTGGACGGCGGATTTTTTCCAAATTTTCATCTCTACCCTTCAGCCTTCCCCGGTCGTCACCAGTTCCCCTCTGAACGCCTTCCCCAGCACTGCCTGCGTCAGCGTTTCCGCACGCTTCGTGGCCGCCGCAGCCTCACGCTCCACGGCTTCTGCACGGGCGAAGAGGGCATCGACACGGCGAACGATCTCGTGCTGCTCGGCAAGGGGTGGGACATAAACTACAGTATCTCGAATGGCCCCCATGGAAAGACTTGGTTGAGCTGTTGCTTTACTGACTGAAAGAATTTTATTGAGACCAAATTCAGATTGCAAGTAGAATAGAAGATATTTGTTTACCATCCAATCAAGTTCGATTTTTCCGACATTTGAACTCAAATGCCATCGTCCCTCTGATGGGGCTAGACAAACATTTCCTACACCAGCTCCGACATACACAATTAAAATTTCATTTCCATTAAGTTGAGATCTTTCAAGAATGTTTGAGGTCTCCAAAGGAATGAATTTAATATTTGAATTTACGAATTTGCCCATTTGAACATTTTGGGCTCTGACAACGGGAATATCACCTGAGTCGGATAGGTGAAAATATTTTGTATATTCAAATCCTGCAAGTTTGGTTACAAATCCGAGAAATCCAACATTTGCTAAACACCAACTATCCGGGATATCAACATTATCAACATCAATTTCTTTTGGTAATGAAGTCGGAGATTTCTCAAAATGCTTTTTTGGCTTTTGTTTTCGACTACTACATAGTTCTGTAATATCATCAAAGGCTGAAGGAATGTTTGGATTCTCTTCCCTCCACCCCTCCGTCAGCCTCCCCGAACACGCCGCCGCCAGCACCCCCTGCCGGAATTGCTTCATGATCACCGGCACCTTCTGCAGCCGCCCGCGTGCTTCGTTCACATGCGCAAGGAGCCCTTCGATGCGGGCAACGATGCGCTGCTGCTCGGGGAGAGGTGGAAGGGGAACGATCACCGATCTAATTTGTTTCATCGATAAGGAACTTTGAGTGACTGCTTTAGATGTTGTATTGAGCTGTTCCTGACCTTCTGGGGAAAGAATGTAATTTAGTAAATATCTAGAATCACAGATCATTGAATTGACAACAATTTTTGCGACATTTGGGCCTAGATGATATAGATATCCATCATTTGGCAATATTGCCGCTTTTCCAATAGATCCAACATATGAAATGAGAATATCTCCATGAGAAAGCTGAGATCTTGAAAGATTGGATGAAGTCAATCGGTCAATAAATTTAAAATTTTCAGGAATGAAGTTACCAAAACCAATATTGAGAATTCTTACAACTCTCACTTCGCCTTCGTCTTGATAATTAAAGAATTTTGTAAATTCAAAACCCGCCAATTTTGTAACAAATCCAAAATTACCAATTTTTAGATAATCCCACCCTTCCGGCAGTACCCCCGAATCCGGCGTCTCCGCTTCCGGCATCGGTTCTGCCTCCTTCTTACTCATTTCTTCCCTTCGCCGTTTGCAGAATCCCCGTTCTCCAGCAGCACCACAACCTGCTGCAGCTCGTCCACCGCCGCCCGGAGGTGCTCGATCGCTTCGGTCGCAAGTTCCTCCGGCTCCGGCAGAGAATCCGCATCGTCGAGCGACTCGTCCCGGAGCCACTTGAGGGAATCGATCTTGTAGTTCCGCTCCTTGACTTCGCTGATATGGAACGAACGCCAGCGATCCTCCTTCGAGTCCGCCGGGTTCCGCTTTGCGCCGCCGTTCGGGTCAGCACCGTACACCTTCTCGAACTCCGCGAAGTATTCGGGGGTGAGCGGCCGGTCCTTCTTCGTGATGTGCGGGACATTGGTCCGGTCGTCATATACCCAGATCGTCTCGGTCGGGTAGCCCTTGGTGAAGAAGATCACGTTCGTCTTCGTACCGGGCGAGTACGGGGTAAACGTACCATTCGGCAGACGGAGGATGGTGTGGAGGTTGCACTGCTCGGTGAGGTCCTTGAACACCTCACCGGCCTGGTCGGCGAAGAGGACATTGTCCGGCACCACGACCGCAGCCCGGCCTCCTTTCTTAAGGATCGTCATCACGTGCTGGATGAAGTTGAGCTGCTTGTTGGAGGTCGAGACCATGAAGTCGTCGCGGTCCGGTGCCTGGTTCGCACCCTTGGTACCGAACGGGGGATTGGTCAGCACGACATCGAAGCGCCGGCTGTCCGGGTTCTCGTAGATGGAGTCGCCGAACTTTATTGACGGCTCGACATTGTGGAGATAGAGGTTCATCAGCGCAAGACGGCGCGGGCGGGCCACGAGTTCCTGCCCGAAATAGGTGTTCTTCTTCACGCGGAGCGCAACATCGCGTTCGAGCGCCCCGCCTTTTGTCTGCTCCAGCAGCCATTCGTAGGAGCAGACCAGGAACCCGCCGGTACCGCAGGCCGGGTCGCAGATCGTCAGGTCGGCCTTCTTCCGGGGATCGGGCTGCATGCACCGGACAATGGACTGGATCAGGATCCGCGGGGTGAAGTACTGCCCGGCTCCCTTCTTCCCCTCGCTCGCCGCCTTTTCGAGAAGACCTTCGAACGCCTCGCCTTTCACATCGATGTTCAGCTCGGTCCACTCGGTCTCATCGATGAGGCCGATCAGCTTCTTCAGGTTCACCGGGTTCGTGAACCGGGATATGGCGCCGGCAAAAATATCGCCAAGAAGGCCCGGCTCCTTCCCGAGCGTCCGGAGCACATCCACATAGTGATCCGTCAGGTCTGTACCTGACTTCGAGACGAGCGTCTTCCAGTCGCATCCCTTCGGCAGCGCAACGCCCCGCTCGTCCGCCATCTTGATGAAAAGAAGGTACGTGATCTGCTCGATGTAATCCCCGTAATCGATCCCGTCGTGCCGGAGCGTGTGACAGAATCCCCAGAGTTTCCCGACAATATCGCTCATGCTGCAATCTCCGCATTCCACTGCTGTATCAGGGCAGTAAGCCCGTTATTGAAGACCCGGTTCGCCTTTCCCCATCCGCCCTCGTTCGCAAAGAGAGGGATGAGATCGAAATCGTCCTTACTGATTGAGAGGTTCGCGATTAAATGTTCGCGGATTTTGTCCAGCCACTGCTGCTGCTCCGGTGTTACGGACACCGAGAGCGCCATCCGGTCGAAGACCCGGTGGATCCGTTCCTCTGCGGTGAAGAGCGGCTCCTCATCACGGGCTGCATGCTTCACCATCGAGATGATATCCGCTAGCTCCTTGTTGTACCGAAGCTTGTGGGCCCGCTGGAGATTGTCGACCGTGAAATGGTACCGAGTTGCTGCGAGTTTCTTCTTCAGCTCGTGGATGGCATCCGTCCCCCAGTCTTTCGGACGGTCCAGAAGGATCCGGATCGCCTCGATATGTTCCGGATTCTCACGGACGAACGCAGAGAACTTGAGAAGATAATCCTCGGGTTTGTATTCGTTGCCTGCCGAGTCCCGGAAGATATACCGGGAACTAACGGTATCCACGTTTTCGTACGCAACCAGCATCGCCCGTTCTGGCCGGGGATAATGAAGCAGCAGGTCCTGGAACTCCGGGTTCCGCAGCAACGTCATCGTCCCGGTGAAATCCTGCCGGAGCCGCTCCGGAAGCAACGCAGCATACCGTTTCAGATCCCCCTGCGGAACGTACGCAGCGAACCGGTCCCGGGCCTCACCGCTCATCTCCTTGTCGATCCGCTGCAACCGTTTCACGAGTACGCCGGTATTGTACTGCCGGTCCCGATTATCCCAGACATCCTTAATCACCTGGACGATGGACCGGCTCTCCTTCTCCGGTGGCTCCGCGGTGATGCCGGTCGCCTGCCGGAAATATTCGAGCAGCGTCCCGCCGAAGCAGTCGAAGACAACGAAATGGGACTTGTCCGGGAAGTGCTCTCCCTTCCGGGTCCCCCGGCCCAGCATCTGCTCGAAAAGGATACGCGATTTTACCGGACGGAGGAAGACAATGAACTCCAGGTCTGGGATATCGACACCAGTCGAGAGGAGATCCACGGTAACGACAACCGAAGGCAGCGGCCGGTTCCGGAACTGCCGGATGTGCTGGAGGGGCCGGTCCACCTTGCCGGTGATCTTTTCCACAAACGAATCCCCTTTTCCGAAGATGTCCCGCGCCAGATCCACTAGCTGATCTGCATGGGAGGTGTGTGGAAGATCGTTCACGGCAAAGATCAGGGTCTTGGGGAACCGGCCGAACTGCTTCTCGTGCTCCTCCGCATACTTCCGGATTTCTGAGAGAATCTTCCGGTTGGAGTCCGGCGACGTGATCTTCCGCTCGACATCGGTCGTGTCGAACTGCCGCTCATCTTCAAGATTGTCAAACGACTGTGCTCCGGTCCGGGCATCGATGATCCCGACCTGCTCCCCTTCGGAGAGAAAGATCCCGTTCATCCGCACATCGGATTCCAGCGCAACGGCATCGTAATCCACCAGGAATCCCTCGCTCACGGCACGGGTGTACTCGTACCGGTAAACAATCTCCCGGAAGTATGCCATTGTATGCGCCGCAGGCGTTGCCGTCAGACCGATTTTGATCGCATCGAAATGATCGAGCGTCCTCCTCCAGACTGACTGCTCGGCTGCTGTATAGCCGCGGTGGCATTCATCCGCGATAATGAGATCGAACGCATGGATCGGGATATCCATCTGTTCGGCATCCTCATCGATCGATTCCTCATCGGAGCCGAAGACTGCGTTCCTCCCGAACAGGTTGATCGTCATCCGCTGGATCGTACAGACATAAACAAATGCCTCGCCAGGTTTCGGATCCAGCAGGTAGGAAGACGGCATCACCTTGGGATCGAACTTCTCATCCTCCCCGAAATCCTCGCGGAAGAACCGCTGGCTGTACACCTCGTAGGCCTTGTCGAACTTCAGGCCGGGCCGGGCCTCGAACGAGGCGAACGCCTTGACCGCCTGCGCAGCAAGCGCCCGGCGATCCACGAGAAAGAGGATGCGCTTCGCCACACCGGATTTCATCAGCCGGAAGACCTCGTTGACCATTGTATAGGTCTTGCCGGTTCCGGTCGCCATCGCCACGAGCATCTGACGACGGCGATCACGGATGGCCTGCTCAATTGCATCATTCGCCTCCTTCTGGTACGGCCGGAGCATCGGATGGGCATTCTCCCATTCTGCAAGTTCCTGGCATGCTGACTCGAACCGTTCCTTCAGGCGCATGGCAAGAGCTCCGGGCGTATGGAATCTGGCAATCTGCCGCGAACGGTTCAAGGGATTCCGGAGATCGTGGAACCAGATGATCTCGCCGTTCGTCGAATAAATCAATGGGACCCGGAAGCCGGAAAAATTGAACGGGCTGCCGGAGATACCAGCGGCATATCGTTCGGCCTGTGTCAGGACATTCTGAGGACCGAGCGAGATCTTCTTCGCTTCGATAACTGCGAGGATTTTTCCTTCAACAACAAGAGCATAATCGGCCGGGCCGTTTTCGGTGCTGAATTCTTCGATCGCGTATTTATCGAGACGGGAAATGTCGATACCCTGATGCCAAGGTATGATTTGCCAACCGGCCGCTTTCAGTAATGGATCGATCCGTTTTTTCCGGGTTACCCGCTCGTTCTCTCCGGTCATGGCCTGCCGTATATTTTGAGAATAATGATTATGTTTTCTTACAGGTCGTAAGGATATCGGTTATGATTTGATTTTCTAGGATACCGAGTGATACAAAATCTTCCGGCCACTCCCCGCGCCCTAATCGCCCCCAATGCTCACCAAAATTCTCCGTTTTCACTTTTCATAATTTTTTCAGCGAAGGCCATGAACAAGTGCGTTCCATGCTGTTATGTCAAAGGGCCTGATGACCCGGAGCAGGAACAGTGTTCCCACACCGGCTCGGGAGAATTGCGCAACTCTCCCGGAACAACCCAAACAAGAGGAAACCAACATGGCAGACTTCATCCAGAAAACCAACGTAAAGACCGCAACGAGAACACTCGCAGCCCCGATCACGGTCTCTCATCTCCCCCTCCCCTCGCATCGCAGGCTAGCCTTTTTTAACCCATGCGGCAAGAATTACTACTGAACCACATGAACGCCGGTCCTGCCAGCAAGGGAAAAGTCCTCCTCATGGACGACGAGCAGATCATCATTGACGTGACGCTCGAAGTGCTCCAGTTCCTCGGGTACGAGGTGCAGTTCGCCCGCGATGGTGCAGAGGCGATCTCTCTCTACTTAAAAGAGAAAGCTGCCGGATCGCCGTTCGATGTCGTTATCCTCGACCTGTCCGTGCCGGACGGCATGGGCGGAAAGGAGACGATCGCGAAGCTGAAGGAGCTGGACCCCAATGTCAAAGCGGTTGTGTCGAGCGGTTTTGCCAACGACCCGGCGGTGCAGGACTTTGCCGGGTTCGGCTTTGCAGGAAAGCTCTCCAAACCTTACAAAATCAATGATATGAAATCTATCCTCGAAGAACTGATAAAAAAATAGAAAAATTATTCGCCCGAATCCCCGTTCTTGCTTTTGATCTTGGCGATTGCCTCGGTTGCCGCATGCCGGACATAATCGTCCTTGTCGCTCAGGAGCGCCTCCAGGGACGGCAGTGCCCGCTTGTCGCCGATATTCCCGAGGGCATCGGCAGCACCCCAGCGCACGTACCAGTCCGAGTTCTTCAGGGACTGGATGAGCGTATCGACCGGTGCCCCGCTGCCGATCTTCCCGAGCGCCCAGATCGAGGGGACCTGGACAAACGAGTCCGATTCCTTGAGTGCCTTCCCGAGGCACATCACCGCCCGCTTGTCACCGATCTTGCCCAGTGCGTCGGCGGCAGTCCAGCGCACATACCAGTCCTGGTCGTTCACCGACTGGATGAGGGGCTCTACCGCCCGCGTGTCGCGGATCTCCCCGAGTGCCCAGATAGCCCTGACCCGCACCCACCAGATCTGGTCCTTTAAGGACAGGATGAGCGGTTCGACCGCCTTCTCCCCGATGAGCGAGAGGGCGAACGCACTCCGCCACTGGACATCGCTGTCCTCGTTCCTGAGGGCAGCAACCAGGGGCTGGATGGCCGGTTCGCCGATCTCGGCAAGGACCCGGGTTGCGTGCCACCGCACATCCTGGTCCTCTTCTGCCATCGCCCGGATCAGCTGCGGGATTGCTGCCTCGCCGATCCTCCCGAGTGCGAGCCCCGCGAGCCACCGGACATCCTGGTCGTCCTCCCGGAGTGCACGGATGAGGGGTTTGACCGCCGGCTCGCCGATGTCCCCAAGGGCAAGGGCTGCCCGCCACCGGATCCCCAGGTTGGTGTGCCGGATGGCCTTGATAAGGCCGTCCATGTCCATGCCGCTCGTGGTGTGGAGATAATAGGCTTTCTTCTCCGATCCTAAGCCGTTTGCCTGCATAACTCACCTCCTTTTTTTTCTTCGTTGTTGTTATCAGAAATTCTCGTGAATTATCCCGGTTCACCGGGGTTTTTACTCTGTGTAGTGTGTTGGTTGGTTCCTGATCATATGAAGGTGCCGGTTCCGCATCCCCGGCGGCACCCATTCCCTGCCAGCCCTACCACCAGCAGGTATTCCCAAACACGGACCTGCGGGAATGCCAAGCTTTTTTTCCCCCTGTGCTGTTATCAGACATACCGGGGAACGGATCATGAACGACATTTCTGTGATCATCGGGGGCAAGGCCGGGGACGGGATCAACAGTGCCGGGGCAATCATCGCCCAGCTCATCAATCATCTGGGGTACTCGCTGTACCTGTACTTCGATTATCCCTCGCTTATCCGGGGCGGACATAACTATGCCATCATCCGGGGAACAGACCGGCCGGAGAGCCCGGGGACCCATGCCCTGGATACCGGTTTTCTCCTGGCTCTCGACCAGGCAACGGTCGATCAGCATGCCGGCAGGCAGCAGGACCCGGCTGCGATCATCTTCAATGCCGACCTGGTGCGATCGGCAGGGCAGGGCGTGCCGGTGAAGACAATCCTGCAGGAGCTCCAGGCGCCGGAGATCATGGGCAACTCCGCGCTCATCGGCGGGTTTGCAAAGGCTGCCGGGATCGGGTGGGACGTTGTCGAGGGGGTGTTCCGCTCCCACATCCCGAAGGCGGCTGATACAAACCTCCGGGTCGCCCGCCGTGCATATGACCTCCTCAAAACCGTGAAGGCGATCCCGCAGGGGAACAATCCCCCGCGTCCTTTGGTGACCGGCAACGAGGCGATCGGGCTCGGGCTGGTGCAGGGGGGTCTTGACGCGTACGTCTCCTACCCGATGACTCCCTCATCGGGAGTCCTCCATTTCCTTGCCGCGGAGAAGGACCGGTTCGGCATCACCGTTCTCCATCCCGAGAACGAGATCGCGGTGATCCTCATGGCCCTGGGTTTTGCCGCGGCCGGAAAGAAGGCAGCGGTCGGCACATCCGGTGGCGGGTTCTGTCTGATGACCGAGGGGCTCTCCCTTGCGGGAATGGCAGAGGTGCCCGTTGTTATCGTCATGTCCCAGCGGACCGGCCCCTCGACCGGCCTGCCCACCTATACCGGCCAGGCAGACCTGCGGTTCGTGATCCATGCAGGGCAGGGGGAGTTCCCGCGCTTCATTGTTGCGCCGGGCAATGCGGAGGAGGCGGTTGTATGGTCTGCACGGGCTATGGACCTTGCATGGCGCTGCCAGGTCCCGGCGTTCATCCTTGCCGACAAGACCCTCTCGGAAGGGACCTACAGCATGCCCTTCCCCGGCGATCCCGGTCTGCCGGGTGCAATTTCCGGATGGGACGGGGACGGGGAGTATCGTCGCTATGCAATCACGCCCGGCGGGGTATCTCCCCTGGCTGCTGTGGGGACGAAGGGAGCGGTCGTGAAGGTGAACAGTTATGCCCATGACGAAGATGGCATTACGACCGAGGAGGCAGGTACCGTACTCGGAATGGCAGGGAAACGGACGGCAAAGGAGGAGAGCCTGCGCAGGGAGCTGGCGCGGTACGAGCAGGTACGGGTATCCGGCTCACGGGACAGCAGCACTGCCCTGCTCGTGTGGGGCTCTCCGGCCGGTGCCTGCACCCTTGCGGGGGAAGCCCTCGGGCTCCGGGTTGTCCGGCCCGTTGTCCTCTGGCCGTTCCCTGGCGATGCGCTGAGGGCGGCGTTGGGCGGGGTGAACCGCGTCATTGCCGTAGAGGAGAACCAGACGGGGCAGTTCGCAGACCTTGCCGCGGCAAACGGCATCGCGGTCAGCGACCGGATCCTGAAATATGACGGGAGGCCGTTCGTCCCGGACGAACTTGTCGGAAGAATCACGGAGGTGCTCCGATGACCGGACGCGAGCTGATAACCGGTGCAAAGAACACGTGGTGCCCGGGGTGCGGGAACTTCACGATCCAGCATACTCTCAAGAATATCCTTGCCCTAAGGGAGAAAGAGGGAACGTCTTTGGATGATATCGTCCTCGTCTCGGGCATCGGGTGCCACGCGAAGATCGCCGATTATCTCAATATCAGCAGCTTCTATGCGCTGCATGGCAGGACAATCCCCGTTGCAACCGGGATCAAGCTGGCAAATCCCGATCTCACGGTGATCTGCTGCTGCGGCGACGGGGACTGTTATGCCGAAGGTCTGGACCACCTGGTCTTTGCCGCCAAGCGGAATCTCGATATCACGGTCATCGTCCACGACAACCGGGTCTACGGGCTGACCACCGGCCAGTACACCCCGACCTCTCCCCTCGGGTTCCGGGGCAGATCAACGCCATCCGGTACCCCTGAATCTCCCTTCAACCCGCTCGAGCTGATGCTTGCCGCCGGTGCAACCTTCATTGCGCGGGGGTATACCCGGAAGATGCCCCAGCTCGAGGCGATGATACGGGCAGGGATTGCCCACCGGGGATTTGCGTTCCTCGATGTCCTCCAGATCTGTGCATCGTTCTTCCCGGCCACCGACTATTACAGCCAGCGGATCTACGATCTTGCCGGCCACGACCGGGCGGACTTTTCGCAGGCCTGCGACCGGATCCGCGAATGGGATTATTCCGGTGATGCAAAGATCGCCCTCGGTGTCTTTTACGAGAAGGATGCCCCGGTCTTCAGCCCGGGTTCAGCCAATAATCCGCGCTCACCCGGCCAGCGTGCCGCGGCGGTCCTGGATTTCCTGAAAACCCGGGTATAATCCCTTTTTACCAAAAAGAAAGGAACCTGTATCTCCCATAAGCAGTGAATGTATGGATATCCCGGGATACTATGACAGACCGTGAGAGAAACGACCCGATACCGGATATCTCCCCGACAGACGGGAGCCGGAAGGCCCTGCAGCTCCTTGGTATCCCGTTCCTGGTCTCCCTTGTCTGGATGATCGAGATGGTTCTCCTTGCAGGAAGGAGCAGGGTATTTTTGTTCCCGGAGCCGGCAGCTGTCCTCTCCTACACCCTCATCGGGTGCATCCTGACCGGGATGATCCTCCCGGTCCTGGTAATCCGGCGGTCGTTTGGCTCCCGTGCCGTGACCATGCACCAGATCGGGTTCCGGTCACCGCGGCGGGCCGGCCTCTTCCTTGCCCTGACTGCTGCAGCATGCTTTCTGTACCTTCACGCTGCCGTTCCCGGCACCGGTCTTCTGCCACTCGCTGGTATCGTTCTCCTGTACCTCCCCACCGGCATTGCATCCGTCATGATCTGCTGGGTGCTTGCCGGGACGCACCTCCAGGCACTGGTCAGGGCCGGGGGGGCGCTGGTATCGATCTCAACCGGTGTGGTCATCACGGCAATTCTCTTTGCATTGACAACATTCGTCTCTCTTCCTGTCAGCACGTCCTCCGCGGGTGCTGCGGTCCCCATCATGATCGGGGGAATCGCCGCGCTCTTCTTCTTTGCCGTGCGGGACGTGTATGCCACGTCTGTCCTGGTTACTACCGGCCTTGTCAGTCTCACAACCGGTATGACCGATCCCGCAGCGCTTTCCCCTGCATTCCCCTCGGTTGCGGCAGCCGCTGCTCTTGCTGCAGCCTCGCTGGTCCTCATCCATGCCTGGCTCCTGCGGAAGTACGAGACGGTTGTGGTGGTAAGGGACACCTAGGGTACGCTCCTGTTGTCCACCGGTGCGATGATCTCAGGATCCCGGGGCAAATCTTATACGCCAGAAGGCGAAAAAATACACTTATGAACAGTCAATTCCGGTTTGGGATAATTTTCTGCCTTTTCCTCATTATTGCCGTGTTATTTGCGGGCTGTTCGGAAGAATCATCGGATACCGCCGTTTCAACGCCGGTACCGACAACCGCTGCGGGTGCACGGTATTCGCCCGGTGACATCATCGCGAAAACGGACTCCGGTGGGGAGACCATGCTCTATGTCATCAAGGCGTACAATCCCGCCAAGGACGAATATGAGCGGGCCTGGATCTACAAGAACGCCGACGGGTCATGGGGTCATTTCATCGACCAGCGGACAGAATGGAGCGACCGGGCGATGGTGGAGAAAGTCTACAAGGCAAAAGTTGCCCGGGTCACCCTGTCAGCGGTCCCGGTCGTCACCCTGGCTGCTGTGACGCCCGTACCGACAACGCTGTCCGGTAACTCTCCCACGGTAATCGCTATCACCCCGTCCTCGGCCATCAAGGATGCCACCCTGTCGGTCGTCATCACCGGCACCAACTTCCAGCAGGACGCAACCCCCCGGCTCCTCCAGCCGGGCAGCATGCCGGTGACCGGCACCGGTGTTATCGTGACATCGACGCGGATTGACTGCACGTTCAATCTCTATAACCGGGAAGCCGGCAGGTACAACGTGATCGTGGTCAATCCCGATGGCCAGTCCGGGACCCTCCAGGCAGCATTCACCGTCGGGGAGGCGGGACCGATCATCACCAGCGTGACACCAACTGCCCTGTATATCAATGACACGACCCAGCTCGTCATCTACGGGCAGAACTTCAAGGAGGGTGTGACGGTCAATCTTCTCAAGGGCGGCTCGACCATCCCCTGCACATCCCCGAGTTCGAGCGGCGGCACCAAGATCACCTGCGATCTCGATCTGAACCTCGAGCGGCAGTCCGCGGTCAAGGCCGGCGACTGGGACGTCAAGGTTCTCAACATCGAGGGATCCCAGACGGGGACCTGGACGCGGAAAGTGACGATCTCCAACGCAACCTCTACAGGATCCTGATACGGGATATTCCCGTACCTTTTTTTACCGGTATCCGGGAACGGATTTCTGCCGCAAATTTGCCGGTGGTTACCACAAACTATTAACCCCGGAATCGGGAACACACGTACTAATGCTGGACTTCACGGGGTCGCCGGATTTCTTTGCCTATGTCGTGCTGCCGATCCTGATCTTCTGTGCACGGATCTGCGATGTCACCCTCGGGACGATCCGGGTCATCTTCATCTCCAAGGGGGTCAGGTACCTCGCCCCGGTCATCGGATTCTTTGAAGTCATCATCTGGCTCCTCGCCATCGGCCAGGTGATGAACAACCTGACCAATATTGTCTCGTACGTTGCGTACGGGACCGGGTTTGCCGCGGGCACGTATATCGGGATGCTCATTGAAGAGAAGATCTCCATCGGCCTTGTCAGCGTCCATATCATCACCCGGGACGATCCGGGATCCCTTGTCCAGTTCCTCCGGTCCCATAACTACGGGGTCACCAGCGTTGATGGCGAGGGGGCGACCGGCCGGGTCAAACTCGTCAATACCATCATCAAGCGGCAGGATCTCCCCCATGTGGTCGGGATCATCAAGGAGTTCCACCCGAATGCTTTCTATTCGGTTGAGGAGGTCAAGTCCGTGGCCGAGGGCGTATTTCCCCGAAGCGAGCCCCGGGGGGTGTTCTCGTGGCTGGACTCCCTGCGTTTTTACCGGAAAGGAAAATGATCGGGCCCCCCTTTTTATTACTGTGGAGTATAGCGGGCCCCTGATACCGCAGCCGGTCATGGTGCAGTAAAGCCGGCTGAACTGAGAGATATCCGCTCAAACAGCCCGTTTTATTGCGTATGCCGATATCCTGAACCGCAACCATCCGATAATCTATTATTCCCGATCGTGTATACAATTGTACGATCAATATTTATGGTAAAGAAAACCCTTGGGAAGATAATCCTGTTCCTGCTCGCCATGGGCATCTGCCTGAGTGCGGCATACATCGGGTCGCTCTATTCCACACCGTCCATTCCGGCATGGTATGATCACCTCCAGAAACCGGACTTTACGCCCCCTTCGTGGGTCTTCGGGCCGGTCTGGCTCGTGCTTTACTGCCTGATGGGGTTGTCGCTCTACATGATCTTCCAGGCCGGCATCAAGAAGAAGGAGGTCTTCCTGGGACTGACCTTCTTCATCGCCCAGCTGGTCTTCAATATTGCGTGGTCGTACGTTTTCTTCGGCCTCCATTCGACCTTCTTCGGGCTGATGACGATCATCGGGCTCTGGTTCCTCATCCTGTGCACGATCGTCCAGGTATCAAGATTCTCCGTTGCCGCCGGTGCTGTTCTCATCCCCTACTTCCTGTGGGTGAGCTTTGCCACCATCCTGAATTATTTCATTATGTCAATGAACGAGATGAGTTACGTCCTCTTCTGATGAGTGGACGCCACCTACCAATACCTTCTTTTTCTTGCACGGCGACGATGAGATGAAGGAGTTGCCATGCCCATCCGCCGCATCCATGTGGAGAACTTCAAGAGTTTCTCGGAGATCGATATCGATCTGACCGGGTTCAATGTCGTGATCGGATCGAACGCGGCCGGGAAGTCGAATTTCATTGGTATCTTCAAGTTTTTGCGGGATATTGCACGCCACGGCATCGTCAATGCCATTGCAATGCAGGGAGGTGCCGAGTACCTGAGGAATGCCAAGATCGGTACGGCACGCGATCTTGTTGTCCGGGTGACCTATGAACCCGGGAGCGGGATGGAGGTCGTTGACCCGGGGACCGGCGGGAACATGGTCCTTGGTCTTCGCCCGTGCGAGTCATCGTATGAGTTTGCCCTGCGGTTTGACGGGAACGGCGACGGTTTTACCATCGTGCGTGATATCCTGGTGATCGGGTGCGAGGTGTCCTCGTGTACCCGGGAAGGATCTGTGGTAACCGGGAAGACCCGGATCGGGAAAGGATCGATCACGGTGGCGAACGAACACGGGGAGATCCGCTATACAACCGATATCCCGGAGGGCTGCAGTCTTACGGAGGACAGTATCATCCCCCTCTTCTTCCGCGGCAGACGGCTTCCTGAAAATTCCCTCCTCCTGGAGAGCGTCTATGGGTATCCGCTGCCCCACAGCGAGAAGTTCTTTGACCGGATCGCGGTGTATGATATCGATCCCAAGCTCCCCAAGAAGGGATCGGTCATCACCGGAAAGCGCGAGCTGGAGGAGGACGGCAGCAACCTTGCGCTGGTGATCAAGAACATCGGCGATGATCCCGCCCGGAAGCGGAAGTTTGCCAATCTGCTGCGCGATGTCCTGCCGTTTGTCGAGGACTTCACGGTCAAGAAATTCATGGATGTATCCTTCATCCTGACACTCCGCGAGCGGTACGTGAAGAGTTACGAGCTGCCGGCATCGTCGCTCTCGGATGGCACCATCGCCATCTTTGCCATGATCATCGCCCTGTATTTCGAGGATAAACCGTTCATCATCATCGAAGAACCGGTCAGCCATATCCATCCGTTCCTCGTCTCCCGCCTGATGGCGATGATGAAGGAGGCTTCGGAGAAGAAGCAGGTGATGGTGACGACCCACAGTACCGAGGTTGTCAAGTATGCATCGCTTGACGACATCCTGCTCATCTCCCGCGACAGCGAGGGATATTCGATCATCTCCCGGCCCGGCGACAAGGAGGAGGTCAGGACATTCCTCGAGAACGAGATCGGTATCGAGGAGCTGTACGTCCAGAACCTGCTGGGACTCTGATCATGAAGAAACGGCTCTTCATCATGGTGGAAGGCGAGGATGATATCCGGTTCTTCGGCCGGCTCATCAAGCCGCTCCTTGCCCCCTCGTATCACTCGGTTGAGATCATCCCCTATGCGTGCATCAAGCGGGAGAAGGTCAACAAGTTCCTCCGGAGCGTTGTCCTGATGAACAACGATTATATCTTTGTTGCCGATATCGACCAGGAGCGCTCCGTGCGGGACAAGAAACAGATCCTGTACTACCGCTTCAGCGACATCGACGGCAGGCATATCGTTGTGGTGATCAGGGAGATCGAGAGCTGGTACCTTGCCGGGATATCTGCCGACACCGCCCAGGAACTGGGCGTCCGTAACCTCCCGTCAACCGACCAGATCACGAAGGAGGATTTCAACACCCTGATCCCCCCGCGGTTCGATTCCCGGATCGATTTCATGTTCGAGATCCTCAAGTCCTTCTCCATTGAGACCGCGATCCGGAAGAACGCCTCGTTCTCCTTTTTCGTGAACCATTACCTTGCCGGCAGGGAATCGCTCGATCATCTTCTCCCCCCATCGGGAGTGCCCCGTGGTCCGGCCTGATACCCTGCTGGCACTATCGAAACGATTATTGGGCTGATGGCGCTATTCTGTTGTATCGTAACGATTGTACGTGAGGTTTTTTATGGGAATGGAAATTTACGTCTGTAGTATCTGCGGTCACCGGTATAACCCGGAGAAAGGCGAACCGCTCCAGAACCTTAAGGCCGGTATCGCGTTTGCCGATCTCCCGGCCGACTGGTCCTGTCCTGTCTGCTTTGCCGAGAAGAACAAATTCAACCCGGAGTGAGGTGGATTTCATGGTGTCCCGCGAGATAACCCCGGGTGTCTTCTGGGTCGGCGCACTCGACTTTGACCGGCGGATTTTCGACGAGCTGATCCCCCTGCCGGATGGCACGACCTATAACGCGTACCTGGTCAAAGGCAGCGAGAAGACCGCCCTCATCGATACGGTCGACCCGACCAAAGAGTTCGAACTGGTCGAGAACCTGGTGAAGATGGAGGTCCGGCAGATCGATTATGTTGTGATAAACCATGCCGAACAGGACCATTCGGGATCGCTCCCGATGATCCTGGAGTTCTTCCCCAATGCCCGGGTCGTCACCAACGAGAAGTGCCGGGACATGCTCATCGACCTTCTGCACGTGCCGGCAGATGTCTTCCATATCGTGAAGGACGGCGATACCCTCTCCCTTGGCGACCGGACCCTCCGGTTCCATCTCACGCCGTGGACGCACTGGCCCGAGACCCAGATTACGTTCCTGGTGGAGGACCGGATCCTCTTCCCCTGCGATCTCTTCGGGTTCCATGCCGCGTCGAGCGAGCTCTTCGCTGCAGAGGATGCGAATACGATCCGATCGGCCAAACGCTATTATGCCGAGATCATGATGCCGTTCCGGGGCAGCATAAAAGGATATATCGGCAAGGTTCGCGACCTTGAGCCGAAGATAATCGCACCGAGCCACGGCCCGATCCACCGGAACCCGTCCTTCATCCTCGATGCATACAGCGACTGGGTCTCGGACGCGGTGAAGAACGAGGTAGTCCTGCCTTATGTCTCAATGCATGGCAGCACCCAGAAGATGGTGGATTATTTCGTTGCGGCCCTGATCGCGCGGGGGATTGTCGTCAAACCGTTCAACCTGACCCGGACGGACATCGGCGAACTTGCCATGGCCCTCGTAGACCCTGCGACCGTGGTCATGGGGACGCCGACCGTGCTCTTCGGGCCCCACCCCCAGGTCGTGTATGCAACGTACCTTGCCAACGCGCTGAGGCCCAAGGCCCGGTATGCCTCGGTCATCGGGTCGTACGGGTGGGGCGGGAAGAGTGCCGAGACCATCGTGAAGATGCTCGACCATGTCAGGGTTGAGGTGCTGGAGCCCGTGCTTGCCAAAGGGCAGCCCGACGAGGCTGCCATGAAGGGGCTCGACCGGCTGGCAGACGAAATCCTGAAGAAGCATAAGGAGCTTACCATCGTGTAAGGACCAGGAGGTTACCGTATGACAAAAATGTTTGAAGTCTACAAATGTGATGTGTGCGGGAACATCGTCAAGGTCGTCCACGCCTCTGGCGGGACCCTTGTCTGCTGTGGCCAGAACATGACCCTGCTTGCGGAGAAGACTGCCGATGCCGGAAAGGAGAAACATGTGCCGGTGGTCGAGAAGTCTGCAAAGGGGATTATCGTGAAGATCGGGTCCATCCCCCACCCGATGGAAGAGAAGCACTACATCGAATGGGTGGAAGTGAAGAGCGGGGAGAACATCTTCATCAAAGGATTCAAACCCGGCGAGAAACCCGAGGCCGAGTTCTGTATCAGCGATGTAAACGCCAAGGCCCGTATCTACTGCAATGTCCATGGTCTCTGGACCAACAAGGCCTGACCGTTTCTCCTCTTTTTTAGGTAAATACTAATTAAACAGCGCTCACAACCCCTAAGTGATGCAGCGCCTGCGGTACCTCTCCACCATCGTTTCGGATGTGGGAGACCTCTTTGTCGTTGTTGCCCCGGTCACGTGTGTACCGCTCCTTGTGGCCCTCCTGTACCGGGAATGGGCAATGCTTCTCCCGATGGCTGCCGTGCCGCTGGTCCTGTTCCTCTCCGGGATGCTCTTCCGTGCCCTCCCCCGGCATGACCGCGGTGTGCGGCTCTCAACCGCATTCTGCTCGGTTGCCCTCTTCTGGATCACCTGCGCCATGATCAGCGGTATCCCGTTCATGCTCGGGCTGCACATGAGTTTCTCCGACGGGGTGTTCGAGGGTATGGCGGGATGGACCGGGACGGCGTTCACCATGATAGCGTCCCTTGAGACGACACCCCACACGCTCCTCTTCTGGCGCTCCTTCATGCAGTGGGTAGGGGGGATTGGCATCATCGCGTTCGCCATCGCCCTTGGCAGCAGCACCGGGTTATCCCGCTCCCGTATCTTCCGGACCGAGAGCCGCGATGAACCGTTCATGCCGACCGTTATGAGTACCGGTCGGGCACTCTGGAAGATCTATGCCCTCCTCACCTTTGTCGCGGTCGGCCTGATCCTCTTCACCGGCCTTTCGCTCTGGGAATCGGTCAACCTGGCCCTCACCACGATCTCCACCGGAGGATTCACGCTTCATACCGAGGGGGTCCTCTTCTATCACAGCACTGCGCTGGAACTCCTGCTCATACCGATCATGATCGCCGGGGCGCTCCCGTTCAAGCTGTACTATCTTGTCCTCGAGAACCGGAAATGGAGCCTCTTTGGCGACGAACAGATCAAGCTCTTCTTCCTCATCCTTGCCGCTGGTACCCTTGTACTGACCTATGACCTGATCTTCTTCAACAACCTGGGGCTCATCCCTGCCCTCCGCACCGGCATCTTCATGGCAACGTCAGCCCTGACAACAACCGGATACCAGGTTGCCAGCCTCAATACCTGGGCCGACGTGACCCTCCTCTTCCTTGCCCTCATCACGCTGATCGGCGGGGCAGCCGGGAGTGCGGCCGGGGGGATCAAGCTCAACCGGGTGGCGTTTGCATTCCATGCCCTTCTCTGGTGGTTCCAGCGCCTCTATATCAGCGGAAAAGTCCTCATCCCGTTCAGGATCGAAGGGCGCATCATCCCCAAGGCAACGGCCGAACTTGAGACGGCAAAGAATATCCTCGTCATCATCCTCTCGGTGATGACGGTCTCCGTTGCCAGCCTCGCCATCCTCCAGTTCCACCTGACAACCTTCAGCATCAGCGAGATCCTCTTCACCACGGTGTCCGCGTTTGCCACCTGCGGGATCAACAGCGGGTACGTGAGCCCGGACATGCCGGTCACGTCCAAGTGGATCTTCATTGTCACGATGTGGATCGGCAGGCTTGAGGTAATCCCGGTCATCATGCTGGTCATGGCGGTCTTCAAGGGAGAGGAGTGATCCGGGAATTGGCCTGCTTTACACAACTGTACTTTCCTTAACATCAGGAAATCTCATATAAACCCGGGCCCTATAGTATGGCAATGAAGCAGATCGCCCTGTACGGGAAAGGCGGCATCGGGAAATCCACCACCTCCGCCAACCTCTCCGCAGCCCTTTCCGAGAGGAACCTCGACATCCTCCAGATCGGGTGCGACCCGAAACGGGACAGCACCCGCATGCTCATGCACGGGCGTTTTATCCCGACGGTCATGGACCTGGTGCGGGAGCGGGGCGATACCGGCGTGACCCTCGCGGATGTCGAGTTCCGGGGGTATAACGGCGTCAGGTGCGTTGAAGCGGGCGGACCGGAGCCGGGTGTCGGCTGTGCCGGCCGGGGGATCATCGCCACGTTCCAGCTGCTGGAGAAGTTCGGCGCCCTGAACGGGGACGTAATCGTGTACGATGTGCTGGGCGATGTTGTCTGCGGCGGGTTTGCGATGCCGATGCGGGAGGGCTATGCGCAGGAGATCTACCTTGTTACGTCGGGCGAGCTCATGTCCCTGTATGCGGCAAACAACATCTGCAAGGCGATAAAACGGCTGGCGTCCCGGTCAACGGGCAAATGCCGTCTCGCCGGGGTGATCTGCAATGCCAAGGGGCAGCCAAAGGAAGAGGAACTGGTGGGGGAGTTTGCCCTCCGGGTGAACAGTTCCCTCATCGAGTATATCCCCCGCGACCGGGTGGTCCAGCTGGCCGAGCTGAACCGGAAGACGGTCATCGAATACGATCCGGCATCCCCGCAGGCTGCCCGCTACCGCTCGCTTGCAAAAAGGGTAATGGAGAATACCCGGCTGACGATCCCCACCCCCCTCGAGATCGATGAACTTGAAACCCTCGCCTACTCATTCATCTAGGGCCGGCGGCTGTACCCTGACCGGGGCGCTCTCGGTGACAACCCAGGTACGGGACGCCGTTACGGTCATCCACGGGCCGAAGGGGTGTGCCCACCATAACTTCTCCCTCTTTCATGCAACCAGCCTCGACAACGGGCGCGTTGCCGTACCGGATCTCGTCTCATCCTCGCTTACGGAGAGCGATATCGTTTTTGGCGGAGAGGAGGCCCTGTTCCGGACCCTGCAGGCGGTCTCGGAGCGCGATATCTCCGCTATATTCGTCCTCTCGACCTGCGTTGTCGATACGATAGGCGATGATGTCGATGCGGTCTGTAACCGGGGGTACCCGGTCCCCGTCCTCCATATCCCTACGGCCGGTTTTCTCGGGGGAACCTTCCAGGACGGGGTGAACAAGGCCCTGATGGCCCTCTCCCGGCAGGCCCGGCCGTCGGTTGCAGGCAGCACGGTAAACCTGGTCGGTGAAAAGAACCTCGAGTACGAGGTCGATGAGAACTATGCAGAGGTAACGAGGCTCCTGTCCCATCTCGGGCTGACGGCCGGCCTGCGGTTTGTGCATGATATCGGTTTTGACGACATTGAGACCCTCGGGAGTGCGCGGCTCAACATCCTTCGCGACCGCTCTCTCCTGCCGGTGGGTGAGTACCTGAAGGACCGGTTTGGGACCCCGTACATCCCTGCGTTTCCCGCAGGCCTCTCCGGTACGCTCGATTTCATCGGCACGGTTGCGACAGCGTGCGGCATAGACGGAAGCAGGGCCCTCGAGATCGAGCGTGCACTCCAGGCCGAGGTCCTCGCCGATTTTGCCGACATCGGGGAATCGGAGGGATTTTTCAGCGGTCTGGTGACCGATCCCGAATCCGCGGGAGCCGCGTATGAGACAGCCACCGCCCTCCATATCCAAATAACCAGTGATGCGGAGGCGCCGCATCTCCCGGTCCAGCCGGTGGTCGGGACCGGCGGGGTCCGCCGGCTTCTCCACCGCTGGAGGCGGTCGCTCCATGCCTGAATGCGACAACCCGCTCTGGCCCTGTGCCATGACCGGCGCTGCAGCCTGCCTTGCCGGCTTTTCGGGGATCTCGGTGGTGATACACGGTTCCAGCGGGTGTTACTATTACCCGGCGACGCTCCTCCATGCCCCCCTCCACGGGACCTTTATCCTCCAGAATGAGGTGATATTCGGCTCTGAAGACCGCCTGCTGGAGGTGATCGCGGACCTCGGGCACCGGGGGGACCGGATAGCGGTGATTACGACCTGCGTGCCGGCAATCATGGGAGAGGACGTGAAGTCCATGCTCGCAGATCACGATGTCATCCTCGTTGATGCCCCCGGGTTCTCCGGTGATGCTGAAACCGGCTACGCAAAAGCACTCTCGCTCCTTGGTCCGGCGGTTGATCCAAAAGCCCGTGGCGTGAATATCGGCGGCGCATGCCTCCTCGACCCCTTCTCGCGGGGAAATGTCCAGGAAATCTGCCGCCTCCTCCGTCTTGCTGATGTGCCGGCGGGAACGGTATTTTGTGATGATGACCTCCCCCGGGTATCCCGTGCAGCCCCGTTTACGCTCGGGACAAACGGGGATTTTCCCTGCGGTATCGGTGAAGATCTCGGCACAACCCTCGGCTTCGATGCACTCCGGTCCTCCTTCGCCCGGATCGCCGATGTCTTCCCTGATGCGGCATGCGACCGGGTCATTGCCGAGATCGAACGGCAGGAGGAGTCCGTTGTCCGTGTCAGTGATAAATTCCTGCGGAGGTTCGACCCTCCGGCAGTCGCGGTCTTTGCCGGAGCAGCGTATGCTGAGTTTGCCGCCGCAACTCTTGAGAAGTATCTTGATGCGGAGATCTGCGGTATCGGCCTGCGCAACCATGGGGAGACCCGGCACCCTGCAGAGTATGCCGGTGGGATTGATGCAGTAAACGATCTGATTGCCAGAAGCGATCCCGATCTCGTGCTGGGGTCATCGTTCGAGCGGGCGGTCTGTGGCGACCGGTCGTTCATCGGCTTCACACCCCCGCTCCGCGGGGAGATCCGTCTCGCCCCCCGCCCGCTCGCCGGTATCAACGGGGTCCTCTCGTTCATGGAAAGTGTCCTGAATACCTGTATGGACAAACGACGGAAATCTGCCATGGAATAATCCTCTTTTTTACTTTCACCCTGCACACGCTGACCCGTTATATACCCCCGGAGCTGACGCCAGTATACGACAGAAGGTGGTCGTGTATGATGGAAAAAGCAGGATATCTCCAGCGGACAAGGTGCCAGGCGATTGACAGTGACGGTGTTCTCAATGAAGTTCTCGAGCTTCATATTCTTGGATCCCGCTACGCTGTCCGCAGGGCAGACCTGGTCCGTGCCGTCTCAGGCCAGGGTATGATCCAGGTCGAGGAACTGACAAGGAACTGGGAATACTATCTTGGCGCAACCGCCGGCCTTGCCCAGGTATCCGCATCAAAAAAGGCCCTGAATATCGACATGTTCGGGGTAGGTAGTTTTACCCTCTCCCTCGCCACGCTCCGTGCGGTCATGTACGGGAAGGAACGTATGGCAGTGGTTGTCAGGATCCCCGAGTCCCCGTCCCAGAAATTCCGCCGGGCTGTTGAGGGGCAGCAGACCATCAGTGCGACCGTATAAGAAACTTTTTTTCAACCGGGCCCGGGAGAGCTTCGTGGTGGAGCAGGACCGAATCGTGTACCATTAATAGTTATGCAGCAGATGATTCTTGTGTGGAGAACAACCCTCCCCTTTTATCCGGAAGAACTGGCGAAAGACCAGCGCAGGGATGTGGGATTATAACCACGGAAGCTGACTACCGCGAACTTGTGGAACAGCAGCAGGATCTCATCGTCAGGATCAGTCTTGAAGGCCGGCTTCTTTTCACCAACCAGGCCTATTGCGAACTGCTGGGGAAGACAAAAGAAGAACTGTCCGGCAGCGTCTTTATGCCGGTGACTTCCGAACGGTACTCGGATGTCATCGCAACCCAGATGATCCGGCTCTTCCGGCCGCCGTATACCTGCATTGTTGAGCAATGGCTCTCCTCTTCAAAAGGGCTGCGATGCATCAGCTGGTCGATCCGGTCGGTGCTGGATGGTGCAGGCACTCCTGGTGCGCTGGTTGCCACCGGGCGCGATATCACCCGGCAGAAGAACGACCAGAAATCCGCCCGGAGACGGGACGACGACCTGATGCTCCTCATCGAGAGCGGACCGCAGATGTATTATGCCCACACTCCCGACCACCGGTCAACGTATGTCAGCCCCCGGATCCGCGCCCTGCTCAAGTGCGCAGCGGGCGGGAAAAGGAAAGTCTGGACTGATTATCTCACCGACAACGCGGCGAATGCAGCCGGCCTTGAACGGACCCTGCGAGCCATTGCTACCGGCAAGCGTGAGCCCCCGTACCGGCTGGAGATGGAAGCGGAGGACGGGAACAGGATCTGGATCGAGGTCAACGAGATCCCGGTCGTGAAGAACGACAAAACGGTGGCCATCGTCGGCTCCCTTATCGACATCACCGAGAAGATGCATGTCGATGAAGGGGCCGAGGAAGCCGAGATCCTTTTTAAGGGTGTGCGGCCAAAAGAGCCGAAAACCTCATCACGCTCTCCCTTAAAAGCGATCCGGTCGATCTTCGGGCGGGATGAGGGAGCTGAAGAAGAGTCGGTCTGATTTTTTGCGATCCCCCATAACCGGGCCCGGACCCTGTTTTTTTATCCCTGTTCAGACCTGCGAAGTGGTTGTATCTGCCGTCTGTTTCCGGGACAGGTGAACGGTCGCAAGGAGGATGAATATCCCGATTGCAATGATCGCATACCCCTGCGGCTCATCGTTGACCGGTGGGAACGCAACAATATACAATCCGTCAAGGATCACGAACAATCCGATAATGCCACCTTCGATCACGAGTGCGCTGACCATGGAACCAGTACCTGCAAAAATGGTATCCGGTTCAATGAGTAATAAAGAGGTTGTCAAAAAAAGGGATTATTTTCCTTTCTTTACACAGTCGGCGATATACGACCCGGCTTTTGCGGTGCTGACCTTCTTCCCCCCGAGGTCCTTTGTCACAACACCGTCCTTGATGCTCTTCTCGATGGCCTTGACAATCGCATCGGATGCTTTGTGCTCGCCGAGGTGATCGAGCAGGAGGGCGCCTGCCCAGATGGTGGCGATCGGGTTTGCAACGCCGAGTCCCTTGTATTTGGGTGCTGAGCCGTGGATCGGCTCGAACATCGAGGTCCCTTTCGGGTTGATGTTGCCACCGGGTGCAAGGCCGAGCCCGCCCTGGATCATGGCGCCGAGATCGGTGATGATGTCGCCGAACATGTTCGGCGTGACAACGACATCGAACCATTCCGGGTTCTTGACAAACCACATCGTGATGGCATCCACGAAGTTGAACTCGGTGGTGACATCCGGATATTTCTTTGCCGTCTCGTTGAAGACGTCCCGCCAGAGACCGTACACATCGGAGAGGACATTTGCCTTGTCAACCGAGGTCAGTTTCTTCTTCCGCTGCATCGCAAGGTCGAAGGCATAGGTCTGGACCCGCTTTGCGCCTTCCCTGGTGATGACACCAATCTGGTATGCGATCTCATCAGCATCGCTCGTTACGTCCAGGCCGAACTTCACCGAGTAGATGTCGCGGACAACGTCGAGCTCGATTTGCTGGTGTTTCTTAAACCGCGACCCGATGCCGACATAGAAGTCCTCGGTGTTCTCCCGGACGACAACGAAGTCGATGTCCTTCGGGCCCTTGCCGGCAAGCGGGGTCTCCACACCGTTGAGGAGCTTGATCGGCCGCAGGTTGACATACTGGTCGAAGTGGAACCGGAGCGCGAGGAGGATGCCCTTCTCAAGGATACCGGGTTTTACCCGGTCGTCCCCGATTGAGCCGAAGTAGATTGCCCTGAACTTTTTGAGTTCCTTGAGGTCATCTTCTGTCAGGAGCTTCTTCGTTGCAAGGTAGCGGTCCGCCCCGATGTCAAAGTCCGTCCACTGGATATCGAAGTTGTACTTCTCACCCGCTGCTTCCAGGACCTTCTTCCCCTCTGCTACGATCTCCGGCCCGATGCCGTCTCCGCCAATTGCCGCTATCTTGTACATGCTGGTATCTCCCTGATGGTCTTTGCATATTCCACGAGCCCGCCGGCATCGATGATGCCCTGCATGAATGCAGGAACCGGCTCGATCGGATACTTCTTCCCGTCCGCCACGAGGGTGCCCTCCCTGGTATTCAGGGTGATCTTCGCACCATCGGCGATCTTGTCTGCATCGGGGCATACAACGGGCAGTACGCCGACGTTGATGGAGTTCCGGAAGAAGATCCGGGCAAACGATCGCGCGACAACAACCTTCACGCCGCCCCCGATGAGGGCGAGCGGGGCGTGCTCGCGGGAGGACCCGCACCCGAAGTTGCGCCCGCCGACAATCACGTCCCCCTGCTTCACCTTCTTTGCATATTCGTCCCGGGTCCCCTCGAATGCGTGCTTCGCGAGCTCGTCCGGGTTGTTGATGGTCAAAAACCTGCCCGGTATGATTGCGTCAGTATCGATATCGTCGCCGAACTTCCATGCCCGTGCATCCTTTGCCACCGGACCTTCTGGAGCAACGACCTTCTTAACCGGTACCGTCTTTTTTGCTGCCATGGTCAGACCTCCCGCGGGTCGGTGATCTCGCCCGTGATTGCGCTTGCTGCTGCCGTTGCCGGGGAGCAGAGGTAGACGTTGCCTTCCGTGCTGCCCTGCCGGCCCTTGAAGTTCCGGTTCGAGGTGGAGAGCGAGACCTCGCCGGGCGCGATCAGGCCGAACGCCCCGCCCATGCAGGGGCCGCAGCACGGCGCCTCGACGAGGGCACCTGCCCTGACGAACTTCTCGACCAGCCCCGCCTTCAGGGTCTTGAGGTATTCGTCCCGGGACGCCGGGATGATGATGACCCGGATCTTCGGGCTGAACTTCTTCTTGCCGAGGACCTCGGCTGCCTCGGCAAGGTCCTCGAAGCGACCGTTGGTACATGAGCCGATGAAGACCTGGTCGATGCGGGTTCCTGCAACCCTGCTGACCGGGACACCGGTATCCACGTTGTGGGGTACTGCGACCTGTGGTTCGAGATCGGAGACATTGTACTCCCGTTTTTCGGAAACTTTTGCATCCGCGTCGCTCTCAAGATCGAACGGTTTCATCTTCCGCCGCCCTTTCATGTACTCCCAGGTCACCTTGTCGGGAGCAACGATCCCTGCCTTCCCCCCCATCTCGATAGCCATGTTACAGAGGGTCATTCTGCCCGCCATGTCCATCTTCCGCACGGTCTTTCCGGCGAACTCGATCGCCTTGTACGTAGCGCCGTCCGCCCCGATATCATGGGCGATGGCGAGGATGAGGTCCTTTGCCCCGACACGGTCCGCAAACTTTCCGGAGACCTCTGCGCGGATAGTCTCGGGGACTTTGAAGTAGAGTGCGCCGAATTTCAGGGCGAATCCCATATCGGTGGAGCCGATCCCGGTCGCAAAGGCGCCGGCCGCGCCATACATGCAGGTGTGGGAGTCAGCACCGACAACGATCTCGCCGGGTGCCGCCCGGCCCTTCTCGATGGTCACCTGGTGGCAGACACCCTCGTTGATATCGTAATTGAAGATGTCCTGCTCTGCCGCAAACTTTCTCATGTACACATGGTTGCTTGCGGCCTCGATGGAATCAGCCGGGATCTGGTGGTCGAAGAGCATGATGACACGCTTCGGGTCAAACACCTTCGTTCCGCCCATCTCGTAGAACTTCTGGATGGCAAGCGGGCCGGTGATGTCGTGGATCATCGCCCCGTCAAGGGGTGCCATGACCACTTCGCCTGCGGTCACATCGCTGCCACACTTCCGCGAGAATATCTTCTCTACGATTGTTGCTGTCATGCTCTGATCGTCCGTACTATAGGTGGTGCACCATAATGTACCTTATCAGTGGTGCAGGGAACGGCTAAATAGGGGAATGCGGGTGATGCGTTCGGTCGCCCGGGATCGCGAGACAGTTGCATTGCTGCGACGATGTTCGAAGAATCCTGGCGGATTCTTCTCGTCCTCGAGGTTCTGATGAACCTCTTCGGATTTCGCTGAGGCATCCTGATGGCTGCCTCGCGAAATAGTCGTATCACTGCGACTATGTTCGCAGACGAATCTGTTCGCGAAGCGAACTGATGAGTCGAGAAAATGTGCGCACATAAGTGCGAACATTTTCGAAGTCAAAGCAATCTTTAACCCGATTTCAGTTCAAGCTGATTCGAACACCATGATATCGAAACTCTTCCGTATGGCTGCCATCCTCCTCATCCTGGTCGTGGCAGCAGTCGGCACCGTATCCGCGGCGGCCGACAGCACCGATACCGACAAGGTCATCCAGAGTGCCGGGACCGGTAAAGTCATCGGCACCCCGGACCGGGCCCAGATCTCGTTCTCTGTCCAGACCGAGAGCACCGATCTCAGGGCTGCGCAGGCCGACAATGCCCAGAAGATGAACAAGGTGATCGATGCCCTGACCGGATCCGGCATCCCCCGCGATGCCCTGAGGACGACCGGCTACAACATCTGGCCGGTATATGAGGAGTCCACCGGGATCCTCACCCCCAAGATCAAGACCTACCGGGTCACGAACACCCTCACGGTCACACTTCATGACGTCTCCCGGACCGGGGAGGTCATTGACATCGCGGTCGCAAACGGCATCAACCAGGCTGACTCGATCCAGTTCATGCTCTCCGAACAACAGCAGCGCGTGCTCCGTACCCAGGCGCTGAAGGAAGCCGTGGACTATGCCCGCGCCGATGCCGATACCGTTGCCGCAGCCATGGGGAGCGCCATTACCGGTGTCAGGAACGCCCAGATCGATACAGGATACTCGCCCGTGTACTTCCAGAACTACCAGTATGCCGGTGAGACCTCCCTCAAATCCGCTGCCCCGACCCCCATCCAGCCGGGGGACATCACGGTGACGGCGAGCGTATCCATTGCGTACACTATCCGGTAATCCCCGATCTCTTTTCACAACTTTTTTAAAATTACAGCGTGATCATTTCACTAATCATCCACGCATGTAGCCGGGGCTGCCGGATCATCGTCCCCGTTCGATACAAAATTTCGAATATCATCAACCTGCGTATACGATAGGACTGATTTTATCATGGAGCGCAATATCGGGTTCAAGGAACGGCGGTATATCGAGGAGCTGCGGATCCTGACCAAAGCAACGGCCCTTGACTGCGTCATCGACGACCGTTTCGACCGGGTGATCTATGTGATCCGGCCCGGTGACATGGGCCTTGCCATCGGCAAGAAAGGGGAGAACATCAGGCGCCTCTCGGGCGTCCTTGGCAAACGGATCGAGATGGTCGAGTTTGCCGAGACCCCCGACTCGTTCATCACCAACATCTTCAAACCTGCTGAGGTGATTGGGGTCGAACACGGGCAGGAGAATGCGCCGGTAAACGTCTTTGTCCGGCAGCGCAATGATCTCGGCATCGCGATCGGCAAGGCCGGCTGCAATATCGAGAAGGCCCGGCTCCTCTGCCGTCGGTTCTATGGCATCGAGGTTGGCGAGGTCCTCCTCGCCGCGGAGGCAGCATGAAGAAGCAGGTTGACCCGCAGATCATCGCCGAGATATGGTCGGTCATCTGCGACCGGGCAGAGAACCCCCAGGAGTCCTCCTACACGAACAAGCTCCTGACCGATCCCAAGGGGATCGACAAGGTTCTCGAGAAAGTCGGTGAAGAGGCAACGGAGTTCATCCTTGCCGTGAAGAATGGCAATAACCAGCGGACGGTCGAAGAGACCGCAGATCTCCTCTTCCACCTGCTCGTCGCCCTCCGGGCTGCCGGTGTGGAACTCGCCGATGTGGCCCGGGAGCTTGAAAACCGCAGGAAGTAGTCCGCTCACTTCTGGAGGAAGGTGGCCAGGTCAACGACCTGGGGCAGGTCCTCGCTCTTCTGTCCTGCGGAGATGAGCACGCTGTCTTCTACAAAGATCGGGACATTTCCCCGCAGGGCGATCGCGATGCCGTCGCTCGGGCGGCAGTCGAGGTATTCGTCATGACCGCTGCTCGCGAGGACGAGCTGGGCATAATAGACGCCGTTATCGATACTGTCGACCTGCAGGGAGCGGAGCGTGACATTGCATTTCTCGCACAGGTCGATGAAGAGGTCGTGGGTGAAGGGACGGGGGAGCAGCTCGTGTGCCATTGCACTGTTGATCGAGACTGCCTCCCAGATCCCGATGAAGATCGGCAGGACACGGTCGCTTCCGTCTGTGAGTACTACCAGCGGGACGGTGGCAGCATCGCTGATGGCGACGTATACCCCCCTGACTTCGCACCTGACCTGCGTCATACCCGTGCACTATGATTGCTGTCCCTGTTGATAAGCATTCAGGTGGTATTTTCAGGGCTGCTCTTCCTGGCAGCGGCGGGCTTCCCTTCTCACGATGATGATGCTCGAGAGGATGCCAAGGGCGATATTGAAGTAATAGAGGACGATCCGCCAGATGACCACGAAGATGCCGACAATCGAGGCAGGGATGAAGAGGGCATACATGGACGTGGCGCCCACTTCCGCGATGCCGGAACTGCCCGGGGTGAGGGGCATCATCATCAGGATGGCGAGGATGAGCTGGATGACAAAGGACTCGAGGATGAGGGGCGGCTGGCCGAGCCCGACAAGGATGAGCGATGCGGTCACGATCTCCGAGACCCAGTAGAGCATGGTAAAGAGCATGCCCCAGGCAAGTCCGCCTTTTGCGGTATGGACGAACCGGATCGTGGCGGTCTGGAAGTTGTCGATCTCCTTGTCGGCACGGCAGACCAGGTCCTCAACCCGCTTGCTCTCCCATGTCCTTGTGAGCCAGTATGTGCACCGGTGGACCACCCGTTTTACCAGGTCCGGCCGGCGGACGGCAAGGTAGAAGAGGAAGAGGCAGCCGACAACGAAGATCCAGGTCACGAAGACCATTGCCTCCGAGACTGCCCCGAGGCTCTTCCACTGGTCGGTGAGGACGATCATCGAGAACGCGGCAAGGGCTGCAAGGGCGATCCCGTCAAGGACACGCTCCATGATGACGATGGCCGTTGCATCGCCAAGGGGAACGTCCGCCTTGTAGAGCTCGTGGATCCGCACCGGCTCCCCGCCGGCCTGTGCCGGGGTGATGGCAGCGGCAAGCAGGTTGGCAAAGACCAGGTTTAAGGAGTAGAAGAACCCGATCCGGTACCCGAGCGACCCGGTCATCTTCTGGACACGCCAGGCCCAGAAGCACATGGTGAGGAGGTGGGTCAGGAAGGCAAGGATGAGGAAGAAGGGGTTGATCTCGTTGAGGTACGTGAGCGTGTTCTCGTTGATGGTGAGGGCGAGGATGATGACGAGGACAAGGATAGAGAACCCCACGGATATATAGAGCCACCGGGCCTGTGATTTGTCCATAGTTCCCCCAGACCAATGTATTGATTAACCATTCAGGTTACCGGTCATAGTATAACCGTTTTATCATTCAACCGGTTCCCTACACGGTGAAGAGGTCCCGCTCGGCTGTGATGCGGAAGAGCCCGGCGCTCACGCCGGCATCGATCCACCCGTGGCCGTAACTGAAGGTTGCCAGTGCATCCTCGTACCGCCCCTGATCGAGCAGCCATCTCCCGCGAACGGAATGCACCTCTGCGATCCCGATCACCCGGGACGCAAACGCATGGGCCGGCACGGCCGGGTCCGGTGAAGGGACCACCGAGGTGAACGCTGTTGCAAGCAGCCGGTCGTACCGGCCGGTCTTCTCGACGAGCCGGGACCGGGCATGCGCCGGCAGGCATTCGAGCGGTGCGATGAACGGGCAGGGGGGTGTCTTCATGCCGGTGATGAGCGTGCCATACGCCCCGCCGAAATGGAGCCAGCCAAATGCATAGTAAAAACTCGCAAGGGTGTTGACCACATCGCCGGATGAGGCGAAGGTCTTCCCATCGCTGAGGTATGCACGGGCCATACCGAGTTCCGACTCCGCAGCCCGCCCAAGGAGTGAGCCGGGCAGCGGGCCGGCCCGTGTCGTGTCCAGTGCCGCGGAGAGGAGGAGCTGGACCTCGCCAAGGTTCATAATCCCGCAAACCTCACCAGGTATTCGCGCTCCATGTCATGGAGCTCCGCCGGGACGATCAGGATATGGAGCGGCGGGCCGAAATCGGCATTCACCAGTCTGTCTGCAGGGCCGGCGATTACCACCGGGTCCCGCGACCCTGCCCGGGCAATGCCGACATAGACCGGGATCCCCCCCTTTCCGTCGCCGGTCATCTTCTCGAGGAGCGCTACGGCTTCCGGCACGGTCATGAACCGGTCATTCTGGATATCAAGGAAGACCAGGGTATGGAGCCGGGCAGCAAGGTTTGCCCGGATCACGTCAAGCGGGGTGGTCGGGAACCAGTTCTTCTGCGGGAACGGCAGCGAGCAGGACTTGCCGAACCGGTAATTCTGGAGACCCGAGAGCCCGCAGACCGCGCTCGATATGGATGCAGCATGGATGATCGCCGTTCCCACGCCCCGTTCCGCAGCACGGATCCGGAGATCGGCATGGGTGGTCGAGACCATCGGATCGCCGGCACAGAGGAAGACAACATCCATGGTCTCCGCCTCCCGGAGGAGTTCGTCCGGGTGCTGTTCTACATCCTCGCGGAAGAGCGGTTTTACCGGCTTGTGGTAAAACTGCTCCAGTTCCGGTATCGAGGTTCCCATGAGCCGTGAAGTGTAGCACTCCAGGTACACGCGGTCGGCTCTCCGTATCGCTTCCAGCCCTTTGACGGAGATATCTTCCTTGTCAAACAGGCCAAGGCCAACAAAGGTCAGCATGGGATCATCGCACTCCCGAAACGGGGATTCTTCCGGTTCCCGCCATCAGACCGGGTACTGGGTGATGTAATCGACCAGCGATTCAAGGACGCGGTGGACGTCCTGCCGCACTTTTGCCGAGATCGGGTAGACCGGGATCTTTGCAGGTATCTGGAGCTGGGCACGGATCTCGCCGGGGGTCATGACACCGGGCAGGTCACGACGGTTTGCGGCGATGACATACGGGATCTTCTTTTTCGTGATCAACTCGATGAGGCTCTGTGCCCTCGGCAGCGTGTCCGGCTTGGTGGCATCGATGACGAGGACAACGCCCATTGCGTGGTTCAGCGCCGGCGGGATGAGCGGATCGAACCGGGCATGGCCGGGAGTCCCGTACAGGGTGATCTCGAAGTCCTTCCACCGGAGCCAGCCATAATCGAGTGCAACGGTGGTGGGATCCCCGTCAGGCCCGGCGCGGTCGACCGACCTGCCCTCATCGGACGCATTGGCGACAAACGTTGATTTTCCGGAATGCGCCGGCCCCGTGACCACGATCTTGGGGACATAGGGGACGATCTGGTTCCCGGAGATGACAAACGGGACCGAGCGGGACGGCAGGGAGGACCAGCTGCAGTGGAGAATGGTGAAGTAGTTGAAATGCGGGATCGGGCGGGAGGATGACCGGATTGCAATGACGAGATCAAATTCCTGCTCCTGGATGAACCGGCTGAGCAGCGGCGGCCCCTCGAGGTTCAGGTGTTCGAGGATCAGGGTTGCGTTCCGCTCGTGTTGCGCGGTGGCGAGGATATCGAGTGCGCCCTCGAGCCCGAAGTCTTCGTAGAGGAGATCGAAGTAGGCAAAGATGGTATCGACCTCCCGCTCCCTGCAGATCTTCTGGACGCGGGCCTGCCATTCCCGCTTCTGGGCGGCCGTCGTCTTTGCGCTCTTCTGGATGCGCTCCCGGTCAACGGAGTCGAGAAATGCGACATTTTTGAGTTTCGTGTCGAGTTTTGCCCCGCATTTTGAGACGGCATCGCTGTGGAATGCATCCACGGTGGTGTTCGGGAGTATCACGAGGCAGGAATGCCCCTTCGCCAGGGCGCAGGAGAGGCTCGAGATCATGAAGAGCTGGCCGTCAACCCCGGGTTCGAGGCTGTACAGGACCTTTCTTCCCCGGGGAATGCCGTTCCCGAGCATCTCGTCAAGCCCGCTGACACCGGTCGATATCATGGCAGGATCACCACCTGGCCCTTGGTGACCGAAAACTTCAGCCACTCGCCGGTAACGCCCCGGATGCCCTGGATGCGGAGGGAGCTGACATTCGACTCCACCTTCACCTCGATGACGCAGTTCATCAGCTGCTTGATCAGCGACAGCGTCTTCTCGTCAAACGATTCGCTGTTCAGGAGGTAGATCCCGACCCCTTCGGTCTTCTTGAGTTTCGCGGTGAGGACGTGGAGGAACTGGTAGAGGACCTCCAGGCGCCGGTACATCAGGAGTGTCGAGATGGAGTTGACGCAGAACCGGATGGGGGGCGGGAAGAGGCCGGGCTCCCCTTCGGAGAAGTCGCCCTCGAATATGGTCTCGATCATGTTGGAGAACTTGATCCCGATCCCGGTCAGGTCGGTCGGGCTCGAGACGAACATCAGGCGCTGGGTATCGGCGATTCCCGGTGTCGAGCTCTTGGTGATTGCATCAATGACACCCGTGAACCGTTTGTCTGCGCCGGCCACCTTGAAGAAATCGATGACCTCGGATGCCCGCTCGTTGGTGGAGAGGACGATGGAGTACTCTCCCGGCAGGGGCTTTGTGAGCGCATAGGCCAGCTGCTCGGCGTAGCTCATCGGGGGAGCAAGGATCAGGATATTGGTTCCCGCTTCAAGCCCGCCGCTCACGTCATCGATCTGGGCGATACCGCTCTTATAGAGATACATCTATCGTTTGATTATTTCCCCAGATTGCATATAATCCCTCCGTCTCCCGATACGGAGAACTATCCCGTGTTGGATAAAATAACCAAAAATTACAGCCTGTTTGGAAAACCGGCAACCAGAATCCGCCACGCTGTACCGGCAAAAAATTTTTAGGGAAGCCAAAATCTTATTATTTAGGGTGTCCTAAATAGTAGGTAATGGCTTCAGAGCAGCTGGAAGAATACCTGGAGAGCATTCTCGATATTGAAGAGAAGGACGGCATTGCCAAGACCTCTGCCATCGCGAAGTGCATGAAGGTAGCCCCGGCAAGCGTCACCGAAGCCCTCCAGACCCTCGCGGACAAAGGCCTCATCGATTACCTGCCCTATAAAGGCGCAACCCTGACCGGGACCGGCAGGGAGATGGCCCGGAAGGTCAAGCGCCGGCACCGGTTGCTCGAAGTCTTCCTCCATGATGTCCTCCATATCAAAGAGGAGAACATTCACGGGGAGGCCTGTAAGATGGAGCATACGCTCTCGGACGAGACAGAATGCGCCCTCTGCAAGATGCTCAATGCCCCGGCCCGGTGCCCGCACGGGAGCCTCATCGAGGCCTGTGACCGGGAGATCGGCAGCTGTGCCGAATGTATCGACAAGCCGGGCCTCGCCGCCGCGTTCCCGGTCAGGCATGACCCGATCCTTCCTGTCACATCCCTGCAGCCCGGCGAACGGGCGGTCATTGCGTTCATCCGCGGCGACTCCGGTGTCGTCCAGCGCCTCACCGACCTGGGCCTCACCCTGCACACCGAGATCAAGCTCGTCCGAAAGGCCCCCCTCCTGGGCCCGGTCGAGATCGGCGTCCGCAGGACAAAGCTTGCCATCGACCATGCCATCGCCGACCATATTTTCGTGACGCCCTGTCTGGGGAAGGCATAATGCACGGGAGGCACGGAGATGGCGGCCACAGCCCGCACGGACGGCGCCACGGCCCCTCGAAGGATGAGTATGTGGTTGCCCTTGCCGGCAACGCGAACGTGGGCAAGAGCGCGACCTTCAACCAGCTGACCGGTGTTGACCAGGAGATCGGCAACTGGCCGGGCAAGACGGTCGAGCGGGCGGAAGGCATCCTCCAGTACCGTGGCCGGCGTATCCGTGTCATCGACCTGCCCGGCATCTACTCCATCTCTGCCCTCTCGACCGAGGAGCAGGTCTCCCGCGAGTTCATTGCGCACGATCACCCCGACCTTGTCGTGAACGTGGTCGATGCATCCGCCCTTGAACGCAACCTCTTTTTTACGCTCCAGCTCTGTGAACTCGATACCCCGATGGTCCTTGCGGTCAACCAGGTGGACCTTGCGGCACAGAAAGGGATCAGCATTGATATGAGGAAACTCTCGGCGCTCCTGGGGATTCCCGTGGTCCCGACCGTGGCAATCCAGGGAAAAGGTATCGCCGAGCTTTCTGATGCCATCCTTGACTCCGTCAGGCACTCCCCGCGGCCACATGCCATCGAATACGGCCGGGAGGTAGAGGACCGGATCCGCAGGATCATGGAGAAGGTCCCCCCGGTCCTGAACGGTTACCCGGCCCGGTGGACGGCCATCAAGCTGCTCGAAGGTGACCCGGACACGGTCTGGGATTGCAGAACCCATGCTCCAGAGGCTGCCGCGCTTGCAGCGGCCCTTGGGGCCGAGCTCGAGAAGATCCACGGGGAGAGTCCCGGCACCGTCATCAGCGCCGAGCGCTACCATGCCGCGGAGAAGATCGTGGAAGAGGTCGTCAGCATCCACCCGTCCGAGGGATCCGAGCTCACCCTCACGGACCGGATCGACCGGATCGCCCTCCACCCGGTCATCGGATACCTCCTCCTGGTCCTGACGATCGGGGGCCTTTTGGTCTGGACATTTGTGATCGGGGCTTCGGTCTCCGAGGTCCTCCTTGGCTGGCTCTCGTACATAGCCCCCGTTGAGCCGCTCATCGACGGATCGCTGTCGGATATCATCTTCAACGGTGCATGGACCGGCCTTGTCGCGGCGCTCACCCTGATCATCCCGTACGTCATCCCGTTCTACCTCTTCCTCGCGCTCATCGAGGACTCGGGTTTCCTCACCCGGTTCTCCCTGATGCTCGACCGCGGCATGCACAAGATGGGCCTGCACGGCAAGGCGATCATCCCGCTCGTGCTCGGGTTCGGCTGCACCGTCCCCGCCTGCCTCTCGTGCCGGATCATCGAGTCGCCCAAGCAGAAGTTCCTTGCGGCGTTCCTGGTCACGCTCATCCCCTGCTCGGCCCGGACCATCGTCATCCTCGGGGTTGTGGCAGCGTTTGTCAACATCTGGTGGGCCCTTGCCCTGTATGTCCTTGATTTTGTCCTCATTGTCATCCTGGGGCGGATCGCGTTCCGTGTCCTGCCGGGCGAGTCGGTGGGCATGATCATGGAGATGCCCGACTATCACGTCCCGCACCTCCGCACGGTGGCGACCCAGACCTGGCAGCGGACGAAGTCGCTCTTCTGGATCGTCCTGCCGTCCTATGTGCTGGGGAGCATCGTCATCACTGCGCTCTATGCGCTCGGGTACCTGGCCCCGGTCAACGCGGCTCTTGCCCCCATCACCGTCTTCCTCCTCGGTCTCCCGGTCACCACGGGCATCGTCTTCGTCTTCGGGATCATCCGGAAGGAGATGACCCTCCTTGCCCTTGCCGCAATCACCGGCACCACCGTCTTCTCGACAGTCATGACGCCGGTCCAGCTCATCGTCTTTGCGCTCGTGACCATGCTCTACGTGCCCTGCGTGTCTACGATTGCGGCGCTCGCGCACGAGTTTGGCTGGAGGAAGGCGATCGGGATCACGCTGCTTGAGGCAGGGCTCGCGATCGCGCTCGGGGCTGTCGCCTTCCGGGTGCTCAGCCTCGTCATGTAACCGGGTGAGATCCGGTTACCTGAAGCACTTTTATCTATGCGAAGGCAATACTGGGGAGAGATGATCTCCTGGATCCTTGCACGGCTGACCGGGCGGCAGATCACCGATCTGCCCGGTCAGGTATGCTTCATGATCAGCGGGCGGGATATGGCGAATGCCCCCGACCGGCTCTATCATGTTACCCAGTGGTCCCGTGCGATCTCTGCCGCGGTTGCCCAGAAGAACCATGGTGCAACCGGCATCCGGGGGCTCACGTTCCATATCTCGACACAGCACCCGGAGGAGATGGGCCGGTGCCTGCCCGAGATCCGGAAGATCGCGACCATTGCCCGGCTGCACCTCCACATGGGCGAGAAGGTGGAGGTATCAGGTTCCGGCATGGATGTCGTGGTTGCGATCGGGAAGAGCGGCCGCGAGGAGATCACGGAGTGCATCCGGCAGATGGCAAAGGAGCATGTCCCCGCTGAGGCGGTTGACGAGAAGATGCTCGACTCGCACCTGACGTTCCGCTATGCCCCGGACGTGGTGATCAAGAGCGGCGGTGACCACCTCACCGATTTCCTCATCTGGCAGTCAGTCTATTCCGAGCTCTTCTTCTCGGACGTGAACTGGGAGTTCTTCCGCGAGGTGGACTTTTTGCGGATCCTGCGGGACTACCAGAGCCGGATGAGGAGATTTGGGAAGTAGGGGGGACAGTGCTTCTGTATGAGAACTTGATGACAAATACCCGTACTCATCTATTGCTTGTGATTTTTGCAATGCTGGCATTTGGAGCAATGGTAAGTGCTGAGGATTCTCAAAATATTACATTAAAAATTACCTTTCCAGAGGAGGGAGGTGTAATTTATGGAGATGTTATCGGATCTCCGGCTTCAATAAATGTGGAAATTACTTCATTTTTTGCGATTAATGAAGTTATAATTTCCAATGGAAAAAATCAGAGTTCCTGTAACTATGTTAGAGGCAACCAGTACCTTTGTTCAGACCCTTGGCATGAGGGATCTCGTAATGTGACTGTTACAGTAGTCGATATTCTTGGGGACTATAAGTCGATAAATCGTACTTATACGTTATTTGCGGGTCAACTTCCTCCTCCAGTAATAAATTCTACTTCACCAACTCCCCAATCATCGGGATTTGAAAATTACATGAGCATAACCGGACTGATTGCTGGATTATTCCTCGTTTCAATTAAAAACTGGTGAGATTTTTAAATCCTGATTTCTATTACGATCCCCAACTCCCTTAAGATCGAATCTCCTTTCTATGTCCCGACCGGAGTACGGCCAATCACCCATTTTTCCGGACCGCCACCCTATACCCTTCCTTACTTCACCCGCACATGCATCCAGCACGGCGTGCCGGCAACCGCCTTCTCCTTGAACGCGAACCGGGTCTTGAGGGCTACGGCAAACGCCCGGGCATCGGGGATCGTCCCCGCCTTCTGCTCCCGGCACCAGCGGGTAAAGAGGTTGTACAACTCCTCCTTCGGGATGGTGGCATCCGCTGTATCGTCGCGCTGGACCTTTGCCGCGATGAACTTCTTCACCGGATCTGCTTTTGCCGCCTTCTTCGCCAGCGGTTTCTTCGGGGCTGCCGGTCTGGTCTGCGCCGTCTCCGGTTTCAGGGCCGGCTCCGGGGCGGGTTTTTGCTCCTGTTCCGGGCTTCTCTTCACGGGTGCCGGGACAGGTTTCACCGGCACCTCATGAGGTCTCTCCGCTGGTTCGGCGTGCTTGCCTTCAGGTTCAGGAGCCGGTTTCCTGCCGGCCGCTCTCCGGCTCCGCGCAATAACGCCTGCGGCTGCCGGGTCGTCGGCATTGATGACCGGCGGGCGGATGGCCGGCCGGGCTTTCGGTGTCCCGGCCGCAGCCGGCGCCGGCAGGCCGCCGTCCTTTGCAATGATCACCGGTGCGGGGACCGGCACATCGTCCAGCCGCTGCTGACGGTAATCGATACCAAGGATCTCCGCAAGCGCCTGGTTGCAGCTGTTGCTGATATCGATACCCTGTTCGCGGGCCTTGTCGAAAATATCCGCCCTCACGAGGACCGTGGTCTGGCGGAATGCTGGCTGCATCTCCTTTTTGCCCGGCATGGTCTATCGATCCCGGATCTGTCCGTATTGGGAAATATAGTTCCCGATCCGGTCCTGCGGGCTGGGACGGAGAGAGTATGCTGCAGATGCCGCCGCAGTTCTGGTATCCCGGACCGGTCAGTGCCCCGAAGAGAGCCGCTGGTCGTAGGTGCGGATCGCCCGCAGCAGGTCGATCTTCCGGAAGAGCGGCCAGTAGGGCGAGCAGAAGTACACCGCCGACTCGTGGCCGCTCGCCAGCCAGGGCAGGAAGTTCGAGGTCCGGCACTCGTTGCCGGTCCTGATGATCAGGTCCACCGGGGGGATCCCCCGGTGCCCGTGGAGGTGCTGCTCGACCATGCGGACGTCGATGGCGTCAGGGTCGATCGTCCCCTCGTCAACGCTTTTGAGGATGTCCCGGGCAGCGCTGACGATCTCGTTCCTGCCCCCGTAGGCGAGGGCAACGTAGAGGTAGAACCCGGTGAAGTTCTTCGTATATTCCTCCGCGTCGTCAATGGTCTTGAGCAGGTCGGGCGGGAGGAGGGACCGGTCGCCCACCATCTGGACGCGGATCCGGTACTTCTTCACCCGCTCGTCCGTGAGCATGGAGACGAACTTCTCCTTAAAGAGCGTGAAGAGCTCCTCCACCTCCTCCGGCTTCCGGTTGAAGTTCTCGGTCGAGAATGAGTAGAGCGTGATGTGCCGGATGCCCAGCTCGTGCGCCCAGTCGAGCATCTCCTCGGTCTTGTCCGCGCCGGCCCGGTGCCCTTTTGCCGTCTCGGCGCCCAGGAGCCGGGCATACCGGCGGTTGCCGTCCTGGATGATCGCGATATGGTTGGGCACGCGCCTGCACTGAAACTTCAGGTACCGTTCATAGAGCGGGTCGATGATACTGCGCATCACAGGGGCGTCACCTCCACGACCATCCCGTTGTTCGGGTAGCGTTCGATCACGTACTTCTTCCCCGCGAGCTCACCGGCATGTTCTTCGAGGAGCCACCATGCCATCTCGATCCGGTCTTCGAAGATCGCGTAGCTGTCCGTTTCGAACCGATCCCTGACGAACGTTGTGGTGGCGTCTGCGGTCCCTGCGGCCGGTTCGAGCACGCCATACACGACCGTGCCGTCGTCCGTGATCTCGTCGAACGGGCGGGCGGTATTGTTGGCGATCCGCTTCAATCGTTCGCGGAGCTGGACGGAGTCCTTGAACCCCGAGGAGCACCAGTGGACCTTCTCATGCTTACAGAGTTCTTCCGCCCAGCCTTTCGCGCCCTCAATGGCATTATGGAGCGGGTCGGCAAGGTCATACCCCCGCTCCCGCATCTGGTACGCATTGGTCTCGCCCCATTCAAGCTCGTTGATGTTGAGGAAATCGAGGAACGGCAGGGCGGGGATGAGGAGTTCGAGACCGGGGAGGGCCGGCACCTCAAAGCCGATGTCGAAGCCCATCGCTTTTGCCCGCTGCGCGGACTTGAGGTAGGCCGTGTCGAGGATATGGTCCCAGCACTCGCGGGGCGGGTGGAGCCGGATCTCGTCCACGAGCCCCTGCATGGCGGCAAGGTCTTCGGTGGTCGGGGCCTTTGCCGTGTAGATGTGTATCTGGTGTTCCTTCCCGAAGTGCTCCTTGAGTATCCGGCAGTACTCCGTTACCTTGTCCAGGACGAGCAGGGGTTCGCCGCCGGTGACGCCGGTGCCGAGGGCGCTCATACTTTCCGCGACCTCGATGATCTGGGCAGGGATGTCGACCGGGACCTCGTTTGCGTATACCGTGTCGGTCCCCTTGCGCTCCGAGGAGAGGGGGCAGTACCAGCAGCTGCGGTGGCAGCGTCCCGTAACAAAGAGGACCATCTTGGCGCCCTGGTGGCAGAGTACGCAGCCTTTCGCAAGTGTCATGGTCGGTGAGTCCCTGGTTGGGGAAAAGATATCCCTTTTATTGGTGTGCCGGGGGTAAAATACTTCCAGTGGGTGCAGGGCCGTAAGGAGCGGAGCGGTGGTGCAATGGGTGCCTGAGCCGCCCGCATCGGATGCGGTTTTGCGGACCTGCTGAGATCCGTACGCGAGCGATTTTTTTTTTTAATCGCACCTGTTGCCGCGATTGATGGACTGCACTCGAAAAACTCTGAAGAGTTTTTCTCAAGCATCATGGTTCTGCGAACCATTCTGCCCCTGCCCGACCCCCCTTGGCTGCCAGTGGAGGGAAATCAAGACAATTTCAGTCGTGAGTTCCACAGGAAATTATGTTGTTTTTCACGGTTGCAGAAAAGGGGGTCGGGCAGGGGACAATCGTGTTTTTTCCGGTGCGATTCAAAAAATTTTTGGAGAAAACGGCTCAAAGGAAGATTCGCCCGGGCTGGCTGGTGTAAAATTCCGGGGCATTTCCCTGCCCGTTTTTCCAAAAGGCCGGCGCAGAGCATCCGCGAGACCGGACATGCCATCCCCCCGTTTCCTGCCATCTGGCGCCACCGTTTGCATGGATGCCGGCACGATCGCGGGAACGTGTCCCTGCCCGACCCCCTCCGGCACGCCCCGTCCCTCCCTCAGCCATAATCCGCGATACTCCTGCGACACGTTTGTGACACTCCTGTGCCGGGCCCTGGTCATGCTGCTGCTCCGACTAATATCTATATAAGTTCGGGAACACACGAGTTATTAGATCATGAGAGCCGGTGCTGGTGGGAAGAACAGGGAGTATGCACTCTCGGAGGTTGTCGGGTTTGTCCTGCTCCTTGGAGTCGTAGTTGCTGCCATGGCACTGTGGATGATGTATGTGGTGCCAATCCATGGTCGGGAGGCGGAGATTACCCAGATGAACGAGGTGAAGGACCGGTTCACGGATTACAAGATCAGCCTCGATTCCGTCTGGGTCAACAGCCCGTACGGTGCATCGTACAGCCAGAACGGGGCGCTCCTCTCTACGTCAATTAACCTTGGCACCGGCGGGGGCAACACACAGGCAACCGGCTTGTTCCTGCCCATGATGGACCCTGTTGCATCCTCCGCAACCCTTGCGGTCAAGGATAACCGGGATATAATAAATGTTTCAACCGATGGTCCCAACGGCTGGTGGAGCCAGAGATACAACATGACCGTCCTCGAATACCAGTCGCAGAATTACTACTGGATCCAGCAGTACTACTATTACCAGAGCGGCGGGGTGTTCCTGTACCAGGAGAATGGGTCAATCTGCCGCGTCTCCCCCCCGATCACGTTTGTGAATAATTCAGACTTCACCCATTCTGTCACGGTTGTCCCGATCAAGCTGAATGGTGTTGCAAGCATGGGCGGGAACGGGCCTGTCCGGGTTGACAGCCGGATGAAAGCCCTTGATCAGCCAAAACAGATGCAGAATGCCTGGGTGAATGTCTGCGTGACCGTCAGTAATTACACTACGGCCAAGACGTGGCTTGAGGTGTTCAACAGCTCCCGCAGGATCGGCGGGATCAGCGATGCCAACTCGTATGTCCCGTACCTGAGCTCCATGGAGGTCTATCCCTACCACGCCTCCATGAAGATCATCGGCCCGACGGTTGCGGAAACATCTTCCGATGTCGTGATGATGGTACAGCCGGTGGAATATGATGTGTCCCTGAACAGCATAGCATCGGATTATTCATGATCCCCACGAGTGAGAGCATGACGAGAAGAACAGCCACGTCACGGCGGGTTGATCCATCGGCCGGCGTATCGGAGATCATCGGGGCAGTCCTGATGATATCCCTCGTCGTGCTGGGAGTCGCCATCGTTGCCATGCTCTTCTTCTCGCAGACCGCTCCGTCCAAGATCCCCAACGTGAATTTCATGACCGGGACGATGCCCGATCCCGCTGATTCGGATAAGGCTTTGTTATATCTGTATCATAATGGGGGTGATACGCTGACAAAGGGGACGTTCTCCGTCCTTGTTGACAACTTGGTCATCCCTGATAATGATATCCGGATCTCCGATAACTCCAATTTATGGACCCCCGGGACAAACCTTATCGTCAGTGTCGACCCGGGCAGCCATAAAGTCGCGGTGACCTATAACGGTACTGGTACCGGGACAGTCGTCCTTAAATCCGGGACTTCGTCCAATCTCTCTCCGGTAAGGACGTTCAGCCCGGATATCCGTGTCGGGACAACGTATCCGCCGTCGGTTTCACAATCGAACCTGATCCAGAATGTAACCAATAATTCCCTGAATTATTACCGGGTCAGCGGGACACGGATTGCATCGGGAAGTATCAGGTTCAACGTGACAACAGACAAAAATTCTACCATGGTGTTTTATGCAGCAGATTCGACAACCCCGACACTGATCCAGTTGAATATCGGGAATAATGTTGTTATCACACCGTATGCAGATGTCACATTATCACCAAACATCCGCGTTATGTGTATAGGAGACCAGATTCTGGAGTTCAGTGCAGACAAAGTAACATCCATCTCCATTACCAACCGGAGCGGGCAGATTCCTGATACCGATCCCGCACTGACATATTCTAATGTTATTCTGAACCATACGTGGGTAACCGGATATAAAAATATGGAATCAACTCTTGTTCTTGCCCCGAATTCCGATACAACGTCGTATTATACGCAACTATCTGTCAACAGGTACCCCTCGTATGATCGCTCCCAGGAATTCTCAAGCCAGGTTACCAACTGGACGAGTTTTCCGGCACCAACTATCAATACCATTGGACCAACCGCGACCGGCATCTTTGTCCTCCAGTATGACAACCGTACAAAGAGTACCTATTTCTTCGGCAGGGCCACAGTTGCGTGATAATCGCCGGGCAGGCCCGGTCCCTCTCCTTTAGAATTCTGGCATTGTGCTGGATGCCGGCAATCGCGCTGATACCGGGCTTTTCTTAAATAATCCCCGGATTTTCTGTTATTTCCAGTACCCTCGGTGCTGGCGCTTTGGATCATTTCATATAATTATACGATCGTTAAATCATTGTATCTGACAATAATC
>CAYVAQ010000017.1:0-54793 GCA_964448885.1 uncultured Methanoregula sp. | reverse complement strand
ATCGCTGCCGGAAGCGTGAGGAGGGCAATGACAAGGATGATGCCCACGACCTGGATGAGCATGACCACGGTCAGCGCGATGAGCACCAGCAGGACCCGGGAAAGGTGTGTCACGGGGAGGTTGGTGACCGTTGCATACTCCTCATCGAAGGTGACAGCGAGAAGATCGTTGAACAGCAGTCCAACCGTGATGACGATGACGCCAACAAGGCAGGTCAGGATCAGCAGTTCGCTCCTTGGAATGAGCAGGATATTCCCAAAAAGGTACCCGAAGAGGTCGGGAGCAAAGCCCGGCGAGAGGTAGATGAAGAGAATCCCAAGCGCCATGCCGGTTGCCCAGACAGCCCCGATCAGGGTATCCATGTGCTGGTGCGCTTTCCGCTCGAGTTCGCCCATGGTAATTGCCGCTCCCGTGGTAAAGACCAGCGCACCGAGGAGCGGCTCGATACCCAGATAGTACCCGATTCCGATGCCCCCGAAGGCGGCATGCGAGATCCCCCCGCTGATGGCCACCATCCTGCGGATGATGACATAGGTGCCGATGACCCCGCAGGCTATGCTCGCGAGAACGCCCGCCAGCAGGGCATTCTGGAAGAATGCAAAGGAGAGGATCTCAATCATGGTCTTCCTCATCAGGATGCGTGCGCAGCACCCGGTGGGGGTGGCCGTGGGCGATGATATCGACCGGGCACTGGTATGCATTCTGGATCAGGTCCCCCGTCAGCTCTTTGGAGTCGTGGGTATAGAGGCGGCGGTTGAGGCAGCCGACCTTGGTGACATGTGAGACCACAACGCCGATGTCATGCGTGACAAGGACAATCGTCATCGTTTTTGCAAGGCCGGCCAGGATATCGTAGAACTTCGTCTCGGTGGGGGCATCGACAAAGACCGTTGGTTCATCGAGAAGGAGCACCTGCGGGTTGCCTGCAAGCGCCCGGGCGATGACCGCACGCTGGCGTTCTCCCCCGGAGAGGTCGCGGATTGTCCGGTCTGCAAGGTGCTGGATCCCCATGGTCGAGAGCGCGGCATCAGCATACCGGTAGTCATCTTCCGAGTAACGTTTGGGAATGATGCCATTCTTCCTGCCAAGCAGCCCGGAGAGGACCATCCCCCGCACGCTGATGGGATATTCGAAGTCGAAGGTCCGGATCTGGGGAACATAGCCGATCCGGTGCCGGGTCTCCTCCGGGGCCTGGCCGAGGACGCGGACGGTGCCCTGGTCGGGGGGGATGAGGCCGAGGATCACCTTGAGTAGCGTGGTCTTCCCGCCTCCGTTCGGCCCGAGGATGGCGAATACATCGCCTTCCATGACCCGGAGGTCAATCCGTTCGAGGATGGTCCGGCCGTCCCTCGTAAGCCAGACATCCTTGAGTTCAATAACCGGAATCTCTGCTGCTATTTCGATCCCTCCATGAATGCCGATGCCGCGTTCTTCATGTTCCTGAGGTAGTCCTCTTCGAGCGGACTGACCAGGACAACCTTGCCCCCCATCTCATCGGCAATGACTTCAGCGCTCCGTGTTGAATATTCGGGAGATGCGAATACGATGGTAATATTCTTTTCCTTTGCCTGCCGGATAAGGTTTTGGACTCCCGTGGCCGTGGGCTCTTTTCCGTCAGCCTCGATAGGGATCTGGACGAGCCCGTAATCGCGGGCAAAGTAGGACCAGGACGGGTGGTAGACCATGAATGTGCTGATGTTGCGTGCAGCAACATCCCGGGCGATGGACGCGTCGAGATCATCGAGCTCCCCCATGAACGCGTCTGCATTGGCCCGGTACTCTGCCGCATGGGATGGATCAGCAGCAGCAACACCCTGATACGTGTTCTCCGCCATGATCCGGGCATTCCGGAGCGAGAGCCAGACATGGGGGTCGGTCCCAAGTTCGCCACCGGAAGCAGGCGAATGTCCATCTTCCTCCTCATCTCCCCGGCTTTTCAGGAACCCGATGCCTTGTGAGCTGTTGACGATGGTCATCGAGGGATTGAGGGCTGCAATCTTGTCCATCCATGCCCGTTCGAATTCAATGCCGGACCCGACCTTGATATACAGATCGGCCGAACTGATATCCGCCAGTTGTCCCGGTGTGGGCTCGTAGGTATGCGGGCTCGCCCCCGGGGGAACGAGGACGATCACCTTCGCGTGGTTCCCGGCAATCCGCTCCACGATCTGTTTCTGCGGGAGGATGGTGACGGCGACGGTGAGGTCCGGTGCTGCATTGCCGGTTATCCCCGTTGTCTCCTGACGCTGGACACACCCGGCAGAGAAGCAGAGAAGGATCGCCCCGGCTGCAACCAGGAGTGAGATCATGCAGCGGATTGCCCGTTCCCTTTTCTTGGGAGTGAGATTTCGTCTCTTTTCATTCATGGTATCAGGTCTCTTCGCATTAAATTTGGTATAATACCAACTTTTCCTGCGGGCTGTGGTACAGCAGGATGCTCTTTTTTAAAAGGCAGTGCTTTGCGTTTTTACGGAGATCTCTTCGTCTTCGTGCGTTATCTCCCCGCAGACACCCAGCTGCGGGTGCCCCATGAACTGGCAGATCCGGTCGATGGCCTTCTTCGAGACCATGCTCTCAAACCTCCGGACCTCGTTGCAGGCTTCGTCCGGAGAAAGCCCGTTTCTTGCGAGCATGAGGCTCAGGATACGGTGCCGCCTGATGAAAAACGCGGCATCGCGCCTGCCGGCATCGGTGAGCGTGACACCGTGGTACGGTGTGTGCAGGAGGTATCCCCCGCAGGTCAGTTCTGCGAACGTCTTGGTGATGGTGGAAGGATCAACGCTGAACGCCGATGCGATGTCATTCGTTCGTACCGTGCCACCCGATTCGAAGATGAATTTGAGATACTCCACCTTCCGTGCCGGGAGGGCAAGGCCGTGATCAGGGTTCATGCACCGTATTTCAGCTCATGACCAGATTAATTTTGGGGAATATCCAAAATTTGGCCGGGGCCCTGGCAACCATATGCAGAACCAGTGGATCATGAGGTGGCAATTAGCTCCGGCCAAACGCGACCGGGCGGGAAATGGACAACCGCAGGATTTTCGGCCGGATGAGAGGATCCTGTGGTCCCTTTGGGCAGGAGGGGTTTTCTGCTTCATCCTGCTGGTATCAGCAGGGATGACCTCATACCCTGCCAGCCGGTCAGTTGCGCATCGTTGCCGAGAAAACGAAAAATATCATCCGAACAGGACGGGCTGACAGGGTAACAGTAACCAAATCCCAATAATTTTCCCGGTTATACCGTCATATTTTCCGCACCGGGAAACACAATTCAGAACCGGAGCAAACCTGATTGTAAACCGGCAACAGGAGCGATACCCGTGGTGAGCCGGTTCCTGGAATAAAATAATCTCACATTACCCGGTAATTTCCCGGGCAGGGGTCGGTTCGTTGATTTGGACTTTTTTTGCGCTCGAGAATGCCGTTAAATTCTTCATAACCAGTGCTGCATGGGGGTTCTCCTGACAAAAAGCGAGAAAAGCACGGATCTGCTCAATGGTCTCCGGGTGGAGTTCGTGCTCCATCATGCAGGCGTCCTTCTCGGCGATCGCGTGCGGGACGTTCACCAGTTCCAGAAACGACCGCAGGGTCACGTGCCGGTCGCGGATGACGGTTGCGATCTTCCTCCCTTCGGGAGTGAGCGTCACCCCGTCGTATTTCCGGTACGTGATCATCCCCATCCGGTCAAGCTTCTGGACCATCTCGACCACCGTGGGGGGCTGGATGTCAAGTTCCCGGGCAATGTCCCGGGTGCGGGCGTAGCCTTTTTCCGAGGATGCGTTGAGGATCGCTTCAAGATAATCCTCGGCCTTCCTGCTGAGCGCGTGCATGATCGATCTTGGTTCCCGGACGATATAATATTTCGGGTGCCCGAAATCGGGTGCAGCGCGCTTTGTTTTAGGATTCGATTCCAATTCCTAACTTTTTTTGGCTACCTGCCGGGGATCCGAATACCGTTCGGGTTCACCTTATCCGAGCCAAACAGGAGAAACTCCTGCATGGACGATTCAGAACAACGAACTGGTTCTATCACCCTTCGTGAACCAGTCACAACACTCGATACCCTCGCTCCCCCCGGTTCCTGCCGGGTGGTTGGCATCTCCGCGCCAGCCATGGTGCGAAAGCGTCTCCTTGCACTCGGGTTCATCCCGGGAGCATTAATCGAGGCAGTCCGGGCAGCACCGCTGGGGGACCCGGTAGAATACCGGATAAAGGGGTACAACATCTCGCTCCGGAAAGAAGATGCCCGGCTGATTACCGTAACAACGGGGGCTGCCCGCTGATGCAGGCCATACCCTTGTCCTTCCTCCCGCCGGGGACCGAGGCGGTGGTGACCGGTATCCGGGCAGGATGCGGGCTCCACCACCGGCTTGCAGCCATGGGGATCTACCCCGACAGCCGGCTCAGTGTCGTCTGCTCTGACCGGGGATCCCTCATTGTCGCGGTCGGCGGGACCCGGTACGCCCTTTCCAAAGGAATGGCCATGAAAATACTCGTAGGTCCCACAACAGGGGGAATATCATGAAGAAGAATATCCGGATAGCCCTTGCCGGCAACCCGAACGTGGGCAAGAGCACCATCTTCAACGCCCTGACCGGTTCACGGCAGCACATCGGCAACTGGCCGGGCGTCACGGTCGAGAAGAAGAGCGGGACTGCCCGGCTCGGGAAAACCGGGATCGAGATCGTCGACCTCCCCGGCACCTACAGCCTGACCGCGTACTCCGTGGACGAAGTGGTTGCCCGCGACTACATCATCGAGGAGAAGCCTGACGTTGTGGTCCATGTCATCGATGCAACCAACTTCGAGCGGAACCTGTACCTGACCACCCAGCTCATGGAACTTGGCGTCCCGCTCGTCATCGCCATGAACATGTCGGACGAGGCTGAGAGGAGCGGCACGCTCATCAACCGGACTCTTGTCAAGAAGTATTTCGAGATCCCGGCGATCAGGACCGTGGGAAGTACCGGTGAGGGTCTCGACGAGCTCCTCCGGGCGGCGGTCACGGAGGCCGAGACCTCCCCCCACCACGAGCATGCTGTCGGGTATGGCGAGGAGAACGAACAGCACATTGCCGATATCGTTGCCGTGCTGGAGAAAGACCCTGCCCTGGCCTCGCGATACCCGCCCCGCTGGCTCGCCATCCGCCTGCTGGAAGGGGACGGCAATGCAAAGGATAAGATCCGGGCCAGCCCGATCAACACAGCCGTTGAATCCGTGCTTGCGTCCATCGACACGGAGAGGACCGAGGCGGAGATGGCAGACCGGCGCTACGAGGTCATCGCGGCGCTCCTGCCGCAGGTCTGCACGACCTGCGTCAAGGAGATGAACGCCTCGGACATCATCGACCGCGTGGTCACCGACCGGTGGCTCGGCATCCCGATCTTCCTTGCCCTGATGTGGGCAGCGTTCGAGCTGACCTTTGCCGTTGCAACCCCGTTCATGTCCGCAATCGATGCCATCATGGGATCCTGCGCCTCGTACGTTGCGGGGAGCGGCATGGAGCCTGCCTGGCTGGCGTCGCTTCTGGGTGACGGCATCATCGGCGGGATGGGCGCGGTCCTGATCTTCATCCCGAACATCTTCATCATCCTCTTCATCCTCTCGCTCCTCGAGGACAGCGGGTACCTTGCCCGCGCCGCGTTCGTCATGGACCGGCTGATGTACGTCATCGGCCTTCCGGGCAAATCGTTCATACCGATGCTCATCGGGTTCGGCTGCAATGTCCCGGCCATCATGGGGACCCGTACCATCGAGGACAGGAACGACCGGCTCATCACCATCCTCATCAACCCGTTCATGTCCTGCGGCGCACGCCTGCCCGTCTACGTCCTCCTTGCCGGGGCGTTCTTCCCGCAGAACGCAGGCACGGTAGTGTTCATCCTGTACGTGCTCGGCATCGTCCTCGCAATCGGCTCCGCGTATCTCTTCCGCAGGACCATCCTGCCCGGGAAACCCGCGCCGTTCCTCATGGAGATGCCGCCCTACCGGTTCCCGACAGCAGCAACCGCGCTCCGCCACATGTGGGACCGCGGGGAGATGTATATCAGGAAGGCCGGGGGTATCATCCTTGCCGGGGCATTCATTGTCTGGGTCCTTGCCACGTTCCCCTGGGGCGTTGAGTACGGGAGTGCAGAGAGTTATGCCGGCATGATCGGCCACCTGCTCGAACCGCTCGTGGCACCGCTCGGGTTCGACTGGAAGATTGCCTTGGCGCTCCTCTTCGGTTTCATCGCAAAGGAGATCGTTGTCGGCTCCCTTGGCGTGCTCTACGGGACCGGAGAGGACGAGAGTTCCCTGACTGAAGCCCTCCTTGCCGACCCATCCCTTGGGCCGGTCGCAGCCTTTGCGCTGATGGCGTTCGTGCTCCTCTACATGCCCTGCGTTGCAACGCTGGCTGTCATCAGAAAGGAGACCGGGTCATGGAAATGGACCGGTTTCTCGGTAGCATACGGTATTATCGTTGCGTACCTGGTCGCGTTCATCATCGTGAAAGCCGGGCCCGCAGTTATGGGAGGGATCTGACCATGGCATCACTGACAAAACCAATCTTTGCCGGCATCTTCGGCATCCTCTATCTCACCTTCGGGGTGACAGAAACGCTCTCCGGCCTTGTCCCGAGCATAACAGACCAGACCGCAGCGATCATGGTCCCGGCCGACATCATCGGCGGACTTGTCCTGTGCGTTGTTGCAGCGGTATACCTTGCTGCCCTGTACCGCTTTGAGACGGGAACCGGTAGCGGCCAGGCATACCTGTACGTTGCGATGGCTCTTTCGGTCATCTTCGGTACGGTTGCCCTTCTCTCCCGCGGGGCCCAGGGCGCAGACCTCATCCTCTTCGGTGACGAGGAGCCGTGGAGCCCGATCGCGCTCTTCGTGCCGATGGTCTGGCTTGCCATCCTGCCGGCGACGGGCATTGTCGTATGGAAAGGTCGGTTTTCCGGCAACCTGGTTGGGGAGTGACCATGACAGGAACACTCCAGGCAATTGCCCGGCTCATCCATGGCGGGGACAAGACCCTTGCCGAATGTTCGGCACGGCTCGGGATAACAAAGGGCCAGCTGGAGGACCGGCTCCTGCTGATGGAGCGGCAGGGATATATCCTCCGCCATAACGGCAAGGACCACGAGCAGCCCTGCACCTGCGGGCACTGCTGCGCCACGTGCTGCCATTCCAGCGGCAACCGCCCGGTACTGCAGACCCTGACGCCTAAAGGGGAGCGGCTGATTAGACGGTAATGTGACCGGCCAACTGCAAAAAATTAAAAAAACGCGGGGGATACCGGTAAAGGAGAGACAGCCCCGGTCAGTCCAGCGGAATCGTCTCCAGCTGGGATACCAGTTCCCAGATGCGGGTCCGGGCATGGATGGGCATGTTGGGGTCGTTGGAGATCTCGTCGATCTTGGAGATGGCTTCGGCAGCGCGCAGGCCCATCGCCTTGTTACTGTTCAAAAGCAGCGTCTTGGTCTCGTCAGCCACGCGCCGGATATTTCGGGGTATTGAACCGTCTTCCTGGATGTGCTGCAGCATCAGGATACAGTTTTCCATCGTCTTTTCAGGGTTCGCCATGATACCACCTGAATGTGTACCTGTAGTTAATATGCCGAACCTGCATATATAGATTCAAGATTGAATCGACGGTGATCGAAGATGCCCACACGCAAGGAAGAGGAGATCATGGCCGAATACCTCCTGAAAGGGGGCAAGATGCTCGAGAAGACCTGCAAGACCTGCGGATGCCCGCTCTTCGAGGTCAAGGGAAAGACGATGTGCGTGGTCTGCGCGGAGAACGCCATCAGCACGCAGGCTGCGGCACCTGCTCAGGCCCCGTCAGCGGCACCGGCCCCGGCCCGCACCGGTCATGTCCACGCCCATGCTCATGGCGAGACCTGCAGCTGTGGGGAAGACCACGGGGATGACGAATGTACCTGCGATGACGGCGGGCTTGCCGAGGAACTCGCGTTCACGATACACGCGCTCTGTGCACGCATCCAGAACGAGAAGGATCCCGAAGCGGTCCTCAAGCTGATGAACTCGGTCAAGGTCGGGACCGAGGCGCTCGAGATCCTCTGCCGGCTCTGAGCAACCCGTTTTATATTTTTTCTGCAATTCGACCTGAAACATTTTAACCTGCTGCTCCTGACACTGATCCACATGCCTGCGGGCCCCCATGTCCACATCATCAGTGCCGGCGAGGATATCCATACCGCATTTCCGGCACTCCTGCGCACGCTCCCCGGAATCAGCCGCGTATACGTCATAGCCGATGGCGACAGTTACAGCACATCAACCGATCCGGTAACCGACCGGCAGCGTGCCGCAACCCGGGCTGCTGCCGAATCGGTGAAGAGTATCTGCGATTCGCTCTGCATCCCTTATGCCCGGGAACTGGTCTTCCCACCGGTGTACCCGCAGGCACGGACTGTTCTTGCAAAGATCCGGCGGGAGAATCCCCACTCCCGGTTCACGTTCGACCTCACAGGCGGGTCAAAGGATCTCTGCATGGCGCTCCTCTCCCTCTCGCCATGGCTTGGGGGAGAGGTCTGGAACGCGTTCGGCGGGAAGGTCCCGCAGCATGTCCCGGTGCCGGACCGTGCGGTGGGTGCGATGCTTGCAAACGTGAACTACCAGACGATCCTTGCGGTGCTCCTGCGCAACCGCCCGGTCCCCCAGTCCTCACCGGATCTCCCGTTCATCCCAAGGCAGTACCTCTTCAGCCAGGTCTGGCCGTACTATGTCCGGCAGCGGGCACGGAAGCCGGAGCCAGGCAAACCCGTGCCGCAGTACAGGTATGGGCGTAAGCCGGCCAATGACCTTTCGCAGGCAACGTTCTCGTGGTTCATGAAGACGCTGGCAGAAGCAGGTCTTGCGGAGGAGGGCCCCGGCGACCGGAACCAGAAGGAGAAGTCATACCGGATTACACAGAATGGGGAGACCGCATTCCGGTTCTTTGCGGATCCGGCAACAAATTCGATCGTAAAGCAGATGATGGACGGGTCGTGATCCGGGCCTGACCCGGGGGTGACCCCCCTGCCTGAAATTTTTCAATCGCGATAAAAGGCAGTAAAGTACCCTCTTTATTTCCGGGTAAGTACTTGACTAACTAAGGCGGTACTGTACTAAATTCCTGTGTTTGCCGTCGTGACGGGATCTGTCGAACGGGCGAGGGTTGACTGAAAATTTTTGAGCAGGGGGTGAGGGGGTGATTGAAAATTTTTTGCTGAGGGGGGTGGGGGGAAGTTTGAGTGAACTGATAGTTGTTGGGTAGAATGATGGGGGCTGATGCCCCCATACCCCCAAACGCGAGGGGAGCCGACGATTCGAAGAACCTGATGGTTCTTCTCACATCTCATTCCTTGGGAATTCGATGCCCCGCGGGGCGCCCCCGCGGCGGCCTCAATTTTGGTTCAATATAATTTTCCCGGTCATTGCCCAGCGAGCCCTCGGCAGACGGGCGAGCGACCCCCGCAGGGGTGGGGAGGCTCATTACGCCACTGCGTGCTGGCAGAAACCGAATCTTTCCTTACCCATACCTCGCCCGGCACAGCTCAAACACCCGCTGCGCCGTCTTCTCGCCAATCCCATGAATAGCAACAAGATCCTCCAGCGACGCATTCGCTATCGCCTGAATCGTGCCAAAATGCGCCAGCAATAACCGGGCATTCTTCATCCCAATCTCCGGGAACGCCGAGACGATGTACTCCTGGTCCTCGCGCACCGAGCGGTGAGTCTTGTGCGGGTGGGCCTTGCGCTCGCCCCGCTCTCCCTCTTCGCGTTTCGCGAACGTCATGAGGAGATCGGCGGTGTCCTGCTCGTCCCGGGTGAAGAAGACTGCCACGCCCATGTCAACCGACAAGGCGGCAAGCACGCCCCGGATCGCATTCGGGTGGATGTCCCGCTGGGTATAGAGGTCCCCGCCCTCGATGATCATCACGGGCCGGGTCACGGCTTCGGCCATCGCCTTCACCTGCCCGAGCAGGTCGCGCTCGATGAGCGTGTCCACGAAGTCGCGGGCGGTCTTGCGTTCGACCAGGATGCGGTCACCGATGGCGTAATCGCCGGAGGGCAGGCGCTCGAGCCTTACGGCAGCGCCCATGTTGGAGAGGAGTTCGACGACCCGGGACGAGGTCTCGCGGTCGTCGATGACGATCTTCGGTCCGTTGGGTGTGAACTCCGCGATGGCAGCCTGCTCCGTGACAAGCGGCATCTCACGGGGAGACGAGAGCGCAGTATTGAGCGTCCGCATGCTCTTGTGCATCATCCGTTCCTTGACCTGCGAGACATGGCGGAAGACCTCGTCCGAGGTCCCCTTGGTGACCAGGACCACCACGCGCCCTGCACCATGCCGCCCGGTCCGGCCTTTGCGCTGGATGGACCGGATCTCGGAGGGCACCGCCTCGTAGAAGATGACGAGGTCAGTGGACGGCACATCGAGGCCCTCCTCGCCGACCGATGTGGCGATGAGGACTTTGAACTCGCCCTCGCGGAACCGGGTCAGGGCCGCGATCTGCTTCTTCTGCGAGAGCCCCTTCTCGGAGTCCTTCGTGGCCTGGCCAACGAACCGTTCACAGGCGATCCCGTGCTTTGTCAGGTGATCGACAAGCAGCTGCACAGTGTCGCGGTACGTGGCAAAGAGGATGATCCGGCTGTCAGGGAACTCCTCAAGCTGGCGCTGCACGAGGCCGAGCGCGATCTCCGCTTTCGGGTGCAGCTCCTTCGTCCATTCGACCGACCGCTCGAAGAGCTCGCGGAACGACTGGTCGGCGGCAAGCCGCTGGCTCGCCTTGCTCCCTCCCGCGGAAGTGCCCTCAGCGTAGAGTTTCGCCAGGTAGCCTTTCAGCACCTCGCTCCCCTGTGACTCGGCGAGCGTCACGGCATGCTTCAGCTTCATCAGCTCGGCGTATACCGATGCAGCCGAATACCCGGCAGGATCGCGGTTCTGGATCCGCTGCTGGATCTGGGCGTTGATGGCAGAGAGCGCCTTCATCGTCAGCTTCTCGCGTTTCGGCACGGTGAAGTGGAGCGAGCCGAGGAGCGCGAGCCGGTCCTCCATGAGCCCGTTGATAACCGCGATGGCGGACTTCAGGTCGGGCGGGAGCGCGATCTCGATATACTCGAGGTCCCGGTCAAAGACATACGGCCGGACATCCGGGTCGTTCTCGGTCCGGGTCTCCACGTGGCCGATCCCGAGGTTGGCACAGACCTCCTGTACCTTCTCCTGCGCCCCGCCGGGCGAGGCGGTCATGGCAAGGAGGAGGGGCTTGTCTGCCGATGCAAGGTAGCGCTGGGCAAGGAAAACATACGCATAGTTCCCCACGGCCCGGTGGCATTCGTCAACAACCATGAGGGACACGTCTGCAAGGGTGTACCGCCCCGCGATCACGTCGTTCTTGATGACCTGAGGAGTGGCGAGGATGACGGTCGCACGGTTCCAGTCGGCGGTCCGCTCCGCGGGAGGGGCATCACCCGTGAACATGACAAACGGGGAGCCTTCGCTGCCGTCTGCGGTCTTTGCCAGGAGATACTTCTCGAAGTAGCGGAGGTGCTGCTCAACGAGCGGTTTGGTCGGGGCGAGCATCAGCACCTTACCCCCCTCGTTGTAGAGCCGGGACGCGGCCGTGAGCAGGGCAACGGCGGTCTTGCCAAGGCCGGTCGGCAGAATGACCATCGTGTTGGCATCGAGGGATTTCATCGCGATGGAGAGCTGGTACTCCCGCTTCTCGATGGTCTCCGGCCTGATGAGGGGGTGGCTGATGTACTCCATTGGCTGGTTGAGGTTTGGATGCGGGGGGTTATAAGGGGAGGGGGCGGGAGGTGAAAGTTTGGGTCGTACAATATAGATGAAGAATGAAGATGGGGGCTGATGCCCCCATGCCCCCGATTGCGATGCCCTGCCGCCAATTCGAAGAACGCTGAAGCGTTCTTCTCAATCTCGTGGTTCTTACGAACCACTCGATCCCCGCAGGGAGACTGCCGTGACCTTCGGGTCAGGGCAGTCTGGAGAAGAATCACATAAGTGATTCTTCGACTCGCCCCGCGGCGGCCTCAATTACAGTACAATTCCCAGGAACCGGTAATTGCCCAGCGAGGCCCCGACGAGGCGGCCGAGCGACCCCCGAAGGGGGTGGGAGGGCTCACAAGACCGTTACACTCAACAAAACAACATCAATAAAATATTGCGATGAAAAACGGGTAAAAAAGAGAGGAAAATTCCTTACTTTATCTCCGAGAAAACCTTCGTCCCCTCAACCAGCGCTGCCACAATCTCCGGCAGATCAGCAATCTGAACCCGCACCTGCTTCATCGAGTCCCGGTCGCGGAGGGTGACGGTATTGTTCTCCTTGGTATCGTAATCCACAGTAACAGCGAACGGCGTGCCGATCTCGTCCTGCCTGCGGTAGCGCCGACCGATGGCGCCGCTGTCATCGTATTCTGCCTGGATGCCCTTCCGGTGGAATGCATGGGTGATATCGAGGGCGATGGTGTCGAGGCCGTCGCGGGTCATGAGCGGGAAGACCGCGACCTGGACCGGGGCGACACGCGGGGAGAACCGCATCACGACACGCTTCTCGCCGTCCGCCTCGTCCTCATCATAGGCCTGTTCAAGGATGGCATAGCACATCCGGTCGATGCCGTAACTGGGCTCGACCACGTGCGGGACGATATCCTCGCCCCGTATGTCGATGACCTCGTCGCGGACCTCGAAGAGGTTGGCCGGGATGTGGATTGTCTCGCCGTCCACGACAACATCGGCTCCTTCGGGGGTCGGGGTCGCGTTCGCGAGCGCCTCGAAGATCCCCTTCGCCTTGTTGCGGTACTGCTTGCCGAGCACGCCCATGTTCGGGACGATCCGGCGGCGGGCTACTTTCTTCGGCTCATCGTATTGGATGAAGACCGTCATCGGGGTACCGCTCTCTTTTGCGTGGGCGTTCAGGTCATAGTCCGTGCGGTCGGCAAGGCCCACGGTCTCAACCCAGCCGAACCGGTCCGAGCGGATCTCGGCGTCCCAGCAGTCGGTTGCATAATGGGCACGCTCGTCGGGGAGGTGCTGGCGGAACCGGAGCCGTTCGGGCCGGATGCCGAGCTGGACGAGCATCTCGTGGGTGAGGGCAACATAGTAGGCCAGGTACTGGTTTGCGATCACGCCCTTGTCCACGGCCTCCTGCATGGTCATGGTAACGGCCTCTTCGCACTTCTGCTGCTGCATCCAGGTGAGGAGCGGCATGCTGTAGTTCGCGTACCGGTGGAACCGGGGGTGCCGGTTCTTCTCGGCGGGGTGGACAAAGATCTCGGCCTCGGCCTGCGTGAACTCTCTGAGCCGGATCATGCCCTGCCGGGGCGAGATCTCGTTCCGGTAGGACTTGCCGATCTGGACAGCACCGAACGGGAGCTTGTCGCGGTAGAAGCGGAGGAGCCGGGAAAAGTCCACGAACATGCCCTGGGCGGTCTCGGGCCGGAGGTAGCCAACCCGCTGGGAACCCGGGCCGATGGAGGTTTTGAACATCAGGTTGAACCCGAAGACCTCGACCTTGCCGAGCACCTCCTCGCAGGCAAGGCACTTGCAGGTGGCGAGGGCTGCTGCAAGCTCCTCGTTCTTCATCGTGGAAGCGTTCTGGATCCCGCCGCCTTCCGCAACATGGTCGGCCCGTAAGTACTCCTTACAGTGGGGGCACTGGCACATCTTGTCGGCAAACCCTGCAACATGGCCGGAGGCGATAAAAACTGCCTCCTGTGCAATCGTCGGGCACTCGATCTCGTAATACCCTTCGCGGATAACGTAAAAATCCCGCCAGACATTCTCGACCCGGCGCTTCATCATCGCGCCAAGGGGGCCGTAATCAATGAAACCTGCCACCGCACCGTAACATTCCGACGTTGGCCAGATGAAGCCCCGCCGTTTGGCAAGTTCCATGACATTCTCGAAGACATCGCTCATGGTGATCACTATTGCACTAAGACTCTTATCGTATTGGACGGAACGCGACAAAAAGACTCTCATCTATATCCGGGCGTATATCCGGGCTTCCGCGGGCGTACACCCGGTATTTTTGGGGGCGGAAGATCTGGTGCAGTTTCTCTCCCGAAGTACAAAATAACCGGAAAAATCGATCCGAAAGTGCACAAAACCGGAACTTCCTGCATTTTGGAACAGGGTTATTTTAAAGCCCTTTTGGTCGAATGAGGCATAAAGATAGCATTAAATAGTTGACGCTGTATCATATATCCTAATCCCATACACGGGGTATCCAATGACCGAAGAAAAACGAAAGGCACAGCTTCTGAAGCTCTTCAGTTCCATGTCGGGGAAGACCAAGATCGTCGAACCGATGAAGAACATCCATGGGACCTTAAGAGACAGTGATGCGATCGAACGTGAGGTCGCTCTCGTCATGAGAGAGATCACGGAACAGGGTATCTTCAAGACATCCTTAAAACCCATCCAGCTCGCCAAGCTCGTCACCTCCTTCTATGCCGGGAAGAACGACACCGAGATCGCCCGCGAACTCGGCGACGAGAAACTGAGCAAGACGGTGGCACGGGCACGGGTGAGGCTCAAGCTCTTCCGGGAGCTTGACTTCAAGATGCCGTTCAACAAGGAGCAGATGGAGGACTTAATCGACTCGGGCAAGACGATGAAGGAGGTATCCGAGGAGCTGGGCGTCAGCCCCTCGACCCTCCGCGAGTACCGCCATGTCATCGAGGAGCAGGAAGACCCGACCATCGACCCGTACATTGACCGGATCCGGGACGTTATGGAAGACCGCGATCTCTCCGAGCAGATGACCAGGAGCGCCACCGACAACAGCCTTGGCGACTCCATCGACATCACCGAAGCTGAACTGATTGATGTGACCTGAGCCATCAGGTCACTACCCCCAATACCGATCCTTTTTTAGTGGCATTGCCCACTCGCTCCATCGTAACCTTCATCCACCGGTAAGTCCCGATCTTCACCATGCAACTCACGTGGCTTGGCCATTCCTGCGTCCTCCTCACGGGCACAAAAAGAGTCCTCATTGACCCCTTCATCGAGGGGGGCAGCGTTGCCGGGACCGATCCCGAGATCGTTGCGATCACCCACGGGCACGAGGACCACATGGGCGAGGCGGCGGCGCTGAAGAAGAAGACCGTGGCGATCACCGAGATCGCCAAGTACCTCAAGAAGAAGGGGCTCGCGGTCGAGGGGATGAACATCGGTGGAACAGTGGTCGTTGACGGGGTCTCGTTCACGATGACGCCGGCCCTGCACTCGTCCTTTATCGAGGAGGCCGGCCTGGGGTTTGCGGGGGGCTCTGCGGCAGGATTTGTCGTGGGCATGGACGGCGTAAAAGTCTACCACGCCGGCGACACGGGGCTCTTCTCCGACATGAAACTGATCGGCGAACTGTACCATCCCGATGTTGCGCTCCTCCCCATCGGGGGGAGGTATACCATGGGCGTTGCCGAGGCGATGATGGCGGCTGACTTCATCGGGGCAAAGACCGTCATCCCGATCCATTACAATACCTGGGAGAAGATCACTGCCGATCCCCGCGAACTGAAGAAGGCGCTGGAACGGACCACCGACATCAGGGTGGAGATCCTCACGCCCGGAAAGAGCATCCCCATCACCCCGTAGCCCGCGGGGTGTGTGGCGGAACGCGATCTTTTTTTATACATGGATGTCGTTCTAACGGATACCGGAGCGGACTTCCGGACAGGCAGGTAATCCATGTCCAACTGCCCCAAATGCGGTTCCAAGAATACCGAATGGACGGACTGCAAGACCGTCAATGACAAGACCATCGTCGTCTGCGTCTGCAGCGACTGCGGTCACACGTGGGAACAGCCGTTATAGACGGCAATTAATCCTGCAGGATCGCTTTTTTCCCGGAACGGGGCATCATGGACCGTTCTACCCCGTACGATACCAGCGGCAGGAGCATGTACAGCATCGTGCTGCTGCCGAGACCAAGCAGGGTCGCACCGATGGCAAGGAGGGAGACTGCCGGCACCACGAGGTTCCGGACAAGCCCGTACCGGATCCGGTCTTCGGGCAGGTCCTCCGCAACGAGCCGGTGGTTCCGGGTTGCATAGAACCACTGCAGGGCGAAGATCAGGCCCAGGATGAGGAGGCTTGCCTCGAAGGTGATGGTAGCACCGAGGTCGTCCCCGTAATCGCCGATGAAACTGGTCGTGAACGGGATGAGGGTGACAAAGAAGAGCCCGATGATGCTGAGCGAGAGGAAGTTCCGGTCCAGGAACCGCAGGTGGCTGAACTGGATGTGGTGGGCGGTCCAGAAGGCGGCAAGGACAAAGAATGCAATAATGTAGTGGTAAAAGTCCGGGATCAGGGACAGCAGGGCCTGAACGGAACTCTGGGTGACAATTGCGGACCGGGGGAGGATAAGGCTCGTTACCAGGAGGGTCATCGCAAAGGCGAAGATCCCGTCGGTCAATGCCTCGAGCCGGTTCTTCTCCAGCCGTATCTCCCGATCCTCGTTCAATCCGGTCATTGCTGGTTCAATGGTCTGTAGGGCGCCGGATGATTTGAATTTTCGTCCCTGCCATACAACAATGAATATGAGAGGCCACGGCTATCATTCTGCAGGAGTCTGATCAATGGCCCTGAACGCATGGATCATCCTCTTCATTGCCGGCCTCATGGAGACCGGCTGGGCTGTCGGGCTGAAATATACCGAGGGGTGGACAAGACTGTGGCCCTCTGCCGGGACCATCCTCCTCATGGCGGGCAGTTTTTACCTCCTCTCGAAAGCTCTTGAGGACCTGCCGGTCGGGACCGCCTATGCAGTCTGGACCGGTATCGGGGCGGTGGGAACCGTCATCATCGGGATGCTCGTCCTTGGCGAGTCCCGCGACACGATGCGCCTGCTCTGTCTCCTCCTGATCGTTGCCGGCATCGTCGGTCTCCGGATCGTGACACCGGAGTAGGCAGAGACCGCCCCCTCCCCTGTCCGCCTCAGGCAGCCGGGGGGGGACTGCGCACGAGCGAGAGGTAGATCCCAAATGCGCAGAGGAGGGCAAAGAGGGCGAACGCGACATGCATCGCGGTGACGAGCTGCGCGTGCTGTGCAGCGGTTATCGCGATCCTGCCGATGAAGAGCGTGATGACCATCATCGCCACACCCATCGACATCGTCTGGCCAAGGAGCCGCATGGTGCTGAGCGTGCCGGCAGCGATCCCGTACATCCGCTTCTCCACCGATCCCATGATGGCGTTGGTGTTGGGCGAGGAGAAGATGCCCAGTCCCAGGCCGATGACCGCAAGGATCGCCAGGATTGCGGGGATGGGGGTTGCCTCGCCAACCAGGACGAGGGCGGCAAGGCCGGCTGCGGTCAGCCCCATGCCGGCGGAGGCGATCTTCCCCGGGTCGATCCGGTCGGAGAGGTTGCCGGCGCGGGAGGAGACCGCTGCCTGGCAGAGCGGCTGGATGACGAGGATCGCACCGGCCATCCACGGGTCGAAGCCACGGACGTACTGGAGGTAGAGGCTGAGGAAGAAGGTGACCGAGAAGGTTGCGCTGTAGTTGATGAACGCGGCAAGGGTGGAGAACGTGAAGGTCCGGTTGCCGGTCCAGAGGCTGATATCGAGGAGCGGGAAGCGGACCCGCCGTTCCCTGCCAAGGAATAGGAGGAGCATCAGGGTGCCGGCTCCAAGCAGGACGAAGCCTTCGGTGTCCGGCAGCAGCGTGAACCCGAGCATCACGCAGACGAGCGTCAGGCTGTACTGCACTGCGCCGCCGAGGTCGAACGGCTCCCCCGCGGCATCCGCCCATTCACCGTCAAGGAACAGCAGGATCAGGGTAAGCGTGATGAGGCCGATCGGGATGTTGATGAAGAAGATGCTCCGCCAGCCGAAGATGTGGGTGAGCCAGCCGCCGATGAACGGGCCGCACGAGAGCCCGAGGTACACGGCGGTGGTGTAGATGCCAAGCGCCCTGCCGCGTTCCGCGCCCGGGGTGACCGAGGTGAGGATTGCAACCGCGGTGCCGAAGATGAGGGACGCCCCCGCCCCCTGGACGATCCGCATGACAATGACCGCCTGGGCCGACGGGGCAAAGATGGTGAGGGCCGAGGCGGCGGTAAAGACGGCAAGCCCCCAGAAGAAGATCCGCTTCCGCCCGTAAATGTCCGCCAGGCGCCCGAAGGGGAGGAGGAAGACCGCCGATGCAAGGAGGTACGCCGTCGCTACCCAGCCCATGGAGACAGCGTCCATGGAGAACTCCTGCCCAATCGACGGCAGGGCGATGTTGACCGCCGAGAGATCGAACGGGGTGAGGAAGCCGGCAAGGACGGCGATGAACAGGGCAATCGTCTTCGTATCGGGCATACGGTATATCCCGGTGAGACGGGGCTGCTGATAAGGCATACGGAGCTGCCCCAACCGGGGAATCTGTGGCAGACGCTCTGGCAGGCTTATCCGGTGGAAAAGAACATGAGGGGGAAGGGACAAGATAGAATCGACCATGACCCCGTCCCTTTCACCCATAGCACTCCTTGCATGTGCCCTTGCCGCGACTCTCCTCTTTGTCCCGGCTGTATCGGGGATCGATGCCGCACTGGGCGAGACCATCCCGCTCGAAGGGTACTCTCACGGGAGCCCCTCCGCGTACCTCTTCTTCACCGGCCCGAACCTGCCCGTCAATGGCGCCCCGCTCACGGACGCCAGCAAACATGCCGACCAGGGATATTTCACGAAAGTCCAGGTTGACGGGGAGGGTCACTGGAGTTACAACTGGCGAACGGCTAACCTTGACGTGGACGAGGGGACGTACACGGTCTGGGTGGTGAACGGGCCAAACGACCGCTCGAATCTTATGAATGCCGATTACAAGACCATATCGGTCAGGCTCACGAAGCCCTTCGTCTCGGCAGGGGCTTCGGGTTCCGGTTCGGGCTCGGTTATCGTATACGGGTCGATGGAGATCACGTCCGTCCCGGACGGTGCCTCGGTAGCCCTCAACGGAGCACCGAAGGGAAAGACACCGCTGACGATCCGTGACCTGGTCCCCGGCACGTACTCCCTGACATTCTCCCGTGCCGGCTACAGCGACCTTGCCATCCAGGCACCGGTAACGGGCGGCAGGGTCTCGGCAATCGAGGCAAAACTCGTCCCGGTGACCGCGACACCGGCACCGACAATGGTTCCCATGACCACAACAATAATCCCGACCACAACAACAAAGAAGGCCCCCGGTCTCCTGTTGGCGACCGCGCTTGCCGGCGTGCTCCTCGCCCTCCTGGCTCTGCGGGCGCGGCAGGACCGGTAACTCCTGCACCACCGGCGTTTATATCGGAGCAGGGGCAACGGATGGTAGCAGTATGACCGCGGACGCCCTTGCTATCCTTATCGTCGTTTCGCTCGGCCTCTTTACCGGTACCGGTGCCGGCCTCCTCGTCGGGTACTGTGCCCGGACCCAGAAGAAGGAGTTCCGGGATATGTCCCGCCGGGAGATCCTCATCAATATCGTCCTTATTGTGGTATGCTCATCAGCCTGCATTGCCGGACTTGCATGGTTCGCGTTCTTCCGGTGAGCAAAAAATCCGGTCTGTAAAAAAGCAGGGATCAGAGCCAGCGCGTCAGATCTTCAACCGGTGGCCGTATCGAGGGGGAGAGCTCGTCCTCCGGGTACCCGACGGCACATCCCATGAGTTCCCATTCCCCGGGCCGGATGCCGAGGATGGTGCAGAACTCCTCGTCCGATGCCATCTCCGAGGTCACCGAGACCAGGTGGAACCCGAGGTCGAGGGCGGTCGCCTTCAGCCACATGTTCTCCATGACATGGGCAAGCGACTGGAGCTGGACCGGCGGGTATCCCTTCTTCTCGGCAACAACGATATAATAGGGGGCGTTGCCGATACCGGGCACAAACCCGAGCTTCCGGATACGGGCGAGCCGGTCGGCAAACGGTGCACCGGCTGCCCGGATCGCCGGGTCGGCCTTCATCGCCGCATCGAGCTCTTCTGCCATCCGGTCCACCGCTGCCATGGCACGCGGCATGACGGATTTCAGTGCCGCTGATCCATTCTTTATCACGAAAAACCGGCGGAAATAGTCTTTTTGGCTCCCGACCGTGGCAGCAGCAAACGGGGCAAGGAGCCCGGCATGCAGGATACGGCGGATATCGTCTTCATCGGGAAAGACCGCCCGGAATACCCGGTACGACCGGCGTTCGGCCAGGACCTGGTCGATGAACCGGTTCCGCTGGTCAGCAATCTCATCGCACATACTTATCCGGACTCCGGTGTGCCTCCCGGTGCAATATACATTCGTACCGGGTACCCCGTCTCCCGGCTGCCACGCGGTCACCGTCTCGTGGCGTGGAGGATCCCCATCATGCCGAGCACGTCGTGGCAGGGCCGGCGCTCGATCGAGAAGTCATAATGGCGGCCGATATAATCGAGGAGCGCTTCGGACGGAGGTCCCGATATCGGGGGCAGGTGCAGCTCCATCTCGATCCGCCGGATCCCGTCAAGGTCCGCCGGCCGTATCCCCCACTCCGCTCCCTCGCAGTCGCATTTTATGAAGTCGCAGCCGCCCGCCTCACGGATGAGCTCACCCAGCGGGAAGGTTGGCACGATTGCCGATTCGTCGTCCCAGGTGCACCGGGAGACCGTCCCGTTGCCAAGGCCGGCCGCAATCACGCGGATATCCGCGTTGTTCAGCCGGATATTCTCGCACAGGAGCGCCGTTGTGACCGGTTCGACCGCCACGACATGGCGGGAGAGGCGGGCGGCACGGAGCGCGAATGCCCCCACGTTCGCACCGATATCGAGCACCCGGTCGTCCTCTCCGATATCGGAGAACCGGTAGTCCGGCACATCGAAGATCTGGCGCGACGCGGTCTTCTGCCGGACAAAACGAATGCCATCGGGTGTCGTGAAGGTGGACGGTCCGCTCATGATCAGGGTCCCGGAGGTAGAAGAACCGTTAGCGGGCTCTCTTCTTAATAAATGTCCCGGCCTCGTACTCGCGGAACGCGGTCCGGAGCTCCTCGCGGGTGTTCATGACAACGGGACCGCGCCATGCAACGGGTTCGCCAATGGGATCGCCGGCAAGGAAGAGAAAACGCATGCCGCTGCCAAACGACCGGACCCAGATCGACGGTCCGTCACTGAAGAGGACACAGTCACGGTTCTGGACATGATGGCCCTCACCGGCATCGAAGGTCCCATCTCCCCCAAATACGTAGGCGAACGCGTTCCGGCCATTCCCGACCGGGAGGGTGAAGAAGGTGTCGGGCCCGAGGGTCACATCGAGGAACTGGGGGTTGCTCACGATGTCCCGGACCGGGCCGCTCACCCCGTTGACGGTCCCGCAGATGACCCGGATATTCACGTCGGGCCGCGGGGAGATGGTCGGGATCTCTGCAGACCGGAACTCCTGGTACCGCGGCGGGATCATCTTCTTTTTGGCAGGCAGGTTCACCCAGAGCTGGAACCCCCCCATCCGCCCGTTTACCGGCCGGGGCATCTCGCGGTGGATGATCCCCGACCCCGCGGTCATCCACTGGACGTCCCCGCCATTGATACAGCCATGGTTCCCGATGCTGTCGCCATGCTCGATTGCCCCGTCGAGCATGTACGTGACCGTCTCGATCCCCCGGTGGGGGTGGTCCGGGAAACCGGCCAGGTAGTCCTCCGGCCGGGGGGCACGGAAATCGTCGAGCATGAGGAAGGGGTCGAACTGCGGGACCTCGTAATAACCGAATGCCCGGTGGAGCCTGACGCCGGCTCCCTCGACCGTTGCATACGCGGTCAGGATGCGTTCGGTGGTCCGCACCTGTCTCATAGACAAGGAACAGGCAGTCATCCCTCATTAAGATATGGGTGCACGGACACCGGTCCCGCGGGCGTGCGGGAGCCCGGGGAGCAACCTGTTAATACCGGGTCTTCCAACGTACCGTGCTATGGGTCTGCGAAGGCAGCTTGAGGGCGTTATTCCGGACGAACTGATGCCGTACGTCTCGGACCATTACGACGTTGTGGGCGACATTGTCGTCCTCGCACTCCACCCTGCACTCGGGCCGTACAAGGTGACGATTGCACAGGCGGTTGCCGCCGGCCGGAAGAATATCTATACCGTCCTGAACAAGACCCGGGATGTTGCGGGGCAGCACCGGACCGCACAGTACGAGGTCCTCTTCGGGCATGTCACCACGACAACATACCACGAGTTCGGGTTCTCGTACCGGCTCGATGTGACAAAGACATTCTTCTCCCCCCGGATGGCATACGAGCGCAAACGGGTCACCGACCAGGTGGAGCCGGGAGAGCGGGTCTGCGTGCCGTTTGCCGGTGTCGGCCCGTTTGCCATCCCCGCCGCTGCCCGGGGGGCGGATGTCCAGGCAACGGAGATCAACCCGGACGCGTTCCGCTGGCTCTCGGAGAACATCGTCCTCAACCGGGTGAGGGAGTCCTGCCACCCGCACCCGGGGGATGCATTTGACACCTCCCAATTCCACCATGGATCATTCGACCGGATCATCATCCCCGCACCCTACGGGGCGGGAGATGCCCTTTCGCCCTTCCTGCCGCTCCTCTCGGAGGGGGGAATGGCGCACTCCTACACGTTCCGGACAAAAGAGGAGATCCCGGCCCTTGTCGAAACCTATGAGAAGAGCGGGCTTGCAGTCACGTTTTATACCGCATGCGGGAACGTTGCGCCCGGCGTGAGCCGCTGGGTATTCGACCTTGCATACCCGATCTGATCGGACCTGCCGGGGAAAAGACGGTTATTGCTGGCCCGCATTCTCGGTCCAGCTGTTGATGATCGCAGCAATTGCCCTGCTCACGGTCTCGGTATTCTCCGTCCGGTGGACACGGTCGGTATACTGGTACGAGTTGTCGGGGGTTGATTCGAGGTGCGTGATGACCCAGACCCCGAGCCCGTCCGTGGATACCGAGAGCCCGTTGCTGAACCGCTCGTGGGCGATCACGAAATGCCCGTTCCCGTAATTGATGAAGATACCCGGGTGCTGCTCGGGGGTGAGGATCTTGGACATCTTCTCGTAGAGATCGAATGGCGTCAGGACGTTGTAGATGCCATCAGCGAACTCTTTCTTGGTGAGCATAATTACTCATTGACCGCGGGTATTAATAGAATGATCCGGCCGGGCCCCGCGGAGCATCCCGCGGGAGGAATGATGAGGGGGCCGGGCCGTTTCCGGAACGTGCCGGGTAAGACCACCGGCCCGATCTTCTGAATCTCCCACGAGCCCGCTGCTTCCGAAAGACCGTCTCAGTCCGCCCGGAGCGCCTCGATCGGGTCCAGGTTTGCCGCCCGCCAGGCCGGGTAGACACCGGAGAACACACAGATCGCTATCCCGATAAGCATGGCCATGGGCACGTAAACCAGGCTCTGGAACGTGAAGAAGTACTTCGTTGTCCCGACCATGATCAGGACAACCAGCCAACCTAAGATCAGGCTCACGATGGCACCGATTCCCGCCCCCACGAGCCCGAGGATGATCGCCTCGTAGAGGAACATCCTCTTGATCTCGCCTTTCTGGGTCCCGATGCTCCGCAGGATACCGATCTCCCGGATCCGCTCCGTGACGGACATCATCATCACGTTGAAGATGGAAGTCGCTGCAACCAGAAGCGAGATACCGGCGATTGCCATGACAAATGTCGTCAGGGTGCCGACCGTTGACGTAATGCTCTCCATCATCCGGCTGCTGTCCTGGACCTGGACCTCCTCCTCTTTGCGGTTCAGCTGGTCCTCGATCGCCTCTGTTGCTGCATCCGCGTCATCGATATCATTGAGGATTACGTTGACCTGGGGGTACTCTGCCTCGCCACCGTACAGACCGACATACGACTTCTCGGTCATGATGATGGCATTGTCGCTGTTGAGGTCCATGGACATCCCCTTCTCTTCAAGAATACCGACAACCCGCACCTTCTGGACGGTCTCGTTCTTGTCCTCGTCCCCGATCGTGATGCGGCTGCCGATGGTGAGCCCGTACCGTTCGGCCAGCGTCGGCCCGATGACTACCGAACTCGAGGTCTTGGGGAGTGCCCCCTCTTCAACGGTCAGGACGAGATCCATATCCTCGTCCCGCATGCCGTAGATGGTTGCCCGGCCCTCGTCATCCCCGACCTTGATCGTGTCGCTCTCGGAGTAAAGGGGATAGACCATACCGTACTTCCCGGCAACCCGCTCGATATCCCCGAACTGGTCTCTGCTGATAAAGTCGTCTTCATCGGAACTCCCTCCCATGCCGGGCGGACCCATCATCCCGCCGCCACTGCTCCCCGACCCGGGTTTCACGACCAGGACATTGGCCATGGCCGAGAGCTCTTCGGTGACCGACATAGTCATGTTCGCCCCCATCATGCCCATCGACGAGATTGCCACGACACCGATGACGATCCCGAGCGCGGCAAGTACGGACCGGAGGAAATGGAGCCGGATGCTCCGGACCGAGAGCTGGAAGATGATATCTTTCTTCATGCGTCGTCCACCTTCCCGTCCCGGATGCGGATGACCCGCTCTGCCTGCTCCCCGATATGGGGATCGTGGGTGACGATGATCACCGTCCGGCCCTGCTCATGCAGATCCGTGAGCATCCCCATGATCTGGGAACCGGTCCTGGTGTCAAGGTTCCCGGTCGGTTCGTCGCAGAGCAGGATGGCCGGATCGTTGACCAGCGCCCGGGCAATGGCCACCCGCTGCTGCTGCCCTCCCGAGAGCTCGGCGGGTTTGTGCTCGGCAAGGCGCCGGTCGATCCCGACATTTTCGAGCAGCCGGCTGACATGCCCGGTGGTATCGTTGCACCGGTGCCTGAGGATGTACGGGTACTCCACGTTCTCGTATGCAGTCAGGAGCGGGATGAGGTTGAACTTCTGGAAGATGTTGCCGATTGCATTGAGGCGGAGATCCGTCAGCTCGGTATCCGACATCTTCCGGATATTCTTCCCGGTGATCTTCAGGGTCCCCGAGGTCGGTACGTCAAGTCCCCCGATCTGGTTAAGGAGGGTAGACTTACCGGACCCGGACGGGCCCATGATTGCCACAAACTCGCCACGGTCAATCCGGATGGAGATATGATCGAGTGCCAGCACATCCCCTGATGCCAGGGGATAGATCTTGGTCACGTCGGAAAGTTCGATTACCGGTACGCTTGTCATGCGATCCGTCCAAAAAATCCTGATCAGGACTCGTCCGGGAGGGGATCGGCATCGGGTTTCTTCCTGAACCGGTCGGTGATGGATTTGAGGTACCCCTTCTTCCATGCCACGGCAAGACCTGCAAGCAGGAGAAGAATGACGACGATCTCGGTCACCGGTACCTGGCTGGCACCGGATCCGAAGGACCCGAACATGCCGCGCCGCTGGCCGGCGGGGTTCGGGACTGCCCCGGGCGTACCCGCCGAAGCGCCTGATGAAGGCATACTGCCACTGCCGGCATCGATCGCGAACTTCTCGGTAAAGACGTTCCCGTCAGTATCCTTGTACTCGACAATGACGGGGATTGAGCCGGTGCCCTGCAGGGTGTAGGTCACTTCGAAACTGGAGAAGTCGTCCGGCTCAAGGTTCCCGATTGCATAGACCGGGTTCGGGTTGACCGGCGTTGCCGGGCTCCCTACCGTCACGATGACCGACTTGGCATCGGTGAGACCATTGTTGGTCACGTCGCCCTTGATGGTCATCACTGAGCCTGATGACGAGCTCTCGATATTATTGACCACGATCTGGGCGCCTTTCTTATCGGTGCCGAAGGTTACCGGCATGCTCACGTCAACGGTGTGCTCATTGTTCCCGTTCAGGTACTCTGCGGCGAAGGTGAGGCTGGTCTCCTGCGAAGGCGTGACCTCGAACGTCACTTCCTTTGAGGCTCCCGGGGCAAGATCGCCCACGTATGCCTTGATCGGTGTTGTCGTGATACCGGTTCCCGAGGGGACGATCGTCACGCCCCGAACCGATGATTCGCGGGGATTCCATACCAGGATCTTCACGACTTCCTTCCCGCCGCTCGTGAAGGTGTCGGGCCGGCTCGTGATGGTCAGTTCCAGGGGAGCATCCTCGATCTGGACCGTGGTCCGGTACCAGAGGCTGTCAGCGTCCCGGAAACTTAAGGAGAAGATCGGGTAGAACGTCCCTTCACCGAGGCTGTCTGCCTCGATGGTGAACGAGAAGGTCTGGGTCTGGCCGGGCCCGATATTGGTGGAGGAGGAGAAGGGGGGGCTCGTGACCCGGAACTTGTTCTCGTTGTCGTACAGCGTTGCATGATTCACAACAACTCCGCTGGTCGTATCGCCGTTGGTCACCTTCACGGTCACCGTGCCGGTATCGCCCGGGTAGAAGGATCCGGGATTATAGGTCACGTTCGATACGTATACTTTGGATGCCGCCGCGATGGAATCAGCAGTCTGGAATGCTGATGCCGTTCCTGCAAGCACCAGCAGGATCAGGATACCTGCAAGTGCCAGGGGCCGGGTCTTGGATTGGTCCATTCAATACACTCCATGGAATGTTAATTCGTCATTGTGCATGTTTTCGCACACATTATGTAAAGTATCTTTTACATTTTTCTTATTAACCTTTGCATGAACCGATAGCCTGGCCCGGGGGGGTTCCCGGCGGGGATGCCCCGGGGTTCATCCCGGGTGCTCCTGAACCGGCTGAAATCGCGCGGGAGGTCAAAGCGGTGCCGGTAGTCGCATTTATATGACAAAATGTACTATATACTATACAAGAACTGGTATGAAGAAGAACACATTCTATCTTCTTGTCGGCTGCATCGCACTCATCCTGCTCGGGCTGTTCTGGTATTCGGTTGAACTCCACCGGCCGTTCCTGATCGAGACCGCGTTCATCATCGCGATTGTCATCATCTGGTTCGCCCGCAAACGGGTCACCGATATCATTGACGATGAAAGGACGGCCAAGATAACCGAACAGGCAGCCATGCGGACATTCCAGGTCTTCTGGGTGGTATTTGCCGCGTTCTCTATCGGCGCGGTCATGCAGATGCTGTATGTCCCGAAGATCTCGCGTGAGGTATTCCTTGCAAAGCCCGTCGACATGATGCCTCCGAGGATCATGGGGTTTGTCCAGCTCGCGCTCCTCTGCCTGATGATATTCCTGTATGTCGGTTTCCGGGTCTACTATGCCCGGAAATACGGGGAATGGGAGATCGATGAAGAATAAGATTAAGGTATTCCGGGCAATGCATGACCTCACGCAGGAGGACCTGGCCGCAGCGATCGGCGTCACCCGGCAGACCATCCTTGCCATCGAGAAAGGCAAATATGTCCCCTCCCTTGACCTTGCCTTTCGGATCGCCCGGCACTTCGATGTCAGTATCGAAGAGGTGTTCCAGTACAGCGACGAGGTCCTGACCATCGATATCGACTGACCGGCTGGCGGGAGTCCCGCAAGCCTGCCCGGAATGGGTGGGATGATTGCCATTACCCTGGCCCGGACCTGCCGGACAGGCTGCTTTTCTTTTCTCCCGCGTGTTCTTGGTGCAGGAAAAGGCTGATTAACCCGAAGGGGGTTATACCTCCCGTACTGACCGCTCATTCCGGCAGGATGACCGGCCGGGCATACCGGGAGGGCCGGAGCGATCCGCCACGGGCATGACCGCAGAACCTGCACAGCGATGGATCCACAGCAGCCGCATCGTGGTAGTCATCGGCATCCTGCTCGTTGCCGGCATTGCCTTAACACTCTGGTCACTCCAGTCTGAAGAGGAGGTTCTGAGGTCAGACCTTCTCGTGAAGACCCGCCTCGCAAGCCAGGGGATTGACCCGGCAGATGTGGCAGCGCTCTCCGGAACGGAATCGGACCTTGCTCTTCCCGAATACCGGCATCTCAAGGAGCAGATGGTGCGGATCCGCGAGGCGGACCCCGAGATACGGTTTGTCTATCTCCTGGGCCGGAGGGCAGACGGGACGTACTTCTTCTTTGGCGATTCCGAATCCCCGGACTCCCCGGATTACTCGTTTCCGGGACAGGAGTATGGCGAGGCGACCATCCTCATCCGGGAGATCTTCCGGACCGGGATCGAGGCGACCGGCGGCCCGGACACCGACCGCTGGGGCACCTGGGTGAGCGGGGTGGTGCCCGTGCGGGACCCGGCTGACGGGTCCATGGTAGCGGTCTTTGGCATTGACGTGACTGCCCGGGACTGGGACCGGCAGATCATCCGGGCCGGCCTGCCGGCGGCGATGGTCACCCTTCTCATGCTCATCCTTGCCCTGACCTTCCTCTTCATCCAGGACCAGGAGATGCGGGAACACAAGCGCCTGGTCGCCTCTGAACAGGCTGCACGCGAGAGCGAGGAGCGGTACCGCCTCCTCTTCACCCAGTCGCCGGTCGGCATCATCCAGCTCGACAGTTCGGGGACCATCGTGACATCGAACGGGCGTTTTGCCGAGATCATCGGAGTCAGGCCCGATTCACTGATCGGGTTCAATATCCTTACCCGGGCCGGCAACCCGGAGATTGTTCAGGCCCTCCGGGAAGCACTCGCCGGCAGGACCGGTTACTTTGAAGGCGGGTATACCACATCACTCACGGGCAGGCACCTCATCCTGCGGATCCTGGCAAAGCCTGTCGGCACACAGGAGACCACGCGGCCCGGGATCATCGCGATCGTTGAGGACATCACGGAACGAAAAGCTGCCGAGTCCGCCCTTTTCATGAGCAACCGGAAACTCAATCTCCTCTCGAGCATCACCCGGCACGACATCCTCAACCAGCTGGTCATCCTCAAAGGATTCATCCGGATGGCAATGAAACAGGAGACGTCCCCGGGCCAAGCGGAGCAGTTCCTGTCCCGGGCATACGGGTCGGCGGACACCATCGAGAAGCAGATCCTCTTCACCCGCGATTACCAGGACCTGGGCGTGCAGTCCCCGGCCTGGCAGAACGTCCGGGCGTGCGTTGAAACAGCGGCAAAGGACCTGCCCCTGCGAAATGTCAGGATCGATATCACCTGCCCGGACCTCAGTATCTATGCCGACCCGCTGCTCGGGAAGGTCTTTTACAACCTCATCGACAATGCTCTCCGTTATGGCGGGGAGCGGCTCTCGGTGATCCGGATCTCCGCGGAGGAGACGGGGGCCGACCTCACCCTTGTCTGCGAGAATGACGGCGAGAGCATTTCGGACGCCGATCGTCCGCACCTCTTTGAACAGGGGTACGGGAAGAATACCGGTCTCGGGCTCTTCCTGGTGCGGGAGATCCTCTCGATCACCGGGATCACTATCCGCGAGACGAGCCTGCCGGGAAGCGGGGCACGGTTCGAACTTGCCATCCCCCCGCAGGGATACCGGTTACCGAAACCCGGTTCATAACGCCAAAGAACCGTAAAAAAAGGGCTGCCGTACGGTGACACACCAGCAGCGATAACCAGCAGTTGTGGAATTCCGTTCAGCCGCGTACCGTCCGGAACCGGTACCCGCCTTTCGGGACACGCAGCTCGAACTCGGCACCTTTACCGTGAATGCCGGTCTCGCGGATCCCGATGCCGGTCAGGGAGAGGATCTCGCGGGCAAGGTACAGGTCGAGACCGCCCTTGATGTAGAACTCCCGGTTGAATATCCGTTCCTTTGCCTCGGGGGGAACGCCCACGCCATCGTCCTGGCAGATGATATGCAGTTCTTCAAACGACTCCTCGCAGAAGAGCCGGATCCGGGTTGTTTTGCCCCCATGGTCGAGGGCATTTTTGACGAGATCGGTAAACACCCGCTTCAGCAGCCGGTCGGAGAAGACCTCAACGCCCTCGATCTCGACCATGAGGATCACGTTCCCGAGACGGATCCCCTGGCTGGCTGCGAGGATGGTAGCGCGGAGATCCTGCCACTCCGGCGGTTCGATACCAATGTCCTGGAAGTCCCGGGTGAACGAGATGTATGCCTGAATCGCCTCGGCAGCGGCAAGCTCCTTTGCCACGATCGCTGCCTCCCGTGGATCGGTTGTCTGCTCCATGGTGAGCTCGAGGTTCCCTTTCAGTACGGTGAGCTGGTTGAGGATATCGTGCCGGATGATCCCGTTGAGGAAGTTGATCTTCCGGTTGGCATTCTGGACCGCCGTCTCGGCACGGATCTTGTCCGTGATATCGAGGATTACCACGACATATTTGGTGGTCCTCGGGATCCGGGTTATCGTCAGGAACGCGTTCCTCAGTTCGCCGTCCCACCGGATGAACCGCACCTCGTGGCTCAGCGGACCGTCGCTGTCCCGGAGCTGCCGGTTGAAGTGATCCCGCAGGTCCCTGATGTCCTCCGGGACAACGAACTCCGTCCATTTCTTCTTCCCCTCGATCTCGCTCCTGACATACCCCAGGATCCGCCCGACCTCGGGGTTGATGAACGATATGGTATCATCCTCCTCGATGATGGCGGTTGCGGCCCCGGTGTTGTCGAGGATCTCCCGGAACTTCAGGACCTTGTCCTCGAGCGCGGTCTCCCATTTCCGGCGTTCGGTCACATCCGCGATCGATTCGATGGCACCCATCCGGTTCCCTTCAGAGTCGAAGATCGGCGCGGCTATACCCCAGAGGATCCGGAGGGTGTTGTCCGGGTCGATGGTCGGTGTCTCGGCAACGACCGCATTGCCCTTGCGCCTGATGGCGGTATACCCCCACTCGCGGACCTGTTCGTCCGGCGCGCCAATCAGGTCGATCAGGAGCGGGCGCCGCGTCCCGTAGAACGGGAGCGAATACTCGTAATCGCCCTTCCCGAGGATATCAACGGCTTTGACGCCGGTGCTGTCCTCCATTGCCCGGTTCCAGGCAATCACCCTGCCGTCCTGGTCGATGGCAAAGGTCGCATCCGGCAGGTTGTAGATCACGCCGGACATCTGGAGGCATGAGTTCCGGAACGCACTCTCCAGCTCCCGTATCCCGGAGATCTCCTTGGCAGAGAAGAGGTATCCCAGCTGTTCCCCGTCTTCGGCCAGGAGAGGTGCGATGGTGAGGTGGACACGGACCGACCGGGCGTCCCCGGTGTTCTTGCAAAACCAGACCCGCTCCACCTCTTCAAAACCGTCCTGGTCCACGGGCCAGGTCAGGATCTCAAACCCGGTCACCAGGCGACCGGCCCGGCTGGTGAGGAGATGGCTCCGGGCGTCCCGCTCTGACTCGCTCATGAAGAGGAGGGGCGTCTCTTTTCCCACAAGTTCAGCGGCAGTATACCCCAGCATCCGCTCAATTCCCGGGTTGACGAGTGTAATTATCCCGGAGCAATCGGTGGTAACGATCCCGATACCCCGGGTCGAATAGAACGCAGCGGTGGTAAGGCGCTGCTTTTGGAAATCCGCAGAACGTGCGGCACGCTCCATCGTGATATCCTCGACAATACCCTCAACCCATTCCGTCTTCCCTTCACGGCTCTTCTTGGGCCGTGCCGTGATCCGTACCCAGATGGGGGACCCGTCCACCTTCTTCTGCCGGGCTTCGAACCCGTGGACCTCGCCATTTTCCGTCAGTTCCCGGATGAACCGGTCGCGGTCAGCGGGGTCTGCATACACCTGGAGCACGGGAGTTTTCAGGAGTTCGGCAAGGGATTCATACCCGTACAACCGGATAAGCGCCGGGTTTGCCCAGAGGAAACGCCCGGGCTGCTCGAGCCGGTTCCGGTAAACCCCAACGGGATTATCATTCACAAGAGTCCGGTACCGGGCCTCAGTAGCCCGGAGCATCTCCTCGAGGCGTCTCTGGACAGACGTCTCGGTCAGCGATGCGATCACCTGCCGTGTCCCCGGGATACGCCGAATGGAGAGGAGAAGCGGGACAGTGCCGCCGGTTTTGTCTGGGAGGTCGAACGAACACGTGGGGGGTATCGTGCCGTCCTGCTTCATCAGTTCGCCCGTGTACTGGCGGATCTTCTCAACGATATCCCCACTGACCAGGTCCTTCCAGTTCCTGCCCACAATTTCGTCGTGGGCATACCCGCTGATCATGCCGAACCGGGCATTGACACGGACAAACGTCCCGTCCTCATCGATCACTGCCATGGCAATGGCAGCGTTCTCGAAGATCTCCTGATAGAGCCCCCGGACCCTGTCGGGCTTTGCAGCAGCCGGCTTCTTCTTTGGGACCTCTCGCTTCTTTTTTACAGGCATCGGGTGGGACTCCGGTTAGACTTCATGTTCCTTTGACCGGTGCGGCACGGTACGGCATACGACGCACACGGGATTTTTTAATTATTCTGTATGAGGGCTGATATACCTTTACGCCGCGGTGATATCCATCACCGTGCCGGCAGGATCCAAAACCGCCTTGTATGACCTGCCCGGACTGTACCTTTTTTAAACAACCCGTCCTTTACTTACATTACAGGAATACCTATGGCAATAGACTGGTACAAGGAATTTGTCGACCTGAAGTACGAGCCTTCAAAAGACGAGCTTGTCTGCCTCTTCTATTTCGAACCTGCAGCAGGCATGAGCGGGAAGGAAGCCGCCGGGCGGATCGCGTCCGAGAGTTCCACCGGCACGTGGACGACCCTGCACACGATGCCCCCGCGGATGAAGAAACTGCAGGCAACCGCGTTCGATATCGAAGGCAATGTCGTGAAGATCGCGTACCCGCTCGATCTCTGGGAGGAGGGCAACGCGGTCCAGCTCCTCTCTGGTATCGCTGGCAACATCTTTGGCATGAAAGCTGTCCGCAACCTGCGCCTGATCGACGCTGCCCTGCCGGCCGCATACCTGAAGCACTTCAGGGGCCCGCACTTTGGCAACGACGGGATCCGGAAGATGATGGGGATCAAAAAACGCCCTCTCACGGGTGCCGTCCCCAAGCCCAAGATCGGGTTCTCCGCAAAGGAGCACGCTGATGTGGGGTACGAGACCTGGATGGGCGGTTTTGACTTTGTGAAAGACGATGAGAACCTCACCTCAGTTTCCTTCAACCGTTTCGACGAACGCGTGAAGCTGATGACAAAACTCCGCGACAAGGCGGAGAAGGAGACCGGCGAGAAGAAGTCGGCGTTCCTCAACATCACCGCTGACGTGGAGACCATGAAGAAGCGGGCTGACCTGCTTGCCGCAAACGGCTGGAACTACTGCATGATCGATGTGGTCGTGGCCGGGACCGCCGGCGTCATGACCATGCGGGACTACTGCTCGGACCTCGGCCTTGCCATCCATGCCCACCGCGCCATGCACGCGTCCTTTTCCCGGAACAAGAAGCACGGCATCACCATGCAATTCCTTGCCAAGATCATGCGCCTCGTCGGCGTCTCGCAGATCCATACCGGGACCGCGGTCGGGAAACTGACCGGCTCGAAGAAGGAGTCGATCGCCCTCGCCAACCTCCTGCGCGAGAAGAAGACCGAGGGGATTGAGGGCATGCTCCTCCCGCAGGACTGGGGGAAGATCAAGAGCGCGTTCCCGGTCTCATCCGGCGGCCTCCACCCGGGCCTTGTCCCGGAGGTGCTCGACATCTACGGTACCGAGATGGTCCTTCTGGTGAGCGGGGGTATCCACGGCCACCCGAAGGGGACACGGGCAGGTGCAAAGGCAACCATGCAGGCGATGGAGGCATGGGAAGAGGGGGTAACTCTCGAAGATAAGGCAAAGAAGGCAAAGGAACTCAAAGAGGCCCTCGGCAAGTGGGGCCACTACAAGCCGGTGTGACCCGCGAAATCACTTTTTTCCGTACTTCGAGACCCTGCCGGGGGTATTATATAGGCTGAACGATGAACAACAGTTCACCGGAGGCCCCCGGTATATACTCCGGACCAGTCCATGAGCAGTTCTTCTTCGGAGACACTGGCTCTTCTCCGGTCGCTCGAATCCTCTCCATCCGGCCTGACTTCCCCGCAGGCAGAAGACAGGCTTAAACGGTTCGGGCCAAACGAACTGGAGAAGCGCAGGAGGAAACGCTACAGCGCCGAGTATGTCCGGCAGTATACCCAGTTCTTTGCCGTGCTGCTCGAGATCGCCGCAGTCCTCTCCTTTATTGCCGAATATTATTCACCCAACGAAGGATACGGGATCCTGGGATTTGCGATCATAGGGGCAGTGGTTATCAATGCCTCGTTTGCATTCTGGCAGGAATACAAGGCAGACAAGACCGCAGAGGCGCTCCTCGAGCTGATGCCGTCCCGCGTCAGCGTCCGTCGTGACGGGACGGTCCGGAAGATCGATGCCCGGGCGGTGGCCCGGGGGGACATCCTGGTGCTCGAGGAGGGGGACCGGATCGCGGCCGATGCCGTACTCCTTGAGGATAATTCCCTGTATGTGAATATGGCGACCCTGACCGGCGAATCGGTGCCGGTCCGGAAGCTTGCGGGAAGAACCCCTCCGGACCTCCCTGCCGACCCGGACCAGACCGTATTTGCCGGAACAACCGTGGTCTCGGGCAACGGCACAGCCGTGGTGTATGCAACCGGCACGAAGACGGAGTTCGGCCGGATCGCGAGCCTGACAACCGAAGTACAGAAGCGCCTGACTCCGATGCAGCGCGAGATCATCCGCATCACCCGCATCCTCACGATCGCGGCGCTGATTGTCGGCGGCATCTTCTTTGTGCTGGGTTTTCTTGCCGGCCGGGGTTTTTTTGTCGCAGCAATCTTTGCTCTCTCGCTTATCGTTGCCAATGTCCCCGAGGGGATGCTGCCGACCATCACCCTCTCACTCTCTATAGCCAGCCAGAACATGGCAAAACGAAACGCCCTGATCAAGAACCTTGACTCAGTCCAGACGCTCGGGAGTGTCACGGTGATCTGCACCGACAAGACCGGGACCCTGACCCGGAACCAGATGTCAGCGAAAATTATCTGCCTGACGGGGGGAGAGGATGTCCACATCACCGGCGAGGGGTATTTCTCGAAACGCGAGTTCGAGATCCGAAACGAACAGCCCGGGTCCCGGCACCGGCTTTATGAGTTTTTACGGGCAGGGATGCTGAACTGCCGTGCAAAGGTGGGACCGGACGATATGTCCGGCGACCCAACCGAGATAGCCATCGTGGCAGCAGCAAGGAATGCAGGCATCGACGCAGCCGGGTATGAGAAGGTTTCGGAGATCCCGTTCACGAGCGACCGGAAGATGATGTCCACGATTGCCCAAAAAGACAATGAACTATTCACCTTCACCAAGGGAGCTCCCGAAGTCGTCCTGCCGCTTGCCACGATGTATTTTAACCGGGACGGCGCAGCAGTTCCCCTCGATCCCGCGACACGGGAACAGGTTGCAGGGAAAGCCGAACACATGGAACGCGAAGCGTACCGTGTCCTTGCCGTAGCATACCGCAAGGGATCGCAGGAAACCGATCTGGTCCTGCTCGGGCTCATCGGCTTTCTGGACCTCCCGCGTGCAGAGGTTGCGGATGCGGTGAAGACCTGCTACACCGCCGGAATCCGTGTCATGGTCCTGACCGGAGACAACCCGGTAACAGCCGGTGCGGTGGCAAAACGGATCGGTCTCCGCGTGGATCGTACCCTCACCGGTGATGAATTACGCATGATCAATGACAGCGAACTCGCAAGCATGCTTCTGACCGAGGATATCCTCTTTGCCCGCATGCACCCGGACCAGAAACTCCGTATCGCGACCATCCTGCAGGAGAACCATGAGATCGTTGCCATGACCGGGGACGGCGTCAACGATGCACCCGCACTGAGGAAAGCCGATATCGGCATTGCCATGGGCGAACGGGGCACCGAAGTCGCCAAGGAAGCTGCCGACATGATCCTTATCGACGATAATTTTGCTTCGATTGTCGCGGCGGTCGAAGAGGGCCGGACGATATACTTCAACATCAAGAAGTTCGTCACCTATATCCTCTCATCGAATGTGCCGGAGATCGTGCCGTACATCCTCCAGTTCTTCCTCCGGATCCCGCTTCCGCTCTCGGTCATCCAAATCCTCTCGATCGACCTTGGTTCCGATATGCTTCCGGGCCTTGCGCTTGGCTGCGAGCGCCCCGAGAAGGGCATCATGGAACGCCCGCCGGTTGGAAAGAACGAGCGGATCCTGGACCGCGAGGTCTTTAAACGGGGGTATTTCTTCATCGGGATCATCGAGGCGGCAGCGGCGATGACGGCATTCCTTGGCTTCCTCTACCTGAACGGCTGGGTGTACGGTGACCTCTCCATCACTGACACAACCCTCCACTACCAGGCAATGACCATGACGCTCCTCGGCGCCATCACGTGCCAGCTCGTCAATGTCTGGACGCTCCGGTCATGGGAGCTCTCGGCATTCCGGCCCGGCCTTCTGAGCAACCGGCTCCTCCTCCTGGCCATCTTTGCCGAATGCATCTGGATATGGATGCTCCTCAGTGTCGGGTTCGTCCAGGTCATCTTCAACACCGCGTTCATCCCGCCGCAATACCTCCTGCTGCTCGTCCCGTTCCCGATCATCCTGTTCGCTGCCCATGAACTCTACAAGTACCGGCTGCGAAAGAAAGCAACCGGCCCGCAGGCTGCTGCGTGATCACTGCTCGTTTATGCAGCAAAAAGAAATACCCGTGATCCCCGGATTCCTGATGCTGATTATAAGGTGCAGTGCAGAGCAAACTTGATTACCCGGCTGCCCCATGGGATCGTATGCACGACATCATCAGCAGCAAGAAGATGGAGAACGGCATTGTCGTCTTCTGGGCGGAGGGAGGAACGATGAAGAATGAGTCGTTCAATTTCCAGGAACTCATCGACATGAAAATCAATGCGCTCGACCTGCTCGACCGGCCCGGGTGGTACAGGCTGGACAAGGCTGCGCACACGCTCATTGCAAAAAAGTAGGGGATCAGATCTCCACGGGATATCCGGCAGCGGTCCATGCCGCGTAATTACCGGCAAGGCGGTACACGTTCGGGAAACCCGCACTTACAAGTTTTCGGGCACCGGAGATACTCGGCCCGTCCGCGTGGCAGTACACCAGGTATGTCTTTTTCCGATCAAGCGATGGAATTTTTTCATCGAGCATCGAAAGCGGTATGCTGATCGCTCCCGGCAGGTGCCCCCGGCCATAATACGGAGAGACATCGATAATAACAAGGTCTTTTTCGGTTTCCATCAGATCCTTTGCCTCAGCCGGTGTCAGGTCCACATATCCTGGCGCATCCAGAAGAGCGGTCGCGGAGGTCTGGACTGCCGGAACTGCGGTTAATACCGGAACTGCGGGTGTTGCCGCAGTTGTTGGTGCGGGAACGCTGGCCGGAGGGGTTGTGGCAACCGGAACTGCAGGAGCCGGTGCAGTCTGCGTGCAACCGGCAGCGAGGATGGAGCAGGCCAGTGCAAGGAACAGGACAATACATTTTTTTCTCAAGTGACATCACACCAGTTTTCCGTTGCCCTTCCGGAACGGATAACAGGTAATTACCGAACGATATAAAAAAGGAACTGGTAGCACCACCGGAAGGGTTCAGGGAACTTTTTGCCATCTGCGGATTGCAGAGCAACGACAAAACCGTTTCCCGCAGGAAAAACCATATAAGCGTATAAGCAAACACTTATACACAAACATGGAGCCCTGCACCAAGTGCCCGAAGTACACAAAACTCTGCGAGATCGTCCCCGCGATGGCCACCTCATTCAAGGCACTGGGCGACCTGACCCGGCTCCAGATCATCTACCTCCTTGCAACGGACACGAGCGGCACGCTCGGCGTCTCGGAACTCGCATCCCGGCTCGGCATCTCGCAGCCGGCCGTCTCGCAGCACTTAAAAACCCTTAAAAGCGAGGGAATTGTCGACTCGCGCCGGGAGGGGTTCTATGTCTACTACACCATCAACCGCGAGCGGATCGTGCAGTTCCGGGAAAACTTCGAGCTGATGTACGCGAGCGTGATGGATAACTGCCACCGCGAGATGGTACGGAAAGCAACCCGGGACCATGAGATCCGGGCCTGTGTCATCTTCTACTCGTACTCCGGCGTGACCCGGCGCGTTGCCGAAGGCATCCGGAACGCGAGCGGGTGCGATTTAATCGAAGTCCGGACAAAAACGCCGTACTCTAACTTCACGGCATACACAAAGGGCGTCCTGCGCTCGCGCAAGGGAGCGGCCGACCCGATCGAGCCCGATTCCATCGATGTCTCGGGTTACGATCTCCTCATCATCGGCACACCGGTCTGGGCGTGGAACCCTGCCCCTGCCATAAACGCTGCCGTCCAGGCACTTTCCGGCTGCGAGGGGAAGATGGCGGTGGTCTTTTCAACATGCTCCACCCAGCCCGGGGAAGCCCTGCCGGTCCTTGAAAAAGCACTGGAAGGCCGGGGTGTCCGGGTGATGGCGCAGGTCAGCCTTGACCAGAACGACACCCGGAACCCGGATGCCGGCGGCGAACTGCTGCGGCGGATCATAGCCGCAAATCCCCTGAGGGAGACGGGCGGCGGGAAAAACGAAGAAGAAAATGGAAGCGGGAAAAGGGGTGAAAGAACATGAAACCAGCGATTATTTATACGTCATACACGGGGACGACCCATAAAGTTGCAGAGCAGATCCACGAAGCCTGCGGCGGAGACCTCATCGAAGTCAAATCATGGGACATCATGTCACGTGTGTTCATGTACATGGCCCGCCATTCGCCGGAGATACAGGTCCGCGATGACGGGGTTCCGCCCTCAGCCATCGATCTCTCCGGCTATGACCTTGTTGTGATCGGGACCCCCGTCTGGATGGGAAAGCCGGCACCCTGTATCCGGAAGACCATTGCCGGTCTTACCGGGTGCAATGGAAAACCGGTTGTAATCTTTGCAACCTGCGGGGAGAAACCGGGCACGACCCTTGAGATCCTTGCAAAGGATCTTGCGGCACAGGGCATGACAGCTGCCGGGCAGTATTCAATGAATACCGAAGAGATCCGCGAAGGAACCGTCCTGAAGACCCTGATCGCGAAGGTAAAGGACAGCGGGAGCGGACCATGAAGACCGTCATCTATTATTTTACCGGCACCGGCAATTCGCTTGCCGCTGCAAAGAAGATAGCCGAAGCCCTCGGGGACTGCGGGCTCGTGCCGATTGCATCGCTGGCAAACGATACCTGTGCGGTTGTTCCGGATGCAGACCGCGTCGGGATAGTCTGTCCCGTGTACGATGCCGGTGTCCCCCGCATCGTGGCAGAGTTCGCCGGACGGCTTGACCTCTCGCGTTCTGCCTATACGTTTGCGGTCATCACGTTCGGAGGTATCGGCGTATCCGCACTCCACCAGCTGAACGGGATCCTGAAAAAGCAGCGGGGAGTCTTCCTGGACGCGGCCTTTGCCGTGAAGATGCCCGGAAACTTCCCGCCGGTCGGCCGGCCACCCGAAGCGGAGAAGAAGGAGAAGATCTTACAGGAAGCGGACCTGCGGCTCGCAGAGATCGCAGATACTATCGACAAGGGCCTCGCTGTTCCGCCCGGGTTCTCCCCGGTATCAGGTGTATTTCACTGGCTTCTCTACTCCCCGTTTTACAAAAATGTACATGCAGGCGACAAGGCGTTCACAGTTTCGGATGCCTGCACCTCCTGCGGTACCTGTGCTAAGGTCTGCCCGACAGGAAATATCCGGATGGATGATGGAAAGCCGGTCTGGCTGCACAGGTGCGAGCTCTGCTGTGCCTGCCTCCACTTCTGCCCGGCTGAAGCAATAGACCTGAACATGATGCGGGGGACAAAGGGCCGCGGCAGGTACCGTCACCCGGAACTCAGGCTTGAAGATATGAAAGCCCAGCGGGGGGAGTTAGTCCCGCACATCCCATAATTACCTTGTGATACCCATGACAGAATCTGAACCAAAACAAAAAGAGGCACCGTCACGCCAGACAATCCGGAAATGGATCCTCATCGTATCGTTCCTGCTGATCCCGGTAACGATATTCTACATCTCCCCGATCATTCTCATGATGGGGGCAGCTGAAGGCATCGCAACCGGCAGCATGATCCTCTTCATCCTGCTCTTTGTCCTCTCGTTCTTCGTTGCCCGTCTCTGGTGCGGGTGGCTCTGCCCGATGGGGGCATGGCAGGAGATCTGCTCGCCGATCATAAAGCACACCGTCCAGGAAGGCTGGCGGAAATATCTCAAATACGGCGTCGCGGCGCTCTGGCTTGGGGCGCTCGCGCTCACCATCGTGACAGCCGGGGGGATCCGTTCCATTGACCCGTTCTACGGCACCGTGAACGGGATCTCGATCTCGTCTCCCGAGGTGCTGATGATAGTCGGGGTCATCTTCGCGGTCATCTTCATCACCGCATACCTGGCCGGCCGGCGCGGCTTCTGCAGCGTGCTCTGCCCGATGGCCGTGGTAATGATCATCGGACGTAAGATCCGCAACCTCGTGCGGTGGCCGGCGCTCGGGCTCTCTGCTGATCCTGCCCGCTGCATTGACTGCGGGAAGTGCTCGAAAGCCTGCCCGATGGGCCTTGATGTCAACGGGATGGTGAAACAGGGAGATATGGAGACTCCCGAGTGTATCGTCTGCGCCAGCTGCGCGGATACCTGCCCGAAGGGTGCGATCACATTCGGCGTGAAAAACCGGTGATCACCCGGGCACATGGTAATTCCAGGAACAACCGGCTATGAACCAGGAATCCACGGGCGAAACGATACCCGGAGAGGGCAGGCGCGACACCGCATCACGGCAGCGGATGCGGCTCTGGCTCATCATCCTCTCGTTCATCCTCTATCCGGTCACCTTTGCGTACGTCTCGTGCCCCATCATCACCGAGGCGGCGGGGCAGGGGATTCTCACGGCAGGTCTCGTTGTCTTTGGCCTTGCCTTTATCAGTTCCCTGTTCCTTGGCCGGCTCTGGTGCGGGTGGCTCTGCCCCTCCGGTGGCCTGCAGGAGCTGGTGCGTTTTGTCCGTGACCCGCGCCTGCGGACAACGAAGATCGACTGGCTGAAGTACCTTGTCTTTCTCGGGATATTTGGGGGGATCGGGTACGCGATCTGGTCGGCCGGCGGCCTCTCGACCATTGATCTCCTGTACCGGACGGAGAACGGCATCTCGATCCTTGCCGCCGGAGGCATTGCCGCATTCCTCGGCCCGGTCACCATCGTATTGATCTTCACCCTCATCTTCAGCCGGCGCGGCTTCTGCCACACGTTCTGCCCGATCGCGCCGATGCTCATGATCGGCCGGAAGATCCGGAACCTGTTCCGCTGGCCGGCCCTGCAGATCTCAGCCGACAAGACGAAGTGTATCGGCTGCAACGCGTGCTCGGACAAGTGCCCGATGAGCCTCGATGTGCACGCAATGGTAAAGGAGGAGAAGATGGAAAACACTGAATGCATTCTCTGCGCTGGTTGCGCTGACATCTGCCCGGAGGGGGCGATCACCTATGGTATCGGAAAAAAATGAGACGGAACAACCCATGAAGACAGTGATCTATTATTTCACCGGCACCGGCAACACGCTTGCAGCCGCCCGCGCCCTTGCCGCGGAACTGGGCGACACGAAACTCGTCCCCATGCGGCAGGCGATCTACTTCGGCGCGTACACGCCCCGGGCCGATGCCATCGGTATCGCGTTCCCGGTCCACTTCCTGGACATGCCTGCCCTGGTCCGGCAGTTCGTCTCCGGCATCCTCTTCACCGGCGAGCCGTACATCTTCGGGCTTGCTACCTGCGGTGAGCGGCCCGGGGGGGCACTCTACCGGCTGCAGGAACTGATGGAGGAGAAGCGGTACACCCTCTCGGCCGGGTTCTCGCTCGTGATGCCGGAGAATTACATCGGCCCCATCGACCTGATGGGGGATGCACCCCGCCGCGACGCGAAGTTCGCTGCGGCAAAGGAGCGCATCCCGGTGATTGCCGACGCGATCCGCAGCCGGAAGGTCCAGCCACCGGAAGGGAACAACTCCGCGATCCTGCGGTTCGGCGGCAGGCTGACACACCGGTTTGCAACGCAATGGTACAATACACCCAGGCGCTTTCATGCGACCGCGGCCTGCAACCGGTGCGGGACCTGCGGGCGGATCTGCCCGACACGCAACATCACGGTGACAAAGGACGGCGTGAGCTGGGGAGAGGACTGCACGCAGTGCTATGCCTGCATCCACTGGTGCCCGACCGGGGCCATCGAGATTGGCGGCCGGACCAACGGAAAACCGCGGTACCACCACCCGGATGTCAACCTGATGGACATGCTCGTCCAGCGTGGTGAACCGAAGTGATCCACGCGGGACGCGGGGAGCGGATCCTTGACCGGGTCTCGGACCGGATCACCGCCATCACCACCGGGCCCCGCGCCCTTGCCGCCCTTATCGCGTTCTTCATCCTCGGGTATCTCATCAACGGGCGGCCGTTCGGCATCGCCGAGCTCAAATCGATCACCGGCGGGATCGGGATCCTGGACATGGAGTTCCTCTACTCGCCGGAGCAGGCGTACGCCCACCTTGCCGCGATGGGGGAGGCAGGCCGCTCCTTCGAACTGACGCATATCATCCCGCTCGATCTCATCCTCCCCGCGGTCTACGCCCTTGCGTACGCGTTCGTCATCACGTGGCTGCTGCACCGCTGGCTCCCGGCGGAGAGCGGGTGGCACCGGCTCAATGTTGTACCCCTCATCGGCGGCATCTGCGATTACTGCGAGAACCTCGGGATCATCGCGATGCTCCTTGCCTGGCCGGCGCAGCTGCCGGACATCGCCCTCTTCGTGATGATCGCAGGCTCCTGCAAGTTTGCGGCAAGTGCCTTTGCATTCACCATCATCTTCGGGGCACTGCTCGGGTGGGCGGTCAGCGCAGCAAAGGCCCGCTGCAGGGGATCACCGGGGAACGGATCGCAGGACACCTGATAAGAAGGATACACGCATGGAACCAGATTCACACCAGTACCGGAAGACCTTCGATACAACCATCGCGGAGACGATCGGGCAGGCGGTCCGGCTCATCGCTGCTGACCCGGCGCTCCTCATCCCGGCAAGTATCGTCCTCCACCACCAGAAGAAGGCTGCGGCAGTGCGGGCAGAACACGAAAAGAACGGGCTCCTCGTCCCGCCGGTCATGATCGTGAGCATCACCTCGCGCTGCAATCTTGCCTGCGCCGGCTGTTACATGCATGGCCGGGGCGGGAAGCCTGCAGCGGAGATGAGTCCGGCCGTCCTCACCCGGGTCGTGGGCGATGCCGCAGAGCTTGGCGTATCGGTCATCGTCATCGCGGGGGGCGAGCCGCTGGTACGGAAGGACGAGATCCTTGCCCTTGCACGGGCACATCCCCGGATCCTCTTCCCGGTCTTCACCAACGGCCTCCTGGTCGATGAGGTGCTTGCGGCGGAGATCGCCGGATGCCGGAATATCGTGCCGGTCATCAGCTTCGAGGGCTTCCGAAAGGATACCGATTCCCGGCGGGGGAACGGGGTCTATGACCGCCTGCTCGCAGCCTGTGCCCGGCTCCGGAGCCAGGACATCTTCTTTGGCTGTTCGGTTACCACATCGAACGAGAACTACCCGCGGGTCACGGACGAGGCGTTCATCCGGCAGATGCTGGATTGTGGCGCCCGGGTCTTTGCCTTTGTCGAGTACGTGCCCATGCAGCCCGGGACAGAGCGCCTGGTCCTGAGCCATGAACAGAAAGCGACCCTGCAGATCGTGCTCGCGGACTTCAACCGGAAATTTACGGCCCTCTTCATCGGATTCCCGGGCGACGAGGATGTGTACGGGGGCTGCCTTGCCGCCGGCAGGGGCTTTGTGCATGTCAGCCCGTCCGGCGATCTCGAGCCCTGCCCTGCGGCGCCATACTCGGATGCCAGCCTTGCCGAAATGCCGCTCAAAGATGCTCTCAGGTCCCGGCTGCTCGGCCGGCTTCGCGAGAACCCGGCAGTCCTGACAGAATCGGAAGGGGGTTGCGCCCTCCGGGCGAACCGGGCATGGGCTGATGAGCTGGCAGGCGGGAAATAGGAGAGGAGCGTGAGAAGATGGAAACAACTGCAGAGGATCACAAACCGCCAAAACCGGTAAAGTCCCTGGTCATCGTGTTCTCGTACCACCACGGGAACACGGAGAAGATCGCCAGGGCCATTGCGGGTGTACTCGGTGCCGAAGTGATGACACCGGACCAAATCCTGCCGGAGAAACTCGGTGAGTACGACCTGATCGGTTTCGGCTCGGGGATCTACAGCGCGAGTTTCGGCCCGCCCATGCTCGCCCTTGCGGACCGGCTCTCGTTTGCAGCAGGAAAGAACGCCTTCCTCTTCTCGACGTACGGGGCCCCGGGTTTCATCGCGGACCAGGAATTCATTGAGAAGAACCACGCAGAGATGCGGCAGAAACTCAGGCTCAAAGGGTACACCGTCACCGGGGAGTTCGGCTGCGCAGGATGGAACACGAACAGCTTCCTGGAATATTTTGGCGGGATCAACAAGGGCCGGCCGGATGCGGGCGACCTTGCGAACGCGGAGGCTTTTGCAAGTAAACAAGGGGAGAATGCCCGGGGCTCAATAGTATCATGATCCCGGTGACGGGCAGGAATTGCTGCCACATCATCTTTCAAGGAAAAAAGTTGAGCCGGATCCCATCATCATTGCAGATTATCGTTTTTGGAATTGTAATCGCATGCTGCAAGACTATACAAAAAAGGATCGGCAGTCAGCCCCTCACCCCGGCAACCGTTGTCGGCCGGATAATCTCAAAGGCCTTCTCCTGGATGCTTGCCCCGAAGCTATTAATGGTGAAGAGGATGGAGTCAAGGAATGATTTTTCCCGCATCAGGCCGGTCGGTTTATTGGATGCATCCTCCTCCATCACGCACTCGGTCCACCGTGGACTGAGTTCGAATATGGTCTTTTCAGGAACCGCGATGATATCCAGCCCCTCCTCGACGAGAACAGACGATTTCGGGCCGGTGATGATCGAGACATGATCGCCAAAGGATGTCGTAGTCCCTGCCGGGACCTGGATCGCAAAATAGTCCTTTTCTTGGGGGTTTTGAGTGTAATGAACCGCAAATACTGTCCCGGATACTTTTGACACCATGAATGCACCCTGGGGCAGGTGGCCCCGGCAGTCAATGGTCCTTTTTATTATAGAATAGCCTGAGGTGTCGGGCAGTGTGCTGTACGCCCTGCTGGATGTCCCAACAGGGGCTGTGCCGAACGTGGCACTCGAACCCCACTGCCCATACGCGGGAACGGTATAAGTATAGGGCCCGGTTATTGTATGCAGGACGTCGCCCGGGTAGCGTATGGCAACACGGACACCATCGCCAACCTCGATGTTCCATCCCTCGGCAACCACATCCCCCCGCGATGCAGAGGTTGTGCTCCCGCCGGCGTGGATCCTCACCTCGGCGGGATTTGAGAGCTGGGAGATATACGCGTAGGCAGTAGGGGAAGAGAAGCTGAGCGCGTATGTGATATACTTGTCAAGGGCCGCATCCACCGGCATGTTGTCCGTGATACCGGCAGATTTCAGGTACGATGCCGGGACATAATCGCGGAACTGTGCAGCCGATGTGATGCCGTTGCGATCGACAAACGCGGAAACGGGAGCCAAGACCGCGATGATTACAAGACAGGCAAGAAGGACCCGGTGCATACCCTTTTTTCATGGCCAGGAGAAAAAAAAATTTCGATCCGCCCGGGTGGCCGGCTTCTATATAATATCCTGCCCTGTTCCGGTATACCGGGGTTGCGGGCTTTTGTACAAGAACCGGATTCGTGTGATCCGGACCTCCCCGGGAATGGATCAACTGGCCAAAAAATGCAGGTGAAGAGGTCGCCCTCACCCCAGGTAGCACGCCGCAGCAAGTGCACCTTTCGGGCAGACACTGATGCAGAGCCCGCAGCCGTCGCAGGATGCCGTGTCAAAGACCGGGCTCTTCCCGCTGAGCCGTATGGCATGGTACCCGCCATCCCGGCAGGCAACAACACACCGGCCGCACCCGTCACATGCGCCCGGACGGGCAAGGACCGGACGGATGCGGGCGGTGCGGTCGAGCGCCTGGTGGCTGGTGAGCCGCGGCAGCGCTCTCCCCCGCAACTCATCGGGCGATGCGAGCCCTTTCTGCTCCAGGTAGTGCAAAAGACCGGTGTTCATCTCCTTCACGATCCCGTACCCGTCCCACATCACCGCGGTACAGACCTGGACTGCCGACGCACCGAGCAGCAGGTACTCGGCCGCGTCCTGCCAGCTGCTGATCCCCCCGATGCCCATGATGGGGAGCGGGACTGCCTGTGCGATTGTCGCAACCCGCTCAAGGCCGACAGGCTTGATTGCCGGCCCGGAATACCCGCCGTGCGTGCCCTGGCCGTTAACCGACGGCTGGGGCTCGAAGGACTCGATATCCACACCGAAGATTACCTGGACGCTGTTGATGGCCGAGATCCCTGCCGCCCCTCCCCGGGCAGCCGCACGGGCAGGGAGCGTGATGTCGGTGATGTTCGGCGTCATCTTGACGTACACCGGAACCTTTGCACCAGCGACAACGCACCGGGTGAGACTCTCCACCAGCTCGGGATTCTGGCCGATCGCGGCACCGAGCCCGGCCTCGGGCATGCCGTGGGGGCAGGAGACGTTCAGCTCGATGGCATCGCAACCGGCATCCTGCACGCGCCCGGCCAGATCCTGCCAGCCCGCCGGGTCCGTGCCGCCCATGATGCTCGCGATCAGGATATGATCGGGGCACTCGTCTTTGAGGGCCTTGATGCCGGTCTCCCAGTACGCGATGCTCTTTTTACTGAGCAGCTCGATGTTCGTAAAGCCGAGGAGCCTGCCGTCCGTCCCTTTCCATGCACTGAACCGCGGGGAGACATCCTGGATATCCATGCCGTCCGCGTGGATCGTCTTGATGACCGCACCGCCCCAGCCGGCGCGGAACCCCCGCCGGATCCCTTCGACCGAGGCGGTCGGGGGAGCCGATGCGAGGATGAAGGGGTTCTTCAGTTGCAGGGAGCCAAGGGTTGTCGTGAGTCGGGGCGGGCGGGGCATAAACCAATACCTTTCTACCGGATTGTCCTTCAATCAATAAAGGGATAGCCGGATCCTGAAGGGCACGCTCATATACGAGCGGCGTCAACCACTCACCGTTACACATGGCAGAACAGCGACCCGGAGTAGAGGTCCGCGAACTGAAGAAAGAGGAGTTCAGGCTCGCGGAGAAGTTATGGGAGGAGTATCGCGGGCAGAAGAACGATATGCCGGAGGAGCGGGTCTTTGGCGTCTTCGAGAACGGGAGCCTTGCGGCAACCGCCCGGTGCACCCGGCACCCGGACGGGCTCGAGATGGACTGTGTCTTCGCATCCGAGAAGCACCGCGGGAAGGGGTATGCACGGCTCGCCGTCCAGGCGCTGATGGACGGGTGCGGCAAGGAACAGATCTTCATCCACTCGACGCTCGCCCTCATCCAGTTCTACAAGACGTTCGGCTTCGTGCCGATCCACGAGGACAAGCTCCCGCGGACCATCAGGGAGCGGTTCCTCTTCTGCTTCGGCGAGATGGCGGGCTGCAATGTCTGCCCGATGACGCGGGCGGCGGCTGATTGAACGCCCGTGTGGAAACGGTAACTCCTTTTTATCCTTGGTGAGCGTGCAAGCCGGGTCGGATTATTGCGACCCTTTTTGCTCATGTCATTGCGATAAAATAACGATGTCCTATGATCCACAGGAGACCTATGGCAGAACCGGCCCATCCCCCACTTACAACCGATCCGAAACAGGTTGTCTGCGCCTACCTCCTCCTTACGTTCGCGCTCTCTGCAGTCTTCTGGTATCTCCTTATTGCACAGCCGCCGTGGGCAGCCAACTCCGGCCTCCTCAGGTACTCAGGATTCCTCCTCATGTGGTGCCCCGCGGTTGCAGCAGTCGGAACCAGGCTCCTCTTCCAGCGAAACCTCACCGGGTTCGGGTTCCGTCCCGGCGAACTTCGCTGGTGGTTTCTTGCGATGCTCATCCCAATCGCAGTCGGGCTGGTGATGTTCGGTACTGCATGGAGCACCGGCACGGCACCGTTCCTGCCGGATAAAGCCGCTGCCATGCTCACGCTGCCGGTGCTTGGGACTATCCTCTTCGGGATATGTACCAACATCGTCTCGGCAACGGGCGAGGAGATCGGGTGGCGGGGCCTCCTTGTTCCCGAACTCGGGAGGTTTACCGGATTCACACAGGTCGCACTCCTTTCCGCGTTCATCTGGGGGTGCTGGCACCTGCCGATCATGGTCTTCGGGTCATACCATGGATCGGGAGCGCTCTGGTTCTCTATTGTCACGTTCTTCCTCTCGATGGTTGGCGGATCGACGATCTTTGCCTGGATCCGGCTCCGGTCCGGCAGTGTCTGGCCAGCCGCCATCCTCCACGGGTTCTGGAACTATTTCATCCAGCAGTTCTATCCTGCGATCACGGCAACAACCGAGGCCGGCGCAGCCATGGTCGGAGAATTCGGCTGGTATACGGTCCTCATCAGTATCATACTCGGGCTCCTTTTCTGGCACCTGCGTTACATGCTGCCAACGATGCCAAAGCCGGAAGGCGGGTTGTAAAATACCGGATTCTCTCACCAAAGACCGGCGCGGGGAGGGGCTATCCCGCTCCCGGTATTTCCGGTGCCGTAATCCCCGGGATCGTAAGGGGATGGTCATGGTCGCAAGTTCTATACCCGACCGGGCAGTACATCCGATCAGATATACCGGCCTGGCCATGCCGGCACCGGACGCGGAGCACGATTATTACGGAAACGTACGCGGACATCGATGCGTATATCGCACAGTTCCCGGAGGATACCAGAAATATTCTTGAAAAAATCCGGGCCACGATTCACCAGGCAGCGCCCGGGGCAGAAGAGGCAATCCGGTACGGCATCCCGACCTTCCGGCTGAATGGTCAGAACCTGGTCCACTTCGCGGCATTCAAAGACCATACTGGCTTTTTCCCGACACCCTCCGGCATCGAGAGGTTCAGGACAGCCCTTGCGCCGTACAAGACGAGCAAGGGGACCGTGCAGTTCCCCCGCGGGCAGCCGGTTCCATACGATCTTATCGCGGAGATTGTCCGGTTCCGGGCCGATGAAACTCTGCAGGTGCGGACCCGGAAAAAGGGGAAGGGGAAGACACCTGCCGGAACGACCGGGAAATAAATACCCTGCCGACACTCCTGCCCACTGGCATATTTATTAATGAGCCGAGACTCACGTTACATGAGGAACGCTCATGAACAGCACCCGACAGAAAGTCCTTGACTCACTCAAGAAGATCAAAGGCGAAGTTGCGAAGGATTATTCTGTAAAAACAATCGGGGTATTCGGCTCGGTAGCCCGGAGCGAAGAGACTGAACAGAGCGATATCGATCTTCTGGTGGAGTTTGCACGGCCGGTGGGTTTTGTCACCTTCATGCGGCTTGAATATTTTCTCTCGGAAAAACTGGGCGGGCAGGTCGACCTTGTGACTGCCGATTCTTTGAAGCCGGCAATCCGTGACGGCATCCTTGCCGAGGTCATTTATGTCTGAACGGGAGGAGAGACTCTACCTTTCCGATATCGATGATGCAATTTCGGCCATTATTTCCTATACCCGGGACATGACCTTCGAGGATTTCGCAAAAGACCGGAAGACCCGCGAAGCAGTTATCCTGAATTTTGTAATCCTCGGAGAAGCCGTCAAGAAACTTCCGCCGGCAGTAACGGAACAGTACCCGGACATCCCCTGGAAAGAGTTCGCCGGTATGCGGGACAAGATGGTCCACGGCTATTTCTCCATCAGTACCATGATCCTGTGGGAGACTATCAGAAACGATCTCCCGCCACTTGCGTTGGCAGTACGGAACCTGCTGGGTAAATAATTGCAGTCCTGTGAGCACGGGACCGGAGAAACCTTCTTCACTTTCCTGCCGCATCCCCATTCCTTTTTATATCACACTCCAAGATCCTAAGCACCGTGACAGAATTCCAGCTCGTCTCCAGCTTCGCCCCGGCCGGCTCGCAACCGGAAGCGATCAATGAGCTGATCACAGGGATTGAGGACGACAAACAATACCAGACCCTGCTTGGCGTGACCGGCTCCGGCAAGACCTTCACGATGGCCAACGTGATCGCGGCAGCGCAGAAGCCGACTCTTGTGCTCGCCCACAACAAGACGCTCGCCGCCCAGCTCTACGCGGAGTTCTGCGACTTTTTCCCGGGCAACCGTGTCGAATATTTCGTCTCGTACTACGATTACTACCAACCCGAGTCCTATATCCCGGCAAAGGACCAGTATATCGAGAAGGACTCGGCCATCAATCCCAAGATCGAGATGCTCCGGCTGTCTGCAACCGCATCGCTCTCGACCCGCAGGGACGTGATCGTTGTCGCGAGCGTATCGTGCATCTACGGTCTCGGCAACCCGGAGAACTTCCGGAACATGGGCTTTGAGCTCAGCGTTGGCCAGAAAATATCACGCAATGATATCATGAGCCGGCTCATCGACATCCTGTTCGAGCGGAACGATGTCGAGCTGATGCCGGGCCGGTTCCGGGTGAAGGGCGATACCATTGACTTCATCCCGGGGTACTTCAACGACATCATCCGGATCGAGCTCTTCGGCAACGAGATTGAGCGGATCAGCGAGGTGGACAAGAACACCGGTGCCCGGATAGAGGCACTGAAATATTTCTACGTCTATCCCGCCCGTCACTTCGTCACCCCGGAGAGCGCGAGGGAGGGCGCGATCAAATCGATCCAGGACGAGCTCGCCGAAGTCCTCCCCACGCACGGGCTCATCGAGGCGCACCGGCTCGAGCAGCGGACCCGGTATGATATCGAGATGATCCGGGAGACGGGGTCAACGAAGGGGATCGAGAACTACTCGCGCCACTTCGACGGGAGAAAAGCCGGCGAGAAGCCTTACTGCCTGCTCGACTATTTCCCGGACGATTTCCTGATGATCATCGACGAGAGCCACCAGATGATCCCGCAGCTCCACGGCATGTATAATGGTGATCGGTCGCGCAAGAAGGCGCTGATCGATTACGGCTTCCGGCTCCCGAGCGCGTACGACAACCGCCCCTTAAAGTTCCACGAGTTCGAGCAGTACATGGGGCAGGTCATCTTCGTCTCGGCAACGCCGGGCGAGTACGAGCTCAAAAAGAGCGGGAAGGCGGTCGAGCAGATCATCCGGCCCACCGGGCTCGTGGACCCGGAGGTCGAGGTCCGGCCGATCGAGGGGCAGACCGGTGACGTGATTGCGGAGGTGCAGAAGACGATCGCGAGAGGCGACCGCGTCCTCATCACCACGCTCACGAAGAAGCTGGCAGAGGAACTCTCCGAATTCCTTGCCAATAAAAAGATCCGGACCCGCTACCTCCACTCCGAGATCGAGACGCTGGAGCGGAGCGAGATCATCCGCCAGCTGCGCCTTGGCAAGTTCGATGTGCTGGTGGGCATCAACCTCCTGCGGGAAGGGCTCGACATCCCCGAGGTCGGGTTCATCGGGATCCTTGACGCGGACAAGGAGGGCTTCCTCCGCGACACCCGGAGCCTCATCCAGATCATCGGGCGGGCTGCCCGGAATGTCAACTCAAAGGTCGTGCTGTATGCCGACACGATGACCGACTCGATGAAGAAGGCGATCGCTGAGACGAAACGCCGGCGCGAATTGCAGATGACCTTCAACAAGGAGCATGGCATCGTCCCGCAGACCATCATCAAGCCGGTCAAGGAGAAAGAGGTCGATGTGAAGGACACGAAGCACATCCCGAAGACCGATATCCCGAACGTGGTGATCGACCTCGAGAAGCAGATGCGGGACGCAGCGGAGAACCTGGACTTCGAGAAAGCGATTGCGCTGCGGGACCAGATCCGGAAGCTCAACGAGCGGCTGAGTGGGAAATAATTTTTCCGAAACGGTCCACGAAATTCTAAATTTTTTTTTTGCCGATTTTTTGGAAAATTTTTTGGGCTTTTTCTTTTTTGAGGGGGGATTTTTTTATTTTTTCTCCAGTCTGCCGGTTCCCGTCATGGAAAAACTGCCTGGCACGGTCACGTAAACAGGAGAAAACCGACCCTTTAAATGCCCCGTCCACTGTCGGTGTCCGACGTATTACCTCCCCAAAACCCCCTCTAAAACCCCCACTAAGAATGTGCGTAAACCTCCTTGTGGCAGGTACCTATAGATCGGTAACGTCGCGGTGGACAGATCCACACTATATAATTGGGGGAGCGTTCAGAAGCTCGTTTCACGTCGGAGAGGGGCTTTTTGGAAGGGGGCCGTTTTGCAGTCTCCGACGGTGGCGGGGGGTGTCCACCGATTAGTGCAGGGGTTAGCCCGGGAGTATTCCGTGAAGACGGGCGGGTGTTTAACGAATTACGATGGGGGCTGATGCCCCCATACCCCCAGGAGCGAGGGGAGCCGCCGAAGTCGAAGAACCTGATGGTTCTTCTCTTCCTCATGGTTCTGATGAACCACTCGGACCCCGAAGGGCGAGTCGAAGTTATCACTTCTCCACAGCCTGCGGCTGTCCCCGCGGCGGCCTCATTGAGTAAAAATTCATAAAATGATTCGATTCTTTTTCCTGTCAACGATTCTCCCCCGCCTTCCCGAATGCCTGCCCGTGGCGGCAGTCGGGAAGGGAGGGGGTTGGGGGGCACTCGCTCGTTTTTTTTCAATACATGATCACGTTCATCATCACAAAATCAACTTCCGGTTTTTATTTTCAAATCGCAACAGTGATCGCGATCAAAAACTTCCGGAAAATTCAGAGATCGATTTTTCTTTTTCACACGCTCTGCGATTTTTTCGAAAAAATCTATCCCTGATTTTCATTAGCGGGTATTGCATACCCGCTTGCAGGAACTGCTTTGCAGTATCCTGCATTTCATAACCGGATCGCGATTGAAAAATCCGCACCACGATCCTTCATCAGACGGAACAATGACAGATCGTGCTGATCAAGATCAGCTTAACTTTTCTCAATCGATCCGCGATTTTTTTTGAGAAAACGGATCGTGTTTTTATTTTGTGGGTATTTTGATACCCACTTGCGGGAGCTGCCAGGCAGTTCCCGCATTTAAAAAATCGATCTCCGGTTTTCATTTTGAAATCGCAACAGTGATCGCGATTAAAAACTTTCCGGAAAAATCAGAGATCGTTTTCATCTTCAAACGAGTCGCGATTTTTAATTCCCGGTTCACACGTCCGGCTCTTCCACATCCTCAAGCATCAGCGTGAAGATATCCTCGTACGTGATGTGCTTCTCCTCCTGGTGCTTCTTTGAGATCTCGCTGATGATGCTGGCGAACTTCCCCTTGTTCTTCTGGAACCCCAGCTTCGTTAACGCATCATCGGTTGTCCGGAAGAGCAGGAACCGGTCATGCCCGTACTCGGCAAAGATCTCGATCTCCCCCGGGGAACCCGTGCAGGGCAGCACCTTGATCGACCGGATCTTCTTCGGGTCCAGGAACTCCCCGGTTTTACAGCGTATCCAGACCATTTGAAAATATCAGCTCCAGGAAACCGGAAGGATCACATCTTCCCGTATTCACCGGGAAGTTCGGTCTCATCCTCTTCAGGCAGGACATCCGCGTCCTGTGTACCGACCTGGTAGTATTTCCGGATAAAGTCCCGGACCTTTTCGGATTCTATCCAGCCCATGTCCAGCTGCGTGATGATCCGGTCGATCTCCTTTGCCTGCAGGATGATCCGGTCCGGCAGGTCACCCGGTGCAAGGCTCGAGAGTCCCACGATGACCGCCAGCGGGTTGCGGATATGGTCGCCGAGGACCGCGAACTGCTCGATGTTCTTCTCGATCTGCTCGAGCGCTTTGCGCTTTGCCATCTCCATCTGTTTGCGGTCGGTGATGTCGATGAACGATGCAAGGATGCAGATCGGCTCGCCCTTGTCATCGCTGACCTTGTTCATCCAGAGCAGGACATAGAACGGGTTCTTGCTGTACTTCAGCAGGGTGATCTCCCCAAACCAGCTCCCGTTGCGCTCGATCGCTTCCCGGACAATGGCGAACCGGTGGAACGAGCTGACGAAGTCCGCGATGGTCCTCCCCATGAACTCCTGCTCGTGGTGATACCCCATCAGGCGGAGCAGGGACTGGTTGACATAGGTTATCTTGTAGTCCAAGTCAAGGATGGCGATGGCATTGATCGAAGAACTGATGGCATGGTCGCGGATCAGCAGGGCAAGTTCCGCACGCTTGCGCTCGGTGATATCGACCACGTTCACGACAAAATGATCGTCAGGCATCCTGCCAGCCGAGAGGAGCACCCAGCGGTTCCCGTCAATCCGGGTGACGAACCGGGCCTCGAAGTTCTCGATGCTCCCCCCCCGTTCGAGCTGCTGGAGAAAGAGGTCCTTCTTGCCCATATCAGCAAAGAACTCGCCGAACGGGATCTTCAGCAGGTCCTGCTCGGTATACCCCAGCATCGAGGCGAACCGGTGGTTGACCTCCTTCAGCGCGAGGGTATTCCTCTCGACAAGACCGACCCCTGCCTGCGCATGGTTGAAGAGGCTGCGGTACTTCACCTCGTTCCGGCGCATGTGGGTGGCAAGGCTCGAGACCACGACCGAGACCCCGATCAGGACGTAACAGATGACCGAGGACGAGACGAGCATGGCGATGTCCTGGCCGATGAAGAACCAGACAAGGGCCATGTAGGCAAGCGAGATGAGGACGGCGAAGATCGGGCCGCGGTTCGGGTACCAGTATGCCGCGATGACGACCGGGATGTAGAAGAGGTTGGGGGCAACGTCGTTGTTGCCATAATAGAGCGAGAGGATGTTGATGAGGAGGGCAAGAACGGTTGTGTTGATGACGATAAAGAGCCAGAGGTTGGAGAGACTCTCCTCGCGCTCGACAAATATATTGAGGGTCGCCATCAGGATTCAGGCCTGCCTTTGCCTGCCGGGCTCTCCCGGCACCGTTGAGTAAGAAACTCAATTGCTCGATTTGTTATTAAAGATTGTTTATTGATCCACGCGCAAAG
>CAYVAQ010000016.1:51613-62419 GCA_964448885.1 uncultured Methanoregula sp. | reverse complement strand
GTAACCTTCAACTTACGACGACAAGTGTGTGATACGCATGGCGTTTTCTGTACATATTAACATGGAGCAATGCACCGGTTGTGGCAACTGTGTCGTTGCATGTCCGGTTGATGCACTCGAACTGTATACGATCGACCCCGCAACAAAGGAGAAGATCTATGCAGTCCGTAACGGCAAGTCCATCCATCTCGATGTCAAGGCCGAACTCTGCGCCGGCTGCGGTGTCTGCGTGAATGCCTGCCCGATGGACGTGATCCGCCTCTCCGGCAAGGGAGAGATGGCACCGACCGAGGCCTGAAGTGAGGAATACTATGGCGAATTCAATCAAGGTCAACCTGATCTCCGGCAGGACCATCCAGCAGGGTGTTGCGATCGAGAGCGGCAAGGAGAAAACCTCCTACCGCACCGCCTGCGGCATCATCGAGATGGACAACGCGGATCTCAAGAAGCTTGGAGCATGGAAGAACACCAACGTGAAGGTCACGAGCGAGTACGGCAGCGTCGTCGTAAAAGCTGTCGAAGCAACGCAGGGACCCCATCCGGGTGTTGCCTTCATCCCCATGGGCCCCTGGGCAAACTCGATTATCAACCCCAACACCTATTCGACCGGCATGCCAACCTTCAAGGGCACGCCCGTCACGGTTGAGATTGCGATCAATGAGCCGGTCCTCCTCGGGATCGAACTCGTGCAGAAGAACTGCGGGGTGATCGTAGGATGACCAGGACGATTACGGATGTAATATGCCCGTTCTGTGGCACCCTCTGCGACGATGTTGAAGTCGTGGTATCCGATGACGGCAAGAAGCTCCTTGAAGTAGCAAATGCCTGTGTCATCGGCACCGAGAAGTTCCTCCACTCCCAGTCCGCTGACCGGGTCACGAAGCCCCGGCTCCGCCAGGCTGACGGCAGCTGGAAGGAGATCAGCTATGACGAGGCAGCCGACTATACCGCGAAGATGCTCGCAAAGGCCAAAAAGCCCCTGATGTACGGCTGGTCCTCCACCAACTGCGAGGCACAGAGCATCGGCAACGAGATTGCCGAGGTTGCAAAGTCCTGTTGTGACAACACGGCAGCAGTCTGCCACGGTACCACGCTCATTGCCGTACAGGACATCGGTCTCCCGTCATGTACGCTCGGAGAGGTCAAGAACCGTGCCGACCGCGTCATCTTCTGGGGCTGCAACCCGGCACACGCCCACCCCCGGCACATGTCCCGGTACTCCATCTTCCCCCGTGGTTTTTTTACCGGCAAGGGACAGATGAGCCGCAAGATGGTCGTTGTCGACCCCCGGTGCACTGACACCGCCAAGATGGCCGATGTTCACCTGCAGATCCAGCAGGGCCGTGACTACGAACTCCTTGATGCCCTCCGTGTCGCTCTCAGGGGCGAATGGCTCCCCGACTCCGTTGCCGGGATCCCGGCAGAGAAGATCCGCGAAGTCGCCGACATCATGAAGAGCGGCCGGTTTGGCATCATCTTCTTCGGTATGGGTGTCACCCAGTCGCTCTCCAAGAACCACAACATTGACGCGGCAATCGCGCTCACCAAAGACCTCAATGAGCACACGAAATACTCGATCATGCCGATGCGGGGCCACTACAACGTTACCGGCTCCGGCGAAGTATTCGCATGGCAGTTCGGGTTCCCGTACTCCGTTGACCTGACCCGCGGCTTTGCCCGTTACAACCCGGGCGACTCCAGTTCGGTCGATCTCCTCACCCGCGGTGAAGTCGACGCAATGTTCACCATTGGCAGCGATCCCGGTGCCCACTTCCCGATCAGCGCCGTCAAAGGCATTGCAAAGGTCGACTCGGTCTGTATCGACCCGCACATGACACCGACAAGCGGTGTCTCCAAGCTCCACGTACCCGTTGCCTTCAACGGCGTCGAGTGTGGCGGCAACTGCTACCGTATGGACAATGTCCCGATCGACTGCCGCAAGGTCGTCGAGCCTCCCGTGGGCATGCTCACGGACCAGGAGTTCCTCACCATGGTCCTTGACCGGTTGAAAAAACTCAAGGGGGTAGCATAACATGGCAGAATATATTATCAAGAACGGTCACGTCTTTGACCCGGTCCAGGGAATCAAGGGTGACAAGAAGGATGTCTGTATCAAAGACGGCAAGATCGTCGATAAGGTCGGCTCCTCCGCAAAAGTAATCGACGCAAAGGACAAGACGGTCATGGCAGGCGCCGTGGAGATCCACGCCCACGTTGCCGGCCCGAAGGTCAACCTTGGCCGCATCTACCGGCCCGAGGACAAGCTCTTCAGCTGCACGCCCACGAAAGGCATGGAGCGGATGGGTGGCGGGGCCTCGATCCCGACCACGTTCAAGACCGGCTACGAGTATGCCAAGATGGGATTCGGCGTTGCCATGGAAGCAGCAATGCCCCCGCTGTTCTCCCGCCATGTGCACGAGGAGATCCGCGACACCCCCATCATCGACGAGGGTGCATTCCCGGTCTTCGGGAACAACTGGTTCGTCCTCGAGTACCTCAAGAACCAGGAGATTGAGAACACTGCAGCCTATATTGCGTGGCTCCTCAACGTCACCAAGGGCTATGCCATCAAGGTCGTCAATCCGGGCGGCACCGAAGCATGGGGCTGGGGACTGAACTGTCTCACCGTGAACGACCCCGTCCCGTACTTCGATATCACCCCTGCCGAGATTGTCAGGGGCCTGATGGAAGCAAACGAGTATCTCGGCCTCCCGCACTCGGTTCACATCCACCCCAACAACCTCGGGAACCCCGGGTGCTACGAGACCACACTCGACACCCTGAGACTGACCGAAGGCCTCAAGGCAAAGAACAAGTTCGGCCGTGATCAGGTCCTGCACCTCACCCACACCCAGTTCCACTCCTATGGCGGAACCAACTGGGGCGACTTTGAGTCCAAGGCCAAGGAGGTCACCGACTACGTCAACAAGAACAAGACCATCACCATCGATACCGGTAACGTCACCCTTGACGAGACCACCACGATGACCGCTGACGGCCCGTTCGAGCACCACCTCACCGGTCTCAACCACTTAAAGTGGGCAAATGTCGATGTCGAGCTCGAGACCGCAGCCGGTGTCGTCCCCTACATCTACAGCCCGAACATCTCAGTCTGCGCCATCCAGTGGGCGATCGGTCTTGAGATCCCGCTCATGATGAAAGACCCGATGCGCTGCTACATCACCACCGACCACCCGAATGCAGGACCGTTCACCCGGTACCCCCGCGTATACAAGTGGCTGATGTCCGAGAAGGCCAGGAAACAGCAGATCGACGCCTTCAAGCACAAGGACAAGGTCCTCTCGCAGACTTCCATCGGCTCACTCGACCGCGAGATCTCGCTCTACGAGCTCGCGCAGATGACCCGTGCAGGTCCCGCAAAGTCCCTCGGTCTTGCAACCATGTGCGGCGGCCTCAAGCCCGGCATGGACGCCGACGTTGCCATCTACAACATCAACCCCGACAAGCCGATCGCGAATCCCGACGATATCGAGAAGGCGTTCAGCCGCTGCGCAGCATTCTTCAAGAGTGGTGTGCAGGTCGTCAACAATGGCGAGATCGTTGCAAACGGCAACAAGCGCACCCTCTGGGTCAACGTCAAGGCAAAAGAGAACGCACAGGTCGCCCGCGATATTGCCGAGAAGTTTGTCAAGTATTACAGCATGACCCAGAACAACTACGAAGCGCTCGGGCACCACTTTGTCCCGAACCCGTATGCCCTTGAGGTAGATGCAACCAACTGAGGTGGAAAAAGATGGAAACCGTTACCATTACCATGAAGAACGCGCCTGCACTGTATCTTGAAGCAGACACCATCTCTCCCGATGCATTCGCCGGAAAGAACGCAGCCCAGATCGCAGAACTCCCGGTCTTTGAGGGCAACAATCCCTCGACCCTTGGCAAGTACTTCGAAGTCAACGGCAGTGCAGGGGCAACTGCAGCCGACACGAAAATTGTTGTCAAAGGCGATGTGAAGAAGGTCAAGTACCTCGGCTTCAAGATGACCGCCGGTGAGATGGTCATCGAAGGCTCTGCCGACCAGTACGTCGGCGCCTGGATGAAAGGCGGCAAGATCCTTGCAAAGGGCGATGTCGCGGCATTCGCCGGTACTGCCATGAAGGGCGGCGAACTGACCATCGAAGGCAATGCCGGCAACTATCTCGGCGCAGCCTACCGCGGCGACTGGAGAGGCATGTCCGGCGGCAGGATCTCCGTAAAGGGCAATGCAGGTTCCGACACCGGCATGTACATGCTCGGCGGCGAGATCGTCATCGGTGGCAACTGTGATGTCCATGTCATGACCCATGCCGAGGGAGGCACGGTTGTCATCAGGGGCAATGCAGCAAGCAAGCTCGGCGGCCAGATGGTCGAGGGCAACATCTACGTCTTTGGTTCCATCGAGGTCATGATGCCCGGCTTCAAGCCCAATGGCGAGGTCGAGCTCGAGGTCGCCGGAACCAAGGGTAAGTTCGCCCACTTCATCGGCGACATGGGCGAGCGCCACAAGAAGAAGAAGGGCGTTGTCGTGTACGGCAACCTGTACAAGAAGATCTGATACCCTTCACCAATTTTTCACAATCACACACATGTCAAAAAAGACAGTCCCCCCCTCATGGGGGCTGGTCTTTTTCATCTGTGGCTTTTTTATCCGAGAGGTTCTTCAGAACCGCGAGGATGAGAAGAAACCGCAGGTTTCTTCGAATTCCGAATTATTGGAGAACCGCGAGGATGAGAAGAAACCGCAGGTTTCTTCGAATTCCGAATTATTGGAGAACCGCGAGGACGAGAAGATTTCCATTCAGGAAATCTTCGAAATCGGAACGATTCGAGAAAAAAACTGGAATAATCAGATTTAAACTTCCATCGCCGGCCGGCTCCCCTCATCCGCTGCAGGTTGTGCATCAGGGACTTTTTTGAGGATCTCCTCGCGGAACTTGTCGAAATGGATATCGTCCAGCTGCTCGGAGAGGAGCCGCCCGCTCCATGCCCGGCGGTACACCCAGTCCACGATCTTCTCAACCACGAACATGGCCTGGTCCTCGGTCTCGACCGTCAGCAGGCTGCGCCCGATCTTCGGGTGCCGTCCTCTCCTGCCGCCAACCGTGATCAGGTAATGACGGTGCTCGGGTTTGATCAGGTCGTAATGGCATGACTGGACGCAGGTACCGCACTGCACACATTTACTCTCGTCCAGGACCGAGATCCCGTTCCGGATCCGGATCGCGTCCTCCTTGCAGTAATAGACACAGTTCCCACAGCCGGTGCACATCCTCTCCTTTGTGCGGACCGGCTTCACCCTCCCGATGATCCCGATCTCGTTGAGCATCGGGCTCGTGCAGGCATTCGGGCAGCCGGCAATGGCGATCCGCATCTTGACCGGCATCTCCTTACCGAAGAGCTTTGCATCGATCTTCTTTGCGAGGGTACCTGAATCGATATTGCCAAACTTGCACCGTACGGTGCCCGGGCAGGCAATGATATTGACAATCTCGTCCTTCTCAGAACCGACCGGTGTCCCGTTCTTCTCAAGCCCCTTTGCCAGGTTCCTGAGATCCGCACCCCTGATGTGGGGAATCTCGAGCGTCTGGCGGGTAGTTCCGTGCACTTCGCCATTGCCGTACTTTTTGGCCAGGGTGGCAATCCCCCGGAGCTGATCAACGGAAAATATACCGGCAGGGGCCCGGAGCCGGACCGTGCAGAAGTCCGGGTCCCGCTCGGTGATGACCCCGCCTTTCATGTGGATGCCGATATCGCGCTGCATTGATCAGGAGTAGGGCAGGCGGGGTAATGAAAGCTGGGTTGATGCCAGACACGGCTTCTTTTTGACAATTACGGTCAGTTAATCATTGCCGTGTTGCCCGGGCCCGGGCATTGCCTGATCTCCGGTCCCTGGCGGAGAGCGCCCGGCCAAACCGGGCGCGGGATGTGACCGGAACCGGACAGGAGAATAAATTTATCTGTCAGCACCCGTAACAGTCATTGAGATGCGCTATGGCTGACATGCTTACCGATCTGCTGATTTATGTCGGTATCGGGATCATCACCTTTACCATCGGGATGATCCTCGGGTACCAGCTCCTGATCATGTATTACACCAAACGGTTTGGCGCCCTTGCCAAGGAATGCTCGGACACCGACTCGGTGATCCCGCTGGTCGACGAACTCGAGAGGGAGACATAGGGGAGGAAAAACGATGGTCGACATTGTCAGTTACACCTTAATCAGCATCACGTGCTTCTGTTTCGGGCTCATTGTCAGCTTCCAGCTGGCCCACATCCACTACTGCCGCAAACTCACCCATATTCTGCGGCGGTGCCTGTCCACCAAGACCATAGCGCCGGTCCTTGCAGAGTACGAACTGATAAAAACCCAATAACTTTTTTGTGCCAGCGGCGTGCCGTACCCGCCCGTTCTATTAATCCGGAGAGCGTATGCTGTACCGGAATGCGGTGCACAATTCTTGCAAGCGGGAGCAAAGGGAACTGTGTCGTGGTCGAGGGCGACACCGGCACCATCCTCATCGATGCCGGCCTGAGCGCAAAGGAGATCCTCCTCCGGATGGAGCGTACCGGGATCGATGCCGGCCGGATCGGGGCGCTGCTGGTGACCCACGAACATGGAGACCATGTCCGGGGCGTCGATGTCCTTGCCCGTAAACTCAGCATCCCCGTCCATGCAACGGAAGGCACGCTGGCTGATTTCCTCGGACACCGCAGGACTTCGGCAAAACCGCTCGTCCACCATACCTGCCGGGACGGGGAACCGTTCCATGTCGGGGATTTTGTCATTGAACCATTCGCCACCTCGCATGACGCTGCCGAGCCCTGCGGGTTCGTCATAACCGACGGGGACCTGCGCTTCGGGTACTGCACGGACACCGGGATCGTCACCCCGCACATGCACGATATCCTCAAAAACTGCGACGGGATCGTGCTCGAGAGCAACCACTGCCCGGATATGCTCGCGAACGGGCCGTATCCCGAGTCTCTCAAGCGCCGGATCCGGTCGAAACGGGGGCACCTCTCGAATCCCGATGCAGCCGCATGCCTCCGCGATTTTGGCAGGGACGTGCCGGAGGTCATCCTTGCGCACCTGAGCGAGACGAACAATACTCCGGAGCGGGCGATGGTCTCCGCCCGCGCCGGTCTCGGGCTCTTCTTTGAGGAGCGCCGGGTGGTTGTGGCAACCCAGTGCGGGACAACGGACGCCTGCCCGCAGCGGATGCGGCTGTAGTCCGGCCGGGATCCGGTTCAGGAAATTTTTTTTCAATCGCACCGGGCCTCGCGATTGATATTCATCCCCTGCCCGACCCCCCTCGGCTTCCCATGGAGGGATAACCGGAAATTATCAGTCGTAATCTCCACAGGAAATGAAGCTGTTTTTCGCATGTGCGGAAGGGGGGGTCGGGCAGGGGACATTCGTGTTTTTTTTATCCGGTCTGCGGGCCCGGGCCTGACCGATCGCGGTCACGACCCTGCCGGTCCGGGGTACAGCCCCCTGCTCATCCACCAGAACACGGGCGAATACCGGGCATGCCGCAGGGTGTTCGCGGACTGCTGCACTGTGTCCGACCCCCCTTCACCCCCAGGGTCCGCTGCCCGGCCGGAAGATCATAATGTTAATCCAGCCCCATAGCGAAACCTCCGGCAAGTACTATCATGCTCTTCATGGACTTTGCCCGGGCCTGCGAACAGCTTGAGAAGACGAGCGGCCGGCTCGACATGATCGCAATCATCAGCAACGAGCTGCCGGGCCTGACCGAAGAGGAACTCCCCGTTTTTGTCCGGTTCATCATGGGCCGGATCTTCGCGGACTGGAGCTCCCGGAAACTCGGCATCGGCCCGAACCTGCTGTACGAGGCAACGGGTGCGGTTGCCGGCATCCCGAAGGAGAGGGTGATCGATGCGATCAACCGGACCGGCGACGTGGGACAGGCCGTCGAGGAGCTGCTCCAGGTAAAGGCGCAGGTGACCTTCTTCCACGAGGAACTGGAACTGGTCACGGTGTATAACTCCCTGATCCGGATCGCGGATATGGAGGGGAAGAAGTCACAGCGGGAGAGGCTGCTTGCCGTGCGGCAGCTCCTCGGGAACGCTCACCCGCTCGAAGGGAGGTACCTTGCCCGGATCATGCTCGAGGAGCTCCGTATCGGTGTCGGGGAAGGGAGCGTCCGGGAAGCCGTGGCAAAGGCGTTCGGGGTCGATTCGGGGCTGGTCGAGCATGCCCAGCAGGCGATTAACGACATGGGCGAGGTGGCCCGGCTGGCAAAGAAGGGGCCGGACGCTCTCCAAAGCGTCCAGATCACCCCGTTCCACCCGGTACGGATGATGCTGGCGCAGCAGGGCAGTATCGCGGACATGATCGCCGAGCATGGGGAGATCGCCGCGGAGTTCAAGTACGATGGTTCGCGGTTCCAGTTCCACAAGAAGGGCAACTGGGCCCGGATGTACTCCCGGCGGCTCGAGGATGTCACCGCAGCGCTCCCCGATGTCATCCAGCAGCTTTTGAGCGCCACGGATCACGACGTTATCCTTGATGGGGAAGTGATCGCGATCCGGGACGGGAAGCCCATGCCGTTCCAGTCGGTGCTCCGCAGGTTCCGGCGCCGGCATGACATCGCCGAGGCACAGGAGGCGATCGAGATGGTCCCCAATGTCTTTGATATCCTCTGGCTGGACGGCGAGACGCTCATCGATCTCCCGTTTGCGGAGCGGCGCAGGCGGCTCGAATCCGCGGTGAAACTCTTCATCGCCCCGCAGACGCGGAGCAGCAATGCGGAGGATATCACGAAGACCTACGAGGCTGCCCTTGCGGCCGGCCACGAGGGGATCATGATCAAGGTGCCCACCTCGCCCTATACCCCGGGCCAGCGGGGCAAGAACTGGATCAAGATCAAACCCGAGGTGGACACGCTCGACCTTGCGGTCGTCGGCGCCGAGTGGGGCGAGGGGAAACGGGCACACGTCTTCGGTTCGTTCCTGGTCGCCTGCCAGGACGCCGGGAGACTCATACCCTTAAGCCGGGTCGCAACCGGGTTCTCCGACGAGCAGCTTGCGGAGGTATACGAGCTCCTCAAAGAGAGCGTGATCAGCAAATCCGGCAAGGAGGTCAGCTTTGAGCCATCCCTGGTCTTCGAGGTCGGGTACGCGGAGCTGCAGGCAAGCACCAATTACGAGGGCGGGTTTGCCCTCCGGTTCCCGCGCTTTGTCCGCATCCGCGATGACAAGGATATCGGGGATGTTGAGACGATCGAGAGCATCCGCGAGCGGTACAAAAGGCAGGCGACATCGGCGCAGGCGTACCGGGCGTGAAGAAGCGGGCTGACGTTTTTTTTATTGAATTCTTTTTGGCTCTGGATAAATCATCTGGATACTTTAACACTCTCGGGGCTTTGAAGAACTCGGAAGTGTTCTTCAAATCTGCATGGTTCTGATAAAAACCGCAGACTTCGCCCCACCGCTAGGGCACCCCCAATTGTGATAACGACGTATTACCCCCTTGAAAAAAAAGACACGAATAAAAACTGGTAATTGAGGCCGCCGCGGGGCGCCCTTCGGGGCGGCGGCAGCTATCCCGAGGGGGTATGGGGGCAGTCAAGCGTCGCATCAGCGAGGATTGACTCGAAAAGAATCCGTCAGGATTCTTGGAGCATCAGCCCCCATCATTAACGTTGAGAGATTATTCAGATGTGAAAAACTGGCTCAGCGTCCGCTGCGTCAAAAGCTCGGGGATGAGAGTGCTGTGCGGGACCCAGCGGTCAGACCCGGTTATCGTCACTGCATGCCGGACCGCCTCGTCCAGAGATTCACACCGGACTGGTGGGGTCTGCATCGCCCGTCGGGTCGCTTCCCGGATCACCCAGGTGCCCAGCGGCGCCCAATATTCGGATGATACCGTGCGGATGAGGATTATCCGGGCACAGCGCCGGATCGATTTCAGGTACTCGCAGACCGCGAGCCGGGCGGAGTAGTAGGCGCCCGAGATCGGGGAGTAGCCGTGTTTGGTCATGCCCTCGCGGTCCTCAACGATCACGTCCTCGTCCCCGCCCCAGAGCGTGTGCGCCCCCCAGACCTCGATCATCTCGTACCGCCAGTCGCCGGGGATGAGGACTGCCACGATCCGGTTGCCGTAGATCTCTGCCGTGAAGAGCGTGATCCCGTCAACCGGCGGATACCGGGCAATCTCCTTCTTGAGACCGGTCGAGAGCGTATCGTCCACCGCAGTTATCGCCCACCTTGTGGGAACGAATTTCCGCCGCTTCCCGAGCAGCCCCGCGGTCATCAGCTTGGTGATCTGGTACACGTCCACACCATCCCCGGCAAGGCAGATGGCTGCATCGGTTGCCCCGATGTCCGTGTCGGAGGTGATCCGGTCAACTGCCCTCCCGACCTTTGCCGTCCCGACAAGATCGATCGTCTTCACCGCGCCGGTGAACCCGACCGGCGCAACGGTGCCGTCGAAATCCAGGGCAAACGCAACGGGCTTCTCGAACATCACGTCCACGTCAAGCGGGATGCTGGAGAGGGCAATCTCCTGCAGGCTGCCGCCGACTTTCTGCAGGCCGGTGCTGCCCCGGATGGTCCGGGCACGGATGCCGACGATATCATCCATCCCGAGGTTGTGCCTCAGCCATTCCGGGGGATTGTCGGAGTCGTTGACCAGGAGCGGGCCGCCCCGCACATCGGGATACCCGTAGCTCCCGATGAAGACCGAGGGGGAGCTCCCCTGGTAGGTGGTCGAGGGTTTCATGGCAGCCTGCGCATGGAACCGGCTCATGATCGGGCACCGGGGCAGGCCGCACATCCC
>CAYVAQ010000016.1:0-51513 GCA_964448885.1 uncultured Methanoregula sp. | reverse complement strand
CCGATGACGATGCCGTTGACATAGACCGGTTCGCCCGGGACGCACCCCCGGATCAGCCGGGTCCCGTCCTGCGGGTCAGGGGCACTCTTCCGGTCTTCCGACGAGAATCCGGTCAGGCCCGCAAGGCCCATGGCAAGCAGCGCGTCACCGTTGTCCCAGGTATAGACCGTGCCCGAAGAGCACTCGGCATGGACAAGCCCGCGACCGGGAAGGCGCGATGCAATGATATTTCCAAAGACCTTGCCGGACTCCGCCGTCTTTCCGCGATTGGCAAGGAAGACCGGGCCCTCGATCTCCCGGATCACCCGACTGGGCGGGCGGCTGTCGTACTCTACGTCAAGACCGGACTCCTCAGCCGCGGTCCGTGCCATCACACCCGCCACGATGACACGCAGGGGAGCGATGCGGTCGAGGAGCCAGGCGACGTCCCCGTGATCGAAGGCCTCCGGGCCGTGCACCACCATCACGGCAGGGCTGCGCCGGGGCTTATTGAGGGGGCTCATCCTCATCCCGGGGTGCCGGCAGCAGGAGACCCTTTGCCGCGGGGGCCTGCGGGGTTGCTGCGGCAGGTGTCGTCTTTGTTATGTTCGTCACAAGGGGGGTTGCCGGGGTTTTGACAAACTTGCTCTCAAACTCGGCAAACGAGACGCGCCAGCCGATATCGTACCGGGCCCCGCACTCCGGGCAGATGAGGATCACGCGCCAGGTCTCCCGCGTTGACTTCACCGGGTTGTCATGGCCTGCGGCGCTGACAAACGAGGTATGAAAACCAAGGGCGTACCCGCACGCCGGGCAGACATGCAGCTCGTCACCGGCCTTGAGCATCGTGATGGGTCCGGGTTCCGTCATGGTCTGATCCTCTCTTTGTCCTATCGTCCGATATTAAGGTTGCCGGTTGCGGCAGAGCTGAAGGATGATATCGGCGGCATTTTTCCGGCCATTGATCCGTGCATGGACCTCCCGGAACGGCCGGGGGGTGATGCGGAGGGTCTTTTCGATCATTGCTTCCAGAACCTCTTTCGTAACATACCGGCCGTCGACAACGGTGCCGGCTCCCATGTCCACGATCTTCTTTGCATTGTTCTGCTGTTCGGGGTGGTTCGGGTCCATGATGATCAGGACAGGCTTCTCGAAGAGGAGCGCCTCGTGCAGGGTCGTCAGCCCCCCGTGGACGATGGCAATCTTCGCCCGCGCCAGGTGCTCGAACAGGTTCGGCACATACCCGTGGGAGAGGAAGTTTTCCGAAGTCTCCGGGATAACAGACCCCGTGTAGAAGACATCGAACGTGAACTCCTTGTGCTGGTCCGCAATGCCCCTGAGCATCAGGTACATCGGGAGCTTGTAGGGTTCGCCGCCGAAACTGGCGAAGATGGTCTCCTGTGCGTACTCATACCGGGCAGGCTCAATGTCATAGAACGGGCCGGTGAACGAGTAGCGGCTCTCCTCTCCCTTCGGGACACGGATATTGTACTCGCTCACGGTATCCGGCGCCGGGTAATCCGGAACAATCACGTGGTCCGCAAACTTGAGATACCGGCGGATTAAGAAATTGAGGACGCGCCAGACCGGGTTGGTTGCCCCGTTCGGGCCATTGAAATGGTTCTGGTTGGTTATGAACGTGCAGGGGACCCGTTCCAGACGGGATGCAAGGAGCCCCCCATACATGGTGTCGCAGACAACGCAATCGAATCCGTGCTCCCGTATCAGGTTTCGGACCGCAAAGACCGAACGGATCATGTCGATGACGATCCATTTCGAGCACCAGAGGGTCTTTTTGAGACTGAAGAACCCGCCATCCCCTTCAAGGCATACCTCCCGGGGCACAACGTGGAGGTGCGAACACCGGTGCTGGCTCATGAAGTCATAGGATTTCCCGTACCCGGCAAAATGGACGGCATGGCCTTCCAGCTGCATGTAGTGGCCGAGATGGAGGCAACGGGACGCGTGCCCGAGCCCTTCGCCGCAGACAACAAAGAGGATCTTCATAGGGTTCCTGTTTTTTTTCAATTCCCGGTTATGGGGTCATGCTTCCTTCGGGTGCACCGGGTTCCTGCTCCGGAACGATAATCCATGCGATGAGATAGATGAGGAGACCGGTGCCGAGCGAGATGAGGGTGAGGAGGACCCAGAGGAGCCTGATGACTACGGGATCCGTATCCAGGTACTCACCAAGGCCCCCACATACGCCCCCGAGCACCCGCTCGCTCCGTGACCGGAATAACCGTTTCATGGAGGAAAGGTTGGCGCCGGCAGAATTTAAGGCTGGGGATTGTCCGGGCTCGCCCATGCCATTATCGTGAGGCTTATACTCTCCTGCGTGCAAGGACGTAGTGTGATTGTTCCGTGACCGTACAGAGCGGGGATCTGAAGCTGGCGACATTCGGCGCCGGGTGCTTCTGGGGTGTCGAAGCGGCGTTCCGCAAGGTGCCGGGGGTTGTCGATACAGCTGCAGGGTATATGGGTGGATGGGTGAAGAATCCCAGCTACGAACAGGTATGCACGGGAGAGACGGGGCACGCAGAGGTGGTGAGGGTAACGTATGATCCCGCGAAGGTCACCTACAGCGAGCTCCTGACCGTCTTCTTCTCGGTCCATGATCCGACCCAGCTTAACCGCCAGGGGCCGGACATCGGACCGAACTACCGGTCGGTCATCTTCTATCATGACCCGGACCAGGCAAAAGAGGCCCGGCAGGCCAAAGAGGACCTGGCCCTCTCAGGCCGGTTCGGGTTCGGCAAGATCGTGACGATCATCCAGCCGGCTTCGGACTTCTGGCGGGCCGAGGATTACCACCAGCGCTACCATGAGCGGCATGGCGGTCAGTCCGGCTGCGGGATCTGACTTCCGGCAGGCCCATTATATATCACCAGAAATAAATGGGGCAACGTTCAACGGGTATAGCATGGACGCATCCAATCTCCTGCAGACCCTTGCTGTTCTTGTTGAAGTCGCCGTTACTGCTGTCGCAGTCCTTGTTGCCGTCCAGAACAGGAAGGTCTATGGCTGGTTCATCGCCGCCACGTTCTTGCTCTTTATCCTCTTCGATATATTCCGGATATTCTCCCTGCCACTCCCCGCAGACCTCCACGGCTTCATATTACTTGTCGCCTGCTGCTGCATGCTGTATGCAGTCTGGCTGATCTACGGCGAGAGGTGAGAGGGCTCCCCGTGCAAACCCCCGCTTTTGCCCGGGCCACATGCCCGGTCAGCCGGGGTTGCGCAGCAGGCTTTACTCTTCCCCTCACATCACAACCCGGATCACGACCCCGTGCATCTTCTCCGTCGGGAGCGTGTAGAACTGGACGAACGGCGGCGAGACTTTCTTGATGATGCTGTAGATCTTCCAGAAGAACTGGTCGCTGACAATCGTCTCGATACCATAGAAGATGGTCTTGCCCTCGATGCCATGGTGTTCGAGGAGCGAGATGATATCGATCACCTCCATGTAACCGGTCGTGATGGTGAATACCTGCAGGCCATCCGCAATGCCGGACTCAAGAAGGGTACTGACGCCAAACGGCTTCTCCGTGATCTTCACCCAGACCAGGACATTGTTCTCGTAGATGATCTCGTTCTGGAAGAAGATCTGGCCGATGTAGGGTGAGAGGTCCCTGACATCGCTGATGAAGTACAGGGCAGTCCCGTGGATCCGGGGGAGCGTTGCATACCCCGCGCGGAACCGCTGCAGGAACTCGTCGAACGGGATCGGCTTCAAGAGTTCGTGGAGCCGGTCCTGCCCGCGGATGTACGCGATCGTCAGGATGAGCGGGATGGATGCCAGGATGAAGGAGAAGTACGCGCCGTGCGGGATCTTCATCAGCGTGGCGAGGAAGAAGAAAAAGTCGATAATGATGAGGATGCCGGCAACGAGCATCTTGACCATGTCGCGTTTCAGGAGGAAGATGAGCGCCATCATCATCGCCGAGATCATCATTGCGCCCGACACGGCCAGGCCGTACGCGGAGGAGAGGTTCTCGGAGGTCTGGAACTCGAACATCACCACGAGCACGGCGACAAGGAGCATCCAGTTGACGGCATCGATGTAGATCTGGGACCGCAGCTCGGGGGAGGTGTACTCGATCTTCATCTTGGGGAAGATCCGGGTCGTCATGCCCTGGTACACGATGGAGAACATGCCGGAGATCATTGCCTGCGAGGCGATGACCGTGGCGCAGACGCTGAGGATAAGGAAGGGGATGTAGACGAGGGGGCTGATGTGGTTGACCATGCCAAAGAGGACGTTGTGGGTATTGTCGGTCATCAGGACATAGGCACCCTGTCCGAGGTAGTTGAGGACCAGCGCGGGGAAGACGACCATCCACCCCTTCACGATCGGTTCCCTGCCCAGGTGCCCCATGTCCGCGTACAGGGCCTCTCCCCCCGTGATACAGAGGATGACAGCAGACATGACAATGAGCGACTCCCAGCCGTGCTCGAAGAGGAACTGGAGAGCGAAGGTGGGGCTCAGGGCGAAGAGCACCTGCGGTGCGCTGATGATGGAGATGACGCCAAAGACGGCAAGGGTGATGAACCAGAGGGTCATGACCGGGCCAAACGCCCAGGCTACCCGGTCGCTGCCCCGCTGCTGGAAGAGGAAGAGGAAGACGGCTATTGCTGCGGCGATGAAGAGGAGGGTTATCTGGGCGGTCCCTTCGAGACCGGGGATGAGGTGGATCCCCTCGACTGCCGAGAGGATGCTGATCGCGGGAGTGATGACGCCGTCGCCGATGAAGAGTGCGATCCCGATGATCGTTAGCACCGAGACTCCCGAGGCCACGATGCCGGGCTTCAGGAGCGGGTCGAGGATGGTCTTTAAGACGATGATGCCCCCTTCTCCCTTATCGGAGAGGGACATGGCAAGCCAGATGTACTGGGCGGTGATGATGATGAGGAGTGTCCAGGTGATGAGGGAGAGGAGGCCGAAGATGTTCTGGACCGTGGGCATCATGAAGAGGAGGATGGCACCGACGGTATAGATGGGGCTCGTCCCGATATCCCCGAAGACGAGTCCCAGGGACTTGATGATCTTCTGCCTGGATACTCCCGTATCGTTCACTTTACAGTGTCTGTACGGGACAAGGGTAAACCTTTCCATTTCCTGCCGGGGGTAAACGCGATGAGCGGAAGGCCTCCCGCGTCTTTGCGATCCGCGGTGAGTGATTGCGGTCCTCCCGGCTGAAGTGCCCGACAGGTGCACTCCAGCGAACCGGAACGCAGGATTATATGGGATATCAGATACCATTAGCTTGTAAAGGGCCTGGCAGATGCCGGGCAGCAGAGGCCGGCTGCGATGCTCCAGATATACCGTACAAACAAGGATGCGGAACCATGCGTCACGGAGCTTGCCGGCGTTGCCGGCGAAGGCAGCTGGTTGCGCCTGACCTGCCCGACCGAGACAGAGCTCCAGCAGGTTTCGGAGGCCGGCCGCGTACCTTTGGACTTCCTGAAGGCTGCACTCGATGAGGAGGAACGCCCGCGCATCGACGCCGAGGATGGTGTTGTCCTTGTGGTGCTCGACATCCCGATGGTCACCGAGATCGAGGGGATCCATACCCTGACGACGCTCCCGCTGGGTATCGTCATCTCCGATTCCATGGTCGTGACGGTCTGCAACCGCCAGACCCCCATCCTTGACGATTTCGTTGCAGGGAAGGTGAAGCACTTCTCCACGGTGAAGAAGACCCGGTTCCTCTTCCAGATCTTCTATCGAAACGCGTCATCCTATCTGTATCACCTGCGCCAGATCGAGCGGGCGATATCCCGCATCGAGGTCGAGCTGCACCGGTCGATGAAGAACGAGGAGCTCTTCCAGATGATGGAAATGGAGAAGAGCCTCATCTACTTCTCAACATCGCTCAAGAGCAACGAGGCGGTCCTGGAGCGGATCCTGCGCACCAAGCCGCTGAAGATGTACGATGACGACGCCGAGTTCCTTGAGGACGTCATCATCGAGAACAAGCAGGCGATGGAGATGTCTCAGATCTACCTGCACATCTTAAACGGGATGACGCAGGCGTTTGCCACCATCATCTCCAACAACCTGAGTATCGTGATGAAGTTCCTTGCGTCCATCACGATCATCATCGCCATCCCGACGATGATCGCCAGCTTCTATGGCATGAATGTCAACGACCTGCCCCTCTCAAAAGCCCCGCTTGCATTCGAGACCATCTTCATGTTCTCGGTCATGATCTCGGTGCTGCTCGGGCTCTTCATGTGGAGGAAGAGGTTTTTCTAGAAAGACTGCCGTTGCCGCAGGCAAGGGCAGGCTGGAGAAGAATTGCGAGGCAATTCTTCGACTTCTGACTGGTTCGTCAGAACCAGGAAGACGAGAAGAACGCATTAGCGTTCTTCGATTTCGTGAGGGTTCCAAGACCCGAACCGCGGGAAGAACGCATCAGCGTTCTTAGATTTCATGAGGGGTGCAAGACCCGAACTGCGAGAAGAATATGCCACCGTTCTTCGAGTTCCGAGGGGTTATTAAACCCCGAGGAGAAGAAGAACCCTATGGGTTCTTCGACTTTCGAATGGTCGTAAGACCACGAGAAGGAGGAGAATTGCGGAGCAATTCTTCGACCTGCGGGTCTCATTTTCGGAACCAGGATCCGGCCGCCTAATTCAACGAAAAACCGCTCCCGCTCCTTTGCAACAGAATGAAAGAAGGATGATGGGCCCGCTGAGATTCGAACTCAGGACCTCCGCCATGTCAAGGCGACGTCATAGCCAACTAGACCACGAGCCCTCGTGATGCTCTATAGCATCTGTTCTGGTGCTATTAAAAATTAGTGTAAACGAACCTGCTTTTTTCACTTGCATGTGCCCGTTTGGGAGGCTCCGGAAGCCGGCACGCGGGCAGGAAGGCTTTATCGCGGGAACCGCATAACCGAAAGATCGGTGATTAGTATTTCGGAAGGACATACTGCCCCGCAGCAGCTCTTCGTCTTCGAGCAGGAAGCCGGGAGGCTCGAGCTGCTCGTCCGTATCGTGTACTGGATTCTCATTGGCCTCGTCTTGTGGGTGTACGGGTTCATCGCCATGATCTGCCTCATCATCCAGTGGGTCCACATCCTCATCCTGGCACGCCGCAACGAGGCGCTCTCCAACCTGATCAAAGGGTATCTCGAATATTACGTTCATGTCACGCCCTACGTCTATTTCATGACGGACGTGCGACCGGATGTGCTGCCGGTGACGGTAAAAATCTACGAAGAGCACTGATGTGCTCTTCTTGATGTCGAGATTCTAACGAACCTCTTCATATTCGACGAAGCCTGACGGCTTCTTCTCGTCCTCGAATCTCACTTCGTTCGATTCTTCGGATTTCGACGAGTGCTACTGTGGTTTTCAGATCACTCTGTTAAAAGCCTGCCCCTGAAAGGGACGCTAAAAAACATCACTGCGACTGCCTCTCAACTGAATTATCTCGAAAAAATTATTTCGCTATATTAATATGGGTTGTCCTGCAGATTTTTACCGGATCAATACTTTCTGCGGTTCACTGGAGGATATTTTTGTACGAATACCAGCATACCCTTTTTTTTCCGGTAAAAAATCACGGAAAAACCATTGTCGCGGCACTGGTCCTGCTCTGCATGTGCATCCTGCCGGTATCGGCAACGGTAATCGCCCCGGTCATCAACCAGAGCGCCACGATCTATATCGGGGAGGAGGGGCTCAACCTCACCCATGCCCTGAACCAGGCGCACGGGCAGCACGAGAACATATCCGCGGTGCCGGGAAACACCCAGATCGGGTGGTGGGCGTCGGCGATGACGGTGACAACAACGTCACCGATAAGAACCCTTGACCTGACCTCCCGCTACCAGTCGTTCGTTGTTGCACCGGCAGATTTTGTCGGATACACCGGGAACTGGTTCCTTATTGATAATGTAACCGGGGCGGCAGACCTGACAAACGGGGGGATACCCCGGGCGGTCATCACTGCAGCCGATCCAACTCTTGATATCGTAATATGGGATTTTAATCAGGCATCTGATGTGAACGGCAGGAGTGTTCCGCAAGGCGAAAGAATTGGGTTTAAAATAAAGACCAACATGTACACAGCCCTTGATGACCACTACAGGGGCCCTGTCACGCATACGGATTCAGACGGATATATTGATATTATCGTAAAGGATGAATATGGCACGACCCTGACCAGTCTTATTGTATGGGGTGTGCCTTCATCCCTCTTGCAGCAGGCCGTAATGACCCAGCCTTATTACTGGAACTCTGATGAAGGGTATGTAGCTTGGCAGACGGATGCAAAAGATGTCGGTAATAATTATCTGTACCCGGCGGGGACCTATACCATCAGTGCAGTCTCCCGGCTCAATGGCATGAAAGACAATTACAAGAATGCCGGTGCGGACTATACCGGAAAAACCATCAGCCAGGTATATACGATAACCCTGGTTACACCATCGGTTCATCTCGAATCGAACAAGGATTCGGTAGTGCGGGGAAACCGGTTCTCGCTGACGATTACCGGCAATCCATCAACTCAGTACTATGTCTGGGTTGTCAACGATGGCACAATTCCGCCGCACCCAACCACTGAAACCCCCCCCTCTATCCTCCCATCGGCATCAGTCACTCACGATTCGTTCGCGATCGCTCTAGATGGCATCGGTTCGCACATGGTAAGTGATGTTAATGGCAGTAAGGTGAAACTCAAGGATGCCGTAATCCCATCTGCACGGGACAAGATTTTTTACTATGCGTTAGTAACGACCAGTAAATCTGGTGTAGCAATAATGGAGATGCAGACATGGAATGCCACGCCACCGGCTACATATACATTCCGGGTCGAGGGGGAATCATTATCCGATGAAGTGAGCGTTGCCGTTGAAGGAGGGAATACCCCCATCTCCCCTGATGATGTGGACCAGGAAAAAATTATCTGGAGCTCGCGGAGAAACACGGAGATAACTCTTTTTCCGAATACCGACTACCAGCGGATCACGCAGGGTGCCACGATTTTCATCGGAGAAGATGCACTCAATATTACCGCAGCCCTCAACCAGGCACACGGCGATGGTTCAACCCCGTACATGGTCCCGGTCAATACCCGGATCGGGTGGTGGGCATCAGCTGCAATGGTCACGACCACATCTCCGACAAGAACCATCGATCTTGGAGGACGGCATTCATCATTCACCGTTGAACCATCCGATTTTGTCGGGTATTACGGGAACTGGTATCTTGTCGATCCGGTTTCCGGCATGGTCGACCTCTCGAACGGAGGTTCTTCGCAGGTTGTGTTTAATGTCCAGGACCCGACGCTCGATGTTAAGATCTGTGATCTTGATCAGGGGATTAATTCATGGGGGTTGGATGTATCGGGAAAATCCGTTCCGCAAGGAACGAGACTGACGTTCCGGATCGATACCAACATGTATCAGGCAACCTATTCAAACCGGCCTGACATCGGAGATTCTACAAAGGGATTCATAACGATAAAAGTGAAAAACGAGAATGGGGCGACCTACGATTTCCTTTACCAGAATAATACAACCTCATATGATCTGACAAACCAGTTTGTTGATGTTCAGCCATTTGTGTGGAACGAAGATTACCGTCACAACCTCCATAATACACACTCCACGCGTGTTTATTGGGGCACCGATCTCCGTGACAGCGATTACAATTTCTTCTATCCCGCGGGCACCTATACCGTAACTGCCGAATCAACCCTCAACCGGATGAAGGACAATTACAAGAACGCCGGGGCGGATTATACCGGGAAGACAGTCAGCCAATCGTATACGATTACCCTTACCACTGATTCGCTGCGGGCTGAAGCAAACAAGGATGCCGTTGTACTGGGAACGCCATTCTCCGTTACCGTGACCGGTCGACCAAGTACGCTCTATTACATCTGGTTGATGGGGACAGGAACGATGACCGGTGCAAATGGCAACCGCCCTCCGGTCATTACTGACTGCCAGGACCATGTATACCAGGACACCCCGTCGCTGTATCCCCTGCCGGCAGGATTACCGGTATGTTCTCCAATCGGGTTCTACCAGTATAAGAACGGTAACGGCTGGACAATCAAGGACGATGTTGCCACTGACAAGGGAGCAGGTGCTCCTTCCTACAACGGCACCCGGTACTACAGTGCTTTCATTACCACGACCTCCGGGACCCGGACCGTTGAATTCACGACCGATTCCGGAACAAAGGCAGGAAAATACACTATCCGGGTCGAGAACCGGACCGGACCTGAAGGAGGTTACACGTACCGGAGCGACGAAGTGGATGTTATCGTCACAAGCGATGGGGAAAACCCGGTCATGACAGCCGACTTTTCCGCTGACAAGGTAACAGGCAAGCCTCCGCTGGAAGTTAAATTCACTGATCTGTCCAGCGGTAATCCAACCGGCTGGGCATGGTATTTCGGGGACGAGGATTACAATAAATCCTGGACGCTTGTGAATGCAAGTGCTGGATGGCCGGGAAGGCTGGGTCATAGCAGTGTCGTGCTTTCTGATGGCAGCATTTTGGTAGTGGGGGGTGCCGGAGAAGGAGTGGAAAGATTTGATGTCTGGAGATCAGTGGATAGTGGATTAACCTGGACCCGGCAGACAGCAAATACCGGATGGACCGGACGATCTTTTCAAAGCGGGGTCGTACTTCCAGATAACACAATTGTTGTCATGGGAGGTCTGGATGGTCAGTTCTATCATGACGTATGGCAATCATCAGATCTGGGTGTCACTTGGACACTGGCAACTGCGAATGCCGGGTGGTCGGGACGATCCAGCCAAGCAAGCGTAGTACTACCAAATGGCACAATCGTTATGACGGGGGGCCGTAACGGTAGTGGACAAACAAATGACGTATGGCAATCTGCTGACAAGGGCATAACATGGACAATGCAAACCGCTCAGGCTGGATGGAAAGCACGGTGGGGTCATACCAGTGTAGTACTTCCGGATGGCAGTATTATCCTCATGGGCGGGATGAGTACGACCGGCCTTTTCAATGACGTATGGCGTTCCACTGACGACGGTGCAACATGGACGCAACAAACTGCGAGTGCCGAATGGTCGGCTCGATATGATCACAGTAGCGTTGCCCTTCCCGATGGAAGTATAATATTAACGGGAGGCCGAACGGCAAGTCACGGGAATACGAATGAAACTTGGCTGTCAAAGGACATGGGAGTAACATGGAGACAACTTCCTGTTTCTGACTGGCGTGAAAGGTTTGCTCATTGCAGTGCAGTACTACCTGATGGCAGTATTATCCTCATAGGTGGAGAATATGACGATGGTAGCATTGGCGTGATGAACGATGTCTGGCGCTTCCAGCCGTCCGCCTCTTCCGAACAGAATCCGTCGCATATCTACACAAACCCGGGAACCTACACAGTAGCACTTCAGGCATACAATGCTAACGGTTACAACAGTACGATTAAGAAGAACCTCATCACCGTAAACTCTGTAGCATCAAACACCTCCGCGAACTGGACCCGTTCCACTGAACACGCCAGGTTCTCCCCCAGGATAAGTTTTGCATCAGCAATTTTCAATAACAGACTCTGGGTAATCGGGGGCATGCTCAATAATCCCTCCACATACTTCAACGATGTCTGGTATTCTTCTGACGGGATCTCCTGGACCCGGGCAACGGCATCTGCGCTATTCTCCGGACGGTACGGGCATACGGTGGTTGCCTACGATGACAAGCTCTGGGTCATCGGGGGATACGATGCACCCAATCACTACCTGAACGATGTCTGGTACTCTTCAGATGGAGTGACATGGACCGAGGCGACAGGGCATGCTGCATTCTCACCGAGGCTCCTCCATACGTCGTTTGTCTATGACGGGAAAATGTGGGTGGTTGCCGGGGAAATTGCCGAAAAGCCGGCGGTTTACACAAACGATGTCTGGTATTCTTCAAATGGCGTAACATGGACACGGGCTGCAGAACATGCTGCCTTCCCGGCCAGGGGCGGACACGGGTCTGTCATTGTCAACAACGAGATGTGGGTGATAGGGGGAATCGGCGATACCTTTGGGGATGTCCGGTATAATGATGTCTGGCATTCTGCAGACGGGGTGAACTGGAATGCCGTAACAACGAATGCTGCATTCACTCCCCGATATTATTTCAACCCTGTAGCTGTCAACAATACCATCTGGGTGATCGGGGGATTCAACAAAACAAATGCCCTGAACGATATCTGGGCTTCCTCAGATGGTATATCATGGGACCGGGTAATTTCAACCACAAAATTTCCGCCGAGGTTTGCCCATCAGGCTGTGACAAAGAACAATATTGTCTGGGTGATCGGGGGATGGGATGAAAATAATGTCATATACAATGATGTCTGGCATACCGGCCATGTCGGGAGTCTCGCAATTGCGCCCGTAATATCCTCAGTTACCCCCGCGTCTGCCCCGGTGAACTCGCAGATCAGCTTTTCCATCACGGGGACAGATTTTGATCCTGCGCCGGGCGCTACAAGAGTAAATTTCACAAAAGGCGTTGGTGCGAGGCGGTTTGACAACCGGAACATTACCATCACATCGGTCACCGAAACCCAGATAAATGGGACGATGACCGTCGGCAAGACCGCACCTGTGGGGAACTGGAACCTGACCGTTACCACGACAAGTGGCGGGGCATCACCCTCCGCCGTCAATGCGATAACAATAACAGGAACTCCCGCGGTAGCCGGATTCTCGGCTGACTGGGCCCGGGCAACAGGGCATGCTCCATTTATAGAAAGAATGGCCTTCTCGATGACAGAATTTGACAACCGGATCTGGGTTATCGGGGGGACCGGGGCAGGTGATACCTATTTCAATGATGTCTGGTACTCCCCGGACGGGGCAAACTGGACCCAGGCCACTGCCTCCGCACCCTTTACGGCACGTTATGGCCATACAACGGTCGTATTTGACAACCGGATCTGGGTTATCGGGGGGTACGATCTGTCCCACCATTACCTGAACGATATCTGGTACTCATCAGATGGGGTGACTTGGACAAGAGCTGCAGAACATGCGGCATTCTCACCGCGGCTCCTCCATACGTCGGTTGTTTATGACGGGAAAATGTGGGTCATTGGCGGGGAAATTGCAGAGAAACCATCGGTTTACACGAACGATGTCTGGTATTCTTCAGATGGCGTTACATGGATTAAGGCCACAGATTCAGCGTCGTTCCAGCCCCGTATCGGGCACGGACTGGGTGTCTTTAAAGATGAGATGTGGATAATTGGCGGTATCGGTGATACGAATGCAGAAAGCCGGTTTAATGATGTCTGGCACTCTGCGAATGGGCAGGACTGGGTGGTTATGACCAATGCAGCCGATTTCTCGCCGCGCTATTATTTTACGCCGGTAGTTACCACCGATGGGATATGGGTGATCGGAGGAGTAAACACTACTCAGTCCACGAGTGAAGCATGGTATTCTACGGATGGTGAATCCTGGCATCTCGTACTTTCACCGGAAGAATTCTCACCACGATATGCCCAGCGGGCTCTGCTCTTTAACGATAACATCTGGGTTATCGGGGGCATGGATTCACCGTCGACTTTTTTCAATGATGTGTGGTATACCAACGCAACCGGCACGCTAAAACCGTTCGAAAAACCGACAATTTCGTCCTTTGTCCCTGCAAACGCGCTGCTGAACACCACGATCAATTTCACCATCACCGGGACCGGATATGACCCACGGACCGGAAAGACCATGGTCCATTTTACAAAAGGTAGCGGCGCCGGGACGTTCGATAACCGGAATATCACTCTGATCTCGGTTACTCCGACACGGATCAGCGGGGAGATGGTCATCGGTCCCGATGCACCGAAAGGGAACTGGGACCTGATCGTGACGACAAACGGAGGAGGGTCTTCGCTTCCAAGGACCGGGGCCCTTACCGTAACAGCACAGGCAGCAACGGTCATATCCGGAATAACGCCGGCCACCGGTTCGCGGAACACAACGGTGAACTTCACAATTGCCGGGAATAACTTCCAGCCGGGACTCGGACAGACCCGCGTCCGGATATACGAGGATGTGCTGGACCATGAGCTGAACGTGACGGTCAGCGGCGTCACCCCTGCAACCATCCAGGGCAGCATCCTCATCCCGTCCGATGCCCTGCCTGGTTCCTACATCCTGGAAGTATCGACTGTTGATGGCGGGACGGCAACAAAGGCCGGAGCCTTCACCGTGGGATATTCCTCCCCTCCGTCAATACGGGATGTCACGCCTTCATCCGGCTTCCGGAACACAACAACGGCCTACACGATAACCGGCACCGGGTTCCAGCCCGGGCTGACCACCGTGATGTTCCGGAACCAGACAACCAACGCACTCCTGGGGACACTCGCGATTATGGGTATGAGTAGTACGGTGATCACCGGAGACCTCGAAATCCCGGCAAATGCCTCAACAGGGTTTTACCGGGCCGACATCATCACCGCGGACGGGGGCACCACTAGCCGGCTGAATGCGTTCCAGGTAAGGGCAATCCAGCCTCCGACAATCGGTACGATAACACCGGATACCGGGGCTCGGGGGATCGCCGTTGCCTTCACCCTCACGGGCACGAACTTCCAGTCGGATAAGACATCTGTCCGGATCATGGATGTCGTAACCGGTACCGAGACCTACATGGACGTATTCAGCGTCACGCCCACGAAAATCATAGGCAGATTCTCCATCCCGGCAAATGCTCCTCCCGGCAGATACCTGCTTGAAGTGACCTCGGCAGATGGCGGAACGACACGAAAGAACGCTGCCTTCACCGTCACCCACATGCAGCTGCCGGTCATCACGTCAATCACCCCGGCCGAAGGATTCCGGAACAGCACCACCGCGTTTGTCCTGAAAGGCAGCAACTTCATTGAATCGGGCACAACCGTCCGCCTCCGTACATTCGGGACAACCATTGCCTCAAGCCTGACGAGCGTGAACGCAACAACGGCCATCGGCAGTTTCACCATCCCTGCCAATGCAACGACCGGCTCCTACCGGCTGGACGTCATCACTGCTGGGGGCTTCAAGAGCAGGCAGAACGCGTTCACCGTGAAAGACAGCCCGGACCCGGTGGCAGGATCCGTAACGCCATCGAACGGGGCACGCGGTTCAACGGTTGCCTTCACGATCAGCGGTTCCGGCTTTGAGGCCGGTGAGACATCTGTCGTGTTCACAAACCAGAGCGTTGGCGGTTCCGGCACAGTCACCTCCATGACCCCGACGATCATCAGTATTGTACCCGGTCAGATTATCGGGAGCATGAATATCCCGGCAAACGCTGCCACCGGATACTGGAAAGCCAGTGTCACAACCACCGATGGCGGAACGGCCCTGAAGTCGAATGCATTCAGGGTGACCTGACCTTTCTTTTTAGTGAATATATCCCATTGTGCAAAATATCGCCAGAAAAACCGGACTTGCGCATCTGGATTATATAATATCTCCGGCGTAAAAAGATACTACTGCTTAATAATCTCCCGGGATACTACACTACATCTGGCAGGGCAGGGTCAGAGCAATTCGTACCGGATATCCACGTGACTACCTTGCATTGCTCCTAAATCACCGCGAGGGAGATGGCACCAGTCATGAAGACAGCAGGCACTTTTTTCCTGATCCTCTGCCTCACCCTCATCATCTCCGGCGCATGGGCAGACACGGGCATATTCAAAGGAAACAATGAGCGGACCGGTGATTACAGCACCGATATGGGCCCGGGCATGTCGAACGGCAAGGTGCTCTGGAAGAAGTATATCGGGCCCGGTCTGACATATCACTATTATCAGACTCCGGTTATTGCAAACGGCGTCATGTATATCGTTGACCGCGATGATAAGTCGATAATCCATGCCATGGGGGCCACGAACGGGACCATCCTCTGGACCTATTATTGCGATAATTATATCTGGGACGAGCTGACTGTTGCTGACGGCGTTATCTACTTTGGGACCTATCATGGTCCTGTCTATGCCGTTAACGCGGTAACCGGGTTGAAGATCTGGGAGGCCGGGATCGATCCTGATATGGCCTTCGGTTACCCAACCTCCGCAATATCCTCCCCGCTCGTTGACGGTAACTATGTCTATTTCCAGGACTGGTACGGCTGGATCTATAAGTTCAACAAGGCCAATGGTGCGCGGGTGGCCAAGATCGAGACAGGGAACAGGTACAACGTGATTTCAGAAGGGATTACGTACCAGGTCAAGGCCGGGCACTATGGCTCCCCCGCTTTGAGCAACGGTGTCCTGTACACCGGCTGCAGGGATATCAGCTTTGTCTGGCTCTGGCCCGAAAGTTCCATGACGGAGGATTATGTCTGTGCAGTGACGACCTCCGGGACCCCGGTCTGGAAAAGCACCAACGGACACGACTGGGGGCACTGGTACACGAGCTCAACGCCCGCAATTGCCGGAAACCGGGTGTTTATGAGTTCGGGTAACGGAAACATAACTGCGTTCGATAAAGACTCAGGATCGCACCTCTGGAATTTTGTTGGCGGATGGTATACATTTGGCGAACCGGTGATAGCCAACGGGACGGTCTATGTCACCAGTGTGGTCCGCGAACCGGATGACAAATATTTCGGCAGGATTTATGCCCTCAATGCGGCAAACGGGGCACAACTCTGGAGCCATGACGTAGATGACCGGAAGGCATGGTGGAATAACGCACCGGTCTATGCCAACAATGTCCTTTACGCCACTTATTCCTGGTCTGATTCAACGAAACCCCCCTATCCCAAGTCATATAGCAGTGTTGCCGCGATCAATGCATTGACCGGGGAGGAGATCTGGAATTTTTCCTATGACTATTGGGTTGGCTCCCCTGTGGTAGCAGACGGGGTAGTGTACTTCTCCTCGGAAGACGGCTACCTCTTCGCACTCGGCAATGCAACCGCCGACACCCTGCCGGTGCCGGACTTTGATGCGGACGCGACCATCGGGGTCTCCCCAATGACTGTCCACTTCACCGACCTTTCGAGGAGCAACGGCACCCTGTACCGGAACTGGAGCTTCGGAGACGGGAACTGGACCAACAGCACGGGACAGGCACCGGTCAATCCGACCTTCACCTACCATACCCCCGGTTACTACTGGGTGGAACTCTCGGTGACCAACTCGTCGGGAACCAATACGACAACCCGGGCCAGTTATATCCACGTCCTGGACGAAGCGTTCACGTTTGCCGGCCCGGAGATCACGAAGATCAACATCACCCCCAAAGCCCCGACAACGCTCCATAACGTGAAATTCAAGGCTGAATATATGCCAGTCGGGGGTTACGAGGTCATCGGCTATGACTGGGTTGTCCTGGATGCGGTAACCGGCAAGACCGACTGGTCGCTGAGCAAGAACGAGAACCCGGCAACCTACAAGCCGGCAGCGGGCAGGTACAAAAACAAGGTTGTCCAGTGCACGATGACCTACAAGGAGACGGCAACCGGTCAGCTCGGGTTCTCCTATGCATCCCAGCCCTTCAAGATGTACTTCGAGATGGGCAACCGCTCGAAATGGGCTGATGACGATGCCGATAAGCTGCCGAACTGGTACGAGTACTGGAAAGCAGACAACACCATTGACGGGATCGGGAACTTCCGCTATACCAATGCCAAGGAAGCCGGTGAGTATGTAGCAGGGAACGACACGCTCTACCTGGGCCCGGATGCACCGAAGACCTGGATAGCGTTCACACTGAATACACCCAATGGTACTGAACATTTCGGGGGGCTTGTCGGCATCAACAACACGGCAGCAACAATCCTGCATGAGAGTAACCACAAGAGGCTTACAGACCTCTGGAAACCGGGAGGAGCTTTTAATGGCCTGGCTGATTCTGACGAGGGATGGAGCCACGGGGACGAGGACGACGACCTGCCGGACACCTACGAGTCCACCGTCTCGAAAACCTGGAACAACCAGACAGACACCTACAACCTCTCGACTGTCCTTGCAGACGGGTACTGGACATACGGTGACCAGGAGTACATGTGTTATCGGGCGGAATGGAATTACACAACTGCGACCCACAAGGACCGCGACTGGGCAAATCCCGGCCTCCAGGCAGGCCCCGAAGGCGTGGTAAACATTTCCTCAGTTGGCGGGGGTGCGGGCAGCATGGGAGTGCTCGCTTTCTCGCTCGGTAAAGAGCCCCTTGCGGGTAACACCAATGCCGCTGGTGACTCGGACTCCGTACTGGATACCAATGGAAACGGTCTGTACAACCACCTGATCGTCTCTACTACAGTCAATATCACGCGGAACGGGACCTATTATGTCGAAGGAATCCTTCTTGATTCCAGTGGCAATGTTATTGCTGAAACCGGAAACGATACCTCGTTTGATAAAGGAATGCACCCCGTCAGCCTGGATTTTGATGGAAACGAGATCTATCGAAGCGGTGTGAACGGGCTATACAACGTCAGCCTCGTCCTCTGGGAGACCAGCCGCGAATCATTCATCAAAGAGCGGCGCCCGGACTTCCTGCAGACCAATCTTTACTACTACACAGACTTCGAGGGAGCCCAGGCATCCTTCACCGGAAGCTGGTCGGACGAGGGCGTTGATACAAACGGTGACGGCACCGATGATTATCTCAGGGTGCAGCGCGACATCACCGTCAGCAGCCCCGGGAACTATCGCGTGGAGGGATACCTTGAGACCGGCAACGAATCGGCAGTCATCTTCAGCGAGACCTACCCCACATCAGCGGTGGGAACAACACCGGTTACCCTTGATTTCAGCGGCGATGCCATCGGGCAGAGCCGGAAGAACGGCCCGTACAATATCACGCTGGTGGTCCTGTATGACAATGACGAAGAGCTCCAGGTCATCCCCGATCCGTACAGGACTTCGGCATACAGTTACACGGATTTTATCCGGTCACCGGTCTCTGTCGGGAGCACGTTCCGTGACTGGCCCGTTGACAGCGACGCCAATGGCGTGAACGAGTCCCTTGCCATCGAGACCTCCGTCACTGCGGATACACCGGGAACCTATGTTATAACCGGAGTGCTTGCCGATGAGACCGGGGAGACGATCGGCTACGCGGCGAATATGACAACGCTCCCGGCGGGTGCAAACACCGTGACTCTCTTGTTTGCCGGAGGGGACATCTACCGTCACGCAGTCTCGGGCACCTATTCACTGGAACAGGTACGGGCTTCGCCAAAAGAGCTCACCGACCCGGACCAGATCGCCAATGGCTACACAACAACCTTGTACGATTACACGACTTTCATTAAACCGGCCCCGCTCGAGGCACGGTTCGACGCTTACCCGTTGAAGGGTGCACCGCCGCTCGTGGTCGATTTCACCGACCGTTCCGTGGGATCGCCCAAAGAGTACAACTGGAGTTTCGGGGACGGCACGGTCTCGACAATGAGAAACCCGGTCCATGTGTACGAGTCGGAGGGGCTGTATCCGGTCCGGCTCACGGTCGCGAATGCATTCGGATCCAATTATTCCGAGAAGTCCTCCTTCATCAACGTGACGATCCACCAGGGTCCCCTCATTGCCCAGTTCTTTGCAAATGTCACCAAAGGAGTCGCACCGCTGGTTGTCCAGTTCCGGGACACCTCAGAAGGTGAGCCAACCTGGTGGATGTGGGATATCGACGGCACACCGTACATGGAGAAGAGCCCCGTCCATACCTTCACAACGCCGGGCAACTATTCCGTGACCATGACAGCAGGGCGGTCCGGAGGCGCCAATACCACCCCGATCATGTACTTCACGGTCCTGCCGGCCGGTACCCTGCCGGTGAAGACACAGTTCACTGCCAACGAGACCCGGGGGGCGGTCCCCTTCGCGGTGCAGTTCATGGATACATCGACCGGTTCCCCCACGGAATGGAACTGGAGTTTCGGGGACGGGGCAGTCTCGGCAGAAAAGAACCCTGTGCACACCTACTATACCGCCGGATCGTATACCGTCTCGCTGAAAGCAACCAATGCATATACTTCGAGCACCCTCACGACCGATGCATACATTACGGTGGACATTGACCCTGCAGCAGGGCCGCTCCGGGTCATCCCGCCGGGCGGGACCGTATTCATTGGTGAATCCGGGCTGAACCTGACCCGGTGTGCAGGCACGAACAACACCCTCGCATGGTGGGCTTCCCCTGCCCAGGTCGGCGTTGCACCACCCATGAAGGTCGTCCATATTTCCGGGCAGGAGCGGGACTTCTTCGTCAGCCAGGCAGAGTTTGGCGGATATACCGGCACCTGGTACACCTCCGATGTCGATAACCCGGCCGGTATCCCCCCCACGGCATTCATCGCAGCCGAACCGGCCATCGATATTACGGTCACTGATGCGACAACCGGGACAGATGCCAACGGCATGACGATCCCGGTCGGCGACCAGATCGCGTTCACGATCACCAGCAACCTGGATGTCCTGACAGAGCGGGGGATTGCCGGCGCACCGGTCAGGATCTGGATCCAGGGGCCCGACGGGACCGTGTACACATCCCTGGTAAATAAGACCGGCACGGCAACCAGCCTGTACCGGGAGGTATCCGGCACACCCCATGCCACCGGCACGATCTGGAACACCGCAAACGGCCTGTACCCTGCCGGCAACTACACCATCACCGCATGGAGCACCGCAAACCACATGAACACCAATTACCCGGTGAGCGGCAGGACGATCGCCGAGTACCGTTTCGTCAACACCTCGACATCGCCGCCCCCGGTCAAGCCTGCACCGGCGGTATCCGGCATTACACCTGCATCCGCGTACCTGGAAAGCACAGTCAACTTCTCCATCACGGGCAGTAACTTTATCAACGGCAGCACAACGGTCGAGTTCCGGAACCAGACCACGATCCTCAGCCCGGTCCTCACGAATGTGTCCGCAAACCGCATTGACGGGTACCTTATCGTACCCGCAACATCGGCAACCGGCCCATGGAACGTCCGGGTGGTTGTCACCGGCAACGGAGAGAATACGCTCATCGGCAAATTCAGTCTTGTCCAGCTGATGCAGCCCACGGTAACCTCGATTACTCCGTCATACAGTGGCCGGACAGCGGTCGTGAAGTACACGATTGCCGGCACCAACTTCCAGACCGGGGCGGGCAATACGGCGGTCACGCTCTTCAACCGGACGCACTTTGACGCAGGGAATCCGAACATCACCGCGAACATCACCAGCATAACACCGACGTCCATCACGGGCAACTTCACGGTGCCGGCGGACTCGCCGTTCGGTGCAGCATGGGCGGTCAACGTGACCACCGTGAGCGGCGGGATGAGCACGTCACCGGTGTATTTCAGTGTCACCCGGCAGAACACCCCCACGGTTGCAACAGTCACGCCGAATTCGGGCGTCCTGAACAGCACGGTGCCCGTCGCGCTGACGGGGACTAACTTCCAGGTCGGCGTGAACGGAACATACGTGACGTTCTTCAACAAGACGTATGCGGATGCCCATGGCGGGGACAAACTCGTCCTCTCCGTAAAGAGTGTCACAGCAACGTCGATCAAGGGGCTGCTCGTCATCCCCGCCGATGCAACGGTCGGCAACCGGTGGAACGTCACCGTGGCGACCGTGGACGGCGGCAACAGCACTTCATCCATCTGGTTCACGGTGATAAAACCGGTCCCGACGATTGCATCGATAACTCCATCGAGCGGCGTCCGGACAAACCGGGTGGTCTTCACGCTGACTGGGACCAACTTCCAGCCGGGAACAGGCAACACGACCGTAACACTCTTCAACCGGACGCACTTTGAGGCCGGCCATGCAAACATCACCGCGAACATCACGAGCCTGACGCCGACATCGATCACCGGCAACTTCACGGTACCGGCGGACTCCCCATTCGGTGCCGCATGGGCGGTCAACGTCACAACCGCAACCGGCGGCATGAGCATGTCGCCGATCCTGTTCAGCGTCCCGCAGCAGAAGACGCCGACGATTAATGCGATTACCCCGGCATCCGGAATGCTGAACAGCACGGTGCCCGTCACGCTGACCGGCACGAACTTCCAGGTTGGCGTGAACGGAACGTACGTGACGTTCTTCAACAAGACCTACGCGGATGCCCATGGCGGGGACAACCTTGTCCTTGCCGTGACGAGCGTCACGACAACGTCGATCAAGGGCAACCTCGTCATCCCCGCCGATGCAACGGTCGGCAACCGGTGGAACGTCACCGTGACGACCGTGGACGGCGGCAACAGCACTTCATCCATCTGGTTCACGGCGATAAAACCGGTCCCGACCATCGCGAGCCTGACGCCGACCAGCGGTGTGCGGACGAACATTATCACGTTCACGCTGGCCGGCACCAACTTCCAGCCGGGCATAGGAAACACGACGGTCACGCTCTTCAACCGGACCTTCTTCGATGACAACAACCGAAACATCACGGCGAACATCACGAGCCTGACGCCAACGGCGATAGTCGGCAACTTCACGGTACCGGCGGATTCACCGTTCGGGGCTGCATGGTCTGTCAATGTCACAACCGCAACCGGCGGCATGAGCATGTCGCCGATCCTGTTCAGCGTCCCGCAGCAGAAGACGCCGACGGTAACGGCGATTACTCCAGCGAGTGCGTTCCGGAACAGCACGGTCCTGATGACGGTGACCGGCACCAACTTCCAGATCGGGACCACCGGTTCGAACGTGACGCTGTACAATAAGACATATTTCGATGCAACCGGTGAGAAACCCGGCATGACGATCCTGAAGCTCTCGCCAACCCAGATCATCGGGTACTTCCGGATCGCGGACACGGCAGTGGAGGGCAACCAGTGGCTGCTGAACGTGACCACGGTTGACGGTGGTATGAGCATGTCGATCGTGAAGTTCACGGTCAACCGGCCGGTCCCGACCATCACGACTATGACGCCGACCAGCGGCGTCCGAACAAGCATAGTCAAGTTCACCATAGCAGGCACCAACTTCCAGCCGGGTGTAGGAAACACGACGGTGACGCTCTTCAACCGGACCTTCTTCGATGCGAACAACAAGAACATCACCGCAAACATCACCAAAATAACGCCAACATCGATCACCGGCAACTTCACGGTGCCGGCCGATTCACCGTTCGGTGCCGCATGGGTCATCAACGTCACAACCGCAAGCGGCGGCATGAGCATGTCGCCCATCATGTTCAGCGTCCCGCAGCAGAAGACGCCGACAGTTACCGCAATCACGCCGATAAGTGTGTTCCGGAACGGTAGTGTCCTTGCAACGATTACCGGCACGAACTTCCAGGTCGGCGTGAACGGCACGTATGTCACGCTCTACAACAAGACCTACTTCGATGCAACCGGCGAGAATATTGTCGTCACGGTCCTCAAAGTCACGCCGACATCAATCATCGGCCGGTTCCAGGTCCCGGACACTGCACCGGACGGTAACCAGTGGGTCGTCAACGCGACCACGGTCGACGGCGGCACCAGCCCGTCGGCGGTCCGGTTCACGGTCGTGAAACCTGTTCCGACCATCACCAGCATCACCCCGGCAAGCGGTGTGCGGACAAATATCATCACCTTCACGATCGCCGGCACCAACTTCCAGCCGGGTGTAGGAAACACGACGGTCACGCTCTTCAACCGGACATACTTCGATACGTACAACCAGAACCTCACGGCGAATATCACGGCGATCACCCCGACTGCCATTATCGGCAACTTCACGGTGCCGGCCGATTCGCCATTCGGCGCTGCATGGGCGGTCAATGTCACGACCGCTAACGGCGGCATGAGCATGTCGCCCATCATGTTCAGCGTCACGCCGCAGAAGACGCCGGCCATCACAACCGTAATGCCGGCAGCCGGTGTCCAGAACAGCACGGCAGACCTGACCATAACTGGAACGAACTTCCAGGTCGGTACGGCAGGGTCGGCAGTCACCATCTTCAACCAGTCATACTACACCACCACCACGACGAACCTGACTGTCGTCCTCAAGAGCGTCACAGCGACTACCATTAAGTGCCGCGTGACCATCCCGCAGGATGCGCCGGAAGGCGACGGCTGGAGGATCAACGTGACCACGGTCGATGGGGGCAGCAGTACTTCGCTGGTGAAGTTCACGGTGATCCGCCCGACTCCCGCGATCACCTCAATAACACCAACCAGCGGTGCCCGGGCGAGCGTTGTCACCTATACCATCACCGGCACCAACTTCCAGACCGGGCTCGGGAACACCACCGTGACCCTGTATAACAGCACGTACTTTGCCACGATGAATAAGAACGTGACCGCTAACGTGACAACGGTGACTCCCACGACAATCAAAGGCAACTTTACCGTACCGGACGACGCCGATTTCGGCAACCTTTGGTTCGTCAACGTCACGACCACAAACGGCGGATCCAGCATCTCGCGGGTCATATTCACGGAGAACCGGCTCGTGCCCTCCATCACCACGATGACACCGGACACCGGGTACCCGACGAGTACCGTCTCTTACACGATCACAGGTACAAACTTCCAGCCCGGCATGACAACGATCAACCTGAGCAAAGCAGGTTATGGTGAAGTTACCACAGCGATCTACTCCCTCAGCCCGACCCGGATCCAGGGCGGCATCCAGATCCCGGCCGATGCACCGGCCGGTGCATGGAAGGTCAACGTCAGCACCACCGATGGCGGCACGAGAACATGGGCGAGGACGTTCACGGTCTCGAAGATGCCCGCCCCGGTCATCTCCACCATCGCACCCACCGCAATGTACCGCGGGACAACCGTCTCCTTCACGGTCAACGGCAACTACTTCCAGCCGGGCGGCAACACGGTCATGAACCTGACCAACTCGAGCGGGTACAACATCACGGCGACACTCTCTTCGGTATACCCAACCTCAATCAGCGGAACGGTCACCCTACCCGATGAGGTTAAACCGGGTGCGTGGAAGGTCAATGTCACCACAACCGACGGCGGAACGGGAACGAAGATCAATGCCGTCACCATCCTGTGATCCGGATCCGAACCATCAGGGCACTGCTGTACCTGCTGCTGAAAGAGGTCCCTTCACGCACTCCATTGCCAAAATCCGGTGTTCACTGGGCCGGAGGGTATCGATCAGCCCGACCCAGTTCCGGGAACTCCTCCTCTCCCATCATCCCGATCACCCTTCTTTTGATAATGACATCATTCGCATCCGGGGGCGGAGGATATGCGCCGGCTGTCTCCTGGCATACCCGACAGCCCTGCTCGTGGTTCTCCTGCTCCGGCCAACGGGTTTGGAGAGCATTTTCATTGCGCTGCTCCTTGCTGCAATCTCCCTGCTCCGCAGGCTTTCGGCAAATGTTCCCGTACAGCACGCATTCCGGGTCCTTGCAGGGATTGCTCTCGGGTTTGGTATCGGGGGTGTTTTCTGGGCAATGGAGACCGGGAACTGGATTTTCTTCTTCGTTCTCGCTGCAGGCGCAGGATTGTATGCGATTGGAAGAGCCTGGTCTCTTTATGGAAAACTCAATGCCTGTAGCACGGGATAAGAACACGCGATCCAAAGGTTGCAGGGGATGGCTGAATGTGACTGGATGATGGTCAGCCGATACCCAGCATGAACTCCGCGGCGTCCTTCTTTGCCTTACCAGTATTCCCGATTGCAGTGACTTTCACGTGATCGGTTCCGGCGAGCGATATGGTAACCTGGTGCTGGTGGGTGAACCAGTAATAATAGATGATCGCTCCGATGATACCAAGGCAGCAGAGAATGAGAAAAATTATCCAGTTCACATCGCGGTCCGGATGAAGGAACGCCATAACGTAATCCGTCTGGGTCTGGAGAGAGTAGCCCTTGGATGCGAAAAACGGGGTTGCCCGGTTGAAAAATTCCTGCCGCTCCATTGCCGTGTCTTTCTGGACCGCCGGGTCTCCTGCTGAAGCGTACAGATAAGCTCCGCAATGAGAACATACCCGGGTGATCTCATCAGTTACGGGCTTACCGCACTGGGTACAGTATCGGGGCATACATATCGTTTCTCATGGTAGTGTGCCCGGTATATGGGAAAAGGCTGTCGAAAAAAGGAGGGGGAGAGTGTCAGATCTTCTCGTTCGAGATCCTGGCAAAGGTCATCGTGAAGATGCCCGGGAGGGTGGCAAGTTCCTTGATAACGGCTTCCGGCACGGGGCTGTCAACGTTGAGGACCATCAGTGCCGGCTGTTTGGGGTCGAACCGGCCGACCTGCATCCCGGCGATATTGATGTTGTTCTTGCCAAGGATGGTTGCCGCCCGCCCGATGACGCCGGGCTGGTCAAGGTGCTTTGAGACCAGGACATGCCCTTCGGGGATCATGTCCATCGTGTAGCTGCCAACGGAGACAATACGGCTGCGTCCCTTCAGGAACACCGAGCCGCTGACGCTCTCCTCACCCTTGTCGGTCCTGATCCGGATGGTGATGAGGTTCTTGAAGCCGCTCGACTCCTGGGTCACCGTCTCGCTGACCGCGATACCGCGCTCCTTCGCGATATAATCAGCATTCACGATATTGACCGGCTGCTGGAGGATCGGGTCAAGGAGACCTTTCAGGGCCAGCCGGGTGACGAACTTCATGCTGCCCGCGTACTGGGAGAGATCTCCCCCGTAGATACATTCAACAGATGAGAGCCGGCCACCGGCGATCTGGGTGACGAAACGCCCCATCTTCTCGGCGAGCTGGGCATACGGCTGGAGGAGCTCGGCATGCTCGGGAATGACCATCGGGGCATTGACGACATACTTGGCTGACCCGCCATTGAGGACCTCGATGCACTGCTTGGCAACCGAGACCGCGACATTGAGCTGGGCCTCGACCGTGCTTGCACCGAGATGGGGGGTGACGATGATGTTCTCGAGCGTGAGGAGTGGGGAACTGGTCGGGGGTTCCTCCTCGAAGACATCGAGCGCTGCACCGGCAACCTTGCCGCTCTTGACGGCATCATACAGCGCCTTCTCGTCAATGATGCCTCCGCGGGCACAGTTGATGATCCGGACGCCGTCTTTCATCGTCGCGATGCTCTTTTCGTTAATGACATGCGTCGTTTCAGGGATGAGCGGGGTGTGGACGGTGATGACATCCGCGACCGTGAAGAGATCCGCCATGGTCATCATCTCGACACCGAGCTGGGCTGCCCGCTCTTTGGTGATGAACGGGTCGTATGCAACACACTTCATGTCCATTGCCTGTGCCCGCTTGGCAACCTCGCGCCCGATACGACCGAACCCGACGATACCCAGCGTCTTTTCGTTCAGCTCGACACCCATGAACTTGTTGCGCTTCCATTCGCCCTTCTTCAGGCTCGCACTTGCCTGCGGGATGTTGCGGGCGAGCGCCTGCATCATGGCCATCGTATGTTCGGTTGCTGCAAGGGTGTTGCCCTCGGGAGCATTGGCAACGATGATGCCCTTTCGTGTCGCCGCATCAACGTCGATATTGTCGACACCCACTCCTGCCCGGCCGATGAATTTCAGCCTGCTGCCGGCTTCTATCACCTTCGCGTTGACATCGGTGCCGCTCCTGACAAGCAGGGCATCGTAATCGCCGATGATCTTACAGAGTTCGTCCTCCTTAAGACCGGTTTTAACGTCCACATCGACGACCGGCCGCAGGATTGCGAGACCCTCTTCCGCCAGCGGATCGCTGACGAGCACTCTAGCCTTTGCCATAAAAAACCCATATGATATAGGCGCCATACTTAATCAGGGTTATTCTTCTCGGTCGTGGTTCTGGTGCATCCCTGCGATCCGGTGATAGGTATTATAGTACAAAAGATGACATCATAAGTGGTGCGAGCATGAAAGATGTGCCCAATGTTTTATGGCTCGAAGAGATCCGGAAGGAGGACATCATCTCGGTCGGGGGGAAAGGGGCTTCCCTTGGCGAGATGGCGTCCATCGGTCTTCCGGTCCCCAGGGCATTTGTGGTAACAGCCCAGGCATTCCGCCGGTTTCTCGTAGAGACCGGTCTTGAACAGAAGATCTTCGCCTCCTACCAGAACCTCAATGTTGAGGACAACGAGGCCCTCGAGAAGGCAGCGGAGGGGGCAAAGGCGATGGTCCTCAAGGCGAAGATGCCCGCAGCTATCCGCGACGATATCAAAAAGGCATACAAGAAGATGGCCGACAAGGAGCTCATCGTGGCGGTCCGTTCGAGTGCAACTGCCGAGGACCTGCCCGATGCCAGTTTCGCCGGCCAGCAGGAGACTTACCTCAATATCCGGGGTGAGGCAGCGCTTCTTTCATCGGTTCAGAAGTGCTGGGCATCCCTGTACGGCGCCCGGGCAATTTACTACCGGGCAAAGCAGGGATTTGACGACCATACCGTGAACATTGCCGTCGTTGTCCAGCAGCTTGTCCATTCGGAGAAAGCAGGGGTTATGTTCACGTCCCATCCGATCACGGGAGAGAAGAAGACCATCATCGAGGGTTCATGGGGTCTTGGGGAAGCGGTTGTTTCAGGAACGGTCTCCCCGGATAATTATACCTTCGACCAGAAGAGCGAGAAAGTTACCGATATCTATATCGCCGCCAAGAAGGTCGAGATCATTGCCGATGGCGACCATGGCACCAAGGTCGTCGATGTGACCGGTCCCCGGCAGGACGCACAGGTCCTCTCGGAGGCCGAGATTGCGAAGCTCGCGATGTACGGGAAGATCGCCGAAGACCACTACGGAATACCGCAGGATGTTGAATGGGGCATCGTGGGCGGGACGTTCTATATCCTCCAGTCACGCCCGATCACCACCATCGGGAACAAGAAAGGGGCACAGGGAATGGCAGAAGAGCACAAGACATCAGCAAAGCTCCTGATCAAGGGACAGGGGGCGGCACCGGGAACGGCAAGCGGAAAGGTCGTCATCATCCGCGATGTGCGGGACACCGGCAAGGTAAAGGAAGGCGACATCCTGGTCACGAAGATGACGAACCCGGACATGGTCCCGGCGATGCGCAAGGTTGCCGCAATCGTCACCGACGAGGGCGGGATGACCTGCCATGCTGCAATCGTCAGCAGGGAACTGGGCACACCGGCCGTTGTCGGTACAAAGAATGCGACCAATGTCCTCAAAAACGATCAGGTCGTCACCGTTGACGGCGAAAAAGGCCATATCTACGAAGGAGTAGTAGCCGCACCGGCACCGGCCCAGGGCGCTGCTGCGGTCCAGGCGGTGGCTGCGGTTGCTGCCCCGCTCATCACCGCAACAAGTGTCAAGGTCAACGTCTCGATTCCCGAAGCGGCGAAACGGGCTGCGGCAACAGGCGCCGATGGTGTCGGCCTCCTCCGGATCGAGCACCTCATCCTTGGCCTGAACAAGACCCCCGGCTGGTTCATCGCAAACCACAAGGAGGAAGAGTTCGTTGCCGAGCTCCATGACGGTATCAAGACCGTTCTCGATGCATTCCCGAACAAGCCGGTCTGGGTGCGGACGCTCGATGCACCGACCGATGAGTTCCGGAACATGCAGGGCGGGGAGAACGAACCGCACGAACACAACCCGATGCTTGGCTGGCGGGGCATCCGCCGTGACCTCCAGACCCCGGACCAGTTCCGGCTCCAGGTCGAGGCCTTCAAGCGCCTCTGGAAGGAGGGCTATGACAACCTCGGCATCATGTTCCCCATGGTATCTCATCCCGACCAGTTCCTTGCGGCAAAGGAGATGATGCGGGCCTGCGGCGTCGATGTGGACCACGTGACCCTCGGCATCATGATCGAGATCCCGTCAAGTGCCATCATGATCGAGGACTTTGTCCGCTGCGGCATAAAATTCGCGTCATTCGGGACGAACGACCTGGTCCAGTACACGCTTGCCATTGACCGGAACAACGAGAACGTTGCCGAGATGTACGACCCCCAACACCCCGCCGTCCTCTCCCTCATCCACAACGCGATCCAGGCCTGCCGGGCATACGATGTTGAATGCTCCATCTGCGGGCAGGCAGGGTCCGATCCGAAGATGGCAACGTGGCTTGTCGAGCACGGGATTACCAGCATCTCGGCCAACATCGATGCCATTGCCAAGATCCGTGAGGCTGTCGCCCGCACCGAACAGCGGATAATCCTTGAAGCAGCGAGATCCAGGGATGCTGAATAACGGTCTGCCTGAAGAAGAACTCTTCACGTTTCTTGCCAAAAAGAAGAGTGGAGATATCGACCACGCCTATATCCTCAGCTCGATGTGCACGCCCCCCCACAGCGTGGCGGTCCGGGCGCACTGCATGTTCATGGAGACGAACCTGGGGGACCCCGGGCTCTTTCCCGGAACATTTTCCCTCGAGCAGCTCCTGGTAAAACGGTTTGGTGACCTCTTCCACTGCCCGGAGGCCGGGGGGTATGCGACCAGCGGGGGCACCGAATCCAATATCCAGGCACTCCGCCTTGCCAAAGTCCTGGGAGGCGACCGTAAGAGCCCCAATGTCATCGTCCCGGAGTCCGCCCACTTCTCCTTCAAGAAAGCCTGCGATATGCTGGGCCTCGAGACGCACCCGGTCCCGCTTGATAAAAATTTCCGGATGGATGCCGATATTGCAGCGGGGCTCATCGACAAGAATACTGTTGGTCTCATCGGGATTGCAGGGACTACCGAGTACGGGATGGTCGATCCTATAGACAGACTCTCGAAGATCGCCCTGCAGCACGACCTCTTCTTCCATGTCGATGCTGCATTCGGCGGTATGGTCATCCCGTTCCTTCCAAAGCCGCAGCCCTTCGACTTCTCCCTTGGTGGCGTGACAACCATAGCAGTCGACCCGCACAAGATGGGCATGAGCACGATACCGTGCGGGTGCCTCATCACCCGTGACCCGGACCTGCTCAACTCCCTCAACGTCGATACCCCGTACCTGACCGTGAAGCAGGCGTACACGCTGGCCGGGACCCGTCCCGGGGCACCGGTTGCCGGGGCGCTTGCCGTGCTCGATTATCTCGGTGTCGAGGGGATGAAAGCGGTCGTTGCCGGCTGCATGAAGAATACCAGGCGGCTGATCGCGGGGATGGAGACGCTCGGGTACAAACGGGCGGTGACCCCGGACCTCAATGTCGCGACCTTCTCCTGCAAAAAGGAGGATATCCCGGAGCCGTGGAAGGTCTCGTGGACACGGAAGGGACACCTCCGGACCGTCTGCATGCCGCACGTGCACGCTGACCGGATCGAGGCGTTCCTGCTCGATATGCAGAAGAAGAACAGGTGAAACAGAAATGCTCGACCGACTGGTAGAATCGCTGGAGACCTGCCCCATGGTGAAACGGGGGGACTATAACTATTTCATCCACCCCATCACCGATGGTGTACCGATCGTTGACCCTGCCCTCCTCCGCGATGTGGCTGCTGCCATGATCAAGGTCATGGACCTGAACAACGTGGACAAGATCGTGGTCGTGGAGGCCATGGGAATCCACATCGGGACGGTCCTCTCGACCATGACCGACATCCCGATGACCGTGATGCGGAAGCGGGTATACAACCTGCCCCACGAAGTCCCGGTCCACCAGACGACCGGTTATTCGAAGGGGGAACTGTACCTCAACGGGGTATACAAGGGGGACCGCGTGGTTATCATCGACGATGTCATCAGCACGGGTGGAACAATGAAGGCACTCCTGAAAGCACTCGAGATCGCGGGTGCCGAGGTCGTGGATGTCTGCATCGCGATCCAGCGGAGCGATGCCGATATCGGCCGGCCCTACAAGTCCCTCGTGAAGATCGAGGTGGACGAGAAGGTCCATGTTATCAAACGATATCTCTGACCTCATCCGTCAGCTGCAGGAGCGGGGGGCAAAGCGGGTGGCCCTCCAGTTCCCGTCAGGGCTGAAGCGACGGGCTGCTGAATATGCCCGGTCACTCCGGGATGCCGGATTCACCGTTTCTATCAGCGGCGATCCCTGTTACGGTGCCTGCGACCTCGCACTCGATATGCCCGGCCAAGCAGATGTCCTCGTCCACTTCGGCCATGCCCCGGTTGATACGCAGGAACGGGTGATCTTCTTCCCCTTTGCTGTGGACTTCCACACCGGGGTACTGGAAAAAGCCCTTCCCCACATCCGTGCAAAGAACATCGGTCTCGTAACAACCGTCCAGCACGTCCACCTCATCCCCGCCATGGAGGAGTTCCTGAATAGCAGAGGTATCGGCGTGCGGGTTGCCGAAGGGAGCGGCCGGACTCCCTGCCGTGGCCAGGTGCTTGGCTGCTGCTTCACAAACGCCCGTGAGACAGCAGCTGAAGAGATCCTCTATGTCGGAACCGGCCTCTTCCATCCCATCGGGATCGCCCTTGCCACTAAAGCACGGGTCATTGCTCTCGACCCGCTGACGGGTATCGCATCGGAAGTGAGCGGTGACACGCTCCTGAAGAAGCGGTTCGCCGTCATTGAAAAGGCGAGGACGGCAGAGACGATCGGCATCATCCTGAGCACTAAATCCGGCCAGCGCCGGGAAGAGATGGCCCGCCGCCTTGCCGCCCTCTCGGACAAAGCCGTAATCGTGACCATGCAGGAGGTGAGTCCGGACGAGCTCCTCAACCTCGGATTCGGTGCCTTCGTGAATACTGCCTGCCCGCGCCTTGCCTATGATGACCAGGTCCGGTTCCCGGCCCCGGTCCTCTCCCCGCAGGAGTACGAGATCCTCTGCGGCGTGCGGAAATGGGAAGACTATGCAATCGACGAGATCCCATGAAACTCAAACAGCTCGAGATGACACTCCAGCGGCTGGCCCCGTTCAGCAGGCCCCGGGCAGCGCTTGAGCAGTACCAGACACCTGCCCCGTTGGCCGCCCGGCTCCTCTTCCACGCCCTGATGAAAGGAGACATTGACGGGAAACGGGTATGCGATCTCGGCTGCGGGACCGGGGTGCTCGCGATCGGGGCAGCCCTCCTGGGGGCCGGATCGGTCGTGGCTGTCGACATCGATGACGGGGCACTCGCCGTTGCCCAAAAAAACGCTCTTCTTCTCGATGCAGACGTCACCTTCATTGCCGCAGACCTGCGGGAAGGCTGCAGGGATCCGGCCGGCCCCTGCGACACCGTTATCATGAACCCGCCATTCGGTGCGCAGAAGGCGCATGCCGACCGCCCGTTCATCGACTGTGCCCTGGCAATCGCACCGGTCACGTACAGTATCTTTAATGCAGGATCCGCACAATTTGTAACAGCCTACACGCAGGGGAGGGCAACGGTAACGGAGCGGGTTGGCGGGGCATTCCCCATAAAGCGCACTTTTGCCTTCCACACCCGGGACGTGCAGGAGATCGAGGTTGAGATCCTACGACTGGAACGGAATCCGAATCCCTTGAACCGGGCGTGAAGCAGACCATCACCGGCCTTGCCGCCGCCCATATGGTTACCGATATCTACATGCCGGTGCTGCCGGCAATCCTGCCACTCCTTATCGCCCAGAACGGGTACTCGTACCTTGCCGCGGGGCTCCTGGTCACTGCCTATAACGTCACGTCCTCGTTCATTCAGCCGGTGGTCGGCTGGCTCTCGGACACGCGGGGCCTTACGGTCAGCGTAAGTCTCAGCCTGCTCATCAGCGCACTCTTTGTCGCCCTCATGGGTATTGCAAAGGACTATTACCTGATCATGGCCTTTGCCGTGATTGCCGCGCTGGGTCATGCCTGTTTCCATCCGACTGCCCTGAGCCTGGTGAGCAGGCTCTGCACCAATGCGAACCGGGGAAAGATCACCTCGTATTTCGTTGTCGGGGGTAATGTCGGGTACGCGATCGGCCCGGTCCTTGCCGGAGCACTGGTCTGGTGGTTCGGGCTTCCCGGCCTCCTCTTCCTGATCTTCCCTGCCATTGCGATGTTCTTTGCCCTGAAAATCCTCCTGCCGGGGGGAATGGCTGGTGCCCACGAGGCCCATGCTGCCCGTGTCATGGATACGCCAAACGTGCCATCGAAGTGGCCCTTCGTTGTCCTGATGGTCGCATCGATCCTGCGGTCATGGGCCATCTTCGCATCCCTGACGTTCCTCCCGACGTACCTGGTCTCGCAGGGCTACGAACTTGTCACGGCAAGCCTGATCATGACGCTGATGCTCCTGACCGGCGTTGCAGGGCAGATCTTCGGCGGGCGCATATCAGACCGGTTCGGGAGGAAAGAGTTCATGGTCTTTGCCCTTGCCGGGGCCATCCCGGCATTTTACCTCTTCTTTGCAATAACGGGCATACCGGCAATCCTCATCCTCCTGGTCTTCGGGTTCTGCCTCTGGTCCACGTTCTCGGTCGCGGTTGCAATGGGGCATGAACTCCTGCCACAGAACGTCGGGCTTGCCTCCGGCATCATGATGGGGCTTGCAATCGGGTTTGGCGGTCTCGGTGTTGCTGTCAGCGGGATCATCGCAGACCAGTATTCCCTTGCTGCCGCAATCGGCACCATCCCCATCCCCATCATCGGGGCAGTCATCCTGATGGCGCTCCTGCCCTACCCGTGGAAGACACTCCGGCACCTGCGGCGGGAGCCGCCGCGTGCATGAGTTTATTAGAATACCCTTATATCACAACAGCTCGTAACCAGAGAATCAGGGGTGTATTATGGATAAAACGGGACTTATCGCCCTCATAATCGGGCTTGTCTTGTGCATTGCCGGGGGGTACGCAATTTGGGCATTCCTCCCCGAGGTGATCGCTGCAGTCAAGGGGCTTATCGGGATCGTTGTTGTACTCTTCGGCCTGATGCTCCTGCTCTTCGGGCTCCTGATCATCAGGGATTAAAAAAGGACGATCTTTTTTTTCAGACCTTGACGACAAGGCACTGCGAGCCGGCGGTTTCGAGCACCGGTTCCGGCTTGTCAGCAAAGAAGTCATCGAAAGCCTTCATGACGCCCGGAGCGTTGATGTAATCGTGGGAGAGGATGATGCCACCTACGCTCATCCGGGAATAGAAGAACTCAAGGCTCAGTTTTGTACTCTCGTAACAGTCAACGTCCAGGTTGACCATTGAGAATTTTTTGTCCTGGATCGGTCCCGACGTATCGGGGAAGATCCCCTTGTAGAAATGGACCTTCTTCTCGTGCTTGAGGTAGTTCTTTACGTCATCGAAGGAGGCCGCGAACTTGCCTTCGTAGAACGGCCATACGGCATCGATCTCGTCCACTTTCGGCAGACCCTCGAACGTGTCGAAGAGGTGGAGGTGCCGGTCGCCTTTGACCGAGCAGATGATCTTTGCCGATCCGCCCATGTACACGCCGACCTCGGCGATATCGCCGGGCACTTTCTGCGTCCGCTTGACGGCCATGTAGATATGGTACGCCTCGATATCCTCAATGAGGAGCTCGGTCTCGGTACGGATCGTTGCAAGATGTTTTGCAAATTCCTTTCGATCCTCGTTACCATAATGGGAGAGCCTGCCACGGGTGGCAATGTCGTGTCCCGAGAACGGGTGGAGGATCGCAAACCTCCGGAGTTTGGATACGTATTTGCTGGGGAGGATTGTATCAAAGGCCCAGATCATGTTCTTCTTTTGGAGCAGGCTCATGTCCATAAGGATAGGTCTTCCACGAATTTATAAACCACCCTTCACCGGCCGGACAATTTCCTGACCAGGCGGGGACGTGTTGCCAGGAACCCGAACAGGACTGCAATGAGCAGGAGCACAAGGGTTGTCGTGAGGGAGACAAGAATAGACAGGCCGGCCACGTACGCGATCAGGACCGCGATAAGACCCATGACCTTCCCTTTCCGGTATGCCCCATAGACGGATACCAGGAGGAGCAGGGTCGGGAGCAGGAGGAAAAGGGTCCGCAGGGTGTCATCGGGATATGCAGCAGTCACTGCCGTGCCGGCAGCGCTGATGATGACCTCCTCCGGGTCGAGACCGATCGCCGTCCAGATGCCCGAGAGAAAGCCAAGCCCGATCACAAACTGCCAGAGATAGGTCCTGGTGCGCCGGGCCATACGAGGTCATCCCGATACGGTTTGCAGCTCCGTACAATCGTTCCCGTTCCCCTGCACTACCGGACGTTGGGTTCCGGGGGCGGGGCATTCACATCGAAATCATCGAGGAAGGGCATGATCCCGGTCGCGAAGAGGCGGGGGGATTGTCCTGCACCGGAGGGCATCCCGCCCACCGTGACAATCTCGATCATGAGCGGGAACTCTTCCATGGTTGCCTCAAACGAGGGATCGTTCTCCCGGGTAAACTGCAGGAAACTGTTCACCTCAACATACGGGCGTTCGTACTCCGGAAAGTGCCCGAACTCCTGCCGGACGGAATCGAGGGTGCGGGTCCGGGCAAGATCTTCTTCAAAGAAGAGGGTTATCTCGATATTGTGCGTATTCGCATGCCGTCCGAGGGTCCTGACATCGATCGTCTTCCCAGGGGCGATCCCGAGCGAGCCCAGCTTCTCTTCCGGGGTTGAGCCGGGCAGGACCCGGGCGGCTTTCCGTTGCATGATCATCGTGTGATCCAGGATTTTGTATATCTATGGTTTCAGTACATTCCCCCGGAATACCCTTGCTTCGATTTATCTCCGGTCGAGATATGGCACAAGGCAAAAAAACGGTCGCCAGCTCATAGATGGGGAAGTCGATTCCATCCGGTTGGGGCGGGGGTCAGCTGCATACCCCCCTCCCTCATGCCAGGAGGGGTCCCGTGTTTTTGAGAGAGGGGAAAGGGGGGGTTACCGACAGACTCCCATGGAACGACCGGGTTTTCCCGGAATAATTTTTCCCGCCCGGGCCTGTTCAGGAGATTGATCCCGATACCGAAGAACCCTGACGGGTTCTTCTCATCGGATCACTCTCCTCCCTACTCGCGGCCGAACTTGTTCAGGAGATTGATCCCGATACCGAAGAACAGGACAGCGGCAACTGGCCAGACCGACCAGGTGATCTTCCCGTTCATGTAAACATCCATAACGATAAAGAAGATACAGATCATCACTGCCACTGCAATACCATACCACCATTTGGGCTGGCCTTTGCTGCCACCCATTGCATCACGCATCATACTCATAGGGTTTCCTGGTACAGAATAGTCCTGACACCATTAAAGACCTGCGAACAGGATGAAAAAAGGGATCGGTCTGTCCGGACCGTTCAGATATTCCCGTGTGACGGACCCTGCTTCCGGACAAATGCATTGGCGATTTGATCATTGCTGAATGCACCCGGCACGGTTCCGGTCTTTGCGTAGGTATAGAGCGCAGTGATAAAGATCCCCTGCATTGCTGAGTAGATGACCGCAAGGAGAACAATGAGGAGCAGGAAGAGGGCGAGTGCTGCAATAAATATCTCCGGGCTGCCCAGGAAGAGGGTGGCAAAGACCAGGACCGCTGCGATGATGCCGATGATGACGAATACGACTGCCATCCCTGCAGACCCGACGATGCTTTCGCCCCAGGTCTTCCTGATGAGGCTGACGGACTCTTTGAACGAGTCAATAACCCCCTTGTCCTCGAGGATGAGGACCGGGACGACAAAGTACGTGACCAGGCTCCAGACACCGCCGATAAAGGCAAGGATGATGTCCCCAATGAACCCGGCCCGCTCTTCAAGCAGGTTCAGGATGAGCCCGACCGTTGCTGCCACGATCGCCCAGCCGATGATACCCGGCAGGTGCCGCACCGAATTGGAGAGGCCGCCGGTAACCGAGACCGACCGGCCGTTCAGCTTATCGTTGACGCACGAGATGAGCGCAGTATTGAAGAAGATCACGACAAAGTAACTGGCCACGTAGAAGAGGAACAGGTACACAAGGCCGGCGATCGATCCACCGAAGATGCTCCCCGCCACAAAGAGCGGCAGGATGAACGTAAGGACAACCAGGATGGTCACGATCCCCGAGAGGACCGGGAATACGAGCAGCTGCTTCTCGTCCATGAGGATGGCAAAACTCGTCTTCACGAGTTCGATGCTCCTGCCAATGCTTTCAAACATGAGAGAAGCGTTGAGAGCCCGGCAAGATGAAGGTTTCTTTATGGAAAAAGGGTTTACCCGGTACGACGCACGGCAATCGCCGCAGCCAGTGCAACAAAGAGACCTGCAGCCGCTGTCCATCCGGTAAAGCCCGGCGACTTCTGCATTGCGGTGGTTACAACCGGCGGGGTGTGGGTCGGGACGGCTGACGGGGTCCCTGCCGGACTCTGTACCGCGACCGGCTGGCTGATGATGATCTCACTCCCCGGTACAACATTGCCGGAGTTGTCGATCTCAACGAGGTCGAGCAGCATGACCTGGCCGGACGCACCCTGCGGGACCATGCCGTCAATGGTCACGACCATCCCGACATCGTTATTCGTGGTGTAGGAGAGGATCTCGCCGTTCACGAACGCCGCGCTTCCCTGGGCATTCTGCTGGGCCGCGTTCCGTCCGTTCTGGGTGACCTGGATGGACCACTTCGCACCTTCAAGGGAGGTCTGCATCTGGAGCTCATGGTTCTTGGCAAAGGTCGTGGAGCCGGAGGGGATGATCGCAAACGTTGCGATCACCTGCTCCTCCACGCCGGGAACAAGCGGGGGCTGCGGGGTGAACGAGTCGGTGGAGAGGACAACCGTTGCAGCTGCGGGAGAGAGAAGAGCAAGCAGTACGAGAAGGAAGGTACCAGGAAAAATCCGGTTCATCACAATCACTGCTGTTCTGGTTTTCCTTAACGGAAAAAAGAGGTATCGGTTGGATACCGGCAGTGGGAACAACACCAGTTACCGGGAGAGGACTTCCTGCGCAAAAAGGCCCATATGATCGATGGCCTGCTGCCCTTCAGGGATGTCATCGGCAAAGATCTGCCAGCAGTGGAACATCCCCTCCCAGATCTCGACCTGGACCGGGACACCTGCCCACCGGGCCTTGTCAACGAACTTCCCGATATCCGAGAGGAGGAGCTCGTGGGTCCCGGCCTGGATATACAACCGGGGGAGGTGGCGGAGGTTCGCGTGAACCGGGGATGCGAGGGCAAGGGCCGGGTCGCGGCTGCCGAGATAGACCTGACGGATGCCACGGAGCCGCTCGGGTGTGAGCCAGTCCCGGGCCGCGTTCTTCTCCACCGACTCTCCCGGGAAGGTGAGATCGGTGATCGGCGACATGCAGGCAGCCGCCAGGGGCAGGGGAAGGTTCCGGTCCCGCAGGGAGAGGAGGAGGGCGAGGACGAGGTTTCCCCCTGCAGAGATGCCAACCGGCAGGATGTGGTGGGGCTGGAATCCCTGTTTGACAAGAAACTGGAACGCCGCCATGGCATCGTCGACCGGTGACGGAAACGTATGCTCCGGCGCAAGGCGGTAATCAACCGAGAAGACCTTCACCTGCGATGCCCGGGCAAGACGGACACAGAGACCGAGATGATCCTCGGTTGAGCCAAGTGAGAAACTACCGCCATGGAAGAAGAGGATAACCCGTTCCTCGCTTATGCCGGGAACCGTGACCCAGGTGCCGGTCACGCCGTTCTGGAGGGGCACCTTCACGGCCTGGTGGTCCCCCTCCTTCAGCCCGCCTTCCTGCATCTCGGTATAAAATTCCGAGAAGTTCTTCCGGAGGGTGGGGGTGGGGAGGGTGGGATCGGGGGCGTTTGCCTTGAGGAGGGCGAAGAAGTCATCGGCAGACTGGCGGATCATTAGTGAGGTGTACGTAACGGGAGATTATAAAGGATCGTGCCGGGACGCGCTTTTTTTTGTTCCGGCGGATTAAACCGACATACAGAACAGACCTGTCGGCAGCAGTCTTTTCCGGTACAACAACAGCGGCAGGGATCGCCCTCATCAACCCGATCGGAAAGATCAGGGGCTTCACCGGGCCGGCGCTCATGGGAGTCCTCACGGCATCCACCGGATCGATTCAGATCGGCTTGTTGCCGTTGGCGAATGCCACCTTGCTGCCGGTATCCCCGCTGCATTCGTCCGGAGCGGGAGATGTGCAAACCGGCGCTGAACATCAGCCCGATGTGAATTTGCGGTCCCTTGATGCCACCATGCATTTAGGAACGGTTTAATAGGATTTCAAAGATAGTAAGACGCTGTACCCGATATTCCCTGTCTCCGTTGAAGCGTGGCAGGGTTCTGGGCAGAATCATACATTGTGAGGAATTTCATGAAGGTTTCAAGGATAGCGATTCTTGCAGTCATGGTTGTCGTGATTGCTGTTGCATTGGCAGGGTGTACGGGTTCCAGCCCGGCAGCACCCGCAACACCTGCTGCCGGTGGCGCCGCATCGGGCGGTTCCTCCGGAGGCGCACAGGCTGCCCAGGGCAGCACCGGCACCGGGTCCGGCGCCCTGACCGCGGCATCGATCTTCGGCACGCTGAACTACGAATGGGTCGAGTACAAGATGACCGCTGGCGAAGGCCAGGAGAAGATGACGGTCTATTACAAGTACAACCACAAGACCGGCAAGTGCACCATGCGCTTTGAGATGGCCGAGAAGATCGAGGGTATGCCCACCGAGATGGACTGCAGCGCAACCCAGACCACCGGAGGCCAGTCGGCCGGGAACCCGAACGAGGTTGACAACAGCGTCCAGTTCCACAAGGTTGGAACCGAGACCGTGACCGTTCCCGCGGGTACCTTCGTTGCAGACAAGTACCAGGCAACCTTCGATGGTTCGACCGCAACCTACTGGGTGGCAAGCGGCAAGCCCCTGCTCAAGATGGAAGGCGCCAGTTCCGGTGAAGGTGGCGCTGTCATGGAACTGAACGACTGGGGATAACCCGGCCTTTTTTTAAATTTTTAAAAAATTTTCAGGCTAACCAAGCCGCTGCCAGGACTTCTGCGACAGGGAGCCCCGGACAACTTCAGGCCCGATCTGGCTCTCGAATGCCCGTACATACGGCGATGAGCGGTGCGCTTCATAAGACTCCTTGTCCCGCCATACCGAGGCCATGAGAAAGAGGCCCGGCGTCTCGGCCGACTCGGCAGCAATGTACAGGATGCAGCCCGGATCTTTCCGGGACTCGACGGTCAGGTCATTGAGAATGACTTTCATCCTGCTGACAAAGACAGACCTGACCCGTATCGTCAGCGTAACGAAAAAATCGGATCGGGAAATGGGGGGGTCCATAGGGCTCACAGGTATTTCATCAGGATGGTCTGCTGCGAACCATCGCGGAACGTCCCGACGATGTTCACCACCGTGGTATCAACGCCGCCCCGGTAGGGGAAGACAAACTCCTGCCCGACATAGGCCGGTGTTGCTGTCCGCTCGATATACTGGCCGTTCTGGTTGTTGATCCGGAAGAGCATGGTGGTGAGATCTGCCCCGTCGGGGCCTCCGTCAAACCGGACAACCAGCGCGGATTGATTGGTGAAGACCGTGAAGTTGACCTGCTTCGGAGCCGGGGTTGGTGTCGGGATCGTTGCCGGGGGGAGGGTGACAACAGCGGCCGGAGCGGGTGTTGGTGCAGGTGCCGGGGCAGGGGCGGGCTGCTCTATACATCCGACAAGAATAACGATTAGGAGAAGAAGGAAACAGCAGAGAGCTCTTCGCATGAAAGGGATGTGGGCGGGGGTGAGGCATAAATGTTGGGAATGGGATCCCGGTATCACGGGGACACGGGGCGGTACCGCGCCCAGATGAGCCCGTTCCCGACTACCTCATGGCTGATGAGCGTGAGGGGGACCTGGAGCTGAGCGATCCCGGCCTTCACCGGGTCGGAGAGTGTCGGATCGGCATTCCCCCCGGCGATGAACGGGTGGATGAGGATGCTCACTTCGCTGACAAGTCCGGCATGCAAAAGGACGCTGTTGAGCGTGCCACCGCTGTCGATGCGGACCACCTTCACCCCGTACCGGGTATTCAGTGCCTCGAGTGCCTCCCGGAAGTCGATCCGGTCGGTGCCGGCAACAAGGGTGCCGATCTGCCGGTCATCAAGGTAGCGGCGATAATCGGGAGGCGTCTTTGCGGAGGTGAGGGCAAGGACGTCCCGCATGTACGGCCATTTCCGAATGGCGTCCCAGCAGCGCACCTGCCCCCGGCTGTCAGCGATGACGAGCAGCGGGCGGGGATCGGGGGTGCCATCCGGCGGCCTGAACATCTCCTCGTGCTCCGGGGGGACCGCGAGCGCGGGATTGTCGCGGACCGCGGCAAGGACCGTGCCGCTGCCAAAGAGGACGGCGTCAGCGTTCCAGTGAGCAGCAAGCCCGTAATAGGTCTCGAGATCGGCGGGGAAGTTCGCGATGCGGCCATCAAGGCTCGCTGCGGTATGGAGGATTACCTGAGGTATCATAATACATTCCTGATACACCAGGGGCCCGGGGACAGATAAAGGGGCGGAACGCAGGGTGAAACTGGTCCGCGAACTCTATGGAAGGGATTGAATACCGGAACGGAACATATCCACTCCTTAACCATGGCTGATAAGAAAGAGACACCATCACTTTCAGAGAAGATTGGGTTTTCCCTTGGAACTATCATCGGCTTTTTGATCATCTTTGTGATCGGCCTATTCGCGCTCTGGGTGACCATGGAGCCGTATCACTGATGCCGGGAGCCTAAGGCGGCGGGGAAGAACAGGGTAGGTGAGGAGAGATGGCAGGATCATCAACAGGAACGGTGAAAAATGTCGTGGTGAACGGCATCACGCTCGCATACCAGGAGATTGGGCACGGATACCCGCTCCTCATGATTAACGGCTTTGCCTCAACGATGGACACGTGGAACCCGTCAGTCCTCGACGAGCTTGCGAAGACATTCCGGGTAATTATCTTTGACAACCGCGGGACGGGATACTCCACGGCATCGGAAGAACCGTTCACCATCCCGCTGTTTGCGCAGGATGCTGTCACCCTTATGGACGCGCTCGGGATAGCTCGTGCGCATGTACTCGGTCTCTCGATGGGTGCTTCCATTGCCCAGGAGCTCGTGCTGGCTCACCCGGAGCGTGTCGACCGGCTCATCCTCGTTGCCGGCACCTGCGGCGGGGAGAGAATGATCCGTATGGAGCAGCCGGTCTGGGACACTCTTGCTGACAAGAGCGGTACCGGGATTGACATAGCCAACCGGATGTTCTCGGTCCTCTTCCCAAAACCATGGCTTGCAGAAAATGATCCGTGGCAGCACTGTCCGGACGTGCATGAGACAACGACAGAGGAGAACGCAGCCCGTCAGTCAGAGGCACTCTTTTCGTGGCCCGGTTCATTCGATCGCCTTCCGTCGGTCCGGGCAGAGACCCTTGTCATGACCGGATCGGAGGATATTATCATTCCGCCGGCCAATTCACGCGTCCTGGCAGGACGGATCCCGGGTGCCCGGCTGGTGGAGATCACGGGCGCGGGGCACGGGCTCCAGTACCAGTTCCCCAGGGAGCTCTCGCGGATGGTGCTGGAATTCCTCACCGGATCCTGACCGGGATTATGCCGGGCCGGTGCATGTTCAGCGCAGGGTTGCAGAGAAAACCAGTGCCGCCAGGGCCGCCAGTATGCCGATGATCCCGCTCACCGAGATACCGGCCTTGTCCTTCGCTCTCCGATAGATGGAGTATATGCCGGTAACGATCGCTGCAATGGCAAGGACATGCGTCATGATCCCCCAGCACAGGATCCCGAAGACCAGACTGGATATACCAATCCAGTTCCGCCGGCGCTTTGCGGGAACGTGTGGTGATACGCCCTCAGGCACGGATTCGGGCAGTGCCGTTCCATTCGGTGCCACTGCTGCCATGTTGCCGCCGGAGGCCGGCTGCCGGAGCGGCCTGCCGCAGTTTTTGCAGAACCGGTTCGCCTCAGGGTTCTCTGTCCCGCACTCACCGCAGAACATGCCAGCCCTCCGGAGCAGCAGTCGGGAGATATTCCTGCATCATTTTATCCTCCTGCCTTATGGTAAACGGTATAACAGTGGTACACTTTCGGGGACATCATTGCCTGGTTGCTGTTGTAGGGATCATAGACCGTCCGCTTCGAAAAGAACCAGGCAATGTCGGCGGTCTGGTTATATGCCCCGCCTTTGCCGAAATTGAGTACCTGGGAGATTTTTCCATTTTCGACAACGGCATAGTGTGCTGCATTTTTCGGATCGGGAGCCGAATCCCAGTCAAAGACAATGATATCGCCGTTACTGAGCGGGACGGTCGGCTTTGCCCCCTCCGCAACGCAGCCGGAGGACGATACCGTATAGGCAGACGAGAGAAGCACGTTCCCGACTTCCGCCTTGGATGCCCCCGTTGTCGTTTCAGGGGGCCGGTTGAATACCGCAGCATAGGCAAGGTCCTGGCACTGGCGGAAATTCTTCGGGTTCTTTTCATACATCTGTTCAAGCGGCGCGCTGGTTGTCCCGCCTGTTTTTGCCAGGCACGTCTCCTTACTGATCTCGCCAACAAACATCCTGCTGATTTTTTCCGTTCCCATTTCCTCGCAGACAGACGGATCATTAGTCTTCTGAGCAACCTCCCAGAGGCAGTCAAGCGGCAGGTATGACTGCGGATCGCTTGCCGCAGGTATCTTGCTGCAGATGCGGCTGTCCCCGTTTTTTATTGCAATGAGCATATAGCATTTTGTCATGGGCGGTTCCCGTTCGATCTTGTCGCATAGGCTGAGATCGCCGGCGTTCACCGCTACCTGCTGGTAACAGTGGTCCTTATCAAGGCCTGCTGAATCCAGTGCCCCGGCAGCCGGGCTCTCGCAGGCAGAACCCAGGGGGCTGGAGAGTTCTGACATGATAACCTCCATCTCCAGGCACCCGGCAGCACATACCAGGAGAAGAAGAGCAAAGACCGGTACAGCCGTACAGCGGTTCATATGCTGGTATCAGGTGCCGCGAAGTCAAAAAATTTTGTGCCGGGATTCGTCCGGCCCCGAACATAATCCCGTTCCTGACAGGAAAGCCGGTTGCCAAGGTTCCGGTCCGCAAAAGAGGTTTTTCATTTCTCCAAAAATACACTTGATAATCGCGGAGCCCGGAGATCATGATAACCCAGATCCATTTCCTCCTTACGTACATGTGCACGCTCGCATGCGAGCACAGCTTTGTCTGCAGCAGCCCGTCCGCGGAGGGGACATTTACTCCCTCGCAGGTTTCCTGTGCTGTTGTGGATTTTTAACAGGCCGGCCATAAGAACAAACGGAAAGCATTGATAACGGGGAGAGACGATATCCCCTGTATATCCTGTTTTCCTGTTCCGGTCAGCCTTCAGCAGGATACGGGATCTGATGGCAGAGGAATTTCCATGATGGGTTCAAAGTTCTGGTTTATTGCCATTGCTTTCATCGTAACTGCAGTGGCAATGGCAGGGTGTGCAACGACACAGACATCGGTGAAGTCCGGGGATTTCGGGCAGGTGACCACTACGGGTAGTACCGTGACCGGGGGTTCCGGACCCGGCACCGGTAATGCCGGTGCCGGCCCGGTATTCGGCGCTGTGAACTATGACTGGGTCGAGTACAGGATGAGCGTCTCCGGGCGGGATTCACAGAAGATGACCATCTACTACAAATTCAACCAGAAGACCGGCAAGTGCACCATGCGGTTCGAGGCTCCGCAGAATGTCAAGAATATGCCAACCGAAATGGACTGCAGTTCCACCGGGGGGAGCAGCCAGTCCTCCAGTGATCCCAACAAGATCGATACCGGGGTGGATTTTAAAAAAGTGGGCACTGAGAGCGTGACAGTCCCGGCCGGCACATTTATCGCTGACAAATATACCTCGACCTACCAGGGGAAGACGGTCGGGACGTACTGGTTTGTGAACGATAAGCCGTTTCTCAAGATGGAGAGCGGGGACGCTAAAAACAAAGTCACCATGGAACTGAACGACTGGGGATAAAAAAAACTCTGTCGTTCTTTTTTTCACTCCGGGTCAAGACGCCCGCACACCCTTCCCGTGATTTTCAGAAGCCTTTTTGGAAAAACGAGCAATGGGGGTTTTTCTTCGGGTAAAAAAGATACAACAAATCCTGCCAGTCGCGTTCCTTCCATGAATGTCCTGCCCGGCCGGGATCGGGCTCTCCTATCACCACTCCCGTGCCTGCCGGCAGGGTGTACAGACCGCCGTGCAGGAGGCTGCCGGCTCCTGCACGTACCGCCCCATGGCAGATACCCGGTTAAATATGGCCGTAAGGCGAGGTCGTCCGGACGGTTGTTGGATGAGACGTTGTTGTCGCTACTGGTGCTTCACAGCCATTCGTCACATCTGAGTCGGCGTTTGCCCAGCCCGCGTTGCACGTGATTGTGCAGATGCCGTTTGTACAGCCGGCTTCACCATTCGTCCTGGGACACGTCCTACGGCAATCCCCGCAATGGTTGGGATCCGTCATGATGTCGATGCCACAATAATAAATTGAAGTTTCGCGCTCACCGCAATTCCAAAGATTGCCGGGACAGGGCATCTCTTCGCACTCCCCGTCGTAACAATGGGTGCCGAAATCTGCACAGGAATTCCCGCATTGTCCACAATTGTTATCGTCAGAAGGCAAGAACGTGCAGACCCCGTTACATAAATCCGGCTTATCTCCCTCGCAGGTTATCGTACCTGATGTCGGCTGGCCGGTTACTGCTGTCGTGAGTGTTGTTGCCGGCATCGTCATCGCTCCCGTTGCCGGGGCTGTTGTCGTCCGGGTCGTTGTCGTGGTCTCTTTTCCGGTCACCGGAGTGTAGGGGAGTGGCATGGTCGCGAGCTTGTCGCCAATGACGAATTCCGCATCCGCTGACACACCATTGCCACTCGCCGTGATCTTCTGCCTTCCCTTGCCCCAGCCGGTGTCCGGCTTCTGGAACTCGACAATGAACCGGCCGAAGTCCCCGCCGGCCGCTTTCTGGACCCTTGTCACATCCTTCCCATTCTCCAGGTATGTCCATCTGACCGTGATGGGATCCCCCTGCGCGAAGTTGTCATAAATGACAAAGAAGTAAACCGAACCGCCACCCGACGGGAACACAGTCACTTTATCGACCGGCAGGTTCTTGTCACTTAAACCGGTGGTCACCATCGGTTCGATGAACCGGGCCGGCTGGCCGGCGTTCGTTGTCGGGTCGCCATAGGTGCTCTTGAACCAGTCAATCGCTTTTTGTTCCTCAGACGATGCACCGAAAACCGTTCCAAAATCACCCACTTTCTGGGTTGTTGTTACATCCGCACAGCCCGCCATAAGGAGGAGGGCGATAATACCGAGAGCCAAAACCAGGGTACCCTTGATGGTCATAAGCGTTCCTGAAAATTTACATATCAGGGTGGAGGCATGAAGGTTTCGTTTTTTCTTTTCTACCTACCATGGGGATGAGACCGCCGGACTCTCTTTTTTTTCGTGTTTTGAAAATTTACTCAGGATCTCCTTTTACTGTTTTCCCTCATTAACTCCCCTTTAAAAAAACTGAAGATATCCCGGGGATTTTTTTAGGATGAGTGAAAAAAAGTGATCCGGTCAGACGCACTGGTTTCCTTCGCACCGGGGTGCTGCACCCCCGATGGATGGGCACTTGTTGCCGCAACTGCCGCAGTTGTTTGCATCAAATTTTATATTTGTCTCGCAACCATCCGACACTCCGCCATTGCAGTTGGCAAAGCCCGGGTTACACGTGATCTTGCATGTCCCACTGTCACACTGCGCTGTACCCATGGCAGAGGGGCAGACATTGTGGCAGTAACCACAATTGTTGGGATCGGTGAACGTATTTATCTCACAGCCATTCAGGGAGTTGCCGTCGCAATCCGCGTAGTGCGGGATACAGGTTGCAGAACACTGTCCGCCGGAACAGGATCGCAGGGTGCCCGCGTCAGGTGCAGGACAGGCGTTCCCGCAGGAGCCGCAATTGGAAATATCATTCATGATGTCCCGACAGGTACCCCCACATAATTGCTGTCCCCGGACGCAGGATGTTGCGGGCGTCGGCTGGCTGGTTGTGACCGTTGTCACGGGTGTTGCCGGCAGGGTGACCGTACCTGTTGCCGAAACGGGTGTCTGGCTGGTCGGGACGGGGCTCCCCTGCCCTTCCGACGGATTATACGGCAGAGGTGTTGTCACGAGGGTGTCCCCGATGGTAAACTCCACATTTGCAGATGCGCCCTTTCCGGATATCGTGATCCGTTGCCGCCCTTTGCCCCAGCCGGTGTCCGGCTTCTGGAACTCGACGATGAACCGGCCAAAGTCGCCACCGGCTTCTTTCTGGAGGCGGGTGACTTCCTTCCCGTTCTCGATGTAGGTCCAGGTGACCGTGATCTGGTCTCCCTTGACGAAGTTATCATAGATGACGAAGAAGTAGACCGAACCGCCGCTTGCCGGGAAGGTCGTCACTTTATTGACCGGCAGGTTCTTATCGCTTAAGCCGGTGGTCACCATTGGTTCAATAAACCGTGCCGGCTGGCCGGCATTCGTTGTCGGGTCACCATAGGTGCTCTTGAACCAGTCAATCGCTTTCTGCTCCTCAGACGATGCCCCGAAAACCGTCCCGAAATCGCCCACTTTCTGGGCTGTTGTCACATCCGCACAACCCGCTGCGAAGAGGGCTGAAATCATACACAATACGAATAGAGCTGTAATCCCAAGCCGCATACATAAAACCCGATACAAAAAATAAAGTAATACGAGGATAAATGTTTCGATTTAAATTTTCCCGGTCCATTCAATTCGTGACATCCGCCCATACAAAAAAAGTATGTTTCAGATCCCGCAGGAGGGATAGATCTAATCCGGTGTTTCGACAAAAGAGGAGTATATTAGTACTCACAATACCCCTGCGTGCAGTACGGAATTGCATTGTCACTTGCGCGGCGGGGGCACCAGTTCCCGCAGCTGCCGCAATTCCGGACATCGGTCATGAAATTTGCCTCACACCCGTCACCTGAAATATGGTTGCAATCACCCCAGCCGCTGTTACAGGCAGCCACCCTGCATAATCCGGCCACGCAGGAGGATTGGCCATTGATATCCGGACAGACAAAGCCACAGGAACCGCAGTTATTCTTGTCCTCCAGGATGTTTCGGCACGTGCCGCTGCACATCTGGAACCCGGCATTGCAGGACGCAGTCGCGGGGGTCGTCGGGGCTGTTGTCGTAATGGTTGTTACAGTAGTTGCCTGCGCTGTGACCGGGTTATACGGCAGGGGCACGGTCGTAAGCTTGTCGGCGATGGTAAACTCCACATCTGCCGTGGCACCTTCGCCTTTCACCGACATGCGCTGCCTGCCCTTGCCCCAGCCGGTGTCAGGCTTCTGGAACTCAACAATGAACCGGCCAAAGTCACCGCCGGCCGCTTCCTGGACCCATGTCACATCCTTGCCGGTCTCCAGGTATGTCCACCGGACCGTGATGGGATCCCCCTTCGCGAAGTTGTCATAGATAACAAAGAAGTAGACCGACCCGCCACTTGCCGGGAACACCGTCACTTTGTCGACCGGGAGTTTCTTGTCGCTGATTCCGGACGTTATCAGCGGCTCGATGAAACGAGGGGCATCGCCGTCGTTGGTTGTCGGGTCGCCATAGGTACTCTTGAACCAGTCAATCGCTTTTTGTTCCTCGGACGATGACCCGAAAACCGTCCCGAAATCGCCCACTTTCTGGGTTGTCGTTACATCTGCACAACCCGCCGTAAGGAGGAGGGTTATAATACCGAGAGCCAAAACCAGGGTACACTTGATTGTCATGAGTGTTCCTGAAAATTTACATATCTGGGTGGAGGCATGAAGGTTTCGTTTTTTTCGCCAGGGAGATTCCCCCGGTACATTATTTCTGGCTCTTCGAAGAAAGATCCCGGATACGATTTCGGATAACCGGCGGTTTTATCAAAGGTAATACAGAGTATCCTTGTATACCCGGGAGTTCTCACATCATGATATCCCAGATCCATTTCCTCCTTACCTACATGTGCACGCTCGAATGCGAGCACTGCTTTGTCTGCAGCAGTCCGTCTGCAGAAGGGACATTCACTCCCTCACAGATATCAGAGGTACTCGACCAGGCAGGACGGCTCGGGACCGTTGACACAGTGTATTTCGAGGGCGGAGAGCCGTTCCTCTTCTACCCGATCCTCCTTGACAGTATCCGGCTGGCAAAGGAGCGGGGCTTTGCAGTCGGCATCGTCACCAACGGGTATTTTGCCACATCGGATGAGAATGCCCGGGTCTTCCTCAATCCGATCCGGGATCTCGGGGTCGCGGATTTCAGTGTCAGCGACGACATCTTCCATTACGAGGACCGCCAGGATAATGCGGCCCGGCGCGCCAGCAGGGTTGCACAGGAGATTGGCCTTCCGGCAATGGTCCTTGCCCTTGACCCCGGCGGGTCGGGGCCAGACCAGAAAGCATCCATCAAAGAGGAGCGAAAGAGCGTCATTACCGGCGGGAGTATCATGTTTCGGGGCCGGGCCGCTGCCAGGCTGAGCCGGAATGCGGAGATGAAAGACTGGCGGCAGTTCACCACCTGCCCGTATGAAGATCTCGTCAATCCCTCGCGACTGCACGTTGACCCGCAGGGCAACCTGCAGATCTGCCAGGGGATCTGCCTCGGGAACATCTGGAAGCGCCCGCTCGATGAACTGGTCCGGGACTACGAACCCGCGCTGCACCCAATTTGCGGGCCGCTCACCAGGGGCGGGCCGGCGGAACTTGCCCGGGTGCTTGGGTATACGGCGCCGTCAGAAGGTGTTGCCGATGCCTGCCACCTCTGCTGGCTGGCACGGAAGGCATGCCGGGAGAAATTTCCCGGGATCCTCGGGCCGGCGCAGGTGTACTGCGGGGAGTGATGTGCTGATAACTGAAAATCCTACGTCATGCAGGTAGCGAACCTGCCGGTATCCGAGTGCCGATACGATGAAAAGGAGAGGATAATTCCCTGCCAGGTATCACCAGTTATTGTTCCAGCGGTTTCAGGCTCCCGTACGCCCGTTTCCATGAACGTGCAGCGTCAATGAAGGCGGGATACCCCCGCTGCCGGATAAATTCTGTGGATTCCCGGTATTTCCGGTACTTGTATCCCTTCTTTGCAAAAAACCCCTGGATAATCCGGCAATCTTCATACTCCGGACAGTCAGCGCAGGTCTCCAGCTTCTTCTCCATGAGGCAGCAGCGTTTCATGGCGCAGCGGGCAGCGCGGATATCCCTTGTGCCGTCATCGTACCCGAGCTTACAACCCTTGCAGGTGCCATCCGTGAGTGCCGGGCAGGTACCGCAGTACGCGCCACAGCAGCCGATGAAGGCAATCGGTGATGCCGGTGTGTCACTGTGATCTGCCATGTGCCGAAGAGTGAGCTGTTGCTCTGAATATAGTTTTATTACCAGAATTTGTCACGCAGGCCGCGGACCTGCCGGTATCCGTATAAACGATACAATGAAATTTTTTCAGAAGTGAAACGCAGAGCATTCGCTCTTTAGTATGACATTACAGGAACAGTCGGTAAGTAAGGAAGGTGATTGCAGCTTGGTATGGTTCCCGGGGACTCGCGTACCTCAGTACAACATACTACGTGTGTCAGCTTAACTGCCGGGTTCGGAATGAGACCGGGTGTATCCTGACAGCTGTGGCCGCAATCACCACATGGTTGCAGGGATTTTTACTATTTTGATCTGTCGCTCAGGTCGTGAACCTGATGATCGCTTTTACGATAATGACATTATTCGTGAGCATTCGCTCTTTGGTATAACATTACAAGAACAGTCGGTAAGTAAGGAAGGTGATTGCAGCTTGGTATGGTTCCCGGGGACTCGCGTACCTCAGTACAGCAT
>CAYVAQ010000015.1:0-66133 GCA_964448885.1 uncultured Methanoregula sp. | reverse complement strand
AGGCCAGGGCCGAGATTCGAACCCGGGTCGGAGGATCCACAGTCCTCTAGGATAACCAACTACCCCACCCTGGCAGATTGCCCGTTTATATTGGAACTGGTCGCACTTTAAGGTATCTTTCCCGGGTTGAGGACGTGGCAGGGGAAGGTACCTTGCGCTGGTGCGCCGGGACTCCCTGGTGCGGGAGGTCGGGCGGTGTAGTATGATCATGATAGCTCAGGAGTCCCGCTCCTCCGCTGGGAAGATCCGCCATTCCAAAGAGACGTGATAATTAATAGGGTCGGACGTCCATTACATATCAGGTGGCTCTGAAGACGGATTCCTGAAATGAGACCCGGGCGCGGCGCCCGGTAAACGCACAGGAGATACCGGTCCTTTTTTTTCCGGGAGCGTCTTTAAAGCAGGCGATATACAGAGGGGATGGATATGGCGGAGAATCCGAAGATCAGGACACCGATTGTCTGTGTCATGGGGCATGTGGACCATGGCAAGACCTCGCTCCTTGACCGTATCCGCGGATCGTCCGTTGTCAGCGCGGAGGCCGGCGCCATCACCCAGCATATCGGGGCAACGATCGTCCCAATCGATGCCATCAGGACCATGAGCGGGACCATGGGCAAGATGTCGATCAATATCCCGGGTCTCCTCTTTATCGACACCCCCGGCCATCACGCGTTCACCACGCTGCGGGCACGTGGCGGGGCGCTCGCGGATATGGCAATCCTCGTTGTCGATATCAACCAGGGATTCCAGCCCCAGACCATTGAGGCACTCCAGATCCTCCGTAACTGCCGGACGCCATTCGTCATCGCGGCGACCAAGGTCGACCGCGTGCACGGCTGGCGGGTGAACGAGAACGAGTCCTTCCTCACCTCATTCAGCAAGCAGAACGAACGGGTGAAAGGTGACATCGAGAACAAGACCTACGAGATCGTGGGAAAACTTGCCGAGCTCGAGTTCTCTGCCGACCGGTTCGACCGCGTTTCTGACTTCCAGCGCAACCTTGCGGTTGTACCGGTCAGTGCCCATACCGGCGAAGGGATACCCGACCTCCTCCTGGTCATGATCGGGCTTGCCCAGCGGTACATGAGCGAGGCGCTGAAGCTCTCGGTCGAAGGGCCCGGGGCCGGAACGGTACTCGAGGTAAAGGAGGAGCGGGGACTGGGTACGACGCTGGATGTGATCCTGTATGATGGCACGCTCGCCGTAGGGGATGAAATAGCGGTTGCTACCCAGGACGATGTCATTGTTACCAAGGTCCGGACACTGCTGAAACCCCGCCCGATGAAGGAGATCCTGGTCGAGGACCGGTTCGAACGCGTCAAATCGGTTGCTGCAGCATCGGGAATCAAGGTCACGGCACCGAACCTCGAAGGAGTCATCGCCGGTTCGCCATTCTTTGTCATCCGCGGGAACCGCGAGGAGGTCGAGGCGAAGATCCGAAAGGAGATGACCGAGATCCATGTCAAACTTGCCGACGAGGGGATCGTGATCAAGGCTGACACCATCGGCGCTCTTGAGGCCCTCTGCAAGGAACTCGAGTCCAAGGAGATCGGGGTGATGCGGGCACAGGTTGGCCCGGTGAGCCGGCTCGACCTGGTCGAGACCGAGACCATCAAGAACCCGCAGTTCCGCGTGCTCCTGTCGTTCAATACCCCGGTCCTTCCCGATGCAGCAGAGATCCTCAAAAATCCGCTCTACACGCAGGTCAGGGTTTTTCAGGGAAAGGTCATTTACCAGCTCATCGACCAGTACGTTGAATGGCGCGACGAGCAGAAGCGCCTCATGGAGAAGCAGCGGTTCGAGCACGTGGTCATGCCGGCCAAGATCCGCCTCCTGCCGGACTGTGTATTCCGGCAGAGCAACCCGGCGGTTGTCGGGGTCCGCGTCCTGGGGGGGAAGCTGCGCAGCGGGGTGGACCTCATCCACATGGATGGCAAGAAGGTGGGTCACCTCAAGACCATGCAGCTCAGGCAGGAATCTATCCGCGAGGCTGATGCAGGGCTCGAGGTGGCCATCTCCATAGAAGGGGCAACGGTCGGCAGGCAGGTCAGTGTCGGGGACGACCTCTTTGTTGACATCCCCGAACGGCACGTGAAGGTTCTTGAGAAAGAGATGGTAAAGACCCTCAACACGAGCACGCAGGAGATCCTTGGCGAATACACCACCATGCGACGGAAGGGCGATCCGTTCTGGGGCAAGTGATCCGGTGCAGAACCGGACGCGAGGGTTTAATAGTGTACCGGTCTAATAAAGTGGGTACTTCTCATGGGTAGGCGTATCTGCCGGCAGCCGGAGACGTAAAAACCCCATGGGTTTTTTATCAGCACCTCAACGGAGCAACCAAGAATGGCCGAATTCAAGATCGTAGTATCAGACCCCAAGACCGGTCGCGCGTACAATGTTGACGCAGCAGCCGGTGTCGCAGGAGCGCTCGTGGGGAAACGTATCGGGGACGAAGTTGACGCAGGGAGCCTCGGGCTCACCGGTTACAAGATCAAGATTACCGGTGCATCCGACCGGACCGGGACCACGGCAAAGAAGAGCATCCCCGGTGCAGGCAGGAAGAAACTTCTCCTCGCCGGCGGCATCGGGTTCCACCCGGTCATGGACGGCGAGCGCCGGAGAAAGACCGTCCGCGCAAACGAGATCACCCCCGACTTCGTGCAGATCAATGCACTGGTCACTGCCTACGGAGAGAAGACTCTTGACGAGCTCATTCCCAAGGCAGAGGGCGAGAAGAAGGACAAGAAGGCCAAAGGCCGCAAATAACGATACCCTCTTTTTCTCACAAGTATTCCCTTTACGGGGAAAAATCAGGAATTTAAAAAAAATTATGGCGTGTAACTGACACGCACTTCGCCATACGGGGAAGTATTGGTTGCATATTTCTGGACTTTTCCGTCTTTCCAGATCTCTGCCTTGATCTCGTGCATCTTCGTTGATCCGTCAAGCTTCTTGAACATTGCCGATACCGTCCGGTTCGCTTTCTCGATCTCGTAAACGCGCTCTCCGGAGTCGCGGACCGTCACCATCTCCCCATCCATCCCGTACTCCCCGCTGAACGCAGCGATGTAACTCACCTTCACAAACAGGCCGTTGCCGGGAACGGTCTCCGTAGGCAGTTCCTTGATCTTGGAAGTGTCAATGTTCCCGCTGGATACTGGCACGGATGCGGATGTGCTGCCGCCGGGTGAAGTGGACGATGCCGCTGTAGTGGATGGTGCGCCATCCCCGCCGGAATTACCGATCCCCAAAAAGAAAAACGCTGCAATTGCGATAACAGCAATAACCCCGATTACTGCCGCGATGGGTACCCAGGGCTGGTCAAAGATATCGTTTCGCCTGCCTCTTCTCATGTCACCTGCTCCAACAATTCAATGATAAATAATGAATAAAGTCAGAAAAAATACTTTGTGCCCCTTCTGCAGGGTATTCTGCATCAAAGACCTGTTTTTGAAAGCATCGCGCATAAATCCCCGGTTCATCCTTTCTTTACAGCCTGAAGGAGGCCGTCATCAAGGTCGTCAAAGGGGACCTGGGCCTCTTTAGCCAGGATTGCAAGGGCTGCCGGGGGGAGGAGGTGGTTGTCAAACCGCTCGCGGATGAGCCGGTTCATCTCAGCCACGACCTCCGTTTCATCGATATTTTTTGCACGGGCAATCCGCTGGATAAGGTCCTGCGACGGGTCATGCCGCTCAAAAACCGAAGACGTTGGTCTGAAGCCGATGGGGATGACAACGGACGCGACATCAAAGAGCGGCGAATACGTACCATTCTCCTGCCGGATCAGCCCGTCTTCCTCGGCACGCCTGATCAACAGGTTTGCCTGTTCCGTGCTCATCCATTTACGGTCAAGCGCATAGTAATACACGAGCTCATTCTTCTTCATCCCGCTCTTGCGCGTGTGCTTGAACGGTGCGGCAACCGCGATCCGGAATGTCACTTCCCGGCACCCAGGAGTATATTTTTCATATCGAGCGCATCGAGCCCTTCCCCGCGGCCCTCTTTTGCGATATCGATATCGGTCCGCGATCCAAGATCACTCAGGCGAAGGTAAAAGATATCACTGGATTTCGGCACTTTCCCGCTCCCCTTCAGCGCGAGCGTGAGTACGGATACTCTCAGGTCCACTGCTTCTGTTATGATACCTGGCCGGAGCACATCGGCCGTGATCTCCCCGAACGAGATCCGGTCAACAGCAATCTCAACCTTTGTCTTAACCTTGACGAGTTCCTTTCCGGTCGTCTTGGTCGTCTCTTCGTTGTCCAGACCTGCAATGTACTTCAGGGTCTCGTTGAACGGCATGCCCATTGCAAACGAGAGATCCACCCGCTGGGGAAACCGGTAATAGATCCTTCGCATAGCTCTACATATGAAAGTTAAAAGAAAAAAGATTGCTGGATCTTCAAAAATGGTTATTCGAGTAAGAGTGCGTTGATGACGCCGTCCTGACCGGGGCGGCTGGTGATCCGGGCTGATCCAAGTTCGGTCTTGATGACCGCGCCCTTGTTGAGGAGATTCCGGCGGACAAAGTTGGGGTTGGCGCTGTTCTTCTCGACCGTCTCGATCTTCACACGCTTGGTCTCACCGTTCTTCGGGTTGGTCACGTTGGCGAAATTTGCCCGGAGTGCAACAACAAGGTGGTTTCCTCCGTATGTCCGGACGATCCGTGTCCGTGCTTCACCAAGGTGGGTCTCGGTGGGTGCACCGCCAATATCTGCTCTCCTCTTCATTGCTGCCGGGCGGCGCCTGCCCCCGGTTATCTTCCGTACTGATTCTCCCTGCCACTGCATGGTTTCACTCTCACTGGTATTTCTGCGGGTACATGACCCGAAGATGGTGCTGTATATATTGACTCCCGCGTTATTTATAGTACTACCTGAGTTCGCTCAAAAAAAGATATCACTGGTATCGATTATGCAAGGATCGATTCGAGGAGTTCCGCAACTCCGTCGCCTGTCCTGAGATTGGTCCGGAAGACCGGCATCTTCGGGTTGTACCGCGCAATATCCTTCTGCATACGGTCGAGGTTTGCACCAACCAGCGGTGCAAGGTCGACCTTGTTGATGACGCCGATTGTGCAGTCCCGGAACATCATCGGGTGCTTGTTGACCACATCATCGCCTTCCGTAGAGCTGACAACAACGATCCGCTTCTCGGCCCCAAGACGAAAATCCGTCGGGCAGACCATGTTGCCCACATTCTCGATGAAGAGGACATCGATCTCGTCGAGAGGGAGGTGGTCGATGGCATGCTCGACCAGGTGGGCGTCAAGATGGCATTCCTTCCCGGTATTCGCATTGAATGCAGGGATGCCGGTCGCAACGATGCGCTTGAAATCATCATCGCCGTAGACATCGCCGGCAATCGCCCCTGCCTTCAGGCCCTTCTTCTCCAAAAGCGGCACCAGGCGCTCGATGAGCGCTGTCTTACCCGAACCAATGGCTCCCAGCAGGTCAAACGCACGGACACCATGGGCTTTCAGATGCCGGGCATTCTCTTCAGCCAGGGAGTTGTTGACGTCGTAGACATCCTTCTCGATCCTGACGTCGATATGATGCATATCCTTAGGTTTTGAGCGGACACTGTTTATACCTTGACCCACAAACGATCCTCTCATGGAAAAAGGCGAGTGCATCCTCTATCCCTGCTACTTCAATGCAGCATATACCCGGGCAGAGGGACGCCGTGTCCCGCGCAGCCTCGGATCGAAAGGTCCCGTGCTGACCGATATCGAGCGCGCGTTGAAAAAGGCAGGGATACCTTTCCGTATCGAAGAGCACCACCACCCGTCATACTGGTCACGGAGAGAGGGGCGGGTTGTTGCCACGTGGACTGACAAGAAGGAACTGCTGATCAGGAAGGTAGCCCAGAAACTGGAAGTCCGGAAGTGAACCGCATGTACGACCTGCACACCCACTCGATCTTCTCTGATGGCGAACTGATCCCGTCCGAGCTCGTCCGCAGGATGGCCGTTGCCGGGTATACGACGGTCGCGATAACGGACCATGCAGATACATCGAACATCTCATCTGTCCTTTCGGCGCTTCCGCTTGCCCGCGATTCGGCGGCGCAGTATGGTGTCCGGCTTCTCTGCGGAGTCGAGATCACCCATGTGCCTCCTGCATTGATCGGAAATATCGCGCGGCAGGCAAAAGCAAAAGGAGCCGACATCGTGGTTGTGCATGGGGAGACCCCGGTCGAACCGGTCGCCCCTGGGACGAACCGTGCCGCATGCTCGTGCAAAGATGTGGATATCCTCGCCCATCCGGGACTCATCACCCCGGCAGATGCAAAGCTGGCTGCAAAGAACGGGGTTGCCCTTGAGATTTCCTCCCGGGGCGGGCACAACCGGACGAACGGGCATGTAGTGCTTGTCGCAAAAGGAGCCGGCTGCCGGATGGTCGTCGATTCGGATGCCCATGCGCCCCACGATATTATGGACGGGCGCGCGAGAAAACTGGTCGCGAGGGGGGCCGGATTGACCAAATCTGAGTGTATCGAGGTATTATCTTTAAATATCGATGAGTTCCTGGGAATTTGATATTTCTATATATACTTTCACGCAAGTTTTAAATAGTACAGTCGCCCACATATATAGATTACTAAAAAATTTTAGTACGATCATTGCAGAACCGAGGTTATGTGTGAAAGTTGTTGGCCGAGCGATGAGCACCGTTGGTGATCGGATGCTCATCATCCAGTGTGATGCCGCCCAGCTCCCCGCATTATACAGCGAGGTTACTGATCGGAGGATGAAGCCGGTCGGGAAGATTCTCGATCTCTTTGGTAATGTGAAAGCGCCGTATGCCGCTGTGCTCTGCCGGGAGAAATGCACTGTCCAGCCCAATGACAAACTCTTCACGAAATAATCGATCCGGTAATAATCGTCTCAAAATTCCCATCATCAGGTGATTGTGGATGCAGGAAATAGAAAAACTCAAAGTCCTCCAGTCTGAACGCGAAGCGCTCAAGGCCCGGACCAAACAGAAAGAACAGGAAAAGAAAGCGGAGAACCACACCGAGACGGTCTGTCCCGAATGCGGAGGAAGGCAGCTCGTCCATGACTACGAGCGGGCGGAGCTCGTCTGCCAGAGCTGCGGGCTTGTCATTGATGACGATTTCATCGACCGTGGCCCCGAGTGGCGTGCGTTCGACCACGACCAGCGGATGAAGCGGTCCCGTGTCGGCGCCCCGATGACGTTCACGATCCATGACAAGGGTCTCTCGACCATGATCGACTGGCGCAACCGGGACTCCTATGGAAGGGCAATCTCCTCCAAGAACCGCGCCCAGCTCTACCGCCTCCGCAAGTGGCAGCGCCGGATCCGCGTCAGCAATGCCACGGAAAGGAACCTTGCATTCGCCCTCTCCGAGCTCGACCGTATGGCTTCTGCACTCGGTCTCCCGCGGAACGTCCGCGAGACCGCTGCGGTCGTCTACCGTGATGCGGTTGACAAGAACCTCATCCGCGGCAGGAGTATCGAAGGCGTGGCAGCCGCAGCGCTGTATGCAGCCTGCCGGCAGTGCAGTGTCCCCCGTACCCTTGACGAGATCGCAGAAGTCTCCCGTGTTTCAAGAAAGGAGATCGGCAGGACCTACCGGTTCATCTCCCGCGAGCTCGGCCTCAAGCTCCTCCCTACATCCCCGATCGACTACGTGCCCCGGTTCTGCTCCGGCCTCACCCTCAAGGGCGAGGTGCAGAGCCGTGCCGTTGAGATCCTCCGGCAGGCCGGCGAGCGCGAACTGACCAGCGGGCGCGGACCGACCGGTGTTGCGGCAGCAGCCATCTACATCTCGTCAATCCTCGGGGGAGAACGGCGCACCCAGCGCGAGGTCGCAGAGGTTGCCGGTGTTACCGAAGTAACAATCCGGAACCGGTACAAGGAGCTGGCAGAGAAACTCGACATCGAGATCATCCTCTGATCCCGGTCCTCTTTTTTATCCCGTTAACCCAAGAACTATATTCCATCGGCTCAAAGATTATTATCCATTTAAGCGGGCTCGTAGATCAGGGGTAGATCGCTACGTTCGCAACGTAGAGGCCGCGGGTTCAAATCCCGCCGGGTCCATGACAGCCCGGTTTCCGTTTTCTCCGGTATCTTCGGGGACAGGTCCGGACCACAGGGTTTCCGCGCTACACGGGATCCACCGGAATTCCGGGCAAATTAAAGGGCTGGTTTTCAGGTATTGCCAAAATGGATTTATCTTCAATCACATCAACGTACTTATTTACAGTGCACCAGCTGTACAACTGAATCAAGCGGGAGAAACGAATGTTACGCGGATCATTCACCATACCCGGAGCCATATTCCTGATCCTGATCCTGGTCATACTGCCGGTCAGTGCCTATAACGTTGCTGTTTACGGTTCCAATGCCGGGCTTGACCCGGATCTCCACAAGGATTCCATGGTCATCATAAAAAGCGTCCCGGGGTCCGCGGGCGGTGACCTGGATACCCAGATCGACCAGTTTACCCAGTCATCAGTGGATATCATCGTCCTGGGCGGCGAAGATTCCTTTACACCGTCCACTGCCGCCAAACTCGAGGAGGCAGTTGCACGGGGAGCCATCATGGTGGTTGCATATCCCTGCAACCATCTCCTCGATGCAACACTCCCGACTTCGAATGGAGGGACTTCCTCGGGCGGGAGGAGTCTTGAACTGGCGAACCCCTCAAGCGCAGAGTCGAAAGAGATCTTTGCAGGTCTCACCACACCCTTCGACCTGGTCGGAGGAGCTCCCGACAAGGAGAATGCAGTACCGAAAAACGGTGCCGTGAGCCTCGTGAACTTTGACGACGGTATGCCGGGACTCGTTTACATCAAATACGGCAACGGGTACGTGATCCAGTGGACCACCCGGCCGGTCCCGGCGTACATGGATGCGGAGACTGCAGACACGATCGTATACCGGCTCATCACCCGCCTGAAGCCTTCTGCCACCGCACCCACGACTACGGTTCCTGCGACAACACTCCCCCCGGTGACGACACCCGTTGTCACCACGGTCCCGGTAACCCAGCCTCAGACAACCGTCATCCCCGCTGATACAACCCCAATTCCCGGCCCGGCGGCAACTTCCGGGGATGTGTCAGTATATTCCTCACCCCTGGGTGCCAGTATCCTTGTCGATGGAAAATATTACGGGACCACCCCGGCAAACCTCACCGGGTTGTCGCCGGGGAACCATATCCTGCGCCTGGCCCTGAGCGGATACTATGACTACGAGGGGACCATCTATATCGTTAAAGGGGAAACCGCCCATGCCTTCGGCATCCTCCAGCCGTTAAATCAGCTGTCATCTCAGCAGACGTACATCCCGGTTACCGTGGTTCCGGCAGCAACGGTTACCGAAACGGAAGCGAAAGGGATCCTGGAGAACTCCAGCGTCCTTGTTGCATTGATCGGTGTTATCACTGCGGCGATTGCAGCGGCGGCAACCATATTCTCTAACTGGGCAAAGGTAAAGAAAGAGCAGCAGTAATACAAGAATACCCTTTGTTAAATTCCTCACCTTCCCATCGGCAACAGACGTCCGCAATCTCCCAGGATTCACCATCACAACAGTAACAACTATATGGAATCCGCAGAAAAATAGTATGCCGCAAGTACAAAGCGTACAGGGGCTCGTAGATCAGGGGTAGATCGTCACGTTTGCAACGTGAAGGCCACGGGTTCAAATCCCGTCGAGTCCATTTCTTTTCCCATTTTTTCACAAGACCGTCAGGTCTTGCCGGGTGCGAGGTCGGAGAAGTCCAGGGGGACTTCGACGATGAGAAGAACCCACGGAGTTCTTCGAAGGCCACCCCTCGCGATTTGACGGGTTCAAATCCCGCTTGCGCAATTTCGTTTTCCAAAAAATCGGGAACCGCAGGGCCTGCCCATGCCTCACCGATCCATAAGATAATGCCTGCGTAAGGCTATCGATTATCAGGAATGTGGTGGAAACAATGTCCCATGATACCAGCACAACCAGTCTTTTTCATGACACACTGAACGGTCTGTCAGACTGGGTTTTCCTCATGGACCCGGATGGTTCGATTACCTGGTCCAACCAGGCATTCCGGGACTTTTTTGGCAGGGGGCCTTCTGACTCCGTCTGCAGCCTGGAGGGGGTGCTTCCCGGTATTGCAACCGAACTGTTTGCAGACTTCCGCGAGATGGTCGATTCAGGCGATTCACGCTCCGGCATATGGCGTGCCCTGGAGAGCGCTGACGGGACACGCGCCGTGATCCGGTTCCACGCAATACCCCACAAAAGCCAGAACGGGACACTGGCCGGGCTGATCGTGTACGGGCGGGATATCACCGACCAGATCGAGATGGAACAATTCAAGAAAGATGCCTTTGGCCAGATTGAGAAGAACATCGAGCAGTTCGCTATCCTGGGCGACCACCTCAGGAACCCGCTCACCGTCATCATCGGGCTCTGCGATATTCTCGAGGACCGGACAATTGCTGCCAAGATCCTCGCCCGGGCAAAGGAGATTGACGAACTCATCACCCGGATCGACCTGGGCTGGATCGAATCGGAGAAAGTCCGCAATATCATCAAAAAATACTACGATATCGGTGCAACCGGGACCCATGAGCTGGTGGCCCGTGCAATCCATGAGGAATATATCCGGCAGCAGCGGGAGTGCGGGGAGACCCCCGATTTTAATTCATCAATGGTGTCATGGAACGAACTGCCGTACCGGCTCAGGCAGTCCAACCTGCGACAGGCTGACGATATCTGGAAGAAACTGCACCTCATCGGGTGCGCAATTGCATTGTCAATCGGAGGAAACGAACCGGTTTTCATGTTCACCGAGCCCGAGATTGAGTACCTGGCAATGAAAGAGCATGAGCGCTGGGTGGATGAGCGGAAGAAGAAAGGCTGGGTGCACGGGAAGACGCGGAACGACCAGGAACGGATCCATGACTGCATCATACCCTGGGAGCGGCTCCCGGAGTATGAGCGGGAGAAGGATCGCAATGCGATCAGGGCACTCCCCCACATCCTTAAAACGGTGCACCTGCGGATAATCCGTCTGGAAAAGAGTTAACCTAAATATCAGATACTCGTATAAAGTGAACCCTGAGCAGATGATCCATCCCGGGATACTGATTTTTCATGGCTGAAGATGCAATACCACGAAGCCAGCGCCACCATGACGTGTTCATCAGCTATGCCCAGCAGGACAAACCTATTGCTGATGCCGTCTGTGCCAAGCTCGAAGCGCACAACATCCGCTGCTGGATCGCTCCCCGCGATGTTCCCCCGGGCCAGCCGTTCCCGGAGGCGATCATCGAAGGGATCGAAGGGGGAAAGGCTGTTATTGTCATCTTTTCGTCCCATGCGAACAAATCCCCGCATGTCATCCGCGAACTCACCAATGCCGTGAACAAGGGACGGATCATCATCCCGTTCCGCATTGAGGATGTCCTCCCTTCAAAATCCATGGAATACCTCATCAGCGTCCCGCACTGGCTGGACGCAGTGTCCCCGCCGCTCGAGAAGCATATCGGGGTATTGATAACAACCCTCGATGCCATTCTCGGAATCGACCGGGCAGTCGTGACACCGCAGGAAGCGGTTCCTCAACCGACAGCGCCTGCCCCTCCTCCCCCGTATCCACCGGTCACTGAGCCCCCTGTAACGCCGCCTGACCCCGTCAGAACACCTCCCGCCGATCCTACAGAGGCGGAGCCTCCATCTGCCCCATCGATGGCAGCAGATGAAAAACCGCAGGCACCCGTGGGGGCACCCGGCGTGTGGGGAAAGCGGATCGCAGTCCTGACCGGCCTTGTCATTGTCGCGCTCATCGTGATCCTGTTCGTGTTCTCTCCGGGACTTCTGCCCATTCAGCAGGGAGGGAACACTTCACCCAGCATCACCCCGAATATCAGCCATCCCGGTATCTCCGATGCCGATTACTACCAGGGGACCGATGCTATTGTCGACACCGTGGTCCTGACTGTTGCACCGACCCAGGTGATGGTAAAGAACACCGAGTTGTACGTGGATGCGGATAAGGACATGTCCAAAGTCATCGTCACCGTCCAGTTCAACGGGGGTCCCGGTACAGGGCTCGTCCGGGACAACCGGGTCGTTCTCACCCGATCAGACGGCACGGTGACCGAGGGGAAACTGAACTTCAACCAGCGACTCTCGACCGTTCAGCTCCAGGGATCGCGGGGTACCGACCGCATCCAGGTCATCGTTTACCTGCACTCGGGAGAGACAAAGACCATCATCGACAAACTGCTCCCGTACAGGAAATACCACTGATGCACGGGGGGCAGGTGTTTTAGTCTACCCAGTCAAGGAGGTGACCCGGCTTATCCTTATCCTGCCGGGCAACGATCCGCTTCCTGACGTTTCTTACAGCATCGGTTGCCGGGGAGGTCTTCTCCTCAAACTTCCCGTAATCGATATAATCGCTGGTGATCCCGTCATCCCTCCCCCCCAGGATCTCCTGGATAAGCGGCGGTGATGTCTCATCCGCGGGGAGCGGTGAAGAGGGCTGAGGAGCGATGAGCGGGGCCGAGGGAGTTATGACGCCGGACAGGGAAACCGGCACCGGGTCCGGCATCATGACCGGGGGAGTGTTCACCATGATCAGCGACGACACAGCACCTTCCCCCGGCTGGGCGATAGTATTTTTCAGGAGAAGAAAATCGACAAAATCGCTGACCTCCCGCTGCTGCTCGGGTGTCAGCCGTGCAATCCGTGTCTCCAGTGGCTCCAGGATCATTCCCCCGTTGTGGTGAAATGTCTCTTCTCTCCGGTATTTAAGCGAACGGGAGGGAGGATCACTCCCACCGGTGCTGGTACCCGCGTTTCTCCAGCGGAACGCCGTCAACCGTCACGGCCTTCTTCTCCGTCACCGTCCCGATGACCGTTGCGGCCACACCGTCAACGGGATACCGGTCGGGTGCGATGGTGAAGATCAGCTCATAGTCCCCGCCGCCATACAGTGCCAGTTCCCGGGCCTGTTCCGCGGGAATCCCGGCCGGCAGGGGCAGTTTTGCAGAGTCCAGGGCAAACCCCCAGTCGTTGACACTCATCAGGTCATAGAGCGAGAGCGCGATCCCGTCGCTGTCGTCCATCATCGCGCTCACGCCTGCTTTCGCCAGGCGCTGTCCTTCGTCCACCCTCGGCTGGGGTTCGAAGAGGTATTTCTCGAACTGCCGGTACCCGTCGAGCCATGCCTGTGCCTGCCCCGGCGTCCCGGTAATACAGATGAGATCGCCACGCCAGGCCCCGGTCCGCCTCGCGATGTCGCGCCGATCAACAAGGCCAAGACCCGTTGTCACGACCGTGAGCTCGTTATGCCGGTCGATATCCCCGCCGATGATCTCCGCACCGTACTTCGTGCAGCAGTCCCGTGCACCTTTCATGACACCTTCAAGGCTCTTCCAGTCGTCAAGCCCCACAGCGATCAGGAGGAATTTTGGCACAGCGCCCATACTTGCGATGTCCGAGAGCGTGACAGCCGCGCTCATCCAACCGGCCTGCCAATCGGTCATCCCGGGTACAAAGTCCGTGCTGCGGTGGAGCATGTCGGTCGTTGCGACCATCACCTGCCCGCCACAGGCAAATTCCGCACAGTCGTCCATGCATCTCTCTTTCCCGACGACACCCATCACTACTTTCAGGAGTTCCCGGTCATCCACCTTTCTTCACTTCCTTACCGCGTTCGCTTTTGTACTCCTTGAAGATGTGCTCGATCATGGCGGTCTTCTTCTCCCGCTCCCGCTCGTCCTGGCCTTTCTGCCAGGCAAGGAGCGCCGTATCCAGCATATCCTTTCCGCACAGGCCCTGTTTCCCCCGGACCTGCGTGCCGGTCTCCGCCATGGAGAGGAGGGGGAGGCCGGCCTCGCGGAAGGAGAGCGGGAGCTGCGGGTCACTCCCCGGAAGGGCACTGTCGCTGACCACCACTGCCCTGACTTTCAGATCCAGGAGGTCCCGGATGACGCTGCGGCCCCACCCGTCAGTCCGCGCCACAAAGACCAGGTCTCCCTCGTCGATCCCGGTGTCCATGGTGAGTTTTCGCAGTCCCTCCTTTGTCAGGGACTCCATGACCCTGAGCGGGACCACCTCGCCGTCCATCGAGAGCTCGGCGAATTTCTTGATCCGCGCTATACGCCGCACGAGATTGCGGTTATGCCGCTCCTCCTTTCGGAGCCTCTTTTTCTGACCATCGATGATCGCGTCCCTCTTTGCGATCTCGGCATCCTTTGCAAGCGCCGCATCGCGGGATGTTGAGATCCGCCGTATCCGGGACTGGAGGCGGTGGATCTCGTAATCGCGGGTCTTGATCTCCTCCTGGAGTTCGCCAACAAAGGTCCGGAGCCGTTTTACCATCCCATCGAGAACCCGCACCCGCTCGTCCACCTTGGCATCGGCAATGACCGGCGGTGCTTCGGGAGACGCTGGTTCACGGGCCGGCACTTTCATATCGCCAAGGACCTGCTCAAGCGACTGCCCGCGGATGACCCGGGCGCGGACCTCGTCGAGGTCGTGGCCGGCCGGGATCCGTTTGACCAGGTTCTGGAACTTATGGCGATAATGCCGGTGAGCATCAAGTGCCGCGGAGAGGGCGTCCCGCTCGTGGTCGTTCATGTACGGGAACGGGCCGGTGAGCTCGACCTTGGTATCCACGCTCGTGTCCTGCCTGGGTGTGAAGGCGATGGCAGAGAATGCCCGCCGGATCTTCTCAACCGTGTACGGCATCTCCTGGACATCGGATGCGATGATCAGGGGCTTTCCCACCTTATAGAGGGCCTCGATGACGTCCGACATGGTCATCTGCCGCGAGCTCTGCAGGTGGAGGAGGTTGCCATCGAGGTCAAGGGCAGCGAACGCGGTGGTCGTGCCGGGGTCGATGCCCACGATAAGGTACCGTGGCTTTCCGGACAGCGGGCGGTAGCGGATCCGCTCGAGGCGTTTGCCGCTGATCCGCACCTGGACATCGGCACCCCGGTACGTGGAGACCGGGACCTGGTCGCGGGTGGCGAGGACCCGGAAGCTGACCCGGCTGCACCCGCCGAATGCCCGGGTCTCCTTCTTCTCGTACCGGAGCCCTGCAGCAACCAGCGCCTGTTCGATCTCCCGACCCTTGAGCTGGACCGCACCGTGCATCTTGCGCACGTACCGGTTCTGGCTCCACCCCCCCTTTCCCGGCGACCGGTGCCGGCTCACCACCACCTCGCTCTCGTTCTCGAATGCGATCACTTCCGCGCCGGCGCCAAGCGATGCAACCTGCGCGGATACCCGTGCCTCCGCGAACGGATCGAACCGGTTGAAACTGATGTTGAAGCGGGCAGCGACCTTCCCGAGCGTCTCCTTCTTCTCCCCGCCGGTCACCTGCACGAGCCGGGTTTTCGGGGGGAGGCTCTGGAGGAAGAAGAAGAGCTCGTGCTGGTCGGTAGCGATTTCCTGGAGGCTGTCAACTGCGAGGATATCCGGCTGCTCCTCGGTCAGGAGGCGGAGGAGCCGGAAGAGGGATACCTCGGTCTCGCTCCGGATAACCTGGTCCTCCATCCGGATGAGGGCATACATCGGACGCCGGGACCGTGAGCGGACCGAACCCCTGATGATATCGATGCCAAAGACCCTCAGCCTATCACCTGCCGGACTGCATCCTTCTGGTCATATTCGATCCGGTACTTGCGCTGGAAGAACGAGAGGATGTTGCCGATGTCCCGGGTGACGAAGGCCTGTGCGTTTTCGTGGGCGGTGCCGATCCACTGCGGCCAGTCGATGAGGACGACCTTGTCATGCTCAACGAGGATATTGTATTCGGAGAGATCGGCATGGATGATCCCTGCCTTGTATGCATTCCGGACATTGGCGAGGATCTCTTCGAGGACTTCCTCCGGTGCATCGAGGCGGCAGCGGTTCAGGTTCGGGCCATCGATATAGGCCATCACCACGGCATGGCGGTTCTGGGCTATGGGCAGGGGGACACTGACGGTATCCTGGAGGGTGACGAGCGCCTCGAACTCCCGCTCGGCAGACTTCTTTGATGCGATCAGCCACGGGACATGGCCCTCGTCCGGCATGTAATCCCGGTTGAGCCGGGCCGAGGAGAAGGAACGGCCCCCGACCCGGTGGAACTTGATGGCAACCGGGCCAAGGCCGAGCGCGTCATACACAACAGACTCCTTCCCTTCCCCAATCTGGGAGCCGAATGCCGAGATCGTCCCCTTCTTTGTCAGGGTTGTGAGGGCGAGCGTGTCATAGCCGCCGAAGACCAGCGAATACCCGTCGTACGGGACCGCGTTGAACCGGACCATCCCCCACCGGATAAGGCGGGAGAGCCGGTAATTGACCTCCGATTCCGAGAGTTTTGTGGCCGCCCTCAGGTGCTCGAGCGGCACCCAGGCGTACCGCTTCATCCCCCGCTCGAGCGCCAGGAGGAGGGTCTTCTCGTACTTATTCAGGGTACGGATATGCTCCGCTGAGACGGCCATGATTGCTCAGGAGGTTACGTGGCAGACGATAAAATCATATGCTCCCCGGCAGGGGATGGTAACAAAATTGAACATCTCCCGCCTACCAGAGATGATCAGGTGCGGGATGCGGTGCAGTCAGTGCAGGAAGGAGGCGGTCATCTTCCAGTCATACTCCGGCAAGCACCTCTGCCGGGACCATTTCCTGATCGACTTCGAGGCAAAGGCAAAACGGCTGGTCCGACAGAACCAGTGGATGCGCCCGGGCGACCATATTGGCATTCTTCTCAGGGGGGGCCCGGCAGACTATGCCCTGCTGGTCTTCTTCCGCAGGCTTGCCGGCAACCGCCGGGATGTACGGGTTTTTGGTGTTGATATCCCCGCAACGGGTTCGGATCCCGCCGCATATGCCCGGGATTGTGGTGCAACAAAAATCGCCCGCGCCACTCCGCTTGAGGATGCTGCCGCAGGAGCACTCACGGATATCCTCCGCGGCTACCCGGAGGACTCCACTCTTCCCGGGGGCCCACCTGCCGATACCCTGCCGGTCATCACACCCTTCTGCCATATCCCTGCCGCGGAGATTGTGATGTACGCAGAAATCCATGGTTTCAAGGGTGCGGAACAGCTCCCCGTTGCAGAAGACCCTCCCCTCCTTACCGAGGTAAAACACCTCCTGGCAGGATATACTGAGAGGCACCCTGCCGCGCCCCATGCAATCCTGAGATTCTGCGAGTCCGTCAGGACCTGCGAAGGAGACCGGAGGGGGGTCCGGCACTCCCCAACACCGAACAGTTGATGTAATTCATCCGTGTACATTAAGGTGGATACGATCATGGACGGTGAACTCGGCTGCAGGATGGGACGGGTGGAGCAGATGATCCGGTACGCGTACTGGAGTACCGGATCCAAAGGGATTGTCGTCGGCATGAGCGGCGGGATCGACTCTGCCGTAGCAGCGGCTTTCTGCTGCCGGGCAGTCGGGCCTGCCAACGTGACCGGCCTCTCTCTCCCGTCGCCGGTCAGCAACCCGCAGGACGAGCGGGATGTCCGGGAGCTGTGCCGCATTCTCGGCATGCCCCATGAGACGATCGCTATCGACCCGATCCTTGCCACCTATCGTGCAATGCCGGGGTTTGTCGAAACACCGTACCTCATCGGCAACCTGATGGCCAGGACCAGGATGGTCATCCTCTATTACTATGCCAACCGTGACAACCGGCTGGTCTGCGGCACGTCCAACCGGAGCGAGTACATGCTCGGCTACTGCACAAAATACGGGGACAGTGCAGCAGATCTCCAGCCACTCCTTCACCTGTACAAAACCGATATCTATGTGGTTGCCCCCGAGCTCGGAATACCGGAAGCCATCATAAAAAAAGTGCCTTCTGCCGGGCTCTGGGAGGGCCAGAGCGATGAAGCGGAGATCGGTCTCTCCTATGCCGAGATCGATGCATCGCTTCGGTCGCTTGAGGCTCAGGGCTGGAAAGCACAGACCCCAATAGAGGAACGGGTGCTTGCCCTGGTGAAAAAGAGCGAGCACAAGAGGCAGCCGGCACCTAGTCTTTTAGGAGTACTCTAAAGACCGCAGCAAAATCTTCCGGCCGGTTGAGAAACGCCAGCGCCTTCTCGTTCCCGATCAGGGAATACAGCGGGCCCTTGACAATCCGGTGACTACCCGTGCCGGACTTCGCCCGGAGGTGCCGGACCATTGGCACGGAAGAGTACTGCGGGTTCTTCACGAGCTCCCCGCTGCAGAGCTCGTAGTACGCTGCTCCCTGGAGACGCTCGTACGCTGAGTATGTGCTCTCGAACGCCGTGGAGACGATATTTGCCATGACGAGCGTCCTGTCGGGCGACGGGTTGATCGTGACATGCCCGTACCCCGGGGGGATGATGACAATATCGCCTGCACCTGCTTCCAGCATCACCACATCGTCAAGAGACTGTGACTGGAGGAGATAATGGGCAGTCCCGTCAAGGACCTCGTAGATCTCCGGGTACCCGATACCCGCACCATTGGGAGGGTGATAGTGTCCCTTGGTCTTCACCCGTTCGCCACAGAGATCCCGTGCCGGGATTGCCGTGATGTCATACCGGAGGGCATGGGAATGGAGCCAGTGCCAGTCCGCGTCCGTCTTTGCCAGGTCGCGGTACATAAAATAGAGGGGGGCATCGCACCGGCACGAGGGATCCCTGAGGACCGGCCGCATGTCGTCGGCAGTCCGTACCGAAGGGGGAGGCAGCTCCCCGTCCCACCCAAGCATCACTTCTTCTTTTTCATTACAAGGTAATAATACCCGGCGCCCGCTGCAATCAGGACGATGAGAAGGATGAACGGGAGCATACCGGCAAGCGCGGCAAAGGCCGGCTTTGGGTTCACCCGTACCGGGACCCTGAAGGTATCGGACATCTGGCTGTTCTCATGGGCGTCGCGGTACCGTACCTCGGTGTCGAGCTCGTATTCCCGGACCTCGGCATCATTGCCGGTGACAAGGGCGAACCGGGCCGTTGCACTCTCGCCAGGCTGCAGGTCGCCCAGGTATGCGGTATTGTCCGAGCTCGTGAAGGGCTCAACGGCACAGAGGCGTGCCTGTGCAGCATAGACCGGTATTTCTCCGGTGTTGGTGTACCGGACCACGATGATCTCACTGGATCCCGGCGTAATAGCAACAGACTCGGGGGTTGCGGTGAAACTGACCTTTTCCCCGACCACGATACCGATGGTTTCGCGGGCCGAGGTTACAACATCGCCTTCCCGGTTCTCATAGGTGACCGCAACATCCACCGGGTAGGTCTGCTTCTCCGCCTCAGACGAGACGGAGACCTTGTACCGGCAGGTTACGATGCCGTCTTGCGGAAAGTCACCGATAAAAACACTTGAATCGGAGGGGATGACGGGGCTGGTGCCGCTCCGGAGGAGCCTGACGGTTGCTTTTTTACCATCCTCGAACCCGAGGTTCCGGATCTTCAGGGTCACATACCCCCCGGTGCCGACCGTCAGCTTGTCCGCGGTTACTTCGACAACCTCGATCCTGACCTGCGGTTTGATCTTTATCGTCAGGGGGACCATCACGGTCGTTGTATTGTACTTGTTCTGGAGGTAATCCGCAACTTCCTGGCCGGTCTCGGGGCGGTGGGTGTACCGGATCGAGACCGGCAGCGAGTATTCGCCTTCCGTGGCATCGGCAGTGATCTTTGCCGATATCTTCGTCGTTGCTTTTCCCTGGCTGGGGATATCGCCGATATTCTGGGGATCTGACTTGATAATGACCGGAGCCGGCCCGGGCTCGATACCGACGGTTACCATCTTTGCGGTTGTCGGGGCATCGTCGCGGTCGATGGTCCCGTCCATAACGAACTTATCGATATACGTTCCGCTGTTCAGGATGACAACGGAGATGACAGCATCCTGCCCGGCACTGAACTCATTCGATCCATAGACCGATGCTGACATTACCGGGCCGTTGGTCAGGTACGTGCTGACTGCAGCAACGGGCAGGACACAGGAGAGGATGAGCAGGGATATAACTACTGTTATCTGGTATTTTCTCATGAGCGATCACTTGTTGTTTTTATCATAACAACATTTAATATCGCTGGATATAAAGGAATGTATCCATGAAGCGGGCCCTGGTGGATACTCCGGATCTGGTCAGGCGCCTGAAATCGCTGGGGATTACCCAGTACGAGGCGCTTGTCTATATAGCACTCCTCCGCGTCAGCAGCGCTACGGCAAGCGAGATCCATGAGTCCTCCGGCGTCCCGCGCGCATCGGTGTACCCGGTCATCGACCAGCTCCTGGAGAAGGACCTTGTCTCGGTATCCCAGTCATCCCCCAAGCGGTTTGCCGCGGTACCTCCCACGGAAGCTATTGACCGGCTGACTGCGCGGATCGAACAGGATGCCCGTCTGGCCCTCGAGAGCCTCTCTGCAATTCACCGGGAGATGATGGTCACCGAGCAGGGCGGTGGCGAGCTGATCTGGAACCTGTACGGTAACGCTGCCATCCGCAAACGAATGGCCGAACTGATTGCCGGTGCTACGACCGATATCCGGATCATCATCCAGCCCCGGATCCTCTCCACGGATATCCGGGCTGCCCTCAAAAAGTGTCCGGCTTCCGTCAATATCGAGATCATCACATCGGAGTGGGACGGGCCGGTCCCGAAAACCCTGAACCTGCACCTGCGGCATCATCCCGGCATTGCCGGTGCCCCCGACTGCATCAAGGACATGATGGGTGGCGGGATCTGTATCATTGACAGCAGCCGGGTGATGGTTATCATCGGATCGGGAGAGGATGATACGGTCGCCCTCTTCTCGGAGTCGGAAGGTTTTGTCAGTTTCTTCATCCGGTATTATTCGCTGCTGCGGGACTGGGCAAAGAAGGGGGACTGATTTAAAAATTGCGGATCTCGTCCATATCCCTGACACTGATCAGGCCCTTCATCGCCTGCGTCTCCACCCAGCGGTTACTCTCCCGGATCGCAGCCATCGGGTTGGTGCCACCGACCGCAACAATGGCAATGTACTGCGGGCTGACAGGAACGCCGAGCAGCGGGACATTCGGCATACCCACTTCAAGGATTCCGGAGTAACTGCTGCTCGCGATCTCGTCAAGAACCTGGCCGACAAGGGACTCGGCCTCCATGTGGAACTCGCGGATATTGGCAAGGATATTCCCGCTCCCCCTCCGCATGACCTGGATGACGGAGGTCGTCTTCTGGGACATCAGGACCTGGAGGGGGTCGATTGTGGTGTGCCGGTACAGGATCATGTGCGTGAACCGGATCGGTGTCCGGTTCTCAATCTCGACAATCCCGCCCCCAATCGGGTTGACCGGAATGCCCTTCCGGATCAGCAGGCCGTCAAACGTGATGCTGCACATGGTGCCGATACCGGTACACCCATCGGGAATACAGAAATCGTTCCCGATCTTTTCGCCAGCTTTGAAGAACTTGACCAGTCCGCTGACCGAGACCCCGCTCCGGTAAGCATCTTTCAGGATAGAGATGGCATATTCCAGGTCCTCGTTTCTGACCAGGGACAGATTATACACCACGTCGCCCTCGCCGGTCACCGGATCGAAGGTGACATGCATGGCATAATCCTCGATTTTATGATGGACGAGCCTGAGCGGGTGAGTCATTATTACTATTCTTCAGGCAGCGCAATAGAAAAATTGTTCTATAAGAGTATGGCAATTTACTTATGATGGAACACGATATGCGGGAAAAAGCCAAGAATGCGATGAGACTCATTCTTGAAGCAGCTCGTTTCGAGGTGGAGGAGGTAGACGATCCCCTCGACCTTTCTGCAGTAAGGGAAGGAGTTTGCGTCCTCGTCCTCTGCTCAAACGACCGTGCCATGATCGCCCAGTTCGATAAGACCAATTACAGTCTTATGATAGACGACCAGGAGATGGCCTGCAAAAAGCTCCTCTTTACGCTTGAGAAGGATCTCCAGACGGAGAACTGCATCCAGTGGGGTGTCGATGAGTTCGTCCGGTTCACCGGCGAGGCCGTGCTTGCTGATATTGTAGGCCGCGAGCTGGCGCTCGATCTTACACCCACGAAAGCAAAGAAGACAGCAGTCGCAGCTGCCGCTGTGCAGAAAGAGGAGGAGCCATCCGGGATCTCCCTGCCCCACTTCCCGATCAAGGTCTCCGAGCAGGCAGCGATCCGGACCGGCGGGATCCAGGGCACTGCAAAGCTGCGGTTCATCCCCTACTTCCTCTTCCACTACACGAGCACGGGCGAGCAGGTGTACAAGGACCGCCGGATCCCGTTCGATGCAGAAGGCTGGGGTGCGATCAATGCCATCAATGGCATCAGGATCGATCTTGACGGAAAACTGGTCGAGGACAGGGAGATTCCCGCAGGATCCGAGGTATGCGACCCGCATTTCCGCAAAGACGAGGCAACCGAACGGATCGTCAGCGAACTGATCGACCGCCTCACCCAGAAGGTCCGGATCAAGCAGGAGAAGGGGGACGCCATCTTCTACGAGGAGAAAGTCCTCAAGCCCGACCGGAAGAATATCACGGTGGACACAAAACAGGTCTATATCCCGGTCTGGCAGATCCGCGGCAAGAAGATCGTTGAAGTGAACGCCTTCAGCGGCGAACTGCTCTCCGAGCCCATGGACGAGGGCGTCGAAGTATTCTGAAACGAGCAGGACCTGCCTATGTACCAAATCCCCGCGGGGCAACCCGCCCGCGGATCTTTTTCCCGTTCCATATCGTTTTTTTTGCCAGATTCCCTGTACGCCCTGTCCCGGGAGGTTGATCTCCGATGATCGTCATTCTCGGCGGCGGCCCGGCCGGGCGGCTCGCATCGATTAGGCTTGCTTCCGCAGGGAAGGAGGTGACCCTCGTCGAGAAAGGGGGGATCGGGGGGCAGTGCCTCCACTATGGGTGCATGCCCGTCTGTGCCCTCAATGACCTCGCCCGTCACGTGGAGAAGGCCCAAACGTTCCATGACCTTGGGCTTACCGATTCCGTCCCTGCCATCCGGTTCACAGCAGTCCTCTCCGGGATGCAGAAGATCCAGGAGACCATCACCGGCATCCTCGACAAGGAGACCCGGGATGCCGGTGTCGAGATCATCTATGGCCGCGAGGGATCATTCGACGGGAAAAATGTCCTTCTCGGCGATGAAAAGCTGGATGCGGACGCGGTCATCCTCTCGACCGGATCGCGGCCGAAGATTCCGGACATCCCGGGTATCGCTTCCAGGGGCGTCTTCACTCCCCGCACGATAAAGTCAATGGACCGGCTCCCAAAGAGACTGGCAATCATCGGGGGCGGGATCATGGCTGCGGAGTTTGCCTATATCTTCTCCCGGTTCGGCAGCAGTGTCACGATCCTGTCACGGAGTGCGTTCTTAAAAAGCCTTGATGAACACCTCCGGAAACGGGCATTCCGCGAGCTTGCGTGTACTACCATCCATGAGGGCTGCGATGTGCTCAGCATCGAAAGAAGTGGCGACAGCCTCCGCATCAGCACAAAGACCGGACAGGAGTCCGCCACCATCGAGGCCGATGCGGTACTGGTGGCTGCCGGCCTGGTACCGAACTCGGAGAACCTGTCCGGCGTTGCAAAGCGGCGGAACGGGGAGGTCGTCATCGACGAGTACATGCGGACCAGTGTCCCCTGCGTATATGCCTGCGGCGACGTGACCGGGCCGCCGTTCCTGACACCCGTTGCAAGGCAGCAGGGTGTCGTGGCGGCCGACAACATCCTTGGTCTCCACCGGAAGATGAATTACGACTGCATCCCGCAGTCGCTCTCGCTCGGGTATGAACTCGCTTTCTGTTCCAACGGCAATCCCCATGCCAGACCCCTCGTCATACCGGGCCCGGCAGGGCCGGATACCTTCTGGGAGGTCCCCGCATCCAATACCGGCCTGGCCAAGATCCTGGTTGCCCCCGATGGTTCGATCAGCGGTATGTGCTCAGCATCCCCCGGGGGAGGACTTATCGCCGGGTACATGGCACTGCTGACAAAACGCCACTTCTCCGTGCACGACTTTGCCGATTTTATCGAGGTCCACCCGTCCACCGATGGAGTCTACGGGCTTGCAAAATACGCATCCGAGGTCCTGAAGAAACGGGGCAGCAACTGACCCCGCCTCATCTTCTCAGGCGGATAAGTCAGGCGTAGACTGCTGAAGGTATTATTACGCCAGAGCACCCACAGATAGGATACATATCGTCCTCAACCGTGGTGCCAGAAAAATGACCGACTCGACAGAAAACACCCTCTTTGACCAGACACGGATCGACAAGATTGCGGCCCTCCGCTCACAGGGGATCTCCATGTTCCCTCCCGCATTCGACCGCAAGGATACGATCGGCGGGGTAAAGACCACGTACGCGGAGATCACCCACGAGAAGAGTGCCGAAAGCGTCACGGTCGCCGGCAGGATCTTCATTGTCAGGAACCACGGAAAGACCATCTTTGCCGACATCGGGGACGAGTCGGGCAAGATCCAGCTCTATATCCGCAAGAACGACCTTGGGGATGAGCAGTTCAACCTCTTCAACCAGTTCGTGGAGCGGGGCGATATCCTCGGGGTGACCGGCCATGTCTTCCGCACCAAGCTGGGCGAGATCACCATCTGGGTCGATTCATTCGCCCTCCTCACCAAAGCGGTCTGCTCCCTGCCGGAGAAGTTCCACGGGTTAAAGGACGTCGAGAAACGCTACCGCCAGCGGTATGTGGACCTGATCGTCAACGATGAGAACCGGCAGACCTTCAGGAACCGGAGCCGGATCATCTCGCTCCTGCGCAGGTACCTGGACGACAACGGTTTCCTCGAGTTCGAGACCCCCATCCTCCAGCCGGTCTATGGCGGGGCCAACGCCCGACCGTTCACCACGTACCACAACTTCCTCGACCAGAAACTCTTCCTCCGGATCGCACCCGAGCTCTACCTGAAGCGGCTCATTGTCGGGGGCTTCGAGCAAGTCTTCGAGATCTCGCGGAACTTCAGGAACGAGGGCGTGGACGCGGACCACAACCCCGAGTTCACGATGGTCGAGATCTACTGGGTATACCGGGACTTCCGCGACATGATGGAACTCACCGAGAACATTGTCTGCTCCATCATCGAGAAGATGCACGGGAAGTACGAGCTGCCTTTTGGCGAGACCACGCTCAACTTCACCAAACCCTGGAAGAAACTCTCGATGGCAGATGCCGTGAAGGAGATCGGGGGACTCGACATCTTCGCCCACTCCGTTGATGAACTCAGAAAACTCGCCCACGAGCACCGGATCGAGGAGCCGGACAAGCAGCGGAACCAGCGCGAGTACCTTATCGCATTCTTCGAGGCGCTCGTTGAGGAGAAACTCATCCAGCCGACCTTCATCTACGATTACCCGGTCGAGAACTCGCCCCTCGCAAAGCGCCACCGCGAAAAGGAGGGGTTCACCGAGCGGTTCGAACTCTTCATTGCGGGCATGGAAGTCGGTAACGGGTTCTCGGAGCTCAACGACCCGGTGGACCAGAAGGAACGGTTCGAGGAGCAGGACAAAAAGCGCCAGCTTGGCGATGTCGAAGCCCAGATGATCGATTACGACTTCATCAACGCCATCGGCTACGGCATGCCCCCGACCGGCGGGGTCGGGATCGGTATCGATCGGCTCGTGATGCTCCTCACCAACAACAACTCCATCAAAGAGGTCATCCTCTTCCCGTCGATGAAGACCCTGAAAGCAGGGGAAACAGACGAGGCAGAAGATCCCTCAATCAAAAAAGAGGGGACAGAATAAGTCCGACCAGGACTTCTCACGCTTTTTTCACAACAACCTTCCAGTCCTCGAGCATCTCGAATTCCGGGTCGGTATCACAGGTGTCGCAGACTGCCTTTGGCGACTGAACGACCATGTCGAACATGACAACATCGCCCGGGGAAGGGGTGAGCGGGACATCCACGTCCTTCTGGATGATGTAGCGGTACGGGTCGAGGTTTCTGGCATAGAAGTCCTTGTACTGGTGACGGTCGTCATCCGATGCTTCATACGACCATTCCGCACCCTCGGCAATGGTCACATCGTTCGGTATCCAGCCATACCCCGGGAGGTAATACTCGGACCAGAAATGGGTCCCCTCATGGCCGGGCACGAGCTGGTAACCCCCGATAGCCCGGGCGGGGATACCGAGTGACCGGCAGAGGGCAGAGAAATACATGCTCTGCGTCCCGCAGTCACCAAACCCGGTCTCGTGCATATAGACTGATTCCGGAGTATTCGATGCACTGAGCCGGATATGCGGGACGTTGCTGTAGGGGTGCGAGACCACGTACCAGTACAGCTTCTCCGCCTGCAGGTACGGGTTGGTCTCGTTTCCCACGATTTCCAGCGCCTTTGCTTTCATCGCGGGGCTCACGACGATGTTCCGGCCGGATGCGGTGTACTTTTTGTAGTCGGGATCTGCCGTATCATATGTCCCGACCTTTGCCGGGTCGATGATGTACCGGACCTCGTACTGGGTATACCGGAACTTTGTGTTGACCGTGAGGGAATCCCCTGTCACGGACTCGAGCGGGATCTCGAGGTAGGCCAGGCCCATGTCCGCGTCCGTGCCGGTCTGTGACTTCACGTACTGTGCCGGCTCGACAGCGATGATGGTAACGTTGCGCTGGGAGGGGGTCTCGACCGGCAGGGGAATCCAGAGGCGGAGGGTGCCGGTCTTCGGGAGCGTCGCGGAGGGGATGGTCAGGGTCTCCGCGCCTTCCCACCGAACGGGATTGACATACGTGCCGGCGCTCCCGTCATATGAGGCAAGGGCAATTCCCTTCACCTCGTCGTAAAACGGCGTCTTACCCATCTTTGCAGTAGCCTCCCGCATCAGGTCCATGTTATGGGACCGGATATTGTTGATGGTGTTCGCGAAGTACCACGTCTCGCCGTCGCTCTCGATGCACTGGCTTGAGTCGAAGGGGAGCCAGCTGGCCTTCCGGTCCGCTGGAACGGTTGGGAACTCCGCATCGATCATGGCGGTCATGACCGACCGGTTATAGGGGAACTCGGCATACATCCGGACCGATACCGATTGTTTGTTCAGGGCGTCCTTTGCCCGCTCTGCATTACCTTCGGCTTTGTAGAGGCTATATGCATGCTCGTAGAGATCGGCGGCAGCGTGGAAGTTGTCGGATGCAAATGCCCTCTCTGCCTGCGAGAACAGGGCATCTGCCGGCGATTCGCCAGGCACCGGAACCTTCTGCTCAGAAATACAGCCGGCCGCAAGGATGGCGGCAACCAGGATGATAAGAACGAGTCGTTTCATGGCACACCTTGTCTGAGATAACTGACGGTGATCATCGGGTATTAATTTTCGGAATGAAGGCGGCCGTTCAGGAAAAAGAGCGCGGGGTTACAGGAGCGCCCGCATGGCGTACTCCCGTGCCCCCTTGACAAAGTCCGCCATCGGGGGGAGCTCCTTGGGATCGATGATACAGTCGATGACGGCCGGGCGGCCGGTTGCCAGCGCCTTTGGAAGCACCTCCCGCAGTTCCCCGGGTTTGGTGACCGTGAACCCTTCCGCCCCGAAGGCCCGAGCAAGGCCGGCAAAGTCAGCCTGCCGGAACCGGGTCAGGATGGTCTCTTCGCCAAGGGTGTAGGACTGGAGATTGTGAATGAGGCCGAGACGGCCGTTGTTGTGCACGATCCAGACCACCGGGATGTTGTAATTCACCGCAGTCGCGACCTCCATGCCGTTCATGAAGAAGTCCCCGTCACCGACATTGGCGATGACCGGGCGGTCGGGAGCAGCGAGCTTGGCGCCGATGGCTGCAGCGGTGGAGTAGCCCATGGTGAGGATCCCGAACGGGGCAAAGAAGCTGTCCGGGTGCTTCAGCCGGAGGTAGTGCTGGGCCCAGAGGAGGTTGTTGCCCACATCCGCAAAGACGATGGCATTCTCCGGGAGGCATGCCTGGAGATCGGCCATCAGCCGCTGGGGTTTTAAGGGCATGTCATCTGATAGCATCTTCTCCGGCTCGAACACCGTGCCGAGCCGCGCCTTGGCATCCGCGATCGTTCTCTCCCGTGCATCGACCTTCTCCTGGACCTTCTCAAGGTCGCGGAGCACGCGGAACGCGATCTCGTTCGTGATCGTCAGGGCATCGCCAACGAGCGGGATCTGGGTCGGGTAGTTCACGCCGATGATGGTCGGGTCGATGTTGACATGGATCAGGCAGCGGGTCGGTGCAAGCCGGGGATCCCACGAGAGGGTCGTCATCTGGTTGAGGCTTGATCCGATAACGAGGAGGACATCGACGGTGCCGGATTTGACGTATCCTTCCGCAGCCGGTGACCCTGCCCACCCCAGGACGCCGAGCGAGAGCGGGTGATCCTCGGGGATCGCCCCTTTTGCATGGGGCGTGGTGGCGACCGGGATGTTGAGCATCGTGGCAAGTTCGAGGATATCGGCCATTGCGCCGGAGTGGACGGCACCGGCCCCCGCCAGGATCACCGGGTTGTCGGCATTGACGAGCTCCCGTGCAGCATCGATGACGAGCCGGCGATCGAAGAACTCGGTCGAGGGCGGCACATACCGCGAAGGCATGGCGGGGAGTTCGATCTCGGTCATCTGGATGTCCTTGGGGATGCTGAGGTGGACCGGACCCTTCCTCCCGGTAAGTGCAATGCTGAGGGCCTGTTCAATATCATACTGGGCCGAATGGGAGGAGATGATGCAGCTGCTGTTCTTGGTGATGGGGCGGAAGAGCTCGACCGAATCGATGCCCTTTGCCGTGGAGTCCTGGATGGTGCCCCGTCGGTTGGTGAACGTCGGGATCTGGCCGGTGATCGCAACGACCGGTACTTCGTCCGCATACGATGTCGCCACACCGGAGACGAGGTTGGTTGCACCAGGTCCGGAAGTGGCAAAACAGGCGCCGATCGTACCTTTGACCCGGGCATACCCGTCGGCCATGAAAGCGGCGCCTTCCTCGTGCTTTGCCAGGATGGGGGTGATGGTCCCGGACTTGTTGCAGCTGATCAGGAACGGTTCCAGGGTCAGCCCGGGAACACCGAAGATATACTCAGTGCCGGCCTCCTTGAGGTAATGAAGGAGGAGTTCACTGACGGTACATTTCATGCCCCTTCACCTCCCTGCGGAGCTTTTGGTATCCGCAAGCGCTGCCGACTCGGTATCATAGAGCGGGATGACCTGGTAGAACCCGGAGATCTCAAAGACCTCACGGACATAGGGCGAGAGCCCGAACCCGGCGAGCCGGGCCTTCTTCGCCTTCATCCGTTTCTGGACAACAAAGAGCGCCCGCAGCCCGGCACTCGAGATATATTTGGTGCCGGAGAAGTCACAGAGGATATCGCCGGCATAATCGCCGGCGATCCGGGTGAGTTCCTGTTCTATGCCGTGTGCCACCGAGGTATCGAACCGTTCGGGGAGCACAACAACCGTTGCATTGGGTAACGTGCGGATTTCCATTTGACCCTCTCCTCCTGGGAGTGCCGGCGCCTGCCGGCAGGGAACAACCGTTTATCGTTATTACAGGTTATCAACGTTCCCATGTGTCTTGGAGGTCCCGATCGGATGGCGATCCCCCGTTCTGATTCCGGACCGGCCCGGGATTCCGGGAAGCCGGTTTCGTTCCCCGGCAGCCCCCGACGGTTCCCGTCCATTTGGGATGTCGATCAGGAAGAAAGAGCATAAATGGTTTGTCCACGCATGAAAAATTAACACCCTCGGGATATGCCATGGATGAACTCTATCCGCTCTTAAAATCCGTCACCATCTTCTTCCTGCTCGTGGTCTTCATCCAGCTCCTCAAGCGGCAGGGAGTCTTCAACGATTCCCACCAGCCGGTCTTCAACCGGCTTGTCACCGAACTGGCCCTGCCGGTCACCATATTCTCAACCCTTGCTGTATCGCGGATCCATGCCGACCAGATCCTGGCGGCAACGGTCATGGTCTCCACCATCGCGGCCTGCTGCCTCCTCGCGTACATCGCCTGCCGGGCCATGAGACTCTCGTACGGGAAGACCGGGGCGCTCGTCATGCTCGCCGGTATCGGGAGCACATCCACGATGGCCTATCCCCTGATCCGGCAGACCTTCGGAGCGGGCAGCGAGGCCCTGACGCTGGGCCTTATCATCGGGGAGTTCGGGGCCTGTATACCGTACTTCGTCATCGGCGTCCCCATAACCGCATGGTTCGGCAGCCGGGAAACAAACCAGGCATCCGAGGTCTGGCCTGTGGTGAAGAACTTCTTTGTCTCCCCCATCTTCATCTCGTTCCTGCTCGGGCTCATCGTCTCCCAGATCCCCTTCGCCTCATCGCTGATGGCCGGGGACTTCTTTACCACGTTCTTCGGGTATTTTGCCAACGGCCTCGAGATCCTGGTCGCTGTCTCGCTCGGGCTGATGCTGCGGCCCATCGACCTGAAACCCATCCTGCCGCTCTTCTTCTTGATCGTCGGCATCAAACTCATCATCAACCCGGTCCTCGCCCTTATCGGGGCAACTGCCCTCGGCCTCTCCCCGCTTGCCGCCGAGATCCTGGTCATCGAGAGCGCAATGCCCTCCGGGGCCATTGCTGCCGTTGTGGCCGGGAGGTACGGGTGCGACGGGGCGCTCGCGTCCGCCCTGGTGATTGCAACCTATATCGTGAGCCTTGCGACCATCCCGATCATGATCTTCCTGCTCCTGTGAGACGACCTGCCATGAACCTGCACATACCGACTGCCCGGAGAGCGTGGAAGGGTGCCCTGCACAACCTGCCCGCCACCAGGGGATATGAGCGACGGCGGGAGGTGCCGATATGAACGCCGTAACCTTCACCATGATCGCGTATATTGTCATGTTCCTGCTGATCGTGGGGGTCATGCAGCTCCTGAAGCTCCGGGGGATCTTTAATGACAGCCACCAGCCGGTCTTCGACCGCATGGTCACGGAGTTTGCCCTGCCGGCGATCGTCTTCGGGCTTGTTACTACCACTACTATCAGGGCAGAGTGGATCCTGCCGGTCATCATCGTCAATATCGCGGTCGTCCTTGCCATGATCGCAGCCTTCTGGTGCTGCCGGTTGCTGAAACTCTCCCCGGGGACAACCGGGACGATCGTGATCCTCTCTGCCTGGGGGAGCACCTATACGGTCGGCGCACCGGTCCTGGGGGCCGTCTTCGGTCTTGCAAGCGAAGAAGCGGCGCTGGGTAATTTCATCGGGGTATTCGGCTTCGCCCTGCCCTTCTTCACCATCGGGATCCTGGTTGCCGGGTACTTCGGGCTCCACGAGCGCGGCGAGGAGTTCTCGCTCTTCCCGTTCCTCAAAAACTACTTTGGGTCGCCGGTCTTCCTGGCGTTCTGGCTGGGCCTCATCGTCGCGCTCCTCTTTGAGGTCTTCGGCCTGCCGGGTGCTGACATCTACGAGGATGTCTTCACCGATTTCTTCGTGGTCATCCAGCATGCCCTGAACCTGCTGGTCTGGATCGCGATCGGGCTCCTCCTCCGCCCGGTGCCTGCCCGCAGGTTCCTCCCGCTCCTTGTACTCGTTACGGTTATCGGTCTCATCCTCGTCCCGGCCCTGGTCTTTGCCGGGGGGTACCTTGCCGGCCTGCCGGTGGTCCAGCGGAGCGTGGCCGTCATCCTCTCGGCAATGCCATCCGGGGCGATCGCCGGGGTGATCGCGGACCGGTATGGCTGCGACGGAAAACTTGCGGCAGCGCTCATCATTTGCACGTACCTCATCAGTATCGTGACCCTGCCCATGGTCGTGACAATGCTCAGGTAACGGGCCTGCCCCCATTTTTCCGGAACCGTTATCCCGTCATTATACCAAAGTACCGGTGACCATGAGCGGAAGAACCCAGCACCACCAGCATGACGTTTTCGACGCGAAGCATGCTGCACATCTCGATACCCCCCTGCGCCATTTCATCTATCGCCCGGACCGGCTTGCCGAGAGACTGTGCAAACCGGGCGACCGGGTCCTCGACTTCGGCTGCGGGCCGGGGTTTTTCACCCGCGGGTTTGCAACCAGGGTCGGGGAGATCGGGCAGGTCGTTTCTGCCGACCTGCAGGCAGAGATGCTCGCCATCGTGCGGGAGAAGATGGATGTGGAGGGCCTCGGCCCGCGGGTGACCACGCACCAGTGCCGGCCCGACACGATCGGGCTTCCGGCTGAGATGAGCGGAACGTTCGATGCTGCCACGGCAATCTTCGTTGTCCACGAGGTCCCGGACCCGGAGAAGTTGTTCCGGGAGATCGCCGCCCTGCTGAAGAAGGGAGGGACGTTCTTCTTCTCAGAACCACCGATCCTTGTTTCAGGCAGAGAGTTCTCAGACAAGATCGCTCTTGCGGAGTCCTGCGGGTTCCGGCTCGTGAACCGGTCCTGGTACTTCGTGAACCGGGCGGCGGTCTTTGAGCGGGCGTCAGGTGGGTTCTGAACCGGAACCAGTGCTTTTTCTCACATCAATCAAATCACAATGGATTTGGATCACACTATGAATCGCCATCATCGATTGAAAATTCATGGACCCCCTCCCCCTCCTGCATTTGAATTGTTCCAACACCCCCTGCCCCTTGTTTTCTGGGGATCCCACTACTGAAAAGCGGTTAACCTGTAATCAGGGGCGTCTGTGTTAACAATTCCACAAGAACGGGGAGGTGTGCGGCTGGAGATCAGGGGCTTTTACTCATTTTTAAGGAGCGGAGTTGCCGGCAGACCCCCCTCCAGTGGGTCATGAGCAATCAGAAAAAATGTTCTCTTTTTCAATGGGTTATGAGTTTGTGGCATCACATACGCAACCTGACCGTTGTTTCATCCTTCCACTCAAACATCAGTTGAGAACGGTTCAATTCAAGACCTGATTTTGGATCCCGCGCTATTAAAGTTATGGTGATTACGTCCTGTGGCGAATGGAAAAGAGAAGTCATCATCCAGTATACTGGAGTTGCGGAAGGAACGACATAGTTACCATATTCGTCGATTTCATAGATCATTGATGATCCCTTGAGGAACGTGCCAGATGTTGTATTCCATTCGTACCGGGCATCATTTGATCCAAATCCGGATATATGGGGGGTCAGCCGTATTCCAGGTGTTGAGGACATAATTAGTGAGTATTCTGTTGGGAGAGGTTCGATAGTGATAATGGTGGGACCTGTCGGATCTGTCTGAGTTTTAATTCCCTCAATCCCACTATTTTGCAGAAGGCAGCCGGATGTCATGATAACTATTACCAAGACAACAGGGATAATAATCGTCTGAATCCATTTCATGAGGCACCAGTAGTATATTGAATTTTTTTTAGAGACTTGTATTTAAAGGGAGATGGTTTTTTACTTCTTACAGACCGCCAAAGACACTTATTCGAAAAACAATTCGCCATCGTGCGGCAGAAGATGGATGCGGAGGGGCTGGCCCCGCGGGTGACCACGCACCAGTGCCGGCCCGACACGATCGGGCTTCCGGCTGAGATGAGCGGAACGTTCGATGCTGCCACGGCAATCTTCGTTGTCCACGAGGTCCCGGACCCGGAGAAGTTGTTCCGGGAGATCGCCGCCCTGCTGAAGAAGGGAGGGACGTTCTTCTTCTCAGAACCACCGATCCTTGTTTCAGGCAGAGAGTTCTCAGACAAGATCGCTCTTGCGGAGTCCTGCGGGTTCCGGCTCGTGAACCGGTCCTGGTACTTCGTGAACCGGGCGGCGGTCTTTGAGCGGGCGTCAGGTGGGTTCTGAACCGGAACCAGTGCTTTTTCTCACATCAATCAAATCACAATGGATTTGGATCACACTATGAATCGCCATCATCGATTGAAAATTCATGCTCTGTAGAAAACCTATGTTGGTAAAGCGATGCCCCCCTCTTGCGCCACCAGAGTCGAAGAGCCCAGAGGCTCTTCTCCAGCCTGCTCTTTGAAAAGAGCAGTCTTCCCCCGTGGGGGATGCTGTGGGTCTTCAGACCCGCAGCAGGAGAAGAACGCTAACGCGTTCTTCGACCCTGGGCGCAGTGCGATGAGACGAGTTCGGTTAGCGGTAATACGTCGTCATCGCAAAGCGGGGGTTGCATCAGCGGCGGGGGCAGAGTCCGAGTGGGCCATCAGGACCGAAAGGAGGAGAAGAACTCATCAGAGTTCTTCGAGCGATAGCGGAGCCCCCGAGAGCGTCAATAATTTTCAATGATTTCTACAGAGCATGAAAAGAAAATCGGGATCCGTTTCGAAAACAAAAATCGCGATCCGATTGCGAAGAAAAAGCACGCTGCGATTGAACAATGAAAATTACCGGTCGATCTTCTGCATCCCCGCCTGGAAATACATGCCGGTAAAAACCGCCGCAGCGAGCAGGATCACGAAAGGTGCCATCCCTTCCCACCCGAAGACGTAGACAAGAACGAGGTACCCCATTACTGCGAGGGTATCGATCACGAGAAGAGTGATGATGAGGCGGAGAACTGCCTTCTTCTTTTTCTCATCGGGGTGCAACCCGTGTTCTTCAGAGTTCGGCAACGTCATGATAGGAGAGGTGTGACGCGGTACTAGAGAAAAACTGCGTTCTGGTTTTCAATATCAGGGTATAAACCCAAGCGAACGCGCCTTCATCACTAAATACCCCAGGCTGATCATCACCACCGCAAGGACGAACAGGAGCAGGGACGCCGCTGCCCCGTAGAGCGTGCCAAAGACAAAACATCCCGCGATGATAGTCACATCTATTACGATGACCGCAATTGCATGTTTCAGAAGTGTATTATAGGAATCTTCTGATGGCTGGAAAGATTCCTGTGCCCTCTTGCGGATCCAGATGGATGCGAGCACCAACGCAAGCATCACAAGACTCATTGTGATGAGGAAGGTACATTTTTTGTTGAACGGAAATATTCCGTAATCCTCTATCACCAGGATAACCCGCGAGCTGATAATGAGAATAAAAACCATCGTCCACAACGGCATGGAATATTCTTTTCTGTCGGTATAGATCTTCTGAATCTTCCCATCAATGTAATACCCCAGGGGGATTGCCACGGCGAGAAGCGGGATGGTCGCGACTACCGGATCCCAGTAAAGACCTGAAGCGAGGTAAAAATACTCGACAAGGGGTACCAGGATAACCGCTGTTATGGTTATGTACGGATTCGCGATTGCCTTCACTTTCTCCTCGTCACCCATCTTCTCTCGCTCATCATCAGTATCCCGCAGTGCCATCTTGAGATTTTTTTTTGATACTCCAGAAAAAAGCGGTTTTTTACGAGGATTATTGAGAGTGGATTACTCCCCACCCATCCTCACGAACAACACCATACCCAACCACCAGAACAACTACACCCATACCTATCGCAGCAAGGAGAGCAACCATGACTGGGCTTATATATTTTCCATTTATCAGGAAACCTAATCCGATATACGCAGCCATGAGTATACTAAAACCGCGAATAATCAATTTTTTCGACGTCGGAGATAATCCCCGTCCCGTATCGTCCATAGAATAAAAAAGGGAGAACAGATGAAAAGGATTCCCGTTTAATTCTACTATCCGGATACGCCCTTCACTTCCCCTTCTCCGCTTCCTTCTTCTCCTTCGCCTTCTTTTTCTTCTTCTCTAAGATGCTCTTAACCTTCTTGAGCCGGAACAGGTCCTCGCGCTCCCGCTCTTCGATGGCATTCTTGATGTACTTGGCCTGGGTCTTCAGCTCCGGGATCAGGATCTGCTCGAGAGCGTTCACGCGCCGCCGATTCATCTGGATCTCGGCCCCGAGCCGGCGCATCGCGGTCTCGGTCTCCGCCAGCTTGATCAGGAGATCGATCTCGGCCTCGTAGCGCTCGGCGGTCTCGTCAATACGTGCACTGGTTGCGATAGGGCTGTAACCCCGTTCAAGCATGGTCTTGAAGACCCGCTTCTTCTCGATGACCGGGACCGGGACGCCCATGATGTTCTTGCCGCTGATGCCGACTGTGATGGAGCGGCGGGTGGCAAACCCCGCGGACCGGAGGGTGACCGGATCGTCCGTTGCCTGCGCTATCAGGAGCGCGACATCGGCAGCCCGGGAGATCTCCTCGAGCTCGGTCCGCGAATCGGATACATTCGAGAGGATCTTGAAGAACTCCTGAATGAGGGCATCCATCTTCTCCCGCAGGAGGTCGCGGCCCTGCTCGGCGAGCCGGATCTGGGCCTTCTTCTTCATCAGCTCCATCCGGGTGGGTTTGACCTGCTCCATCGCTTACCCGCTCCCCTGCCCCGCCAGGGCAGGATGGTACTTTTTAATGTACTCGCGCTTGATCCGCTTCAGCTCATCCACGGGCAGGATGCTGAAGAGCTCCCACGCGATCGCCAGGGTCCGTTCGATAGAGCGATCATCGTCGCCCTGCGTGATGAACTGCTTCTCAAACCCGTCCGCGAACTTCAGGTACTGCTTGTCGAGCTCGGTCAGCGCCTCCTCGCCAACGATGGCAACGAGCCTGCGGAGGTCGCGGCCGTACGCATAGCTCGCGTAGAGCTGGTCGGCAACGCCCCGGTGGTCCTCGCGGGTCTTGCCCGGCCCGATCCCGAGGTTCATCAGCCGCGAGAGGCACGGGAGGGCATCGACCGGCGGGTCGGCCCCCCGGCGGAAGAGGTCGCGGGAGAGGACGATCTGTCCCTCGGTAATATAGCCTGTCAGGTCGGGGACCGGATGGGTGATGTCGTCGTCGGGCATCGTCAGGATCGGGATCTGCGTGATGGAACCCTTCTTTCCTTTGAGCCTCCCCGCCCGCTCGTAGATGGTCGAGAGATCGGTATACATGTAGCCCGGATACCCGCGCCGGCCCGGCACCTCCTCGCGGGCAGTTGAGATCTCGCGCAGCGCCTCGGCATAGTTGATCATATCGGTCAGGATGACGAGCACGTGGAGGTTGTGGGTGAACGCGAGGAACTCGGCTACCGTGAGCCCGCAGCGCGGTGCAGCGAGCCGCTCGACCGTCGGGTCGTCGGCAAGGTTCATGAAGAAGACCACCCGGTCGAGTGCCCCGGTCCTCTCGAAGTCCCGCATGAAGAATGAGGCCTCCTTGTGGGTGATCCCCATCGCGACAAAGACCACCGCGAACTGTTCGCCCTCGCCAAGGACCTTTGCCTGCCGGGCGATCTGGGCAGCGAGCTTGCTCGCCGGGAGACCCGCCCCTGAGAAGATCGGGAGCTTCTGGCCGCGGACAAGCGTATCGAGACCGTCAATGGCGGACATGCCGGTCTGGATGAAGTCGGCCGGCTTGTCCCGTGCCGACGGGTTGATGGGTGTGCCCGCGATGTCGAGCACTGCCTCGGGTATGATGTCCGGGCGGCCGTCGCGGGCCTTGCCGACACCGGTGAAGACCCGCCCGAGCATATCGAGCGAGACATTGATCCGGGCCGGTTCTCCTGTGAACCGGACATTGGTCACGGCCGTGTCGATCCCGCGTGTGCCCTCGTATACCTGGATGACCGCATGCTCTTCCGAGATATCGAGCACCTGGCCGGTACGCTCTTCCCCGTCGTGGAGCCGGATCTTTACGATCTCCCCGAACGAGGCCCCCTGCACGTTGTTCACGAAGACCAGCGGCCCGGATACGTAATCGATTGTCCGGTACTCCTTGGTCACCAGCGGTGCCTGCTTCATCGCTCCACCTCCAGGGCACTCATCTTCTCGCGGATATCGCCAAGCACACTCTCGAGTTCCTTGGTATCCTGTATCTCCTTCATCCTCCCGATGACAGCCTTGAGCGGGAGCGCCTGGATCTGCCGGAGCGAGACACCCCGGCCCATGGCGGTATTCGCGTTCTCGTAGTATTCCATGATCACCTTCAGCATCAGGTACTGTTTCTCAACAGGACAGAACGAGTCGAGGTCGCTGTACGCGCTCTGCTGCAGGAAGTCCTCGCGGATCATCCGCGTCACGTCAAGGATCGCCTTCTCGCTCTCGGGAAGGGCATCGGGTCCCACAAGCTGGACGATCTCCTGCAGTTCCACCTCCTTCTGGAGCAGGTACATCGCCTTCTCGCGGAGTTCCCGCCAGTCCCGGGCAACGTTCTGCACGTACCATTCGCCGATGGAGTCAAGATAGAGGGAGTAACTCTTGATCCAGTTCACCGAAGGGAAATGGCGGCGGTACGCAAGGCTCGTGTCAAGGGCCCAGAACGTCCCCACGACCCGCAGGGTGTTCTGCGTGATGGGCTCGGAGAAGTCCCCGCCGGGCGGGGAGACCGCCCCGACGACCGTGACCGAGCCGTTGCGCTCATCCGTTCCAAGACAGATAACCCTGCCCGCCCGCTCGTAGAAGGCCGAGAGACGGGTTGCAAGGTAGGCCGGGTACCCCTCCTCGCCCGGCATCTCCTCAAGGCGTCCCGAGACCTCGCGGAGCGCCTCGCCCCAGCGGGAGGTCGAGTCCGCCATCAGGGCAACATCATACCCCATGTCCCGGAAATATTCGGCAATGGTGATGCCGGTATAGATGGAGGCTTCACGGGCAGCTACCGGCATGTTGGAGGTGTTGGCGATCAGGATCGTCCGCTCGATCAGGGGCAGGCCGGTCCGCGGGTCAACGAGCTCGGGGAACTCGGCAAGGACATCAGTCATCTCGTTGCCACGCTCGCCGCAGCCGATATAGACTACGATCTGGGTATCGGACCACTTGGCAAGCGTCTGCTCGGAGACGGTTTTCCCGGTGCCAAACCCGCCGGGGATCATCGCGGTGCCCCCTTTGGTAACCGGGAAGATACAGTCGAAGACGCGCTGGCCGGTGATGAGCGGGAGGACCGGGTCGAGTTTCTTTTTGTGCGGCCGGGGGATACGGACCGGCCAGACCTGCATCATGGAGAGGTGAGTCTTCCCGTCGAGCGTGCAGACCGTGTCTTCGACACGGAATGATCCCGCCGCGATCTCCGTCACGGTACCGGAGATGCCATGCGGGACCAGGACCCGGTGCACGAAATGGAACTCCTGCACGGTCCCGATGATGTCACCGGTAACGAGCGTGTCGCCTTTCTTTGCAACCGGCACAAACTCCCATCGCTTCTCCCGGTCGAGACCGGGGGCATAGATGCCGCGGGCAATGAAGTCCCCGCTCTTCTCCTTGAGGACCGGCAGCGGGCGCTGGACGCCATCGTAGATCGAGGAGAGGAGCCCCGGTCCCAGTTCCACCGAGAGGGGCTGCTCCGTGTTGACGACCGGTTCCCCGATCGTGAGGCCGGTCGTGTCCTCGTACACCTGGATGACCGCCTCCCCGCCTTCCAGCCGGATGATCTCGCCCCGCAGGGCTTCGGAGCCGACTTTCACCACGTCATACATCTTCGACCCTTTCATCCCCCGGGCGATGATGACGGGCCCTGAAATCCGTAAAATTGTTCCCGTGATCATATTCTCACCTCTTCAGTACGATGTTGTACCCGATTGCCTTCCGCAGCAGCCGCTCGATATACGTCCTCCGGTCTACCTCCCGCGATTTCGAGGGGAGGGGTATGATGAGCGGCCGGTGCATCTTCTCGATCCGGTCCATGAGTTTCTCGTCGAGCGAGAGCATGTACTCCTCGTTCACGACAACGATGCCGATATCGTCCTTGTAGAGGAGCGGCGGTATCAGCTTCTTCGCCTCCTCGGTCGAGGCTGCCTCGAGCACGTCCGCCCCCGCAAGCCGGAACCCGGATGCACGGTCCAGGTCCGTCACCACCACGAGTTTATACATACGTAAGCTCCTCCTTCAGGTGGTCGAGCGGGATGTCCGCGGTCTTGCACCGGGAGATGATCCGCAGGTTCGTGATCTCGTTGTACTTTGCCCAGAAGTACCCGATGACCGATGCAACGCTCAGGGGGTCGAGGAGGAACGCCCCCACACCCTTCTTCACCAGGTGCTTCTCCAGCTGCTTCTCGATGATCGAGATTCGCTGGTCCCGCAGCGCCGGCTCAGGGATCTCCGCAATGAACCGGAACGGCGTGCCGGCCAGGGCGGTGACAACGTCCTCGACACTGCCAAGGGAGAGGAGGTACATGAGCTTCTGCTCATCGAACACCTTCCCCCCGGTGATCAGGTACCGTTTTGCATCCTCCGGCTTCACGCGGTCCCGCACCATCCGCAGCACGGTCTTGATATTCGTGGTATCCACCTCGAGCTGGAGGAAGTCCCTGATGAGCTGGTTGTTATATGTCAGGGCTTTCACGGTCTCGAGGGCGTCCGTGTAATAGTACCGGTCGAGGGCACATTCGAGGATAGCGAGGTCCCTGGTTGAAGCAAACTCCGGCCATGCTGCGGTGAGCGGGCGGGAGAACCGGATCCTCCAGGTGGCGAGGAGGTCAATGACCGCCCGAAGGTCCGGCTGCCTCAGGAGTTCTTTCAGCGTCACCTCGTCCATCTCACCCGCGGGTACCAGGCAGGACGCAATCTCGTCATTGGTGACATGGATGTTCTTGCCCCGCAGGATGGTCTTGATGTTCTGGACATCCCAGCGGTGCAGGAAGATGACGATATAATGCTCCGCCTCATCCTGCTTTGCAAAGGACTGGATCCGGCGGAATGTCTTCGTGAAGTTCTGCCGGAGTGCGTACTCGATGCAGAGCACCCCGGAAAGCTGCCCTTTCGCCTCGATGATATCCTCCTTGTACGGGGAATTCTCCAGTTCCGTTATCAGGGAGTCGAGGTCCGGTTTCGCGATAAGGTCATCAAGGGCCCGGTGGGAGAGCAGCCTGCTCTTCATTCCCCGCATCCGCGCGTTGATGTACCCGTAGTCCATAGTCAGTCACCAGAGAGCGTTGCATGGATAACGTGCCGCTGGCGCTCCTTGACCTGCGCGAGGCGCGACTCAACAGTATTGGAGATCACGACACTGTTGTCGGGGAGACTCACCACAACCCCCCCGGCGGTCTCAAGATCGGCCCGGATCTCGCCTGCGATCTTCAGCTGGTCCAGGGTCTTTCTGCAGAGCGGCTCATCCCGCGGGTCAACATGGACGATGAATGCCTGCCCGGCCAGCGGGACAACCGCCTCCTCGAGGAGACGGGCAAAGACCCCGGGATAGTCCGGGCCCGCCCGTAATCCGGAAAGCCTGTCGCGGGCGAGGGAGAACGCCTTGTCAAATGACGCCTCCCGCGTCCTGATGAGCTGTTCCTTGTTCTCGACATTGGTGAGATACAGGGCTTTGTTCCGCTCGGTTGCAGCGGATCTCCTTGCCTCCTCGATGTGGGCCAACCGGACCGACTCTGCCTGCTTCTTTGCCCGCTCCCGTATCTCCAGAGAGGCTTCCTGTGCCTTCCTCCGGAGCTCCGTCTCCTGCTCCGCGGCACTCTCCTCAACCGATTTCAAGAGGTCTTCATACGCCATCGTTCCACCTGCCGGAAATAGCTGCCGCCGTCATAGTAAGCCGGACGTTTTCCGGGCTCCATGACCAGGCGGTCCTGCCTCGTTATTTTACCATCAGCAGGATCATAGCGGCTACGACAAAACCCAGGATGACCAGGGTCTCGGGGATCGCTTCAAGAATGATGATGGTCCCTGCAGTCTCGGGGCGTTCGGCGATTGCCCCGGCTCCTGCTGCACCGATCCTCGACTGTGCCCATCCGGTCCCGATTGCGCCACCGGCAAATGCGATTGCGGCTCCAATTGGTACTTCCCAACCTACCATTCGTGCTACCTCCCAATGATAGAACCTAACAGGTTCCCCGTATATTAATCTATGGTGATGATGCCGGGGGAGGTGCCGGGGGTTTTTAGTGCCGGCGGCTGCCGGAGGGGTCGAGGAGGAGAATGGACTCGATCCGGTCCTTTGCGGTGCAGACGGATTTATGCTGATTCCGGGCATCCCGGACGAGGTCGGCAAGTTCCAGGATCGCTGACCGTTTCAGGGTGGAGAAGCAGAACTCGTTCCATTGGCTTCGATCGCAGTTCTCCCATATCTCGGCAAGGGCAATTTTCAGGCCAGCCCGTTCTTCGGGCGACAATGTCTCCCACAGAGCATCCGGCGAATGGCGTACCTTCTCGATGGCCTGCTCGACCGCCTTGTCCCGGTGGAGTAAAAAACGTCTCCTCCCCAGGTCATCGCTTGTGGAACCTGGCATACCCTTTCGTGAATCTATACGGGCGCCGGCTCATAAAGTTAGCTCCCGGCCGGGGGGACAACGAATCCCGGTTTTCCGGGCAGGGAGATAACCTGCCATAAAGTATATGGCAGGTGAAGGGGACTGTCTCATCATACCCGCACACTTCAGATGGCGGGGGTGGAGACGATGCCGGAAGCGACACAGGCTGAGATTGGCAGGCGGATGTACCATATCCACCGCGAAAAACGGGTGGAGCATGCGACAAAGCTCATCCGCGATGCGCTTGGCCCGGAATGGCGGTCCCTGACTGAGGAGGAGATCGCCATTCTCGGGCATGTGCTGCAGTGTACCTGGAACAGGATCGACCAGAAGCAGTGGGAGGCCATCCCCTTTGGTAAGACCGACATGAGTGCCGTGAGAACGATCCTGTCCCTGGGCGAGGGGGTGCGCCCGGGCCACAACCCCTCACCGGAGGCAGTCACGCAGATCCGGGAGATCCTGCTGGCGCTGTAGGCGGCCCCCTTTTTGCCGTTATTCTGTTGCTACCCGGATGCACTCCTCGGTGGTCCCAATCCGGGAAACCGCAGCACACATGTCGGGCACGTACGCGAGGGCTTTACCGCTGTTCACCATTATCCCCGCGTATTGTTCCATGACCGGTGATACGACCATGCAGGTGTCGGCAAAGACCCGGGCCCCGCTCTTCTCGATGGCTTCGACCACGTTCTGGTTTTTGTTGATCACGCCCTGCGCGGCAAAGACATAAAGGGGCTTTGTCACAACTTTCCCCTCAAGCAGGCGGGCAATCTGTGCCAGTTCCTGGGGGGAGCAGTGGGGGCAGCCGAGCGCAACAGCCTCAACATCGATCTCCCGGAAGAGGTTCTGCACTTCATCGTGTTCAACCGGGATCGTCTCGATACCGCTGAGATCAAACGGCACCTTCACCGCTTCGGGCGTCACCCCTTCGACATGATACAGGGCAACGGCGCCGGTGGCAGCCATTGCCGCCCCCAGTGCCTTGAGCTGGTCGGGCACGGCATTCCCGAGGCCCGAGAAGAACGGGATCCGGTTCCCGACCAGTTTCCCGGCATGGTAGCCCAGTGCCCCATAGTGCGCGATGGTCCAGTCCCGGGTGTCAGCCTGTACGCGGATAGTGACCTGCGGCAGGCGGTTATTGTCAAGGTGGAGGCCGTAATACGGGGTCTTTCCCACCAGCGCGGCGGCAAGGGCGCCGGGACCCCCCTCGCGGTTCGTCCGGGCGCCGATGACCGAGTTCGCGTAGCTGACCGCGGATGATTCCGACCAGGCAAGGTGGTCACCATACGATGTCTCGCGGAGATAATACGGCGTACAGGTGCACTCGAGGGCAATCCCGAGCCGCGCATAGGCGGCAACCACCGCTTCCTGTTTTTTGGCAAAGTCCGTACTGACCCCCATCTCCTGCCAGCGTCCCCGTGGCATACCAATGGGGTTGAGGACTGCCGGGACAACGGTTTTTGCATCGAGGGTGTTCAGCCACTGGAGACCGTACTCACCGATCGTTTTGTAGGATGCCCCGCTCACCTGGGCGCTCCGGATCGGCACGAGCCGTTCTGCACCAAAGACCTTGCCGAGCGCCACCAGGAGCTCGAGCATCTTCTGCTTTGTCTCACCCTGCTCCCCGGCAAGGATCCGCTCGTCGTCCCTGTCAAGCTGCATGTGTCACCACGTTGCCCGGGTAAATTCTGCCTCGCGCCCGAGCACCATTGTTGCATCGACGCCGATCTTGACGTTCGTGCCGTCCTCGAGCTGACAGGGATCGAGCGATGAGCCCCGGACCCCCGTGATGACCATGACGTCCCGGTCACCGCTGACCCGTGTCGCGATTGCATACTCGACCTCGTGCGGGTCGATGGGGTTGATGTCCTCATCCACGACAACGACATGCTTGAGGGAAGTATGAGCGGCGAACGCTGCCATGATGGCGTTCTTGGCATCGCCCTGCGTGCTCTTTTTAATCTGGATGACCGCGTGCAGGTACCCGCAGCCGCCCTTGGTGAGGACCACGTTCCGGACCTCGGTCACGCCGGCGACCGCCTTGTAGATCTTCGGTTCATAAGGGGCCCCCATCAGCATCTTGTGCTCATCACCGCCCGGGAGGATCCCGTGGTAGACGAACCCGGGTTTTGTGTACATCCCGGTAAACTCGATGATATGCTGCCGGCGGATTGGGTCGTAGGTACCGGTGATATCGACAAACGGTCCCTCATCGGTCAGTTCCCCGGTGATGTACCCTTCAAGAACGATCTCCGCATCCGGGACGCGGACGCCGTTTTTGCAGGTCTTCACCTTAAGTTTTCCTCCCATAAGTTCTGATGCAAACGGGAGTTCCATGCCGGTGGGCACCCGGGTGCAGCTGGCAAAGGTCACGGCCGGGTGCGTCCCGATCGTCACCGCGACCGGGAGTTTCTCTCCCTTCGCAAGAGCCTTCTTCAGCATCACGTGCGTGTGCCGGCCCTCGACAAGACGGGCGACAACCCGGTGGTCGTCAAGGACCTGCATCCGGTGGATGGATGCGTTCTCCACGCCGTCCCAGCGGGAGAAGACGATGGCGGAGGTCAGGTATCGCCCGGCATCTTTGGGGAAATGGTGCATAATCGGGATCTTCGAGAGGTCCGGCTTCTTCATCGGGAGGGTGCCGTCTTCCACAAGCTTCCCGTCAAACTTCGCGTCCGCAAGGGTCTTTACCATCGTTGCCTCGTCCATGCCGAGCGCAAGGGCAAGGGACGACCGGCTCGCGGTCATGTTCATCACGGCAGGATGCCCGTCGAGGTTGTGGAAGAACAGGAGCCTGTCCGTTGTCGCTGCCATCTTCGCGGCCTCCATGTCCGCCGATACCTTCTTCTTCACCTCGGTTACGAGGCCCGCTTTCCGCATCTTTTCGATAAAATCACGCATCGGTACCGCTCCAGCGTTTGGCAAGGTCATGGTCAATCTCAAGGTGGTCAAGGACACGGGCAACCACCATGTCCACGAGGTCTTCAATCTTTTTAGGCTTGTGGTAGAACCCGGGGCTCGCGGGCATGATGGTCGCCCCCGCATCCACCGCCGCAAGCATGTTCGTTAAATGAATCTTGGAGAGCGGCATCTCGCGGGTGACCAGGATGCACTTCCGGTGCTCCTTGAGGCAGACATCGGCGGTACGGGTGATCAGGTTGTCAGCATACCCGTTCGCTATAGCGGCAAGCGTCTTGGAACTGCACGGGATGACCACCATCCCGTCATACTGGTGGGATCCACTCGCTATGGAGGCAAAGAGCTTGTTGTTCGCGTGGTATTCGGCTTTGAACCCGGTGAGCGACACGCCCTCGTGCGCCGCGATCTTCTCCGCAACATCCGATATGATGACGTGAACGGTGGCTTCTTTGCAGAGCACCTCAAGCAGGCGGCGGGCATAAATCGCCCCGCTCGCACCGGTCACCCCGACAACGACCTCTTTCTTCATGGCTGCGATCCGCTCTCCTGTGATACCAATGTCGGAGCGGAGGCAAAAAGAGTTTGTGATATCCGAGATGTCCATCAGGACATCGAGGACGAGAAGAACCTGAAGGGTTCTGCGAGTTCCGAGAGGTTCGTCAGAACCTCGAAGAGGAGAAGAACTGCGCAGCAGTTCTGCGAGTTCCGAGAGGCTATCAGGACATCGAGGACGAGAAGAGCAGCGGGAGACCCGCGAAATATCCGAATCAAAAAAGGTGATGCAGGGGTCAGCCCTGCTTCTCAGCAGGCGGCTGCGGCCGGTTCCGGACCGGGGCAAAGAACCGGTACCGGACCTGCGCCTCCTCGACCTTCCGTGCATGGGAGGGATTGAGGTCCCGGCGGGCCTCGATGACGAGGGTGTTGAGGATATTGTGCAGGCGGAGATTGTCGTAGTCCTTATCTTTGTGCTCATTCAGGAAGTCAAGGAGGTCATTGGTGCTCCGGAGAACACCGGTGCTCCCGATAAGGTTGAGACGGTTGAGCGTCATCGCCAGGTTCTTCTTGGCTATGTCAAGTTTGTAGGGGTCGCTGCCGGCAAGGTTCAGCTCGGTGATGGCATTGAGGAGATCGGTATAGACTTTTAACTTGTGCGTGCTCTCATGGCTCCTGCGCTCCGCTTCCCGGAGCTTCCAGACAGCGACAGCGAGGGCGAGGACAATAGCCACAACCCCGCATACCACAACGATCCAGTCTTCGATCATGTCCGTTCACTCCGGATATCAGGGGTTCCTCTTGGCGATAGTGACGTCCACGCTGACCAGGTTGCCCTTCATCTCGACCTGGTAGGAACCGGATTTGTACAGGGGATACTGCTGGTGCTTGTCGAGCGGGTACGTGCGGCCATACCCGAACTTCTCCGATTTGCCCGAGTTGACATCCGTTACGGTGATCTCAAACCAGGTTGCCTGCGAGTCGGTGCTGGTCGGGTTCACCAGATAATCCACTGCCCACGAGTCGCTGTCGATCCGGAGGGTCTCAGGCGGGTAGGTGTTGCTCCCGGAGAATGAGTATTTCTTGTGGAGATACTCCTGTCCAATCGAGAAGGTCGCTTTCGGCTCGGCGGTGACCACTGCCTGCGGTGCAGGAGTGGCCTGCGCGGTGGCGGGTGCAGCCGGAGTCGTGCTCTGGGTGCAGCCGGCAATGATGACTGCGCCGATTACCAGGAGGAAAAGGGCGATAACACGGTATTTCATGAGGGAATGTTTGGGAGTTGGAATATATTACTCTTTATTTATGATTCGAGACCCTCACCAGAGGGTCGAGAACAAGAAGAACCCGAAGGGTTCTTCGAACACCGAGACCTCCATCAGAATCCGAATAGTTTAACAGAACCATGCAGGTGAGAAGGGAGGCGAAGCCGAACCTTCGAAGAAATTCTGATGAATTTCTTCTCATTCTCGATTCTCGCTTCGCTCAAATCTTCGAACTTCGAAGTCGGAGAAGTTTTTCAAACCTCTCGGATGAGAAGGATCTCCAGATGAGAGAGCTTCCGGGCCGGGGTTCTGTAACACAGTTCCGGTTAAAACAGCGTGTCCTGCCGGGTCGGTTTCTTCACGTGCAGGACATCGCAGGCAGCCTCGAAGACCTGTTCGCGGTATTCGGGCAGGGTGTAAACACCGAGACGCCACTGCTCGCGCCGGGTTGCGTTGAGCGTGCGGATCCGGGGCGAGATCTCCTCGAACGAGACGATCGCGTGCCGATTCTTCACCCGAACCCCGAGCGAGAGCTCGCTGGGGATTGACGGGATATCCAGGAGGACATACTGATCGGGAATACCGGTCTGCTCGGCAATCCGGGTGGCATACTCCCGGATTTTCAGGAGCGGCATCCCCTCGAGATACGATGCGATGCTCACCTGGTCGCTCCCCACGTAGAGCGCCCGCTTGTAGAGTTGCCTCCCGTACAGCCGTTTCGCAAGACCGCTGCTGACCGGGTTCTTTGATGACCGGAGGGTGTGGAGGCAGGTGGCATCGTCCATATGGAGGAGGTTCTTTGCGCTCTTCATACCCTTTCCGTTCAGGTGCTCAAGGACAGCGAGCTGGAACATGCTCTCCCCGATGCGGCTCACGTGATGATAGTAGACCGTCGGCCGCATGAGCGTCCGGGCGATGAGGAGCGACTCGGCAGCATTCACGCCGTTCTCGTCAAGAACCGTCCCGCTCTCTGTCCGGATCAGGTGCCGGATGAGCCGCTGGGCGTCCACTGAACCATAGGGTGCACCGGTGTAGTAGGCGTCCCGCAGGAGATAGTCCATCCGGTCAACGTCAAGGTCCCCGTGGATGATACCGGAGAGCGGGTGCCTGCCCCTCACCACCTGCGTCAGTTCTTCAGGATCGATACCGTACTCCCTCAGGATGCCCCCGGCCTGCTCCTCGACGAGCGTACCGATATCGTCATGGGTCCGGCCCAGGAAGGTCTCCATCAGAGGCTCGCTCGCGTGCGAGAACGGCCCGTGGCCGATATCGTGCATAAGGGCAGCAGCGGTCACCAGCGTCCGCTCATCATCCGCAAGGCCGAACTTGCGGCACGCCACGTCGGCAAGGAACATCGTCCCGAGCGAGTGCTCGAACCGCGTATGGTTGGCACCCGGGTACACGAGGTACGAGAAGCCCAGCTGCCGGATATACCGGAGGCGCTGGAGCGCGGGGGAGTCAAGGAGGGAAAGAGCGAACTCCTCGACCTCAACATAGCCATGGACCGGGTCCTTGATGATCTTCACGGGCTCACTAAAGAATCTTCATATACATCGCATAAAAGTATTCTAGTAATGATTACGTTCCTGTCCGGGGGAACCGGCACCCCGAAGCTCCTCCGGGGCATGCAGAAGGCAATGGACCGGCACGAGATCTCGGTCATCGTCAATACTGCAGAAGACATCTGGATCTCCGGCAACCACCTCTCCCCCGATGTGGACACGGTCATGTACCTCTTCGCCGGCGTGCTCAACACCGACACCTGGTGGGGGATGCGGGACGACACGTTCACGACCCACGAAGAGATCCTCCGCCTCGGTTTTGACGAGTTCATCGCGATCGGCGACCGGGACCGCTCCGTCCAAATCGCCCGGGGTGGGATGCTGCGGGAGGGTATGCGGCTGACCAATGTCACAAAAGTCCTCTGCGACCGGTTCGGCGTCCGGGAGAACGTGCTGCCGATGACCGATACGGAAGTGACCACGCAGGTGAAGACCGACCTCGGCCTCATCCATTTCCAGGAGTACTGGATCCGGGCAAAAGGGAAGATCGCGATCCAGGAGGTGGTGAGGACGTTCCATGAGCCGCCGGTCGCGACAACGGAGGCCCTCGCCGCCATCGAGGCAAGCGATGCCGTTGTCATCGGGCCCAGCAATCCCATAACCAGTATCCTCCCAATTCTGTCATGCGACGGGATCCGGCGGGCACTCAGGGACAAGTTCGTTGTCGCAGTCAGCCCGTTCATCGGCAACCAGCCGGTCAGCGGTCCCGCAGGGGACCTGATGCGGGCGGCCGGGTTCGAGCCGAATTCTATCGGGACATTCAACTGCTATGAGGGGATACCCGATATCTTCATCCAGGATATCCGGGACCCGGTACAGGTGGAGAATTCCATCCGGTTCGATACGCTGATGGTGGACGAGGAGAAGAGCATCGCCCTTGCCCGGGAAATCCTGCGGCTCATCGGCACCCGCCCGCGGTAGCCACACCGGCTGATCCTGCCCTCCCGATGCCTGCCGGAATCTGGGAAACCTATATAACGATGGGGATTGACGATTTACGTGAGAGATATGAGGTTAATTCCCATAACTGCCGCATTCTTCCTTCTTCTCCTTTTCGTTTCCGTTCCTGTTTCTGCCGAACCCGCCACGGGAGGATTTGTCCGGAGCATCGAGCTTGGTCACGGGGCCATCACGATGCTCTCCATGACCTCGGACGGATCCTTTGTCTCGGCCGCTGCAAAGGACGGATCTATCCTCCTCCTGAGCCGCAATACCGGGCCGGTCTGGACCTATTTCAACACCAAGAGCAACAACCAGAACGCTGTTGCTGCTGTCCACCCGCTCGGGACCCGTGTCGTGGGGGCGACCGGATCGGCCGTGTATTTCATCAGCGATTCCGGCAGAGAACTCTGGAGCGACCAGCGCCTCAACCAGGGTTCCGTATACGATGTTGCCATCTCGACCGACGGGTACGGGTACACCACCGCAGGGAACAACTTCTATTTCTTCGACCGGGACAACAACCCGGTCTTTGATCTGAAAACAGCGACCGCCGCATGGCGTTTTGCCATCTCTTCCGATGGCGGTTATGTGGCAATCGGGACCTCGGACCCGGATCACCGCATCTACCTCTATGACCGGAACGAGAGCCTCCGCTGGACCTATGATCCGAAGAACACCATCAGCGATGTCGATACATCCTACCGGGGATCCCGCATCGCCGCGGGGGCCGGGAACAACCTGTACATCCTCTCCCAGAACGGGGCGCTCATGGGCGCCTATGACTGCGGCAGCCCACTCAACGGGGTCTCCATGTCCCGCGACGGGACCCGGATAGCAGTCGGGTTGCAGGATGGCAGTGTTAAGATCGTGTCGGATACAGGTGCCGTCCTCTGGCAGAACAGGACCTTCGGCCGGGTCTACGATGTCGCCCTCTCTTCGGACGGTACCCAGCTGGCCGTTTCCGTCGATTCCTCCGTCCAGTGGTTCAGCCCGGATCTCCCGGCCATGAACCCGGGTTCTCCTGAGACCGGCGTTGCGGGGGCGATTGCCGTCTCATCTGTCCCTGCCGGGGCAGGTGTCTTTGTCGACAATGTCTACCGCGGGATCACCCCGATGACCGTCAGCGGCCTCGTCCCCGGTGAGCACACCGTTACCCTCAGGAAAGACGGGTACGCGGACTGGGCGGCATCCGTGACGGTCATCTCTGACAGGACCATATCCCTTTCCGGCACGATTGTCTCAGCAACGCCGCAGGCAACCCGCTCACCGGCACCGTTCGCTGCCACGCTTGCATCCCTCATCTGCGGCGCCATCCTGCTTTCCTGCCTGAGGGGCCGGAAGGCCTGAGGGGTCTTCCGTCATCCCCCCGTTTTCTTGGACACTCGAAAGCGCCGCATATTTTTCTCCGATTCTCCCTTTTCAAGCGTAAAAGGGCAGGATTGGGATAACGCCTTCGATTGCGTACCCGATACCTATTTGAGGGATTTTATCCAAACAATCGTTCGGAGTACTCTATGGGCATTACAAAGAAGTTCTTAAACCTGTTCAAATCAGGCAAGGACGAAGCTGCAGACCAGGAGGCACGTCTCATGGCGCAGAAGGAACGCTCCGACCGGTTCTTACAGGCACTGACCGAGGGCGATCTCGACGCCCGCTGGACCGCGGTCAGGTCAGTGGGTGACCTGGGAGAGCCGTTCATCGGGCCGCTTATTGGCGCTCTCAGGGACGAGTACTGGATCATCCGCAGGGGTGCTGCAGACACGCTGGGCAAGATCGGGATACCTGCGGTCGCACCGCTCATCCAGGCACTCGAGGAGCCGCGGGACGATGTCCGGCAGGAGACCATCCGTGCGCTGCAGCTCATCGGGGAGCCGGCCGTTGACCCGCTCCTGCAGGCAACCCGGCATGACCACCCGCTCGTCAGGAGAGGGGCGGTCCAGGCGCTGGGAATCATGGGAGAGGAACGTGCCATACCGATCCTCATCGAATGCCTGAAAGACGGCGATCCCGGTGTCCGGTACGAATGCGCTGTTGCATTTGGCCGCATCGGGGACCCCAGGGCGGTCGGGCCCCTGATCGCGAGCCTGAACGATGCGAAGGAGCATGTCAGGACTGCGGTCATGGCAACGCTGGTATCGCTTGGCGAACCGGCCATCGACCCGTTGATCCGGGCCCTCGTGGACATGAACGAGGATGTCTGCCGGAGGAGTGCGCTTGCCCTGGTCACGATCGGGGAGCCGGCCCTGGATCCCCTTATTAAGGCACTCTCGGACCCCAATCCCGGGATCCGCCGTGGCGCGGCTGAAGTCCTCGGGCAGATCGGCAACACCCGGGCAATAAACCCGATCATCGGTATCCTTGACGACCCGGAGCGTATCGTCCGGATCGAGGTTGTCAAGGCCCTGGCTGTCCTTGGCGTCCCCGCCATCGCCCCCCTCATGCAGGTCTTCCGCCAGGGAGAACCAAAGACCCGGACGGCCGCGATGGAGGCCCTCTGGATGATCGGCCAGCCCGCGACAACACCGCTCATCATGGTCCTGAAAGATGAGCAGAGCGATGTCCGGAAACGGGCTGCCCTCCTCCTTGGCGAGATCGGCGATCCCAAGGCTGTCGATCACCTCAACGGGCTCCTCTCCGACGAGAACGTGACCGTCAGGAAGGAGGCATTCGAAGCCCTCGAGATGATCAAGAAGCGGAATCTGGCATAAATCCCTTTTTTCAATACATTTACCGGTGCAGGATATTCGTTCCTGGCAGGAGGAGGTTATCGTTGTGGATTCCCATCGATAAACCGCGAAATACGGGATGCCGGAAACCTTTCCGTACCGGATCTTCTGCTTTGAGTGGCCCGGTGCTGCGGAATCTTTTTCCCGTCCAGAGGCGAGAGCCATCCTGAGGAGCAACGGATTATGCGGCTGGTTGTGACTTCGCGGAACTATGATGCACTCAACACGCGGGCCGGTGGGCAGGGTACAGAGATCCTGCCGGATACCTACCGGGAACGGCTGATGAAGTACGTCCCGGTGGAGGGGCTCGCATTCTTTGTGGCAGTCTATGGGAGCTTGTATGCGGTGCTGGCGTATCAGCCGTACTTCCCGTCGCTTGCCCGAATCATCGTCCTCGCCGGTATTATTGTCACCTTCCTGTACCTCTGGATCGCTGAGGGGGTATCGGACTGGGTCCAGCTCGGCATATCAACGGTCGGGTTCATTGCCTGGGTGTTTGCGTTTGGGGTCGTCCCGGTTGCGGAACTGCCATGGTACAACCAGGTGGCCGCCGCCATCTTCCTCCTGGCGTATGTCTTTCTAGCGCCGCTCCTTGAGGGTATCCCGGACCGCTGGTGACGGCCCCCGCAGCTGCGCAGAGTTCAAATGGAATAATCGCCCATCACACACCCATGGACCCGTTCATGGAGCAGGCGATTGCTGAGGCAAAGAAGGGGCTCTCCGAAGGGGGAATTCCCATCGGATCTGTCCTGGTGAAGGAGGGGAGTATCATCGGGCGGGGTCACAACCGTCGTGTCCAGAAAGGCGACCCGGTCATCCATGCCGAGATCGACTGCCTGATGAATGCCGGGCGGATTGGATCGTTCAGGAATACCGTCCTCTACTCGACCCTGATGCCCTGCTATCTCTGCGCCGGTGCTGCCGTCCAGTTCCGGATCCCGAAGGTTGTCGTGGGGGAGTCGCGGACGTTTGCCGGGGCACGGGAGTTCATGGAGGAGCACGGGATCGAGGTAGTTGACCTCGACATTCCGGAATGCGTGGCGATGATGGAGACGTTTATCAAAGAGAAGCCGCAGCTCTGGAACGAGGATATCGGGGAACTGTAAAGGATTTTTTCCCGTTCTTTTTAGGTCCCCAACATTTCGAGTGGGTAAGATTCGGTACCAAGATAGATGTGAGGGTTCCCCGCCTCAGGGCCTCTCAGAGGCACGGCGTGGCAGATTACCGTACATGAAATGTGATTCCGAATTGAGGCCGCCGCGGGGTGCCCTTCGGGGCGGCGGCAGTCATCGTACGTGGGGGTATTGGGGCATCAGCCCCCATGTCTTATTGTGAGAACACGATTTCATGGAAAGGGTGTTAATTTTCCATGGTGTCAGCGCCGGGGTGACTGCGGGTATTTTGTGCGTTTTTATTGGAAACATCGAAATATTTTGATACTCCTGGGGGCTGAGTGTCAACGTGTAACCGGATTTCAAAAATTTTTTATAAAAAAAACGTATCGAAATACACCGATAGATGTTCTGTCGCGTGAGGTTTTGATATGAAAGTGAAGATTATCGCGCTGGTGCTGCTGGTGGCATTACTGGTACCGCTGGCAAGTGGGTACGCTCGTACTACAGAGGATGCATTCAAAGAAATTGATGAAAGAGTCGCTGCAGAGAAGGCAAAAGAGATGCCCGCCACCATAACGAATTACGCCATCATAGCCATCATCGCCATCGTCATCATCGCCAGCGGAGTCTATCTCGGCCTGAAAATGTACAAGCAAAACCACCCGCCGGCAGATAATACAGAGAGGAAATAAGCTGCAATCCTCTTTTTCCCAAAAGAAATCATTGAAAAATGATGACGCTTCTAGGGGCTCCGCTGACATTCTGCCCCGCCGCTGCGGCTTCCCCCACTTAACGATAATGATATATTGCCAGTAATCGACTTCGTCCAACCCCGATACGCCCCGTCCCCCATCGGGGGACTGTGATGATGGTCATCAGACTCGAATCAGAAGAAGAGCGAAGCTCTCCGATCCGTGGCACAAGAGGGGGGGCATCATTCAACGGCTAACCGCATTTCAAAAATTTTTTATAAAAAAAAACGTATCGAAATGCACCGATAGATGTTCTGTCGAGCGAGGTTTTGGTATGAAAGAGATGATTATTGCATTAGTGTTGCTGGTGGCGTTGCTGGTGATGCCAGTGAGTGCTGTCGTACACTCCACAGAGGAGGCGTTTAAATCAGTTGATAGACAAGAGGATGCTCTTGTACATGACACATCCGCCAACACGACGAACTACGCCATCATAGCCATCATCGCCATCGTCATCATCGCGGGCGGAGTCTATCTCGGCCTGAAAATGTACAACAAAAACCATCCGCCGGCAGATAATTCCGAGAAGAAGTAACCACCATTCCTTTTTCCAATGCAACGATATGCCGTCAAACGGTAACTACTTCACAGGCTGCCCTTCGCTCTGAATAATCTTCTCAGCCAAAACGCAATTTTCATATCCTCCCCCGTGCTTTTCTCCATCATGGTAACGCTTGCCGACATCCGCGCAGCACAGGAGCGGATAGCCGGCAGCATCATCCGTACCCCCGTTGTATACTCCCCCACGCTCTCAGACATGACCGGTGCCCATGTCTGGCTCAAGCTCGAGACACTCCAGAAAGCAGGCTCGTTCAAGGTCCGGGGTGCGGCAAACAAGATCCTCTCCTCGCCGGAAGACCAGCGGCGCCTGGGCGTTGTAGCGGCATCGGCCGGAAACCATGCCCAGGGGGTGGTTGTCGCCGCCCACGCCGCCGGTGTCCCGGCCGTTGTCGTCATGCCGGAATGGGCTGCCATCTCCAAGCAGGAGGCCACACGGGGGTACGGGGCACAGGTGATCCTCCACGGCACCACACTTGAAGAGAGCATCGCCCGGGCAGAGACCCTTGCGGCAGAGGGCCGGCTCTTCATTCACCCCTTCGACGATGAGGCAGTCATCGCGGGACAGGGGACGGTCGGGCTTGAGATCCTCGCCGATCTCCCGAAAACGGATCTTATCGTTGTCCCGGTTGGCGGGGGCGGGCTCATCGCGGGAATTGCCACGGCCGCCAAAGCCATGAACCCGGAGATCGCGGTTGTCGGGGTGCAGGCGTCCGTCTGCCCTTCTGCCGAGGAGTCGCTCATCGCACAGTCCAGGGTCCGGGTCTGTGCGGGAAAGACCATAGCCGATGGAATCCGGGTGGCCGAGCCGGGAGCACTGACATTCCCGGTCATCCGCGACCTGGTCGACCGGATCGTGGTCACGACCGAGGACGAGATCGCCGATGCGATACTCCTGCTCCTGGAACGCAAGCATATTGTCGCCGAGGGTGCAGGCGCCGCCCCGCTTGCGGCCCTCATGAACGGGTCCATCGATGTAAGTCCCGGCAGCACGGTCGTCCTTGTCATCAGCGGCGGCAACATCGACAGTGCCGTCCTCTTCCGGGTCATCCGGCAGTCCATGGCCCGGCAGGGGCGCATCCTCCGGTTCTCGGTCATTCTCGATGACCAGCCGGGTTCCCTTGCAAAACTGCTCGCTGTTGTTGCTGAACGGCGGGGGAACATCCTCCACATCCACCACACCCTCGGCGAGGGGAACGTGCCTGTCCAGATGGCACGGGTACACCTAGAGCTCGAGACCCGGGGGCGGGACCACAGCGAGGCGATCCGACGGGCAGTCCTTTCTGCCGGTTACGAAGTAAAACCGGGATGACGAGCGGGGGGTTTGGCAGCAGGGTGCGGGATAACCGGCACCATATCCGAAAATCAGGTATTAGAGAAATTCTATTATACAAACAGCAGCATGAGAGATATCATACATCCGGGAATTCCCGGCTAACCACGATCCAATCATGATTTCCGTCCTGCTTGTTGACGATGAAGAAGCCCTCCTCGATATCACCAAAGCATTCATCGAGGAGGACGGAGACATCATCGTTACCCCCGTGTCATCGGCTCTCGATGCCCTTGCCCTGATGGAGAGCTTGTCATTCGATGCAATAGTCTCGGACTACGAGATGCCCGGGATGAACGGAATCCAGTTCCTGAAAGCGGTGAAGTCTCGTGGCCATGAGACGCCATTCATCATCTTCACCGGACGCGGCCGCGAGTACGTGGCTATCGACGCCCTCAACAACGGCGCCTCCTTTTACCTCCAGAAAGGCATGGATGTTGCCGCACAGTATGCCGAGCTGCGCAACATGATATTCAAGGCAGTCCAGCACCAGAAAACACAAAAAGACCTTCTATCAAGCGAGGAGCGGTACCGGGCGGTGGTCGAGAGCCAGGTTGAGCTCATCTGCAGGTTCCGGCCGGATGGGACATTCCTGTTCGTCAACGGGGCGTTCTGCCGGTATTATGGCAGGACGGTCGAGGAGCTTATCGGGCACCGGTTCTCTCCCCATTTCTTCCCGGAGGACCTGACCCTCATCCGGCGCCATTTCGCCTCACTCACCCAGGAACGACCATCACATACAATGCAGCACCGGATCATCTGCGAGGGAAAGGGAATCCGGTGGCAGCAATGGAGCGACACCGCAATCTTCAACGATAAGGGCGAGATCATCGAGTACCAGTCGGTCGGGCGTGACATAACGACCCGGAAACGGACAGAGGAGGAGCTTCGGAATACCCTCTCCCTCATCGCAGCCACCCTTGAATCAACGGACAACGGGATCCTCGTTGTCGACCGTGCAGGCCGGTTCATCAAGGCGAACCGGCGGTTTGCCGAGATGTGGGGAATCCCCGACAACCTCCTGATTGCCCGGGACGATGACGACCTCCTCTCCTATATGCAGTCCCAGCTGGCACGGCCGGTTGAATTCCTGGCACGGGTGCAGGAATTTATTCAGAATCCCATGGCCGAGGGCTTCGACCTGGTCTGCTTCAGCGACGGCCGGGTATATGAGCGGTATTCGCAGCCGATGTTTGTGGCAAGCGAACCCAGGGGGAGAGTCTGGTCGTTCCTGGATGTTACGGAGCGCAAGCGTGCCGAGAAGGTGCTCAAAGAGGCCAACAAGAAACTCCACCTCCTCAATACGGTCACGCGTCACGATGTCCTGAACCAGCTCACCGCCCTCTCGACACTCCTCCAGCTCGCCCGGAGACGGGAAGACCCTGCCGGAGTGGACGCACTGCTCGACCGGGCGGAGAAATCGGTTGACACCATTGAACACCAGATTGCATTCATGAGCGATTATCAGGATATCGATATCCATACTCCCCGCTGGCAGTGCCCCAGGGATATCCTGAAAAAAGTAATCCCGGCTATCCCGCTTGACGCCGTCCAGATCTCCTGTGATCTGGGTGCTTTCGAGATCTATGCCGATCCCCTGCTTGAGAAAGTATTCCTGAACCTGGTCGATAACGCGGTCCGGCATGGCGGGGGGATCACCCGCATTGCATTCTCCGCCCGGAAGGATGAAAATGGACTGGCTATCTTCTGCAGCGACGATGGCAAAGGGATCCCGGAAGAGGAGAAAGAGCGTATCTTCAACCTCGGGTATGGTAAACATACCGGCTTCGGCCTCTATCTTGCACGGGAGATCCTCTCCATAACCGGGATCGTGCTCGATGAGATCGGCGAGGCAGGCAGAGGCGCCCTCTTCCGCTTAAGGATACCCTGGGAAAGTTACCGGGCCGAAGGTGGAGGCGGGAGTATGGATGAGAGAGACCGGGGTGTATTGCACTCAGGGGGCACAAGGCAGGAAGGATCCGAGCAGGAACAACGGTGAGGGATTACGTTATGGCAGGAAGAATCAAGCAGATGATCGATACACTCATTGAACAGGAATCGCGGGGAGATCCACGGCTCTCGAACATCACCAGGACGAAACTGATCGTGCGGGGGATCCACCCGGATAAATACTCGGCTCATTCCGAGGACGATCCCATTATCATCCGGCAACTCGAGAAGATGATCCGCCTGACCGGTATCACGAATGCCGCGGTGGCGATTTCGCAGGAGGAGAACGTGAAGGATGCGGTCCTCGAGATCAGAAATACCCTCCATTCTGTCCAGCCCCGCATGGTCATCTACTTTGCATCGCCACGCCATGATCCACATGAGCTAGCCCGGCAGATGAACGATGCTTTCGCCCCTGCGGCAGTCTTCGGTTGTACCACTGCCGGCGAGCTTGCCAATACCCGCATGCTCAAGGGCTCCGTCGTTGCAATGGCCCTGAATTCCAACATCATCGAGGATGTGAGGGTAACGGTCATCCCCGATCTCGCCGACGCGGAAGGCGTGAATGCGGCATTCAGCGAATTTGAGGAGTATTTCAAAACCCCGATGCGGGACATGGACTTCCAGAAGTATGTCGGGATCATTCTCTTCGACGGGCTTGCGGGGGCGGAAGAGCGGACCATGGAGGCGATCGGCGACCTCACCCGGGTCCTCTTCATCGGGGGTTCTGCCGGTGACGACCAGAAGTTTGCTGCAACATACGTCGCGGCAAACGGTGTTGCCTCGTCAAACGCGGCTGTCCTCGCACTGATGAGACCGGCGGTAAAGTTTGACTTCATCAAGACCCAGAGCTTCCGCATCCTTGAGAAGCACCTGGTCCCGACAAAGATTAACGAAGCCACGCGGGAGGTGTGCGAGTTCAACGGGAGACCCGCGGTTGATGCCTATGCCGAGGCTGTCGGGTGCAGACCTGACGAAATTGCGTCGCGTTTCATGATCAATCCCTTCGGCCTCGTGGTCGGTCATGACGACGTTTTCGTGCGCAGCCCCTGCCGTGCCGAGGGGAAGAGCATCTGCCTCTTCTGCCATGTCAAGGCCGGGATGGACCTTGCCCTGCTCGAATCAACCAACATCATCGTTGACACCAAGGTTGCGCTTGAACGCAAGAAGATGGAACTGGGCAGGATCTCGGCCATCATCAACTTCCACTGTATCCTGCGGACACTCGAACTTGAGCAGAAAGGACTTACCGAGGAGTACGGCAGGATATTTACCGGAGTGCCGACGATCGGCTTCTCAACTTACGGCGAGGAGTTCATCGGGCATATCAACCAGACATCAACGATGCTGGTGTTCCGGTAAAAATGGGGTGCTTACTTAGAGTTCCCCTAATCCTTTCCAGTAATCGTACTCGTGTTTCCAGAGGTCCTTGTTGTACATCACCAGCCGCTTGAAGTACTCCTTACGCTCGTGATGGTGTTTCTCCTGCGCCTCATCAACCGTCTTATCCCTGATTGCCCCGGCAAGCTTCCGGCCCAGGTCTTTGGCTTTCTTCTCTCCATCAACGATCGCGTTCGGGTCTGCGCCCACCAGGCACCCGACCTTCCCCATGGTCGTTGCACCGAAATTGAGGAGCGCCATGTTCATGTAATCTGCAACCTCGTCGGCATAGGAGCCGCCTGCTGTGCAGACAGCACACCCGTACTTGCCGGTAAATGACTGGCAGTGGACAACATCGGCCATGCGGTCGAGCATGGTCTTGAGCTGGGCCGTTACTGCATTGATGTAGTTAGGTGAACCGAGCACGATCCCATCCGCATCCATCATCTTCTCAAGAAGTGCCGGGTAATCGTCATCGAAGACGCACTCCCCCCGCGAGTAGCAGGTACCGCACGCGGTACAGTAGTGGATGTCGAGGCTGCAGATATCGATGAACGTCACGTCAGCGCCGGCCTGGCGTGCCCCTTCGAGCACTCCCATCACGAGCCGGCGGGTCTGGCTCTTGTCGCCCTTCGGGCTTGCATTGATACCAACGATCTTCATGAAATCACTCATGTACAGATACCGGTAAGGGAGTATAAAGCTGTGGTGAACCGAGAACCCGGGTGCTTGGCAGGAGACAGGGATACCCTTATGGGCATTGTCCCCGCAACCGGAAGGGGAATCACATGATCATCCGCGACATCGCAACCTGCCCCCATACCCGTGTCATCGACCGGTCCGTCCTGTGCGAGCTTCTCCACCCGGATGCTGTTCCCGGTGCGGAGAACCTCGGGTGCAGCATCGCCCATGCCATCGTGCCCGCGGGGGAAGAGACCCTCCCCCACCTTCTCCACGTGTCGTACGAGCTCTACTACATCCTGAGCGGCACCGGGGAGATGCATATCGATGAGGAATCTGCAGAAGTCCGCGGGGGGCAGATCGTCCTGATACCTCCCGGGGCACGCCAGTTTATCCGGAATACCGGCAGTTCAGACCTCATCTTCCTGGCTATCGTTTCCCCACGATGGAACAGAGAGGACGAGGCCCTGTGCTGATATGGCAGCATAAAAATACACTCCATTTTCAGCGATCGTTTTTTATTCCGGGCCTGCAATCCTTGCCACATGGAGTTTTTGGGTGAGACTCCGCACCAGCGCACCACGGTCATGTTCTGCCTGATCCTTGCAACCGCTGCACTCTGGGCCATCTTCCTCATCAAACAAGGGGAGATGCTCCAGTTCACCTTCATGTTTGCATCGCTTACCGCCATTAATCCGGTTGTCGCATTCATTGGCATGAACGATCCCGGGCGGACACGGTCCCTCTTCTTCTTTTACCTGCTTATCCTGGTCATGCTCCTCTGGTCCGCTTTCCTCAACTACCTCGGGGTGCACCTCTGGGTGAGTCTCTTTCTCTTTATTATCGCTGTCGGAGTCCCGTTCCTCCTCAATGTGCTGGAGTCTGAAGAGCGGGCGCTGATGCACTGACCATGGCCCGGGAGTGAGGTTTCATCCACCAGCCGGTTACCCCGGGGTATTCCAAAACAGGATCAAAAAAAAGTGGTTAATCCCAGTAGTGCTTCACATAGAGCCGTTTCTTCTCGAGCCGCGGGGTGAAGAGCCGTAAACAGAGGGGTACGAGTATCAGGCAGATGATGACGTTTCCGATGAGCCAGACCGAGAATGTACTGATCATGGCTGAAGGATCGATGAGCCCGAGCGTCCATGCTCCCCATGCTGCTCCGACCAGGTTGTTGATGACCACACCAAAAATCACGATCAGGGCGATATCGCGGTTCGTGGGGAGAGAGAGGTCGATCTCAAAACTCCGGGCTGCAATGAGCGGGATCAGTACCTGCAGGAGCCCGGCAACCGCCCAGACGACGGCGATGTGCAGGTTTATTGCAAGGTTCTCGTGGGCGAGGATCCCCCCGATCAGGCCGCCGACATACGCAGCAAACGCCCCGTAGCCCCCGTACCACAGGGCAAAGAGGACCATGAAGGCTGCCGCGGGAAATATGTAGGCTATGCCGGCAGCGTTGGCCGGCAGGAATGCGGCCGATGCATAGTTGATAACGGTATTGACCAGGATGAGGATGAACGTGAGGATGACAAAGGAGTATGTCGGTTCGTTCAGATGTCTCATGCATTCACCATACCAAGATATGGGGCGTGCTGGTACATAGGGTTTATTCTCCCCAGAATGGAATTCCGGGTTTTTTGGTGGTTGCTATTCTGGTTTTACCGGATTATTACCCTTCATTATCCTATCAAAAACACGGGACGCAGGGAAAAAGAATGCCGGATAAAACCCTCAGAGGAGAAAATGCCGGTATCTGCCATTTTTTTCGCAGTTAACGCCAGATTCATTACCTTTTCGCAACCAACGGGATTCTGATCAACTATGTCACGCAGATTCCTCTTCTCCCTGGTGGCGGCAGTCCTCGTTGCAGCCGCCATCATCGCAGCCGGCTGCACCGGATCCACGGTAACTCCGGCATCGGGAGAGATCAAGAAATTCAGTTCGGCGGCCGAGATCCGCCAGTATATCGAGGAGAACACGAAACTCGCGGCAGAAGCGGAGGGCGAGACGTACTATGCCACGAACGGTGTCGGACTCGCCCGCGACATTGCAGTTGCTGCCCCCCAGGCTGCGGTTGCCGAGTCGTCGTCCAAGGGGATTGCAATGGCTGCCCCGCCCGGGGGTGCCGGCGCATCGGATTATTCGCAGACCAATGTCCAGGTTGCCGGCGTGGATGAGCCGGACTTTGTCAAGAACGACGGGAAGTACATCTACCTCATCTCGGGCGACACGCTGACCATCGTGGATGCGTACCCCGCACCATCGGCTTCGATCATCTCGAAGACCACCCTTGAGGACAATCCCCAGGAGATCTTCCTCTCCGGGGACCGGCTCGTGCTCTTCACGACCGGCAGCGGGTCTTCTGATTATGGTGACGGCCCGGTCTATGCCTCGCAGATGAAAGCGATGCCCTATTACCGGGGCTACAGCCCGGTAACCCACGCGGTCTTCTACGATATCAGCGACCGGAAAAACCCGAAGGTTGTGAAGGACTTTACGATTGACGGGGACTACACCGATGCGAGGCTCATCGGGAACAACGTTTACCTGGTCACCCGCGAGCAGGTCATCATATACAAGGATGAGGAGATCCCCGTCCCGTGCCTGAAACTTGCGGGACGGTGTGTCGTAACGCCGGACGTGTACTATTTCGACAATCCTGAGCGCTCGTACTCCTTCACCACGGTCACCTCGTTTGACACCGCTGGCGCAAGCGAGAAGGACGCAAAGACCTACCTTATCGGCAGCGGGAACATCATCTATGTCTCACCCGATGCGATGTATGTCAGTTACCAGAAATACCACAACATCTACCGCGGCGGCATCCGGCCCATGGCTGCCGTTGAGGATATTGCTGTAAGCAGCGCCGGCAGTTCAGCAAGCGTCTCCTCACCCGTCCTCTGGGAAGACTTCAACCAGATGAGCGAGGCTGAGAAGCAGCGTGTGATCGCGGAGATGAAGGCGCAGGAGGAAGAGAAGCTCCAGAAGAAGGAGATCGACCAGAGCACGACCGTCATCCATAAGATCGCGATCGACAATGGTGCGATCACCTACATCGCCCGGGGCGAGGTGCCGGGATATTTGGACAGCCAGTTTGGCATGGACGAATACGCCGGTAACCTCCGCGTTGCCACGACATCGAATGTATACACCACGCGGGGCTCGTACGAGTATAACAATGTCTTCGTGCTGGGCCCGGACATGAAGACGGTCGGGTCCCTGACTCACATCGCGGAACAGGAAAAGATCTACTCAACAAGGTTCATCGGCGACCGGCTCTACATGGTGACCTTCAAGCGGGTTGACCCGTTCTTTGTCATCGACCTCTCGACCCCCACAAACCCGAAGATCCTCGGCAAGCTCAAGATCCCCGGGTACTCCGATTACCTCCATCCCTACGATGCGACCCATATCATCGGGCTTGGCAAGGAGACTTCGACCAATGACTGGGGCGGTGTCTCCACGCAGGGCATCAAGCTCGCCCTCTTCGATGTAAGCGACGTGGAGCACCCGAAGCAGGTGGGAAAGGTGGAGATCGGCGATGCCGGATCGGACTCGGCAGCCCTCTCGGACCACAAGGCGTTCCTCTTCAGCAAAGAGAAGAACCTCCTTGTTATCCCGGCCCGCGTCGTTAAGCAGGCCGGCAGCGCCGGAACCGGAACGATAATCCGGGAGAAGTACGTCCAGCCTTCGGTCTGGTACGGGGCATACGTCTTCGGAGTCGACCCGTCCACGGGCTTTGTCCTCCGGGGCACGGTTGAGCACGGCTCCCAGAACGAGAGCTATTACTGGTACGGAAGCTCGCAGAACGAGGTGAAGCGCTCGCTCTATATCGGGGACATCCTCTACACGCTCTCAACAGCGAAGATCCTGGCAAATCCGCTTGCCACGATCAACCAGACCGTTGCAACAATTCCGCTTGCAGACACCCGGGACGATGTACTGTACCCGGACGTTATGGTCCGGGGAGTTGAGTGAACAAACCCATCCACATCTTGAGGGCAGGGTTCATACCCGGTCCCAAGCCCGGAAGGACCCCGGGGGTTCCAGTGACTCCCCGTCTTTTTTTTAACGCGTTTATCCCCCAGCTCAATTCCGGGTAACTGGCGGGATATCCGGTTTACGTAAGCGGTACCCGGGGAAATGCCGGAAATGGTTGTGTGTAATATGTACATTACTCATTTTTGGTTTGGGGGATAGCCGGCCGACCCCCATCCTCGTTTATCTAAACCGTTCTTACCCCCGTTCCCCCATGACGGGCGGCCGACCATGCGGGGGCTCCGGTACACCTGAACTTGGAGGGAGTGAACCAACGAAGCATTGTTCCCGCAGGAGGAGGCTCTGATGAAAAAAGTGAGGTGAGATTGATTATTCTGGTATATCCCGGTTATACCGGCACGGCATTCATGCCCGGCGGTATCAGCTTGCTGATGACCATCTCGGGGATCTGTTTCGAGGTCTTGATATTCATATCAAAGAGCGCGTTCTTCCCGGAGGTCCCGAGATATTTGAGGGTGATCTGGAAGTCGGTGTCCATCAGCGGGACACCCAGCGCCTGGACGCGGGCATACCGCGGGCTGATGACCCGTTCCTGGCCGACAACAAGTTTCTCTTTAACCCCGTCAACCTCGGTCACGACCTCGTTCTCGTACGTCATCACCAGGATCTTGGTGGTGCCAACCGTCACCGGCTGACCATCGGGCAGGCTGACCCGGTAGGTGGTGCTGTAGGGGAAGGATGTCCCTGCCGGGGTATCCAGGACAGCAACGGTGAGCGTAAACGCAGCAAGCAGGCCAAGAACGATGATGAGCCCGATGAGCCCGACAATGATCTTGGTGCCGGTGCTCCAGCCGGCTTTCTCCTGTTTCGATTCCTTTTCGGTGATTTCTGCCATAATATCTCCTATTCAACCAATGAGGCGGCAAAATATAAATGTGGCGGATTTTTTATCTTGTTATCTGGACCTGCGGGATGAGATGACCTGGAATGGGAATTATCGTACCTGTTTTCAACCACAGGGATGCGATACCGTGCACCAGGGTTATAATATTATTATTCCTGGCAGCAAATTTCTCCATAATGGCATGGAACCAGATACCGCCACGACCGGATCATTATCATGATACGGATATCCAGGCGATGAATTATGCCAAAGGTCTGGTCCTGTTAATCGGCATCCTTGGATCGCTTTCAGTGATCCTGGCGTTTTTTCATATCGGCATCTCTCATGACACTGAAGGAATCATCCTCATCGCGGGAATTCTCATCGGATTTTCCTACCTCCTGTACTGGATACACCGGACCGGCCGGAAATATCACTGGGACTGGAGTAAGTGGGATTAAGGGAGTTCCCACCATAATCTCATTACCTCCCACCGCCCATTGTTATAGGATTTTATGCGCATACCCATAGCAACCGTCACCCCGGAGTCGGGTTCCGCGGAGATCGCCGGCTGGGTCCACGAGGTCCGTGACCTCGGAGGCCTCGCCTTCATGCTCATCCGCGACCGGTCCGGCATCATCCAGGTGACCATCCCGAAGAAGAAAGTATCCGAGGCGGTCCTTGCCGCCGTGAAGGCCGTCTCCCGCGAGTCCGTTGTCCGGGTCAGCGGTGCGGTCAAGGCCATCGACAAAGCCCCCGGCGGCCGCGAGCTGGTGCCGGAATCGATCGAGATCGTCAGCCTTGCCGAAGTCCCGCTCCCGCTCGATGTCTCCGAGAAAGTCCCCGCCGAACTTGATACCCGGCTCGATGCACGGTTCCTCGATGTCCGGCGCCCCCGCGTTGCAGCCGTCTTCGAGATCCGGAGTGCAGCCTGCTACGCAATCAACGAGTACCTCCATAACAATGGCTTCACCGCCATCACCACCCCCAAGATCGTGGCAGCCGCAACAGAGGGCGGAACGGAGCTCTTCCCGATCGCCTACTTCGACAAGGAGGCATTCCTCAACCAGAGCCCGCAGCTCTACAAGCAGATGATGATGGCAGCCGGCTGCGAGAAGGTGTACGAGATCGGCCCGATCTTCCGTGCCGAAGAGCACGCCACCACCAAGCACCTCAACGAGGCGACCTCGATCGACATCGAGGTCTCGTTTGCCGACCACCACGAGGTCATGCGCATCCTCGAGGACCTCATCAAGAAGACCTACGAGTACGTGGACAGGAAATGCAGCGTCCAGATCGCCAATGCCGGCGTTGAGAATTTCACGGTCCCGAAGGAGTCGTTCCCCCGCCTCCCGTACGCTGAGGCAATCGAGATCGCGAAGAAGAAGATCGAGGAGCCGATCAAGTACGGCGACGATATCAGCCCGGCCGCCGAGCGGGCGATCGGGGCAGAAATGGGCGGCCACTACTTCATCGTGGACTGGCCCTCCGAGATCCGGCCCTACTATGCCATGCACTACGAGGACGACCCGTCCATCTGTAAGGCATTCGACATGATGCACCCCCGGATGGAGCTCTCGAGCGGCGCCC
>CAYVAQ010000014.1:0-68923 GCA_964448885.1 uncultured Methanoregula sp. | reverse complement strand
CGGCGATGTTGTGCTGGCGCAGGGCGAGCTTCTTTGCCTTGAAGATGTTCTTGCCATCCTTCCCGATAGCGATACCGCGGTCCTCGTCACGGACCTCCACGGTTGCCATCTGCTGGCCTTCTTCTCCCTCGAACTGGATGGAGGTGACCTGCGCGGGCAGGAAGCAGTTCTTTAAGAACTGCTCGACATTGGTATTATATTCAACAACTTCGATCTTCTTGCCCATCACTTCGGAAGCCTTCTTGATGGAGGCGCCCTTCTTGCCAATGGCAAGCCCCATGTCGCCCGGGTTGATGACAAAGATGAGCCGGCCGTTGCGGTCATCGACCACACAGTCGCGGCTGCCGGCACCGGTGAGGCTCTCGAACTGGGAGATGAGGCGCATGCAGTCTTCAGTCAGTTTGACTTCTGCCATATCATGCCCTCTTGAGAGAGAGAATGTCTGACTCGCCCGGAGTCACGATGGCAAGGGTGCTGACCATGAACGGTTTACCGCAGGCCTTGCCGAGTGCAACGCTCGAGCCCTCGAAGGTGTGGATGAAGAGACCTGAGTTCTCTGCAAGTTTTGACTTGAAGGCTGCCGGGCAGTTCCCGGCAACGACTACCATCTGTGCCTTGCCTTCCTTTACGCATTTTTCCGTATTGTTCTGGCCAAGAATCACGTTTCCGGTCTTGATTGCTCTTCTGAGTGAAGCATTAAAATCCATGTACAATTCCTCGTAAAATTTTTGGGTTTTAGATTAGTTCTCTTTCTGTCGTACTGCTACGAGTTTCACATCGCCGGTACCGAGCTGGATCGGCTGCCCGACAATGACGTTCTCCGTTACGCCGCTCAGTTCATCAACTTCATTTGCGACGGCTGCATCGAGGAGGTGGTTGACCGTCACCTCGAATGCGGCACGGGAGAGGACGCTCTCCTTCTCACCGGCAATTCCATGACGGCCGATCTGTTTGACCTCACCTTCCATGCACATCATATCCGCGACGAGCATGAGGTGGCGGACGTCCACGAGGATACCCTGCTCGTTGAGCGTGGATACCGCTTCGTGGATGATCGCGTTACGCGCCGCCTCGATGCCGAGCACGTTTGCGATCTCACTGATATTGTTGGTGCGGGTCCGTGTCGTGTCCACGCCAACGACATCAAATACGTCCTTAAGATTGGATCCTTCAGTATATAGAATATATTCTCCTGTTTCCTTCCTGACGACAACACGGATGATATCGTCGATGCCCTGCACGATGACGTTCCTGACGTGCTCGGCGAGCTGGAAGAGGTTCTGGTAACTCTCCTTATCCTTGGGTGAGAAGATGATCGTGGAGGATGCCTCGTCGATCTCGTGCTCAAAATCACGGTAGTGGCGGCGGTCGCGGATCTTCTTGGGGGCAATCTCCATGATCTCCCCGGGCGCGATCTTGCGCTTGTCGCAGACCTTGGTGTTGAGGTGGACGACCACGTGCATGTTCTCCATGTCGGTGGTGATGTCACCGAACTCGTGGAGGGGGGCTGCCTCGATCTGCCAGCTGACTTCCCGTGCCTTGTCACGGTCATCGGCAAAGCCGGCCTCAAGGTACACCGTCATCGTAGGGGTGCTCGGCTCCTTCCTCGCATCCATGATCTCGATGAGGCGCGGCAGACCGAGGGTAACGTTGATCTCGGCCACACCGGCGTAGTGGAACGTCCGCATCGTCATCTGCGTGCCCGGTTCACCGATGGACTGCGCAGCAATGATCCCCACCGCTTCGCAGGCCTCGATACGCGTGCTCTGGTACTCGGCAAGGACCTTGTCCAGGATCTGCTTGAACTGGGCATCGGTGATCTCCTTGTTGTCCAGGAACTTGGTGATCTGGTCCCTGGTCTTCTGGGGGAGGGAGGCTGCCTCGATCTTTTTGGTGAATTTGTCGGCAAGCGCCATGATTATACCTCCTCCTTGAGGATACTCTCGACGATACCTTTGACATCGACCGGGTCACCGAATGCACTCTTGGTCGGGTCCGTGCCATCCTCGCCATACTGGAACTGGATGATCTTCCCGCCGGTGGAACGGACCGTGCCGTCATACGCCACCTTGAGATCCTGCAGCGCGTTGATCATACGCCGCTGGAGGTACCCGCTCTGGGATGTACGGACTGCCGTATCGACAAGACCTTCACGGCCACCGATTGCATGGAAGAAGAACTCGGTCGGGTTGAGACCGCCCTTGTAGCTGTGCTGGATGAAGCCGTGGGCATCCGAACCGCGGTCGCCCTTCCTGAAGTGCGGGAGCGTACGGTCATCGTACCCACGGACGATACGCTCACCACGGACGGACTGCTGGCCGATACAACCGGCCATCTGGGTCAGGTTCAGCATGGAACCACGGGCACCGGAGACTGCCATCACGACAGCGCTGTTGCCAAGACCGAGGTGGCGGCCGGCGATCTGACCGGTCTGGTCACGGGCCTTGCCCAGCACCTGCATGATCTGCATCTCGAGGGTCTCTTCGACAGTACGGCCGGGCATGGGTTCGAGCTGCCCGTCCTCGTAGATCCGGATACGGCGGTCGACATCGAGCGCCGCATTCTTCAGTACCTCGTCGATCTGGCCATGCTCGGTCTTGGTAAGGTCTTCGTCGTCGATACCGAACGAGAAGCCGTCGATCATGATCCCGCGGATCGAGAGCTTGGTCAGGTCGTCGATGAACTTTGCTGCACGGGGCATCCCCTGCTGCCGGATGATACGGTTGACGATCTGGCCGTCGAATGCACCGATCGCCTTCTTGTCGATCGTCCCCGATTCAAGTTTCCCGTCAATGATGCGGACATAGGCATCGCGCTCGCACAGCTCCTTCTTGCAGACATCACAGTTCTGGCACGAGCTGGCATGGAAGACCATGTTGAGGTGCTCGGGAAGGATGATGGAGAAGACCTGCTTGTTGCTCCAGTAATCGATGCCGTTCTCGGTCTTTCCCGGAGCGGGCATGCGCTCGATACCGGAATACCGCAGGAGGTAGAGTGCCTGCTCCTTGGTGAACCACCGGGTATCGTGCGTGAGCATGAAGATACCCGAGACGTGGTCGTGGATACCGCCGATGATGGGGCCGCCGAAACGCGGGGAGAGGATGTTCTCCTGCACGGAGATGAGGATGGATGCCTCGGCCCGGGCCTCTTCGGTCTGGGGCACGTGCATGTTCATCTCATCACCATCGAAGTCGGCGTTGTAGGGCGGGCAGACCGCGGGGTTGAGCCGGAATGTCCTGCCTTCCATCACCTTGACGCGGTGGGCCATGATGCTCATCCGGTGCAGCGAGGGCTGCCGGTTGAAGAGCACGACATCGCCGTCGCGGAGCTGGCGTTCGACCGTGTAACCGGGCTCGATCATGTCGGCAACGGTATCGAGGTTGTCGGGACCGAGGCGGAGACGGCGGTTGTCGGGACGGATGACATAGTTGGCGCCGCAGGGTGCGTTGACATTCGGGCGCGAGAAACCGTTCCTGACGATCTGGCGGAGCTCCTCGATATTGTAAGGGGTGACACGGACCGGGATGGTCATCTCGTTTGCAACGGCACGCGGCACACCGACCTGTGCAACCGAGAGGTTCGGGTCGGGGGAGATGACGGTACGGCTCGAGAAGTTCACACGCTTACCCGAGAGCGAACCACGGAACCGCCCGTCCTTCCCCTTCAGGCGCTGCGAAAGAGTCTTCAGGGGCCGGCCGCTGCGGTGGCGGGCCGGGGGACAGCCGGCAACCTCGTTGTCGAGGTAGGTGGTCACGTGGTACTGCAGGAGTTCCCAGAGATCCTCGATGATCAGCTGGGGCGCGCCTGCATCCTGGTTCTCCTTGAACCGCTGGTTGATACGGATGATGTCCACGAGCTTGTGGGTGAGGTCGTCTTCCGACCGCTGGCCGTTCTCGAGGATGATCGAGGGGCGCATCGTGACCGGCGGGACGGGAAGGACGGTGAGGATCGTCCATTCGGGCCGGGCAACGTCGGGGTTGATACCGAGCGGGATCAAATCCTCATTCGGGATCTTCTCCATCCGCGCGCGGATATCGGCCGGAGTGAGCTTGTGCTCCACCTTCTTGCCGTCCTCGACCATGACCTCGGAGAAGGTTGTCGGCTTCTCGAAGTTGATCTTGAGCTGCTGCTCGCCGCAGTGGGGGCAGACGCGCTCCTTCTTGACGTCCTTCTCGGAGAGCAGGTCTCCGGTCTGGTCGTCTTCGGTACCGACGACCTTCTCGATCTCCTCGGGGGAGAGGAGCACCCGGCCGCAAGCGCGGCAGGTGACACGCAGGAGTTTCCGGATGAGCCTCGTGTAGCCCACGTGGATGACCGGTTTTGCAAGCTCGATGTGGCCGAAGTGGCCGGGGCACTCGCTTGCCTTCTGGTCGCAGGTTTTGCACCGGAGGCCCGGGTCGATGACACCGAGGTTTAAGTCCATGAGTCCCTGGGGGTACGGGAACCCGTCGTCATCGTAGGTGTCGGCCCAGATGATCTTGCGGACACTCATCTCGCGGATCTCCTTTGGCGAGAGCAGGCCGAACTCGATCTGGCCGATTCGCTTGGGTGATGGCATTTACACCACGTCCTGTAACTTCAGCCTGGGCGCTATGCCCATGCTCTTCATCTCGTCAAGCAGGAGCTTGAACGCATAACTCATCTCGACCGAGTAGATGTCGGTCTCGTTGCCGCAGGCAAGGCACCGGGTCATGTTGCGCTTGCGGTCAAGCATCGCGACCATGCCGCAGTGTGCACAGACATACTCCTGCACCTTGTCGGATTCGTCAAGGAGACGTTCCTTGAGTGCCATGGCGGCGCCGTGGCCGATCATGACATCGCGTTCCATCTCACCGAACCGGAGACCACCCTCGCGGGCACGTCCTTCGGTCGGCTGGCGCGTTAAGACCTGCACCGGGCCGCGGGACCGTGCGTGCATCTTGCTCGACACCATGTGGTAGAGCTTCTGGTAGTAGATGACGCCGATGTAGATATCCGCCTTGAAGACCCGGCCGGTGATCCCGTCATACATGATCTCGCGGCCGTTGTGGGAGAAACCGAGTTTCTTTAAGCTGGAGCGGATCGACGCTTCATTGTCAGCATCTTCACTGAACGCCGTGGCGTTGATACGCCGGCCTTCAAGCGAGCCGACCTTGCCACCGATCATCTCGAGCATGTGACCGACCGTCATACGGCTCGGGATTGCGTGGGGGTTGATAACCAGGTCGGGGGAGAGGCCGCTCTCCGTGAAGGGCATGTCTTCCTGGTGGGTGATGAGACCGACGACACCTTTCTGCCCGTGCCGGGATGCGAACTTGTCGCCGACTTCCGGGACACGAAGGTCGCGGGTCCGGACCTTGACCAGGCGGGAGCTGTTCTCGCCTTCGGTGATGATGACCGTGTCAACGATACCGTGCTCGTTGCTGCGCATCGTGACGGAGGTGTCCCGGCGCTTCTCGACTGCGATCAGCTCGCCGCTGGGTTCTTCGAGGAAACGCGGCGGGGAGGTCTTGCCAATCAGGACATCCTTCTCCATGACCACGGTCTCGGGGTTGATGACACCGTCTTCGTCCAGGTTCTTGTAGGACTCGGCGCCGTGGGCACCGGCAACATCCTCCTCGGGGACCTCGATGCGGTCGATCTGGCCGCCCGGATAGCGGCGCTCTTCGCCTTCGTAGGTCCTGAAGAAGTGTGACCGGCCAAGGCCGCGTTCGATCGATGCCTTGTTGAAGATGAGCGCATCTTCAATATTGTACCCTTCGTACGAGAGGATCGCCACGACAAAGTTCTGCCCTGCAGGACGGTCGTCGGAACCGATCAGTTCCGAGGTCTGGGTGTGGGTGAGGGGTTTCTGGCAGTAGTGGAGCAGGTGGCCGCGCGTGTCGGGCCGGAGCTTCATGTTGGCTGCACCGAAGCCCAGCGCCTGCTTGACCATCCCTGCGCCCATCGTTACACGGGGACTTGCATTGTGCTCGGGGAAGGGGACGTGAGCGGCACCGATACCAAGGATCAGGGAGGGGTCGATCTCCAGGTGGGTGTGCTCGGGGGTGATCTTGGTAAAGTCCATGGCGATGAGGAGGTCTTCTTCCTCTTCGGCATCGATGAACTCGATCAAGCCCCGCTGGACGAACGAGTTCATGTCAACTTCCTTGCGGTCGAGCCGTGCAAGGTCCTCCTCGGAGATGAGGGGTTCGCCGTTCTTCAAGACGATAAGCGGGCGGCGGGCGCGGCCCCGGTCGGTGAGGAGGACGACATCGCCATTGTACTCCTTGTGGGATACGTTCACCTCGGGGGAGATGGCTCCCTGCCGGCGCATGGTCCGGATCGTTGCGACCAGTGCTTTGGGGTCATCGACAAGGCCGATGAGTGCCCCGTCAACAAAGACGCGTGATTTCTTGCTCATGATTCACCCCGTATGTGTTCGACCCCGAGATTATGCAGGATCCGCAGGATCTCTTCTTCATCATCGACTCCCTTGCTGATCTCGACCATCTGGGCGAAGTTCTTCACGAGACCGCAGTTCGGACCTTCAGGCGTCTCGCTCGGGCAGATCCGGCCCCACTGGGTCGGGTGCAGGTCACGGGCCTCGAAGTGGGGCTGTGACCGGGAGAGCGGAGAGATGACACGGCGCAGGTGCGAGAGCACGGCCATGTGGTCGACGCGGTCGAGGAGCTGGGAGACACCTGTCCTTCCGCCCACCCAGTTACCGGTGGCGAGCGGGTGGAGGAGGCGCTCGGTCAGCACGTCGGCGCGGACCGCCGTCGCGATCGAGAGGTCGCGGTGCCGCATGCTGGCGCGCTCGAGCTGGTACTTGATATCCCTCGTCAGGCGGTTGAGGGAGATACGGAAGAGGTCCTCCATCAGGTCGCCCGCGAGTTTCAGCCGCTTGTTCGAGTAGTGGTCCTTGTCGTCGATCCTGCGCTTATTCAGCACGAGATCGAAACAGGCCTCGGCCATACGGCCGAGGAAGTGTGCCTTTGCAAGCCGGACCGAGAGGACTGCTTCCTGGTAGCCCTCGTCGCCCTCCTTGAGGTTGGCCGGCATCGCATAGTTGAGGTGCGGCAGGAGGTAGTTGTCCAGGACAAACTCCGCGCGCTTGCGCTGGTAGTCCTTGGTCTGGTTCGGCGCAAGCTTCTTCCCGACATACATGATGCCGCCGTCAACGGAGTCGCATTCGCTCTCCTCGAGGTTCTGCATCATGAAGGTGAGGATGTCCTCATCGGTCGAGACCGCGTTCACGACCTCCTGGTCGTTGGTCATGCCCAGTGCCCGCATCAGGTCCACGAACTTGAGGTGGCCGGCAACGGACGGAAAGGAGACCTCGAGGAGGTTCTTCTTGTTCCGCTCGACAACCACCAGTGCGCGGTACCCGCGGAACTGGCTGAACACCTTGGCTACATAGATACGCTCGTTGTAGCGTTCGGTAAACTCGGTCATGATCTTGTTGGACGCGAGGTCCTCCAGGGTCATGAGCACGCGCTCGGTGCCGTTCACGATGAAGTAGCCGCCCGCATCGAATGCGTCCTCGCCGTGCGAGACCCGCTGCGCGTCATCCATTCCATAGAGGTTGCAGGCAAGTGACCCGACCATGATCGGGAGCTGCCCGATCGTGGTGATGATGGGCTCCTGCCGGTCCTCGCCATGGACGAGTGTCAGACCCAGCTGGATCGGGGCCGCATAGGTCAGGTTCCGCAGGCGTGCCTCGCTCGGGTAGAGCTCGCCCTGTGAACCGTCCGCTTCCCGTACCAGCGGTTTCTTCACCTCGATCGTCCCGAGCTCGACCCAGACCGGGTCATTGTTCTTGCCCCGGTTCTCGATGTCGGTCTCGATGATCCGCTGCTCGTTTACCACTTTCTGGAGATTGTGTTTTAAGAAATAATTGAAGGAGTCAAGCTGGTGGCGCGCAACATGCTCCCGTGAAAAATATGCCCTCGATAAGATACTTCTGTCAATCAGACTGACCAACCCCGGAATTACTTCTTCGGTCTCTTGATCACGAGACGGTATGCCTCGGCTCTGCCAGCCGTGTGACTCGCCCGGATAATCTTAATCACATCGTCGACTTGTGCGCCGATTACCTTCACTGCAGGATCGTCGTTGTAGATTTTTGGTAATTGATCGGTAGTAATGTTGTAGTGCGACAGGAGTTCGGATACCTCCTCTTCGCTCATGATTTTATGGTCCGGCACCATCGCGTGGTCCAACACATTCAGTTTGGTGCTCAATGAAAAACCCCCTCACAGATGAACAGATTTCCTCTCAGATGCATCACCGCAAAAAACCCACGATTTCTCGTGGCAACGGGCCCGGAGGGATTTGAACCCCCGACCACCTGGTTAAAAGCCAGGCGCTCTACCGAACTGAGCTACGAACCCCAGATTTTTCTTAGATGTACAGCATTATAACAATGCAGAAAAACTATATAAATATTCTTGCCAATAATAATCATTTTCCGCACATGCATAGCCAGGCCGGAAACCAGCTACCCCGCTTTGCTGAACTTCGTATTGATCTCCCGCAGACGTTCCTCATCCGCCGTGATCTTCTCTTCGAGCTTCTTCATGGACGCCGCATCCTCATCCGAAGCAGTGCTCCCGGGGCGGCTCATGGACGTGGACTTTCTCAGGACCTCCAGAAGGTTCCGGTCAACCTCGATACTCTTGCGGAGCGCGGAATACTCCTCGATGAGGGCGGGATCGAGCCCCGCATCCTTGGCAACCACCGCCTCCAGGGTCACGTCCTTCCTGCGCTCGAAGACGCGCCTGATGGCATCGAGCAGCTGCGCAGGGTTGACCGGCTTTGAGACAAAGTCCTCGATATTGAGGCTGTGCTCCTGTGCCTCCTCCGGCGTGATCTTCTTTGCGGAGAACATGAGGACGGGCAGATCTTTTGTCGCGGGATTGGCTTTGATCTTCTCGAGCGTCTCCCACCCGTCCATGGGTTCCATCATGATATCGAGGAGGATGAGGTCGGGTTTTGTCGTGGCGAGAATGGTGAGCGCCTCGTCGCCCCCATGGGAGGCGATCGGTTTGAACCCCTTCCGCTTCAGGAGAGCAACAAGCCCGTCAACAATGTAGGGGCTGTCATCAACGATGAGAATTACATCATCCACGGGTGTTTCCTCCAGGTATCTGGTTCCGGCCGACAGAGGTGCGGGGACGGGGGTTTTCGTGTTCCGGGGGCTCGTTGAGACGCATGGTAAGGATGCGCGGATACCCGTGAGGACCTGGAATGGCAGGGCCCGGCGGGGTATCCCTACGGGGTGCCGGGAGTGCCCGAGAGCTCTCCCTTGATCTGCTGCAGGCGGTTTTCCTGGAACTTGATGTTCATCTCCATGCTCTTGATGGCACGGGAGATCTCGTCGCTGACACGGACCTTGGAGTCATTGAAATTATAGGTTGTCTCCAGGATCTTCATGAGGCGTTTGTTCACGTCAATGCTCTTGCTCAGGCGGGCGTATTCGGTTATGATCTCGGAGTCAAAACCGGACTGCTTGGCCATGTCCATGTCGGACTTGATGGACTGGCGGCGGGTGAGTACGTGCTCGATGGCATCGTACAGCTCGCGGTGGGTGATAGGTTTGAGGACGTAATCTTCGATGTAGATCCCGTACTCCTGGGCCTCAGCGGGGGTGAGCTGTTTTGCCGTGAGCATAAGGACCGGGATCTCCTTGGTCTCCGGGTTCTCCTTGATCCGTTCAAGCGTCTCCCATCCGTCTACCGGTTCCATCATAATGTCCAGGAGAATCAAGTCCGGGGTTACGGTCTTCAGGATCTCCAGACATTCCTCGCCCCCGTATGCGGCAACGGTCCGGTACCCGCCCCGTTCGAGCATTGTGACGAAGACATCAACAATAAAAGGGCTGTCGTCAACCACGAGAATTGTATACATCACATCGCCTCCCTGATCTTCTTTGCAACTGTGAACAACTGAGCATCAACGTTCCCGATATCTGCATTATCAGTGATGATGGCTGCAATAAGAAAGTTTTCCCCTGCTCCCATGATGATGATGGATGAGTCCGGGGCCCGGATGGTCACCGATCCCAGTGACTTCATCCGGATGATACTCCCGACAGACTCAGCAGATGCGAGGATGGTAGCGGAAAGTGCAGCGAACCAGGGTTCGTTCAGGTCCCGGTCGAACTGTTTTCCCGCAATTATCCCATCCCGTGAAACAAGGGCACATGCTGCAACCCCGTCGATAGATTTGATCTGTTCGATGAATGCAGAGATCTTTTCCTTTAACATCCTCTGGCTCCTGCCGCACTATACCCTGTGTAATTGATAATACCTGATAGGAGCATATATACATATTCTTTTTCATGTCTTCGTCCGGCTCATCATTTCGGGCAAAAAACCAGAAAATGTCGCCTTTCCCCGGAATATCCTTCATGCAGCCGGCCCCGGTCCCCCGGGTGCGGGCGCCGGGGTTTTTCTCCCAAATCACGGCCGCTGCCGCAGGTCTCTCCCATCCCCGCCCGCTGAAGATCCTTCTCCGGATCCGGCCGCAGCCCCGGTATCACCGTTCCCCCTATCAATAATTTATAAATACCTTTTTCCCCAACCAGTTGAAATAAGAGATGTCATGATCCGGGCATATACCATCACCTCAGGAAAGGGCGGCGTCGGGAAGACCACGCTTACGGTGAACCTCGGTATATCCCTTGCCCTCCTGGACCGGGAGACCTACATCCTTGATGCCGACATCGGCATGGCCAACATGGCACTTATCCTGGGCATGGACGAGGTACCGGTCACGCTCCACGAGGTCCTGGCAGGAAAGGCCGACATCGACGATGCAGTCTACGAGGGCCCTGCGGGAGTCAAGGTCGTGCCAAGCGGTATCTCCCTCCAGGGGTTCCAGCAGGCAGACCCCGACAAGCTGCGGGATGTCATGCACCGGCTCGTGGACCGGTGCGAGTACCTCCTCATCGATGCACCGAGCGGCATCTCCAAGGAAGGCGTGGTCCCCCTCTCGGTTGCCGACCAGGTAATCCTTGTCGTCAATCCCGAACTCGCTTCCATGGCCGATGCACTCAAGACCAAGATCCTGTGCGAGGTCATGGGAGGGAGCGTGTACGGCGCCATCCTGAACCGTGCCGGGCAGGAGCACACGGAGCTCCGGTCGCAGAGTGTCGAGGACGTGCTCGGGGTCCGCGTCATTGACGTTGTGCCGGAGGATGCAAGCGTCCGCAGGGCGGCAGCATACAAGACCCCCTGCGTGCTGAAGTACCCGAGCACGGATGCCACGCGGGCGTTCAAGCGCATCGCGGCCCAGATGTGCGGTGTCGAATACGAAGAAGAACCGGTCAAGACAAGGGACGAGAATTTCGTGGATCGTCTTGCCCGTGCGGTATTCAGGTGATTGATCATTCTTGGAGTTCTCATGGCCTACGAAGGATACATGCTGGTATTGTTCGGCGGAGTCATTGTTGTCCAGCAGTTTATTATTTACCTCATGTACGTGCGGATCCGGCAGCTCCTGAGCGAGATCGATGCCATTGAAGGCAAGATCAAGATCACGGATACGGAGCTGGAGAACCTGATCTGCCGCGTGGAAGAGTTCAAGCGCGGGAATATCTGATCCGGCCTGGTACTCACCCGGATTTTCCCCTGTTTTACCTGCCGCATAACAGAAGATACATAAGTGATATGAGCCTATAGTAGGAGAGCGGGGCCATAGGGTAGCCTGGCCATCCTAGGAGACTGGGGGTCTTCTGACCTGAGTTCAAATCTCAGTGGCCCCATTTTATTTTCCCGTTCTGCCAATTCTTTACGGAATGAAGCTCACAGATACGTGCGTCGACTGTCTGCTCTCCCGCGTCCACATGGAATGCATGCTCGCGGCTGCCGATCCAAAAACAACCGAAACGACCATAGCCGCATGCAGGCAGATGCTTGAGGCGAGTCGCGGAAAGGAGCACTCCCACCCCGTCATTGCAAGCGCTATGCACCGGAAGGCCTGTGCCCTGGTGGGAAATCCCGATCCGTTCCGTTCCCTGAAAGAAGAGGGAAACTGCCAGGCCCTTGAAGTCTGCCGCGAAGTCCGGCCGGGCCTGACAACATTCCGCGACCATGTTCTTGCAAGCGTGATTGGCAATACATTCGACTATGGTGTCCGGGACCACGATGTCACCAATGACTTCTCGAAGTTCTTCAGAACGGAATTTGAGCGAGGGCTGGATGTCGATGACACGGATGCAATCCTTGAACGCTGCAGCCGGGTCGTTTACCTGACCGACAACTGCGGCGAGGTTGTCTTCGACCGGCTCCTGGTCGGGTTTCTGAAAGCCCGCGGTTCTCACGTGACCGTTGCCGTCCGTGACGGCCCGATCCTCAACGATGCCACGATGGGAGATGCCCTTGCTCTAGGTTTTGACCGGGTGGCCGACTGCCTGACAACAACGGGCGGGGGTTCGGAGATCGGGATTGATCTTACCAAGATCCCTGCCGATCTGAAAAAGGCCATCGGTGAATGCACCATCATCATCGCAAAAGGCATGGCAAACTTCGAATCGCTCCACGAGTACAGCAACATGCCCCCGATAGCGTACCTGATGTGCATCAAGTGTGAAATGATTGCAGAGATTACCGGAATAAAACGCGGTTCTAAGATCGCAATGCTGCGCGTATGACGTGGCGATCGTCCCCACGTGCCGCCACCTGGACCTGAAGCCCGCCGGGTGTCCCCTCCCGGCCACCATCCGGTGCGCTGTTGCCCCCCGGAAGCCCTTCTTTTATAATCGGCTTATAAAAAAATGCCATAGAATTTTAAGATGGGACACAAAGAACAATTGAATATGGTACTTCCTGAAGTGGGAATATCCTTCGGGTGGCTGCTGATCATCGGCGGTGCCCTGCTGATACTCGTGGAGGTGTACAGCCCCGGGTTCTTCGCGACCGTCCCCGCGACGGTCATGATAATCCTCGGCGTCCTGCAGCTGATGGGGGTGGACATCGCAAACCCGTGGATGGGCGGGATCATCGGGATCTCGGTGGCGATCCTTGCCGCCCTCATAACCGTCTGGATGTACGGCAGGATAACGCCCGACAACAGCCCGACCACCATCAGCCGCGACTCGCTCGTCGGAAAGCTGGGGATCGTCAAGGTTGCGGTTGACGCAACATCCTTGTCCGGCAAGGTGACCATCGGGTCAACGGACTGGAGCGCCCGGTCAAAGGGGCTCCTGATCCCGGAAGGCAGGAAAGTGAAAGTCGTCGACTCCGAAGGAGTCCATATCATTGTTGAAGAGGTAAGCTGACATGGCATTTCTGAAAACGCTCATCGTAATATTTCTCATCCTCGTGATCGTCGCCATCTTTGCAAAAGGCGTGGTCATTGTACAGCCGTACGAACAGGGACTGCAGATCCGGCTCGGGCAGTACGTTGGCAGGATGAACCCGGGCTTCCGCTGGATCGTGCCGTTCATCTCGGAAGTGACGAAACTCGACCTCCGTACGCAGGTCATGGACGTCCCGAGCCAGGAAGTGATCACCAAGGACAACTCCCCGACAAATGTCGACGCGATTGTCTATATCAGGGTAATCGACCCCGAGAAGGCATATTTTGAGGTCTCCAATTACCGGCTCGCAACCATCGCCCTTGCCCAGACAAGCCTCCGTGGGATCATCGGCGACATGGAACTTGATGAAGTCCTCTACAACCGCGATATCATCAACACCAAGCTCCGCGACATCCTTGACCGCGAGACCGACCAGTGGGGTGTCAAGGTCGAGCGCGTGGAGATCAAAGAAGTGGATCCGGTCGAGCAGGTCAAGAATGCGATGACCGAGCAGACCGCAGCGGAACGGGCACGGCGTGCAGCAATCCTGCGTGCTGACGGCGAGAAGCGCTCCGCGATCCTCAAGGCAGAAGGTCTCCGGCAGAGCATGATCCTCGAAGCGGAGGGCGAGCGGCAGAGCAAGGTCCTCCGGGCTGAGGGCGAGCGCCTTTCCCGGATCCTGCAGGCACAGGGTGAGGCCCAGGGGCTGCGGATCCTCTCGGTCGGATCAGCACCCCTTGACCGGAAGGCGATTACGGTACTCTCGCTCAATGCCCTCAAGAGTATGGCGAACGGGCAGGCAACCAAGATCATCTTCCCGTTCGAGGTCTCCGAGCTGATCCGCCAGGGTGCAAAATTCCTCGGAGCGAAAGATGAGACTGCCGATGAAATTGCAGGACGGCCGGTGATGGACGATACTATCCTCGGCAACATTCCCCGGCGCGAGGAAGTCGATGCAATCCTCAAGGAGATCCAGGACGCCGTCCCGCAAGTCTCCGAAGACGAACTCAAGGACACCAGCAAGCGAAAGGTCATCGAATAACCCCTTTTTTCACGGCACCGCTGGATTCATCTGGTTTGGGCAGTACAGGTTCTATCCTGACAAAAACGGTCATGGATGGCCGCCCGCCATGGATGCTCCCAATTTCAAGGATACGATCGCTGCTTCGCCCTACATCTTCACCATCGGCGTAGCGGGCGACAGCGGATCCGGCAAGACCACCTTCACCCGGGGCATCCGCGAGATCTTTGGCAACGACCTGGTATCGACCATCACCCTCGACGACTACCATTCGCTTGACCGCGATGGACGAAAGGCAGCGGGAGTCACCGCCCTCCACCCGAAGGCCAACCGGATCGACCGGCTTGAGCGCGATCTGGCTCAGCTCAAGCGGGGAGTCCCGATCGAGAAACCCGTGTACAACCACAGCACGGGGACATTCGATCCTCCGGTCATCTTCCGGCCCCTGAAGATCCTCATCCTCGAGGGCCTCCATACCTTCTCAACGCCCGCCCTGCGCAGCCACCTCAACTTCACCCTCTTTGTCAATCCCGAACAGGAGGTCAAGTACGACTGGAAGACCAAACGGGACATGGCAAAACGGGGCTATTCCCGCGATGCCGTGCTTGCCGAGATCCGGGAGCGGGAGCCGGACTATGCGCAGTATGTCGCCCCCCAGATGCAATATGCCGATGCCGTCATCGGTATCGGGTACTCCCGGTTCGGGCGCGAACTCGGTGAGAGCCGGAACGTGTACCGGATCACCCTCTCCCAGAAACGGCTGAAGCAGAACCTGGAGGACATCGACCTCTCCTTCGACCTGTACTCCATGCTCTCGCTCTCCGAGCGGAACTTCCTCCTTGCGTTCCTGCGGGGGGACGAACACGATGACCGGCACCTGATGAGTACGCTTGTCATGGACGGCGAACTGAGCGAGCACGTGGTGCACAAACTCGAGCGGGGGATCGAGCGCCAGACGCGCGTCCACCCCATCTCGATCTTCCAGAACAGGGCGTATGTCACCGCCGGCGACCTTGCCCAGCTCATCCTCTGCTGGCGTATCATCAACCGGCGGATCTTCATGGAGATGCAGCAGTAAGAGGGGAATGAGCAGGAAGAGGCGGCTGGCAGGAGCCCGCGGTTCAAAAAGGGGAGGCGGACCCGCCCGGCCTAGGAATTGAGGATGAGCGGCAGCACGATGACCGCAAGCAGGATCGCCAGCATCGCGTAGCTGATGGCGCTCACCACGTATCCCGAGTACTGGAGCCAGCCGCGGCGGTCCAGGAGCCGGTCCATCCCCTCCTTGAGGATATACCCGCCATCGAGCGGGATGAGGGGGAGGGCATTGAAGGTGGCGACCACGAGGTTGAACCACCCGCACCAGAACAGGACCTGGACCACGAACCAGAACCCGTCGAACGGCACCTGCCACATCACGGCATCGACCGTCTCGATGGTGAAGAGGCTGAAATGGCCCCAGCCGGCCGGGTCCATGATGGTGTAGATGGGGATGGCAAGCAGGATGACAAAGCCGATCGGGGATGCAAGGAGCTTAAACTGCTCCTTGATCAGCGCCGAGTCATAGTAACTGACACCCATGAACCCGCTCTTCTTGTCGCTCATATCCTTTGGCCATGCAGCAAGCGTGAGCGTGTATTCCGTGGTCACGCCTCTGCTCTCGACCAGGAGGGGGATGGAATCGCCCGGTTTTGTCGTGTCAAGGACCGCGGTCACGTCGGCACGGTTGCTGACCGGGACGCCGTTCACCTCCCTGAGGACCGAATTGGGCGGGACCCCGGCGGAATACGCGGGGGAGTCGACATACACGCCCTTGATGAGCGGGGTATTGACCGGCACCGCCATGCCCAGGAGCGCGATCATCAGGAGGAAACAGAGGATGCCGGCCAGGAGGTTGTTCGTGATGCCGGCGCCGAACATCCGCATCTTGGGAAGGCCCGTGCACCGGTCCTGGTCGCCCTCGTCAGGCTCGACAAACGCACCGATCGGGATGACTGCCCAGAGGATCCCCATGGATTTGACCCGGATGCCCTCGATCCGGCAGAGCACGGCATGGCCGAACTCGTGGACAACCATCGTGACCAGGAGGCCGAACCAGACGGCAAATGTGAACGGGATAAAGTCGTTGACCCCCGGGATTGCCAGGACATTCTTCGGGTCGTTCGCCATGGTCAGCGGGGGGCGCTGGACAACGATGTGCTGGATGGACACGATGAGCATGAGCGTCATCAGGACCGAGACGACCACGACCATGGCAACGCCGAGCGTACCGTACGCCCGGAGGAACGTGGCAAACGGGATGGCCCGGTCGAAGAACCCGACCCGGTCGGTCTTGATGGCCATGATCGGGCCGTAGAAGGTGATGTGCTCCTGCCAGAGTCTCTCGCGGTGGATATAGAAGGCGAGGAGCGCGTACGCTGACACCAGCAGGGCGATCAGGAGAATCCAGTTCATCAATTATAATGGCTTTTTTTAAAAGATAAAGGGTTAGCAAGGAGCAATCGCCGGCAGGAAGTTCAGGCAAAATCGCCCAGGCTCTTCTGGTTCTTCTTCGCGATGAGGGCACTGACCGTCTTCCAGCTCTTCCGGGCAATGGCGGGCGGAACACGGTGCTCGTCAATATATGCCGAGAGATAGCGGATCGTGACCGGGTCCGAGGGATATCCGCTGCCGATCTCGCCGTACTTCTTTGCAAGCGTCTTTATCGCCCGGTCACGGGTCACCTTCGCGATGATGCTTGCAGCCGAGACCAAGGGGAATTTCTCATCGGCATGGTGCTCCGAGACGATCTCGCAGGGATCCGTTAAGTGCCCCTTCACCATCTCGGCATACCGGAAGATGTTGACATCGCAGGCATCGACAAATGCACAGGCCGGCGCCAGCCGGGTTATCGCCTGGGCATGGGCACGGGCAACCGCAGCGTTCATGGTCATCTCGAGCCGGACCCGGTCGATCTCCTGCGCGTCGAGTTTCACCGTCGCGACTTTGCAGCGCCTGCGGATGAGGGGGTACAGCCGCTCGCGTTCCTTTTCGGAGAGGAGTTTGGAGTCCTTCAGGCCCAGATCGTCAAGGGCGTCCTCGGAGGGGACGGCTACCGCCGCAACCACCAGGGGGCCCAGCACCGAGCCCTTCCCCGCCTCGTCCACTCCGCAGATCACATAACAGGGTTGATACGCAAAATATTTCAATGCCAGTGATTGAATCCGTACAGATGTACCTGATAATCGTGGGGCTCGGCGGGATCGGCAAGAACCTCGCACGGCTGGGCGTGGAGCATGCCCATAACGTGGTCGTCATCGACCAGGAGGAGGCCCGGTGCAGCGAGGTGCTGGAGCACTACGATGTCCTTGCCGTGACCGGCAATGCCACGGACAAGACCACGCTTGAAGAGGCGGGTATCGAGCGGGCAGATGTGCTCATCGCGACAACAAGCGACGATTCCGTGAACCTGATGACCTGCTGGCTGGCAAAGAAGTTCCGCGTCCCGAACGTGGTCGCCATCGTCAACCAGCCCTCCCACTCGGACTTCTTCAAGGAAGTCGGGGTGCGGATCAGCGAGAACCCTGACGAGCTCGTGGCATCCCGCCTCTATTACTGGACGCAGAACCCCCAGCTCCAGCAGCTGGCATCCATCCCGGGCGGCACCATCTTCGAGATCGTTGCCGAAGCAGGGGCCCCGATCGTTGGCCACGAGATCCGCGAGCTCAAGGTGAAGGACTTCGTCTTCATCGCGATCCGGCGGGCACGCGGCGAACTGATCATCCCGAGCGGCAACGTGACCATCAATGCAGGGGATATCTTCACGGTCTTTACCAAAAAAGAGGGGGAGGAGGACTGCCTGCGGCTCCTCAACAAGCAGCTGAAAAAATCAGCGGAGTGAGGCGGCAAGCGCCCCAAGGTCAAGCATCAGCTTGGGATTGACCCGGATTATCTCTTTTATCAGGTTTAAGGTGGAGAACTCCTTGAGGTTGAGCTTGCTGACCGAGTGGATGATCTCGTTGAGCTTCTCATCGGACTGCTTGATCAGGTACTCCTTGATGTGGTAGTTGCGCTCGATGGATTTGCCCATCTTTGACGCACGCCATTCCTTGTCGTACCGCATGAGCGCCTTCTTCGAGAGATCTCCCTTGCCGATACAGTCGGCAGCCACTTCCGCAGCGAGCTTGCCGGTGTACATGGCATTGTAGATGCCGCCGCCGGTCAGGGGGTCGACGACCCGGGCTGCATCGCCGGCGATCAGGAGCCCGTCGGCAACCGAGCACTCGAGCGGGCGGCAGACCGAGACGCCCCCGGGGATGAACTCGATGGTCTTGCCGTTCGGGAAGGTCTTTTTGACGAACTTGTCCAGGTAGTCCTTGGCCCGGTGGCCGGCGCCGCTCTTCCTGCCCGAGATGCCGATCCCGACATTTGCCGAGCGTTTTCCCTTGGGGAAGATCCAGAGATAGCCTTCGGGAGCAACATCGTTGCCGAGGTAGAAGATGGTCGCGCCGGGGTCGATGTCGATGTCGGTCATCACGTACTGGACCGAACTCATGATCTCCCGGACCGGTACGGTGGTGTCGATCCCGCACCACTTCGAGAACTTGGACTCAACGCCGTCGGCCGCGATGACCACGTGGGCGCTGACATCGGTGACCTTGCCGCCGTACTCGACCTTCGCACCCCTGACCACGCCGTTCTCCAGGATAGGGGCACAGGCCCGGGACTTGACGGCAACGTCCGCCCCCGCCTCTGCTGCCTTCCAGACCAGCTCCCGGTCAAAGACCTTGCGGTCGAGGATATACCCGACCTTGTTGCCGGCCAGGGCGGACTCGAGTTTCATGAAAAACCCGTCCGGGGCAACGATGCCTGCGCCGGTCATCTCGGCAGAGATCCAGCGCGGGTCGGGCTCGATGAACTCCTGGAGGGCTTCCTTGCCGATCCCTTCCGCACACCGCACCGGTGCGCCGATGGCCGGCCGCTTCTCGACGATCAGTGCCGAGAGTCCTTTTTCGACAGCGGTCTTCGCCGCCAGTGCCCCGGCAGGGCCGCCGCCGACAACGAGGACGTCGTACTTATTTTTCATTGACAACCTCCAGGGCGCCAAGGGGGCAGACCTTTGCACAAACGCCGCAGCTCGTGCAGGTCGCATCAACCGAGAGGTACGCATCGATCAGTTCGAGCGCACCCTCGGGGCAGACCGAAACACAGCAGCCGCAGTATCCACAGATATCCCGGTGTATGGTGAGCATTGAGTGATCATGTTGATCGTTTCCTTCATTAAGTGTTACGCTGGACGGGTCCGGCTGCACCGGGATACACGATATCAGCGGGATCCCCCAAGCGAGAACGTCCCGTACTTCCCGCCCCCGCCCGGGTGCAGGACCACCGTTTCGCTGCGGAGGGCATCGATTGCGTCCCCAACAGCAGGGTTGATCTTCCGGATTTCGGCAACCGGGACGTCGATAAGGACAGCGATTTCGTTCCCGAACATCTCAATGAACTTCGCGTAGATCGCTTTGCACTTCTTCGTGTTCGGTGACGATGTGCCTTCCATGGTCTGGATGATCTGGGCGAGCGGGATAACCCGCAGGTATGGGGGCCGGGGCCGTGCAGCACTGCCATGGGCGAGCTCCTTAGCCCGGTCGGAAACCCCTTTCTTGATGATCCCGCCATCGGCCGGGCACCGCCACTGGTGGCGTATCGCGTCCTCAAGGGAATACTGGGCGTAGCACCGGGTGCAGGCGGTGCGGTTGTACTTCCCCTCCTCGGGGAAGAACCCGGCATTCATCTCGATGGCCTGCTCCCGGATCGCGGCAAGGACCGCCTTTGCCGTTGGTTCGCGGATACGGAGGCGGTTGAACTCCCGGCCGAGCTTGTCGGGATACGGGCTGTGGGCATCGGAGTTGGTCAGGAACGGGACATCATAGAGGTCGGGTATTGCCGCGCCATAGGAGCTGTCGGCCGAGAGCCCGAGCTCGAGGAAATCGATCTTCGCGCTCCCGTAACAGGCCGGCACGCTGTCGAAGTAGGCGTACATCGCGGTCCACGGTGTGAAGGCATGGGCGGGTCCGACCAGCGCCCCGACATCGTGGGCTGCACTCGCGATCTCCTCGCCGCTGAGGTAGACATGCGGTCTTCCCGCAGTGACGAAACTCTTGCACGTACCTTCGAGAATGTCGCGGAGCTGGCCAAACTGGGCCGGGTCTTCGGCAAGGATAACGTGGTGGACGCGGTTTTTGTCCTCGATCTCTCCCTGCGGGACGATGACGATCCCTGCCTCGTTCTCAAGGAACGGCCTCCAGCTCTCCAGCCAGTCCGGCTGGAGGGCATCGCCCGTGCCAAGCACCGAGATACCCTTGGTCACGCACCCCCTTATGAGCTGCTCCGGCTGCATGAACCGGGAGACCGCGATCGAGTATGGCGAGTGGATGTGGAGGTCGGCCGTGGCGATCATGGATATGTACGGATTGGTTGTTGCGGGATATAAGATCGGGGATTGGCCGTACGAGGGAGCCCGTTCATGCGAGTACGGGGAGAGCAGTGGATCCAAACGGTCAGATAATGCCTTATCCGCAACCTCCATATCCTCAAAGAGGCAAACCGCTGGACTGATGGAAGGTGGTGCAGGGATGAACCAGCAGGTTGTGAAATGGTGCGTTGACGTGGGCCTTGGGATCGTGTTCCTGTTCAGTGCCGTGACCGGCGTCCTGAAGTTTGCGGTCCTTCTCCAGGTACCGGTGATGTCGTCCGCAGTTCTCCCCATGGCGCTCGTGAGCGACATCCATGACCGGGCCGGGGTGTTCCTCGTGATCCTCGTCGCCATCCACCTTGCACTCAACCGGGGCTGGATCCTCGCCATGACCCGAAAAATCCTTGCAGGGGCAGCCGGCACCACATGAAGCCAACCCGGGAGTATGCCTGCACCAGCGGCGATTATTTTGAGAAGAAGCCCGAGGCAAGGTCCCCCGTGTTCGAATAGCCCCGCTGCTCCCAGTAGCCGCGGTAGGTGGGGTCATCGGTCAGTTCGATCTTCTCGATCCACTTGATCCACTTGTAGCCCCACTTCTCCTCCGCCACCAGCTGGAAGGGATACCCGCGTTCCGCCGGCAGGGTGAGGTTGTTCATCCGGTATGCCATGATGATGTCCCGGTCCATCAGGTACGTGAGCGGGAACGATGTGGTATACCCGTCGCGTGCGGTGAAGACCACGGTATTCGCCCGCGGATCCGGCCCGGCATGCCGGATGAGATCCCGCACCAGCACCCCCTCCCAGAGAATGGTGGCATCCCAGCCCTCGACACAGTGGAGGGTAACGACCTTGGTATAGTGCGGGTACGTATCCAGCACCTGGCGGTAGGTATAGACATCCGTTGTACTGGTGAGTCCGCTCACGGTAAGCCGGTAAGTTGTCTCATCGACCTGCTGGGGCCCCCTGATGGAGTTCTCCCGGAAGGCACCGATGGAGGAGAGGTCGGTGCCCTGGTAGGACCGGACCTCCACGGCACCGAGCGGGACAGTCCCGCTGCCCGTGCTGCCCGCGAAGAAAGCGGGCGGTCCTGCGACAATCACGGCCACCATGGCGAGGATTATCAGTCCCGCTGCAAGGAGGATGACACCGGATCTCATCATGCTGTACCTGATCGTGGGACCTCTTCAATTGTCGTACTGTACCAGTACCGCACCAGTACCGGGAACTGGAGGGATGGGCACGGAGGGGGCCCCGCTGCCTGCGGGGGGGAGGGGGAGTGCGATCGTGCCGGTCGCGGGGGGTCGGGCAGGGACACACGTAATTTCGCTGCGGTTTGTCCTGCGGTCCCGGGGCGGGTAAACCGGGACATTCACCCTGCATGAACGGGAGGAGCGGCAGCCCGGACTGCAACCGGATCGCGTTTGATCGGAAAAAATCGCGTACCCTGTGCGGGCCGGATCACGATTATCCCCTGCCCGACCCCCCTTTCCCGGTACGGAAAAAATACCACATTTTCCACTGGAAATTCCGACGGAATTTTGACCAGTTTCCTTCCAGAGGAAGCCAAGGGGGGTCGGGCAGGGGCAGCAGTGCAATCGCGTGCATGCCCCCACCCAAAATCTCATCAGCTCCCGCTCCAACAACACAATCCGGTGATTATGACTCAGGATGCGATGGTGCAGCCGGGCGATGTGGCAGGGAACTTCTCGATTAAGGACCAGAATGACAAGACGTTCGGACTTTTAGAGAACAGCGGAAAACGGGTGCTCCTCTCCTTCCACCCGCTCGCGTGGACAGAGTTCTGCGCTGCCCAGATGAAATCATTGGAAGAGAACCAGGAGCGGTTCCTGCAGCTCAACTGCGTGGCTGTCGGTATCAGCGTTGATTCCAAACCCTCCAAGAAGGAGTGGGCGAAGTCCCTTGGCATCACGAAGACCCGGCTCCTCTGCGACTTCTGGCCGCACGGCACGGTTGCGATGAAGTACGGGATCTTCCGGGACGAGAACGGCTTCTCCGAGCGGGCGAACATCATCGTTGACGAGAAGCAGCGGGTCGTCTTCGTGAAGGTGTACCCAATCCACTCGGTGCCGGATATCGGGGAGATCCTGGCATTTCTGGAGAAGTAAGGCCCCGGTCCGGATGCGGTACGATCACAGGAGCCGCATCATCATATTCGGTACAGGGGAAAAGCCGGCCTGTTCATAGACCTTCTGGCCGTCAGTGCTTGCAAAGAGGTACATCCGGTGGACACCCTGATCCCTGCAATACCCGGCCGCTGCATCCGTGATCCGGCGGGCAAACTGCCGGCGGCGGTATCCCTTCTCCGTATAGATGCTGTGGAGGATCGCGATCCGGCTCTCTGGATCGTGGGGCACCGGAACATACGGGAGGATGCTCACTGCCCCGCTCGCCGCAACGGCTCCCTTGACCTCCACTACCCATGCAACACAGGTACCGGTCGTGAATTCCCGTGCCAGCTTTTCCCGGTACTCCTTCCCGACCGCATCCCGTGCCGCGGGGTCGATCGCCTCCCCCTTCAGGTCCCATATCTCATCAAACATCAGCAGGTGGTGACGGACCAGGTGCGGGATATCCTTAGGCCCCGCAACCCGTACAGGGGGATTGCTGCCGTCAGACGGGAATGCCATGACAAAAGGTTTGTATGCATCGGGTAATACGTTTCCCGCGTCGGAATTCTGAAAAGGAGGGGGGAGGGAATACCAGACGGGTAACGGAGACCGGGTTCTTCACCCGATATAACTCAGTTCCTCGTCCTTCATCTTGCCTTCCTCGACCATGCTCTCGATGACCTTCTCCATCTCCGCAGCACGGTCGTTGAGGCCGGTGGGGTCGACCGGGACATCGATCAGTTTCGAGAGGACAGAAAGGACGTTTGCGGCCGCCATCGGGTCCACGATATACCCGCTCGTCTCGCCCATCAGGCAGGCAGCGTCGATGTTCCGCTGGGCCGCAAGGGCGAGCATCAGCCCCGCTGCGCCAACGATCCCGCCACCCGGTTCATCGCGCTGGAAACTGGCACCGGCCGCTTCCAGCTCTTCCCGGAGTTCGGGCCGGTTCACCGCACCGAGGACCCGGGGTTCGTTCACCAGGTGTCCTACCCCGAAACCCCCGAGGGTATACACCGTGCCGGCGTTCAGCTCCTCGGCAATCTCGCAGTAGCAGTCCGCGAGGATATAATGCCCTTCGCCCGAGGTGCTCTGGTGGTCGCCGACCAGAAAGACGAGGTCGCGGTTCACCGCACGGTGGAAGAAGAGCTCGTTGCGTGCAAGCCGCACCGTCCCGGTCTCGTCCAGGATGACCTGAGGGGGGAAGTAGATGGAGTTGATCTCGCCGATCTTCTCCGCTTTCAGGGCATGGATCATGTACTCGGCAACGAGCTTGCCAACCTGCCCGATGCCCGGGAGACCCTCGATGAAGACCGGGTTCCTGAGATCCCCTGCCTTAAAAGTGTCGAGGTACCGGACCGTGATGTCCTCAATCATGCCGGGCCAGCCTGCGGTATTTGCCGTACTTGTCTTCGGGAGAGAAACGGGCAGGATGGGCAACCGCAGTCGGCCTGCCGCATTCCGGACAGGTAGGAGAGAGCGTGTAGATATGATCAACCGGGCAGCACCGGATCCGGCCGCTCATTGGGCTTTCCCGGACTTGGGCTTCTTGACGAGCTTGCCCTCGCCGCCGGCCTTTTCGACAACCGCGATCGCAGCGCTGGCGGCCTTCTCGATGGCCTTCTCCGCCTTCTTGTAATCCGGGGCGATCACCTTGATGCGGTAGGTGGGTGCACCGAGGTAGAGGAGCTCGACCTCGACCCCGCCGGTCTTCTGCTCGGCTCCCGCCTTCTTGAGGGCGTTCCGGATGACCGTGATCCCGTCCGGTTCATTGCAGGTGAGGTGGAGGTGCCCCATCACTTCAACGCGGGGCACCTTGACGTTCTCGCCGGCAATCTTCTGCAGGGTCTCGGCCGTCTTCTTTGCAAACCCGAGTTTCTTGAGCACCGGCTCGGGATCAACGACGAGGTCTTCAAAGACCGGGTACAACGCCCCGTACTTCTTGTATACGACATCCTCGATCTCGGCAGCGGAAGTGCCCGTCTGCTCTGCAACAAAACCGAGCCACTTGCGGGCCTTGCTCTCGTTCTTCCATTCCCGGATCTTCTCGCGGCGCTGGTGCTCGTTGACGTCCTTTAAGGAAAGGTCGATGTGACCACGGCTCTTGTCGACGTTGAGGACCTTGCAGACGATCTTCTGGCCCTCGCGGATGTGGTCACGGATGTACTTGATCCAGCCGGTTGCAATCTCAGAGATGGGGATGAGCCCCTGCCTGCCCCTGTACTCATCAAGGGAGACGAACGCAACGAAGTCCTTGACGTTCTCTACCGTACAGACAACGAGCTCTGATTCCTGCGGCCACTCTCTGTCCTGCATGGCTGCTGTACCTTTACTGGAGTTCCTGGACGATCTCGGCCTTCAGGCTTGCCTTGCCACCGGTGGGGGTGGCAAGGTCGCGTCCGCAGACAACGCACTTGACAACAGTGCTCGCCTTCTCAAAGACGGTCTGCTCGTTCTCGCAGTCGGGGCATTTGACCTTGAGGAATTTGCTCCGGTTCTCGCGGATCTGGCTTACCATAGTTTATCTCACTCCGTCAGTTCGAATTTTGCAACACGGTAACCCTTGCGCAGGTGTGCCTTCTTGCAGGTCACGCAGCGGTACCGGACATTGATCTTCTTCGTGGGCTTGTCGCCACCGGGCACCTTGGAGAACTTCCCCATGTTCCCGACCTTTCCCCTGCGGGCTTTCTGGCGGTCGATCCAGTGGAGGCCGGTCGTCTTGCCCTTCTTTACCTTCTCAACCTCGTGCTCCTGGTGGCTCCTGCAGAAGGGGCAGTAGGTTGTAAATTTTGCTGGCATCTTCATGAAATTTTCACCGATAATCCTGACTACGAATACCTATATCATTTGCAGAGATTGATATTTAAGACTATGTTGCGATCAATAAGAACCGCTGCATTCCGCTCGGGAAGTGTCACTATATCTCCTTTTAAGAGGCTATAATTCTTCCCATCAACGCCCATGAACGTGTCCATGTCCTGCAGCACCCTGACCAGCATGCAGGGATGCGTGATCGGCCCGGGGCTTTTTTGCGATGCAATCCGCGGAAGTTCCTGCACACTGCTGTCGTCACCGGCGGGCTCTGCAGCCATGGCTGCCGGCTCCCCCTCCCCCTCTTCGTCCCCGGCAAAGAGCGGCAGCGGGGCGTGCGGGACATGGGGATGGTTGTGCAGGAGAATATCGGAGCATTCCGCGATGCCGGCCGTGATATGATCGAACATCGCCTTCTCCGGCGGGATCATCCGTTTGACCTCATCCCGGTCATAGTAGTTGCCCTCGGCATGGAGCATCGTGAGGGCGAGGATCTTGCGTGAGCGGATCGCAAAGATGTCCGCAAGCGTCTCCCGGATTGCGAGCGTCTCGTCAATCAGCCCGCGTGCCTCTTCCGAGAATGGATCATCGATCTCGTACACCTTTTTGGTGATTGCCGCGAGCTCGGCGTGCCCTTTCTCAAAGATATCCGGGGCTACCCCGGTCAGCCGGCCTGTCTCGCGTTCGGAGAGGAGGATGCTGCGCAGGTCGTCGAGCTTCATGATCCATCACGTGATCTCTGCAATTCCGCGGGCGCAGAGGAATACCGCTACCGCTTCCGGTACTGTAGAGATGCCCTTTTGGAGCTCATAAGTGCTTCCGAGCATGGGCATGGCGAGGTTGAACCGGAGGTCCACCCGCACGTCGCGGGTACCGAAGACGACCGCATCCACAAGCGGGTCGAAGTCATCGAGATCGCGAAGCTCGAGCGGCTGCACCCGCATCCCGCTGCCCCCGTGGAGGGAGGTGGGCATCCGGATGAGGCGCTTGGTGTCGGTCGTAACCGGTTCGTCGGCAAGGGCTGCACGGGCGTTGAGGCGCTTTTTGAACTCGCCCTCCTGCTGGCCCAGGACCGTCGAGAGGACACGGTTCTTGAGGAGCATCCCGGTCGGGTGCTGCCGCACACTGCTGATGGTGCCGGCCAGATTCTTCATGAACGTGGCGGCGGACTCCTTCCCGATGCCCTCCATCGCGGCAAGGTGCGCAACCGCTTCTTCCGGGGGAAGACCGGCCAGCCATTCAAGGTACTCAAGGAGCGCGGCACGGTAGCGCTGCTTCCACGAAGCACCGAGCGGGACGCTGCCGGAGAGCATCGCGGCCGGGTCGATCCCGATCCCGCAGACGTAATCGATCAGTTCCCGCCGCTCGGAACTCCCCCAGCTGCGGAACGCAAGGTCCCTGACATGGACATGGTACCCGCGGCCGCCGGAGAAGACGAGCCCGAGCTGCTTTTTGTCCATGCCGAACTCGCCCGTGAGCATCTCGAGGAGCTTGATCGTCTCCTCCTTGACACGGGAGAGCATCTGGTCGTACGGCCCCCGCACGATATGGTCGGCATCGAGGTCGAAGATGAGGTCGGCCCCGGTCCACCCCTTCTCGGCCATGGTCCCGGCATCCGGTTTCTCGTAGTATGCCGTCGAGTAGTACGCGTGCTGCGGGATGAGGTTCTGGATATACCCGGCCATCTCGTCCCTGCCGGGAAACCCGATATGCCGCCGCATCCGGGTCTCGGCCCCCCCCGGGTTGAAGAGGATGAAACCCCATTCGCGCTGCTCAAGCGACGACGGGGCGACAAGCACGGTCTTCTTGTAATACTCGGTAAACCGCTGCCGGAGGAATTCAGCTGTTGCCGGGTTCATGGCACATCCCTGATCATATAGGGTCCACTTCGCTCATAACCAAGCTTGCGGTAATAAGGCCGGACACCGATCCCGCTCATGATGGCGAGGCGCCGGAACCCGCCGGTGCCCGCGATCTCCTCGGCACGGGCGATCAGGGCGCGCCCGTAGTTCCGGTGCTGCCACTCGGCCTCCTCGGCATCAAGACCAACGGGAACGAGACTGCCATATACGTGCAGTTCACGCAGGAGCGCTGCCCCATCAAGCTCCTGCCGGTATACCGATGACGGGAACCGGAGCCGGGCAAAGCCGATGAGGGAGTCATCGGCAACAGCCGAGATGAAATGCTCGGTTCCACCGCAGGCATCATATTCCAGGACCTGCACCTGCGACTCGGCAACGGAGGGGAGCCGGCCGATCTCCCGGCACCGGATGCACCTGCAGCGCTTCCCGAGGGCCTTCAGCCGGTTCTGGGCCAGCTGCCGGAAGTTGGAGTGTTTTGACCCGGCTACGATGAGTTTCGCCGGGATATCGCGCTGGATACGCTGGAGCCGCGTGTATTCGGGAATGAGCGACTTCCCGTACGCGACCAGGTCCACCAGTCCGTCCTCGTTGTACGGGGAGTACTGCCCCTTCTGCCAGAGGTCCTCGATCTCGGAGCCGGGGGTGACGAGTGTCGGGTAGATCTTGAGGAAGTCCGGCCTGAAGCGGGGATCCGCAAAGAGGGTCTCGAACATCCGCCGGTCAGACTCCATATCGGACCCGGGCATGTTGGGCATCATGTGAAACCCGACTTTGAGTCCTGCATCCCGCAGGAGCGTATTGGCTTCAACGGTGTCCGCAACCGTGCAGCCACGGCGGTTGAAGGCGAGGATGGCATCGTCCAGGTGCTGGACGCCCAGCTCAACCTTGGTCACGCCGTACCCGAGCATGCGGTCGATGTGCTCCCGCCGGCACCAGTCCGGGCGTGTCTCGAAGGTTATGGCAACGCAGCGTACCGGCGACTGTTCGTTGGCATCCTCAACGGCGCTGACCGGGAGGTGTTGTGGCGCCGGTGTCCCGCCGGGATAGCTGTTCATCGCCTCGATGCACCGGGAGACGAACTCCTCCTGGTACTCCACGGGACGGGCGGTCATCGTCCCACCCATGACGATGAGCTCGACCTTCTCCACCCGGTGGCCGAGGGTCTCGAACTGCGCGAGCCGTGCATGCACCTGCCGGAACGGGTCGAAGTCATGCTCCCGGGCCCGTTTTGCTGCCGGTTCCTCCCCGGTATAACTCTGGGGGGAGTGGAACGGGTGGTCCGGGCCGCCGGGACAGGGGAGACATTTGCCGTGGGGACAGGGGTATGGCGAAGTCATCACGGCAACCGGCGCAACACCGGAGAGGGTGCGCGATGGCTTGACGAGCAGGATCCGCCGGAGTACCTCGCGTTCCTCCGGGAGGGCGGCGGCAAGGATTGCAGAGTTCTTGGGGACTCTGGAGAGCCCGAACTTCCTGCAGAGATCGATCTTGAGCGCAACGATCGCCGCTTCGTCAGCCGGAGGCTCCCTGAGGATACGGGAGATGATCTCCCGGAACACCGATGCCTCGTCCATAAAAAAATGGTATTAATGCTCGGCTGCAACTTTCTGGGAAGCAGTCTCGGAAGAATAGTTCACCACAGGCATGGTGCGGTGGTGGATATGGGAGACGATCTCATCCCCGAGGGTGAGGAGCGCATCCTTGTGGGCTTTCTTATCTTTATGGATATGGACAGGAGAGATTTCAAGGGAACTGTACCGCTCTGTGCGGATTTCATCACTGGTTACACCTTCATAGTATTTCTTAATATGAATCATCAGCATGTGGAGATGGAGTAACTCTTCCTTTTGCACACTTTCACCTTCTCTAGAATGATCCTTTTTTGGTAGCACAGATATACCTTATTGGTGAGGTTTATATTGGGAATGATGCGGCACGTGGGATCCCTTGTTGCGCTCGCAATTGGCGACGCGTTGGGTGCGCCTTTGGAAGGATCTCGAAAACCTGAAGCGTGGCTTGCAGAATACCGTCCCGGTGGGCGCCATTTCCGGAAGAAGGGGGAATTCACCGACGATACCCTGCAGGCGTGTGCGGTCGCGGAATCGCTCGTTTTTTCCAATGGATTTTCCAAAAATGACCTTGTAATAAAATTATCTGAATCATATATAGTACGGCCTGAATGGTTTGGTCCCACCTCCGCATTGTTCTTTGATCTGGTGCGATCCGGGACCGTGCCGCACCGTGCCGCACAGACGGTACACCGCCGGAATCACGGGAGCCGGACCAATGGCAGCGTCATGCGGGGATTCCCCCTCGCACTCTTCTATCCCGCACCGGAGGTTTATGCCGTGAGTCTCCGGTGCTCGGCTGTCACCCACTTCGATCCGGTTGCCGGTCACTGCTCGGCGTTCCTCAACACGATGGCAAGCGACATGATACGGGGGGCATCCCGGCAGAGGGCATTCCGGCATGCCTGTTCGCTCTGCACAGAGCCGGAAGTGCATGCAATGCTTGGCAACTATGATCAGCACAGGCCCGAGCCTTCCTTAGATAGTGTGTTGTGCTCGCACGCTGCCCTGTACTCATTTATGAACGCAAAGTCACCGCAGCAGGCAATCCTTTCCGCAGTAAACCTGGGGGGCGATGCAGACACGGTCGGGGCATGCTGCGGGGCGCTTGCCGGTGCATACTGGGGGCTCTCTCCCTTGCCACAGCGCTGGAGGGACGGGCTGGAGGGGTACGACCGGCTGGTAGCGCTGGCGGAGCAGGTGTGGGAACTGCGGGCAGATCGTCATGGGTGATCTGCACCCCGCGTTCCCCGCGGGATACCGTGAACCCGGCACCTGCATCCAGTTCATCCTGATCGCACCGATCGCTCTCTTCGAGGCCCGGTACATCTGCCAGGTCTACGATGCGGCCGGCGTGTGAACAGAATCTTCCCATTTTTTCAAGACTGTCGGATACGATTATCCTATAGAATCAGGGCGTCTGCACAAACTGTCGCCATTCGTTCGAGAAACACCATCATGCTCCCGGAAAATACCTTTCTTCTGGTAATCTGTTTCATCACCTTCGTCTGCCTTCTCCTGTTCCTGCTGCCGGTATATTTCATCTGGTATCACCCGCGCTTTGATGATGATGACATCAGGAGGATAAACCGTATCGGAATGGTTATCCTCTGTCTTCCGGTCCTGGTGCTCGTTTTTATCCGGATGTATATCCACATCTGGGAAATATCCGGAAGCGTATTCCAGGGAATTGCATCGATTGGGATTGTCATCCTTACGACGGGAATCGTTGCAGCCTATTCCCGCCTTACGGGCATAAAAGCAGACATGGTTCTCGGCATGATCGCAGGGGTGATATTTTCTGGGATCTGGCTCTACACTACTGACATCAGGCTCGCCGCGGGCTCGGTTGTCATCGGGATTGTCGTCCTTATCCTGATCTTTATTTATACCCGGTACACCAGGAGGGAGGTCGATCTTTCCTCAAACCAGCTGATGAATTATTCCCTTGTCGGCCTTGCTGTCATCATGGCTTTGCTCGTGTCGTATTACACCGCACAGGGTGATGCCGGTACGTTTGTCGGGTTCTTCTCATTCTGCATGGTCTACCTGGGAGTAAGATATGCAGTGAGGAGGTTTGCAATAACACCAGACAGCAAACAGGAGGACGGATAGCCTCTGCGGGATACCTGTTGAATGAACGTTCCGGTCGGGAAAAAAGAGACGACTCACGCCGGCCGGATCTCGACCAGCTTCAGCGCCCGGCCCTTCTCGCAGATGTCCGGGGCATTGCCCAGAACCTCAGTGACAATGTACTTCTCACCGTCAAGGACCCCCTCGGGCCGGCAGAGGGCAAACGACTTGCAGTCTGCCTTGTTGCAGGAGAGTTCCACCTTGATCCGGGAATTGACGATCGCCATCTCGGGGCTGATGAGGGCAGATATCGGGGCTTCCATCACCTCGACTGCCGTTGCGCCGTTGAGGTGCACCGGGCATTCGTGATGGGTGGTGCGGACGGACACGATCCGGTACTTACGCCCCTTCTGGAGGTTGTTGCAGGCCTTCTTGACCTTGCAGATATCGCACTCGATCGCCTCCCCTTCGTAGATGAACTCGGTTCCCTGGCGGGCGAGCACCGTCCCGACCAGCGTGACCTTCGTCTTGGTATCCCCCATCGCTGCCTCACTCCCGGTAGAGCATGGCCACAAGGTTCTCTGCAGAATCCCTGGTCAGCCCCATATCAAATATGGTGAAGCGTTCCGGACGGATAGTCTTTGCCATCATGAGCGCCTCGACGGCGGTTGCATCGTCAATGCCCACATCCGAAGGGGTTGTCGGGGCGCCGATGGATCTCAGCGAGGCGCGAATCCCGCGCCAGTCCCCGCCGTGCAGGTACATTGAGATTATCGTGCCAATGCCGCAGCTCTCGCCATGCAGGGCTTTCCCGGGCGCAAGCCGGTCAAGGGCATGGGAGAACTTGTGCTCGCTCCCGCTCGCGGGCCGGGACGACCCGGCGATACTCATCGCCACACCGCTCGAGACGAGCGCCTTGATGACGAACCGGGCGGACTGCTCCTGGTGGGGCTTGATGATGGCCGCATTCTTCACCAGGATCTCCGCGGTCATCTTCGAGAGCGCGATGGCATACTCGCTCATCGCCTCGCCCCTGACCCGGTGTGCCAGCTCCCAGTCAAGGATCGCCGTGTAGTTCGAGATCACATCTGCACATCCCGCGGCAAGGAGCCGGTGGGGGGCTGCTGCGATCACACCGGTGTCGGCAACGATCGCTACGGGGGGCTGGGCCTCGAGCGAGGAATGCCCGCTCTCCATCGGTACCGAGGCACGGGCGGACGCGATGCCGTCATGCGATGCAGCAGTAGGCACCGAGATGAACGGGAGGTCGAGGTTGTAGGCAACGATCTTGGCGGTATCGATGACCCGCCCGCCCCCGACCCCGACGAGGAAGTCCGCACCCTTTGCAGCCTTCTCGGCAGCCCGGATGACCGGCATGCTGATCTCTCCCGCGGTGAACGGGGTAATGGCATGCTCTGCCCCCAGGATGGACTGCACGCGCTCGCCGGCCGTCTTCATGGTGCCCCTGCCCGAGATCAGGAGTGCGGAGGATCCCAGTTTCAGGTCAGCGCAGACGGAAGGGATCTGGGGATAGACATCGTGGCCGACAACCACATCCCGGGGCAGCTGCATCCATGAGGAGGTATCGATCCCTTTCTTCCTGAGTAATTTTATCCCATCTGCACTCATTCTAGATCATGAATGGTTATTGATTTCATATACAAATACTACATCGATCCCATCACGCAGGGGCAGGCGTACAATATTGTCGACACGCTCACCTACGCGGTCATCCTCGTTGCCGGCGTCTACCTGCTGTACCGGTGGCTCTCCACATCCACCTGGCTTTCCGATATCGGCATAAAAGTGGACCAGGCATTCATCCTTGCCACCATCCCGTATGTCATCCTGGGGGGTGTTGTGAGGGTTATCGAGGACACCGGCATGATAACAGGCAGCTGGAAGTTCCTCCTCATCACCCCGCTCATCTACTTCGTCCTCTTCTTCTTCACCATCGGGATGATGTTCCTTGCCCTCTTCCTCGTGAAGAAGGGGATGATTCAGAGTTTCATCGCATTTTATGGCGGGGCCGGGACCTTTGCCCTCATCGTCTGCTCCCTCATTCTCGCTGCATGGGGAATGAACCACCGCGGCATCGACCTCTTCATCCTCTGCATCATCCCGCTGATGGCACTCGCTGCCACTACGGCTGTCTGGCTCTTCATGCGGTATGTCCTGCAATGGGCATATGTCGCCGATCCGCTCTATATCACCCTCCTCTTCGGCCAGCTCCTGGACGCCAGTGCAACGAGTTATGGCATCGATCTCCACCCCTCGGTCCAGTACGTTGAGCAGCATGTCGTCGGATCGACACTCATCGACGCAACCGGAACCGCGTTTGTCATGTATCCGCTCAAGCTCGTCGTCCTCTTCCCGGCCATTTATGTCATGGAACTGTATCGTAAGGAAGCGAACCCCGCATTCTGGCACCTCGTCCTCCTGGCGATGATCGTGGTCGGGTTCGCACCGGGTATCCGCGACATGGTCCGGATGGTACTCTATGTTTGATTCGCCGCTCACCAACGCAATCGTTATCACGTTCCTCCTTTTTTTCACCACGCTGACCGTCGGGTGGATCGGATCGGCACAGAATGCACAGGTGGGCGAGGAACTCCTTGCACTCTTTGAGAAGGAGGTGGCCGGCAACATGGACGGGACCAACCCGTTCGACATGTTCCCCAAGCTCTTCGCAAACAACCTTGAAGCGTGCATCCTGCTCTTTTTCGGCGGTGCATCGTTTGGCATCCTCACCATCTTCATCATGAGCCTGAACGGGATCGTCATCGGTGCGATCATGCAGATCGTGAGCAAGGGTCACTCGGCGGTCTTTGTCGCAGCAGCGCTCGTGCCGCACGGGATATTCGAGATCCCGGCCTTCATCCTCTCGGGTGCCCTGGGCATCCTCCTTGCCCAGTCCCTCATCGCGGAATGGTACGGGACCGGGGATTCCGCCGTGGCTGCCCGTGCCTATGCCCGGCTCTTCATCGTCCTCGTCATCCCGCTCGTCCTCCTCGCTGCAGGGGTCGAGGCTTTTATTACGCCGGTTGTCATACATTTAGTAGCTTAGAAGGTTACCTGAATGGATGAGGACACTGGCGTTCTGCCCCCCAAATCAGATTTTTCCGGATGGTTCAACGACATTCTCTGGCGTGCCGAGATCATGGATGTCCGGTACCCGGTCAAAGGGCTCTATGTCTGGTACCCGTACGGGTTTGCGATCCGCAAGCATGTCTACAACCGGCTCCGCGATCTCCTCGACCGCGATCACCAGGAGACGCTCTTTCCCCTCCTGATCCCCGAACACGAGTTCATGAAGGAGGCCGAACACATCAAGGGATTCGAGGACGAGGTCTACTGGGTCACCCATGGCGGGACAACGCCCCTCGACGTCAAACTTGCCCTCAGGCCCACGAGCGAGACCGCCATATACCCGATGTACGCGCTCTGGCTCCGCTCCCATGCAGATCTGCCGATGAAGTATTACCAGATCGTCAACACCTTCCGGTGCGAGACCAAGCAGACCCGGCCGCTCATCCGCCTCCGCGAGATCACCTCCTTCATGGAGTCCCACACCGTCCATGCCACATGGGACGATGCCGAGGCGCAGTGCGAGTACGAACTGGGACTTACCAAAGAGTTCTACGACGGGCTCTGCATCCCCATAACCATCTCGAAACGGCCGGACTGGGACAAGTTCCCCGGAGCAGACTACACGATCGCGGTTGACGCGATCATGCCAAACGGCAAGACCCTCCAGATCGGTACCGTCCATCACCTGGGCACCCACTTTTCAAAAACCTTCGGGATCACCTACGAGGACAAGGACGGCGCCCAGCAGCTCGCCAACCAGACCTGCTACGGGATCTCCGAGCGCTCAATCGCCGCCCTCATCAGCATGCATGGCGATGACAAGGGACTCATCCTCCCGCCGGCAGCAGCCCCGGTCCAGGCGATCATCGTCCCGATCACCATCGGCAAGCGGCATGACGATGTCCTTGCCTCGGCACAGCAGCTCGAAGCAGAACTGAAAGCAGCCGGTTTCCGCGTGAAGATGGACACCCGCGACATGCGTCCCGGCGCAAAGTATTACTGGTGGGAGCTGCGGGGCGTCCCGCTCCGGCTCGAACTCGGTCCCCGCGATGTTGACGGAGGCAAGGTCATGGCCGTCAAGAGGTCGGGGGAAAAGGTCCTGCTTGACCGTGCGTCCATAACCGAAGGGGTCACCCGGACCCTTGGCGAGATCACGGCCGCAATCCGGGCGAAAGCTGACGAGCACACGAAGACTCACCTGGTCAGTGCGGAGTCGATGGATGCCCTCAATGCCGCACTCAACGACGGGAAAGTCGCTGTTGTCCACTGGTGCCGTGAGCGGGGCTGCGGCGATGCCATTGAGGAGAAGGCGAACTCAAGCATCCTCGGTACAGAGGTCCGGTCGCCTTATGTGTCCGATGGCGAGGGGAAGTGCATCGTCTGCGGCAAGCCGGGGAAGGCAACGCTGGTTGGAAGGACGTACTGACATTCCCTGCCACCCCTGCCCATTTTTCATTTTCAGAACTTCTCCGGGAACACGATCTCGAACCGCGCCCCGTTGCTTCCTTCCGCTTTCAGCGTCCCCCCCAGCTGGTGCACAAGTACATTGACCAGCTGCATCCCGAGACTTGATCTGCTGCGGCTCTCGAAGTCTGCCGGGAGACCAGCTCCATTGTCCTGCACGACCAGACGGAACATATGCTCTTCGGTATGGTGCAGGGAAAGCGAGAGCCGGCCCTCCGGGCGGCCGGCAAAGGCATACTTCAGCGAATTGGTGACCAGTTCGTTGACAATGAGCCCGCAGGGAATAGCCATGTCAAGGTTCATATTGACATCATCGATCTCAACGTTGACGTCAACCGCCGTTGCGAGCGGGTACGAGTTCATCAGGTCGGCGATCAGGCTCCGGATATATTCACCCGCGTTGATGACGCCGAGGTTCTTCGCCTGGTAGAGCTTCTCGTGGACGAGGGCCATGGTCCTGACCCGCCGCTGGCATTCATTCAGCTTCTCTACGGCAACCGGGTCATCGATATAATTGGTCTGCAGCTCAAGGAAACCCGATATCACCTGCATATTGTTCTTGACCCGGTGATGGACCTCCTTGATGATGACCTCCTTCTCCCGCAGCGACGCTTCCAGCCGCTCCTCGTACCGCTTCCGTTCCGTGATATCCAGGTGGATCCCGACCCACGACGTGATCTTCCCGCTGTTGTCGGTATGCGGGGCACCCCGGCTCAGCACGATGCAGGTCCGTTTGAGCTTGTCCACCACGCGGTACTCGTAGTCCCAGAAAGACCCGGTCTGGATGCACTGGTTCCAGTCGGCGAGCGTCCGGTCACGGTCTTCCCGCGGGAGGAGGTGCATCCAGCCCCGGCTCCGCACCTCATCAAGCGTTGTCCCGAGCAGGGAGAGGAACGTGTCGGAAAGGTACGTGAAGTGCCCTTTCTCATCGCATGCCCAGACACCGAACGGTACCATGTCGCCTACCATCATGTACCGCATCTCGCTCTCCCGGAGCGCGATCTCCGCCCTCCGGCGCCGGGTGATGTCCCGCAGGGTACTCAGTACAGCCGGCCGTCCCTCGTACTCGATAACCTTGCTGCTCACCTCAACGGGCAGCGGGACACCGGCTTTTGTCATGAGGAGCGATTCGAAGAGGATGTAGCCTTTGGACTGGAGCTCCGTGTTCTGTGCCGCACTCAGTCCGCCATCCGGGAGGAGGCCAAGGTCCTCAAGCCGGAGGGTACGGAGTTTGTCCGTGGAGTAGCCGGACTGCCGGGACGCGATCTGGTTCGCGTTGAGGATCGTCCCGTCGGGCTCATGGATGAAGATCATGTCCGTTGCACTGTCAAAGAGCATGTGGTACCGGAGTTCGGACTCGATGAGGTTGTCCTGGATCTTCTTCTTATCCGAAATATCGATGATCGAGCAGACCAGGCGGGATGTCCCTGCAGGGGAGACGGTCAGGAGCACGAATATTTTCGAGCCGTCTTTTTTCTGCAGGGCAACCTCTGCAGGATCGGTCCTGCCCTGGTCATGGAACTGCCGGAAGAAGGCGTCCATCTCTTTGGTATTGACCCAGACCCGGGAGAATCCGGTCCCCTCCAGTTCCTTCTGGGTATAGCCAAGGAGCGTGGCGGTCCGGGCATTCAGCCGGATGAAGTTTTTCGTCGCCATGGTTATCGTGAAGATACCGGCAAGGGAGTTGTCGAACATCTCCCGGAACTCGGTCTCCTGGCGGCTGGACTCTGCGAGCGATGAGATGACGACACCGATGGTGACAAAGATGTAGAACCAGGCGATACTGGATGCAAAGGACCGTATCTCGAACGGCATGAAGAAGAAGACCAGCCCGAGATAGATCCAGCCAAGGACGATGGTGAAATAGACGGCAAACCGGGGATGGGTCCGGGCGATGAGGATGATGGGCAGGATATAGAGATAGGGGAAGATCTCGATGATCCCGTGCTGCAGGGAGAAGAACGTAGCAAAAATGATCTCCAGCGTGAATACGGCGATGATATAGAGCCAGAAGAGTTTCCACCAGGATATGTCTTTCATAAAACCATCTCAGCCTGAGGCGGGATAGTTTCCGGCCCGGGCGACCGGCATAACCCGCAGTCCTCAGGTCATACTTACCGGTGGGATAATATAAAGGATACCGCGGGTTTCCAACAGTGTAAGGCATACCGGGAGGACCGGGGTCGCATACAGATCCGCCGGTCATGATCGAGGATCATCCATGGAGAGAAACCATCAGGCTCCGGTTTAACCTGAACGATATCAGGGATATTATTATTAGCCACCATACCACTACAAGATGTAAAGACGTTGTATGCTCTCGGGATGGCACTGATTTCCATGCAGGAGAAGAAGATCCTTATAGTTGAAGACGAGGGGGTTGTGGCACTCTCTCTCCAGGCTGTGCTGACGAAGATGGGATACTCGGTTGCTGGAATTGCTGTTACCGGTGCCGAGGCCATCAGCCTTGCAACCGCCCACCGGCCGGATGTCATCCTGATGGACATCCATATCAAGGGGGATATGGACGGCATCCAGACAACGGAGAAGATCAATGCCCTGATGGATGTCCCGGTCATCTTCCTGACCGCCTATGCCGATGATGAGACGGTAAAACGTGCAATCAAGACCGGCTCGTTCAGCTACCTCGTCAAGCCATACAATCCCCGCGAACTGTACTCGAACATCGAGCTTGCCATCTACCGCCGCCGTATGCGGGACCGGGCGGGATCGAACCGGGAGAACGTGGAGCTGCTCCTGACCAAGGCACCTGATGCGGGGATCATCCTGGACATGCAGAACGCGGTGGTCTTTGCCAACTCCGCGGCCGAAACACTCCTCGGGTGGACGCAGGAAGAACTGCGGGGTAAGAAGTTCTTCTCCCAGGTAAGCCCGACCGTCTCGACCGCAGCCGGACCGGTGGACGAGACCGTGAAGGGACTCCTCTCTCTCGAGGCACTCCATTACCTCCCTCCGCTTGCCAAGGTCACCACGAAGAGCGGACGGTTGCGGACGGTTGCAATAAAGACAGGCTTCATCCGCGAAGACGTGGGGGACAACCGTCACCTGCTCGTCCTGATGCAGGAGCACATATCCCCGCTCTGATGATTGTTCCCCTTGCCCCCGGATCGTTCCCGTAGTAGTAACCCGGAAGGGAGACCGGTGAACAGAGGGGTTTTTAATCGGCCGGGCGGGCCCGCGGGTGTTCGCTTCCGACGTACTGGTACTCGGAAACATCGCCGCTGCTGTCAAAGAATGCCCGGACCAGCCAGTGAAACTCCCGCGTGCTTCCGTCCGGCAGGATCACCGGAAGCATTATGGCACCGGACGGGTTGTCCGGGACAAGGGTTGTAAGATGTTTCTTCAGCCGCACCTGGTCCAGCTGGGGAAACGCGGGCATGAAGAGGTGCCCGACCGTCTCTTCTTCCCTGCGGCTGAAATATTGGAGGAACGCCGGGTTTGCGTACGTGCAGGTACGGTCGGGAGTACAGCGGAAGACCAGTTCCTCCATGTCGGCGGCAAGGGCATTGAACCGGGCCTCGCTCTCCGCGAGCGCCACCTCGGCATGCGTCCGGTCGGAGATGTCGATCATGACCCCGATGACCCCGGCGATTGAGCCGGCTGCATCGTTGAACGTGGCTTTCTTGAATATCACGTCCCGCAGCGAGTGGTCGGCGTGGGGGAACCGGGTCTGGTACACCTGGATCCCCCGGCGGCTCAATAACTGCTGGTCTTTTTCTCCGGAAAGGACTGCCATGTCTGAGGGGAAGATCCCGGCATCGGTCCTGCCGATCATATCCCGCTTCTGGAGGCCGGTGTAGGCGAGGAATGCGTTGTTACACCCGAGATACCTGCCGGCAGTGTCCTTGTAGTAAACCGGCGCCGGGATGGTATCGATGAGCTGCTGCAGGAACTCCACCTGCTGCTGCAGGGTGATCGTGCGTTCGGCGACACGGTTCTCCAGTTCCTCGTTGAGGGCCCGGAGGCGCTCTTCGCTCTCCCGGAGCCGGCAGTCCATGGCATATTTGTATGCCGCCATCTCGATAACGGACTCAAGCTCGCGTTCGTTGTAGGGTTTGATCAGGTACCCGTACGGCTGGGTCAGTTTTGCGCGGGCAAGCAGCTTGCTGTCTGCATATGCCGTGAGGTAGATGATCGGTACGGTGCAATTCCTGCGGATCTCTGCAGCTGCCTCAACCCCGTCCATGCGCCCGCCGAGATGGATATCCATCAGGACGAGCCCCGGCTTTGTCTCAAGGATACGGCTGACCGCTGCTTCCCCGGTAACCGCCGTGCCTGCAACGGTATGACCAAGCCCTTTGAGCGTCTCCCTCAGGTCATCCGCAACAATGGCTTCGTCCTCGACGATAAATACCGAGAGCGGAGGAGTTCCCTCTTCGGAATTCTCCGGCAGATCACTTCCTGCACCGCATGGTTCCTTCATCCTACTCAACCCACCCGTTCAGCACGATCCGCCCGACAAACGGATTATCGGACTGGTTACTCAGAATTCCCCGGATGCTGATGAATGAGCCGTCGAACCGCTCGAACTTCAGCTGGATGGGCTTTGCCATCCCGGGATGGATGAGGACTTCCGAGAAGACCTGTTTTGCCTGCTGGAACTCGGCAATGGTGACATGGTCGAAGAAGGAACGCCTGAGGCTCTCGGTTGCCGGGTAATCGAGGGCTTTCCTGAACGACGGGCTCTGCTGGGCGAAGGTGCCATCCGGGTTGAGCATGATGACGACCTCGCTTGCATCCTCGATCATGGTCCGGAGGTATTCTGCATTCTGTTTTGTCTGCTCTTCGGCCTGTTTCTTTGCCGTGATGTTCCGGACGCTGACTGCATATTTCTCCGCAAGGCCGCTCTTCCCGTACACGGGGTAGATGATGACATCATACCAGCTGTGGCCCAGCTGTTCCTCAAAACCGATACGCTTCTCGCCCTTGGGATCAAGGTGCCAGCAGACCATCCGGGGTGAGAGCACCTTGAGCCCGACCAGGTCGTAGGCGCTGGTCCCCTTCAGGTCGTCCGGCGATGACCCGGCAGCTTCAGCAAGTGTTTCGTTGACCACCAGAAACCGGCCATCGGCACTGATGAGGAAGAGGAAGTCCGTGGTCGCGTTCACCATCACCCGGGTCGTCTCCTCGCTCTCGATGAGCCTGCGTTCCATCCGGTGCTTGTAGAGCGCAATCTCAATTGCAGAATGAAGGGCCCGTTCATCATACGGCTTGATCAGGTACCCGAACGGCTGGGTTCCCTTTGCCCGTTCGAGCAGGTCCCGGTCAGCATATGCGGTCAGGTAGATCACGGGTATCCCGAACCGCGAATGGATCTGTCCCGCGGTATCGATACCGTCCATAGCCCCGGCAAGGTGGATATCCATGAGGACCAGATCGGGGCGGGCACGCTCAATGCTCTCGATCGCCGCCTCACCGGTCTTTGCCGAACCGGCTACCCGGTAGCCGAGCCCGAGCAGGGTCTCCCTGATGTCGCTTGCGACAATTGCCTCGTCCTCAACAACGAATATTGCAGGTTCCGCGCTCATTCCAACCGCTACCTGTATCCCATTGCTGCCCCGAGCAGGTTGGCGGTGATCCGCAATGCCTCGATCTCATCCAAAGAACGGGTCCGTTCCTGCAGATCGAAGAACCCGATGAAACCCCAGAATGCGTCCCGGACAAATACCGGAATTATCACACCGGAAGCTACACCAAGATGGCGGAGGAGCGGCCTCTCCTCGTCCGGAAAAGATCCCGGCGCTGCAACAACAACCTCGCCCCGGTTCAGCAGTCCCTCCCACCGGTGGAGGCCCATCGAGGCGTAAGAAAAGCCCTTCAGTTCCGGCTTAAAGAGCGCCGGGTGATAATCCGGGCTGCCCCATTCATAGATGAGACTGATGCCGGTTATACCAGACGGGGGGGTCTGCACCCGGAATATCGTGATCGCCCCGGCATCCAGCGCAAGCCCGATCGGTTCGAGAATGTCACGCATCGCATCTGCCGGAAACACCTCTTCCTCCGGGAGTGCAGCCGATTCGCTCCGGGAGATCCGCAGGAGCCATTCGACCGCCGAACTGACCGCAAAGAGGATGGAGTCGCGTTTCTTGATCTCACGTTCGATCGTGTGTTTGTAGAGTGCCATCTCGATGACCGAATGGAGCTCACGTTCATCGTATGGCTTGATGACATACCCGTACGGTTCGGTCACCTTTGCCCGGTCCAGCAGGATCTTGTCCGCGTAGGCAGTCAGGTAAATCACGGGAATATTATACAATACATGGACCTGTCCGGCGGTCTCGACCCCGTCCATCTTCCCGGCAAGGTGGATGTCCATGAGAACAAGATCGGGGCGTGTCTCTCGGATCTTCTCGAGCGCGATCTCGCCGGATTTGGCGATTCCTGCCACCCGGTAATCGAGACTGAGAAGGGTCTCCTTGATATCATTTGCAACGATCGCTTCGTCTTCAACAATGAACAGCGCCGGTTTCTCCATCATTCTCTCCCTTGGTAATGCTCCTTCATCAATGTTCCTTCCGGCATTCCCGGCCATGATGCCGGTCCGCTACCAGGATCATCCCCGGCCTTCCCTTGTGTCAGGGAGCCGGTCCGTGCTGTCCCGGTAGTGACGGACGAGGAACTGGCGGACCTTCTCCGACTCAACCCAGCCATGATCGAGGCGGTTGACGAGAGAATCGATGACACCTACCTGCTGGATGATCCGCTCCCGGTTCCCTTCACAGTCAAGCATAACGTATCCCATGATCGCCTGGAGCGGGTTGCGTATCTGGTCGTTGAGGATCTGGAACTGCTCCATGTTCTGTTCGATCCGGGTGATGCCCTCCGTTTTGAGGCGGCCCTCAAACTGCTTGTGATCAGTGATATCATGGTACTGGACAAGGATCCCGTACGGGAGGTCGCCTCCACTGCCAACCCGGATGACCGAGATCTCGAACCACTCGTCCCCGCACCGCTCCTCGAAACGCACGGGGCGGCCGGACTGCATGACCTGGTGTATCTGCGATTCCAGGCTGGTGAGACACCCGTGGCTGTCGAACCGGATGAGCGGTTTGTCCTGGAGCACGGGATACCCGCCCTCAAGACGGAGAGCCATGGCATCGTTGAGGGCAAGGATACGATTATCCGGGCTGATGAGCATCACCGCATCCGGGATTGCGTTGGCGAGTACCCGGATTGTCCGCTCGTTCTCCCGCTCCCGTTCCCCCATCCGGTGCTTGTAGAGCGCCATCTCGATGGATGAGTGCAGTTCCCGCTCATCGAATGGCTTGATGACATACCCGTAGGGCTCGGTGACTTTCGCCCGTTCAAGGCTCGCTTCATCGGCATGCGCGGTGAGATAGATGAGGGGGATGTTGTAGAGGGTATGGATCTTCTCTGCCGCCTCAATGCCATCGATCCCCCCGGCCAGGTGGATGTCCATGAGCACAAGATCCGGCCGGATCACGCCCAGTCTTTCCAGCGCGACCTCCCCGGACCGGGCGATGCCGGAGACGGCATATCCCAGGCTTTCAAGGGTCTGGCGTATGTCCTCTGCTTCGATCAATTCATCCTCGACGATAAAGACAGACGCCGGTGGCATTGCAGAGATCCATCCCCTGAATAAGACAATGAATACCTATGAAATAGTATAAAGGTTATTGACAAAGGACCCGTGTTCCGGGGAGTGGTGCCCCGTCCGGGGCGGGGATTGCCCTGGCTGCAGTGCAAAAGGTCCGCTTCAGGAGAGCCGCTCCCGTAAGACAAAGACCCGGCAAACATTGTGCCGGTCAAGGGCCACCGGTGTGCTCTTGAGGAGAGTCCGGATCGCGAGGCCGAACTTGCTCATCAGCGTAACATTCCCGCTCCAGACCCGTTTCTTGTCCACGAAGAATGCATTGGTGTCGAGGGCAAACGCGTCCGCCGGGTCCTTGAGGGCCCCGATGTGTTTGCCGGATACGTCCTCGATGCTGTACCCGAAGCGTTCATGGAACGTCCTGTTGACATAGAGGATGGCCCCCATCATGTCCGTTGCTATCACAAAGTCGTCCATGCTGTCGAGCATCGCGCTGAAGAGCAGCAGCGACTGCTTCTCGCTCTCCAGCTGTGTTGTCAGGCCGGCCAGGTCAAGCTCACGCTTTTTCACCTCAGTGATGTCGTAACTCTCAACAGCGCAGCGGGTGATCCGGTTGTTCTGGTCCAGAAGCGGGGTGATCGCGTGCGAGATCCATTTTCCCTGGTATTCCTCGACAAAACGGAACGGTGCCGGGTCGAAGAAGTGTGCCTGCACCGCCGCCCGGAGTTCGGGGGATATCATGCCGGACGATGCAAGGGTGTCAAGGGTCATGGCCGGCGGGGTGGTCCCGCCGGGCCCCCGGGCAGTCAGGGCATCGTTGCTCGCCAGCACCCGGGTGTCCCGGTCAAGGATGAAGACCGGCTCGCTGTTCAGGTTCAGGAGCGAACGGACAAGGGCTTCGTTGTCCCGTACCCGCTCGTCCGCGCGGAACTTGTAAAGGGCCATCTCGATGGTGGACTGGAGCCCGCGGTCATCGTAGGGTTTGATGAGGTACCCGTACGGCTCGGTCTTCTTTGCCCGTTCGAGGAGGGCATTATCTGCATATGCGGTCAGGAAGACAACGGGGATGTTCCAGGTGGCGTGCACCACTGCCGCGGTCTCGATCCCGTCCATTTTTCCAGCGATATGGATGTCCATCAGGACAAGATTCGGGCGTGACTCGGCGATCTTCTCGAGTGCAGATTCACCGCTCTTTGCCGTCCCGGCAACTGAGTACCCGAGCCCTCTGAGGGTCTCCCGGATATCGTCGGCAACGATCGCCTCGTCCTCGACAATGAATATGGAAGGGGACTCCATGATTATTCTCTTTTGTGAGCAATCAGAAATCCTGAAGGATACGGGATAAACCTTTGCATAATTCATCTTTCCCGGACCGGCCCGGTTGCCCGCCGGGGCAGCGGGAAGAGGGCGGAGAGCGCAGGCTTCTTCGTTCTTGCAGCAGCGGGCCGGGGGGGAATACGGGGATCAGGTATCCGAATAATCCTGTTTCCGGTGAACCATGATGGAGAAGGTTGTGCCCTCTCCCTCCTCCAGTTCGATACTGCCATCCAGCTGGTCCACGAGGTTGTTGATAAGCCGGAGCCCGAGGGATTCCGTGGTCTTCCAGTCAAGCCCCCGGGGCATCCCCACCCCGCTGTCATGGTAGATGAAACGAAGGATATCCGGTTCCTGTGCGGTACACTGGATCCGGATAGTCCCTTTTCTGCTGTCCGGGAATGCATGCTTGAGCGAGTTGGATATCAGCTCATTCATAATGAGCCCGATCGGGATGACGGTATCGATGTTGGCAACCAGGTCTTCCATCTCCACCGACATGGTGACCGGGAACTGGCGGGTATGATAGAACTGCGAGATCTGCCGTGTCAGGTAGTTGAGGTATTCCCGGAGGTTGATATCGGAAATGTTGTGTGACCGGTAAATACGCTCGTGCACCAGAGCCATGGCCCGGACCCGGCTCTGGCTGTCCTGGATCGACTCGAGGACTTTCTGGTCCGTGATGTACCGCGACTGGAGCTTCAGGAGGCTTGCTATGATCTGGAGGTTGTTCTTGACGCGGTGGTGGATCTCGCGGAGCAGGAGGACCTTCTCATCAAGCGATCGGGTGATTTCCTGTTCAGCATTCTTCCGTGCAGCGATCTCGCTGAGCAGCAGTTCGTTTGCCCGGCTCAGTTCCTCCGTCCGTTCCCGGACCCGTTTCTCGAGATCCTCGTTTGCCCGACGGATAGCTTCATCGGCTTTTTTAAGAGGAGTTATGTCGGTGAGCACGTTGATGCTTGCCGGTGCCCCCTCATACTGGATCAGCGCTCCGTGGACAAGGACCGAGTGGAACGTTCCGTCCCGGGCAGCGATCCGGATCTCGTACGGCTGCACATCCTCCCCCTTCATCCGCCGGAGCACCGCCTGCCGGGTGATCTCATGGGATTCCGGTGCAATGAGATCAAAGATCGGTTTTCCCAGGAGGGCTTTGGGATCATAGTTCATGGTGGCTGCCCCGGCCGGGTTGACATACAGCAAAAGGCCGTTCCGGTGGACGATGACATAATCCGGCAGCTGCTCGATGAGGGTCCGGTACCGCTCCTCGCTCTCCCGCAGCGCCTCCACGGCAAGGCGGCTGTCCGTGATGTCATGGATGATCGAGTAGAAGAGCGGTCGGCCCTGTACGCGGATCGGCCCCGAATACACTTCCACATACCGCCGCTCCCCGTCAGCACGGTAATGGACTGACTGGAAATGCTTGGCCTTCTCGTCCTTTGCCCGCACGAGATTGCGCACTACCCGGTTGCGCGGGAGACGGTTCAGGTCATAGATTCCCATCGATAGCAGCGTCTCGCGCGGGTACCCGTAATACCGCTCGGCCGCATCGTTGGCATCCACGATCCTGCCGGAGTCCGGGTCGATGAGGAGGGTGACCGAGTTGCTGTTCGAGAAGAGGGCGCTGTACCGTTCCTCGCTCTCCCGGAGGGCCTGCTCTGCACGCCGGCGATCGGATATGTCATGGATGATCGAATAGAAAAGCGGTCGGCCCTGTACGCGGATCGGCCCCGAATACACTTCCACGTACCTCCGCTCCCCATCCGCACGGTAGTGGACTGATGAGAAATGCTTGGCCTTCTCGTCCTTTGCCCGCACGAGATTGCGCACTACCCTCTCGCGCGGGAGCCGGTTCAGGTCGTAGATCCCCATCGACAGGAGCGTGTCGCGGGGATAGCCATAATACCGCACGGCCGCATCGTTGGCATCCACGATCCTCCCGGAGTCCGGGTCGATCAGGAGCGAGACCGAGTAATTGTTCGAGAAGAGGGCGCTGTACCGCTCCTCGCTCTCCTTCAGTTCGGCCTGGGCCTCGACAAGATCCGTGATGTCCTCGAGAGTCTCAACTGCACCGATCAGTACGCCGCTGGTGTCAGCAATTGGTGCGGCAATGAAGTGCAACCATCTCCCGGCAGTGCCCATCCGCGGGAAGTGGTCAGTCGCTTCATATGCCCCATCTGCCGTTTCGGAGCGCCGGAACTTTCCCCCGTACATCTCCGGGATCTTCGCTTCCGCCCCTTCGACCAGCAGGTCGCTCAGGCAGGGCCGTTCATGGTCGTAAAACGCCATCCAGTGCCGGTTCGTGCCAAGGACGTCCCGTGCACGGATTCCGGTGGACTTCTCCAGTGCCCGGTTCCATGAGATCACCCGGTGGCGGTTGTCGATCACAAACATCGGGATGGGGGACGCCCGGATGATGGCATCGAGCTGTGCCTCGCTCTTGGCAAACGCAAGCTCTACCACCTTACGGGGTGTGATATCTTTTATGAGCCCGTCATAGCCGGAGAGGTTCCCGGCAGTGTCTGCCTGCGGGACCAGCGTGTTGGATACCCACCGGACCTCGCCATCCTTACGGATGATGCGGTGCTCGACGGGCGGGGGGTGTTCCCCGGCGAGAAGTCGCCCGGCCTGACCGGTGACAACCGGGCGGTCTTCCGCTATCACCATGCGGAGCCAGAGGCCGGGATCATTCATGAAATCCGTTGGGGAATACCCGGTCACTGCTTCGCAGCCCGGCCCGTGAATGGTCCCGGCAGGAACCCCGTTCTCAACACGGACCGAGAAGACATAGTCCGTTACCGCTTCAAGGAGATGCCGGTACCGCTCCTCGCTCTGGCGCAGCGCTTCCTCGACATGTGCGGACTTCTGGTTACGGGCGGTTCCTGCCGGTACGGGCCCGGTGCCCTGACGGGTCATTCCTTTCCACCCCCGTATGGGGGTATGCTCGCGGCGATGGTAAAGACCGTCCCGTTCCGGGTATCAAGCGTGATTGAACCCCCGATTTGGTCGACAAGGCTGGTAACAAGCCGCATGCCGAGCGTCGGGCTGTTCTGCAGGTCAAAGTCGGGGGGGACCCCCACGCCATCGTCACCGATAACCAGGGTAATTTGTCCTTTTTCATCCGTTCCGCCACGGATCGCCAGCGTCCCTTTCCTTCCATCGGAGAACGCGTGCTTCAGGGCATTGGAGACCAGTTCATTCATGATGAGTCCCAGGGGTACAGCCGTATTGATGTCCACCATCATCCTGCGGAGTGTCACATCCAGGTTCACCCGCCGGGTATCGATGGTATAGAATGAGAAGAGCTGGGTTGCGAGGAAGCGTGTGTATTCGGCGAAGTCAATCTGCGAGAGGCTCTCGGAGCGGTAGAGCTTCTCGTGGACAAGCGACATTGCCCTCACCCGGTTCTGGGTCTCCGCCATCATCTGTTTGACGGAGGGATCCGTCGAGTTGCGCATCTGGAGGTTTGTCAGGCTGATGATGATCTGGAGGTTGTTCTTGACCCGGTGATGGATCTCCCGCAGCAGGATGACTTTCTCGTCCAGTGAGGCCTTGATAGCCGCTTCATCTGCCTTCTGTTTCGTGATGTCGTGGGCGGAAACGATGATCCGGTCCGGGATATTCCCGCTCCACCGGACCACGATGGCATGGACCGACAGGGGAGTACGGTGCCCGTCGGTATGCCGGATGCGGACAAAGTTCTCGATAGAACCGTCTCTCATGAGGCGGTCAAACGCGGTCTCAAGGGTGCCGTCATCCTCAAGGTAACCGAAGTACTTCTGGCCAAGGAGTTCTTCGCGGGCAATGCCGGTCAGCGTCTTACCGGCTGCATTGATGTCAAGGATGCGCCCCTCCATATCAAGGACTACCATAAGATCGGGGTTGGCCTCGATGACGGACCGGGTATATTCAAGCGCGGACTGGACTTCCTGTTCAGCGTATTTGCGCTGGATAATCTCTTCCTCCAGGGCCCGTGTCCGCTCCTTCACGATCTTCTCAAGATTCGCATTCAGTCGCGCCAGTTCGGCCTCCGTCTTCTTGATGCTGCTGATGTCCCGCATCGACTCGATTGCGCCGGTTACTGCCCCCATCTCGTCGACAAGCGGGGATGCGACGAGCGAGAGGGCGATCTCTCTTCCTGACTGCAGGGTCACCTTTGTCTCGGCTACGAGCGTGGACCCGTCGCGGCGGATATTAAGGTAGCCCATGCGGCCGGCGTCCTGATCGGGGTGCAGGACAAGGTCGATCACGATCGGGCGGCGTTTCCCGTACAGCCAGAGGCTGTATTCGTGGTCACCTCTTCCCAGGATGTCCTCAGCCGGGACACCGCTCAGCTGTTCCATAGCCCGGTTCCATGCAAGCACGATACCATTTTTATCGATAACGAATGTGGGGTCCGGCAGGAAACTGATGATATCGGCAAAGAGCTGGCGGGACTCCCGGGTCTGGCGTTCGCTCTCGACAAGTGCCCGGTCCGCCCGGTCTTTCTGGATGACCATGGATATCGCATGACTGAGCACATCGAGCAGGGCATCCATATCCGGGGGGATGGGGAATCTGGTGAAGAGGGCAAAAACCCCCAGAACATCGCCTGCCGGGGGCTTGAGCTGGTAGCCGGCGAACCCGACCAGCCCCAGATCGGCAGCCCAGGCGTGGTCATGGACCCGGGGGTCGTGCTGGACATCGTTGGTCAGGAATTTGCTCTCTTCACCGGATGCTATCCGGCCAATCTTGTAGGCGCCGAACGGGACCCGGCGGTGAGCTTTCCCGTCGAGGTGGGTGTACCGTCCCGAACTTGCCCGCAGGTGCAGGCACCGGTCCCGGTACCGGCATACATGCGGGCCTTCGGTCGCCGCCGCATGCATACACCCGGCATCGCACCGGTCTCCCTTGTCGATCAGCCAGATGCGGCAGAAATCGGCCCCGAATGTTTCTACAACACCGTCCGTAACAATTTTCAGTTTTTCGTCGAGGGGGGCCTGGGCGAGTACCCCGGTGAGAATCCTGTTAAGTCCCTCATGCCATCCCCGGACCTCCTCCCGTTCCTTCTCGGCCAGTTTGCGCTGGGTGATATCCCGCACGATACCGAGGACTTCGTCCTCGCTCATGGCAACCAGGCGCGCCTCGTACTGCCGCTGCCCGGCAGGGAGGAGGAGCCCGTACTCAAACACCTGGAGCTGCTTTGTGCCGAGCGCCTGTTCGATATAATGCAGTATCACCTCCGTTACTTCCCTGCTGAACCCGGAGTCCCGGACATTGGTGCCGATGATCTTCTCCGCGGGTACGGCAAGAACAGAGGGATCGGGAACCCGGAAGTCGCGGTACACACCGTCCCGCGAGATGATGAACATCATATCCGGGATTGCCGAAAGCAGCGTGGCGCTCCGGCGTTCGCTTGTGAAAAGGGCTTCCTGGGCCCGTTTCCGTTCGGTAATGTCGAGAACAACTCCCTCGTAATGGGTGATCTTCCCTGAAGCATCCCGCCGTATGTGGGTGTAATCATCCACCCAGAAGAGCGTCCCGTCCTTTGCGGAGATCCGGTATTCCTGTGAATAATCGTCGATGCCATGGGTGCTGTTGTATTCCACTTCGGATCCCACGCGCCCCAGGTCTTCCGGGTGGATGATGGCACTGTACAGGACACGCCCGGTGAGGAAGTCGTCCCGGGTGTACCCGAACTGGGAGATATTTTCACTCACCATGTCGACCGGCCAGTTCTCCTCCGCCCGCCACAGGAAGGAAACGGCCGGGCTGGTGTTGATGATTCGGAGCTGCTCTTCCTGGATCCGCAGGAGCTCCTGAATACGATCCCGGGCTACCTTCAAATCGGTAATGTCCTGGAACGTCCCGGTCAGTTTTGTTATGGTTCCATCTACCCGTTCAGCCCTGCCCATGGCCCGGGTCCAGAGGTGCCGTCCGGTGGCGCTGGTGAAGGGCAGGTCGAGATCATAGGGTTCCCCGGTCTCTGTGCACCGGTCGATCGCGGTAATAAGCTCCTGCCTTCCCGGCTCATCGAAATAAAGGATTGCCTTTCCTATGTCAATCGGCCCGCCCACGGGTAAATCGTGAATCCGGAATGTTTCCTCGGTCCAGCGAACCTTCTGCGAAGCAAGGTCGAGTTCCCACCCGCCGATATGCGCCAGCCGGCCGACCTCGTTGAGGAGGGCCTCGCTGGCTTTCAGGGCAGTTTCGGCATTCTTGCGCTCGGTGATGTCGTGGAAATACCAGACCCGCCCGAAGTAACGGTCATCCTCGCCAAGCATCGGGGCGGAATAGCGTTCGAGCGTGCGGCCGTCGGACAGCCGGATCTCCTCCCGGCTTTTCTCCCCGCGGTGTTCGTAGAGATACTGTACCCGGGCAAGGAAGCCCTCCGGGTCAGCCATCTTCCGGGTGGCAAAGGCAAGGACCCGTGAATCGTCGCGGGATGCGATTATGTCCGGCGGGATGCCCATGATCTCCACGAACCGGCGGTTGAACGAGAGGATTTGACCGGCTTCGTCAACAACCAGGATGCCGTCCGTCGAGGTCTCCTGCTGGGTCTCAAGCATGACATTGGAGCGCCGGAGGGCGTCCTCTTCCCTCTTGCGGCCGGTAATGTCAACCAGGAGAAGGAGGACCGCCGGATTGTTCTGGTAATGGACAGGGGCCGCTTTGACTATGACAGTCCTCCTCGTTTTGTCGCGTGCAACCAGTTCTATCTCATAGGACGATGTGTCACCCCCGATGCGGGCCTTTATCTTCTCCAGGATGCTGGCATGGTACTCTGCCGGAATATAGGACAGTAAATGGGTACCGATGACGGCCTCCGGGTCATACCCGAGAGCCCGGGCCGAGGCCGGGTTGACGAAAAGTATCCTCCCGTCCACGCCATACACACAGAGATATTCCGGGAGGTTCTCGACAAGGCCGCGGTTAAATGACTCACTCTCCCGCAATGCCGTTTCCATCTGTTTGCGTTCGGTGATGTCAAGGAACGCCCCGATGAGCCCGGCAACAGATCCGTCCTGGTTGTAATACGGCGCCTTGTAGAAGATCACATCATGGCGTGAGCCGTCGGCATACTGCACCTGGGTCTCGTACCGCTGCGGGGCAGGGTTTTCAAGCACCTTGCGGTCAGCGGCTGCATACCGGTCTGCCAGGTCTTTTGGGGAGATATCATACACGGTTTTTCCCATCAGCTGGTCCCGCGTAATCCCGATATACTGCTCAAATGGGGGGTTGCATCCCACATACCTGCCATCCCGGTCCTTGAAGAAGATGGGCATTGGCAGCGTGTCGATCATGGTCTCGAGGAACTGTGAACTTTCCCCGGCACGCCTTTCGGCTTCTTTCTGGGGGGTTACATCCCGGCCGATGGCGATATAGCCGGTGACCGTGCCGGCAGGATCCCGCATGCTGCGGGTGTTCCAGACAATCGTCCTGACAGCCCCGTTTTCGCACCGGATTACGGTCTCGACGTTCTCGAGATAGTTGTCCCGGTCGATGATCCGGGTGATCTCCGCAGTTACGTTCCTGCGGTATTCAGGATTCGGGTACAGCTGTTTCCAGATGGTCCTTTTACCTACCACATCGCTTTTTTTGTATCCGCTGATCGCCTCGGCCGCATCGTTCCAGACCAGGATCGTCCCGTCCGGGGCAAGGACCGAGATCCAGACCGTCGCGTTGGCGATAACGTTCTCCTGGAACTGCCGGTTCTTCTGCGCTGCCTCTTCTGCACCATGCAGGCGGTCTGAGAGCCATGCGATTACCGCCGCTATTCCGACAAAGACGAGGAACCGGTACAGCGCCCCGGAGATGACGTCGGGCTGGCCGGTTTCGTAAACCATGACAAGACCGAGATAGGCAAGGCCGAGCAGTACCGAGAGATACAATCCTCTCCACCGGTACCGGTACGCGAGGAGGACAATCGGGAAATAATACAGGTGCATGAAGATGATCGTGATGCCATGCGACAGGCACCAGACGGTCAGGAGGAGGACTGCTATCGAGAGAATGACGATGACGGCACGCCACCCCTGTTCGCTCACCCGTATCTCCTGCAGGTTCATACTATCCTCGTTTCCGTCAGACCTTCTCGTGCATGATCATCGTGAACTTTGTGCCGCCGCTCCCGTCGAGTTCAATCGTCCCGTTCATCTGGTCGACCAGCGTGGTGACAAGCCGGAGGCCCAGGGACGGGGTGTTCTGCCAGTCCAGGTCTGCGGGAAGGCCGATGCCGGTATCCCTGAAGACAACCGTGATGTCGGGGCCGGTCTTCCTCATTGATATCGAAATCTCTCCTTTCCTTCCTTCCGGGAAGGCATATTTCAGCGAGTTCGAGATGAGCTCATTGATGATGAGTCCAAGGGGAATGGCTGAATTGATATCCACGTTGACCTCCCGGATATCGAGCGAGAGCCGTATCCCACGGGTCTTTGCATCGTAAAACTGGAACAGGCCGTTGGCCAGGTACTTCACATAGTCCTCGAGACTGATATGGGAGATATCCTCTGCGCGGTAGAGCTTCTCGTGGACGAGCGCCATTGCCTTGACCCGGTTCTGGCTTTCCCTTATCGCGTTGAGGGTCTGTTCGTCTTTGATATACCGTGACTGGAGGTTTAAGAGACTGGCAATGATCTGGAGGTTGTTCTTGACCCGGTGGTGGATCTCCTTTAAGAGCAGGCTCTTCTCGTCCACCGATGCCCTGAGTTTCTGCTCGGCTTCAAGGCGCTGGGCATTCTCTTCCTCATGTGCCTCATTAGCCCGCGAGAGGGCTTCCGTCCGGTCCTTCACCCGCTGTTCGAGCACCGTGTTCAGGGACCGGATCTCGGACTCCATCAGCCGCCGGTTCGTGATGTCGATGTTGATACCGGTCATCCGTGCGGGTATACCATGTTCATCGAAACCGGCAATCTTGCCCCTCCCGAGTATCCAGAGCCAGTTCCCGTCCTTTGCAAGAACCCGGTACTCAATCTCGCACAGTGCCTGTTTCTGCTCAATCTGTCGTTTCAGGTCCGGCAGCACCTTCTCCCGGTCATCCGGGTGCATGAGCGAAGACCATCCCTCGTACGTTGCGGGAAACTCACCGGGTTCATACCCGAGCATCGTATAATAGGTGTCGCTGAAGACCGCATTTCCGGTCTTTAAGTCCCAGTCCCACGAAGCTATGTCAGCGCCTTCAAGGGCAAGACGGAGGCGTTCCTCGCTCTCATGGAGCGCCTCTTCTGCCTCCTTCCGCAGCTGGATCGGGCGCGTGGTGATGACAATCCCGTTAATCGCCGGGACATCGAGAAGGTTGGTCCCGATGGCATCGACCCAGAGATAGTCCCCGTCCGCCTTGCGGATGCGGAACTCAACCGGTGTTCCGGAGTTGGTCCGGTCGTACACCTGCCGGAGATCCGCGTGCACCCGCCCGATATCCTCAGGGTGGATGAGGTCCATCGGATCCCTGCCGATCATGTATCCCGGAGGATACCCGAGGATCCGCGCCGCCGATGGGGATTCGTAGATAGCAAGACCGTTCCCGTCCAGGATGCGGATAATATCCGAGGAGTTCTGAATAAGGGCACGGAACCGGGTCTCCCGCTCGAGCAGTTCGGCCTCCGTCTGTTTCCGGATAGTTATATCGCGGTTGCTCCCGCGCCTGCCAAGATATGTTCCATCAGCGGAGACAAGGGGGTGGCAGACATGGCCGATCCAGACCGTGTGCCCATCCTTCGTTATGATGCGGAACTCGATACTCTCTTCAGCATCGTCATCTTTGTGCCCGGCATCGTAATGGGAGAAAACCCTGAGTTGATCATCGGAATGGACGATTTTTTTGAGCAGATCCGGATCCTGTGAAAACTCTTCCGGTGTATATCCGGTGATCCGCTCGCATGAGGGTGAAATGTACTGGAACGTGCCGTCCGGCCGTATCCAGTACTCCCAGTCGAACGTGTAATCGGCAAAGATCCGGAATTTCTTCTCGCTCTCGACAAGGGCCTCCTCGGCTTTTTTGCCCGCAGTGATATCGATGACAATGCCGGTCAGCGTTGCCGGAGATCCGTCCGTGTGGCGCTTCGTGATGCCGCCAACGTCCCGGAACCACCGGTAGTTCCCGTCAGCCATGCGGATCCGGTAGTCGGCACGATAACGCGGGTCCTTCCCCCCGATATGGTCCCGCATGGCCTGCATGGCCGGCTCGTAATCGTCCGGGTGGAGGAGTGCGGTGAAATCGGAATAGTGCCGGAAGTTCTCGGGCGGGTACCCGAGCATCGTTGCTTTGCGGGGATCGAACCGCACTGTCCCGTCGGGCAGGTCCATCTCCCACCACGCCAGGTTGCCGATCTCCATGGCGGAGTTGAGCCGGGCCGCATACTGCTCGCGGTCACGCTCGGCTGCTTTCCGTTCGGTGATATCCTGGTTCGCTCCATATGTTCTGATGGTCCTGCCCTCTGCGTCCTTGACTACCGAGTACCGCACAATGATCGTCCGCACCGCCCCGTCCCGGCGGATGATCCGGTGCTCGATCAGGGCAACATAGTGCGGGTCATCGGTCTCGACAGCCTTCTGCGTCTCCATCGCCACCAGGTTTTGCTCATCCGCCGGGATGAACCGGTGTGCATACTCCGCGGCAGCCATGGTATACCCGCCTTCCCGCTCTGCAGTCGTAGCATACAGGGCATAGAAGCGGTCGTTGAAGGTGAAGGTGCCGGAGAGGACATCAAGCTCCCAGTACACGATGTGAGCAAGGTCCATGGCATCGTCCAGCTGGATCCGGCTCTTCTCGAGCGCCGCCTGTGCACGCTTGCGATCGGTGACGTCCCGGGCAATGCTGACGACCGAGATTACCTGGCCTTCCGGTGAGAACTCCGGGACAAGGCGGGATTCAAAGAACCTGTCCTCCCCCGCAGTAGAATAGACAAATTCCAGCGTATCCGGCCGGCCGGAGGCAAATACCTGATCCAGTTTTCCATCCCAGTAGGCCACGAGGTCTTCCGGCATGCCGATATCGCGGTTGGTTTTTCCATAATAGAACTCCGGGGAATGGCCGGTAACCTTCCCGATTGCAGCATTCAGGAAAATATGACGGTGATCCTGGTCGAACCGGGCGATGATATCCGGGACCGTTTCGGTAAGGGTCCGGTACCGCACCTCGCTCTGCCGCAGGGCCTCCTCTGCCTGCTTCCGCTTGGTTATATCCTCGTGAACCGCTATCCAGACCTGCCCGAACTGGGGGTGGACGAACGCGGAGACCGACGCCTGGCAATGAACCGTTGTACCGTCCTTCCTGATATTCTGGACTTCCCCGCTCCAGACGCCTTTTTCCACGAGCTGTGCCCGGATCGCTTCTGCAACATCTCCGGGGGTCCGTCCCTCAACCGGTGCATTGATGATTGCGATCTCCCTGCCGTCAAGTTCACCCGGGGCATAGCCGAACATGATGTTGAAGCGGGGATTCGTGTACACAATCGTGTTGTCACGGGCACGGACCATGCAGACTCCCTCGTACATCTGGTCCAGGATCTGGCCCTGTGCACGGAGCCGTTCTTCGGCCTGCTTCAGCGCGGAGATATCGATGCAGACCCCGCTCATCCGCACCGGCTTATCCTCCGGGGAATATACCGTGGTGCCCCCGGCCCCGATCCAGCGGATGGTGCCATCCGGCAGGACGATGCGGTACTCGTTCCAGAGATAGGTATGATCCTTCACGGACTGGTCGATCCGGGCCATTGCGGGTGTCCGGTCATCCGGATGGAGCGCGGCAAGCCAGGATTCGAATGTTGCAGGAGTGCCGGGCGGAATACCGAAGAGCTCGTAGAACTCCGGCGACCATGTGAGCGTTCCGGTCGCCATGTCCCAGTCCCAGGTCCCTGCTTTTGCTGCACGGAGCGCCATCCCCAGCCACTCGCGGGCTTCCGCTGCTGCCTCTTCCGCCTGCTTCTTATCGGTCACATCCTCGTAGATGGCAACGATCTCACCGGACGGGAGTTTGTACACGTAATTCTCGCGCCACCCTGCGATGCGGTCGTCCCGGTACTGCGTGACCGGGTGTGATTCCGCGATGCCGCTCCGGGACACACGCCGGAATACATCGAGGAGCCCGAACTCCTCAACACCGGGAAAGACCTCCCGGACATTCCTGCCGATAACATCTTCCCGGCGGACATGCTCGATCCTCTCCACGGCCCGGTTGATATCGCGGAAGACGAACTCATCACCATTCCCGGTGACTGCATAGACTGCAACGCCGGCTCCCATATTGTCGAAGAGTTCACGGAACCGGGTCTCGCTCCTGGCAAGGGCTGCCTGTGCCTCTTTCTGTCCGGAAATATCCTGGATGATCCCGAATACAGTCTGCGGGGATCCCTGTTCGTCCCGTGTCACCTCAATCTTCTGGAGAACGAAACGCTCCGTTCCGTCCGGCCGGACTATGCGGAACTCATATTCGGTACCGGTACCGGTCGCGAGAACATCTTTTACAACCCGGTCATTCCGTTCCCGGTCTTCGGGGTGGATAAGGGAGACGATATTCTCATAGGTGAGGGAAAATGTCCGGGATACACCAAAAATCCTGTACAACTCGTCGGACCACGCAAGTCTGTTCCCGACAGGGTCCCACTCCCAGCTCCCAATATGGCCGACAGCCTGTGCCCGTGAGAGGTTCTTTTCGCTCATCCGAAGGGCTGCCTCCACTCTCCTTTGTTCCGTGACATCCCGTGCAAAGATTGCGATACGCTCCACCGCAGTATGGTCCGGGTTGTAGATCGGGTACACCTCATTGTGGAAGAACCTGCCGGACCTTTCGTCATCAAAGACCGCGGAGGTGCCGGTTGTGAAGACCCCGGCAATGGCAATTCTGCGTGTCGCCGCGACATCCGGGGGGAGCAGATCGTACGCACACCGGCCGGTGATCTCTGCGGGGCTGCCCCCGAGCCTCCTGGCACCCTCCGTGTTGATCCCGAGGATTATCCCCTGCCGGTCCAGCAGTGCAATGGTATCATGGGGGGCGTTCAGGAGCGTCTCAAGGGTGGCCTCCCGATTCTGCAGGGTCTCTTCAGCCCGTTTCCGTTCGGTGATATCACGGGCTGCTCCGAGTGTGGCAAACTGTCCACGGTAGGAGATACATGAGACGGAAATCTCCAGAACCCGGATGATGCCATCTTTGCGGATAATACGCACTTCGTAGGTTTCCGCTGCCGTACATCCCCCGAACCTTTTTGCGATAATATCGCTGATAAACGGGCGGTCATCCGGGTGGACGATATCAAGAATATTCATGGACAGCAGTTCTTCTTCCGTATAGCCGGAGATCTCAGCTGCCCGGTGATTGACAAACAGGAAATGGGAGGACCCGTCATAAATATAGATTCCGTCGTGGACGTTCTCCGCAAGGTTCCGGTATTTTTCCTCGCTCTCCCGGAGATACTTCTCGTTCTGTTTCCGGTCGCTGATGTCCCGGATCACCTCGATTGCGCCGGCCATTTCGCCCCGGGCATCATAGAGCCGCGTGGCCGTGCCCCAGAGATAGGCACCCTTCCCCCCGTACAGGGACGGTATGAACGTCTCGGAGGTGATCCTGTCCCCATCCCGCCGGATAAATTCGTACTTCTTCTCGACCTCCGCGTCCTCCATCAGGCAGAGGTCGATCAGGATGGGGCGCCGTTCACCATAGAACGGGATACTGTACTCGTGATCGCCTTTCCCGATCATCTCCCCGGCGGGAACACCGGTCATCTCCTCGATGGCCCGGTTCCACGCGATGACCCTGCCACCCGTATCGATCGCAAAGACCGCATCGGGAAGGAAACCGATGATGTCGGCAACCCGTTTCTGCGCTTCCCGTGCAGCATCCTCCGCCAGCCTGCGGGTCCGGATATTCTCCCAGTCCCGGAGCGCCCGCCGGGCTATGTGGGGCAGTTCGCGGAACATGGTGGCTGACTTGACCACGTAGTCGATCGCCCCGGACTTCATGATCTCGACCGCGAGCTGCTCATCGCCATGGCTGGTCATGATGATGAGCGGGACGGTCACTATGCCGTCCCGGCGGGGCAGGATCTCAAGGCCCTTCCCCTCGGGAAGGACCCAGTCGGCGATGATCAGGTCAGCGGGATCCGCATCTAGGATATTCTTCGCTTCCCGGATCGAACCGGCAACCGAGACCCGCACCAGTTCCGGATCGTCCCTGAACGCCCGGAGGCAGAGCTCCTGGTGGGCTTTGTCGTCATCGAGGACGAGGATATGGGGGGTCTTTTTCTCCGGCAGCGGGTCCATGGTAAATCCCGGTTCTGTTTCGGCCGGCCCCGGGATTACTCCGGCAGCGGTTTTGCGTTCCAGCCCAGCCAGTAGAACCCGAGATCCTTCATCAGGCGGGTGAAGACCTTGAAGTCAAGGGGTTTCACTACGTAGCTGTTTGCATGGTAATCGTACGATTTCGCGATATCGCTCTCTGCATCGGAACTGGTCAGGATGACCACCGGGATACGGAGCAGCGTCGGGGTGGTCTTGATCGTTCTGAGCACCTCAAGCCCGTCGATCCGGGGGAGGCGGAGGTCGAGGAGGACAAAATTGGGGCGGGGATTTTTTACCGGGTCCGTATATGCCCCTCTCTGGAAAAGGTAATCGAGGGCCTGTTCGCCGTCCGAAACATGATGGATCCGGTTTGCTACCTGCTGGTCCCGCATCCCCCGGATGACCAGCTCGGCATGGGCGTCATTGTCCTCGACCAGGAGGATATGTAATGGTTCGCCGGTAAGTTCAGCCATAGGAATCTCTCTTTTATTTACCCGTTATTATTGCTATCGGTGCCGGTCTCTCCTGCAACCGGCAGCGTGAAGAAGAATGTCGTCCCCTTCCCCTCGCCTTCCGACTCCGCCCAGATCGTTCCGCCGTGCGCCTCGATGATCCGCTTTACGGTTGCAAGCCCGATCCCGGTGCCGGGGATATCGGGATAAAACCGCTCATATAAACCGAAGACCCGGGGCAGGTCGTCAGGCCGGATACCCATACCGTTGTCTCGTACAAAGAAGACGGTATCATGCTCGCCCTGCTGTATACCAATCCTGATCTCCGGGCTCTTCTGGTCTCCCATGAACTTAACCGCGTTGTCCAGGAGGTTGGTCATTACCTGGAGGAGGCGTTCCCGGTCACCCATGACGACCGGGAGATTGGGATCAACTGACAGCACGGTACCGGAACTGCCAATGACCCCGGACAGGAGATCTCCTGCCGCCTTCACGACATCCGCTAAGGGGACCGGCAGGGGTGTACTGACCGTCCTGCCAGAGCGCGAGAGGGTGAGCAGGGTGTTGATGAGCTCCTCCAGTTTTTGCGTGGATCCGTTGATGTGCTGGAGGTCCGTGACAGCTCTTGCGGTATTTCCCGAAGAGATGTCGTCATTAAGCAGGGAGAGGAATGCCCGGATCGCAATGAGCGGGCTCTTAAGATCGTGCGAGACCGTGTAGGTGAAACGGTCGAGCTCGGCATTCTTCCGCGCAAGCTCCGTGATGAGGCGTTCGCGGGTCGCCTCTTCCCTCTTCCGTTCCGTAATGTCGCGGAAGTTCCAGATGCGCCCGTAATTTCTGCCATCCCTCCCGCGGACCGGGTACGAACCCCGCTCAAGTACCGTCCCGTCGATAAGTTCAACGATATCCTCGCTGTTCTCATCCGGGTGATCATAGAGCCAGAGAACCTTCCTAACAAAACCCTCCGGGTCTTTTGTCATGTGCATGACATGCCGGACCTGCCGGGCATCGTCGGGGTCGGCTGCAACATCCCGGGGGATCTTCCAGAGCTCGATCGTCCGCTCGTTCTGGAGGATCTTTTTTCCGGCATTGTCCACGACAAGGATGCCGTCGCGGGCGGAGTGCAGCTGGGCTTCGAGAAGGGCAGTTTTTTCCAGGAGTGCAGTTTCAGCCTCCTTTCGCTCGGTGACATCCTCCATGTGGACCATGATGAGGTCCGGGGGGATGAATGCCGTTGTCGTGTGAATTACCCTCCCCGGCAGGAAATGCTCCGATACCAGTTCCCGTGAATCCACCTGATGGCTGGAGAAGCATTGCCTGACATTGGCGAGAGTCTCCGGGCGGGAGGCATACAGTTCGGATGCCATCTTCCCCAGGTACTTCCGTGACCGCCCTTCTGTGAGACGGTCCGCAGCCTCGTTGCAGTCGGCAAGGACAAAGTCATCTCCCTTCTGCTGCCAGATGAAGATGGCAAGCGGGTTGCTCCGGAACTGCTCGCGGAAGCGGGCATTGCTCTCCCGCAGCGCCTGCTCTGTCTGCCACCGTTTCGTGATATCCATGATATTGCCGTGGACCCGGATAACCTTCCCCCCGGAAAGGACGGGACTTCCCATGGTCCGCACCCGTATCTGCCGGCCGTCCGCCCGGACAAGGTCCGCCTCCAGGTCGTACGGAACGGCTTCTTCGCAGCAGCGCCGGAATGCTTCACGGATGAGCATGCTGCTTTCCAGCGGATAGAACTCAAGGTCATGGTCCACCCGGGATGGATCGAAGTCTTTCGTGACGCCGTGGATCCGGTACACTTCATCGGTCCAGGTTATGCTGCCTGAACGGATATCATACACCCACCCCCCAAGGTGAGAGACCTCCTGCGTTTCATTGAGAAGGGCAAGTGCTTTTTTGAGCTCCTCTTCAGCCGTCTGCCATGCCGTGATATCCGCGTTGTACCCTTCGAGCGCAAGCAGGGCCCCGTCCGTGCCAAAAACCCCCTGGCCGATCTCACCGACCCAGTGGATGCTGCCGTCACGGTGGACAAGCCGGTACCGCAACTGGTACGGGCGGCGTGCAGCAAGGCCCTTCTGCACCCCGTCCCAGACCTGCTGCCGGTCGTCCGGATGGATGAGGTCACCATACGCGATGCTCCGCTTCGTGACATACTCTTCCGGTGAATACCCGGTCAGCGGGATACACCCTTCGCTCACATATTCAAGCGTCCAGCCCGGATCGTTCCTGCACCGGTACACCATCCCCTGCAGGCTCGCGATGAGCGTTGTCAGCCGCCGGTTGCTCTCCTCGAGTGCTGCGGCAGCAGCTCTCTCGGACGTCACATCCTGGGCAATGGAACCGACCCTGAATCCTTTCGGGGTTTTTATTGGGAAGATCATCTGGCGTGTGGTGATCCGGGTCCCGTCGGGACGGATCGCCTCGACAATACGCGGTTCGGAATAGATGCTGATACCGGTCGAGAGCATATCCCGCATCGACTGCTCGATAGCAGCCCGGAGACGTTCGGTACGGTGCTCAGGTAATGCCATGCCATAGGTGACATCCCAGATGTACCGGCCGAGCGTCTCCTCCTTCCGGAGGCCGGTGATGCGTTCGGATGCAGGGTTCCACTCGATCACCTTCCCCTCCTCATCGATAATGACCACCGAATCGCCGGTTGCCTCGATGAATGAGCGGAGGCGGGACTCGCTCTCAGAGAGCGCCCGCTCCAGTTGCTTTCGTGCCGAGATGTCCCGGACCATTGCCTGGAGAAAGACCTGTCCCTTCAGGACAACACGGTTGAGCGCCACCTCGGCATCGAACAAGGTGCCGTCAGCACGGCAGTGCATCCAGTAAAATGTCTGCGGCGCACCCCCGAGGGCGGCCTGGATCTTCACCTTCGCACGCTCGTCGGACCGCATCCCGTTCGGCTGGATCTCCGGGGAGAAGTCAAGCGGCGAACGCCCGACAAAACGGTCACGGGTGCAGCGGTACAGCCGCAGCGCTGCCGGGTTGCAGTCAAGGAAGCTCGATTCATTCATGATAATGACCGCGTCGTCTGCCCGTTCAAAGAGGGTCCGGTACTTCTCCTCGCTCTCCAGAAGGGCTTCCTCCGTCCGCTTCTTATCGGTGATATCCCTCCCGCTGGCCCTTGTGCCAAGGAATTTGCCGTCCGCACCGAGGACCGGCTGCCATGAGGCTGCGATCCAGCGGATCGTGCCATTCCGGTGCAGGCACCGGAACTCGATGTTCTCCCCCCGGCTGCCACTGATCGCACTTCGGAAATGCTCCACTACAGCCGGCCGGTCCTCCGGTGCAACAAGGACGGGGATCAGGTCCGGCATGGCAAGGATCTCTTCAGGGGAATAGCCTGTGAACTCCTTCACTGCTGAATTCACCCAGAGACACCTTCCGTCAGGGCCGAACCATAACTCCCAGTCAACGGTATAATCGGCGATGGCCCGGAACTTCTCCTCACTTTCCCGCAGCGCTTTTTCTGCATCACTGCGTTCGACCAGGTACACGATGATGGCCGCGATCCCGATGAACATGATTACCCGGAGGACTGCACCTCCGACGGTCTCTGCATCGCCGGGAAGCAGGATCATGACCAGAGCAAGATAGAGAATGCTGAGCAGGACAGCGAGCCAGAACCCGGTTCTCCGGTAATGGTAGGCAAGGAGGACGATCGGCAGATAATAGAGGTGCATGAAGATGATCGTAATCCCCTGCAGCAGGCACCAGACCGTCACGAGCAGGACACTGCATGAAAGAACGAGGAGAACGGCCCTCCACATATTTTCCGTTACCATGAAGTCAGTCCGCATGGCCCGCGCTCTCCTTGACGCCGGCACCAGCCGGTCCCGGCAGAGTGAACAGGAACGTTGTCCCCTTCCCCTCGCCTTCCGACTCGGCCCAGATCTTCCCCCCGTGGACCTCGATGATGCGGCGGGCGATAGGGAGACCAATACCGGTCCCGTGTCTCGTTACGTCCAGCCGCTCGAAGAGGTTGAAGATCCGCTCCAGGTAGTGCGGATTGATCCCCATACCGTTGTCCTGCACGAAGAAGACCGGGTCCTTCCGCTCTCCCCTGAATCCGATCCGGATGACCGGCTGCTCCTGGTTCCCCATGAACTTGATTGCATTCTCGATGAGGTTCACGAGGACCTCGCGGATCCGTGCATGGTCGACAATGACTTCGGGCATCTCGCGGGCGATCTCAACTTTGACGTTCTTCTCGGCAAGCGGCGTGGCGAGGAGGTCCACGGCTTCCCTCGCCAGGGTTGAGAAGGGCAGGGTCTCTGCGGGATTTGCGATCTTCCCCACCCGGGACAGTTCCAGGAGATCCGCAAGGAGAGCCTGCATCGTCTCGGCTGCACTCATGATCCGCTGGATATCGTGCCTGAGCTGGACCGTAACCCCGGATCCTGCATCACTCTCGATCATACCCGCAAAACCCCTGATGGTGATGAGCGGGCTTTTCAGGTCATGCGAGACCGTGAAGGTGAACCGTTCGAGTTCGGCGTTCTTCTGCTCGAGTTCCTTGATCAGCATCTCGCGCTGCACCTCGTTCTGTTTGCGGTCGGTGATGTCCTGCCCCTGTGCAATTGTTGCGATGATGGTCCCTTGAGGATCCACGATGTTGGCCGAGTTCCAGAGCACGATCCGGACCTCCCGGGAAATATGCTGTATCGGGATCTCGACGATCTCCCACCGCTCGCCGGCAAGGGTCTGCCGGATCAGGTCGAGGGAGGTTCCCCTGCTGGATTCCGGGAAGAGGATGGAAAGGGGCTGGCCGAGAACTTCCTGTTCGCTCCTGCCGGTCAGGTTTTCGAAGGCATGGTTGAAGCGGGTGATCCGGAACGCCGGATCCCAGACAATGATCGGGGCGTTTGCGTATTCGATCAGGTTCCGGAGGTACTCGTTGGTCTCGCGGAGCCGCGCCTCGGCGTTCTTCTTTTCAGTGATATCATTGAAGGTAACGATCAGGTTGTCTGCCAGAAACATGGCATAGAGTTCACAGATCCGAACCGATCCATCATGGCAGGTGACGCGGTATTCCCCGGTGTTGACCGGCTGGCCGGACGCCCTTGCGGTTTCAAGGAACGGTTTCCACCGGTTGACCACGTCCTGCCGGTACGCCGGGTCCGGGTAGGCAAGCTCATACCATCCCGCTGCCGTGGGTGCGGTATGGCCGAACTTCTCCATCGCGCTGCGACTCCAGTACAGGATATTGTTGTCCTCGGTGTCAACGATTGCAACCGGGAACGGGGTTGAATTGAGAATATCCCGGAGTTTTTGCTCGCTTGCCCGGATCTTCTCTTCCGCCCGCTTGCGCTCCGTGATATCCAGGATCGTGGTCACCAGGTAGAGCGGGTTCCCTGCCGAATCCCTGAGCAGCGATGTGCTGACATCGGCCCAGACAATCCTGCCGGTCTTATGGATATAGCGTTTCTCCATCCGGTAATTTGCCTGTTCCCCGGCAAGGAGACACCGAATGCATTCCCGGCTTTCAGGAACATCCTCCGGATAGGTGATATCGGCCCAGTTCACCTGCTGGAGCTCCTCAGTGGAATAGCCGAGCATGTCGGCAAATGCCTGGTTGATCCGGAGGAGCCTGCCATCCGGTGCTGAGGTGAGGGATTTGCCGGCCGTGGAGCGGTCGAAGACACCCCGGAACCGCTCCTCGCTGGTCCTGAGGTCCTCGATCGCAGCTTTTTGGAGGGTAATGTCCTCGACCGTGTTGTCAAAGTAGACCGACCCGTCCTCCTCAACGTACCGCCTTGAGCTGATCCTCCCCCAGAATGGTCTCCCCTTCACGGTCCGGAACCGGATCTCCATTCCGGTAACCGATCCATTCCGTGTCAGTTCGTCGATGAACCTGATCCGGTCCCCGGGATCAGCATACAGGTTCTCGGGCGGTGTTTCAAGGAGCTCCTCAACCGACGATGCCCCGAAGATCCGGAGATCGGCCGGGTTCGCTGCAAGGATACGGGCATTCGGCCCGGGGGTCGAGCGGGAGATCCCGACACTCACGTTCTCGAAGAGCTCCCGGTAGCGCTTCTGCTCGGCAGCAAGCTTCACCCGGGTCTCTTTGAGCGATGAGAGATCGAGGACGAACGCCACCCCCTCGTACCGTTTCTCGTCCAGCATCGAGCCGGCAATCAGGACCGGCAGCCGGCTCCCGTTCTTCCGGAAGTACTCCTTCTCAAACGGCACTGCATTCCTGCCGGTGGTTTTCAGCTCCTGCACCGATCGTTCATCAAGATAGTGGAACTCCGGCGGGGTCATCGCACCCCAGTCGATCCTGCCGGCCATCAGATCCTCCCTTGAGTAGCCGGTCATGGCAAGGAACGTATCGTTCGCGTCCGTGATCTTCCCGTCCATGTTCCAGAAGATGACGCCGAAGAGACCGGAGTCGTAGAACCTGCGGAGCCGGTGTTCGCTGGCCTTGAGGGCCTGTTCGCTGCGGGCAAGTTCCTCATAATTTGCTTTGAGCTCCTCCTCGCTTGCCGTGATCTCCTCGTACGCTGCTTCAAGATCGGTGGTCTTCTGCCGGAGCGCCTCGTCCGCTTTACGCTTCCGGAGATGGCTCCAGACACCCTGCATCAGCAGCGTGAGGTTATTCACGTCCAGCAGCGTATAGTCCGAATCTTTGTTCGCAACTGCGCAGACCATCACGATCCGCTCTTCCTCAAAGATCGGGACAGAGACAAAACGGGTAACGGGGACATGCCCTTCGGGAAGCCCTTTCTTCCCCGGCAGGGGCGCAGGATAATCGTTCACGATGATCGGCTTGCGCTGCCGCACTGCCTCCGCCCAGATGCCGGCCTTTGCTATCGGGTAATGGATTGGGGACGCAGCAACGGAACAGTCCTGCATCACGGACTTCGACCATGCCGTGATATCGAAAACCGATTCATCCGGCGTCATCGTTCCGATGAACGCGAGGGGGCTGCTGGTCAGACGGCACGCGGCATCGAGGACGAAGTCGGCAAGTTCCTGCTCCGTGGCCTGCTCCATCCCGGCAAGGGTGAGGAGGGTCTCCAGCCGTTCCCGGTTCCGCTGCTCCTCTTCCCTGCGGGCTGATTCGGCAGTGTATAGGCCGCGGTAGTAATACTTCTGCCGGCGCTGCCAGAGGAGACCGGCAATGACCGCGGTCCCGGCAAGGGTTCCGACAACGAGAATGATGATGATGCCCGAGCGGGAGCGCCACCCGGCGTAGGCTTCCGCGGTATCGACCTTTGCCACCATGTACCACGGGGAATTCGGGACCGGTTCCAGGACCGATATGACCTCGACTCCGCGGTAATCCGTGCCAGTGAACGATCCGGTCGTGCCGAGTACTGCCTTCACGGCCGGGACATCGGTCTCGGTGAGCGGGATAGTCAGGTTGAGTGCTGTGTCAGGCTGGTGCCGCACTTTGTTGAGGAAAACCACGTGGTCGCCATCGCGCTCCACGAGCAGGGTCTCGGCGGTCGCGCTCGGAACCGGCCATGACTGGATATACGGATAGAAGAATTCATTGGGATCGATACTGAGGATCACGACGCCGACCGGCCGGGTCGTGTTCCCCTCCCGGATACGGAGCGGGGCGATGATGTCCTGGTGGATGTGATCGGACGCGGGCATCCGGTGGAAGTCCGTCAGGACGGCTTCTCCGCTTGCCAGCGATGCCGCGATCTCGTCCTTCACCAGGGGATTCAGTTCTTTCACGGCAGGATCAAGGCTGATCCGGACGTTCCCCTGCGGGTCCGCCAGCACGACGTTCTGGTACTGCGGCGACTCGTTCATCTCGACAAAGCGGCTGAGGACCTTCTGCCTGCTCTCCTCGTCCCCGTATGCCAGGTAATGACCGGCACCTTCCGTGAAGAACGCACCCGCCGAAATGACGCGGGCATCGTAGAGCCGGTCCTCCCGCCACTGGGCGATCTGGCCGGCCTTGAGCGTTGCGATGGTCGTCAGGTCGTTTGCCACCTGCTCCCGGATCTGCTGTTCCTGCGACTGGTAGAAGAGGGCGCCGGCAGCAAGGATGGTGGCGACGAGAAGGAAGAACGCGAGGATCGCGCTCCACGAGATCCCACCGGGGACCTCATCTGCGGGCAGCATAGGTTTCCCTTATTCAGGTCAATTAATAATACTTACGCTGGATGAAGAGGGGCCCGCATCTCCGGCAGGGACAGTACGTGCCACATTACGTGCCATTGACCCGTGGCAATCACCGGTCAGATCCCAACCAGTCTTTTTATACTCTTATGGGAAACACACTGGCATGGAGTTTTCCGTGCCGGAACAGTGGTCAGGGATCTGGGAGAGCATCCCGGCAGGGATTATCCTGGTCGATGCAGACACACACCAGATCCTTGCGGCAAACCCCGAGGCGCAGCGGATGACCGGGTATTCCGCGGAAGAGATGGCCGGCCACCTGTGCCATAAGTTTATCTGTCCTGCAGAACAGGGAAAATGCCCGATCAGCGATCTTGGCATCAAAGTCGACCGGGCCGAACGCCTTCTTCTTGCACGGGACGGGCGGAGAGTCCCGGTCCTCAAAACCGTCACGGAGATGGTTGTTGGCGGGAGACGGTGCCTTATCGAGACCTTTATCGATATCACACCGGTAAAGGATGCCGAGAATGCGCTTATCGCGTACGTCCGCGAGGCAACGCTGCGCATCCGCAACCCCGTGGAACTGGTGCGGGACAATATCAGCGAGATCCGCAAGGAGCTCTCCGGCCCGGGTGCCATCCCCGCCCATTCTGCCACGGCGCTTGCGATCCAGCAGAAGAACCTCAGCGATATTCTCCAGAACCTCCAGGAGCTGGAGCGGGCGATCGCGGAACGGAAGACCGATATCCCCAACGCCCTGCGGGATTACCTGAAACGGTAGGGGGTCCCTCATGGGAGAATTTTCCATACGGGAAGACGACAAACGGATCATCCTTGCCCTCTCGCCATCTAAGACCTACCGGGAAAATTCGCTGCGGATGATGAAGGAGATCCAGAAGAGGAACCTGCGCATCATCGTCATCTGTGTCAACCAGCCGGCAGCGTTTTTATCCGACACCTACCACCGCAATGGTATCGACACCGGCCGGATCTTCTTCATCGACGCGATCACCCGGTACGCCACGGGGAGTGCTGCGGAATGCCCCGAGAACTGCCGGTTCATCGCAAAGCCTAACGACCTGACGGCAATGGGCATAGCCGTGACGGAGGTGCTGAAGAAATATGAAACCGAGAGCACCGTCATCTTCCTTGACTCGGTCAATGCCATGCTCATCCATACCAGCTCGGCCGATCTCACGAAATTCATCCATTTCGTGATCAGCAAGCTCCGGATCATGAACATCGCCGGTGTCCTGCTCGCGGTCGAGAAGGGCCTTGACCCGGTGCTCCTCAGCCAGCTCACGACGTTTGCCGATGACCTTGTGGAGTTTCCGGAATAATCACAGGACATCCCCGACTTTTTATCCTTGCCCGGAGTCTGCACGGTCGTGATGAGAGACCAGGACGAAAACTGCCGGCATCCCCGGGCCGGATGGTTACGCGGTCATCCGATACGACCCTTTCGGCACGATGATCTCGAACCGTGCTCCTTTCCCGTACGTCCCCGTCTCCCGGA
>CAYVAQ010000013.1:0-69724 GCA_964448885.1 uncultured Methanoregula sp. | reverse complement strand
GGCTCGAGAACCTGCATGAGTATCATCTGGATCTGGGACTTCAGCTTCTGCTGCCGTTCGAGCTCTTCCTGCATGCCCTGCTGATCGCCAGCCTGCTGCTGCAGCTGTGCCATCCTGCGCCTGCGGAGTTCTGCCAGCTCGTCGTCTCCCATGATTATACCTCACTGGGGTGCTTCTGCTTTATCTGCTTTCTTGCCTTCGGACTTCTTTGCCGGTTTCTTCTCGGCCTTGCCTTCGGCACCTTCAGCAGCTGCAGTCTTGTCGCCACCCTTCGCCTTGCCCTTCTTGGAATCTGCCTTCTTGGGCTCCTCGACTACGGGCTTGACACGCTTGGGTACCGGTGCGGGCGGGTTCTTTAAGACTTCCTGCGAGAGGTTGTCAAGGAACTTCATGCCTTCAGGGGATACCCGGCGACCGGTCTTGTCGTGGATGACGAGGCCGGCTGCCTCAAGCTGCTGGAGAGACTTACGGAGGATTGAGCCGCTTCCCTTGCGGAACGCGTTCGGCTTGGATCCGCGGTTCTTGTTCCCACCATAGAAACTCCGCATCCGTTCGACACCCAGGGGGCCGTCGACATAGACGCGTCTCAGTACTGCTGCTGCCCGGATGAACCACCAGTCGGGGTCTTCAGGGGGCATCTCCTTGTGAACGCCCGTCTTTGCAAAGGCAGCCCAGGCAGGAGGGACGATCTCCTTCTTCTTCTTGAGCTCCTCGGCGACCCGTCTGATGATGTGGTCCGGAGGGACATCGTATACGGTTGTCATGTAATTCACTCACTGTTGATAATGAAATAACAGTCTTAATCTATTGGCGAGGAGGGTTCTTATACGTTTCCAAGGTCAGAGATGCCGACGGATGGAAATGGGGGATAACCCGGCTGCTTCAGGGGAATTTTGTGGTTTTTTCCGCCGATTTCCCGGACGATTTGCTCGGTGCCGATGATATGCCGGCCGTGGCACCCTTCCTCTTCTCCTTCAGCACCATAGTCCGCCCCCGTACCCCGACAAGCTCGGCTCTGGCTTCCCGTGCAACCGATTCCGGGTCAACCTCGGCATTCTGGAGCCACTTGACCTTGATCAGTTTCCGTTTCTTGAGCTGCACCACAATCTCGTCGATCATGGTCGGCGTACAGCCCTGCTTGCCAATCCAGACCGTCGGCTTCAGGTCCTGCATCGAACGATCAGTATCACTGTCCATCAGATCTCACCACGCGATATCGGGTTTTCCCGTTACATGCAAGGCAGGTCACCACTACATTTCCCCGGTGCACGCGGACACGCATGTTGATTCCCGGTACCAGGAATGCTGAGCAGTGGTGACAGAACCGGCGCCGGAACTTCCGGTCGATCCGCACCCGCTGGCGCATCGCGATCTTCCGCGCAAGCAGCACATACCGGTTGCTCATGCCGGGATCGGTTGCATATACCTGTTCCGCCTGGTGGAAGAGGACGGCAATCCGTTCCCGGGCGATCAGTTTTGTTGAGGGTTTTTTGGATCGCTCTTTCATGGTATCGAATGCCCTGCATGCAGGATTTTGCAGTACTATCAGCGTCAAGGCTAATAAGGAGGCGGATGCCGGGCAACTGCCCGCGGGGAGCAGGTGGCAGGATTGCGGGAAACCGAAGATAGCCTTTTTTATCGCACCGGGTAGAACACCTGGTGAGCGCGATGCCACGCAGGGAATCCCGACGGATCATTGCCATTCTCATCGGTGTCATCCTTATTGCCGGGTTCATTATTGGCATTCCGGCATTCTGCCAGGGATTTCCCACGCCGGTGATCACTCAGGTGAAGCTCACCGGTGTTGGTTCGGATACCTTCGGAACCCCGGTCTTCTTTGTGCAATCCACGGTTACCAACCAGGGAACGGACGGGTATGTGGTTATCACCACAAAACTGGTAAATGCATCCCGCAATTCCATTGAGGCACAATCCAGGGCTGTTCAGTACCTGAAAGACGGCGAAATCCGTACTCTCTCGACAACGGTCAAAGGGCCGCGGGGCTCACCCTGCCTGGTTGTTGTCGAGGCTGAACGCCGGAGCGTTTTCAATAGCGTACCCTGACCCTGCGGCCGGAAATTTCGAGGCGATCCTCGCAGAAAAGACGTACTGCATCGGGAAATGCGATATGCTCCTGCTCAAGGATTCTTTCCGCAAGACTCTCTTCGTCGTCGGTCTCCAGTACCGGTACACATCGCTGGAGGATGATGGGGCCGCAGTCGAGGTTTTCATCGACAAAATGTACTGTACACCCGGCCACTTTAACGCCATAATCGAATGCCTGGCGCTGACCGTGCAGGCCGGTAAATGACGGGAGGAGGGCGGGGTGGATATTTATCATCCTGCCGGTAAATTCACTCACAATTTCCCTCCCGAGGATTCGCATATACCCGGCGAGAATGACAAGGTCGGCGCGCTGCTCTTTCATGGCGGCAAGGAGTGCACGTTCATACTCCGCCCGGGATTGAAACGATGTGAAGTCGATAATAATAACCGGAATATCTGCTTTCTCGGCCCGTTTGATGGCATACGCGTCCGGGTTATCAGTGATGAGTGCAACACATTGGCCGGAGATGCCCCCCGCCGCAATTGCATCGATAATCGCCTGGAAATTCGATCCTCTTCCCGATGCAAGGACTGCAAGACGCTTGATCATGATCGCTCTTCCCCCGTTGCGTTTGAATCCAATCCGGTATCCGGTGCATGGGCTGCATGGACAACAACCTTCACTTTAACGATCCGCCTGCCATGCATCTGCATGACCGCGAGCGTGATATTCTCCCCTTTCAGTTCGACCTTCTCACCGGGATGAAGGGGGAGATGGCCCAGCCTTTCGATGACCAGGCCGCCAATGGTCTCGTACGCCTCATCCATCGGGAGGTTGATTCCCATCCGTTCATTCAGGTCCTCGACCCACATCTGGGCATCGACAGCATATACTCCCTTTGCAATCTCCTGGACATCCGGCTCCTCCCGGTCGTACTCGTCCATGATGTCCCCGACAAGCTCCTCAAGGATGTCCTCAACGGTAACGATCCCGACAAAACTGCTGTATTCATCGACAACGATTGCCATCTGGACCCGGTGGACCTGCAGCTCCTTGAGGAGATCATCGATCTTCTTGGTCTCCGGTACAAAAGTCGGATCGTACATCACCTCGCTGACCGTTGCATCCTTCCTGCGGGAGATCATAGCGGCAAAGACATCCTTGACATTCAGGATACCGGTGATATTATCAATCCGGTCGTGATAGACAGGGATACGGGAAAAACCACTCTCGTTGAATACCCGGATCGCCTCTTCAAAACTAAGATTGTCCTCGATAAGGATCACGTCCACCCGAGGAGTCATGATCTCGCGAGCCGTAGTGTCCCCGAATTCGAGAACCGAATAGAGCATCTCCTGCTCATCCTTCTCGATGGTCCCCTCTTCCTTGCCGACATCGATCCATTCCTTGATCTCCTCTTCCGTTACTGCGGGTTCAGAGGTGTCTTTTCCGATCCCGAGTTTCGGGCTCACCCGTTCGACCAGCCATATCAGGGGGGTAAAGATGCGCGAGAGGAACAGGATGACCGGGGCTACGGTCAGGGCGAATCTGTCGGAGGCGCGTGAAGCATAGATCTTCGGCCCGATCTCACCAAAGACGAGCAGGATGATAACAACGACACCCGTTGCAATCCCCACACCCACATCGCCGAACATCCGGATGGCAACTGCGGTGGCAAGGGATGCTGCAGCGACATTCACGATATTATTGCCAATAAGGATCGTGGTAAGGAGGTGCTCGGGTGACTCTTTCAGCAACGCAAGAGCAGCGGACCCGGGCCGGTTTTCGTTCACCAGGGTCCTCACCTTTGCGCGGGTTATCGAAATGAGTGCAACCTCAGAGCCTGAGAAGAACGCGGAGAGGATGACACAGACGATGAAAAGAGAGATCTCAAGAGCGTATTCTATCATTATATTTCACAACGTGCGGGTGCACGCAAAACGGTTGCCGGCTGAACGTCTACCACAATAATCGGAAACAGATCAAATAAAACCAGCGCTTATTCCATACACGCCTGCATAAACGCACGGTCGCGGGAGAGAATTGCGATCTTTTCCGCAGCGGTGAGCGGATGCCGGAGATTCAGGTCATCGATCTCAAGAGTCAGGGGTCCGGTATATCCTGCTTCCTTCAGCGCCAGCATTACCCCGGCCATAACCGGGCTGCTGTCCAGCGGCAGATGTTGTGTCTTTCCATCAACCCGGCTCATATGGACATTTACCAGCCGGTCTCCGCAGAGATCGATATAGTGCTGCGGTTCAGCAGGGGATCTCACCAGCGCATGTGCCACATCAAGAGTGAAGAAGAGCCATGGTTCCCGATCAAGAAGTTCGCGCATACGATCAGGGGAACAGATGAGTGAATTCACGGCGGGTTCCATGTTCTCCATACATACCTTCACGGACTTTTTCGCCGCGGTTTTTCGGATAGCAGCCAGGTACTTTTCAAACCGGGCAAAGTCTGCTGCACCCACCGGCCTCTTTGCGGTTCGTCTGCCAGGGTGAAGGGTAAGAACGGAGATGCCCAGTTGTCCGGCAATTTCAATCGAACGGACGGCATGCTTGATTGACACATCAGCGACATCAGGATTGATCGAACAGGGGTTGAGGTCCAGAATGGGAGCATGGAGGGTAAGGCTCCTGATTGCAGGATGCTGGTTCTGGCATGCAGTAATCTCATCGACCGGTAAGTTGCGGAGCCAGAAATCCGGCGTCTCAATCCAGTACTCTATCCCGTCAAGGCCGCTCGCCTCAACGTGTGAGAAGATCTCCGGCGTAGTATACTCATGGAAGAACATGCTGGATACGGCGAGCGAGACCATAACAGTACTATTTGATATGCGGTTTTGCCCTAATAGTTGTTGATGGACTGGTTCAATACCCCGGAAACGCAACCGGCCGTAGCGAGTGCCCCCCTCCTTGTCTCCGAACTCTCAGCGATAATCGGGGATCTCCTTGATGATCCCCGGCTGCAGGATGTCCGGGTGCGGGGAGAGATTACCAATTACAAACACCACGGGAGCGGTCACCGGTACTTCTCCCTCTCGGAGAAGGGGGGCGGGAGCACCGCAGCAGTCATTAAATGCGTAATGTGGCGTTCAGATGCCGATCGTCTCTCCTTCTCCCCCGGTGAGGGATTGGAAGTCGTTGTCACCGGATCGGTGACTCTCTATGCCCCGCATGGATCGTACCAGCTGCGCGTACGGAGCATGGAGAAGGCCGGGCTTGGAGAGAAATACCTGCTTGTCGAGAAATGGAAGAAGGAACTCGCCGCCCAGGGCCTTTTTGCTGCTGATCGGAAGCGGGAGTTGCCGGCGTTTCCCACAAGAATCGGTGTTGTGACCTCGGAAACCGGTGCGGTCATCCACGATATCCGGAATGTTGTGGAACGGAGGTACCCCCTCGAGATCATCATCTCCCCGACAGCCGTGCAGGGCGAAGAGGCTCACCATGAGATCGCCCAGGCTATCAGGCGGGTCGGAAGCCTCGCTGACGTGGTCATCGTAGCGAGGGGCGGGGGGAGTTTTGAGGACCTCTTCCCGTTCAACCACCCGGACGTTGTGAAAGCAATCGCTTCCTGCCCGGTCCCGGTTGTCAGCGCGATCGGTCACGAAATCGATGTTACTCTCGCAGACCTTGCCGCGGATATAAGGGCACCGACCCCCTCCGCGGCTGCAGAGCTCGTTGTTCCGGATCGGCCGGCCCTGCTTGAACGACTGAGGGAACACCGGGAACAGCTGAACGCAGCCCTGAATGGCAGGATCGCATGGGCAAAGGAAGAGATGGGCGGGCTCCGGGACCGCCTCCGCCCCCAGAGATTCTCCCGGAAGATTGGTGAGCGCCGGCAGTATACCGCAGACCTTGCTGAACGGCTGGAGCGGGGCTGGCAGACCCGTATTGAACGTCATCACCTCGTCCTCGATGGGCTGAAGACCGCGCTTGAAGGGAGGAGCCCGCGCGCCGTGCTCGCACGGGGGTATTGCGTTACAGAAAAAGGCGGATGCATCGTGAAGAGCAGCGCGAGTATTGCAAAGGATGACCGGCTGAAGATCCGGTTCTATGACGGGAGCAGCCAGGTGATCGTGGAGCGGGTGGATCATGACAGAGACCTATGAGAAAAAAGTGGAACTACTCAGGGAAATTATCGGAAAGATTGAGGACGGGAATACAAGCCTTGACGAGAGCATGAAACTCTACGAGCAGGGCGCACTGCTCGTCAGGCAGTGCGAGACCCTGCTCGCTGATGCCGAACTGAAGATCAGCACACTCAGCCGGGACGCGTGACGGTGAGAGTCACCGTCATCGGAATTCCCCCGGCAAGGTTGCGGATGAGATCGCGGGGAAGGGTCAGGGCGACGGTATCGGAGAGTATCCCAATCGTGCGCCCGCAGACGAACGCACTCTTCCGCCACACCATATCGGTCGGGTGATTCAGCAACATCTGTGATGACCCGCGCGAACGGACAAGCGCAACAGACCCGCCGCAGTCGAGCCGGGTAACCAGAACTGCATCGTCGTGGGCAAGAGCCCGGCGGAACTCATCGGACAGGCCGCTGCACCCTTTGTCAGCAGCGATTCCGATGATGCAGTTCCCGTTTGCCGTGAGGTGATCCTCGCAGGTAACCTCGAAGGTTGTCGGGTGTGTCCCGAGGACCAGCGGGTGACCCCTTGCACGTACTCTCTCCTGTGCCTCCATGCTTTATTATCCGGGGGCTGCCATTGATATTCAATGTTTATTGCCGCCACCTGCCCGGAATGCAGGGACGAGACCGAACATGAAGTGGTTGCAGAATCGCGCGACCTTCTTGTCCGGTGTACGACCTGCGGTCACCACCACCGAATAAAAAAGGAGCGCGAGCCACCGGCCCTGATGATCAAGGCAATTGTCTCCCGGGAAGGAACAAGCCAGGTCTGCAGCATCGAACTATCCCAGGAGGACGATTGTTCTGTAGACGACCATCTTGTTGCCGAGTGCGGAGATGATGCATTCGGTGTCGAAGTCACGGCTATCGAGTGCGGGGACAAGCGGGTAAAACGGGCAAAGGCCGGAACTATCACCACGCTCTGGACACGGGCGATCGAACAGGTGGTCGTCAAGGTGTCGGTCCATGATGGGAGGAAGACCGTTCCGCTCTATATGGAATGCGATGGGGAGCAGCAGTTTGTGGTCGGGGAGGTCTATGCTGTTGCCGGCAAACGGTTCAGGATTTCACACCTCAAACTCCGCGACGGTCCACTGATGCGCAAAGAGGGCTGGAAGACCGTTGCTCACCGGATTAAGCGGGTTTACGGAACCCGTTCATAAGTGCTTCTTCAGTGAGGCTTCCAGCTGCTCAGCGTGAACAACCCCCTCGAACCGTTCCTTCACCACCCCGTCATGAAGAATGACGATAGTAGGTGTGGCCTTCAGCGAAAATTCACTGATATACCGGGGATTTTTCACTGCATCGATCTCTTCGATGAGGACCTTTAATCCCCGGCTGACTTCAGCATTGATCCGTTCCTGTTCCATGCAGCCCATGCAACCCGGCTGGAAAAAGCAGAGTACCCGCAACACCATGAATGGGAATAGACTGCAGCGGTAAAAAAGGATGTGGTAAAAAAATTAATTGTTGCCTGAGAATGAAATGACGCGGATATCTGCAGTCGGGTACCCGAAATCGACGACGATGCCGGTGGTTGTCTTCCGGGTGATCTCACCCAGTCTCATGTAGGTTTTGGCTGAGGTGTTCCCCGACATCTCTTCTGGGTTGTCTGAAACGCCCATGCCAAAGACGTCCCCGACATTGACATCATCCATGTTCACACCATTCATCTCGAGCTGCTCCTTCGACCAGAGCTGGCTCATGGTGGATGATGACGGGAGGGCTATGGTCTTCTGCTCGTTTGTCCTCATCCCGACAATTGCAGAGGTGAGTGCAGTATATTCCGGTGCAAAGAGCGCAAACTGGAGCGTTTCCCCGGTTCCGGGGTTATACACCGTTACCGGATACAGAGTAGTTGTCGGGGACTGATTGGCAACAATAGCAACCTGCTTGGTGACAAGGATATTCTTCTTGTCGGCAACCGCCTTTTTGTATACCGATTCACTCGATGTGATAACCGGGTTACCGGATCCGTCATATAGCGTGAATTCGATCACGGCAGTCTGTCCGGGCTTAACGGAGCTGAACATCGAAAGCCAGCCATATCCCATACCGGATACCACCATGAGCACGACAAAGAGTACACAGGCGGTAATCACAACAACCTGCTTCCAGCGGGCTACCGTCTCTTCTTTCTTTTTCTTCTCGCCCATTTTTTCTAATCCTCCTTATTACATCGGAACCGGAGTGACATAAACCATTCCGCTCCTTTGAGGAAAAAATCCCTGTTTATTACCAGCAAGCATTCACGGGCAGGTATGCCCATGCCAGATGTAGAAGATGACAATGGAGCGGAGATGATAATGGAACAGACACATCTATCCGTTCAATTCACTTCAGGACCGATAACAGGTTGTTGCTTATGAGAGAGAACCACTGCGCTCAATTCGGCCAGAGAGGGTTTCAATCAGGTAATCCATAACGTTCCCGACAACCCAGAGCCGCACAATCCACATCTTACCGATGTCTTTTAGTCCACCGGGCGGCTAAGCAGTACTGATGGAGAAGAAACGGGTCAAGGACTACATGACCTATGAAGTTGTCAGCGTTAATATCACGGGGACAGCCCGCGATGTTATCGAGAAGATCCAGAAGACCAATCACGATGGCTTTCCGGTCGTGGAAGGAGATATTGTTGTCGGATATGTCTCAGCCCGCGATCTCCTCTTTATCGGACCGGAGACACCGGTCAAGGAGGTCATGTCTTCCAACCTGATCGTTGCCGATCGCGATATGGACATCAATGATGCAGCACGGGTCATCTTCCGATCCGGCATCCAGAAGCTCCCGGTTGTCGATGAGAAGAACCACCTGATGGGTATCATCTCCAATTCCGATGTAATCCGTTCCCAGATCGAACACGTATCACCGGAGAAGGTCTTCAACTTCATGACAACCCTGAAAAAACTTTATGGGGTTGATCCCTCGCTTGACCGTGGCACGGTCTCGGTCAAGGACCTTCTTCCAACACAGTCTAAAATATACGAAGACGAGCTGGAGGGACGCATCTACGAGATCAAGAAGGGTCTTGCCGAACCGATCATTGTTGTGCGCCGACCGGGAAAGATCATCCTCGTCGACGGACACCACCGGGCGATAGCTGCCAGAAGGATGGGGATGACATCGCTGGATGCCTACATTATCGACATCAAGGAGGATATCGAGCTGGGCATGGAACGGACAGCTCACGCAATGAACCTGAAAAATCTTGATGACATCCAGATCCTGGATTATGCCCGCCACCCGCTGGTAGCGATCACCCACCGGCTGGTGAAACGGGATTAACTGCTCCTTTACCCGGGTTGCCGGTTAATTCTTTCCTTAATGGAGATAACTGACCGTGCTCCCAAGAAGCATGATTCTTTGAAAGGAGAAAACGGGATCTGGTGTCAGAAAAAAAATCACGATCCCTCATAGCGCAGATCGAATTTTTCGTTGAGCACATGCTCCTTGACAACCGCTTTGTCGTTGATCACAACTTCAGGCCAGAGCCGGGTTTTGGAGTGGACCACGACACGATCGCGGAGGACAACCCGGGGCCCTATTACCGTATCGTTCTCAATGCTGCAGTGCTCCCCGATATGGGTGTCATTGTCCATGATGCTGCCGGAGATGGTGCTGTTTGCTCCGACAATTACCCGGTTGTAGAGCGAAGAAGAGAAGACTTTGACATTATTACGGATTATGCACTTCTCACCGATGCTGGTGTAGGGGCCTATCAGGACATTGTCGCCAATGGTTGTCCCCGGGCCGATTGCAACAGGGCCTATGACCTTGGTATTTTTTCCAAGCGTAATCGATCCGCCAAGCTGGACCGGGCCGTGTACCTGCGCACCATGAACGGAAAGATCACCGGTGATATCCGTGAAATGAAGGTCCTGCAGCTTCCAGCGCTCGGCCTGCCGCAGCGAGTGCGGGCTCCCGACATCGGTCCAGTTCCCCCTTGCGAGCCAGCCCTTGAGAACATGGCCTTCTTCCATCAGTTTCGGAAAGAGATCGCGGGCAAAATCGTACTTGGTATTAGCCGGGATATGATCGAAGATCTCCGACTTGCAAACGTACATACCAGTGCTTGCAAGGTTGCTGAAGATCTCGCCCGGTGACGGTTTCTCCTTGAACCGCTGGATGGCATATCCGACATCGATCTCCGCGATACCATATTCACCGGGGTCATCGATGGAGATGAGACCGATAGTTGTGGTGGCTTTCTCTTTCTGGTGGAACCGGTAGAACTCGAGCACGTTCAGGTCGGTGACATGATCTCCGCCGACAACAAGGAAATCCTGACCTTCGAGATGCTTCTGGGCATTCTTGACACTGCCGGCAGTGCCGAGCTTCGTTTCCTCATGGACATAGGTTATCTCCGCACCGAACAACGATCCGTCACCAAGCGATTCTTCAATTGTTGTCCCGAGATACCCCAGGGTGAGGACAATCTCGCGGAAACCCATGTTCGCCAGGTGTGCAACAAGGTGCTGGATTGACGGGCGGTTGACGATGGGGATACAGGGTTTTGGCCGTTCAAACGTGAGCGGGCGAAGACGGGTCCCTTCCCCCCCGCACATAATACACACCTTCATACCAGCAACTTTCGTGCTGATCTGTTTTAAGGATGGTGCTGGAAACGCATGGCAGGAAAAACCATTTTTTTATCCTGCAGCCTTCCATATCTGATCACAAGAGGCACAACACAGCATGAGTGACGAGGACTACCGGATCCTGCCGGTTACAAAGGGGCATGTACAATGCCTTGAAACAAAAAAAGAACCCGTTGAAAACTGCGGATTCTGTATCCACTGCAGGGAGTTCCAGGTTGGCGGGAAATTTGTCAAATCACCATCCCTTGCCTACTGCATGAAATGCCGGGTCACTGAACGGGTGGATTATTCCCGCGCAACGGCCGTGAAATGTGCTGACCGCCAGGGAGAAGGATTCCACAGCATTACCAGCATCATCAGCTGATATCAATGCCCTTCGAGGAGGATTCGTACTACGGCCCCCATGTCGACATGCTCCTCGAAGAGATCGGCAAGCCGGTCATACGGGTCCGCATCGTAACGGGTAATCGGGGTGAATGCGATCCCGTTTTTCCGGTGCAGATACGAAAGGAGTGCGTTTGCGGCAGAGATATTCTGGAAGAGCCCGTGCATATAGGTCCCGAAAACCAGCCCGTCCTCCGTTACCCAGCCGTCTCCCTCAAACGCTTCACGGTCCTTTCCGGATCCGGTCGTCCCCCCCATATGAATTTCATAGCCGGAAACCTCGCTCATTTCGGAAAGGATCGGGGGAATATCGCGAGCTTTGCGGTTCACCTGCGTTGTGTTCTTCGAATAGCTGGCGAAATGTGTTGAGCAATCGAGAAGACCAAGACCGGCATACGTGCCAGCTGCAGATTCGTACCCGGCATCGACAAGGTCTTTGCCAAGCATCTGGTACCCTCCGCAGATGCCAATGATTGGAATCCCTTTTTTCCGCACACGATGGATCTCGCGATCGGTACCGGTTGAAATCAGAGCCTGCAGATCATCAATCGTGTTCTTGGTCCCGGGCAGGATAACGCAGTCGAACCCTTCGAGCGATGACCCCGGACTGACATATTCCACCGAAGCATGCTGTTCGAGCAGCTCAAAATCCGTGAAGTTCGAGATCCGCGGGAGCCGGATCACCGCGATCCGGATACCGTGTTCAGAAGCCTGCTTATCACCGATGGAGAGAGAGTCCTCGCTTGGAAGCGGGAGTGTGTGGTGTGGCACAACACCGAGGACCGGAACCCCGCATATCTCCTCAATCTTCTTCACTCCGGATTCAAAAATTGCCGGATCCCCCCTGAATTTGTTGATGATGATTCCGGCAACAAGAGGACGGATATGGTCGGGAAGCAGCTGGATCGTGCCGATTACCTGTGCAAAAACACCCCCTCGTTCGATATCAGCGACCAGGATGACCGGGATGCTGAGCTCCGCTGCAAGGAGGGTGTTGGCGATATCCCGATCATACAGGTTCAGTTCGGCTGCACCACCGGCACCTTCGACAACGACCTGCCCGTAACGGGTGACGAGGCGGTTGTAGGACTCAACGGCTTTTTTGAGCAGCGACGGTGTTTCCCGATAATATTCCGTAATGGGGACATCCTTGTACGGTCGCCCGAGAAGAACAACCTGTGAGACGCAGTCCCCCTTGGGTTTGAGAAGGACCGGGTTCATGTCAGTATGCGGGGGGATCTTCGCAGCGAATGCCTGCATTGCCTGTGCCATGCCAATCTCACCCCCTTCGGAAGTTACGTATGAATTGAGGCTCATGTTCTGGGACTTGAACGGTGCAACCGGAATCCCGCGTCGCAGCAGGCAGCGGCAGATGGCTGCCACCGTAACGCTCTTTCCTACATGGGAGGCAGTCCCCATCACAAACAGTGACATGTTCTGCTATAGCATCGGACCCGGACAATAAAAACAGATACACTTCAGCAGCGCCCCGTAACTCTCACACGTTTACCGGTTCTGGGAAAAATCTCCTCTTTTTTTGCAAATTCCGCGGATTTTTACCGGTAATGCCAAGTAATAAATAAACAAAGACGTAAAAAATACATGTAATGATTGGTGGGATTTGCCCGACGTGTGGACTACCTAAAGAACTGTGTATCTGTGAGGAGGTAGCAAAGGAACAGCAGAGGATCAATGTCAAAGTCAACAAGCGCCGGTACGGAAAAGAAGTGACCGTTATTGAAGGACTTGATCCTACGGATATCGATCTCGAAGATCTCTCGAAATATATGAAGGGCAAACTTGCCTGTGGCGGGACCGTCAAGGGGAATTCCATCGAGCTGCAGGGAAATCACCGTGACCGCGTCAAGGAGCTCCTGTCGCTCAAAGGATACAGCACGGAAAATATCTCATAATCCGTTTCCTTTTTTTTACTCGTGTGCAGGTGTATTCTGGCACGGGTATGATAATCGGTCATTTCAGAATTTTTCCGGAAAATTCCAGGTGCGTATAACCAGGAATTGGACCTGATATTGGTAAACCGGTTTACCGTAGAGGAGAATCTCCCGGGGGGCTTAAAAAAACCTGAATCCTGCTGGGCAAAAAGGAAAAAGAAGGTTCAGATGAAGAACCGGAAGGTGACCCATGCGATGATGAGCATGATTGCAGAGTACTTCAGTCCTGCAACGAACCTTCCTTCACCCATCTGGCCTGCTACAAGCCCCGAGAAGAAACCCTGGAGCATGGCTGCATGTGAGAAGAGGCGCTTGTATACGAAAATGTCGATCTTCCCGCCGAATCCCTGTGCCCCGGTGGCAGATGCCGCTGAACCGGCGGTCGCCATCGTACTCAGGAATGAAGAGACCAGGATCGCGATAACGAAAAGGAAGACCGCGAATGCAACGAGAACAATGATAACATAGATGAGCATGTTGTTCGCGCGTTCTGTCTGGAGGTTGACCACCTCAAACGTGTCTTTTGCTGCCGCTCTCAGAACCTCGCTTACGTCACCACCGGCCTTGCTTGCCTTTGCGATCAGGTCCACGCTCCGGTCGGCAAGCTTGGTCCCAAGACCTGCACCGAAGCGATAGAGGGCATCGACGAAATTGACACCCCAGGACATCTCGTTATCGAGTTTCTTGATATGCGGGGTGAGCGTCCCGTATTCGGCGCCGGCAACCAGGTGAACGGCGGTTGGCAGAGTCATACCGGAATCGTTCATCCCGGCCAGGTCACGGAAGAAGTTCGGCAGCGAGTTCTCAAGGTTCGTGACCCGGATCTGTTCCTTCAGGTCCAGAAGCGCAACCGGAATGATACAGATGAGGACTGCTAAGACCAGGAAATCATCGACCGTCGTTGCCTCGAAGATGACCTTCATGCCATAGGTCTGGATTGAATAGATGAGCCCGCCCAGAAAGATGAGGAGGGCCAGCGGAACGCAGACGATGAGGATGTGCTCCGGCCGCTCCATGAGCACCTGGAGGGGATGCTTCATGAATTTTCCGATACCTTCCCGGCTCTGGCGTTCATGTTCGAGCTTCACGGTGATCTCGTTGAGTTCCGCTTCCATGCTCGACAATTCCGAGGATTTCGCCTGCTCGGGCTTGTTCTCACCCTTGTTGAACAGGTTGTTGGTAATATCCTTGAACCCCATAATCAGGACTCCGGTGTCATCGAGCTGATCATGATAACGAACGCAGCACTGCCAAGCGGGATCATGATGTAAATGATCGCATACAGGAAGAGCGGTTTATTATCTCCCGAAAGAACCGACATGATCGATTGCAGGATGATCAGGAAGAGCGTGCCGGCCACCATCGCTGTTACATAGGACTCGGAGATGAGTGCCAGCATATCGAGGAACTGCTTCTGCGTCTGCCGGTTCTCAAGCGCGTACTGGTCGGCTTTTGTCCGGAAATATTCCGTGAGGTTACCACCTGATGAGATACTCGCCATCGCACCCTGGAGGAACTCCTTCATCCGTTTACTCGGGGTACTTGCAGATACGAGCCGCAGGGCATCGATGAGGTCACGGCCGAATATATCGATCTCCCGCGCCACGTACCGGGCTTCGACCGAACTCTCCCCGTAAATCGGGCTGTCACCGAGCAGACGGAAGACCTCTGCCGGCGTGATACCTGCCGTTGACATGGACGTGACGTAGTTGATTGCGTACGGCAGGGTGGCATCGATGTTCCTGCGACGGTTCCCCGCCTCAACACCGGGATACACGATGAAGATTGCATACGTGATCCCGCCAAAGACCAGAAGGGAAAAAATGGTAATGGCAATGGTACCAATGACCAGGCTGTGAGCAGAGAGGGCGACCAGCGGCCCCGGGACGGCGCCCTTGTATTTGATCAGGGAGGGGAGTTTGAAGATCCAGGAGACTGCACCGATGAGGATCGCAAATGTAAGACCGACAACAATAGAACTGACAAACGCAGTCGAGAGGTAGACTTCGAACGGGGTCTTGAAACGCGCCGAGATGAGATCGTTTCTGAGCTGGGCGTACTCGTCCCGTTTTGCCTTCATTCGTTTTCCCAGGAGGTTGAAGCAGAAGCGCTCGTAACTATTCATAGAGATCCTTCCTGACTTTCTCGATAACGGCTTCCGGATCGCGATGGTACGAGATCAGGATCTTCGACACGTCCTTATAATGCCGGATCTTCTTGATCCGCATCCACTCAAGAACCTCCTGCCGGCGTTTGAGTTCTTCGCGCATCCGGTTCTCGCTCCAGCCTTTCGCCTCCATAATCTCCTCGAGGACATAGGATTTTCCCGAGTACGCGTGTTCATCGGTTGCCGATCGCCACTTGAAGACCTCGTTGGTGATCAGCTCGTTCGTCCGTGGGTCGATATCAAGAACCTCGACGATCTGCTTGTTCCTCCTGATACGCTTCCCGCCGACCCGTGCCTGCACCTGGATGCAGATGAAATCGAGTGCCGAGAGCATGTTACGGGGAACATCCATGGGCGGGTTCTCGATACGGTGCACGACCGATGCAACGGAATCGGCGTGCGTTGTGGAATAGGTGACGTGGCCGGTGCTCATCGCCTGGAAGAGCGTCTGGCATTCCTTACCACGAACCTCACCGACAATCATGTATTCAGGACGCTGACGCATTGCAGCACGGAGCAGTTCATACATATTGATCTCGCCGCGCCCTGCGGTATCGAACGAGTCCCGGGTAACACTCGGGATCCAGTTCGGGTGTGGCAGTTTCACTTCACGGGTATCTTCAAGCGAGACGATCTTTGCCATCGGCGGGATGAAGAGCGAGATGGCGTTTAGTGCCGTGGTCTTACCGGATGCAGTTCCCCCGGCAAAGATGGAAGATTTGCCATTCTCGACAGCAAGCCAGATGTAAGCAATGGCAAGCGGTGAGAATGTCCGCCACTCGATGAGATCGGTGGGGGTGATCGGTTCGTCCTTGAATTTACGGATCGTGAAGGTAGAACCATGGGCCGTCACCTCGGTCCCGAGGGTCATCTGGATACGGGAGCCGTCCTGCATGGTCGCATCCAGGATCGGTTCTGCAATTGAGATATATTTGCCGGCCCGCTGCGCAAGCTTGGTCACATAGGAGTCAAGTTCCTCGGCACTCCTATAAATCAGGGTTGATTTCATCGACTCGTAACTTGAATGGAACGCGAAGATCGGGGTATTGACACCATCGCAGGAAATATCCTCGATATACTTGTCGTGCATGATGGGGTCGATGATACCATCGCCAAGGAAGTCCTTGTGCATGTTGTAATGGATCTTCTCCCGCTGGACCGGCGTCAGCTTGATACCATAGTCCTGGATGATATCATTGGTTGCCTCGCGGAGTTTGGCCCTCGCCTCCTCTTTCGAGATATCCTTGGTATTGATATCAAGGGTCTCAAAGAGCCGTTCCTTGAGTTCCTTGAGAAGATCTTTCTCCGGATCGGTCAGTTCGGGCTCGAGGACATAGTACGTGTATTCATGGGTTGCATGGTCATACGTGATCCGGATATACGCGAATGGTTCGTTGACCGGGTACATCTCCATCTCCTCGACACCGGCCTTGGGATGAAAAGCGAGGTCAACAAGCGGCCCGTGCTTTTTGGGATCGTACTCCTCCTGTTCGGCACGAATAACCTGGAAGAGCGCCGAGAGCCCGCCGAACCGTTTCGGTTCCGGTTTGAGCTTGATCTTCTCAGCAACCATCTCCTCTTCGATATCCAGGTCCTTGAAGCCGGCAGAGGAGAACTCCTTCTTCCAGATCTCGTCAAACTCCGGGGGGAGCGCACTGCTGCCGGTACTCTCAAAGGCGTTGATACGACCGTGGAGTTTCAGTTCCTCGATCTGGAATGTCGCACCCTTGGGAAGGATCAACCCGGACAGATCAGATATCTGGTCGACCGTGATGATCTTCTCGTCACTGTCAGTGATTACTGCAGGGGGTGCCGGTTCTCCTGCAGGAGGGGCTACCTGGACTTTCTTCGCAACAGGCTTTGCCTGCTTCCTGAGTGCTGCCTTTGGATCCTCATCGATAATTTCAACAACCGGCTCTTCCACGGGCGGGGAGACTGCCCTGGCAGGCGGTTCGGCTCTCTTGGGGGCAGGGGCGGGGGGTTCGGCTGGAGCGGGGGCCGCAGCCGAAGTTTTATTCATCCCGGCAAGGAGCTTCCCGAGGGATTCACGGACATCACGGCCGTCGGCCAGGGGTTGTGCAGAGGGTTCAGGCTCCTTTTGGGGTTCCGGCGTCGGTTCGGGCATGGGTTCGGGCATGGGTTCGGGCGGAGGTGACGGGGGCCGGGGTTTTGGTGCAGGGGCAGGTGCATCCTCAAGCAGGTCGTCAAAATCATCAACAGCATCGGATACGGGGGCAGGGGGTGACGGAGGCGCAGGTTTAGTGACCTGAACGGGTTCCTGAGATTGTTGGGGCATCGTCTCCGGCTTATTTGCCATCCCCAGTTTCTTCATAAGGGCAGAGAAATCACCTTTTCCACCGAGATCGGGCATGCCGGAACCCGGTGTGGCCACCAGGGGTTCCGGGATCTTCTTTTCCGTGCCGGTCTTCTCTGGCGGAGCAGGTTTCTTCTTTGCACCGCCGATCATCTTCATCAGTGAATTAACATCGTCAAGAGAACCATCGTCATCCTTACTCATAGCTGACCTCCCCCGCGCTGAACCCGCTTTTCATCTCCATGAGGGGTGAAATCCTGAAACGAATATCTATAAAAGATAATTTTATCTTCGAGTATATGTACCCTGTGGAATAAACCGGGATGTTTTGTGCGCCGCTTGTGCAGAATAATCCCATGTTCTGCGAAATTTGCCGGAAGGGCGGGCTATGCTTACCCGCCGATCTCGTTCTGAATCCCCTTCAGGACAACACGGATAAGGCCGAGCTGGGCATCAGCCCGGGTGTATATGCACAGGTAAAGGTCACCACAGGGAGCTATGATGAATTTGTTTGTCGGCGTTTCAAGGATGAGCTGATCCAGGTGACCGATCTTCATTTCCTGGGCAATTTTACTGCCAGCCCGTGCGAAGTCCTCGGCGGAGGCTGCAACATGCTCAAAATCCGCATCGCCAATGGACTGCACAGGAAAGCCTTCGAAAAATGCAGAAACCGCAATAACACCGGGCTGATTCATGATCTTTCGCAGTTTGCTTTCATCAAGCAGCTGAGGAGAGCCTGAACCGTCATGATCGGCAACAGGTGATTCAACCGCAGATGGTACAGCAGGACCCGGTTCCATCAGCAGCATATCCTCTTCCCGCGAGATCTGGATTGCCCGGGCAAATTCATCGGCATTATACCGGTGAAGACTGAATGTCTGGGGAGAGTCTTCACCTCCAGGATCCAGTGTCATATGGGCAAGGGCATCCCTGCCACGGAACGTGCCCTGGTCATCCCGGTAGTATGCCGAGATGAGCCGGCCGTTGTCGGTCAGGATAAAACCATGGCCGGCCCCGGTACTTATCTCAATTGCCCCACAGAAGGCCATCATATCCTTGATGAAACCTTCATCCTGGGGATTGGAGATTGTGCCTCCATCAGTTCCCGCTGGAAATTTCATAAAAAGAAAAGGGGTTACAGGGCTGCAACGATTCGTTCCTTGTTCTTCTTCAGTTCATACCGTATCCTGCCGACATTTGCTGTCGTATCTGCTACTATTGCAATCAGTTCGTCGGCAGAGAGAGGAGAGAGGATGATCGGTCCTTTTTCCAGTTCAACAAGCATCTGGGAGAGTTCCCCCTTACCCAGGGTATTGCCCATCGCTTCCGATGTGCCCAGGCCGGTTGAAGCCATCGCACCCAGGGCTTCAATATCAACCTTGCCGGAGACGGCGCTCTCAATAACGAAGCCGTCCCTTCCAACGACGACCGCCGCTGATACCCCTTCGACCTTTAGAAACTCCTCAAGTAATGGTTTCAGCATATTTGCACCACTTAATAAAGGTATCTTCTGATTCTTTATCTATTAAAATGTTGGTCTTTGTGTCTGGCAGGAAATGTAAATATTGAGTTTGGACGCAGCAAAACCTGCCAAAAGGTATCATTCCCCAATTCCCTGAAAGGAAAAACATTATATATCACCAGCGTTTCTGGGGCTGCAATATATCGGGAGCGCATACATACTATCCCTGAACAAAAAGAAACTATATACCAGAATGCCGCTAAAATATCAGTAATGCAATTACCGAGGGGTACGTTTCGCGAGATCAAAAAAGGCGAGACAATCGATAGTATTCTGAATGAGCTCGAACGAAGCAGGTTCTCCGGGATCTGCAGCCTTTCATCCGGCGAGGGAACCGGGACTCTTGTCTACAAGGGAGGAAAATGCATCCTGGTCAAATTCCATGGGCAATCGGGCGATGCCGGCTGGGATGAACTGGTAAGGAACAGGCCTGGTGAGATCGATGCTGCCCTCTCAACGCTTGACGATGCCCAGATCCAGCTCTCGCTGGAATTCAATAAGGCATGCCGTCTCATCAAGGGAGGAAAAAACCAGGATGAGAGCCGGAAAACAGCACCCCCCGTTCACGAGCCGGTAAAAAAGCCGGCCCCCCCGGTTCAGCCCCCAACGCCCCCCACACCAAAAACACCCCAGAAACCTGCAGCAGGTTCCTCTCTCTTCCACCGCCCTGCACCCCCGGCTGCGCCTCCTGCTCCTCCTGCAGCACCGGAATCCCGAACAGCCAGGCCGGCGGCTTCCGTATCCCCATCACGACCAGCGATGCCCGCTCCCCCGTCAATGCCCCAGTCATCCACTCCCCCCGCTGAGGTGAAAGGTCCGGAAACCGGCGATGCGGGTGGTGACGGGCAGGCCCAGGGCAGCAGTTTTGATAAGGATATTGATACCTTCGATACCATGGACCTTGATAACGTTACTGACAAGATCCGTAACGACTGCAAGACGATGATCAAACAGCTCCATCTGGAACATCTGATGGAACGCTGAGTACTTTTCAGTAAGGATTTGTTGAAATGACCCCTGCAGTCACCGAACCTCCCCTTCTTTACGGACTGATTGCCGGGATCGTTGTCGCTTTTGGAATACTTGTTGTTGTGCTTTACCGGAAATGGTATACCCGGACAACCGTTACAGGTGAGAATATCTCCCAGATGAAAGCCGGACGTCTTGCATACCAGCCGGAAGCCCGCCCGATACCGGCAATCCAGCCGTCGGCAATCCCCCGCCCGGTCGTTCAGAAAAGCCCGGGACTGCCCAAACCCAAGGATGTCAGCATCCTGAACGGGAGGAATGATATCTCAGAGAGCATGCTGGCCCTTGTTGACAAATACTCTCTTAAGAATTTCACTATCGCCACATCCGATGGCCTGGTCTTTGCATCGGCCGGGAGTGATTCTGCTCCGGTCGATGCAGCACGGTACAGCGAGATCTTTCAAAACGATCCGCTCTCTGAGACGCCCGGCGTGGTTCTTGCCGGTATCCGCCATAAAGGCTCCGACCTTGTCCTGATTATCAGCACACCACTGCCGGTTCCGGAACCGATCATGCAGGAGATTGAAAACGATACAAAAGATATTTTAAACTGGTGGGTATAAAACGATATGAAGAAATCCACTAATCTTATATAAATACAATAGAGATTCTTATTACCAAAAAGGTGTCCAATGGTCAAAGTCTACACGATCGCATCAGGAAAAGGTGGTACCGGCAAGACCACCGTTTCCGTGAATCTTGGAACAATGCTTGCCCAGCTTGGCAAAGAGACCTATCTAATGGACGCCGATATCGGTATGGCAAACGTTGGTCTTGTTCTCGGGCTTCAGGACGCACCAGTCACCCTTCATGAAATCCTTGCCGGGAAGGGTAACATCAATGATGCGATCTATGAAGGACCGGCTGGCCTCAAGGTCATCCCGAGTGGCATCTCCCTCCAGGGATTCCAGCAGGCCGACCCGGACCGGATCCGCGATGTCATGGGTGAACTGGTCAAGCGCTGTGAATTCCTGCTCATTGATGCACCTGCCGGCATCAGCAAGGACGGCGTTGTCCCGCTTGCCGTTGCCGATGAAGTTATCCTTGTTGTCAATCCCGAACTCTCCTCAATCGTGGACGCCCTCAAGACCAAGATCCTGACCGAAGTTGTGGGCGGCCATGTCCTCGGATCGATCATCAACCGGGTCGATCAGGACAAGACCGACATCATCACCAAGAAGATGGAGAAAGTCCTTGGTGTGAAGGTCATCGGTATTATCCCGGAAGACACCAATGTGCGCCGGGCCTCATCAGCCAAGACCCCGATCGTGGTCAAATTCCCGACATCCCCTGCATCCAAGGCGATCAAGCGGATTGCCTCTGACCTTGTGGGGGTTGCCTACAAGGAAGAGAAGACCGTTGAAGTCAAGGAGAGTTTCATCGACCGCTTCAGCAAAGCACTCTTCAAGAAGAAGTCCGAGATGTGACAGCGCTACCCGCGCTTCGTTTTCTTTTTTATTCTCATTTTCGGGATTTGCATCTGTCGCGACGACAGAGACGTATTTTCAGGTACAATGGGATAAAAAAAAGAGAGGAGCATGCGATGGCACAGAAGATACCCGCGTGCCCGGTTATTCGTTAAGCCAGCTCAGGTCGTTCAGCTCGTCGATCCGGGTCAGGTCCACATTCAGCGCTGCAGCTTCGGCAGCGCCTACTACCACATGGCCGTGATTGCTGCATATCTGAGTGCGGGCTGCCTGGGGACCGTTCTTTCCCAGTTCGCCGGAAATTGCCGAAGCGTGCTCGCGGTAGAGCACTGCGTCGCGGAATGCCCCGTCAACCCCATCGGCAAACATGGTGTCAAACGCATTCCGGCAGCTCATCTGGTTCTCGAATTCGGAAGGGATACGGTTTCCGTCCAGAATCGACCGGGTTATCGTATTGAGTTTTCCGGTAATGAGACTTACGAGCATATCGGTGTCGTGACGCCCGCCGGATGAGAGGAACAGGATATTGAAATCATCGGTATAGATCCACTGGACCTCCCCCCCGGGGATCTTTTTCTGAAGTCGCTCGGTAATCGTCCAGCCACCGCGACGGATCCGGAACTTCAGGATATGCCAGTCCGGCTTCCGGTGGGCAATGACCGGTACGATACTCTTGAAAACAGCGATTTTCTTCCCATTCCGGCGCGATTCATCGATCTCGACCTCAAAATACCGGGTCACCGGGAACGGGGGTACACGGGTACGGTTCTCGAAAAGGTCATCGGTCACTTCGATCTGCTGGATCTCAATTCCGGTTCCCACATCAATAAGATACGAATGGCACCGCTGGCGCCAGCCTGTCCTCATGGTTTTATGGAATACGACACCGGTCACGCTATCAACTCAAGCCTACAACTGTTTCCTGATTATGTGCCCCCCCGAAAGAAAAATCCGGAACACATGAGGGGACTCTTCTCATTCAGGTTAGCTTTCGATTTATTTATATATATTTATCGGGAAGCAGCTCGTCGGGAAAAAGAGAGAAGTACGTTTTTTTAGGGTTTCTTTGCAGACATCCGGATCTGGTCGAGCGTCTTCTCCCGGATATGCATGAAGACTCCGATCAGTTCGTGGTTGTCATCCTTGACCGGCCGGATAACAGCACTGACTTTCTTGCTCTTGTTGGACCGGGTAACAATCGCGGTATTAAAGTCATGGGAGACAACAAGCATCTGCTTGACCACTTCCGGCACGGGATCGGGAAGCTGTTCGCCGGTCATATCATTGATGAGCATCATGGTATCACGCCAGTGATGCATCAGGATTGATTTCTCGGGCAGGTCGAGGAACCGCGGGGTATACGGGTTGAAGAAGATGATCCTTCCCCTGGTGTCCATGATGATGATGAGGTCCAGCGCCGCCATCAGCTTCTTGGGCTCACCGACCGGGTACAGGTCGAGATATTTCTTGCGCATATTGTGATTATAGAGTGCAAGCTCGACATTGGAGTTCAGGTCCTTGTCGGTGAATGGTTTGAGGATATAACCGAGCGGCTGGGCATGTTTTGCCCGCTCCAGAAGCCCGTCATCGCACAAAGCAGTCAGGAAGACGATGGGATAGTGGAAGAGCTGGAAAATATACGTGGCGGCAGCAACACCATCCATACTACCATTGAGGCTGATGTCCATCAGGATGAGATCCGGTTCCAGTTCTGCCGCCTTGATGATCGACTCTTCCCCGGATCCCACCCTTCCGACTACCGCATATCCCCGCTTCTCAAGCATGGTAGTGATGAGGTTACAGATTATCTCATCATCCTCAACGATCAGTATGCGGGGGATTGGTGGCATGGGTCTCCGGTGTGATAGTATGGAGTAGGCAGAAATAATATTTAAAAAATAGGTTATTCTTTCTTGTTGGTGATCGTGAAGACGCAGTTCTCGTCGCCTTTGGACTTACACTTGACCTCTTTTGCATCAACCCGGATGCCGAAAGCCCCTTCAATGATTCCGGCGAGCAGTCCGGCTGTGCAGTAACAGACAGGCTTACCGATGTTCCCGAAAGACTCGGACTCTACGGTATGGGAGAGGGTGATCGTCTTTGTCTTGGTCTTCTCGTCCCACTCCTCCTTGACAAAGTTGAACCACCCCATCTGGGAATAGAAGGCAAATGCCATATCAGAGAGGGTCTTTGGGTTGGTCTTTTTCAGGGCCTCTTCCTTACCGGAAATACTGTCTTCAGGAGTTCCGACAAAAAGGATACCGATGGTCTCTCCTTTGGCGCTCCTGATTGGCTCATACGCTACAACAAACGGTTTGCCAACCACATCTGCGGTGCCATAATAGGTCTGCCCCCTGGTGATCACGGTGTCATAGACAATATGGGAAATCTCGGTTCCAATAGCCCGCTTGCCATCAGCACCCACAACGTTCGTGGATACACGGATTGCCTTATTTCCGATTTTCTGGAAGACGGTGGCCTTGCTGCCCGCCTCCTTTTCAATGGAATCAACAACCTCGAAGTTGTTGTTGACGACATGGCTTCCAAAAGCAATCTGGTCCCCGGAGATCGAAGGGGCCCCGAATGCTTCGAAACGGCTGCGCAGCAGGTGAAGATCCTTGTCAAGTTTGGTCCTGGAGAGGTCGAAGTAGATACTCATCTTCTTGTAGTGCTCCACGTTCTCCTTTCCCATGTCCTTGTATGCACGGTAGTTGACCCCGCTTGCCGGTGCTTCTCCCATAGTCTTTTTCAGGGACTGGGTCATGGACGTGAAGATGAACCGGGGCATCATGACGACCGGCTCGTCCATCAGCACGATCTTGCCTTCAAGGGGCTTGTGCTCGATGAACTCGGTGATGGCTGAGTCGCCCTTGACGACTGCTTCGGCCTTGAACTTCCAGCTCGGGGAGACCTGATCTGCCTGGAACGTGCAGTATTCGTCGCCCTTTGCATGGCAGGTCTTCTCGAGGCAGTACCACGTCTTGCCGGTCACTGATGTGAGAACTCCCTCAATCCAGCCCTGATGGATACCACACACTGCCAGGTTCCAGTCCTTGAGAATCTCCGATTCGAAGGTGTGTTTGGTCCTGAGGATGATCCGCTTTTCAGAAGCTTCAACAAGCTCGAACGGGGCACCCCACCCCTGCTGGTGCTGGAGCTTGAATACGAGCATCAGGAACTCGTGGGGCTTGAGATCCATCCCGAGTTTCTTCAGCAGGTTGTTTAAACCGACGGACCCTGCTCCAACAGAACGATAGAGTTTGCGCACAGCTTTGACAGCGAGCTTCTTGTTGAGGTTTGCCTCGTACATCTCGTACACGGCTTTAACCATATAATTCGGGTTACTGGCTGTTTTTACGCCGAACACCGAATAGGACCCGGCAAGTGGATCCAGCTCGATATACGGGGCAATAGTCTTGTCCCCCTTTATCAGAGCCTCGAAGTCTTCACGTCCTATCTTCATAAAGGATTGATCTGTATTCATCCAATTAAAGGGTTTCGTCTTTGCTGTCTGGTAAAAAAAGGACGAAATTGAGAAAATATCTCAAAAAAGAGGGCGGGAAATGCGATTCAGAGCTCGAGGATAAACTTTTGGTTCTGATCAGTAAAAGTAACCCTGCGGGTCGTGATCATCCCGCCCCGGTCCTGGAGGACACAATCATACGTTGCATGTTCAACCCGGAAACTGACACTGCCATCATTGGTGGTGATGTCGCTGCCGACGATCTTATTCTCCTTGCGGATCGAGACCCGGATACCATTCTGGGGTTGCTGGTTTTGGCTCACGGTCAGGGTGAGGTTACCCATCCCGGAACTCTTCTTCCCGAACTCGGGGAGATCAACCGTTGTCGTTGTCCGGAAGTGGGACTTGTCAAAGACCCGGCAGCCCATCACCAGGGTATCGACAATATCTTTCTGCACCTCATGGAGCGAAAAGGTCTCCCTGCCGGTGATATGCATAACTGCCTTGTCACCGAACAACTCCCCCTTTTCATCGATGAAGATGGCTCCCTCAGTCTCACCGTTCACGATTGCAAGGTACAACTGCCTCTCCCCGTCATCTGAAATGGCAATGCCCGTCCTGCTGTCTGCTTTTGCCTGACGAAAGAGATCGGGAGTGAGATACTTTCCGCAAACCGGAGAACTGGTAAGAATTGTCCTGAGCATTTCCTGGATCTTCATGAGATGCGTCCTTCCTGACGGAAGATCCTGTTCGCGGGGTGCAACGTCAGGATCCCGTATTCACCTAACCTATGAAACCCCTTTTAATATATACTTAAGGCAGGGCCGTTCTTATCGTCATGCATAAGTCCTTGAAGCATCCAATGTATGGAGCAGCATACTATGGAGACATTCTGGCCCCTCGTCCTGTCAGCTCTCGTCGTCCTTGTCACCCTCCTGTATACTTCGTGGCTCGACATCAGGGACCGGAGGGTTCCGTTCGTCCACTGGCTGCCGATGGTTGTTGTCGGCGGTGCCTGCACCAGCTGGCTGCTCTGGCAGACAACCGGCAATGCCAGCCTCGTCACGGGATACCTTGCACTCCTCGTAAGTTTCCTCTACTCGGACTATCTCGATAACCGGGGACGTACCGACTCCCTGTACCTGACCGGATATTACCGGAAACAGAACATCGGCATCTTCCTTGCTGTTGCCCTGCTCCTCCCGGCCCTGTCCTGGTTCATTCTCCTGCCGTCCATCAGCCTCCAGCTCGTTCCCTGGTATGCCATGTATGCCGGGATCCTCTCCCTTGTTTCATACATGGAATACCGGGGCCGGTTTGATGAAAACCCGAAGAGCAGACAGAAGCGGGACACGGTCGCGGACTCTGTCGGGCGCTGGTACTTTGTCCTGATCATCCTCGTATTTGCCATCGTCTCGACTACCCTGTTCTTCTCCGCATCCAGCTGGGGCACATCTGCGACAGTCGTCCTCTTCCTCTCCATCTTCTGCGGGATCTTCTACACGTTCGGACGGATGCACCTCTTCGGGGGAGCGGATGCCTGGGCAATGGTCTTCATCGCCTTTGCCGTACCGGTATTCCCGTTCGAGCCGATCCTCGGCACGCCCCCGCTCGGGTTCCTTGCCTTCTCGGTCCTGGTGAATGCACTGATCCTCAACCTGGCAACGCCGCTGTGCATCTTCATCGTCAACGTCCTGCGCGGAAACCGTGCGCCGCTGATGTATCTCTTCTTCGGTTTCCCGGTGAAGGGAGACGAGATCCAGAAGGAGTGGGGATTTGTGATGGAGGACTTCAGCGAGAAGAATGGGGTAATATCCCGGCGGTTCATCGGGTTCTGGGACGCGATCCGGCGCATGTACGCCGGCGCTGACCGGATCTACACCAAGGACCTTCGGGAACACCCTGATGAGTATCAAGAGGAACTTTCCCTGTATCGCCGGGCAGGGAGGGTCTGGATATCCTATGCCGTGCCGTTCATCATCCCGATCACTGCCGGGTTCGTGACTGCACTCCTTTTTGGGGATATCCTCCTTGCGGTTATGACCACCATTTTCTAAAGAACTGATACCATGCTGAACCTGAAATTCGACAACGGGCTCATCCCGGTGATTGTCCAGGATGAGAAGACACGCGAAGTACTGATGATGGCCTATGCGAACGACGAAGCGGTCCGGCTGACGCAGGAGACCGGTTTTGCCCACTATTACAGCAGGAGCAGGAAGAAACTCTGGAAGAAAGGCGAGGAGAGCGGGCACTTCCAGAAGGTTTTGCGGATCCTCACGGACTGCGATGAAGACTGCCTCATCTACGAAGTGATACAGACCGGTGCCGCCTGCCACACGGGATACATGTCCTGCTTCTACCGGACGCTCAGCGGGGACATTGTCGGCACTAAGGTGTTCGACCCGGAGAAGGTATACCACAAGAGATAATCCTCCCCAAAATCCCCGGTTTTCGCATAAAAAAGGGCAATGTTTATCTTCTGCCGGGTGAACGCCCATGCATGAGCAGTTCCCGGTACTCCCTGGCACTCCTTTTTTTCCTCATCACATGCAGCCTTCTCCCTGCAGCTGCGGCAGGCCAGTCCGGCCTTATCCCGCCGGCCGACCTTGAATACCGGGGAGCATTCCGCCTTCCCCAGGATGGCAATGACTGGACTTACGGGGCAACAGGACTCACCTATTATCCCGGTAGCGACACGGGGGGTTCTGCTGACGGATATCCCGGATCGCTCTATGGCATGGGAAACGACCAGCGGTGCGAGGTCTCCGAGATAAGCATCCCTGCGCCGGTCATCTCCCCGCACAAGAATATCGCGGACCTGAACACCGCAGCAACCATCCAGCCGTTTGCCCCCATCCTCCGGGGCGTCTTTGTCCCTGCTGATGACGGGCTCCCGCAGCGGGCCGACATCGCCTACCTCCCGGCACAGCAGGGCCAGTCTTCCGGAAAACTCTACATCACCTGGGGCGAGCACTACCAGTACGAGCAGGTGCCCTCCCATGCGTGGAGCGAACTGACCCTGTCCGACCCCCGGGTCCAGGGCCCCTGGTACCTTGCCGGGTACGAGAACTATGCAACCGATGATTACCTCTTCGAGATCCCCGAAGAGTGGACGAAGGCCAGCACTCCTGGTCTCCGCCTCGCAACCGGCCGGTTCCGGGACGGGAGCCTCGGGGGCAGTGGCCCCGCGCTCTTTGCATTCGCACCCTGGCTTGACGGGAATCCCCCGGCGAGGAATGCAAGGCTTTCGCATGTAACACCCCTCCTGCTGTACGGGAAAGGCTATGAAGAGGACGGGCGGGACCGCGTCATGCAGGGCTACACGAGCGCCGATGAATGGTCCGGGGGAGCATGGCTTACTGCGGGCGATCGCTCTGCGGTCATCTTTGCCGGGACCAAGGGCAGGGGAAAATTCTGGTATGGATTCTCCAACGGGGTTGTCTGGCCGGACAACCCGCCCTTCCCTGACTTTCCCCCGGCACCGCATAATGAACGGGGCTGGTGGGCAGAGTCCTTTGAAGGAGTCCTGTACTTCTACAACCCGGACGACCTTGCCAAAGTTGCCGCCGGCACCATGGCTGCCCACGAGCCCCAGCCCTACGCGGAACTGAGTCTTGAACCATATCTCTGGCATATCACCGAGCGGTGGCAGAAGATGCATGTTGGCGCTGTTGCATACGACCGGGAACGGGGTATCCTCTACATCGCGGAACCCTTTGCTGACGGAGAGCAACCGATCATCCATGTATTTGCACTCAGGCCAAACGCATCCGCCGGGAGTACGGAACAGGCGCCAGGTATCTCATCCGGCACTATGACGCGTACGTCAACCGCTGCTGAAACCGGTTCGCCGGGTACTGGCAGCATGCTTCCGTCAGCTACTGCCATTCCTCCGACACGACAGACACCGGGTTTTATGCATGCCACTTGTGCAGCCCTTGCCCTCACGGTGATTATCAGAATAATCCGGTCCCGTCCTCTTTTTTAACACCCCGCCGGCAGCCGGCTGCACCGGCCGCAACCGCCCCGGGTACATAAACCTTCTAAATAATGGAGACCGATACCGGTATGTGCTGGAACTGAAAAAGAGACGCCGGGGGATAACACCGGTAAAATTCGGCATTGCAGTTGTTTTTATCATCATCTTCTGGCTCCTGCTCCAGTTCACCATCCAGTCTCTCATGGACACGGTCTATTTCAGGTTCCTGCTCCTCTGCTTCCTCGGGTTCGGGTTCCTGGCCATATCCTATATGCTCAGGTTTGCCTGATGCACCGTGTTCGTGGCCTTCATCCTCCGCGGAGCGGATCAGGACATCCCGTCATGCCCGCACAGGACCTGCTGGAGCGGGTTTCCCTCATGCACGGTCGGTCCTGGCTCTGCCTGCCGGACCGCTGCCCCGCGTGTTTTTTTCAGGAGATCGAGGATGCAGAAGAACGCTGCTGCCTCAACCGGATCCTGGAAATGCACCAGCTGGGCATCGGTCACCTGTTCGAGCACGTCCGTCAGGTGCCTCCCGTACTCCTGCTCATGGATCTTCAATGCCCGGGTGGTCTTCTTCCACCGCAGGATAACCCCGTCAAGTTCCATCCGTCGCATACATTCACCGGGATACACGGGATCCTGGTACCTGATGAGGATAGGGGTAACGGGGGGTGAAAGTGATAGTGGTGCTGGATGATCCTGCCATCGCCCGACATAAAAAAACCATACAGGGTCCGTGCATGACTGGAGGGTGCTGAAACAGACCTCCCCAGACGGCCCGGGCAGACAGGGTCATCTTATTACTGCCCGGAAGGCATACGACTAAGCAGATATGCCGGGAAGACCAGAAACGGGCCGGGCTGCCGCGGATACTACGGGGACAGGGAATCCGCGGGATACTGCATTTACCGGCTTAGAGGCTGCCCTCATCCTCATCGCGTTCGTCGTGGTTGCAGCAGTCTTCTCCTATACAGTGCTGAACACCGGCTTCATGGTCACCCAGAAGAGCCAGAGCGTGATTTTCCGGGCTGTCGAGCAGAGCACATCAACGCTTGAGATCCCGGGCACTATCTATGGCATCGGGGACGAGAGTTCAACAACGGAGATCTACAAGATCAACTTCTCCTGCGGTATCCCGCTCTCGGGTTCTCCGGTGGACTTTGAAAAAATCGTCCTGACCTACAGCAATTCATCATGGCTGGAGACACTCGACCGCGATCCGGCCACATTCAACCCGTCCGGGTGCGTGAAAGGATCCGGTACCTGGGCGGTTTACCGGAAAACACCGGATATTGGAAGCACTGACAACCAGCTGGATCCCGGCGAGCACTTTTCGATCTCTGCCTGCCCGTCGCAGCCGATTCTTGGTGACCGGTCATTCACCCTGGAAGTCAAACCCGCAATCGGCGTTGCACTGAGCATCACCCGTACCGTCCCGGGCGAAGTAAAACCGGTCAACAGCCTCCACTGAACCGCTGTGGTCTTGTTTCCCGCATTATGAACGGGTGCGGGGATGGTTACCCGGCACGAGACCGGGTTCATACCATGGATCAGCCCCCGGACCGTTGTCCCGGCATGCTATTGCCATCCCCGGCGCAGATGCCCGTTCTGGCATGGTATCCCGCCGGGAATGGAAAAAATTCAGTTCACCGGATTGCACCGGCATCAATGGTCCAGGTTGTATGGTAATCCGGTATGTCCGATACCGGGACATCATCGGCAAACTTCTCCATGAAGTAGACATCGAGAACCGCACCCTTCTTCAGGGTCTCGAGGTCGCGGTCGGAACGGATGTTCACATAGTCGCGGGCCATGTCGGTCTGATTATGCTGGAGGACAGCGGGCCTTGCCCCATTGCCGCCGTGGGAGATCCCGATGCCCCCGTAGGTCTTGCCGTTCATATCGGTCAGCTTGGAGAACCAGACCAGCTGGACTGGTTTTTCCCCGGTATTTTTTGCAGCAACATAGATGGTGAGTTCCTGATCGCCATTCTCCTGCACTTCGCCAATCTCGAAGCTGTCGATCCAGACCTCAACGGTAGTGTTGCCGGTGTTATGCACGGTATGACCATCCATCGGGAGGGCTTTGCCGGAGACCAGCGGGCCTGACGACGACGGGAGGGTGATGCCGCTGCCGGAGGGGCTGCTGCCGGCCGGGGACTGCGATACACAACCGGAGAGAATGACCATGGCTGCCACAATGAGTATGATACGAGTATATTTCATGGACCTGCCTCGCTCTGCAATGGGAGTACTAGATTCTGTTGCACCCGGCACAAAAGGATAGTGGCTGGAGACCGGGCCGGGCACCCCGGTCATGCATAGATTGTATCGAGGATGGTCCGCTGGTACCCGCTGCTGAACGTTGCAGTAACAACAACATGGTCGGTGCCCTTGTGTCCCGGAAACGAACCACCTACACCGAGCTGGTGCGGCAGCGTGCCGGCAGGCTGGTCGTTTATAAAGATATTAAGCTCTTTGACATCCTGCAGGCTGCAGCTGGATGCAGAGACCCGGAGCAGGATTGAACTGGCAGCCGTCTTCTGCCCGGTTATGGCAATGGTGCATGCCGGGGGCGTGGGCGAAGGCGTGAGGCCGGGGCCGGGCAGGGATACCGGTACTGACGGGGGATTCCCCGGAATATGAAATACAAAGACCGCAAGCAGCACGACCGCCACGACAAAACCTGCGATAACAAGATAGGTCCTGATACCCCTTCCCTCGTCAAGCGGGGCTTTGCAGACCGGGCAGATCTCCCATGCACCGGTCACCATGGTGCCGCATTTATTACACCGGCGCTGTTCACCCCGCGGCTTGACAGGTGCGGCATTCTCATCAGTGGCTGTGAAAGAATGCCCGCAGTACGGGCAGGTCGTCTGGGATGCCGATGTATTGTTGTGGCAGACCGGGCAGCGTTTGAGATCAAGCATAACGGGCTCTGTCATAAGAGATGGTCTGACTGCTATTTGAAGTTCATGAAATTGTCCGGGCATGAGGCTGCTGCCGGGAGACGGACGGTGAGGTCTGAAAGGGAATACCTTTAACACCGATTCATTCCGTACTGAAGAATAGATGAGGATCTCCGGTCTTGTCTCCCTTCTTCTGCTCGCCTCCCTTATCGCCGCAGCCGGGTGCAGTGCATCGCAACCGCACCAGGGCGGATCCGTGCCATCTTCCCCCCACGCTGGAGAACCGACGCTTACGACATCCGCACCAGTATCTCCTGCAATGACGGCACCTGCACTGCCGGAAGGTACGACACTGGTCCCGGTCGTGCCGGCACCTACGTGGATCCAGCACTCAACTGCGGAAAACTCTGCCGATGACCCCTTCATCCAGGTTCTCCAGTTTACCCCGGAATACCTCCCGTTCCGGATCCCCGACTGTGGCATGCGTGCAGCATTCCCCCAGGCAGCAACCGACAAACGGTACGGGATCAGCCAGCCGGAGCCGAAACTGCTCGCCATCACTCCTGCACAGATGAAGGCGTTCATGAACGCGTTTGCCCAGGATGCAGAAGGCGATCCCAACCGGATCGGCGGCAGTGCCTGCGAGGGTTTGGTTGTGACCCCGACATGGAACGTTGTCCGGATCGATGCAACCCTGATCCCGCGGAATGCCCGGCCGGCAGACTATGATATCGGTATCAATGTCCGGTCTAAGGGAAAGATCGCAGACCAGCTGACCCTTGCACGGCCGTTCATTCTCGACCAGCCGGTAATACTCGAGCTGTATATCCCCCTGAAGACCGAAGAGACCGATGCGTTCGACAGCGTGGAGCTGGTCTTTGCAAAACGGCCGGTCTCACCGGAATAAAAGACAATATTTATAGTTCCCCGGCCCGACGATACACGTATGCACAGGATGGGAATTGCGCTTCTTTTGCTCATAACACTCATCGCAGCCATTGTTCCCGGCTGCACATCCCCCGCTCCACCGCAGGATGCGCCGGCCGCCACGGCTCTTGGAGATACCGCCACACCGCTGGAGACAGAGACGGCAACGGGGGAATCTTCCCCGGCCGCTGCGAGTGAAGAGCAGGCAGCCACTCCTGCGGTCTCCGAAACGCCGGCAGCGGAAGCCGTAAACGGGACTGCAGAACCTGCAGCGGGAGACACCCCGGCACCAATAATAGCCGTGCCTTCTGTCGTGCAGGCCGTTCCGGCAGTGACAGTAACCAAAGCCGCAGCGGACCCGGAGGATCTCGCGCAGATCGTCTTCCTGCGATATTCCGACAGCGACTTCACGCTCGACTACCCGTCGACCTGGACGGTCGAACACTCATCGTATGTCTCCTCCATCTGCACCAGCACGGCAACGAACCGGTGTTACGAGAAGGAAGTCAGGGAGACAGGCCCGTTCGATTTCAACGAGTATGCGTTCCTGAAAAAACCCACCCGGATCGTGACATTCACGAGCGCTGACAAAACGCAGAAGATTGTATCCTTTGTCGCCGATTTCCGGGAAGGCATGAGCAACAACCTCCAGCTCGATCCAACCCTCGAGTGGTGCAAGGAGCGGGTTGTCACCAGCTACCCGGATGTTTCGGGATCGGCGGTTGGCGATTACCAGTACTCGGCGACCGGCAATACAAGGACCTCAATTCATACGGTCATGACCGCGCCCGGTTCATCAGTATATCCCCTGGCATACACGATGAAGAACATCGTTACCACCCACCGAACCGCTGAGTTTGCCTTCATCTCTGATGTGGATAATATCCAGAAATACCGGTATCTCCGGGACCGGATGATCGGATCGATACAGGTAGAGGATTGATCCCGGGTTGCTGCCGCAGGGAGCTGGCCGGAACCCGGGCAGAACCTGTCATGGCAGGCACTCTCTTCAACTCAGGCCGATCCGTTTCCGCACCAGCGTCATCAGCTCGCCCAGGTCATGGCACTGCCGTATCTCATCTGCACTGATGACGAGCGTAAACCCGGTTCCCTGTTTGAGCAGCACCACCGGGAAGGCCAGCGGCTGCTGCCCGAATTTTGCGAAGAACTCGTTCTTGTCCATGGACTGCGACGGGATACCAAGATCTTTCAAGAACCGTTTCCATTCCTTCTTCATGCCCACCGGGCTGTGGGTGAGCGCGCTGAGGTGGCAGATCTCCCTTCCCTCGCCCGACACGGCGGAGGTCGAATAATCATGGAGGGACTGGAGCACCCCGCTGTCGATATTGTACAGGAACAGGAGGGCATTGGTTTCCATGATGGTGCGTCTCACCTTCCCGGGACTTATAGATTGGGATGATCCCCCGGTCCTGCCGGCTCATGGCATGCCGCTTGCGGGATTGCCGGCATCCGCGTCCCGGGCTTTCCCTGCAAAGAAGACCGCTGCTAGGCTGAGGAGCGCCGCGAGCAGGAACGCTGCATGGAACCCGGCAGCGATCTGGGGCATCGGGACCGTAAACGGGTCATGATGGTACAATGCTGCCGCTTCGCCGGCCAGCAGGGTCTCGGAGAAGGCGATCTGGAAGACCACGATCCCCAGGATGATGCCGGTGTTGCCAAGGGCCTTCATGATGCCGGATGCCTCCCCTTTCATGTGCCCCGGGCTGTGATCCAGGATCAGTTTGGTATTGGGGACCAGGAAGACCCCGCGGGCAAGGCCGAGGAATAACAGGGCGATGACCACCGCAGCGGGTGCCAGCTCTGCCGTGAATGCGAAGAAGACGAGATACGCGGCAGCCGCACCCAGTGCCCCGATGACACTCAGCACCCGGGCGCTGTACCGGTCGGTGAGCGCCCCCACGCCGGGACAGGTGAGGAGCATCGCCGCCCCGGGCACGATGATGACGATGCTCGTAAGTTCATACGACCACCCGAGCACCAGGTGAAGGTAGAACGGGAAGAGGAAGACCGGGCCATTGAAGACCATCTTCAGGAGCACGTACGCGATGTTGGCGCTGGCGAAATGCCGGTTCTTAAAGAGCGCGATCTCGAACGCGGGATCGTCGACCGCACTCTCGTACACGATGGCAAGAGTCCAGAACGCAACCGTGGCCAGGGCAAAACCAGCCGTGATCCGGTCGGTCAGCGAGAAGACATGCACCGAACTGATCGCAAGGACGAGGGTGACGCTCGCGCAGGAGAAGAGCACCGCGCCGGGGAGGTCGAAGGTTCTCCCGTTCTGCGGCTCTTCAGTTCCGGGCAGCAGGAACCACCCTGCAAGGAGGATGACGATCCCGACCGGGATGTTGGCAAAGAAGATCCACTCCCAGCCAAGGGTATCGGTCATCGCCCGCCCGAATGACGGCCCCATGATGACACCGAGCACCGCTGCACCGGATACGTACGCAAGTCCCCGCCCGTGCCAGTCCGGCGGGAGATGCCGCATCACGAAGGCCGGGCCGACCGCGGTGATCATGGCAGCACCCGTTGCCTGGATGATGCGGAAGACGATGAGCTCGTTGAGCGTATCGGACATCCCGCAGAGGAACGATCCGATCACAAATACCCCCGTGCCGGCCAGGAAGACCCGGCGGTATCCCCAGATATCGCCCAGTTTCCCGAAGAAGAGGAAGAGCCCCGACAGGACCAGGAGGTAGACGATGACGGATGCGGATGCAGCGCCGGTTCCCGTATGGATGTCCGCGGCAATCTCTGTAAGGGAGACGTTGATGCTGCTGACTGCAAGAGAACTGATCAGGGCACCAAGGGACATCAGGGCGGTACTGGCCGCCATCCGTCGCCCGGAGATCCACCGGCCCGGTACTGCATCCATCCACCAGATGGTACCGGTGCCGGCTATTTGAGCCTTTCATTATTGATCCGGGCCGACTCCGGCATACAGGCACCGCCGGGGATGGAAACACAATCCATTTGTACAGGAAACCAACAAGGTACCGGTCAGATGGCACACGGGCGATTCACCGGCAGGGATCAAGCGATCATCGTCTTCTGCTGCGCCCTGCTCGTCCTTGCCGGTTTTCTTCTCATGACCGGGTATTCCGCCCAGGCTGACGAGAAGAAGCACAATATCCAGATCCATCTCCAGAAGGCGGCCGGCCGGATGGCGGGGCAGATCAATGGCGACGGGCTCCGCTCCCTGAGATCAGGGGATGAGGGGACCCCGCTGTACAATTCGTTTGCCCGTGCCCTTTACGAGGGAAGGAAGAATGACACCTACCTGGTTACCGCATACCTGCTCCGGATCGATAACGATACGATCTCGTATATTGTCCATGATGCATACCTCGCCCACGGGCTGGATCCCTATGTTGTCAGGACCGGCGAACAGGTTACCGAGGATTTGGATGTTATCCGGAATGCATCCGTCTCGGGGCCGGTCTATTCTCCAAATATCTACACCTCAAAATGGGGTTCGTACATCTCCGGGTATGCCCCGGTACGGGATTCCCATGGAACGGTCGTTGGCGTCCTTGGAGTGGACGAGACCGCAGAGACCGTTTTCAGCTACATGACCTACAAGTTTTACAACCTGATCGAAGTGTCATAAAAATCCCGGTGAATCCATGCGCGTCTTCCTGTCCTGCGTTACCTTAACCCACGGGTCCGATGAAGAGACCTAAATCCCCAGCGCTCTCCTGAGGGCCCGCAGCTGGACGCCGGCTGCGATAATCAGGAACCCGATCGTGGAGGTGATATAGCCGGCAAACGGGAAGGTCACATGGCGGCCGGACCGGTTATCTGCCGCAATACCAAAGCCCCAGATAACAATGGCGATACCGATGAGAATGATGACGACCTGGACTGCAACTTCAAGCCCGAAAGCGACTTTCTCACCGGTCGAGAGGACCGGCTGCGGGGGCGGCGGGGGCGGCGGCGGGATATTCGTGCAGGCATGATTCTCCGGTTTTGCGTGCTGCCGGCAGAAGACCCGCCCGCAGTACCGGCAGCGGACCGGGTGGTCGAAGAGGTTCTTCCCGCAGGTGTCGCACGGGGCGGTGTACTCGATGATATCCAGGTTGCGGTGGTCGAAGGAGATCCCGAACTCCTGTAAGGGTGAGTCCTCCATCTGCCGGTTGCCATACTCATGATCCTCGAGTCGTTTCCCGCATTCCGTGCAGAACGCCATTTCCCGGTCTCCGTTCCGTGCACCGTGTGCCGGTCTGCTGATTATAACGGTCTCTCATCCCGGAGTATAAATTGCTGTCCATGCCCGGAATTCGGTTACCGGATACCCGGGGATTCCCCGGCATTGTCAAGAGGAGAAAATACAAGAGAGCAGGCGACAATACAGTTACCAGTTCGAATCACTGATGCCGTGCCGGTTTACGAGGGGAATTCCCCCTCGCGGAACGGGAGGGGTGCCATGAGATTTTTCCGGAACGCAGGGACCTGTATTATCATCACGATCATGCTCCTCCTCGTACCGTTGGCACTGGCCGCTTCAGCGGAAGAACCTCTGACCGCCACCCCGACACCGGAAACGGAAATACCAGTCACACGGGAGGCATCACCGGCAGCCACCACGGCGATCCCCAATGCAACGGAACCGGAAGGCACCCCCGCGGTCACCATGACAGCGGTGGCTGAAACAACCACGGCCCCAACGACCCCGGTTATTCCGGATACTACCATAATCCCTGGCGTGACAGGCACCCTTCATCGGGTTTCTGCCTCCGCCACTCAGGCTGTCACAGGGAATACCTGTCCTTCCTGCAGCGGGGAGCGGGAATATCCCCTGATGCATCTCTCGCAATCCGATTTCGATGCAAAGAAGCAGGAGATGGCAACCGGACTCTCGTACTCCGCCCCCAAGCGATCGCTCCTCCTGCGCAGTGCCGCTGCACCCACCAGCGCCAAAACCCTTGTCCAGTACCTGGATTACACCCCTTCGGAGCGCGACCAGGGGTACTGCGGCAACTGCTGGGTCTGGGCATCCACCGGGGCCCTTGAGGTCGACCATGCAGTGAAGAACGGGGTGAAAGACCGGCTCTCGGTCCAGTACTTCAACTCCAAGTATATCTACGGCCAGGGCGCGAGCTGGGCATGCTGCGGCGGGTGGGCGTCCACGTATGCATCCTGGCTCGCCACGGATGGGGCCATCATCCCGTGGTCCAATTACAATGCATCGTATGCGGACTATTATTCGCAATGTGAGCATTACCAGACCGCAATGCCGTTTGAGCTGATTTCGTACCGTCCCGACTATCACGTCAACTCGGTATCGACAACCAATGTCGCGACTTACGGAGTAACCCGGTCCGCAGCAATCGCCAATATCAAGGGTGCGCTTGACAGCAACAAGGCTGTCATATACTCCTTCTTCTACGGCACGTCGGGGTGGAACGATTTTGTCAGCTTCTGGAAGAATAATATCGAGACCGACATCTTCGATCCGGTCCCCCACGCCGGCGAGACCAATGCCGGCGGGCATGCAACGCTGATTATCGGGTACAATGACACCGATCCGGCAAACGCGTACTGGCTGGTGGTGAACAGCTGGGGCAATAATGCAGGGAGGCCGAACGGGACGTTCCGGCTGAAGATGGACATGGACTATTCAGCGGACTTCATCGATGGGTCGTACGCATACCAGCAGCACTACTTCGAGATCCTGGACTCGGACTTCGCGGTGCCGGACGCTGCTTTCAACTTCACGCCGCTCTCCGGCAAGGCCCCGCTGGCGGTCACGTTCAGGGACTATTCAACCAGCTCGCCCACCGCGTGGAACTGGAGTTTCGGCGACGGGAATTTCTCTGAAATCCAGGACCCGGTCCACACGTACCAGTACCCCGGGACCTTCACGGTCTCACTCACGGCAACCAATACGGTCGGATCGGACACCACGACTCAGGTTGACACAATAACCATTGATCCGGCTGTCATCCCATCCATCACCGGCTTTACCCCGTCTGTTTCACCGCAGAATACCACTATCGCCTTTACAATCAACGGAACAAACTTCGATCCCGCATCCGGCATGACCCGGCTCAACTTCACGAAAGGGGCCTTTAACAACGATAATTTCACGGTCAATTCCATAACCCCCACAATGATCACCGGCACGATGGATATCGGGGCCGGTGCACCGGCCGGCTCCTGGGCCGTGAATGTAACCACCGACAGCAGCAGGAAGACTGCGATAAAACCTGCCGCCATGACGGTGACTGCAACGGGCAGGCCCGCTCTTTCCGTTTTATCACCAGTCTCCGGCCCGCCGAACACGACCGTGAACTTCACGATCACCGGCACGAACTTCCAGTTCGGGGGCAGCGACCAGACACGGGTCCGGCTCTTCGAGAATGTCACGGATTCGGAGCTCGATACAACAGTCATCTCCGTAACACCCGCAAAGATCACGGGCAGCGTGGCAATTGCTGCCGGCGCTCCCCAGGGCCCCCGCTATCTCGAGGTCTTCACGGTGGACGGGGGGTCGGTGACAAAAGCTTCCGCGTTTACCGTTGCGAGCCCGAAGATCCCGACCATTGCATCATTGTCTCCCGCATCCGGGTTCCGGAACGATACCGTCCAGTACACGGTCAAAGGCACCGGGTTCCAGCCGGGCCTGACCACGGTATACTTCCGGAACCAGTCCACCGGCACAACGCTCGGGACGAGCGAGACATCGGGAGTCACCGACACGACCATCACCGGCAACCTGACGATCCCGGCCGATGCACCCGCAGGCTCGTACCGGCTCGATATCCTGACCGCGGATGCCGGGTCCGTGAGCCGGCCCAATGCCTTCCGGGTCACGGCGGCCGTAGCCCCGACGGTCTCGGCCATAACACCGGTATCCGGCGCCAAGAACAGCACGGTCGCGTTTACGTTGACCGGCACGAACTTCATGGCCGGAGGCAGGACCACAGTGAGGATCATCAATGATGCATCAGGCACTGAGCCTGCCACCACCATCTTCAGCGAGACCCCGGCAAAGATCATCGGCAGTTTTACCATCCCGGCCAATGCCCCGTCAGGCAGATACCGGCTGGAGGTGACAACGACCGATGGCGGCACGGTGAACAGGAACGATGCCTTCACCGTCAATTATCTCAGCCTTCCCGTCATCACCTCCATCGCCCCGGCCACCGGGGGACAGGGAACCGGTGTTGCTTTCACGATCAGGGGCGATAACTTCGTTGACGGCGGCACGGTCGTCCGGATGCGGAAAGCGGGGACTACCATCTCATCATCCGCCCTCTCGGTGAACACAACGCTCATTACCGGCGAGTTCCCGATCCCGGCCGGAGCCGCAACCGGTGCGTACCGGCTCGATGTCATCACCCAGCACGGCGGGTTTACCAGCAGGCAGAACGCGTTCACCGTAATGGCACCGTAATGGAGTGCGTGCACCGACCACATGGGGGGACCGGGGATCCTCTTTTCTGCAATCACCTGCGATGTATTGGGGATGTCAACCGGTTTGCGCAACCTTCTTCATCCCGTACATCCCCGGTTCCGGCATGGATGGGCCGGCATCTCTTGAGAACTATCCCGTATCGACCGTCATCATCGCAAATCTCATGACCCTGCTCATATACGCGATCGGGGCATATGTCCTCCTGCAGGTTTCGCTGGTGCTCGTCATCGCATACCTCCTCCTTATCCTGTACCTTGAATCGCGCCTCATTGCCGGGCATTGCCCGGACTGTTACTATTACGGCAGGACCTGCGCATTCGGAAAAGGCCGGCTGAGCGCGGTCTTCTGCCGGCGCGGCGATCCGTCCCGCTTCACTGCCATGCAGCTGACCGCAAAGGACCTCCTGCCGGACTTCCTCGTCTTCATGATCCCGGTAATCCTGGGATTGTACCTGCTGGTGGTCTCGTTCAGTTTCGGTATCCTTGCCGCCGTCATCGCCCTGCTCCTCCTCGGGTTTGCGGGCAATGCTGCTGTCCGCGGGAAGCTCGCCTGCCGGTTCTGCCGGCAGCGGGAGATCGGGTGCCCGGCCGAGCAGCTCTTCAACCAAAAAAGGGACACCTAGATACCGTCATCTCGGGGATTGTTACCCTCACATCTCCGCAGGAGGCCAGTTCAGCACCAGCCGCATGTCCCGGCCGGTCATCTCGGTCAGGACACCCTCGATCATCCGGGCCATGGTCTGGCGGTGCATGGCCGTCACTTCCTGGAGCGCCCGGGCATCGTCCCGCTCCGCAGAATCGGTGCGCATCTGCAACTCATGGTCCCTTCGCTCGCCGAGGAGATCCTCACGGCGTCTTTCGGGGGTGGTATGCTGCCGGGCTGCGGTCAGCGCTTGGTCGCACTTGACGCCCGTTGCCTGGTAGTCCTTGCAGAGGTTCCGCATCCCGGTGGTGAAGGCCCCGGCATCCATGAAGAGGTACCGCTCGATCTCGTCTCCCGGGACGAGCTCGCCCTTGTCGATCATCTCCAGGAGGACCGGGTACCCGTTGATGAGCGCCGAGAAGAGGATGTCACCATCCGGCACGCCGCGGGCCTCGAGGATCGCGGTGAGGTGATCGAGGACCTGTTGTGCTTCCTCGTCCCGGTTTGCAGACGCGTGCGCTGCAGCCCGCCGGGTAAGGCCGGTGAGGAGCACCGCGAGCTGTTCGTACGTGGTGCGGAGCCGGGTCCGCTCTGCTTTGAGTTGCTCAAATTCCCGGTTTTCCTGCTCGGCAAATGCTTCAGGGTCGGAATCCAGGGCGGCAAGGGCAGACCCGATGGCGGCAAGCCGGATCTGGTGCGTGTGGATGTTTGCTGCTGCCATGGTCTCCTTTGCCATCGCCACCCGGGTCTCGGCATCGATCTTCTGGATGGCGGCATGAATCGTGCGGATCTTCCGGATCCGGCCTTCGAGCAGCCGGAACTCGGTGATGGCCGGTGCAAGGGTGCCGACCTCTTTCCTTATCCCCGCCCCTCCCGTGTGGAGTGCAAGCACAAGGTCGGGATATACGGGGATGAGGAGGTGGGAGTACTCGGCAAAACAGGAGTCGCACCGCTGGCTTACCCGCCATGCATGGTCGTAGAATGCACTGACATCATCCGGATCGGGGCTTGCGAGGAGCCCGGCCTGGGGATCAAACTCGTCAAGGATCTTCCGGAGCACAGCAGCAGCACCGGGCTGGACGTCCGGCAGGGGGTCGGCTGTCCTGAGCGGGACAACCTGCTGCGCTATGTCCTCGTACATGGCAAGGATTGACCGGACCGGCTGCCGGGTGAACCGGCGGAACTCGGAGACCGATATCTCTTCCTGGTCGTGGAGCCAGGCAGGGAGCTCGGCGTATCCCATGACCGCGGGCAGGTCCTCGCTGTATTCCCGGGTACTGGTCTGTGGCGTGAACATGACTTGACTCCACCCTTGTTGTGACCGGAACAGGCGCACAGGTACCGGAACGACCGGGACTTTTCCCGGTGATGATGCATTATGATACCGGGTATAAAATCGTATGCAGTTTACAGGAAACGATGTAAACGGATTTTTTTGCGAAAATGAGTGAAATTCAAAAGAATTTTAGATCTTTCCCGGATGTTATTGCGGGCCGGGCCCGGGCAGTAATACCAGGCAAAGGACAGGATGATCTTCCGTACCCTTCCCTAATGCCCGCGCCGCTCCTGCTGGGGATATCCCCCTCGCCAAAAGGATACGGTATGGCAGCCCCGGCTGCCAGCCGCTCACTTCCGGTCCGGTTTCCAGATGCCGAACATGTTCCCCTCGCTGTCCAGGACCATCGCGACAAGGCCGACGCCCGGGATTGCGGTTTTGGGCATCGTGATCTTCCCGCCGAGTTTCTCCACCCTCGCGACCGCGGCATCGATGTCCTGCACCTCTGCAAAGCTGAGCACCGGTTCGTTCGTGTGCCGCTTGTAGAGTCCACCCGAGCTGAGGGTGCCGGCCTTCACCATGCCGGTCCTGATCTCGTGGTACTGCATCGCGTCCATCCCCGGCATCTCCGGAGTGTCATGGACCGGTGTGATCGTCCAGCCAAGGACGCCGTTATAGAACTTCTTTGCCCGGGCAACGTCATCGGCCGGGACCATGAAATGCGATATGCCTGCCATGAGGAGTGCTCATGTGCTGCCGGGTTATAAGGATGGGGGTGGGGGGTACCTCCCCTGAAGGAATATTTTCAATGAGGGGGGCAAACCCCCGGTATCGTTCCCTGAAGTGCGGGTTCCCCCGTCATATCGTGTCCGGACACGAAAAAGCGTGCAAAACCGTGTGCAAGGAATCCCAAAAATTTTTGAGAGATGGATCGAACTTTTTTGAGATGGATCGAACCCGGGAAAAATCACTGCCGGCGGAACGCCACAACCAGCGCAACGAATCCCGCTGCCACGATCGCGGCAAGCGGGGAGACCGGCACCGGTTCGGCCCGGTCGGTGGTGGCGATCGTTGTCACGGAATAGATGGTCGGGGTCCGGGTAACGAAGTCCGCCTCGACCTTCACCACATTGTTCTTCCTGACCGTGACCGTCTCGGTGTAGGCCGGGTATCCCGCGAGTTCGACCGTGATTGTGTGCGTACCGTCCGGGACACTGTTGAGGATGAGCGCTGCCCGGCCGGTCGGGGTGTTGCCGACCGGTATCCCGTCCAGCTTCACCGATGCGCCGCCGGGATTCGAGTCGACCCCTATCGATCCCGTACCGTGGACCACCGCAAAGGTTGCCGCTGTTGTGGGAGCAGCGCCCGCTGCGATGAGGTTGACATTGATCTGCCGGCCGCTGCCATGGAAGAGCGTTGTCGTGAAGGTCTCGTTCTGGTACCCGTTCATGCTGACATTGACCACGTAATCTCCCGGAGGAATGCCCGTCATCTCCAGGGGGGTGATGCCACGGAAGCCGCCGTTGAGGTATACCGCTGCCCCTTCAGGATACGAGGCAACCGTGATGTTGCCACCGGGACCGCCGGTGCTGGAAAGCTCCGGTGCTGCGACCGCGCCGGGAATCCCCGCCAGGAGCAGGAAGACGATGAGGATGATGAGGTGCCGGTGACGGCACGTGACTGCATTCATGGGAATAGCGTCCTGCCCGTTTCCACTTCAAGGTTGTGGTAGGACCGCGGGCCGGGGATCCCTGTGCGGACCGCCACTACCGCCAGCGTGTCGCATCAGTCAGGTTTAATTATCTTCCAAGGAAACCACGGACATGTGATGGATATGCCGGTTGTTCCAAAATCCCTCTTCCTGGTCTTCCTCATCCCCGCACTGGCAGGCATGGCAGTCGTTGTCTCCGCTGCCGACCAGCCGGTTGCAGACTTCGTTGTCCGGGACTCGTTTACGAGCGGGATCGCCCCGTTCACGGCCGGGTTCGATGACCGCTCCACCAATGCCGCGCTCTACTCATGGGAGTTCGGGGACGGCTCAACGTCCTTCCTCCAGAATCCTGAGCACACGTACCAGTACCCCGGCACCTTCACGGTCACGCTCACGGTGAAGGACGCGACCGGGACGCTGAGCAGCACGAAGACCATCCCCGACTGCATCTCCGTTGCCGCGGAACCGGGCGGCCACTGGACCACGGTGCCGGCAACAACGGAGACGACCAGCCCCGGTACGACACTGACACCGGGTCCTGCCGGGATCATCAGCGTGACGTCAGAGCCAACCGGGGCGATGGTCTCGCTGGACGGGGCCCAGCAGGGGATAACCCCGATCACCCTGTACCATGTCCAGGCCGGTCCCCACATCGTGCTCGTTCACCTCAAAGGCTATTCGGACATTGCCCGGCGGGTGACTGTCGAACAGGAGAAGACGACTGTGGTCGAAGCGGATTTTGTACAATCCATGACAACAACGGTGGCAACAACCAGGACAACAGCCACCCTAGCAACAACCGTCCCGGTCACCACGGCACCGGAGCCCCCGCAGGAAGGAACGTCTGCCGCTGCAGCGATGATGGTCCCGACCAGCACCGGAACGATACACATTACCTGTAGCGGGTGCAGCGCCCTCAAACCATCCGGCAGCACCGCTGCTTCGACCCAGTACCAGGTGTACATCCTGAACCCGGAGACCGGGCAGGAGACACTGAAGTATTTCGGGGAGATCAAGACCTCGGATGAAGCCCTCATCACCAATGTAGTCCCAGGCCCGTACAGGATCCGGGTCACTCCGTTGGACTACCGCTCGCAGTCAAAGCAGGTCAATATCACACCGGGGACGGTGACATCTGTATCGTTCAGCGGGCCGGCATTTGTCCGAACGCCGGGGTTCGAAGCGGTGCTCGGCATTCTCGCGGTTGCAGGGATCGTGGTGACCTGCAGAAAACGGGCCTGAAGGGGGATGGGGCCCGGCAGCCGGGGATTGCCCGCCCGATCCCGCCCCATTTCCGGAGCTGCGGTTTCATCCGGACCTGATGAATGCGACAAGCGTTGAGCGGGTTTTTGTTCAGGCCACAAGCCGCAACGTCGTTTCGCAAGACCGAATGTTGCGCATTCTATCATTCTTAATACCTTCAGGGAGAACTTTATATAAGGAGTCACGCGTGTGCACCGGATGCGACTCAACACCCCGGAGAAAGTCGTCATCATCATCTCGGTATTCTACCTCATCCTCGGGGTGATCTCGACCGGCGCTGCCCCCGGCCTTCTCGGGATGTACGGGATCTTCTTCCTCTTCTCGCTCGTCTCCCTGTACGTCTCCTACTTCATCATCTCGAACCTGCACCCGAAGAGCCTTGGCTGGGACGGGGTCATCTAGGCGGCGGTTCTCGCGGTAGCCACCTATGTCATCATCGCGGTGACGATGCTGGCACTGACGGCAGCGGGGATCGACCCGGTGATCCAGTGCGTCGTGGGGATGTCGTGCTGAAACCGGAATATTCATTCACCAATCCTCTCCAGGGGTGAGGGGAGTGCCGGGAGGATTGTGGCAGAACGCAGATGGGTACCCTCTGCCGCGTCATCCGCTCAGGGCCCGATGGGATTCCGGCATTCCGGAGATCTCAGATCGAAAGCGTTTTGAGAGAGAATTCCCCTTTTACATCCATGCGCGTTTGCCCGCGTCTCCCTGCCTACCTGCGTCACCGACCGTACCTTGTCATCCTCCTTGTCCTTGTTGTTTCGGCCCTCTTCTGCGGGGCAGCGGATGCGTTTACCACGGAATGTGCCTATCCTTCCTGCTGGGTCACACCTTATATCATGAGCAGTGACTGGACCGGGGGGGACCTCGGTGACAGCCTGCCGGTGTATGAATGTAGCGGGAACTGGCCGGACATCGAATGTGATGACCCGTTCTCCGGGACATTCACGTATACGATTACCATCCCCGCCACGGTGAACCTCTCGCGGGTATTCAGCGCACGCATCGGCCTGGATGGCTGGGTCTACGGGGACTGCAGCGGGGTACTGCTCTCCCGGGACGGTGACCGGTTCGACGGGAAGGACCTCATCCGGATCAACGGGAAGCAGTACACGGACTGCCCCTTCAACCAGCCGATGTCAAAATCCGGATATAGCAATATTTATGACTGGGAGTTCGATATCGCCCCTGCCGACCTGCACCCCGGTGTCAATACGGTAACGTACGAGGCATACGGGTGGGGGAACAAGGTAACCGACATCTACCTGTACCTGGAGTATATGTCACCCCCGCCCCCCGAACTCATCGATCTGTCCATCACGCCCGAGATCTTCGTAACCCGCCACGACATCACGGTAAAGCCCTCGGTCCGGCCGGGCGGGCCTGACTGGGAGATCAACGATATCTCCTATCATATCATTGACCAGAAGTCCGGGAACCTGGACTATATGCGGGTGATGCCGGACACGGGCGATTTCGTGTACACGCCGGCAGCAGGAGCATACGGGAAGAAGTGGCTCATTGCCCGGCTCCATGCTACCGACCGCATGAGCCACCAGCAGGAATTCTCCGAGATCAAGGTCCCGATCACCATCTGGTTCGAGAAGGGGAATTATCCCGACTGGGTGGATGATGACAGTGACGGCCAGCCCAACTGGTTTGAGTACTGGCGGGACGATGCGGCAGTGCCCCTCCTTGACAATACCGTACAGTATAACGGGACTGAAAGCGGGTGGGGCGAGTACTTCAGCGGGATGATCTATCTCTACTCCAAGGCCGCAACCATGCACTACGACGACCCCCTGGTCCTGCCGACAACAACGCTCAGCCCGGGCGGCGAGTCGTTCGGGGGACCATCGGTCACCGGGATCGACTGCGCTGCCGAGGTGCTCGCCCACGAGAACATGCATAAGTGGATCGCCGACCAGTGGAAGCCGGGCGGGGAATTTTACAACAAGCAGGACAGCGATTACGACCCGAATCCGGTCAACGTGGACGGTGTGAACACGTATTATGACGACAGCCTGCCGGACTTCTACGAAGAGAACGTCTCGAAGACCAACTGGTGGAGCTCGACCGATACCTATGAACTGAGGAACCGCAAGGGCCCGAACTACTTTTTTTACGGCGACGAGGAGTACATGTGCATGCGGGAAGGGGACGGCAAGAAGGGCGTTGAATCCAATGACTGGGGATATCCCGGCAAACAGGCAGGAGGGCGTATCCCGGGGCTTGTCCTCTCGCCGCCAGCCGCGACCAGCTGCACCGGTAAGTGCGATACCATGGAGCGGCGCCTTGAAGGGACCGAGACCATCGGGACCATCGACGCCCCTGCCGATGCCGATGCTGACGGGCTCTTCGACACGCTCAGCGCCGCGGGGGACATCTCCGTTGTCCAGAACGGTACCCACGAGATCGTCTTCATCTTAAGCCGGGACAGCGGGTCGGGCCCTGAAGTCATCTCCATCCAGCGGAACCAGTCGTCGCTCGAAGCAGGCAACTACTCGGTCACTGCCGTTTTCCCGGGAACGGACATCTCATCATCGGCAATCGACGGCCCGTATACTGCCACGGTTGTCTGGCGGCATGAATACCAGGAGAACAGCGCCCCTCCCTCAAAATCATGGCAGACCGCCCCGTACCTGAGCTCGAAGTTCGAGAAGACCGCAGCCGTGTTTGCCGGTCCTGCATCGGCATCGCCTGCCGGCAGCGACCTGCAGGCAGCAGTCCCGGTCACCATCAATGCAGCAGGATCGTATACCCTGGAAGGGTACCTTGAGGACCCTGTTGGGACCCGGATGGCGTACGCAAAGAACACCGCGGCATATGCAACGGGCAGTGCTGTGCCCGCACTCATCTTTGACGGCGACACCATCGCCGCGTACGACCGTGACGGGACGTACAACCTCTCGGGCTTCCGCCTCCTCGATGATTCCGGCACGATCGTTGACCGGCTGGAGCACGCCGGCACCGTGGAGATCACTGCCGGTGAATTCGGGACCTTGGTGCCGATCGTCACGAATGTCACGGACTTCCCCTCGTCACCGAATGATGACGGCAGGAACGAGACCCTCTCCTTTTCCATCGGCATCAATGCATCGGAGAACAGCGATTACTTCTACAGCGGCTCGCTCTTCGATGCCAACAACAACCTTGTCAGGGCAATTGACGGGGGGGCGCACTTTTCCGATGCCGGGACTCAGGTTACCTGGCTGAACATCAGCGGCAAGCAGCTCTTCAACACCGGGTCAAACGGGTCCTATACCCTGCGCTCGTTCGAGATCCACGGTCCTTCGGGATATGAACGCCGCGCACTCCTCCATACCACCCGGCCCTACAACTTCACGCAGTTTGCCCAGCCCACCATCGTCATCCTGGGCAACCTTACCGATTACCCGGTTGATAATGACGGCGACGGCCTGTACGATGCCATTGTCCTCGGGTTCGATGTCGAGGTCGGGAACACCGGCTGCGACCTGGAGGGCTGCGGCGTATCGTTCCCCTTTACGGCAAACCTGACCGGGCCGGGCGGGAAACTCATCACCATAGGAGGCAGTATTGTCAGGCTCGACCGCCTCATGACCCATCACGTGACCCTCGATTTCCCGGGCACGACCATCAATGGCACACTCATCGACGGCCCGTTCGCGGTTGAGGACCTCCATAACACCAATATCGGGTACCCGAATTATTATCATCAGCCATACAGCACGGGAACATACCGGTTTACCGGGTTCGAGCCGTCCGCTATCCTCACCGGCCGTATCCAGAACGAGAGCGGGTTCCCGCTGGGCGAAGTTGGCGTCTCGTCCATGGGAGAGACGGGGGTCACGAACAACGGCGGCTACTACCGGCTGATCTATGGCGAGAGCACGTTCGGGGGAGTCGGCGCCACGCCCCCGGCAGACTCCGGGCTGAGCTACGCGTACCAGACCGTGTCCGTGAGCCTGGGGAACACGACCTGGCGCAACTTCACGCTCTTTAAGAGCATCAGCATCCATGGCCGGGTAACCGCGGAGAACGGGACGCCGCTCACCTCCGGCACGGTCGCCATCAGCGGCCCCTCATCGGCAACATTCAACCTGAACACCTGGAACAACGGCTCGTATGCCTTCACCGGCAAGGCGAACGGCACGTACAGGATCTGGTATATCCCGCCAATTGGTTCGGGGCTTGTCGGCAACAACACCTACAATGTCGTGACCGTCCCCGGCCAGGACCTCTCCTGGGACCTGGGCGCGTATGCCCCGCGCTCGCTCTCGGGCGTTGTCCGGGACATCGACGGCCTGCCGGTTGAGGAGGCGGAAGTCTCCTTAACCGAAGGCCCCGTGACGGTCACGTGGCCCTATGCGCCTGATACCGATGCCGCAGGTTCCTATGCCTTCTCCTCGCTCGTCCCGGGGACCTACACGGTGTACGTGGAGCCCCCGTACGGGAGCACGCTTGTGGCAAACACGAGCACGGTCACCATCGCACCCGGTGATTCCGCGGTCACCCACGACATCTTCCTCGAGCCGGCAGCAGTTGCACCGACCGCATGGTTCCCGGATATCGATCCAACGTCCGGTGCGGCTCCCCTTACTGTCACGTTCACCGACAATTCCAAAGGGTACCCGACCGCATGGCTCTGGGACTTTGGCGATGGCGGGACATCAACGGAGAAGAACCCGGTCCATACCTACACAACGGGCGGCTCCTATACGTTAACGCTGACCGTCACCAACGCCCATGGGAGCGATACGGCAGCGTGGGGTGATTCGGTGCAGGTGCTCGAGTCCCGGGTGATCCTTCCCAATGCAACGCTTGACGAAGGCGGGACGGGCACATTCCCCCTTGCCGCAGATGACCTGGATGGTGCCGCGGCAGTATGGATGACCATGGAGTTCGATCCGTCCGTTGTCCGGCTCGATGGCGTTGTGGACAAGGCGGCAGGAATTTGGTCCGTCGAAACATCGATTGACAACACCACCGGGATCGCGATCATCAATATCTCGTTCACTACTGACAGGACCTATACCAGTCCCACCCGCATGGCGAACCTGAGCTTCACTGCAACCGGGTCTCCCGGGAGCACCACCATCCTCACGGCGGACCCGGTCTACCAGATCGCCTGCAGCGGTGGCGAGGGGTGCTGGCCCGGGGCCACGCTGATCGTAACACCGGTTGGGACGACAAATGGCTCCGTAACTATCCTTGGAGGTGCCGAATCCCTGCCGGTGGCGGGTTTCACCGCAACGCCACGGAACGGGACCGCCCCTCTTTCGGTCACGTTTGACTCATCGTCCTCCAATGTCCTCTTACCCACCGGGTATCTCTGGGCATTTGGCGATGGCAGCACCTCGACTCTCCAAAACCCCGGCCACACGTATGCAGCACCCGGCTTTTACAATGTCTCTTTGAGGGTGAGCAACATTTCGGGATCCGGCTCGCTCACCCGGGAGGGATTCATTGCGGTGTCCGCTGCCGGAACAGCAGAGACATATGAGTTCGTGACTGAGTTCGGGCACGAAGGCTCCGGTTCAGGGAGCGGGCCGGAGTTTAATTACCCGGAGGGGATTGCCATCCATCCATCGGGCAACCTGTACATCACTGATTCGGGCAATTACCGGGTCCAGGTCATCAGCCCGGAAGGAACATTCATCAGCGCATTCGGGTCCGAAGGATCCGGCAACGGCCAGTTCACGTACCCGTTGGGGATTGCGGCTGACACTGCCGGGAATGTCTATGTCGGGGACGTCTCCGGCAACCGGATCCAGAAATTCGATGCAGCCGGCTCCTGGCTCACCGGCTGGGGAGCCCCGGGTACCGGCAATGGCCAGTTCTCGATGGTCGGCGGGGTTGCGTCCGATGCTGATGGTATGATCTATGTTATGGACATCGCCAATGCCCGTGTACAGAAATTCGACCCGGACGGTACATTCCTCACGAAGTGGGGAAGTGCAGGATCCGGCCCCGGGCAGTTCACGGACCCGTTCTTTATTGCCGCGGACGGCTCCTCGGCGATCTACACAACGGAGCGATCACCGACTCACCGGGTCCAGAAGTTCGATTTGGCGGGGTCTCCCATCACCGCATGGGGTGGAGGGGGAACGGGGGCCGGGCTGTTCGATTACCCGGCCGGCATTGCCGTTGATTCGGCAGGGGACGTCTATGTCGCCGACAACGAGAACCACCGGGTCCAGAAGTTCCGGGCGGACGGCCAGTTTGTTACGGAGTGGGGTTCGGCAGGGAGCGGGACCGGACAGTTTGCCTATCCCGAAGGGATTGCAGTGAGTGCTGATGATCGTGTCTTTATTGTCGACGCAGCGAACCACCGGATCCAGGTATTCCGGCCGTGCTCATCGGGGACGATTACCGCCGGGTTCACCGCCAACACAACAACCGGGGAAGCACCCCTTCACGTGAAGTTCACGGACACCTCAGCCGGTTCCCCAACCGAATGGAACTGGTCGTTCGGGGACGGGGAATTCTCCGGCACACAAAACCCGGACCACACGTATAACGGAGCCGGCACCTACACCGTTCAGCTGACCGTGACCGGCACAACCGGTTCCGACACCCTGACGCGTACGGATTACATCACGGTCACTTCCGGCTCCTCACCGGCGCCGGTCGCCGCATTCTCCGCCGATATCACCAGCGGGATCGCCCCGCTCACCGTCCAGTTCACCGACCAGTCCACCAACTCACCAATCCAGTGGAACTGGTCCTTTGGCGACGGCAACTTCTCAACACTCCAGAGCCCCTCCCATGTCTATGAACCCGCGGGTACCTTCACGGTCATCCTCAACGCCACCAACGCCGATGGCTCGGACACCGAGACAAAAACGGATTACATCACCGTGACAGCATCGGTCCCCCCTGCACCGGTTGCCGCGTTCACTGCTGATGTGACCAGCGGAACCGCCCCGCTCACCGTCCAGTTCACCGACCAGTCCACCAACTCACCAACCCAGTGGAACTGGTCGTTCGGCGACGGCAACTTCTCAATACTCCAGAACCCCCTCCATGTCTATGAGCCAGCGGGAACATACACCGTCACCCTCAACGCCACCAATGCCGGCGGCTTTGACCTGATGACCCGAGCGGATTACATCACGGTTACCGGCGCTGTGATTCCCGCACCGGTCGCTGCATTCACTGCCGATGTGACAAACGGCACGGCTCCACTCTCCGTACAGTTCACCGACCAGTCCACCGGCTCGCCCACCGAATGGAACTGGTCGTTCGGGGACGGCAACTTCTCAATACTCCGGAACCCCCTCCATGTCTATGAGCCAGCGGGAACATACACCGTCACCCTCAATGCCACCAATGCCGGCGGTTCGGACCAGATGACCCGGGTAGACTACATCAACGTCACCGGCGAAGTGATACCTGCGCCAATTGCGGCGTTCACGGCGACACCGACATCGGGCACAATCCCGCTGACCGTCACCTTCACGGACACTTCCGCAAACGCCCCGACCGCATGGAACTGGAGTTTCGGCGACGGGAACTTCTCGTCAGCCCGGCACCCGGTGTATACCTATCCGGACGACGGCCTTTACACGGTTTCCCTGAATGCGTCGAGCAGCACCGGGTACAACATCTCGGTACGGACAAATTACATCAATGCAACATACCCCCGCCCGGTCATCGCATCGGTCACGCCTTCCCCAGTGCTCCTTAACAGTACAATCAGCTTTGCCGTGAACGGCGCAAACTTCGACCCGGCTGCCGGCATGACCCGGGTGAACTTCACGATGGGGGCGTTTGACAACACCAACATCACCATCACGGGCGTGACGCCGGCTACCATCAATGGCACGATGGTCATCGGCCCCACGGCACCGGCCGGGAAATGGAACGTGACCGTGACCACGACAAAAGGCGGTCCGTCCGCTGTGCGGACCTCCGCCGTCGTCGTCAGCCCGGCAGCCCGGCCGGTCATCGGGTCCGTCCGCCCGGCAACGGCAGCGCTCAACACAACAGTCAATGTCAGCGTGAGTGGTTCGAACTTCGATGAGACCGGCGGGATGACCCGGGTGAACGTGACCCGGGGCACCTTTGACAACGCCAACATCACCATCACGGACGTTACCACGACCATGATCAATTTCACGATAGTGGCCGGCCCCGGTGTCCCAACCGGTCCCTGGGATGTGATCGTGACAACGGTCAACGGCGGCTCATCGCTGGTCAGGACCGGCGCAATAACCGTCTCAACGGTCCCCGCACCTGCCATTGCATCACTCTCACCGGCAAAGGGGGCACGGAACACGACCGTGAACTTCACGATCACCGGAACAAACTTCCAGGCCGGTGCAGGCAAGACCCGTGTCCGGATCTATGAGGACGTGATGGACACGGAGCTGGATGCAGCGGTCACGGGCATCACTCCTACAACAATCAAAGGCACCGTCAGTATCGATGGCGAGGCGTACCCGGGGGACTATATTGTCGAAGTGAACTGCGTTGACGGCGGCACGGCAGCAAAGGCCGCAGCGTTCACCATCGGGTACCTGGAGATGCCCGCCATCACGTCCATGACACCGTCGTCCGGGTTCCGGAACGATACCGTCCAGTACGTTATCACCGGCAGCGGCTTCCAGCCGGGCCTGACAACGGTCCTCTTCCGGAACCAGACCACCAACGCGGTCTTCGGGACCTCAGAGGTCTCGCTGGTCACCGGAACCCGTATTATCGGCAACCTCACCATTCCCGCCGATGCACCGACCGGACAGTACCGGCTCGACATCCTCACGGTGGATGGCGGAACCGTGAGCAGGAGGAATGCGTTCCGGGCCGACGCGGTAAAACCACCGGTCATCGGTTCGCTGACGCCATCCACCGGCGCAAAGGGGAGCGTCACGGCTTTCACGCTGACCGGGTCGAACTTTATGGCAGCGGAGAAGACCACGGTCAGGGTCTCCGATGATGTGACCGGTACCGAGCTGGCAACCGACCTCTTCAGCGTCACCCAGACGAAGATCATCGGCAGCTTCACGATCCCGGCATCGGCGCCGTCCGGCAAATACCGGCTCACGGTCAGCACAACCGACGGCGGGGAGACGACCCGGAGCGAGGCGTTCACGGTCAGTTACCTTGAGCGCCCGGTCATAGGGACACTCACACCAGCAACCGGGGCACGGAACTCCAATATCGCGTTCACGCTGACCGGCGACAATTTCGTTGACGGCGGGACAATCGTGCGGATGCGGACGTTCGGCTCAACCATCAATGCAACGGCACTCTCGGTCAACACTACAAAGATTACGGGCGAGTTCCCGATACCGGCAGATGCGGGGACCGGCGCCTACCGGCTCGATGTGATAACGCAGGGCGGCGGGTTCAACAGCAAACTGAACGCGTTCACCATGACCGCAGCGTAAGGCCGGGCCGGCGAACCTTCCGGCCTGGATCATCCAATACTTGTTCCCATCAGAAACGGGCGACACGAAAATCGGCAGTTTGATAACGATTAATATTATTACAATTAATAATTGGTGATTATGGCGGTTGGCAGGCGATATTCCGGTTTTTCATATGGGCGAAGCGCGGCATGGAGCGGCCTGTATCTTATCCTGGTCACCAGCCTCTGCCTGGCAGTCTGCGCTCCTGCTGCACTCGCTGCCGGCCAGGACTCCGCATGGGTGATGGCAACGGACAAGGCCCCATTCTCAGATCGCCTCCTTGAATCGGTTGTTGCATATAACGACAGCCTCTGGGTCATCGGCGGAATGACCGGCAACTACCGGTTCTTCTCCGATGTCTGGCGATCGGATGACGGCATGACCTGGGAACAGGTCACCCCCGCGGCTGCATTTGGCGAGAGGGCGGTCCAGGGTTCGGTCGTGTTCAACAACCGGATGTGGGTAATTGCCGGCCGCGAAGGAAAGACCCTCCGGTTCAGGAACGATGTCTGGTCTTCTGCTGACGGGATAACCTGGACCCGGGTTACCGAGAAAGCCGCCTTCCCCCCGCGAACAGACTTTGCCACGGTGGTGTTCGACAACAAGATATGGGTCATCGGAGGGAACGTGAACGACGGGACTCCCGGTAACGATGTCTGGTACTCTTCCGATGGAAAGACCTGGCATCAGGCAACGCCCCGCGCCCAGTTCTCCCCCAGGATGAACCCCTCGGCCTGCGTGTACAACGGGAAGATCTGGGTGACCGGCGGGTTTGACTGGAAAAGCGTGTACAATGATGTCTGGTCATCAGACGACGGTGTGACCTGGACCCGGGAGACGTCCCACGCCCCGTTTGCCGCCCGCAGGTACCAGCGGATGGTAACGGCCGACAACCGGATGTGGGTTGTCGGGGGATATGACGGGAATAACCCGCTCAACGACATCTGGTCTTCCACGGACGGGAAGACCTGGACCCTCCATGGAACAACTGCGTCATATCCGGCCACCTGGGGGTTCGATTCGGTGGCATTCCGGGACCGGATCTGGGTTGTCGGTGCCGGATCCGGCAACGATGTCTGGTATTTCCCGATCAGCAATACCGGTGCGGGATCCGGAAGCCCCGATGACGGATCCTGCGATCCCGGCGCCTGCCTGGTAATTGGAAAGGAGATAGCGCCGGTCTCGATCAAAATGGGTACCCCGGCGAAGGTGACGCTGAGGATCTTCAATAACGGGTCGTTGCCGGTGCACGATATCCAGGTCCTTGATACAACGTTACCGGAATTCCCCGTATCGGATGGCACCACCACGATCAGCTTCGGAAACCTGGAAGCGAACGAATCCCGGTCAGTCACGTACACGGTCGCAGCAGAGAAGCCAGGGAGATACAGCCTGCCGAAGACCAGCGCGATGTTTGCCGGCAGCGATGGCAATTATCATATCGTGTATTCCCATTCACCCGGTGTAACGGTGCTCGCCCCGCTTATTCCAGACCGGAACGAGGATGGTGACCTGCTCGACACACTCTTCTCATGGTTCGGGAATCTCCATTTCTAACGTTTTTCCTGTTGAAGGATTGATCGGGGCTGACAATAACTGCACGATCCGGGCAGGGGCATGATGGTAATGTCCTGTTGATCCGGTCCGGCACCGGTCGATGAATGAGACATATGAACCCGGCCGATGCAGCGGTAGGGCTGAATGGAAAAACGGTGCAGCGGGTGTGCTACGGCCCGCTGAAAAAAAATTACAGCACCGGCAGGAACCAGCCGGCAATGCTGGTGACGATCCAGATAAAGAACGCGATGACGAGCGCCCGGAGCCAGCCGATCGTGTACAGTTTCTGCAGGGCAAGGAGCCAGACGATGCCGGCAACGAATGCCGGGAGGAGCCCGTGGCCGAGCACGTAGTAGAAGATGGTGTACACCGCTGAACCGACCAGCGCGGCGATAACTGCCGTGGAGAGGCTGTCCTTTGCGCCGAACCATTTCGCGATGTAGTAGATGATGACGGTTGAGATGACCAGGGCGACGATGAAGTTCAGCACCAGCGAGATGTTCGATACCATGATCAATCGCTTGGGCTTTGTCCCACATAATCCTGTTGTGCGGGGGTGTTTTCCGGACCCGGGAAAACAGGGGCCACCGGGCGGCCTCCACCCCAGGCAACGTCCGTTACCCCTCATGCCCCTGAGATCCGCAAACTGATATGGCCCTATTAGGCCTGTTCACGGCCGTGCAAAATGGCCGGATCGCGCTGAATCCTTTGCTATCGGCGTATTCCGGAAACACTTGCACTAAATTGGGGCAGTTTTGCACTAAATTCCCGGAAGGGGAGGTAAAAGGGGGTAATCCGGGGCTGTAGCGGGGCCGGATTGGAGTGGGGGAGGGGTGCGGGAATGGGAGGGTGAAGGGGTGCCTGGAAGGGTGGCCGGCCAGGAAGGATATTCAGAAACCGTGGCGGTATGCGATGAACGGCCGCCGGCTCGAAGAATCAAATGATTCTTCTCGATCTCGTGGTTCGAAGATTTGCTTTCCAAATCTTCTCTTCCTTGAGGTCATTGACCTCATGGATTTTCTCAAACCACTCGATCCCCGCGGGGGCGCTCCCGCGGCGGCATCAATTACCGGAAAACATGCATCGATCTCAAAACGAAAAACGATCCCGATGGATCCGGAAAATTTTTTCAAGCGCGACAGGTCATAAGACCTGGAGCGTGAGAAGAAACTGTAAGGTTTCATCGAATCGCGATCTTAGTTGCGATTTGCAAATGAAAAAACGCTGATCGATTTTGCCGGAAAAATCACGGATTGATTTTGCATTGAAAATCACGATCCGGTTGTGAAAAGTTAAACACTTATGCACACGCATCCCGGCATATCTTACAACGGCAGCCTTCACCCGCGGGCCGTTTTTCAATCGCGATCCGGTTTTGAAATAAAAATCGCTTAACGCTTTTGCCGGAAAAATCGCGGATCGATTTGAAAATGAAAACCGGATCGTGATTTTTCCGGAACGGTTTTGGATCGCGACAGGTCATAAGAATGCTGAAAGTCATCAGACTTGAGGCAGGAAAAGAACATGCGATGTTCTTTGACCTGAAGTGTGAGAAGAAACGGTAGTCTCTTTGAATCGCGATCTTAGTTGCGATTTGGCGATGAAAAACGCGGGCTGCGGGATTTTCGAACGGTGGTGAGGGGAACGCATTTCTCATCAACTCGAACAATGCTCTCAGCATTCTTCTCCCGCTCGGGCTGGAACGTTCCGTTCCACAATAGAAGAATGCCTTCGGCATTCTTCTCAAATCAGGTTTCGCCCTTACGGGCAGAATCCTGCCTCCCTCACGCATATATACCCTGTGGTCTAATATCAATTCATCAACGATTCTTAGCTTAGACAAGATCGTTGAATAGAATATCCGGTACCCGCGGACGCAAATAAGACGCGGGGACCGGACATAGGGAGGCGTGCGGGCTCCCGTAAACTTCCCGATATAATCCCACAAATCCTACCCAAGAGAATAGCATATGAGACCATACCATAGCCAAGACCATACATCAGGTGAAATATTTTATGATACTCGTACCAGATACCAGCGTCCTCATCGACGGGCGCATAACCGCAATGATAAAAGCCGGTGAATACAAGGGTGCAACAATAATCGTCCCGGAAGCAGTGATTGCCGAACTCGAGGCCCAGGCAAACAACGGGCGCGAGATCGGGTTCTCGGGACTCAACGAACTCCAGCAACTCTGTAAGATGGCCGAAGAGAAGACCATCGAACTCAAGTTCTCCGGTATCCGGCCATCGCTTGAACAGGTGAAACTCGCCAGCGGAGGCGAGATCGATGCGATGATCCGGGGTATTGCGATCGAGAACAATGCACGGTTCATCACCAGTGACAACGTGCAGTCCGAGGTGGCACGGGCAAAGGGGCTCGATGTCATCTACCTCAAGCCGCAGATCACCGATTTTGTCCCGCTTGCCATCGACCAGTTCTTTGACGAGCACACCATCGCGGTGTACCTCAAGGAGCGCGTCCAGCCCATGGCAAAGAAGGGCACCGTTGCGGACATGAAACTCATGAAGATCCGCGACCAGCCCACGAGCGAGTACGAGCTGCGGATGCTCGCCCAGGAGATCCTGGAGCGGGCCAAGCGCGACCCCGACGGCTTCATCGAGGTCGAGAAACGCGGCGTCACGGTCGTCCAGATCGGCTCCATGCGGATCGCGATCACCCGCCGCCCGTTCAGCGACGGCATGGAGATCACGGCAGTCCGGCCCATCGTGGACGTGACCTTAAAGGACTACAAGAAGTCCGACATCATCACCAAACGCATCCTTGCCGAGAAGCAGGGCATGCTCATCGTCGGGGCGCCGGGCTGCGGCAAGACAACCCTTGCCCAGAGCATTGCAACCTTCCTCGCGGACGCCGGCCACGTGGTCAAGACCATGGAAGCCCCCCGCGAGCTCCAGGTCCCCGACAACATCACGCAGTACACGATGCTTGACGGCAGCATGGCAAACACCGCCGACGTCCTCATGCTCGTCCGGCCGGACTTCGTCATCTTCGACGAGCTCCGCAAGACCGAGGACTTCAGTGTCTTCTCCGACATGCGCCTGGCCGGCATCGGCATGATCGGCGTCATCCACGCCAACGGCGTCCGCGACGCGGTCCAGCGCTTCTGCGAGCGCGTGGACTTCTCCGTGCTGCCGCAGATCATCAACACGGTCATCTTCGTCAAGGAGGGCGTGATCACGAAGATCTACGATGTCGGGTTCACCATCAAGGTCCCCGAGGGCATGGGGGCCGAAGTGCACATCCGGCCCGTCACCACCGTCACCGACCACGAGACCGGTGAGCTCGTCATCGATGTCTTCCGGTACGATGGCGAGACCATCGTGATGCCGGTCATGGGTCAGGCAGCACCCGCTGCTGCCGCCCCGGCGCCGGCCCCGCGGACCGTTCCCCGGATCCAGCCCATCGGCCAGCCGATGGCCCCGCTCCAGCCGCTCCGGCCGCAGGCAGCGCCCGCGGAGCAGAAGAAGGAGAGCGACGAGCGGCCCGGCTGGAAACTCACCGAGAAGGAGATCCAGCGGGAGCTCGGCCGCTACACCGAGGGATTTGTTGACGTCCAGATGATCTCCGACACCAAAGCCGTTGTCTACATCGACGACAAGGACGTGCCGGCAGCCATCGGGAAGGGCGGCAAGAACGTCTCGGGCATCGTCAACAAGCTCGGGATCGGCATCGACATCAAACCGCGGTCCGAGTTCGACCGCCAGCAGACGCAGCCGAAAGCCGAGGAGGAGATCAACCTCGGGGGCGGCCTGAAGATCCAGACTGACAAGAAGCAGCTGACCATCATCGCGCCGGGCGAGAGCGGCAAGATCGTTGACGTCTTTGCCGGAAAAGAGTACCTCTTCACGGCAACGGTCAACGAGCAGGGCGAGATCCATCTTGCCAAGAACTCAAGCATAGCGCAGGAGATGATCCGGCGTTATACCAACAACGAGAACATCAAGCTGAGACCGGTATAAGGGGGTATGCCATGAGCGAATTCAACCTTGCACAATTTGAAGAAGAGGCGCACGAGAAATGGACCCACGCATTTGAGTCCGATCCCGGAACAAAAGAGAAGTACTACCTGAACGTCGCGTTCCCGTACCCGAGCGGTGCCATGCATGTCGGGCACGGCAGGACGTACATCGTGCCGGACGTGGTGGCACGGTTCCAGCGGATGAAGGGCAGGCAGGTCCTCTTCCCGATGGGCTTCCATGTCACGGGTGCCCCGGTGGTCGGTATCTCGAAGCGGATCGCCAACCGGGACGAGAAGACCATCCGGCTCTACCGCGACCTGTACCGCGTGCCGCAGAACGTGCTCGACAGCTTTGTCGACCCGCTCGTCATCGTGAAACACTTTGCCGATGAATACCAGCGCGTCATGACTGCCTGCGGGCTCTCCATTGACTGGCGCCGGCGGTTCATCACGGTCGACCCGACCTATTCAAAGTTCATCGAGTGGCAGTGGAGCAAACTCTATGCTGCAGGACATGTCAAGAAGGGCGCCCACCCGGTCCGGTACTGTACCGTTGACGAGAACCCGGTCGGCGACCACGACCTCCTGGAGGGCGACAAGGCAGAAGTGATCAAGTTCACGCTCCTGATGTTCCGGTTCGGCGATGCACATATCCCGTGCGCAACGCTCCGGCCCGAGACCATCTATGGGGTGACGAACCTCTGGGCGAACCCAAGTGTCACCTACGTCAAGGCAACGGTTGACGGGAAGCTCTGGATCGTGAGCCGCGAAGCAGCGGAGAAACTCTCCCTGCAGGACCACACGGTCGAGATCACGGGCGAGATCAAGGGCACGGACCTTGTTGATAAGAAGGTCAGCCACCCGCTCTGCGGCGACGTCCCGATCCTCCCGGCTGAGTTCGTGGACCCCGACATGGCAAGCGGCATGGTCATGAGCGTCCCCGCCCATGCACCGTTCGACTACATCGCGCTCCGTGACCTCCAGCAGAAAGGGAAATACAAAGAGATCAAACCCATCCCGCTCATCAAGGTCGAAGGCTATGGCGAGATCCCGGCCATGCAGGCTGTCGAGAAGGCCGGCATCAGGGACCAGATGGACCCGCGGATGGACGCTCTCACGCAGGAGATCTATGCCGCCGAGTTCAGTAAGGGGAAACTCTTCGACCAGTACGGCGGCAAGCCGGTCAAGTTCGCCCGCGACGAGGTCGCCCAGCAGATGATCGAGAAGTACGGATCGGTCGTCATGTACGAGTTCGACATGCGCCCCGTGGTCTGCCGGTGCGGCAATCGTGTCAAGGTCAAGATCCTCCATGACCAGTGGTTCTTAAAATACAGCGACCAGGTCTGGAAACAGGAAGTCCAGGACCACATCAACGACATGGCCCTCGTGCCCCCCGAGGTCCGCGTCGAGTTCGACCGGACGATCTGGTGGCTCAAGGACTGGGCATGCACGCGGAAGGTGGGGCTCGGTACCCGGTTCCCGTGGGACACCACGCAGCTCATCGAGCCGCTCTCCGACTCGACCGTGTACATGGCGTACTACACCATCGCCCACCTGATCCGTGACATTGACTCGAAGCTCCTCACCCCCGAGGTCTTCGATTACATCTTCCTCGGGAAGAAATCCGACGACCTTCCCGAGAAGAAGAAACTCGATGCAATGCGAAAGGAGTTCCTGTACTGGTACCCGTACGACTTCCGGTTCAGCGCCAAGGACCTCATCAGTAACCACCTGACCTTCCAGGTCTTCCACCACACCACCGTCTTTGCCGGCAAGAAGGAACTGCTCCCCAAGGGCATGGTCGTCTTCGGCATGGGCCTCCTGAACGGCGCCAAGATGTCGAGCTCGAAAGGCAACGTCTTCCTCTTAGAAGACGCCGTGAAAGAGTTCGGCGGCGACACGGTCCGGATGTTTTTGATGGGCAGTGCCGAACCGTGGCAGGACTTTGACTGGAGGAACGAGCTCGTGCTCTCCACGAAGAAGCAGATCGAGCGGTTCCACAACACGGTCATGGAGCTCAAGGATGCCAATGGTGAGCCGCACGAGATCGACCGCTGGCTCATGAGCCGGCTGCAGGCCCACATTGCCCGGACCACCGATGCCCTGGACAAGTTCCAGACCCGGCAGGCACTCCAGGAGTCGTACTTCGGGATCGAGAGCGACCTGAAGTGGTACCGCCGCCGGCTCGGGAAGGACGCGACCGGCAGCAGGGAGCTCCACGAACTCTGTTCGGTCTGGACACGCCTCCTTGCCCCGTTCATCCCCTTCACCACGGAGCACCTCTGGAAGGAGCTTGGCGGCGAAGGCCTCGCCTCGTTCGCGGCGTGGCCGGTTGCCAATGAGAAACTCGTGGACGGGAAGGCCGAACTCGCCGAGGAACTCCTCGCGAGGACCGTCGAGGACATCGAGTCGATCGTAAAACTCATCCAGATGAAACCGAAGGCGATCACCATCGCCCTTGCACCGGCCTGGAAGCAGCAGATCTTTAATACGATCGCCAAGGCAGCCGACAAGAACACGGTCGTGAAGGAGATCATGAAGGACGAGGGCATGCGCAAACGCGGCAAGGCGGCAACCGATGCGGCAAAGCAGATCACGACCCTCATCCACCGCCTGCCCCCGTACGTGGTCGAACCGCTCGTCCGCGAACCAATCGACGAGAAGGCGGTCTTTACGGCCGCAAAAGGATTCCTGGAGCAGGAATTCGGTGTCGCGATCCACATCGCCGATGCGGAAGGTGCCGGTCACGCCAAAGCGGCGACCGCACTGCCGTTCAAGCCGGCGATCATGATCGAATAATTCTCTCTTTTTTCAAAATCCAAAAATATGTAAAAAATGACATCTTCAGATTGCTTGATGATCACTCGATAATCTAAATTCGCATAAATTTTAAAATAATTAAAATTAAAAAATGCATATTGAAAGATAGGGTGTTTTACATGTTTTATGTATCCTATATTCCAAATCATTCCAATAATAACCGGTTCCGATTCTTGATCTTTCCGCTCCCTTTTTTAATTTTTATCATTTGCGTTACAACATCAGCAACATTAATTTACGACGAAAAGCCGGATAATGTATCTTCCAATTTTTCGTATACTAACAAATCAACAAATGATTCCTTTAGTGGATACTGGACGATAGTTAATGCGGACGGTGGCGTAATTCCTCGGGGGATTGCCTCCAGTGTCGTGATGCAGGACGGCAGTATTGTACGTATGGGAGGTGGTAAAACGAGTGAGACATGGCATTCATCCAATTACGGTATCAATTGGACTGAGATAAACTCGGATGCCGGGTGGGGAGAAAGGGTAGGTCAATCCAGCGTTGCGATGCCGGATGGCAGTATCGTCCTTATGGGGGGTTGGTCAGGGAATAGTTACAGAAATGATGTCTGGCGTTCAGCAGACTGCGGTTCGACATGGACGGAGATGAACTCGAGTGCCGGGTGGGAGGGCAGAGCCTATCACACAAGCGTAGTGCTGCAGGATGGGAGTATCGTGTTAATGGGGGGTTTAAGATCTGACCCTATGAAACTCTTCAATGACGTGTGGAGGTCATCGGATAACGGTGTAACGTGGATACGGATGAATACGAGTGCCGGGTGGTTGGAAAGATATGGTCACAGCAGCATCACAATGCCTGATGGTAGTATTATCCTCATGGGGGGTGCCAAAACTATTGGTGATTTGAATGATGTGTGGCGATCAACAGATCATGGTGAGACTTGGACGGAAGTAACCCGAAGTGCTGACTGGTCGGCAAGAGCCAATCAGGGCGCGGTCGTGCTGTCGGATGGGAGTATCATACTATTTGGCGGTAACACTTATGGCATTTTTTTAAATGACACCTGGAGATCGATTGATTATGGTAAAACATGGACTAACGTAAACACTGGTCCTGGATGGTCACCACGGGACTTGTTCACCAGCTTAGCTATGCCAGATGGAAGCATTGTTCTAATTGGAGGGGAGAGTCACGTTTTCATGAACGACATATGGTGGTTGATACCAACCAGATCATCAAATAGTCTCACATCAGTTATGAGGACTGAAGGGGAAGCTCTTGTACCTGATTTTAACACCAATATCACGTACGGTGCTGCACCACTTACCGTTGCATTTACTGATTTATCAACCGGTTCTCCTGCCCGATGGGAATGGGATTTCGGAGAGGATAATCGCACATGGAGTAGTACGGGTTCATTACTACGAAATCCGGTTCATACCTTTGTGAACCCAGGAAATTATACGGTGACTCTAAAAATATCTTCTCGCGGAAATCAATAGCTATTCGTAACCACCGGTACTCTCATCCACCGCCTCCCGCCCTATGTCGTCGAGCCCCTCGTCAAGGAGCCGATCAATGAGAAGGCGGTCTTTATGGCGGCAAAGGGATTCCTGGAGCAGGAGTTCGGTGTCGCGATCCATATCGCCGATGCGGAAGGTGCCGGTCACGCCAAGGCGGCGACTGCGCTGCCGTTCAAGCCGGCGATCATGATCGAATAATCCGAGAGGTTCAGTTTGAACCTCGAGGACGAGAAGAATTGCGAAGCAATTCTTCGAATCTCTTCTTTTTTCTTTTTCGCATCCGTCTCCATTACCCTGTATCGCGCAATGGAGCATGGGACTCGTTTGCGGGCGGTCACCGTTGAACTGCCCGGTGCGCTCCGGCCCTCACAGCGGTCCGCCAGCAGCCGGAGAACCGGCCCGGTTCCCCGGGAGTTCGCTGCATGGACTTTTTCTTGCCGGTATCGCTGCATTCAGCCCGGATTTGGTCAATTTTCCCGGAAATCCGGTAAAAACAATGACCACGTTTTCGAAAACCGGGCGAACCCTTATATCCCTAAATAAGTTGATCCCTGCCGAGATTTGAGAAACGGGGCGCGCAAATCAGGGATTGTATCCAATATATTTATCGTATAGCAAAAATTACATTCTCCTCAAGATTGTTCATGGATCGTCCGGTACCACGGATTTTCGATCTGCGTGTTGTGCAGTACCGGAGGTTCCGGCAGGGCAGCAGCAGTTCGCGGAGTCTCCATTCGCCTTTTGCCACGGGTGACCTGCCATGAGAGCAACATACGGGCTGATCGTTGTCCTCTTCCTGCTCCTTGCCGGCAGTGCCGGTGCGACAGGCACATCGCATAACGTGGAGATCGCTCCCGTGGGAACGAGCGGGATGAGCTGTAGTGGCAGTCCCATCCTTACCTGCACGGCAACGGCTGATGATGCAATAATGTTTATTAACGACATCCTGACAGATCTTCCTTCCTACAGCCAGGTCACGATATCCAGCGGATCGGGCGGATCGCAGGCCGGGGACATTCTCATCGACGGCCCGATAAGCTACGCTGGGGCGGGTGGCGCCAGCCTTGCCCTGCAATCAACAGGTTCTGTCAGCGGCACTCACCTCATCTACTCGGCAAATAGCATGGGCCTCAGTTTCCAGCCAGGGGCTGACAGCACCTATGCCGGCTCTATCGAAGGCAGCATTTCCGTTGCAAAAAAATGTGGTGATGGCATACTGGTCCTAACCGGTGCAAACACCTACACCGGCACAACGGATATCAGCAGCGGCAACATCCTGCAGGTCGGCAGCGGCGGTACGGCCGGCACGCTCGGCACCGGCGCAGTAAACAACAACGGCAACCTCACCTTCTTCCGGTCAGACAGCATCACCGTCCCGAACGACATCGCCGGCTCCGGGACGGTCACCAAGAGCGGCGCGGGCACGCTCATCCTCACCGGTTCAAACGAATATTCCGGCGCCACAATTATCAACGCCGGGACCCTGCAGATCGGCAGCGGCGGAACGACCGGGTTCCCCGGCACCGGGATGTTCAGCAACAATGGCATCCTCTCCTTCTCCCATTCGGATACGCTGGTGATCCCGAACTACATCTGCGGCAGCGGGGAGGTCCGGCAGATCGGTTCGGGTACAACTGCACTTACGGAGGATAACTGCTACACCGGCCAGACCACGATCAGCAGCGGCACCCTGCAGCTCGGGAACGGCGGCACGAGCGGTTCGCCCGGTACCGGCGATATCGTGAACAACGCGAACCTTGCGTTCAAGCGTTCGGACTATTACATTGCCGACAACCGGATCACCGGCAGCGGGACCGTGAACGTGAACAGCGGCGAGTTCAAGCTGACCAGCGACAACAACGACTACTCGGGGATAACAACCATCGACTCCGGCGCCGGACTCCGGATCGGGTATGCCAGCAGCGCGACCGGAAAGCCCGGGACCGGGCTCATCCTTGATAACGGGGCACTGGACTTCGACCGGTCGGGCAGCCTCACGGTTGGCAACGCGATCAGCGGCACCGGTAGCGTGACGCAGTACGGCACCGGCACAACAACCCTGACCAGCTCGACGCTTTCCTGGTCCGGTGACACATCCGCCCATGACGGGAAACTGGTCTTCGGCACCGCAGTACCGGTCTCGGACATCTGGATCATCGGCTTTACGAGCCCGTCCACCTACGGGCAGATGGCGCTGCCGTCCAACCCGAACCTTGGCAGCAAGACCATCAATGTCGAGATCCCGGCATCGACCACCGGACCGCTGGACATAAATGTCATCTCCTGGACGGGGACCGCCTCCGGCACTCCCACGCTGATGATCAACGGCGCCGTGGTGACGAGTGGGCAGTACGTGGGGAACATCGCGGTGGTCTTTGATCCGGTTGCCGGGGTGAATGTAAAGGTGAAGGAGACCGTTGCACCGGTGACCACAACGACCGTCCCGGAGACCATGGTTCCCACGACCGAGCCGACCCAGCCACCGGATGGCGGGGACCCCGGCGAACCTGCTGCGCCCCCGGCAGTGCCCCAGCCATCGGCAGCGCCTCCGACCGTGACCAACGAGGTGAACGTTGGCGGGAACTCGGCCGTCACCCACGTGGTGGTCACCGGGTATGGCGTCAATAACATCGTGGTCACCGGCACGGTCCAGCCCGGCCCGCCCCCGGGCGTTGACCCGGCGCCGGGCATCGCGTACCAGTACATCGACCTGACACCGGCCTCCTATGACACGATCACGGGAGCGACCATCACCTTCAATGTCCCGGTCTCGTGGCTCGAAGAGAACGGCCTCACCCCGCAGAACATCGTGATGCAGCACTACACGGGCGGCGCATGGCATTCCCTCCCGACAACCGTGGTGTCCACGGCAAACGGCATGGTCACGTTCACTGCAGCAACCCCGTCCTTCTCGATGTTTGCCATCATCGCGGTGGAGCGGGGCACACCCCCCGAACCCACCGCGGTACAGACATTCGGCATGGGACAGCAGGCCCCGGCCACACCGGCAGCAAAGCCCGCTACAACCGGCGGACAGCCTGGAACCGTGCAGCCGGTCCAAACGCAGACCACCAGTTCGCTCCCGGGCTGGTTCCACTTCTCAACCATGGGGCTCCTCGCGGCAACCATCGTCCTCCTTGCAAGCAGCGGTTTTCTGGTCCGCCGGTGGTGGGTCCGCCGGCAGAACCCCGGGCTGTTTGATGAGGACGAGGAGTAAGGCGGGCCGTTTCTCCCCGACTATCTCTGGGTAATACGGTCCGCTCCTCACCCGGCACCCGCTCCGGTATATCCCGGCAGGGGTACCGTTCAGGCAGACATACCGCTCGCGGCATATGGATCCCCCTTTTGGATCCTGGATCAGTACTGCGGGATTTTTTACCCAATCTGCCCGTGAATTTCACGGAAAATCTCTGCAGACCCTGATAATGGCACGAACGTTACCTTCGTTCATATGCGAAGAGGATTCAACCGGATACCGGCCGGAAAATCCGATAACTTTATGAGATACCACACAGTATGAGACTTCTTACCTCTTGGTGTACCTCATGTTATGTCATCCTGTAGTCATACCCCATGAGCGGGGTTCCGGCTCGTTCCGGACCCCCTCTGGCACCCTTGTCTGTATCGCCCTGCTTTTTTGGATGATTTTTTTCTCACCGGTCTCTGCTGCGGAGATCACCATCGATCCCGGCCAGTCAATCGCGGATGCGATAAACGCAGCCGCTCCCGATGACACCATCATCCTCAACCCGGGGACGTATCCGGAGAACAACATCGCGATATCAAAGAACATTATCGTCCGTGCCAACACCAGTTACGGCGGTAATGCGGCCAATACCATCATCGATGCCACGCTCGCAGACCGGGTCTTCATAAGTGAGTTCGGGAATTCTCTCACGCTTGCCGGCCTGACCATCCGGGACGGGTACACTCCGGACGAGGGAGGCGCAGTCATGACCACCACCGGGGCGCTGACCGTGAACGCAACACGGTTCGTCAACTGTTCGGCGGGGAGTAACGGCGGGGCAATCTCATCCTCGGGCGCTACCGTCACGATCGATTCATCGGAGTTCTCCCACTGCTCGGGAGATGGCGGCGGGGCAATCTTCTCGAGCGGAGACCTCATCGTCTCATCATCGGTCTTCACCAGCTGTTCGGCAACCAATGGCGGGGCGGTGGACAACACGGGGTCGTCCACCATAACCTCTTCAACATTCTCCCAGTGTTCGGCAACCAATGCGGGAGGCGGCCTGTACTATCTTTCAACGCCGGGCTCGATCCATTTCTCCCGGTTCTCCGGCAATACGGCAACATTTGGCGGCTATGACATCTACAGCGAATTTACCACCGTAGATGCGCAGGACAACTGGTGGGGGACCAACAGCGACCCCTCAGGGCAGACCGGCGGGAGCGTCAACGTTGTCCCGTGGCTGATCCTCGGGGGAACAGCCACACCTTCACTGATCCTGGACGGCAGCACCTCGTCAGTGAAGGCGAACCTGACATTCAATTCAACCGACGGGGACACCAGCACGATCGGCCATGTTCCGGACGGAATACCGGTCACCTTCGGCGTCACCGACGGGACCGGCAGCATACTGCCTGCGGAAGGCAACCTCACCATGGGGATGAACCGGACTACGTTCACATCCGCCGGGACCGGGACGAGCATCATTACCGCAACGGTGGACGGGGTGGAAGTCCCGGTACCGGTCCGGGTGACCGGGGCCATGCCACTGCCGGTTCCAGACTTCACGGCAACGCCCCGTTCAGGACCTGCCCCGCTGGAGGTCACCTTCACTGACTTGTCACAGGCGGATCCGATCGCGTGGAACTGGTCGTTCGGTGACGGGAGCTTCTCCACGCTCCGGAACCCGGTGCACACGTACGTGTCCACCGGGAACTTCACGGTCTCCTTGAACGTGACCAATGCCAGCGGGTCGGACGGTATCGTCCGGACCGATTACATCCAGGCAGAAAAACTCACCTTGATCACCGCGTTCACTGCCAATACTACTTCCGGCCTTGTGCCCCTCACCGTCCGGTTCACTGACCTCTCGACGGGAAGCCCGACCGGCTGGGCCTGGTTCTTTGGCGATGAAACGTACACGCAGGGCTGGCAGCGGATGAACGCCAGCGCCGGGTGGCCTGCCCGAATGGATCAATCAGCCGTGGCGATGCCGGACGGTTCCATCGTCCTCATGGGCGGAAACGATGGAAGCACGAAGAACGATGTCTGGAGGTCTACTGACGCCGGCACTACATGGACCCTCGTCAAC
>CAYVAQ010000012.1:1518-73116 GCA_964448885.1 uncultured Methanoregula sp. | reverse complement strand
ACCCGCACAATGGGAGGGGGGTCGGCCTCCTCCGGGAAAAAATATGGTGGGGGTTTCCGGCAATGCCCCAAATGTTTTTTTCTTACGACCAGTTCAACAGAGGGCCGAGCCGGTTGTCTGGATAATTATTGAAAAAAGTCAGAGAGATTTCTGCAATTCGAGAATCTCTTTGCCGATCTGCTTTGCGGGTTTCTTACCAAGGGTCTTCTTCCGCTCCTTCGTGTAATCGCCGCTGCCGGGGTCATAACTCCGGATAAACCGGGCTGCATCCTCCGGTCCCAGTGCCTTTACCAGGGCCTCGTACCCCTCACTCTGGATCTGGGCGATGGTCTTGTTCTTCATTTTCATCCAGATAAATAACTACAAAAAGAGGGGATAAAAAACCGGCCGGGTCAGGAATGTTTTCCTGCCTTGCGTTTCTTCTGCCGTTCCATCAGACTGCTGATGATCTCATCAGGGTCATCCGGCAGCCACTCATGACGCTCTTTGGTATAATCCCCGGATCCGGTCTCGAAACTCCGGATAAACCGGGCCATATCTGCCGGCCCGAGCGTTTTTTTGAGGGCTTCAAATCCTTCCTTTCTGACTTCATTTATTGTTTTCATACGCTGACACCTCCTCAAGCCAGTGCACCGGATTATGTACCTTTATGGTTATTGCGGGGATTTTCCTTGCGATCGTAATAACCTTATTGTCTGTGGTGAGAAAAATAGTTTGTCCGCGCTCTGCACACGCGAGATGAAGTGCATCAAAATATTTCAGGCCGGCATTCCGGAAAACCGCTGCTTTTACCAGGATTTCCTCATCCAGTTCAATGTAATCACCGATAAGGGCCAGTTTCTGCTCGACTTTCAGCCGTTTTTCGATATCAGTGAGGCGTGATATTTCCTCGTCAATCACAACGCTGCCCGCCAGTTGCCAGTCACGGCCGCACCGTTCGAGAATTGAGATGATTGCTTCGGATTCGAGTCGGATTTTTCGGTTCTGCTGGTTATCGAACGGCCGGCAGAGACAACAGACATCGAGATAGATTCTCATATGAAAGCACGTGAATCATGGTTCGGCTATACGGGTTTATGAAGAGCGGGCTGTGTGGAGTGAAAATAAACCATTATCAGAGATGCCACTTTAGAAAACGTCGGAGATTCGCTCGTTATCCGTTTGCCCCGGTTATTCCGACCCCCCATCTCATCCACGATTCCCTGCGATAACACAGCCATCCCACAATCAGATAACGCGGTCCGCACCCGCTCCCTCCCCAAGCACTCCCCGCCCCGTACACAAGAAATCCCGGCCCGGCAAACAACAATCACTTTTATCATCTTCCACTGCATAATTTGAGCCGGATGTGAGTACGGATGGCAGGATCGTTCATATCCTACTCTCCTTTTTTTTGAAACGTTCACGGAAAGATGAAACGTTTATCCTCTCATATGAAGCAGATTCTGTTGAGGGAACCGCATGGCAGAATTACTCGCGAGCACGGCGTCAATTACCAGCGAGATAGAAAAACTCATCAATGACTCCCGTGGCGAGAAAATTATCCTGGTCACCCCGTACCTGAAAATTGCCCGGCAGTTCAGAGATACTCTTAAAGACCAGGTAAAATTCAACACGAAGATTACCGTTATTGTTCGCGAGGGGGAGAGCCATGACCCCGCTGATATCAGTTTTTTACAGGAATCCGGAATCAGCCTGCACACCCACCAGAACCTTCATGCAAAATGTTACCTTAATCACAAAACCGCTATCATCACCTCCATGAACCTCTCCGACTATTCCCAACTGAATAATACCGAGATGGGCCTGAAAGTAACATCAGAGCATGATCCGAAGTTATACCATGAGATCAACGAAGCCGTGAAGAAGATTGTACGGAACAGCCATGAGTTCCAGTTCGGGATGGAGAAGGTCGGGAAAACAGCTCCGGATGCAAAAACCGACTCTTCGACAAAACACCGTTCAGAATCCCGGAAAACGACCAGAGGATTCTGCATCCGGTGCGGTGCAGAGATCCCGCTGAACCCGGATAAACCCCTGTGCTTCAGGTGCTTTCCCGGATGGGCGAAATTCTCGGATCCAACATATCCTGAAAAATTCTGTCATGTCTGCGGAAAGGAATCAAAACAATCTCTTGACAAGCCCGTCTGTTATTCGTGTTACAAAAACCTGTACAAATAACTTTTTTCAACCGGACCGCGATTCGAAGAACCTTTGAAGGTTCTTCTCATGCTCCAGGTCTGATAACCTGCCGCACTCGAAAAAATTCATCGCGATCACGACCGCGATTCGAAGAACCTTTGAAGGTTCTTCTCATGCTCCAGGTCTGATGACCTGTCGCGATCAAAAAAATGCTCCGGATCAACCGGACCCTGCTCACAAAATGGCCATCGTACCCTTCTTAAAATTTTTACCGGACTCTGATACAGACAAGGTGCCTCCTGACCGTTCTCCCAAACCGTGGTCACCAAAAACCCCCCTCACAGTTTCACCCTCCGCCTGCCGCACCCCCTATATCTCCCGGACCAACCGGGTTTCATGACAACGTTATGGTGTCGCGAGAGTGAAGCAGTCAGCGCGGCAAGAAAGCAGGACCCGGACATCGAGCTGGTCCCCTGCAAAGAATCTGCCTGCAAAAAATACCGGAAAGAAGATCCGTTCTGCATCCACATGTTCCGGTCACGGAAGCGGCGCGGGTGAGAACAGGTCGTTTCAGGCACCTGGTGCCCTTGTCATAAAAAAGGAAACACTGCATCCGTAGTGGATAACCGGATGGTGAAATGCAAACGGTGGAGCTGCCCCCCGTCACAAATCCTGCCAATTTATCATCTCCGCCAGCCCAGACGAACTATTAACCATAAATATCCGGTGATCCCATCCATGTCAGAACCAGAACGCTCCCCGCTTGCCCGTCTCGTGCTCTTCCTTGTCTGCATATCGGCTGTCGCCGCACTTGCTGCCGGGATCCACTATTTCGCAATCGATCTGCCGCAGCAGAAAGCCGTACCCCCGGCACCCGAAAATACCGCCCCCTATGTACCCTGCCCTTATCCCCAAGGCGGACCTTACTACACATTGTGTTATGAATATATGTGTTACAAAAATTGCTGCCAGTCGGTATCTGAAATGACCATTGTCATGCAGGGCCCCTGCATGTTCTGAACAACCGGCCATGGCAGAGTCCGGCCGGATGGATGGCCGGCTACCTTTTTTTTAAATTTTCATGGTGCAATCGCACCGTGACATCTCCCAAAAAACTCCATGATCACCACAATCCCGCACGGGTCGTGTGAATAAAAAAGTCGTCAGGGAATGATCGCAAAGACCCGGGCCGGGGCCCCCGTCGCGCCCCGGATGTCCGTGGGGATAACATAAAGGGTTGCGCCGGACGGCGGCAGCTTGTCCAGGTTTGCGATATTCTCGAGCGCCAGCTTGTCCGCACCACAGATGACGCGGTGGACCGGAAAATCCTGCGACTTGCCGTAATCCATGCTCGGCGTGTCAAGCGCAATGCCGGTGATGGTGCGCTGCGTTGTCAGGAACTCCGCCGACTCTTTGGAAAACCCCGGGAAGCTCAGGTACGGGATCGCGGGGAGACCTTTTTTATCCGTCCCCATGACCTTCACCGGGTCAGGATACCATTGCGTGTCAAATCCGGTGTACATGATGACCCATGCCCCCGCCGGGATCCGGCCATGCTGCTGCTCCCAGTGTTCGATGTCCGCAACAGACAGGAGATAATCCCGGTCGCGGGCGCACTGGTCCCGGACATCAATCACGACCGCCGGGCCGATCCATTCCGCAAGGGGGACCTGGTCGATGGTTCGTCCGTCTTTTGCAAAGTGACGCGGCGCATCGGCATGGGTGCCGCCATGTTCCGAAGCGGAATAGAAGTTGGCAGCGTACCAGTATCCCTTGTCGGTCATCCCCGCTGACTCCGGCTCCAGGCTGAATCCTTGAGCGTTCGGCCAGTAGATCGATGCATTGTCAAACGGATAGGTCATGTCAAGGATATGCCCCGGGGTCCCGGTTGCGTACCCGGTCGTGGATGCAACCGGAGCGTTGTCAGCGCTGCCATATGCAGGAGGAATCCCGGCGGGCGCACCGGGAATTTCCTGGCTCCCGGTAACACACCCGGCAGCCAGCAGGCCAATCACGAGCAGGAGAATGAAGGGTAGATCGTTCACACCGGTACTCTTCGCTCTGGTGACAATAGAGATTTTTCTTGGCATGCGGGAATCGCCCCTCTTAAAAACGCAAAATTCCGCGTATTTTTCAATTTTTCCCGCAATACGCAGTATTATCATCATACGCGCCAAGATACAGTGAAAGAAACAAAAAAGGAGGGAGAAATGACCGGGTCCCGATCAACCGCATCAAAACGATACGATTACGCCCGGCTTGTCTGCTCCTACATGATATCCCAGAACCTTACCTGCGCTGAAATAACCTCGCAGCAGATCGCCAGGTTCTACAACCTGCCGCAGAGCACCTCGCGAGCGATCGGTCACATGCTCAATTTCCTGTACACCAACCAGATCCGCGCTGCCCGGTTCGGATTCTATATCCAGGGAACACGCCCGCTCTCCAAAAGCGCGTATCCCCACCGGTACTCCATTCAACTCATTGACGGGGCGCAGGGGCTGCTCTGAATCCATGCATCCCATGCGTGACAGCAGGAAGATCCCGTTCAGGAGAGGGCCCGGCAACCGGTGCCCGTCCTCCCCGATGCGGCCAGGGTCCCGCAGGCCAACCGGATGACCCGGACCTGGCTGCAGAAGATCCTGCAGCAGAATGACACCGACCTGCTCTCCTATGATTTTGGCAGGAGCTGCCCGGCCTGGCAGGCCTGGTGGTTCCGCGGCTGCGTTGCAGCCGGCTGCCTCGGCCTGGTGTGGTTCCTGATCACGATCCTGACATAACGCATCCAAATCCCTGCGGGAACCGGGGAGCACGCTGCACTGCGGCACCCGCACCATCCCGTGCCGGTCCTGAACGATCAGGATTCATGTCAGTCCTTTCGTGGGGTTTTTGGATGGTCCCTGCCGGAATGCGGGGGTGACGATCTATCCGGTGTATGGACAAGGGTGCTGCCGCAGAGGGGACAGCGCCGGGACTTCCGGGTACCCGTATCCCGGAACTCCCGTTTGCAGACCGGACAGCTGATCACAAGAGACTCCCGGGAACCTGGCGACTTCCGATCATATCGAATCAGCCCCCGCCGCCATCCTCGTTTTCCGGTTTACCGGAAATTCTGCTGCAGGACCGGTGAGAGCCCGGGGGCTCTCAAACGACCATGCAGAACATTTTCCGCTGCAGGGGACAATGGCCGGCGTACCTTTTGGGCTGACTGCAGTCCCGGATTTTTTGGAACTGCATCGCTGTGTTGGCATGAGGGAGAATTGGTTCGGGTACTATGAAAATGCGCGTGAGTTGGGCGTGAGTGGTTCTGTTCGCGGGATCCTGCTGATAAGAAGAAAAAGGAGCCCGCCCGGTCAGCACCGGCCCCCTCACGGTTGACGGGAAGCACCAGGGGGTGCGAGCCCGCACGCAGGTCCGCAGAATCCACCATACCTGCCGGCCGGCAGGCCGGGCGCCGATCGTCCGGCAGCAGGACCGGAGACCAGGCCGGATAGCATAGCCTTATCCCTTCACATCGCATTGAGAAAAGAGCATAACGAGGCATTTTCATGGGAATCAAACCATCGTACATCAAAACCATCGGCACGACACTCATCAACCGGCAGCGGGAAGACTTCTCGAAAGATTTCGAGGAGAACAAGCAGCAGCTCTCCCTCTCGGCAGTTATCCCGAGCAAGCGTGTCCGCAACCGCATCGCCGGGTTCATCACGCGGAAGATGAACACCAGGGACCGCAGATAACAAGGTAACCGGGACACCACGCCGTCCCTCCCCTTTTTCGTCTCCGGCCAAAACCGCCGGCTGTCATGACCGTCCCGGCATATCTTTATGTGGCCGGGTGCAAACCCTCTGGCAATGGATCCTACCCGCCAGCCATCCGAGCGACAGAGAAAACTCGCCGTCCTCATCGATGCCGACAATGCCCAGGCCAGCACCATCAAGAACCTCCTGGACGAGGTTGCAAAATACGGCATAGCATCCGTGAAACGGATCTACGGCAACTGGACAACCCCCCAGCTCCAGCCGTGGAAGGACGTCCTCCTCTCCCATTCCATTGTCCCGATCCAGCAGTTCAATTACTCATCGGGAAAGAACGCCACGGACAGCGCGCTGATCATCGATGCAATGGACCTCCTCCATGCCGGTAACCTTGACGGGTTCTGCATCGTCTCCAGCGACAGCGACTTCACCCGGCTCGCGTCCCGCATCCGCGAGTCTGGCCTGATCGTGTACGGGTTCGGGGAGAAGAAGACCCCCAAGCCCTTCGTCGATGCCTGTGACAAGTTCATCTACACGGAGATCCTGCGGCCAGCCGATTCCCCGGGGATTTCGGGAGATTCCCGTCCGGCCATCACCGGCATCAGCACGGTGAAGAACGATCCCCGGCTCCTCCGGCTGCTCCGGAGCAGCATCGAGGACTCGTCCGATGACAAGGGCTGGGCGGAACTGGGCCTGGTGGGGAGCAACCTCCAGAAGAAGAGCCCCGAGTTCGATGCCCGCAACTACGGGTTCCGGAAGTTCTTCGACCTGATCCAGTCGCTGGGCCTCTTCGAGATCGATGAACGGCAGGCAAAGGACCAGTACGGCAAGATCATCTATATCCGGGAGAAGACGAAGCGATCACGGAAATAATCTCCCGGTCTCTTCACGGCCGGCGCTTCCCAAATCGCATGCATGGTTACATCATGTCAGCGGGCGGATAGTAGAGTGGTGACCCGCCCGGGCCCTGAAACAATCTCACGGTGTTCGGTTTTTTCCCCGCATTCACCAGGATGCCCTTTCATGAACGATATGCCGAAGATCACGTATGCACCCAAGGAATTGTTTGTAGCAACGGAACTCCAGCTCGATATTCTCCGGGATGTTGCCGGCCACCAGAACTGTCACATTGGCGACATCGTGACCCGGTTACAACCTGAACGCAGCGAGAGCAGTGTCCGGGCCGGTGTCCGGACCCTGATGTCCGGGGGATATCTTGACGGCGGGAAGTCTGCCCGGGAGATCCTGCTGCGCCTCACCTCGCGGGGCCGGGTCCTGATCCAGCCCCCCGAGGCGTCCTGATAAAGTGCCATCTGCCATCATGAGCCGGCGGTGAGGCCCGGCCCGTATCCGGGAGCGGCTGCCGGGGATCTGAGTCTTCCGGCTCCCCGTGCCGGATGCGCTGGTAAAAAAAGTCCGGTTTACCCGGCATCCGGGTCCGGCCGGCCTGATCAGGAATCACGGCCGGGTGTCATTACGGCAAGGCGCGTTTTGCAGTGCCGGCAGGAGACGACCCGGGAACTTTTAAAATGGTCCTTGGGAGAGTTGTTGACGATGACGCTCTCGGCGATGCATTGAGGGCAGGTGTACCGGATCATGTAGCCGGTCCGTGTGCCCCGGACTTCGGGATAGGATTTGTGGGATCTCATTATCGGGATAACAGGGTGGTGTTCATTCGTCCCGGTCAGTCTTTTTTAAAAGACCACGCGGGCGCTATCAGAAATCGTTTTGCAGGTGTTCCCGCGGGAACCGGAATTCCTTTCAATGCAGTCAAAAAGGATGGCAAAACCGTTTGTGATAGACAGTATTGGTCGTCCGGCCTGATAGAATGATGTATCGTTCCGGGCAGGGGGGCAGGAATCTCACCCGGCCTCATGACCGGTCTGCATCCGTTATTTTTTGGAAAATCGGAAATGGAATAAATCAGGAAATGACGATCGTGTCACTTCCGGTGCCCCGGTTTCTCGTCATGGTGGATATACCGGCATTTGTTCACGCACTCCCAGTTCTCCGGGTGGAATTTCCCGTCCGCGTCAGCCTTCACGGTTGTGTGATACTTCTCACCGCAGACAAGGCATTCCATCAGTCCCGTCTTCTCATCGACCAGTTTTGTCGTGTGTTTCTGCTTGGTCATGATCTCTCAATCCGACATTCCGGCAGAAATAGGTAATGATTGCGGACACCCGCAGGAGCCGGGACTGCGGATGGTCATGGTACAGAACACCCCGCTTCCCCACGGCCTGCTTACCAATGCGGTCCCGGTCATAACGTCCTGCAGGATCCCGGGGGTGTCGAAGGCATTTTTCCACCCGTTACCGGAGCGAGAATTCCCCTGAACATGACCGGAAGTCCCATTGTTCAACCGCCCAGAGCAGGGCCGGGACACCGTGCACCGTCAACACCTGAACGCTCAATAAACGCAAGCTCAATACCAGGATGAGTACGGTGTGACCAGGAAATCCGTTTGGGTTTCCGGACCGGGAAAAAGGTGGAGGAGTTATTACTCCTTCGGCGCATGCGGCGGCAGCTGCTGCTGTGCGAGGGGGATGCCGCCCGTGCCGATAGCGTCGAGCGGGTACTCCCGGACATAGACAAAGAATGCCAGCGGCGGGAGTTTTGTTATCTCCGACGCGGTTTTGGTCAGTTTTGCGATCAGTTCTGCTTTCGTTTCAGGACTTACTTTCCAGAGATCAATCGTAATGACGGGCATGATAGTACCTCACTTTTTTACTGAGTTGAAATGTTACTGGAATCTCCATTGTTATTACGATGGGAGCCACGGGCGCTCGCCGCCTCGTCGGGGCTCGCCCCGTGGAGCATGACATTTTTACCAATTCATATGAATAATTTTGTTGGAAATGGGGGGTCAAGGGGGTTTACCCCCTTGGGCTGTCTTCGCTGTCCTGGACTGCGAGACAAGAAGATGCACGGCATCTTCTCCGCCCTCGAAGAACCCTCTGGGTTCTTCTCCTTCCTCATGGTCCTGATGGACCATTCGGACTCCCCCTTTGGGGAACGACCGAAGGGAGGTCGCAGAAGAATGCGTCAGCGTTCTTTGAGGAGAGAGGGGGTCACCCTCCCAAATTTGATTAAAGGACAGACGAATAATTTTGATACACCCCAATCATCCTTACTTTCCGAAAAATTCACTCACCTCGTGCAGGTGGTCCCGGATGGGGAGGTGCTGCGGGCACTTATCCTCGCACTCCCCGCACTGCAGGCAGCAGGAGGCATATCCCGGGATCCCGTCGGTGAACGCACCGCTGAGGGCCCAGGTATAGACGCCCGCCGCTTTCTCCTTGGCCTCGTAGGTGTACGCCTGGTTGTAGTACATGAAGCAGGAGGGGATGTCCACGGCGTTCGGGCACGGCATGCAATACCTGCAGCCGGTGCAGGGGATCTTCACGCGGGAGGCAAACGAGTCGCGCATCTTGCCGATAACGGCAAGCTCGGCCGGCGTGAGAGAATCCGCCAGCCCCTGCCCTGCGCAGGCAAGGTTTTCGTTAACCTGCTCCGGTGCCGACATGCCGGAGAGCACGACCGTCACCTCCGGGTGGTTCCAGACCCAGCGGAGCCCCCATGCCGAGGGCGTGCGCCGGACCGGGGCATCGATGAGGTGCTGGTGGATCGCGGGGACATCGCCCGAGAGGAGACCGCCCCGGAGCGGCTCCATGACCACGATACCAAGTCCCTTCGCTGTTGCGTACTGCAGCCCCTGTGTGCCGGCCTGGTACTCCTCGTCCATGTAGTTGTACTGGATCTGGGCGAAGGTCCACGGGTACGCATCCACGATCTCTTTGAAGACCGCGAACGTGTCGTGGAAGGAGAACGCCGGGTACCGGATCCGGCCATCGGCCCGGGCGCTGTCCAGGAATTCGGGCACGCCCAGGTTTTTCAGGTTCTCCCAGGTCTCGGCACCGAGCCCGTGGAGGAGGTAGAAATCGATATGGTCCGTGCCGAGCTTTGCAAGCTGCTCGTCCAGGTACTTGTCCATGTCGGCCCGGCTCGTGATGAGCCAGCTCGGGAGTTTTGTTGCGAGGAAGACCTTTTCGCGGTACCCGTCAGCAAGCGCCTTCCCGACAACCAGCTCGCTCTCGCCGTTGTGGTACGGGTAGGCCGTATCAATGTAGTTGACACCGGCATCAATCGCGGTGCGGATCATCCGGATTGCCTGAGGCTCGTCGATCTTTCCCCCGGCCTGTTCGCCCTCGGCGGGGGGCAGCCGCATGCACCCGAACCCGAGGATCGAGAGATCGTGCGGGCAACGCGGGAACTTCCTGTACAGCATCCTATCACTATTCTCCGGATAAACGAACACCCCGCGGGACGATAAAGGGAACAGGGACAAAAATGTCAGGAAGAGGGGAGACGCGGGCGGCGACTGACCCTCCACCCCTTACGATTTCGCCAGCACCGCTCTTCCCGGGATCACGTCAACTTTCACGTGATTAAAGGGATATCGCATATAGCCCTCAGACCGCAGCGGGTCATTGAAGGTGATGGTGTCACCATTCTTCTCCACGGTCGTGATATACGAATTATAGCTGTGCCTCCTCACCTCGGGAAGATTCCAGTAGGGCTCGATTTCTTCCGGATCAACATTCCGGAACTTTGGATAGATCCTGGACTCGGTGAGCCCTTTGAAGAGGTGCCGGGTCTGGATCGCGTACGATCCGTTCTCCTCACGGATTACCAACCATTTGAGAGGATTCACGGCGGGGATAGTCACGCCGTCTGTTGTCCCCGCTACGTAGAGTTTGAGGATTGCCTTTATTCCGGTATAGCTGAGGAAGATTGCACCCCATACTCCGTAATTGTCGAGCGTTGTGAGGGAGAGAAGAAGCATGCCGATGTACGTCAGGCTGACTGCAAGGAGAAAAAGGCTCGGACCGGCGAAGATCCCTGCGGTGTACTTTCGTTCAGTGAAAGGATACAGGAGCGGAATGCCGGGACAGGCGAGGAAGTCACAGAAGATATGGGTGAACGATCCTATGAGGATGGCAAGGAACCCCGGTATACCGAACCCGGCTCCGAAAAGTCCGGCTCCAGATCCCAGGAGGGTCACTATCGCGACCGTTGCGAAGGCAATGCAACCGATAAGAAAGGACCCCAGGATGCTGTGGGTGAACCCCCCGTGGGTAAAGACGTAATACTTCGGGTTCCGCTCCGGGAACCGCATGAGCAGGATATCGATATCTATCGCAACTGAACCGACAATAGCGAAAGGAACGAGGTCCGGATATCCTGTCGCAAGGAAAAGAGAGGAAGCAACAAGGGCATGGGTGAGTGCGTCCACGATTAAAACCTCAGGTGCTCTGCGGGGTTCGGGGATAACGGATCATCAGCATGGTTTCCCTCTCATTGGCGAACCCGATCTTTTCCGCCGGCATAATGATACTCCGTTTCCTGTCTTCTTTGTCACATTCGCGGATAAAGGATTTCCCATTTGTTCGGGAGTACAGAGGCCGGTGAGAGTACGAAGACCGCGCGGGGATAAACAGGGAACAGGGACAAAATATCAGGAAGGGGGACAGGAAAAAAGCGAAAGGTCCCGCCAGCGAAACGGAGATTGAATCTTCATGGGAATGAACGCTTTTTTTACAGCAGGAACAACATGAAAGATATGCCGGTCATGTACCCGCGGATTGATACACGCACGAGCGCATCGGAATAGTCAGGTAAAAAACAATGAAGGTCTTCTTAATCGCAGCATTCGTTGTGGGCATACGCTACATGGCAGTCACCAATACCGAATATCTGCCGCCATAACGAGGTCCACCAGTCAACCTCGTAACAATTGTCACCATCATTTCCGGGAGGATGGGAGATCATCATATCCTGGCTGATCTGTGCCTTGATCAAACAGGCCCCCCCGGCAAGGATACTACCGGTAATCGATAAGCAGAGCAGGAAGAGTACGAGCCTGGCGAGGGGAGAGCGTTCGGGTTGTGACATCCATGACCATCCGTTTTTTATCTATCCCTGTTGGGGTGAATGAAATATAAACGCAGGTGATTGGGAATTTTTACCGGGACACTATTCCACCCCCAAAACCAGCGGGAACAAAAATTTCACCCGCCGGTAAACGGCACCCGCAGAAACAATCCATTCCTGCCTGCATCCCGGCTATCCGCACTCGTGTATCTGGTCTGCCAGCTCCTCGTCCGCCCACGCTTTCAGGGAGGATAAGATCGGCATGACGCTCTCTCCCCGTTCGGTCAGGGCATACTCGACGCGGGGCGGCATGCCGGGATACTCCGTGCGGGAGATGAGCCGGTCCCGTTCAAGGGCCCGGAGCTGCCGGGTGAGCATCTTCTGCGAGACTGCCGGCAGTCTCTCCTGGATCTCGCCGAAACGGAGGGGTGCGTCCCGGATCTTCCAGAGGATGGCAGATTTCCACCTGCCGCAGATCACGTCGATCCCGGCATCGAGCGAGCAGACGTACATCCGTTTCTTTGGCATACCCGGATATCCGGGGGCCGGACGATTAACGGTTGCGATCTGGTTGTGCGGCTTTTTTTACGGGCAGGGGAACCGGTCCGGCCGGGATTGTCGCAGCCGGCCCGGCCCGTTTGTAGCGCCCGGACAAATCCCGGATATAAATCACCAGATTTATCGCCCGGGGAAATAGAAATCCGGCTGTATCCAGCATGTCGTCCCACTCCCCTCTCGTTATCCTGCTCCTGGTCTGTGCAGTCGTTCTCGCGTGCGGCTGCACCCAGGCAGGATCGGTCCAGCAACCGGCACCGGCAACGACAACCACCCCTGCAGGAACTCCCGCTGCAGCGGATGCCAGCACGCTCGTACCGCAGTTCGATGCCTACACAGAGAAATTGTTTGAAAAGAGCGGCGTCCCGGGAATGGCAGTGGCCGTTGTGAAGGATGACAAGGTCATCTACCTCCGTACATTCGGCGTCCGGAATGTCACGTCAAAGGAACCGGTCACCCCGGACACGAAGTTTCAGCTCGCCTCCGTCTCCAAGTCCATGACCGGGACCCTCATCGCCTCCATGGCGGGGAACGGCGAACTGTCGTGGGACGATACCATCGTCTCGGTGGACCCCGGTTTTACGCTCTCAGACCCGTACGTGACACAGCACGTGACATTCCGCGACCTCATGGCGCACCGGTCCGGCCTCCCGGAGTACGGTACTGACGAGCTCCAGAACGATTTCGGGTACTCGCGGCAGGAGATAATGGACCGGCTCCGGTACCTCGGGATGCCTGGCGCGTTCCGCTCATCGTACGCCTATTCCAACATCGGGATCACCATTGCGGGAGTTACGGCGGCTAAGAAAGCCGGCAAACCGTTTGAGGATTTGATCGCGGAACGGATCTTCATCCCGGCCGGCATGCACAACACGAGCGCACGCTTCGCTGACTTCAAAAAGTCGGCCGACCGCGTCGAGGTGTACCCGATGCAGGACGGGACGCCCGTTGCCGGGCCGCTCAATGACGATGACATCAACTCCCCTGCCGGCGGGGTGAGCTCCACGCTCAACGACATGGTACGGTACGCCCGGCTGCAGGCAAACGGCGGGTTCCTTGACGGGAAGCAGGTCGTCAATGCGAGCGCCATGCGCGAGATGCATACCCCATCGTACATCAGGTCATACTCGGGCACCGGGATGACCGGGACCGGGATGGGCTGGAACACGTACCTGGACGGCGGCCGCTCCCGGGTCGAAAAGGACGGCCTCTTCTCGCATGGCATTGCAACCCTCGTCACGGTCTGGCCGGAGGAGAAGATGGCACTCGTGGTCATGACCAACCGGTTCCCGGAAGGGAACCTTGTCACCGGCAGCGTCAGCAATGGCTGGAACGAGCTGTACTATACCGGCAGGATCGGGAAGGACTGGTATGGCGATGCCGAAAAGCACCTGCAGGCGGCGTTCGATGCCATGGCGTCCCCGCCGGTAGAAAAGCCGGCCAACCCGAAGCCTGCCCGCGACCCCGTGTATTATACCGGCACCTACACGCAGGACTATTCTGGTACGGTCAGGATTGTCGAAGAATCCGGAACCCTCATGGCATACTTCGGGCACAGCACAACACCCCTGCCCCTTGCGCCCTATGACGGCGACACGTTTTGCGAAGCATCCGGCCAGGACCTGGTGAAGTTCAGTGCCGGCACCGGGACCCATGCCGGGAGTGTGTGGTTCTCACGGTACGAGAAGCCCTGGCGGAACGGCATGTTTGTGCGGGCCGGAGCGTAACTTTTTTGATTTGTACATCGCGGGTGTCAGATCGGTCTTGAGGATGTGCCACTCCCTCCCCCTCATATGATGTCCATTGCTGTCACGGACTGGCAGATGTTCATCCCCTTTTTTCACAGGCACGGGTATCCCGTGTGGTAATCCGGTTACCGGCTGCGAATTTCAACCGGGGATTTTATGGAGAGGCATGGTACACTGGATTCCGGCACCCGGGGCAGGTCGAATCGGCAATGTCCTATCCCGAAATAATTTCCCAAAATATTCAATAAAATGAGTAGGCCCACCCCCTTTGGGGGTCGCTCGGCCGCCTCGTCGGGGCCTCGCTGGGCAAAAACGCTGTTTGAAAAATTTTATTTAATCGGGGGTCAAGGGGGCGCACCCCTTGGGCTGCCTCCCCCACTGGGGGAGAGAGGGGGTCACCATCGCAATTCGAAAAATTTTAAGGCACCAGACGTAGTTTACCCGGTCGCCACTGAGTGAAATGAATTCGGGATATCACACTGTCGAATCGGCAGGATTACCATCTTCTCCGGACAACCGGCATTCCACCGGAACGTTGACGGCGGGTGATTTGTATGCGAAACAACGAGTGCATCATCAGGTTCCTGAACAAAAACGGAAAAGTCCTGCAATCCTTTCAGAAAGACGAGGATGGCTGGTTCCAGGTAAGTTCGCGGGGTATCGTACGGAGGTGCACCGCCGAACAGACGCTCTCGCACCTCCTGCCGCCGCTCGCCGGCGTGAGCCGTGCGATCGTCCAGGTCGAGCGGATCCGGAATAGACCCTGATGAACCGGGGGTGAAGGATCCCGCTCTCCCTGTACCCGTGCCGCCGCCAAAGGCTTTATCACGATTCCTTCCTGATGAGAATGAACAGATCCGGAGGCCGATACATCATGAAACCCGTTCCCGTTCTCGTTATCCTTGCCATTCTCGCCAGCATGATCTCCGTGGCCGGCTGCACTGGTGCAGCCCCGGCAAAAAGCCCGGAAGCGACCGTCGCGGCCGCCCCGGCAGTTGCCCAGCCAGCGCCGGTATCCATCAGCAAGACGCCCGTCCGGTACAAGGATGTCAATGGTGTGCGCCTCGCGTACTGGGAGTGGGGATCCGGCGAACCGGTCCTGCTCATCGAGGGCTTTGGCGGGACGGTCGCCAACGCAACGCCGGCAACGGTGGCCTGGAACGAGACCTTCCTCGGCATCCTCTCCTCAGAATACCATGTCTATGCGTACGACCACCGGGGGATGGGGTACAGCAGTTTTGCCAATGCAACGCCCACGATGCACCTGTATGCGGATGATGCCGCCGGCCTGATCCAGGCCCTCGGGTATGACAGCATGCACGTGTACGGGGAGTCCATGGGCTCCTCCACGGCACAGCAGCTGGTCATCGATCATCCCAAGCGCGTGCGAAAACTCATCCTTGACTCCAGTACATATGATGCCCGGGTTCCCGAATGCCGGCAGCTGTACGCGGTCCTCAAAGCGACCGCGTATGACATGAACCAGACGCCCGGCCTCCGGTCCGAGGCGCAGGCGAACCTTGCCTGGAACGGGACCTGGGATGACCTTGCCGGCATCGACAAGGATGTCATGCTCATTGTCGGCACCGGGGATACGACAACGCCCGATGCGGTCTCGGCCCGGATGGCAGGGCAGATCAACGGCTCGTGGCTCGTGCGGTACCAGGGGCTGAACCATATCGGGTCCCGGTACGCGCCGGTCCAGTACGGCGAGACCGCGGTCTTCTTCCTGGGCACGGACGAGTCGCCGCTCACCCCCGCGTAACCGGGAGACGGGATCTTTTTTTGGATACCGGGTCACTCTTCCCATCGTTACTTCCAGACAAAATCCGGTATCCGGCATTCTGCGAACCGGAACCGGTATCTGGGTGCACATGGTTGTTGTGATCACACCCGAACACGGGATGATCTGCCGCGATGGTGCAGGGCCTGAAAATTTTCCTTCATGGATCATCCGGCAGGTCCTGCAGAGTGCCATGCCGTAAAATTTTTAGATCATTTTTATATAGTAAATGTGCATACATTTACTTATGTTCCTCCCGGTCAACGAAAAACAGTTCGGGTTCTGGAAGATGCGGCGGAGCGGGATGCAGAATATCTCCATTGCAAACGAGCTCGGCATCACCCGGCAGGGGGTATCGCAGGCACTCCGCGCGATGGACGAAAAGATCGAGTCCTCCCTCCGGGAGATGGCGCAGGCAAACCGGATCCAGGTTGAGAAGATCGATGTGGAGAAGGGAGTCCTCTTCGGCAGGTCGGTCCCGTTCCAGGCCGCGGCCTACATCTTCGTCTCCGAGAAGCATGGCATGCAGGTCTGGTACGAGCACGATGGCGACTGCGGGTCCTGCGATGAGTACACGAAGTGTATCGAGTTCATCTGGGACTTTGCATCGGAGCTGGGGATCCGGCTCGAAAAGACCGCTGACCCGACAACGATGGCTGACGAGCTGCTGGAAAAGATCCGGGGGATGCGCTGATGACCGGCCACAACGAGACATCAGAATCATGGACCGGGCTCTGCCGGAAATGTCCCGGCATGCACGCTGCACCTGCAGGAGCAGTGTGTGACCCGGAGCAGGCCCGGCCCGCTGTGCCGTATGGCGGCGGGCCCGCCGGCAGGTCCGGGAGTATCCGGGATGGCATCAGCCTCGCGGTTGCGAGCCTCCGGGCACTTCTCCGGGACCGGCGGCTGTTCTGGTTTGCGTTCGTCACCGGGCTCATTATGCTCTTTCTGGTGCTGGTGGAAGGATGGAACCACCGGTACATCGACCCCGCATTCCCGGCAGTCTTTGTCATTGGCGGGAGAACGTTTTCCGTGAGCATGCAGTACCTTTTCGTTGCAATCCCCATCGGGCAGGCGCATTTTATCTTTTATTTCGGGTTCTTCCTCCTCGAGGCGGTCTGCTTCTTTGGCTTTTCCGCGGTGCTGGCCGGTATCATCCTGCACCGGGCCGGTGGCGGGAAGAAGTGCCCGGCTACCGTCCGGGAAACCCTCTCTGCTATCCGGCCATCCCTCGGCTCCCTTGCGGTCCTGTCCCTCGTGATGGCATTCATTGCAACCATCTCCTATGAGCTGATCTTCACCAATGCAGTTTTTTCAGGCATCATCAGCAATGTCATGATGCTCTTCTGGCTCCCCTGGGCATACTACAACCCACACAACTGGATGCTCTCGGCACTCTTCTACTCCGCGACGTATATCAGTGTATCAGCCATGGCCGTCAACACGCTCCTCTTCATTGCAGTCCTCATCCTGGCGCCGGCCATTGTCCTGGAGAAGAAGGGGCTGGTTGATGCTCTCGGCGGATCAGTTCCCTTCCTGAAGCGTACCTGGCGCGAGCTTGCCGGGTGCCTGGTTGTCTGTGCGGTCATCCTTCTCGGGATTTTCACGCTCGGAGTTATTGTCGGCCAGCTTCCCGCGCTGCTCAACCATGACTATGACTTTTTTATCTCCGCTTCCCGCGGGTACCTGCCCATGATGGCTGTCTGTTACGGGCTTATCGCTGCCTTCTGGGTCCTGATGGCTGCAGGTTTTGCTGCAGCGGGTGTCGCGATTGCTGACCTGTACACCGCGGGAACATCCGGGCAGGCCCCGGAGTCCGGGATGTAAACCGGACCATTTTTTTGTTTTTCGCGTGACCGCTGCCGGTTGGAGGATCGTGCCCGGATCCCGGGTTCCGGTGCACACAGGGATAATGGCAGCGGGTGGCGATGCCAGATCATCTGGTGGCCCCGGGTATCGATCCGGCAGTGGCATTTGTAACCGATGGTTATTCACTAACCAATAGTTATATTATAACCGAAGGTACACACTCATCAGCGGGACTGCCTCCGGGCAGGACCCGGGAGAATACCTCAGACAACGAGGAGTCTGTACTATGGTCAGCCTTACACCGGAGATTAAAGAATCGCTGCAGGCCGCAAAACTGGCGTTCCTTGCAACATCATCGAAGAACGGCATCCCCAATGTCGTTCCGATCGCGGCAATGAAGCTCCTTGATGACAGAACGATGCTCATCTCGGACCAGTTCTTCAACAAGACGCTCGCCAACCTGAAAGAGAACCCGCATATTGCCCTCTCGTGGTGGGCGGAGAAAGGCGGTTATCAGATCAAGGGCACGGTTACCCTCCATACGAATGACGAGGTCTTCAGTCAGGACATTGCCTGGATGAAGGAGCTCCGCCCGAATCTCACTCCCAAGGGGGCCGTGCTCGTGCAGATCACGGATGCATACCTGGTCAAACCGGGCCCTGAGCCCGGGAAGAAGATCCTGTAACGCGAACGAAGAATGCACTGCCACGTGCAGCACCTGCCGCTGCTGAATAAAAACAACCGGAGAAACCGGTGCCTCAATGGAGAAAAAAAATGAAGATCGAATCGGTCAGACCGGTCTGTTTCTCGCCAACGGGAACAACGAACGCGGTCATCGCGGCCATTGCCCGCGGATACAACTGCGGCGATACGGAAGTACTGGATATCACCCGGCCGGGTGCAAGGGGACAATCCCTGCGGACTGCAGCGGACGAACTGCTCGTTGTCGGGGTGCCGGTCTACCTGGGAAGGATCCCGGCACTGGCTGCTGAATGGCTGCACACGCTTGAGGCGCAGGATACGCCTGCGGTCTGCGTTGTCGTGTACGGCAACCGCGCTTACGATGATGCTCTTGTCGAACTGCAGGACCTGCTTGCAGCACGCGGGTGCAGGCCGGTTGCCGGCGCAGCGGTTATCGGGCAGCACTCGTTCTCAACTCCCGCAACAACAACTGCAGCAGGTCGCCCGGATACCGGGGACCTGGAGCAGGCAGCGGCGTTCGGGCAGAAGATCCGGGAAAAACTCATGAGCATCCTGTCAGCTGACCGGATCCCGCAGCTCATCCTCCCCGGCAGCCGCCCGTACCGGATGGAGACCTGCCACCCGTACAAAAAGGGCACGGTCTTCTGGAATGTTGACTTCATTGCAGTCAGTGATGCCTGCACGCAGTGCGGGATCTGCGCAGCGGGATGCCCGGTGGGTGCAATCGACCCGGGGGACAGCAGGGCGATCGATACGGAAGCCTGTATCACGTGCTGCGCATGCATCCGGCACTGCCCGGAACACGCACGGTCGATAAAACCTGGCATCGTCATGGACGCCTCGACCCGGGTGTATAACCTGAACCGGGAACGAAAGGAGCCGGAATGGTATCTCTGAACATGCGGACCCGTGGCAGGATCCCGGTACCGGAATTCCTGCGCAGGGGAGTGCCGGTGACCGGCAGGTGCCGGGTCCGTTGCAGGACACAGGAGGGGGACGATGGGGATCGCTGACCGGCGCCAACGCGAGAAGGAGCAGCGGCGGGCTGAGATCCTCGATGCTGCCGAGAAGCTCTTCTTCTCCCGGCGGTACGAGGACGTCCCGATGGACGACATCGCCCGCTCGGTTGAGCTGAACAAGGCCACCATCTACCTGTATTTCGCCAACAAGGAAACACTCTTTGCCACCATCGTGCTCCGCGGCGTTGATATCCTCCGGGAGAAGTTTTCGGCATGCATGGAGCGGGAGGCCCCCGGTATCGTGAAGGTGGCGCTGATGGGCCAGGCGTATTACACGTTCTCGCAGGAGCAGCCTGACTACCTGCGCCTCATCCATTTTTACGGGTCCGAGCGGTTCTCGAAAGAGAACCCGTGCACCGCAGCGATCGGCAGGGGCTACGGCACCTGCCGGATGATCCTCCGGGATGCGATACAGGAAGGGATTGATGACGGGACCATCCGGGCTGATATCGATCCGTTCCTTGCCTCGATGTATCTCATGATATCCTTCATGGGAGTCCTCTCGCTCGAGAACAAGTGGATCCGGGTGATCGAGTCGGAGGGATTCAGCAACCGGCAGTTCACGAGCGGGTTCTTTCAATTCATCATGCCGGCAATCTCTCCCGATCAACCACCCGGGAGGATGGATATCGGTGGCCTCGAAAAGTATGGGTTTTCGCTGACCGAACCGGTTGCGCCCGGAACGAGGACGGGAAAGAAGGAGAAATCACCAAAAATGCGATGACAGGATGATCCTGTATTTCAAAAATAAACGATGAGAAGAGCAGGAACGCTCACTTCATCTTCTTCTCAAGCTTCTTGAGCTTCTTCTTTGCGCTCTCGCTTCCCGCTGCAGCCTGCTTTGCAAGCTCGTCTGCCTTCTCCTTCTTTGCCCGGTTCAGTTTTACCAGTTCTTTCTTGCTTGTCGGCATTTGGTAACCTCGTTACTGTCTCTGATTCTGGTTCGCGTTGTTTCCACTTAACGGTATGCTTTGGCCCGCAAATCCAATAAAAAAACCAGCCCGGCCTCTCTTTCTCTCGCTGCATCCGGATCCCCGGGACCGATCCTGCTGCCGTCACTTTCACCCCCCGCCATCCCCGGTGCCATATATCCTGCCGCCCCATATTCCGGCATGGGCAATCTTTGCTGTGCTGATAACAACGCGGTCCGGGCTGCACGGGCTGCCGACCCGGCTGCCGGGCTTGCGGTCTGCAGGGGCCCGGCGTGCGAACGGTACCGGGACGAGTACCCGTTCTGTATCAACCAGAGCTGGCCGGGCTGGCCGGATGAGCGGAAACGGAAGAGATGATGTATGCACGCCCGGGCAGGATCCGGGCCATACAGCGACCGGAACTGCCCGGGGCCCCCAAGTTCCCGGGGATTTCATCCTTGTATCAGCGGGAGGCGAGGTACTCCTGTTCGCCGGTCGCAGCCCGTTCCTGCCATGCACTCACCGTTGCATTGCAGGAAGGAAATACCGGGTTGCAGACAATGCCGGTTGCACCCTCAGCAAGACCGGCAACCCGGGTCCCCCCGGAGAATGTGCCGTTGCGGAACCCGGCGATACCGGTATAGACAACATGGTCAACCCGCTTGACCGCGGACGCGATGATGAACCGGGGCCCGAGCGGGGACTGGTCAGTGTCGGTACCGATGGCATACCTGCCGGTCGTATTCCGGGCCCGGTCAAACACACCCGTATTGGAGATGCCGGCGCCGGTAAAGATGACGTCCGTGCCATTGCGGTACATCCCTTCGGCGATCCGCCCTGCCTCGCCCGGGTCCATGAACCCCTCCACCGAATCCTCGTGCACGTACGCCTGATCGATCGCAACGGAAGGATCTGCTGCCCGGGCACCGTCAGTGTACCCCCGGATAAACGTATCGAGCAGCGGGGATCGCATCCCCATGATGATCCCGACCCTCCCGGTGGCAGAAGAGGATGCGGCAACGGCACCCGCAAGGTAACTGTCGCCGTACGAGGTGATCTCATATGCCTGCAGGTTCCCGCTGCCTTCCATGGACTGGTCGATGGCAAGGATGCAGATGTCCGGGTGCCGGGCCGCGAGCTGCCGGGTCAGGTCTGCATACTGGAAGCCTACCGTGATGAAGAGACCGGGGCGATCGCTTTCGGTGGTTGCATTGAGCAGGGAGGGGAGTGCTTCAAGGTCACCGGGCACGAACTCCCGGGTGGTGATCCCCCATTCCTGCTGTGCACGGGAGAGGCCGCGGTACGCGGCGTCCGTGTACGAGAGGTCGCCTTTCTCTGAACCATACAGGATCCAGATAACCGGTTCGGCCGGGGATGAGACCGGGGCTTGGGCTGCGGACAACTCCGGCGGGGCAGCCTGCCGGCCAATGGCCCCGGAGGCCGGGCCGGTGAGTGCCGGCTGGGTACATCCGGCAGCGATGAGCAGGAGTGCAAGCGTGATCAGGGAAACAAGGTGAGCCGGTCCCGGTTTCATGGATCCGGGTTGGAAGAAATACCTATTAAACCGGTGCGGTTTGCGTTGTATGGCCACCCGGCCCGTGGCGATCCAGCGGTGAACCGGGCAAGCCGGTGAACCCGTTCCCGTGCCATGATACCGGCCGGGGCCCGGGTGCCCCCCGCGCGAATCCCGGCCGGGTTACCGGATGTGGCCCCTGCCACACCCTGCCTCTCACCCCTGCCTCTTATAGAAAGCCCTAAATCCCTTCCGGCTCTACAGGTTCTGGAGAGAGATCTATGGAGATTCGCGCCACCAGAACCGGAGAGCAGCTGGTCCTTTCCCTCGCCGGAAGGATGGACGGGACCGGTGCACAGCAGGTCACGTCCGCCATCCAGCAGAACCTGACCGACCATGACAGTGTCCTCATCTTTGAGCTTGGCGGCGTTGACTACATGAGCTCAGCCGGTCTCCGCGTCTTCCAGGAGAGTGCCCGCAGGATGAAGGAACGCAAGGGCAGTGTTGCTGTCTGCCGGCCGCAGGAGTTTGTCAGGAAGCTCTTCACTGCCGGCGGGTTCACCCGCATCCTCAATGAGTTCCCGTCCGTTGAGGCAGCGCTTGCCGGCACTGCCACGGCTGTTGCCCCTGCACCCGGTGAAAAGATAATCAACGGCACCGGCTGGTCACTTACGGCCCGGCACCTGGCAGATGTACCGGGCATCCTTTCCGTCACCGGCAGCATTGTCCGTGTCCACGACGGCAAGGTGACGAGTGACGATATCCGGAGAATCCCCCTCGTACAAGGGGAGTTCAGCATTGCAACCGGTGCGATGGCAAAGGACGTAACCGGTGCTGCCCCGCTCCTGGGCGAGATGGTGCAGGCCGGCAGCATGGTATACTGGATACCGACCGACGGGAACCTGAACCCGGACTTCTTCACCGCAAAGGATCTTGAATCGAGCGGCATGAACACGTTCACCCTCTTTGCAGCATCCTTCTCCGGGCCATTTGCCGATGTCCTCCGGATCAGTTCGGAAAAGCCCGAAGGGATTACCCTCACGGAAGTCTATGATGCGGTATACCGGTACCTCAGGGAGCAGTACCCGGACTTCAGCGGTGTCTGCGCTGTCGCGATCAAGGCAACCATCGGGGGTATCTGCAGCGCGGACATGAAGACGTCAGTCATGGCTGCAGCCGCGGAGTATGCGAAGCGGGGGCCCGTGCCGGTGCCGGTTGGCAGGACGGTCACCGAACTCCCGTTCGACGGAAGCGTTGCCGAGAAGGTATCTGCCGTTGACGTGAAACCGAAGTACGCGGGAGACATCCTCATCGGCATCGGGTACGCCATCGAGCCGGCGGCTGCGGGGCAGACATTCTCCGCCCGGACCGCTGCCGCATTATACTACGACAATCCCCGGTCAAAGAGATCCGGCCCGTTCCAGTGCACGAAGGGTATCATCTACCGGAACCTGCACTGGGACAATGCCCGGGCTTTTGACGACCAGATCCGTGCAGCCCCGGCAAACGGCCAGTTTGTCGCCATGCACAACCTCCTCGCGATCAGCACGGTGCGGTCCGCAGTTGTGGGCGTCATACCGGTCCGGGAAATCAGGGACGGGGCATAAGCGCCATGTGCCGGGTCATGCCTCTCCAGCAACGACCCGTCTCATCCCCCGCTCCTGCCATGCCCTGGACCGGGGTGCAGGATGGGTCCGGGTGATCGGGTGACCGGAACGATCCCTGTGCGCAAACGGCCGGTCTCCCTCATCTGGTACCTGATCGGATTCATTGCGCTCATCGTCGGCATTGTTGTTGTCTCATCGCTTGTTGTCTCGTATTATGCTGCCGCCGGGGAGATCCATGAGGACTTTGAGATCCTGCAGGAGAATACCAAGAACAATGCCGTGGAATCGGTCTGGCTCGTCAATACCGGCCTCCGGCTGATCGATGCCACCATGGACCCGCAGCTGAACCGGTCGCTCGCCAGGGTCCGTGATGAGTACGTGAAAGCGGGAAACGATCCCGGGATGATGGACCTCCCACAGATCCGGGACCGTATTGCACCGGACTATCCCGGCAAAACCGACCTGTACATCTTCAATGCCGACGGGATCCTCGAGTACTCTACGCTCCCCGATGTTGTTGGCATCGATTTCCGGAATTACCCGGACTTCTACCGCGAGCTCACGCGGGTCCGGCTCGGCTCGGACTTTGCAGCCGATGCCGTGGTCCGTTCTGTCGAGAACGAGAGCGACCTCTCGGTTGGCGGCACGCTCCGGAAATTCGCGTACCTCCCCACTCCCGACCACCGGTACGTGCTGGAGATCGGGGTGGACTCCCCGGACTTTTCCGATGTCCGGTCCCAGTTCTCGTACCAGGAGATGGCCGAGCGTCTCCTTGCCGTGAACCCGGACCTGACTGGTATCTGCGTCTGGGACTATTACAGCAACCCGGCAGCAGTGGCCGGTGACCCGGGCACGGACGGGAGGGTCCATGCCATGCAGGCTGTTGCGGCACGGGCCGACTCCGTTGTCGTTGATCCCGCCAACCAGACCGAGACGCGATACATCTTTGTCGACCTCCGGAACCCGGCCGCGGTCTCCGATTCGAGCGTTGTCGTAGAACTCCGGTACAGTACCAAACGTCTGGATGCTGCCACCCGCACGCTGGTGATGCAGTATATTGTCATTGGCATCTGCGCCATCCTCATGGGGGTCCTGCTTGCGTTTCTCATGTTCCGGAAACTGACCGGCGAGATCGGTGCAATCGTGAAGGACGTCGGGATCGTTGCTGACGGGGACCTTGCCCATACCATCCATAGCGTCAATACCAGGGAGTTCGCTGAACTGGAGACCGGCATCAACACCATGATTGGCAGGATCATGGCCTACACGGAAGAACTCGAGCGCAAGAAGGCAGAGCTCCAGGTTGCAGCGGACATCCAGCAGGCATTCCTCCCCAAACACCTGCCGCAGATCCCGGGCTACGAGATTGCGGCGGCAAGTTACCCGGCACGGGAGGTGGGCGGGGACTTCTACGATGTCTTCCCGGTAAGGGATGGCAGATATGCCCTGGTCATCGCGGATGTCTCCGGCAAAGGAGTCCCCGCCTCGCTCTTCATGGCACTCTCGCGCACCGCGGTCCGGATCGTCTCGCGCTGGGAACGCTCGGCACGCCGCGTGCTGGAGGGCTCCAACACCATCTTCATCGAGGATGCCGGGTCGGTGAGTTTCGTTACGGCATTCTATGCCCTCCTTGACGGGAAGGAGTGCCGTCTTGCGTACGTGAACGCCGGCCACAACCCGCCCCTGGTCCTCCACCGGGACGGGAGCATCGAAGAACTCGGGCCTACCGGCCCGGTCATCGGCCTTGTCGATGACCCGGGTTACGGCGAGACGGAAACTGGGCTCGTACAAGGTGATATCCTGGTCATGTATACCGATGGTGTAACTGAGGCCATCAACCGCAACGAGGTGATGTTTGGTGACGAACGACTCCGGGATGCAGTGCGGGAATCCGCCACACTCCCGGCAGCCGGGATCGTCAGGGAGATCCGGGACCGGGTGAACCGGTTCTGCGGGGATATGCCGCAGTTCGACGACATGACGATTGTCGTGCTGAAGGTGATGTGAAGCGGTGCAGCGGCACCGCTTCCTGCCTCCGTCAATCTCCGCGCGGACAACGTGATCAGGAGAAACGGAGCGGGCCGGCACTAGCTTTTTACCATCCCCTGACCAAAACAGCGATGAACGGGCGGGGCAGCGTTGTCCCCTTCCCGGACCTGCCATGCTCGAGATTGCCATCCTCACCATCCTGCTTGCGTTTGCCTTCACGTTCACCAACGGCTTCCAGGACGCAAGTTCGATCGCGGCGACCTTCATTGCATCGCGTTCAGCGAGCCCGCGTCAGGGGATCATCCTTGTTGCCATGATGTCGTTCGCCGGGGCGATGCTGGGCGGCAGCGCGGTTGCGTTCACGATAACGGAACTCGTGACCGTTCCTTCGGGACGTATGGAGATCATCATCCTCTTTTCTGCACTCATCACGGCGGTTGTATGGAACCTTGTCACCTGGAAGTACGGGCTGCCCTCGTCATCGACTCACTCGCTCATCGGGGGGCTCTGCGGGGCCGGTATTGCCGCAGCAGGGACCGGCAGCATTGCCTGGGGCGTAACGGAACTACTCGGTCCTTCCCATTCGCTTATGGGGTTCTCCAAGATCATCGCATTCTTCGTCCTCTCGCTCATCATCGGGTTCGCCGGAAGTTACCTGCTCCACCAGCTCATGTCCTTCGTGATGCGGAACGCACGGCGGACAGCAAACCGGCAGATCATCATCCTCAACTGGTGTGCCGCGGCGGTTATGGCGTTTGCCAATGCAGCCAACGATACCCAGAAGCAGATGGGGATGATCGTCATGGTCCTTGCCGGGTCGGGGCTTGCGCTCACCATGGAGGTCCCGCCCTGGGTCCGTATCTGCTGTGCCATTCTGCTCGCTGCCGGCACGATCAGCGGCGGGTGGCGGATCATGAACACCCTTGGCAGGCGGATTTTCCGGATCGGGCCGGTCCACTCCTTCGATTCCCAGTTCTTCTCGGCAACATCGCTCGCGATCTCGACTGCGGCTGGTGCGCCGGTCTCTTCAACGCAGGTCATCACCATGTCCGTCCTCGGGGTCGGGGCAGCAGAGAACCCGCGGAAGGTGAAGTGGGAGGTGGGCCGGCAGATCCTCATCGCGATGATGGTGACGATCCCCGTTACCCTGATAATGTCGGCCGGACTGTACCATATCATTGCAGTGCTGTGCGGGAGCGGATGAACCATGGAGCAGGAAAGGGGCATGAAGCAGGAGAACCGGTCCCGGGGAGCCGGTTTATGGCGCGGGATCTTCTCCTCGCTCTTCCCGCGGGAGCATGACTTTTACGCTATGCTCGGGGACCAGGCCGACCGGACGGTCTGCGGCGTTGCAGAGTTCATCCGGTGGATGGAGATCCGGCCGCTCACCAACCCGGTAGACCTGGCGCGTATCGAGAACGAGGTCGACACCATGCGCCACGATATGGAGGAGAAGCTCATCAGTTCGTTCTCCACGCCGTTCGACCGGCAGGACATCTACAGCATCTCGCGCCAGATGGACTATGTCCTGAACTTCTCGCGGGAGACGGCACAGGAGATGTACGCGTTCGGTGTCCTGCCGGACACCCATGTGGGTGCCATGGCCCGGTTCCTCTTCCAGGGCACGGAAGCCATAGCCCGCGGCGTGCACGCGCTTGCGACCGACAAAGCGGCGGTTGAGGCGGAGATCCGCAGCGCGCGCACTGCATACAATGCCCTGGAGGAGCAGTACATCGCCGGCATGGCAGAACTGCTCCACACGGATGATGCCATGAACGCCATCCGGACCCGGGAGGTCTACCACCATCTCCGCGATGCCGGGCGGGCGATGCGCGACACCCTCGACATCCTGCATAACGCCGTGATCGACCTGGCGTGATTATTTCCGGGAAAACCCGGACCGTTCCCGAAAATACTGCGATATCTCCCGCTGAATAAAAAAGGCAACGTGATGGGTTCCTGCACGGGTTGGCTGGTGCAGTCGCCGGAGCCGGGCGGGTCCCGGCTCAGGAAAAGATACAAATTATTTCTTTGCTTTGCGGATGATCGTGAGGTCGCCCAGGGTGGGGGTGAGCCTGCCCGGGGCCTTCTTCTCGGCATCGGTCTCCGGAGCATCGATCAGCCGGATCGAGAGCGCTTTCTCCAGTTTCCTGCGGACACCCTCCTCGGGGACCAGCTCGGCATTCTCGATCTTCTTGATCAGGTGCTCCTTCTCCTTGAGCTGCATTGCCAGGTCCTTCTGGGAGAGCCCTTTCTCCTCGCGGGCGTGCCGGATGCGGACAGCGTAGTCGTCGACGATCTCACCCTCCATGTAGTCAAAGAGGTCTTTCTTCCGGTACGCGGACTGCACGGCAGCGGGCGCCCGTGGGCTCCCCTGCCGGGCCGGAGCAGGCATGCCCGGTACCGACCGGCGGGGCTGCTGGACTTCGGTGCCGAACTTCTCGCACCTGCTGCAGACCTGCAGCTCGGCGCCCTCGACCCTCACCAGTTTCGGGGCACCACGGATAGTCTCACCACACATTTCGCACTGCATAATGTCAGTATACCAATTGCCCTGCGAGATTATAATGCTCGTGCACGGGAGGAGAGCCCGAAAGGTTCTTTATATTGCCCATTCGGAAACACTTTAAATAATGTTTTTCCTATATATTCAATGAGGCTCGAAATGGCCGATACCATCCACCAGTCACAGGATCCCCAGACTCCTGAAGAATTATACCGGCTCTACCGCACCCTCTCGGAGCAGCTCCGCGAGCAGCTTGCCCAGATCGAGAATGACAAGCACGATCTCGAGGTCCAGATGATGGAGCGGGTAGGCAACCTTGAGTCCCGTAACCTCGAACTGCGCGAGCAGCTCCGGCAGGTCGAGGCCGACAAGCGGTATATCGAGACCCAGAAGATCCGGTTCGAACGGGAGGTCAGGAAGCTCAAGAGCGAGAGCGAGCAGCTCCGGAGCCCGCCGCTCATCATCGGTACCGTGACGGATGTTGTGGATGCGTCCCGGGTCATTGTCCGGAGCAGCGCAGGCCCCCGGTTCCTGGTGCGGAGCTCGCCCTCCCTCAATGCCGAGGACCTGAAACCCGGTGCCCGCTGTACGCTCAACCAGCAGTCCCTTGCCATTGTCGAACTGCTGCCCAGCTCCTTTGATGCACAGGTGTACGGGATGGAACTGGTGGACTCCCCGCAGGAGAATTATACCGACATCGGTGGTCTCGACCACCAGATCAACGAGATCAAGGAAGCGGTCGAGCTCCCGCTCAAGCGCCCCGAGCTCTTCCAGAAGATCGGGATCGACCCGCCCAAGGGCGTCCTCCTCCACGGCCCGCCCGGCACCGGCAAGACACTCCTTGCCAAGGCTGTAGCCCACGAGACCAATGCTCACTTCATGCGGGTCGTTGGTTCCGAGCTGGTCCAGAAGTACATTGGTGAAGGCGCACGGCTCGTCCGCGAGCTCTTCGACCTTGCCAAGAAGAAGGCCCCGACCATCATCTTCATCGACGAGATCGATGCAGTTGGTGCAAGCCGGACCGAGGCGAACACCTCCGGTGACCGGGAGGTTCAGCGCACGCTGATGCAGCTCCTTGCCGGCATGGACGGGTTCGAGAACCGCGGCGATGTGAAGATCATCGGTGCCACAAACCGCATCGATATCCTGGACAAGGCGCTCCTCCGGCCCGGCCGGTTCGACCGGATCATCGAGATCCCGCTGCCTAACGAGAGTGGACGGCTCTCAATTCTGAAGGTCCACTGCCGGACCCTGACGGTTGACCGGGACGTTGACCTGGCAAAGGTCGCCAGGATGACGGAAGGCAAAAACGGTGCAGACCTGCGGGCGATCTGCATGGAAGCGGGTATGTTTGCGATCCGCAAGGAACGCCCTGCGATAACCCAGGATGACTTTGAGTCCGCTATCGCAAAGGTCGGCCTTGACTTCAGCCACCGGCATGGCGATGTCGAAGGCACGATGTTTGCCTGATCTCATCATTTTGCTTTGTAGAAATCATTGAAAATTTTTGACGCTCTTGGGGGTGTCGAATCTCATCAAAGATGAGACTGGAGAAGAACGCGATAGCGTTCTTCGACTTTCATGATTCTGCAGTCGAAGATTTCACCAAGAAATCTTCTCCTCCTCCTGGTTCTTTGAACCAGTCGGACCCCGCCGCTGATGCAACCCCCGCTTTGCGATGACGACGTATTACTGTTAACCGAACTCGTCTCATCGCACTGCGCCCCGGGTCGAAGAACGCGAAGCGTTCTTCTCCTGCTGCGGGTCTGAAGACCCACAGCATCCCCCACGGGGGAAGACTGCTCTTTTCAAAGAGCAGGCTGGAGAAGAGCCTCTGGGCTCTTCGACTCTGGTGGCGCAAGAGGGGGGCATCGATTTGCCAACATAGGTTTTCTACAGGGCACCTCTTTTTTCTTCAATTCGTTCTCGCGTGATTCCGGTTGTTGCGTTTGCCGTCCCTGCCCGGGACCGCCGCACCAGGGCAGTCCGCGGGTATGAATATTCCAATGGAGCGGCAGAATACCGGAATGCCGCTTGCATAACTCAATCTATTTATCCCTTTTTTACCCATTCAGAATGCATATGGATCTCTCGCTGCTCCAGACCTGTCTGATGCTCTTCCAGATGATCTGCGTGGTCATGGTCTTTGCCTACCTCTTCACCCGGAGCAGGTACTTCATCGAAGTCCTTGAACACCGGCCCATGGCCGGCACGCAGGTACTCCTCATCGTTATCTTCGGGGCCCTCTCCATCTATGGTCTCACGAGCGGCATCTCGGTCTCAGGAGCAACGGCGAACATCCGCGACCTGGGTCCCATCATCGCCGGGCTGACCTGCGGCCCCTCAATCGGTCTCGGTGCCGGGCTCATCGGGGCGGCCTACCGGATTTCTATGGGGGGATCCAACGTCCTTGCCGCTGCAGCCGGGCCGGTCATTGCCGGTCTTGCAGCCGGTCTGATCTATCGTTATAACAACCGGGAGATCGTCTCTACCAAAGCTGCCGTCATCTTCACGGTCATCATAGAATCATTCGTCTCTGCCTTCGCGCTTGCCATTCGCGTGTTCAGCGGGAATACCACGGGTCTCGTTGCGGTCATCACCAACGTGGCCATCCCGATGATCATCCTGACAACCCTTGCCGTGGCCATCTTCTCCCTGATCGTGCATAACCTCATCAACGAGAAGCGGGTCCAGAAGGAGAAGGACCAGCTCGAACGGGAGATGGCCCGCAAGGATGCGGAGCTCTCCATCGCGGCCGAGATCCAGCAGAGTTTCCTTCCCGGGGTTATCCCCCAGATCGACGGGTTCGAGATTGCCGGCACCAACATCCCTGCAAAGGAAGTCGGGGGAGATTTTTACGATGTGGTGCCGTTCGAGGTCATCCCGCTGGACCGGAAGTGCATCGGGGTGATGATAGCGGATGTTTCCGGCAAAGGGGTTCCCGCGGCGCTGTTCATGGCACTCTCGCGGATTGTGATCCGTGTCTCAGCATCCATGTACGGCGGGGTGGGCGAGGTAATCCGGTTCGCCAACCCCATCATCAGCCGTGACTCCCAGACCGGGATGTTCGTGACCGTCTTTTACGGGGTGCTCGACAATGAAAAGCGGTCGTTTGATTACGTGAACGCCGGCCACAACCCTCCGCTGCTCTTCCGGGCTGGTGTTGACGAACCCGAGGAACTGCCTGCTACCGGTATCGCCATGGGGGTTATGGAGGATGCACCCTACGAGGAAGGAAGCGTGAGCCTCAATCCCGGCGACCTGATTGTCATGTACACCGATGGTGTCACCGAAGCTATCAATGATCGCAGCGAGATGTTCGAGACCGCCCGGCTCAATGACGTCATCCGGGCGAACCGGGACCGCACACCGGCGGAGCTTATCCGTGAGATCATCCGTTCGGTCAGCGAGTTCAGCCAGCAGCAGCCGCAGTACGATGATATCACGCTCATGGTGGTCCGTGTGAAATGATTGTCCCCCTCCTTTCCCGGAACGGGGTCAAGCCATGAACGCCCTGATGACCCGCCGCCTCGGCCTGCTCCTGGACGAGGGAAGTTTTGTCCTGCATGGCGAGACCGATGATGGCGAGATCCTGGGCGGGACCGGTACGATCGATGGCCGCCGCGTCTGCATCCTCGCCTGCAATCCCGGGGCAGAGGTGCGGGTGGACCCGTTCGATTCCCTCCAGGAGGAACTCGCCCTCCTTGAGCTGGCGGAACGGGAGGAGATCCCGCTCATTCATCTCGCGGACCGGCCCGGGCGGGTGGCTATGGAGACGACCGCGATCCCGTTTGCGATCATCCGGACCTTCATAGACCGCCAGGGCGCCGGGCAGAAATTTGCCCGTTTCGCCCGTCTCTCGGGGATTGTCCCCCGCATTGCCGTTGTCTTCCGCCCGATCGCCACTACCCTCACGTTCCCGGTTGCGTCCTGCGATGCTGTCGTGATGCTCGAAGAGGCGGGCATGTCGCTTGCCCGCCCGGATATGATGCGGCTGATGGTCCATGACTCCCGGCCCTACGAGGAGTACGGCGGTGCCCGCATGCATGCGGAAGTTTCGGGGACCTGCGATCTCCTCGCAGCCTCGGAAGCGGACGCCCTTGCCTGGGTCCGGCGCTATGTCGGGTATTTCCCATCATCGTTCAGGCAGGCCCCCCCCCGGGCCGATCCGGCCGATCCCGCTCCCGATCCCGGAACCACCGGGATTCCGGATGACCTGAATGTGGGATTCGAGACCCGCAGGATCCTGGACCTCTTTGTCGATGAAGGTTCACTGCTGGAGCACCGTGCCGGGTATGCCGGCGAGATCATCACGGCATTTGCGCGGGTGGAGGGCATGCCCCTTGGGATCATCGCCAGTAACTCAGCGGTCCGGGGCGGGATCCTCTTCCCCGAGAGTTGCCGGAAACTTGCCGCATTCGCATCGCTCTGCAATGCATTCAACCTCCCCCTGGTGTTCCTTGCGGATACCCCGGGTTTTATGGTGGGAAAGGATGCCGAGCAGGCAGCCGTCATCCACCATGGTGCGCTCATCTTCTCGGTCCTCGCGACACTTGATGTTCCGCATCTCTGCATCGTCATGCGCAAGGCCTACACGGCCGGTTACTATGCAATGGGGGGAGCGGGATTCGGGCCCGACCGGATCCTTGCCATGCCGGGAGCTGCTATCACGATATACGGGGTCAAGGCAGTTGACCTGCTGGCCGAAGACCAGCACCTGAGCCCGGAGCAGCGCACAACCCTCCACGAGGTTGCCGAACTGACCACGACGCCGTCTCATTATCTCAGTGAGGGACATATCGACGCGATCATCAGTCCGGAAGACCTGCGGCTGCAGGTCCGGCAATTCCTGGAACGGGCTTACGAGCATGAACCTGACCGTGCAATCCCGCGCCGCGTGCTCTGTATATGAAAGACTGAATCGCGGGACGAAACCCCCAAACCCGCAGGAAACGCGTTCTCCTGCATTTTTTAAGAACTGGTGCCGGCAGCACCTGGATTTCCTTACCCCCCGGGAATTATGAGCCCGGTCTATTCTGTGGCGGGCAGATGGGATCACCCCATCCCATGAACCTCCAGGTTCAATCAATTCCCTGTCTGGTACTGGCTGTCAACTGAACCCATTTGGTCAATATATATCCTGACTCCCTCAACGGTTGTATCAGAAAAAGCAGGAACCGCAGATCGCCATGACCAACATCGGAGATGTAATCCGCCAGATCGAAGCACTGAAATGCGACAACCATTACCCGCTGACCGACCACCAGCGGGATGTCATGGACCGGATCCTGTTCAATGTCTATTCAGGAACCGTTGAATTCAAAGGGAGCAGGTGAAATGAACACATATCACGCATCGTCCGATATCGTTGCAGTCATACGGATGCTCGAGCGGATCCCCGTCCTCATCCTGATGGGGATCTTCATCCTCGGAAGCATCCTGCTGCGCGAGTTGTAAGGGAACGCTACGAAAGCCCTGCCCTGCGAACGGGGAGTGGTATCCCGGCCGCACGGAACAGCCCGGCTTACGTCCGGGGACGATGATCATTCCGCGTCATTAACGGGAAACAATGCACTCTTCCGGCATGGACAGGGTATAGACCGTACCGCCGCAGGTGTTTACGGTAATATCCGCCCTCAGCTGGCTGGCAAGGCCCTGGACCAGCAGGAGACCAAGGCTCCCGGTTGTCTCCGGGGTAACCCCATCGGGAATGCCGACACCATCATCGCTGATGGTGATGACAACATTTGCAGACTTCCGGCAAATCCCGATCCGGATCCTTCCTGACTTCCCGTCCGGGAAGGCGTATTTGAGGGAATTGGAGACCAGCTCGTTGATGATAAGGCTGAGCGGCACCGCGGTATTGAGACTGACCCGGATGGCATCACCATCGACAACGAAACTGACGGTCCTTGCCTCGGTCTTATAGAGTTCGAAGAGGTAACGGACAAAGAACCGGATATAGTCCTTGATGTCAATATCCGCGATATTGGCGGACTGGTAGATCTTCTCATGGACAAGGACCATCGCCTGGACCCGGTTCCTGGTCTCCCGGATCGCTTCGAGCACCTTCGGGTCCGTGAAATTGCGGTACTGGAGGTTGAGGAGGCTTATGATGATCTGGAGGTTGTTCTTGACACGGTGGTGGATCTCCCGCAGGAGGACCTCTTTCTCGGCAAGTGAGGCTGCCACCGCTGTTTCCTTCCGTGCAAGTTCATCGTACTGCTGCCGGAGTTCCTCCTCGGCTGCAGTCAGCTGTTCGTACGCGGCATAGAGCTCCTCGTTCTTCTGTCTGAGTTCATCCTCCATCAGTTTCCGGTCGGTGATATCCCTGCCCTCGGGAATAAGGTACAGAACAGTCCGGTCCTGGGTCATGACGGGTTTTAAGGAGAAGTCAATGTAATGCAGTGTCCCGTCCGGTGCCTTGTGGGTTGCCTCGAACCGGACAAATTCTCCGGCGGCTGCCTGATGTATGGCCTCTTTCAGGCGCTCCTGCTGTTCTGCCGAATGTGTCCACCAGGGCGTATCCCAGAACGGCTTTCCGATAACCTCCTTCTCCGGAATTCCGGAGAACTCGAGTGCCGACCGGTTCGCATCGGTGAGTCGGCCGTCCGGGGACATAATGCCGATGAACTGGAACGTCTGGTCGAAGATCGCACGCATCTTCTTCTCGCCGGCAGCAAGCTTTGCTTCCTTGATGGCAAGCTCGTCGTAACTTTCCCGGAGTTCCTTCTCGGTAGTTGCAAGCTGCCCGCAGGTCGAAATGAGCTCGGCGTTTGTCTTCATGAGCGCTTCCTGCGCTTCTTTCCACCGGGTGATATCCCTTCCTTCCGGGATCAGGTACACAACCTTCCCGTCCTCGTCCCTGACCGGTTTTAACGAGAAGTCGATCGTATGGAGGGAACCGTCCGGTGCCTTGTGGGTTGCCTCGAACCGGACAAATTCTCCGGCGGCTGCCTGATGTATGGCCTCTTTCAGGCGCTCCTGCTGTTCTGCCGAATGTGTCCACCAGGGCGTATCCCAGAACGGCTTTCCGATGACGTCTTTCTCCTCCACGCCCGAAAATTTGAGCGCTGACCGATTCGCATCGGTGAGTGTGCCATCCGGGGACATGATGCCGATGAACTGGAATGCCTGGTCGAAGATTGCGCGGGTCTTGCGCTCGCTCTCCTTCCTCCGTGCTTCGGCCTGTTCATACCCGGAGTTGTCGATGACGTGTTCGAGAAGGCACCGCCGGCCACCAATCTCGATGTACCCCACACTCTTGATGATGGGAAGTCTCGTCCCGTCCCGTTTCAGGAGGACACGCTCGGACCGGTTGATGGTCTGCCGGAGATCGGTGATGGGGCACGCACCCCGCTCTGCCGGGCAGATGAACCGATGGCAGACCGATCCGATGATATTCTCGCGCTCCTCCCCGATGAGGTCAGAAGCGGTCTGGTTAAGGTCAAGAATTGTGTGGGTCTCCGGGTCGATGAGGAGAAGACCAGTCTGGACTGCATTGAAGATATCGTTAAAGAATATATCCCGGGAATTGAACGACACCCGGGCCCCGTTCTGTCCATTGCCGGCTTCCACCATGTACCCCCATGGATGATAGTTCCTTTCAGATGCCGGGTATTATACTTTATGCACGATTTTTCTTGTATTTGGAAAAAACCGGGTCCGGCCCGGGTTCACTCCTGCTGCTCATCACCGGATTCCAGGAGTTCACCCTCTTCAACGTCGTCCTGGTTGCACCAGATCTCGATGGTCCGGTCTACGCCGATATATTCCTGGTGGTACTCATCGATGGTGGAACCCGTACTCATCGGGATGGAACTGACCACCTTCCCGTTCTTGAACCCGTAGAGCTTCCGGTACTCCCAGCCGGGATTGAGGACTGCAGTCCGCTCGTAGTAGACGTCCTGCGCCAGCTGGTGGGTGAAGAAGATCCCGGGTTCGAGCCCGAAGAGGGCTTCACGCACGTACCGCCGGATATACCACCGCAGCTCGGCTACCAGCGAGAGGGCGCTCGAGAGGGTGGAACAGTGAATGAGGACGCCACAGGAAACCTTCTTCGGGCGATAGAACCGGAGCGCGAGCCGGCTCGTCTCCGATTCAAAGAGGGTATGGTGGAGATCAACGCCGTCCTTCTGGATCAGGAGGATCTTCATAGAGGTGCCCTGTAAAAATAATGAGAAGAGTGACCGGTTTTCAGGTATACATGGTGTTTTCGGTGATCGCTTCGTCCTTCACTTTACGGACCGCATCGGAGAAATCAACCATGCCGATCGTCTCCGCCTCGCGACGGACCGCCATCATGCCGGCCTCGCGGCAGATAGCCTCGAGCTCTGCACCGGTGGTGCCTTCGGTCTGGGCAGCAATGGATTCCAGGTCAACCTCGGCAAGGTGCATCTTCCGCGAGTGGATCTTCAGGATCTGGAGCCGGGCTTCCTTGTCCGGCAGCGGGATCTCGATCAGGCGGTCAAACCGCCCGGGCCGGAGGAGAGCGGGATCCAGCATGTCCGCACGGTTGGTGGCGGCCATGATCCGGACATCGCCGCGGTTGTCGAACCCGTCCATCTCGGCAAGGAGCTGCATCAGCGTGCGCTGGACCTCGGCGCTGCCGCTGGTCCCGTCATTGGTACGCATGCTGCCGACCGCGTCGACCTCGTCGATGAAGACGATTGCGGGCGCACGCTCGCGGGCAAGCTGGAAGAGCTCGCGGACGAGACCGGCCCCTTCACCGATGAACTTGTGGACCAGTTCCGAGCCCGACATGCGGATGAAGGTTGCCTTCGCCTCATGGGCAACCGCCTTTGCGATCAGGGTCTTGCCGGTACCGGGTGCCCCGAACAGGAGGATCCCCTTGGGCGGTTCGACCCCGATACGCTGGAAGATCTCGGGTTTGGTCAGCGGGTACTCGACCGCCTCGCGGACCTCCTTGATCTCGTCGGCAAGCCCGCCGATCTGGGCATACGAGATCTCCGGTGACTCCTCAAGCTCCATGACCCGGACCCGGGCATCGTAGATATTCCCGATGACCTTGACGATTGAGAGGGCGTTGTTGACCGCAACCTTTGCGCCCGGTTTCAGGAGCGGACGCAGGTCTTCCGGTGCATGGGTGAGGTACTCCTGGTTGTTTCCCTGCTGGCGGAGGTAGATCTCCCCGTTCTCAAGGATATCGACAACAACGGCGACAAAGAGCGGCATCCGCTTGAGCTGGTTGTTCTCGCGCCGCAGCTGGCCGTTCTCCTTGCTGAGTTCGTCAACCTTCACCTTCAGGTCAAGCATGGACGCTTCGAGCTCGTTGATCTGTATCTGGTATTTGAGCTCGGCCGAAGATGCATTATTGACGGCAGTCTCTTCCATATCAATCATATATGATCACCTTCAACCATTTATGTGGTGTGATTTTGCTATTGCAAGGCAGAGGTATTGCACGAGGGAAAGGGACGGGGCCGCTTCTCATAAGCCCGGCACCGATCTCGTTCCTTTCCGGCGTTGACCCGGAGACCGGTGTCGTGGTGGAGAAGGGCCATCCCCTCCAGGGTACCTGCATTGCAGGAACGGTGCTTGCGTTCCCGTACGGGAAGGGATCAACTGTTGGGTCATATATTCTTTACGCCCTCAGCCGGAACGGGCACGCACCCGCAGCTATCATCAATGCCGAGGCCGAGGCGATCATTGCGACCGGCGCTATCATCGGGGGAATACCGATGGTGGACCGTGTCACCCTCCCGCCGGCTCTTGTTCCAGGAACCCGGGTTACGGTTGACGGCGATGCCGGGACCGTAACTGCAGAATAAGCCGGTTTTTATCACAACCCTCAAATAACAACAGACCGCACCCTTTTTCATGCACCAGAGAACGTTTTTGATTTTTGGCATTCTCGTCTGCCTCGGCGTAATCTTTTCCGGCTGCACGGGATCGCCCGCGACCGGTTCCGGTACGACTGCAGGGCCGGCACAAGGCGGGAGTGGTACGACAGCATCTGCACCGGACAACCTGGTTCCTACGTCAACGGACACTATCCCGAGCCAGAATATGGTGACCGTCGATGTTGGCGAGAAGGATTATCTTGGGGTCATCCCGGTAACATTCCAGGGGGGCATGGGCCAGATCCATGTGAAGCAGATCGATGTGACGGTATACTGTGCTGACGGCCAGACAAGGACCGCTACTGTCGGAAACAGGAAAGGCGATATGGCAGAGATCCAGGGAACCAAACAGACGGACCGCGTTGTTGTTTATATCACCTTTGATAACGGCACCCGGCTCAAGACGAACGATGTCCTGAGCCCCTATCGCACGCGGCAGTAATATCATCCCGCCAACTCTTTTTCTCCCGCTCACCAACAGGTACGCAGCCATGCAGGCCAACTGGCGGTATATCCACGCATCGCGGAACACCTACGCGATCCTATATGCCGCATGTAAAAAGGCCGGGTGGGACCTGAACCCGGTTGACGGCCCATCCGGGCAGATCACCTGTTATAGTCTCAACTCGCTCAATGAACCTGCCTACCGGCAGGAGATCGCGTCGGCAGACTGCCTCACGGTTGTGGGAGGTCCCCATGCCACAGCATGCCCGGAGGAGGTGGCAGCGTATGCCGATTATGTTATTGTCGGCGAAGGAGAGTATACCCTCCCCCGTCTCCTTACTGACCTCAGCAACGGTGGAACAGGGCATATACCGGGCGTCATGACCGGGGAATGGTACGTTCCCGCGGATACCGGTGTACTGCTTGACGCGTTCCCTGCATTCTCCGATGTTAAGGGGTATGTTGAGATAACCCGCGGATGCCCGTATGCCTGCGGGTACTGCCAGACACCGCAGATATTCGGGCACTGCATGCGGCATCGCTCGATAGATGAGATTGCCCGATATGCCAACCGGCATGCACAGTCCCGCTTTGTCTCACCCAATGCTTTTGCCTATGGATCGGACGGCGTTCGGCCCCGGTGGGAGAAGGTTGAACGCCTGCTCCGGGCATGCAACAACCAGGTGTTCTTCGGTACATTCCCCTGCGAGGTGCGACCGGAGTTCGTCTGCAATGAAGGGCTCTCGCTGGTCAGCCGCTTTTGCACGAATACAAAGATCCATTTCGGTGCACAGTCCGGCAGCGACGCCGTACTCGCCCGGCTTGGGCGGGGGCATACGGTTGCGGACGTTCACCGGGCCCTTGATCTCTGTGGCGAGTATGGATTCCAGCCAGTTGTTGACTTCATTGTCGGCCTCCCGTTCGAGACCGATGACGACCAGCGTGCAACGCTTGACCTCATCCGGCACGTTGCGCGGGTCGGAACGGTCCATGTCCACCGGTTCATCCCGCTGCCCGGAACACCACTTGCTGAAAAGCCCGCGCGTTCGCTGCTTTTGGAAACGGAAAAATTGTGCGGGGAACTTGCTCTCTCGGGGAAGCTGACCGGGTCATGGGACGACCCGCAGATAAGGTTTTTACGACGCCCTTCAAATGATATAGCATGACGGATGTGCTCTTGTTAGCAGATCTCCATGGTCAATTCGGTAAAATTGATTCATTTCTGGAACTCAATCCGGAAGCGGTATTTATTGCAGGTGATATTACGAATATGGGTCCGGTTGACGCGGTCGATGACGTGCTCGCACGCATCGATGTGCCGTGTTTTGCAGTGCCCGGCAACTGCGACCCGCGTGAGATCCTCGAGACGCTCGAACACTCTGATGCCGTGAACATGCACGGGCACCAGATGAACCTGGGGAAGATGACGATTGTCGGCATTGGAGGATCCAACCCGACCCCGTTTGGCACCCCGTTCGAGATGACCGACAAGCAGATAGATGACGTACTGAGCAGCGCGATGAAAAAGATGGAGAAGGCGACCCACAACATCCTCCTCTCCCATGCACCCCCGTTCGAGACGCTGGACAAGCCGGCAGGGGAGCACATCGGGAGCCACAGCATCAGGAAGCACATGAAGGCGTTCGATATCGTCTGCTGTGCCCATATCCACGAAGCCCGTGGCGTGATGGAAGTTGACGGCGTCAAGATCGTCAACCCCGGCCCGGCGATGGACGGCTACTGTGCCATGCTCCACTTCGGCAACGATGCCCGGGACATCAGGATCGAACTGCTGCAGGTTTAAGCCGGCAGCATGGGGAGAGGCCGGTTTACCGGCTTCTCCGATCAACCTTTTTTTGTTTTTGCGACCGGGCGGAAGCGCTCAACCCGGTGGAATTAAGAGTAATCGCGACAGCGGAGCCTGTCCTCTCAAAAATACAAGAACGTTCGGGAGACATTCCCGCCGCCATTGGGGGATCCCAAATAATCCTGGTGGGGATCAGATGCCGGACTTCCGCTTATTGAGCAGGAGTTCCAGGTACGATTCCAGCAGCGGCTTTCCTTCTGCCCCGATCTCCCGGGCAACCTGTTCAATCCGTCCGGTGGGATTGTCCCTCTCGTCCTTGGCGATGACCTCGATCTCGATATATGTCCCGAGCCCGTCAACGGTATCGAGCGAGATGGAGGCTCCCCCGTACTTGTAGTTCTCGCGCCACTTGTTCACGTCCGCGGTGCGGGTGAATCCCAGCCGGTCGAGCATCTTCTCAAACGCCTCGCCACTCTCAACGGCAAAGTTGAGTTCCTCGCGGGCCTTGAGCCCGAACTCCTTCTTCTTCGGACCTTTGTAAGTCACGACTGCATTCTTGTCCGTGTACCGGACCCGGACCGCTTCGTCGGTCTTCCCGAAATCCCGGTGGGGGGCATTGTAATAGACATCATGCTCGTGGACCCGTTCGAGCACTTTTGCCTCCTTCTGGATGAGCTGTTCCCGGATCGGTTCGAGCGAGGGGACCTGGACTTTCAGTTCTACTTCGAGCATGCTTCTCTCCACACCTTTTATCTGTCTTGATTACGACTTAATATAGTCAGGTGAACCATGGCAATAAAAGAAGGAGATTTTATCCGGCTGAGCTATACCGGCAGGGTCGGGGACAACGTCTTTGATACCACGTACGAGGAAGAGGCAAAGAACGCAGGCATTTTTAACGAGAATGCGGTCTACGGACCCGTGACGATCTGCATCGGGCAGAAACATGTCATCCTCGGCCTTGACGAGGAACTCGTGGGCAAGAAAGTCGGTGCCGAGGGCACGGTCACGGTCGCACCCGAGAAGGCGTTCGGTGAGCGCGACCCCAAGCGCATCCAGTCCTTCCCCAAGAACCAGTTCAAGGAGAAGCCCGTCCGCGGCATGCAGGTCCGGCTCGGCGAGCAGGGCGAGGGAACTGTCGTCGATATCATCGGCGCCAAGGTCATCGTGGATTTCAATGCACCCCTTGCAGGCCAGACCCTCACCTATACCTACAAGATCGAGGAGCCAGTTACTGAATCTTCCGACAAGCTCAAAGGGCTTGTCAAGCTCTATTCCGGCCGGGACATGGAAGTCTCCCTTGATGACGGCAAGGCAACCGTCACCCTTCCCCCGGGTATCATCTACGACCGCCGCTGGCTCCTCTGGCGCGGCCGGATCATCCACGAGGCTTTCGAGTTCACCAAGGACATCAGCGAGATCGTCCTTGTAGAATCGTTCAGGCGCCCCGAGAAGAAAGAAGAATAATTTTTTTTTCGTTTTTTTCCTTTTTGTTCCATACCCTGATACGGTTCCGCGGGGATCCTCTGTCAGGAATCAAAGAGGCCCGTGGGATTATGGGTCTGCCCCATCTCATCAGCCCCCCCGCTCCCGATACCGGAAGTCACAGGCTGGCGGGACTGCCGGCTCCTCCGTCAACTGCCATCAGCATCTTCACGAGCATGATGCTGTGGCTCACGAATATCATCCTCAATAATCCTCTCCTGACTCTCGGTATTCTCATGCTCGGTATGGGATACCTCGTGATCTGGAGAAGGCGCAACCGCGATACCGGATTCTGATCCTTCTCGCGCCCCACCCCATGGTTACGACCCGGACGATACCGCCTGCGGCAACAACCGGTTGCCGGCACGTGCACGGTGCTGATACCGCTGGATTATTAGTTACCGTGTGAAATGGTACTGCATGCAGTTGAATTCCGGTTACTCACTCATTGTGGTTCTTCTCCTTGTTCTCTGCCCCATTCTCGCCGGTTGTTCCGATTCGGCATCGGAAGAGGCCGCTGCTTCGACACCGGCAGTGGTCACGACTGCGGCAGATACCCCGCAGTACCAGGCCGGGGATATTGTGCGGAGTGCGAAAGCAGGTGCAGATTCGGGCTGGCTTATCCTCACCCATAATGCAGCCACCGACAATTACGAACGGGCTTTCATTTACCGGAATGCGGACGGGACATGGGGGTACCGTATCGATGCCCGAACCGAGACGATCTCGCGGGGAATGTTCGAGAAGGTGAATACGGTGAAGGTTACCCATGTCGAGGTATCCTCCGTGAAGATCGGGCAGCCGACCGTTGCAGCAACGGCTGCGGTCACCTATGCGCCAGCAGCCACCACGTCATCCACCGCGGCAACCGCAACGGCCACAGCGACAACGACAACAAGCACGGCATATGCGCCCAAGGTCAAGAATATCGATCCCGATAAAGGCAAGACCGGCGAGACAGTCTCGATCAACAATCTTGACGGCCAGAACTTTGTCACCGGTGCAAAGGTTGCGCTGAAGAAAGCCGGCGAGACATCCATCGTTGCAAAGGACGTAGTCGTCAACCCGATCCTGATCACCTGCAGGTTCGATATCCCGGTTGATGCAAAACTCGGTTACTGGGATGTTGTCGTCACGAACCCGGATGGTCAGTCCCACCAGTTCCAGAATGCATTCAATATATTGCAGGGAACGGTGACGGCGACACCAACGACGACGGGTTCATCAACTTCATCAGCATCTGTTGTCAAAATTACCCAAATCCAGGATACGCTGTTGGTGACCGGGGGGACTGAATCATATAAAACAGTGGGAATTCTTGGGACCAATCTTACTGCACCTACGGGAATGAAACTCGTTGGCCCGAGCACGATCACCGCCACTACGTATGCACCAGATACCACCCATGCAACAGGGTATTTCACAATCCCGAATGGTGTTACCGGAACTTTCCAGGTGGTTGTTGTCGATTCAAGTGGCACGGTTCTCGCAACGAGTACCGATACGCTGAAAATCGAATAATCCAACAATCCCTTTTGATATTTTCGTTGGCGATTGCCAATAATCAGCCATTAAAGCGACAGGTGTCTGGGCTAATATTTTCTTTTTAGAATATGGATTTTGATACTGATATACGAGATTGGATGGGGGGATTCTCGCCCCTTTCCGTCTCTTAGCGATAGTCCCCGCCCAACGCGGCGCCTCGTCGGGCCGCGAGGCGGGCAGGTGGTTGAATACAGACGATCAGATCAACGATCTGCGGGAATCGTGTTCTTTTTGGGGCGATCCATTCTGTACAAAAACGCAGAGGAAAATAAATCCCTGATAGAATCCCAAGGGATGGGTGAAAAATGGATTGCCGTTCTTCAACTCCGGCTCCTGGTATTTGAACAGAGATGCTGATGGATCAGCCTCATCCTCGCGAACCTGAATTTCAACAAAGATCGAATTGGTAAAATTGAGGAACTGGATGAGTATGAGGAGACCAATTTCTACCGCGTTAACTTATACCGGAGCAGGGCGGCGATCCCGCCGAGTGCGGCGAGGCGCTCGCCCGGCTCGAACTGGGAGGAGAGGACAACAACCGCTGCCCGCATGGACTCAGCATTGCCGACAATCTGCTGGATCTCCGGGTCTTTGAGGAGCGAGTCGACGATAACGACCTCCTCAACAGCACCATACCCGATCGCCTCTGCCGTTTCAGCCCGGCCGTATGTCACGGCACCCTCTGTGGCGATCCGCATCAGGACGTCATCCATGACGCGTACTTCGCGGGAGAGCTGGAGATCCGCAACGAGCCGGTCAAGTGCGCCCTTGCCGATGACCTCCTGGACTGCCCCGCGCCCGATGCGCCGTGTTTCTACGACAACCGCCCGTTCCGCTGCCGGGCACCCGCGGTCCCGGGCAAGTCGCACGAGATCGTCCTTGATGAAACCGGGACCTGCAATGATGAGCGGCCCGGTTATCCCGGTGATGTGCCCGATCACCTGCTCGAAGAAGCCGGTGCGCGAATCGGTCCCGTCCCCTTTGCCGCTTCCCGCTGAGAGGGTGATGACACTCTCCGGCCCGTACTGGCGGAGCCGGAAGAGTTCCGCTTCACCCTCCTCGATGGTCAGGATGTGGATGACCCCGTACACCGAAGCGCGAACCGCCCGGTCCACCCGCTCGCGGTCGAGCGGGCGCCAGGTCTTGATGACCGATATCTCGTACCCGGTCTCGACATTGAGGGTGTGGTGGGCGCCGATGTCCACGCCATGTTCGATGATGCCGGATATCCTGAGCCGGACCCCATGGGCGGAGAACTCAAGCCGTTCGACCCGGATGCCGAGCCGGACCGGGCGCTTCTCCACCTTCTCCGGCCGGATCTTGTCGCTTGCGGTATCAGCGCTGCGGAAGGTTGTGGCAAAGACCAGATCGCCCGGGGAGATGAGGTGTTCGAGATGCCAGAGATCATCGATACTCTCGGGAAGGAGCCGTGCCTCGCCATAATCGCCTTTCAGCTCAAGGAATTCGGCTTTCATGCACCCACCACGATATCGGATCCCCCGGGCGGGACAAAAGCGGCAACGGTATCGGTGTTGAGGATTCCCTTGAGCCCCTTTGCCTCATCCTCGCCAATCCGTTCCTTGAGGGCACGCAGGACTTTTTTTGCCACATCGTTTGCCTCGAACTGGCCCGGCTGCAGGATGACATGGGCCTTCGTCTTTCCCTGGACAGCCTCGGGCGGACCGCCAATGACTGCTGCATGCGGTTCGAGCATGATACCGATTGCCGTTGCAAGCGGGATGTTCCGGTAATAGGTCCGCTCGCCCCTCACGATGAACGACCCCCGTGCAACAAATTCCCCGGACTCGGGTGTCTTGCTCACCTGGTTCGGGAGGGCAGAGAAGACATCGGCAGAGAAATGGCCGCTCTTCCATGCCCCCGAGTATGATGCGGCAAACCGGGCAACCTCGTCCATCCGTTCAGTCTTCCCCTTCACGATGACAACGCTCGCCCCGTGAACGTCGGCATGGACGAAGAGGTCCCCGCCGGCCATGTACTTCTTGACCAGTTCCTCGTTCTGCGATGCATCCCTTCCCCCGAGCACAACGACCCCGTCGCTCGTGATGAACCAGCGGAACCGGTGGTACCAGAGTTTCTTCATGGGCACGATCTCCCGGCGGCGGACCGTCTTCTTCTCAACGGTCCGGGCCATCGCTGCCAGTGCCCCTTCCTTCTTCTTCCGGAACTTCTTGATCACGTCATAGTAGCGGCCGGCGTTCTGCTCAACGCTCTCGTGGACATAGATCTTGACCTTCCTGCCGATATCGACCTCAACAGCCGCTTCCTCGGGGAAGAACCGCGTGATCTTCTTCGCATCTGCCGATGACGCCCCTTTCAGGTGCTTCTCGATCTCCTGCCAGGACAGGCGCCTGCTGGCCGTATCGAGCGACCGGATCAGCTGTGCGATGAACTGGTAGTTTTCATAGATCGCATTGACAGTCTCATCCGTCTTTTTGATGGTGTCATCGAATTTCCGGACTGCTGCTTCCTGGTGTTTGCGGATCCGGTCTTCTTTGGGGATGACGGTTTTGAAACTGGTCTTCCGGGGTGTTTTTGTCAGGGGGTAGAATTTTTCCAGCGCTTCAGAGAATGCCGGAAATGTCCAGACCTCGGTCTCCCCGCTCGTATTGACCGGCTCGCAGTGCTTTCCCCTGATGACGGGGTTCCGGTGGCGGAGAACCGCATCGAAGAGTTCCCCGAGTGCTGCATACAACGGTACCGGATCCGCGGACGCTGCCGGGACAGATTTCTCAGTACCTGCTTTCTGGCAAATGTACTCGGCATATCCCCCGCCGAGCATACAGCCTACTGCCAGTGCCCGGACCAGGTCGCGGTCATCCTTTTTGAGAAAGTCCGTGAATGATTCAATAGAGGCTGTCGGATCGGTTGCGCTGAGCGAATACTGGGCACCGGGAATGATCTCCCGCTCCCGGAACCGGTGATGCCAGAGCGGTTTGATGATACGGCTGTTCTCATCAGTGAGGATGACGTTTCCTTCGTCAAAAAGTTCGATGATGAGCCGGTACGTGGTACTCCCCTTGCCAATCTCGATGAGGAGTATCCGCTCGAGGCCGTGCTGGCGGATTGAGAGGACTTTTCCCCCGGAGATGTACTTCCGGAGCAGCATGGCAAACTGGGGCGGGTTCTTCGGGGGATCCGGCAGTTCGGTAACCAGGTGGGCCCGCTTCCCGGCCTCGATAATGAACTGGTATCTCGCTTTGTTCTCGCCATTGAGCCGGATCGCGAGCGTGCGGGGATCGAACTGGTACACCTTGTCGATCCAGAGCGGCAGCTTCTCAGACAGCTCTGCCGTCATCGCCCTGACATCGATCCCGCTCATTCCCTGTTCGGAGGCCATGGGTTATACCCAATTTATATGGCTTGCGCACTAAAAAATAAGACTACTGGTGCAAGCGGGATGAGTGCAGAAGAGAGTAGTGAGAAGCCGGTCCAGACCAAGAAGCAGAAGACCAAGGCTGACAAGCAGGCTGAACACATCGACCGTATCAAGAGGACGGCAGTTGCCTGTTTCATGGGCATCATCACGGGAGCGGTCGCGTACTTTGCCGCAGGCACGCCCGATGCACAGGGCATGCAGGCAGGCGGGCTCCTCGGGTTCATGCTGATGCTGGCCGGCATCGTTGTCCAGAAACATATCTTCATGCTCTCCGGTATGGATACGGCAAAACTCGGTGGCAAGGACTGGTTCTACCAGGGTTTCATGACCTTTGCGTTCTGGTTTGTCACCTGGACCATCCTTCTTACGTCTCTTCCAAGGTAATCCTTCCTGCTCGGAGTCGTTATGAGGATCGCAATCGTCCATAAGGATCGCTGCCATTCGAAGAAGTGCGGCACGGAATGCATCATCTACTGCCCGCGGGTCCGTACCGGCGATGAAACGGTGGTAATCGGGGAGGATGGCAAAGCGGTGATCTCGGAAGAGCTCTGCGTTGGCTGTGGTATCTGCATCAAGAAGTGCCCGTTCGATGCCATTGATATCATCAGCCTTCCCGAGGAACTCGAGCACCCGACACACCGTTACGGGAAGAACGGCTTTGCCCTGTACGGGCTCCCGATCCCGGTCGATGGAAAGGTCACGGGCATTCTGGGAGCAAACGGTATCGGGAAGAGTACGGCAATCAAGGTTCTCTCCGGCCAGCTCCGCCCGAATCTTGGCAGCTTCGAAACGGAGGTTGCCTGGGACGAGATCTTCAAGCGATACGCCGGCACGGAGCTCTTCGACTACCTCCAGACGGTCTCAAAGAAGACGCTGAAGATCGCGACCAAGCCCCAGTATATCGACTACATCCCCAGGGTATTCAACGGCACGGTCAGTGCTCTCCTCAGGACTACCGATGAGCGTGGCAGGCTTGCTGAAATCCTCCCCGTGCTCAAGCTCGACACCATTCTTGAGAACGACATCAGTACGCTCAGCGGCGGCGAACTGCAGCGGGTGGCTATCGCTGCCTGCCTTGCCCGGGATGCAGACCTGTACTTCTTCGATGAGATCACCCCCTTCCTCGATATCTACCAGCGGATCGCAGCGGCAAAACTTATCCGCGAGCTGGCCACAAACCGCCCGGTCGTCATTGTCGAACACGACCTTGCCATCCTTGACATGCTGGCGGACACGGTCCATGTCGGGTACGGCAAGCCCTCGGTCTTCGGTATCATCACCCGGCCCAAAGGCGTCCGGGTCGGCATCAACCAGTACCTCGAAGGATTCCTGCACGAAGAGAACGTCCGGTTCCGCGACACCCAGGTGGTCTTCGAGAAACGGGCCCATGACAAGGGATCCAACCGCGAGGATCTCTTCCTCATCCCGGAGATGACGAAGCAGTACGACACGTTCCACCTCACCGTCTCCGGCGGGACCGTCCGGAGCGGGGAGGTGCTGGGCATTGTCGGGGCAAACGGCATGGGCAAGAGCACGTTTGCCAAGCTGCTCGCCGGCGCTGAGAAACCGACAACCGGCTCCGTCGAGACAACGCTGCGGATCTCCTACAAACCCCAGTACATCAAGGGTGAGACCTCCGATACCGTGGAGTTCTTCCTGCGCCAGATCACGACAAAATTCGATTCCTCCATCTACCAGCACGAGATCGTGGAATCGCTCTCGCTCCAGCCAATCCTCCAGTCACCGGTCAACACCCTGAGCGGCGGGGAGCTGCAGCGTGTTGCAATCGCTGCATGTCTCTCCCGTGATGCGGACGTGTATATCCTCGATGAGCCGAGTGCCCATCTCGATGTCGAGCAGCGGGTCAAGGTTACCCGGATGATCAAGCACCATGCCGAAGGAAAGGAGGTCGGCATCATGGTCATCGACCATGACATTTACCTGATCGATATGATCAGCGAACGTATCCTCGTCTTCGAGGGCGAGCCGGGCGTCAGCGGCACTGCAGCCGGTCCGTTCCCGATGCGGGATGGCATGAACCGGTTCCTCCAGGAACTGGACGTCACCTTCCGCCGCGACCAGAGCGGGAGGCCCCGGATCAACAAGCCGGAATCCTTCCTGGACCGGGAGCAGAAAGGGCTCGGTGAATATTACTATTACGCCCAGGATGAGGCGTAAACACCGACTGTTATACTTTTTTATATTTTCCCATGCCATTCTCCCTGTATGCGGGAGGAGAAGCTCTCCGATGCGATTGTCTACGACAAGCTGCATCTTTTGAAGAGAGACTTTTACGGGTATATCGAACGGAATACTGCCAAAGTCGATGCCAACCTCCCGGTCTTTTACGGGTACATCATCTCCGCCCTCGAGAACTCCTTCCCGAATATCGCCGACGACGCCCATGATGAGTTCGTTGACAGTATCACCTACAAAGTGCTTGACACGAGCAGGAACATCAATGATTTTGATTTTGTCAAGCGGGTGATCGTCAATGCCATCCGGTTCAAGAAGCGGAAGAATGCCGAGATCGGCATCAACATCGTCGTGGGCCTCAAGCTGGTCAAGATCGGCGACTATGCCCATGCCCTGGATTTTCTCAAAAAGTATGCAACCCTCGACACGAAGCTCGGGACGGTCGTTGCCTACTGTTATTACTCGCTCTCCCTTCGCGAGTTCAAGAAAGATGACGAGGCAACCCAGCGGCACCGCCCGGGTGAGATGGAACTCCTTGCCCGGGAACTGATGCTCAACCTCGCCCGGATCAGGCCGCCGCTCAACTATATCAGCCAGCTCGACATCGATGACAGTTCCTTCATCGAGAAGATTTTCTGGCAGATGATCCTCACCGGCCTTGAATGGTTCCCGAGCGAAAAATGGTATGTCGAGATCGGCCTGAAGAACGCTGCCGTGACGAATGATCCGGTGATGCGCAAGCGGCTGCTCGATATCGGTTCGGAGCATTTTTACAACGACATCTCCTTCCTCCGCGAGATGTATTATTACAAGCTCGAAACCCGCGATGCCGCAGGGGCAGCCGGTATCGTCAACCAGTTGATCAAGCAGTATCCGGATGAACTGGAGCCAATCTACCTCGGGCTCAAGCTCTCCCTCCTGACCACCAAAAAGATCACCTACCAGAGTTTCCGCAAGCTCGCATCCTCCAAATCGATGCCCCCGCAGATCCTCGAGCTCTTCGATTTCTCCTTCGAGCTCCTCAACCACGATTTCAAGGAGGCCTCCAACCGCCTCGCTGATTTTGAGAAGGAGTTCCCGCGCTACCAGTTCTTTGCGAGCGCCCTGCGGTATATTGCGTCGGATTTCTCCTCCCCAGACGAATCACGGGTGAAGCGGGCGAAGAAGGTACTCATCGAGACCATCGAGTTGTTCTGCACCGAGGAACTGAAGAGAAAGTAACCCGCACCGGTCATCTGCTCCCCGATCCGGTCTGCCATTGTCTCCTCCATTCCGCAGAGGAGCAGCCCGGTCCCTGCAGGGGTTCAGATAGAGATGCCAATTTTTGCAAGGACCGACCGTATCGCCTGGAATATGGGATCCAGCATGGGTGCCAGACCCTGCTGCTGGATCATTGCCGTCTCGCCGGGTACGGGGGTTTTTGGGGGTTGCTGCACCACGGCCGGCTCTGCAACCGGGGATACGAGCGGGGTGGGGGCGGATGTCACGGTGTGGTTCAGTTCGATGGGGAGGAGCGTCCGTGTCCCGGATGATTCAGAGAAAAACCCGACATATCCCCGGGTCGAGAACCATACCCGCCCACGGGCATCGATCCCTATCGTCCGGACAATCTCTGAAGTTCCGATCCCTTCGAACCTGCTGATATGCCGGAGAACCTTCCCGTCCCTCCAGAGATAGATCCCGTCATCGGTAGCAATGTATATCGTGCCGTCCGTGGTAGCAGCTGCAAGATCATTGATGGAGATCTCTTTTTGGGTGAGGTCATCGGCTGAGAGGATTGTGATAAAACCGGTCTCCTTCCGGTAATGGGTGATCGTGGTATCATTGAAGAAATATACCCCGCCATAGGGATCGCGCCGTACCTGCTGGGGAGAACGGCAGGTCCCGTCGCGGGGAGCAATCTGTTCAAAACCCACCGGATCATCCGGTGAGTTCACGATCCAGAGACCGTTATCCGCAGTAGCCATGACCAGGAGATTCTCGGCCGGGTCCAGAGCCATCTGGCTGATCTCGTAAAAGCCGGGACCACCCCGTGTCATGGGCTGGAACCATGTCCAGGTCCCCGCACGGTACCGGTGGATGCCCGAGTGCCCGGTTGCAATCCAGATATCGTCGTTCCACCGCTGGAGGTCCTGGATGCGGGGATCCTTGAGGAGCTGCTGGTCCCGGATGGTCTGGTAATACTGACCGTCATAGATCTGGATCCCGCCGGAATATCCTGTCCAGAGGTCCCCGTTGCTGTCGTACTCGACCGCGGTGATGAACTCATCCATGAGCCCTTCGGAGATATTATCGCGGTTGATGTGGCGGGTTGACCATGTCCCGTTATATTCGGAAAGACCAAACGAGGTCCCGAAGAGCACACCCCCCTCCGGGGTGCTGATCATGTCGAGGACCTGGTCGGAATGGATCATGTTCGGGGAGGGGATGAAGAGGGTGATCCCCATACTGTCCGCCCCGGGTGTACCATGTGCTGCGCTATCCGGTACAGCTGCCGCAGGGGATACCAGGATGAGGATGCAGAGAAGAACCAGGCCGGCTTTACAGTTCTCCAACAGATCCATCCGCCCGCCGTATGGTGACCTTGCCGCCATTTGCAGGGAGGAATGTCACCGAGCGACCGACTTTTCCCCCGACATCCTCTTTGAGGAGAGGGATATTGTTCTCCTTGAGGATTGCCCGGACGCGTTCGGCATTCCGCTCCCCGATATTGAGGTTGGTCCCGAAGTATTCGAACATGCAGGCCCCGCCGGCCATCTTTGCGACGAGCGACCGGGTTTTGGAACCCTTGGTCGTCAGTTCGCCAATCAGCAACGGTATGGCGGTGTCGGCATACTTGCCCGGCCGGTCTTTCCTGCCGGCGCTGTCCGGGAGCATGATATGGACCATAGCGCCGATCTTCAGGGTTTCATCATAGATGGTGAGCCCGATGCAGGAACCAAGACCGATGGTCATCATGGGAAAAGAGCCTACCCGGTATTCACCGATCCCTATCATCGCGGTCTGGCTGTCCGGTTTGGTTATCTCGGGCATAGGTCTTATCCGGCCGGGGGTAATTATACCCCTTTCATCATGTTCTCCATCAGTTCGACAATACGGGCAAGGGTGCTGGTCTCGGGCATCATGATGATGTCGCTGTCTATCTTATGCTCTTCGCACATCAGTTCGGTGGAGAAGAGGAGGACTTCGTCGATCTCCTCCCCCATCTGGGCGATCAGGGAGGACATTGCAGCGTGTGCCATGTCGATGGTGAGGGCGGGAGGAGACGGGAGCATGACAAAACCCAGGAGTTCGGCAGTGGCATCAAGGAATGCCGATACCATGATGTTGCCCACTTCGAGGAGCGCACTCTCATCCATCTCGTTCAGGGGACGGTTCATGTCGGTGAGCCCGAGCATGGTATTGGTCAGCCGGATTGCCGATTCGCGGGAGATATAAAAGACAACATACCCGCCATGCTGGATCTCGCCCTGGAGTTCGAACGCAACCAGGGCTGCAGGTTCCTCCCCCATGTAATCGCCGAGCTGTGAGAGCTCGATCGCCTTGATGGCCGGGACACTCATCTCGACCGTGCTCCCCAGCATCTGGGAGAGCGTGGTTGCCGCATGCGCTGCCCCGATATTTCCCAGCTCCTGTATCGCATCTGCCTGGACTGTTGATAGTTTCATGGATCTCTCCTACGCAATGGTATTCACATCAAGGACCGGTACGACTTCGCCATCGCCCAGGATGGTAATTCCGCTGACTCCCCGGGTATTGCCGATGAGCCTGGAAAGCGGTTTGACAACAACCTCCTGCTTGCCCTCGACAAGGTCAACCGGGATGCAGCATTTCCGCTTCTCGTACTGGACGACAATCAGGATCTCGCAGACTTCGGACGTGCCGACCATGTCGTTGAGCCACATCAGCTGGAGCACCTCGTCCCGAAGGAGAACTGCCTCGCCCTTCCCGATGAAATGCGTTGCATCGCGTTTGAAGTTTGCCACTTCGACAATGCTGCTGATGGGAATGCCAAGCCGCCTTCCGTTGATCCTGACGATCATGACATCCACGATGGCCATGGTCGGGGGCAGGAGGAGCTCGAACCGGCTTCCCTTACCCGGGGTAGTCTCGACGCGGATGGTGCCCTTGAGCGACTCGATCGATCGTTTTACCACATCCAGCCCAACGCCACGCCCGCTGATGTCCGTGATCTTGTCAGCCGTTGAGAAGCCCGGCTGGAAGAGCAGGTCGACAGCCTGATCCGTGGTCAGGGTCTCCGCCGCTTCCCGGCTGATGAGGCCTCTCTCGATGGCCTTAGCCTTGACCTTCCCGACATTGATGCCCGCACCATCGTCGATGAGTTCGATGATGACATTGTCCCGGTCGCGGTGGGCCGAGAGCTTGACGAATCCCTTCCGCGGTTTGCCACTCTTCTCCCGCACATCCGGGGATTCAATACCATGGTTAACGGCGTTCCTGATAAGATGGAGCAGCGGATCGTTGAGGCCGTCCATGACACTCCGGTCGAGTTCGGTCTCTCCTCCTTCAATGACGAATTCGACCTCTTTGCCGTCATAGATGGCGACATCGCGGACAACCCGCGGGAGCCGGTTGAAGATCTGGTTGAGCGGGATCATCCTGATGTTCATCATCAGGTTCTGGAGATCCGAAACCGACCGCTCGACCATGCCGATGGCCTCGTCCATCTCCTTGATCCGGTGCTGTTCGGCGATCTGCTTGAGCCGGCCCCGGTTGATCACCAGGTCTTCGACCAGGTTCATGATATGGTCAAGCTGGTGGATATCGACCCGGAGGTTCTTGATCTCGCGGCTCTTATCCGGTGCAGTCCCGGGTGCCGGCTTCTTCTCTGCCTCTGCCGCTTTCTTTGCCGGCACAACCTCCCGCACAACAGGTCTGATATCAACGCCGGCAATCTCGGTCCCCGACGCAGCAGTCTTCAGTGCTTCCTCGCCGGCGTCGCTCGCGATCCGGAGCGTGAGGATGCCATCGAATTTGCCTTCATCGATTGCCTCCTTGGAGGGGCTGATCGTAAGAATGGTGCCCAGTGCCTCGAGGTTTCCGATGGCAAGCATGGCCCGGACATCCTTCATCATGCATTCGCTAGCAACGGTTACGGTCAGGTCGTATTCCGGCAGGTTACTGTCGGGTGAGGGTTGCACAGGGGCATCTGCCTCAGCCGCAGCCTTACCGGCAGGCGCCGGGGCTGCTGCAGGTTTCTGGGTACTTTTGCCGCCACGCTGGTCCAGCCAGGCCTTGAGTGCATTCACCTGTTCATCGGCATTTTTGGAGGATGAGTCGCCACCCCCCTCCACGTCATCGATCATCTGCTCAAGCAGGTCGGCACATCCCAGGAGGAGATCGCAGAGGTCCTGCGTGATCTCTGCGCTTCCGCCCCGGACCAGCTGGAATACATCTTCCATTGCATGGCAGAGCCGTTCCATCTCGGCAAATCCCATGGATGCCGATGCCCCTTTCAGGGTATGGCATGAGCGGAAGAACTCGTCAATGGCACCCTGGTCATGCCCTTTCTCCAGGATCAGCAGGTTCTTGACCAGGTTCTCGTGGTTCTCCCGTGATTCAGCGACAAATAATCCCCGGTACGCCTCAAATTCAGACATTTTCCGCCTCCATCTGGAGCACTGCTCGCTCGACCTCTTCGGCCAGTTTATTCAGGGGAAGGATCTTGTCCGCAGCATTCTTGGAGATGACTGACCGGGCCATACCATAGACCAGGCAGTCCTTCTCATCGCAGACCAGATTTTTCCCCCCCGCATCCCTGATGGCAACCGCCCCATCGCCGGCATCGTTGCCCATACCGCTCATCACAACGGATACAATGTTCTTTCCATAGACCGCGGCCGCGGATTCAAAGGTCTTGTCGACAGCCGGGCGGACGCCGTGAAGCGGCGGGGCATTGGAATGGACGATACGGCCGGTCTTGGTGTTCTTCCCGTCAATGACACCGCTGACAATGGTGTGAACCCCCGCTTTGGAGAGGAGGATCTTGCCGGTCTCAACGGTATCCCCGTTCTCCGTCTCCTTGACCGGGAGCGGTGCTATCCGGTTGAACCGTTCCGCAAGTGCGGCGGTAAACCCGGTTGGCATGTGCTGGGTAACGATGATGCCCGCCGGCAGTCCTGGCGGGAGCATGGCAAGCAGGGTATCGAGCATGGGGGGGCCGCCGGCCGACGACCCGATCAGGACAACCCGCTGCGCTGCCTGCCCTTTTGTCGATGGTTTGGCTATCGGTTTTCTTACCGGCAGGGTGATGATATGGTTGATCTTGGAGATCAGTTCCGCACCGATCTCCCGGACATGCGGGATGTCTTTTGGCTTGAGCATGAAATCATCCGCCCCGAGCCGTATTGCCTGGTGGGTAAGTTCTGCATCCTTTGACGTGAGCGAACTCAGCATCAGGACATGCGGGCGTTTTTTTACCTTTTTGAGTTCTTCCAGCACCTGGATCCCGTTCATCTTGGGCATCTCGATATCGAGGGTGATGATATCCGGTTCAAGGCTCCCGATCTTCTCAAGCGCTTCAAGTCCGTTCGATGCCGTTCCCACTATCTCTAACGACGGATCTTTTGAGACGATATCCCGGATGACGGTCCGCATAAATACGGAGTCGTCAACGATCAGAACTTTCACCATAACGTCAGGATGCCAGCACGTTCTTGACTTCTTCGAGCACTTTGGGGGCCTGGAACGGTTTCACGATATAGCCCTTGGCACCGGACTTGATGGCCAGTTTCACCATCTGCTCCTGGCCGACAGCCGTGCACATGACGATCCTTGCAGCAGGATCGATTGCCTTGATCCCTTTGAGTGCTTCGATTCCGTTCATCTTGGGCATAACGACGTCCATGGTGACCAGATCCGGCTTGAGTTCCTTGTATTTTGCAACCGCCTCTTCCCCATCTCCTGCTTCACCGGCGATGGTGTGCCCTCCCGAGAACAGGATGTTCTTTAAGAGGGTCCGCATAAAGAGGGTATCATCTACGATCAGAATCTTTCCCATTGACGATCAAATATCTGATAGGGAGATCATTACATAAAACTGTTATGGAGAAAAATGGAAATTGGACGGGGGCGGATTACCAAAACAATCAGTTTGTCTGGGATTTCGTGGCATCGGAGATGTACCGGACTCCCTTGGTCGTGAGCTGGACCTCACGCCGGATAATCACAACCTCGGCAAGACCGAGCTTGAGGATCTTGTCGTAAATCATATCAAGCTGCTTGTGGGAGATGTTGAGCATGTTCTCGATTGCATGGGAATCCATGCCGGAATAGATCAGCATTGCCACCTGCTGGTCGACACCGTCGAGTTCCGTCCCTTTCATATCCATGCCCTTGGTAGTCTCCTTCAGGAAGTTGTACAGGACCTGCAGGGTCGAGAGCGGGCAGAGCACCAGGCTTGAAACAACCTCACCGGATTCGAGGTGATCGATCTTGACCACGTCCGTGGGTTTCCCCTGCACCTCCCGCTTGGTAAGTTCGATTGCCGCCACATCGGTGACCGGGACACAGATCTGTTTTGCCTGGCTGACGAACCAGATACCGGTGTGGACGACAACAACGCTCCCCTTCTCCCACTGTGCGTCCTTGATCATGACACCGCCACGGATGGCCGGGGACATGAAGTAGGCCATCAGCCGGTAAGCATTGCACTGGGCAAGGATCATCTTCTTCAGGATAGCGAGGACTTTCTCGACCGAGAGGATCTTGTACACGGCTTCAGCATCGGTCTTCACCGTGATGATGAGGACATTCTTGCGCTCGGCTACATCGAGAACCGTCTTGAACAGGATCTCCTTGCTGACCGGCGCCGGTATGACCAGCCGGTCCTCTCCGATACCCAGTTTTACGACAATCCATTGCTTGTTGTGCTCAATTTTTACCGGAACTTCCTTCATGGCGTCCTCAGTTGTCTGCCGCCCCGTCGATTTTACACCAAATTTGGCGGATCACATACGTATGTGCCAGCGGGTTATTTGATTTCATTGGTGGGTTTCTCTGGAGCGGTCTTCGGTTTCTGTACGGTGCTCATTCTCTGGTACATGTCGGTCAGTTCCTTCTCGATCTGGTTGGCGGGTGCCTTGAAGTCCTTGAGCTCCCGCAGCAGGCTGAGATCTTTCTCCTTGACCGTCTTTTTGACATCCGAGGCGATCGAACTGAGGAGGTCCTCATCCGTCCCGGATGCACCCCCGGCAAAGCTTGCCATGTCGGCCTGCGTACCGATTGCATCCTCCGGCTGATCAGCACCTTTTGGTGCATCCGAGGGTATCCACGCGGTCTTGACCGCGCCGGGTGTTTCGGCAGGGGGAGATCCGGCCGGTGCCGCGGGTGCAGCTGCTGCCGGGGCTGCCGTTCCTTCCATTCCCGCGGCGGCACCCGTCTCATCGCCGGGTTCGGCATCCATATCCACGTCGTCAAGACTGATGTTTTCCAGGTCGCCGAAATCGCTGTCAGTTGCTCCAGTGCCGGCGGAGTCCAGTCCGCTGAACTCATCGAGCCCCTCTTCAATGCCCTGGGATTTCAGGATCTCCGCGGCAGCGGCATCGAGTTCCGGAGAAGAACCGTCAGCTGCACCCGGTTCCGCGGAGGGAACCGAGAGTTCGGGTTCCGGCAGGGTCATGTCCGGCATCGGGGCTGCATCCAGGCCGGCCTCAGCACCCATGGCCGGGGCCGCTGCATCGGGAGTCTCCATCCCGTCCTCATCGAGCCCGTCGAGGAGCCCGGTATCGAAATCATCACCGGAGAGGGAGAGGAAGGGGTCGGTCTCGTCTGCCCCGGAGGAGCCTGATCCGCCGGGTGAGGGGAATGATGCAGGGCCTGCCCCCGCGGCAGGGGTGGGGGACGCAGCCTTTGGTTTTTCCACCTTCTCGCTCACGGCACTGTCAAGCATCCGGTTGATATCCTCGACCTTGCGTTCACGTTTTGTCCGTTCGCGTATGGAGGTCCCAAACGATTTGAAGGTAGCCACGAGCGAACCGATCTGGGTGCTGAAGGGGAGCTTCCGCCCGCCGGCTTTTCCGGCTTCAGCCCCTTTCCCGGCAGGAGCCACCGCTGCGGGTGCAGCCGGTACTTTCGGTGCCGGGGTCTCGATCCGTGCCTTCCCTTTCTTCTCAAAGAGTTTGATATTGTCAAGTTTTTTCAAAAAACCGATCTTTTTCAGGCGCTGCTCCTTGAACGTACCATATGCGGTTTTCACTTCGGCTATCGTGACCAGGCCGAGGAGGAACGGCATGATGATGGCTATAGCGAGGATGAGGCCAAGGAGCTGGATGAAGGTGACATCGAAAACCAGGAGTAACAGACCGATGGTCACGATGGCACAGAACATGATTATCCGGCGGATCTCTTTTCTCATGGTATCATTCACCTCCCCCGGCCCCGGCCATGCTCTGCAATGCCTCGGGACTGAAGAACATTCCGACACCGATCGGGGCTACGATCAACACAAGACCGGTCAATGAACAGAATATGGCTGTATAGAAATAAAACATATACCGATCACCGCCCCCCACGATCCGTGCCGCGAGAATATTGGATGCGGTGATAATCGTAAGGATGGTGACGACAAAGAATCCCATCTCCTTCTCGGGGAAGTTCGTGAACATGCTCATTCCGCCAAGCGCCGAGCTGGCCGATAGCCCCCCCTGGGTGCTCCCTCCCCCGGTGGCTGCTGCTGACTGCTCGGCAAAATGGGTCATCAGGTTGGTAACCGAACTGGTAAGAACGACCATGATCCGGTAGAGCGCAACGAAGATCCCCGTCATTGCAATGTGCATGGGCACGAGCAGGACAATGAAACTGCGGGCATGCATATCCTTCTTCTCCCGGAGCAGCGTCTGCTCGAGCATGGATGAACCGACCACGGTACCGATCGGCTCCGGTGGTCCGCCGAGGGTGACCGTATCAAGGTAAATGTTCAGGTACTTGTAGATCAGGTTGCTCCCGGACTCGCCGATGAACTTGTCCCAGGTCTGCTTGTCATCCAGCCCGAGGTTCATCTTCGAGTACACGGAGTTCACCAGCGGTTCGAGCGCGGTCAGGGATTTCTTGTCGATGGTTGCCAGGGCATACACGGCCGTGGTCCCCTGACCGCCCATCACGGCGCCGAAACTCCGGATGAATGTGGAGAAGTCGTTATCCCGCATGGTGATGTTGCTGTCATCGATGAACCCGATGATGCCCAGCGGCGCCATCAGGATGCCGACCAGCAGGAATACCAGGCCGGCGCTGACACCCAGAAGAGCAAGGACAATGACAGCGGCAATGGTCAGCGGGACGATGATCCGCTCCATCGAACGGATGGTCTGCTGCTCTTTGGAGGACCGGGTGGTAAGCCCGTGCGTCTTGGGATCGTCCGGCACGGACTGGAACATCAAAAGATTGCCAAAGACGCAGATGATGAGGATGATCGCGTATGCCATGTTCAGCGTGGCTTCAAGGCCGGCAGGCGAGTAAATGGCAATGGAGATCATGATGGTGACGGCGATGACCGTCCCGGAGAGGAGCATGGCGACATAAGCGTCTCCCCATTTCTTGAGCAGTTCGAGCCCCTGCTCGATCTGGCTGCGGTACACGCTCCTGACCGTGGACAGTTCGTTCTTGAGGAAATCGTCATCCGGGACTCCCGAGTCGATGGCGTTGGCGTACCGGTTCAGCATGCTCTGGAGGATGGGGTTCGATGCACGCTCGGCAACGATCCCGAGCGCTTCGGAGTAACTGTAACTCCACTTCTTGACAAACATGTCCACCTTCTCGATATACTTGGAGGAGAGGTACTCCTTCCGGTTTGCCGCAAACGTGAAGATCTCCGGGCGGGATGCATTGGCAAGGGCGAGCGATGCCATATAGGTGTTCATGAAGAGCAGGTCGGCCCCCATCTTCTTGGCCTCGGTGACCGTTGCAATCTTCTCTTTGAGGTCTTCGATGGTCGAGGCGAAGGGGATGGCCTTTTGGGTCTTCTCCTGCCCGGGGGGAAGGGACGGGGCGGACGGATCAGCCATCGTCAGGAACCGATCTGCAGGAGGCCCTGCTTCTTGATCTTGGTCATCATGTGGAACAGGTCCCAGAACTTGGTATACCCTGCCTTGTGCAGGCGTTCGAGGATCTTTGCCCGTTTCTCCACTTCAAGATAGATCTCGGCCTTCTTGCTCTCGGGCATTCCGAGCATGGTGGCGATCTTGTTCTCGAGCAGGAACGAGCTGCCCTTGCCGGTCCAGACAAACGTGTCGGACACCGGTTCCCAGGTGAACATCTGGACAAAGGTGAAACCCTGGGTCTCGGGATTGAACCCGACCAGCTCGTTGCAGCTGATCATCCGCCGGACCAGCTGCCCGTCCGGGCGCTTGACCGCGCTCTGGATGACAACCAGGTTCAGGTTATCGACATAGGTCTTGGGGATATTGATGGGGTCTCCGCAGAGACGCTGGATGAGTTTCTCGACCGATGCCGCGTGGAACGTGCTCATGACCGGGTGGCCGGTCTGCATGGCACCGAACGCAACCGCGCCCTCCACCCCACGGATCTCACCGACCAGGATCTGGTTCGGGCGCTGACGGAGGGCAGCCTTGAGGAGGTCGAACATCGAGACCTCGCCACCAGCGCCGCCGCCCTCGCCCTTGCCTTTTGCGAGCGCGACTTCCCGGATCCAGTTGCGGTGGGGCACGTTCAGCTCGGGGGTATCCTCGATGGTGACGATCTTGTTCTCGGGCGGGATGAACGTGGTGATGGCGTTGAGGAGCGTTGTCTTGCCGCTCGCTGTCTCGCCCGATACGAACAGGGACATGCCATACTCGACACAGATCCAGAGATAGGCAGCTGCGGTGTAATCGATGCCATTGCTCTCGACGATATTGAGGATGGAGAGCGGGACCTCGTTCACCTTACGGATGGTGAAGTTGCTGCCATGGCGGGAGATGGCCGTCCCGTACACGATGTTGATACGCGAACCGTCCAGCAGCGTTGCATCGACGACCGGGTTCCGGTAGGTGATAGGCCGCTTGATGCGTTCGGCCATCTTGACCACGAACTCATCGAGTTCGCTCGAGACCTTGAACTCGATGACGGACTTGAGCCCCTTGAAGATCTTGTGCTCGATGAAGATCGGACCGATCCCATCGCAGGATATGTCTTCGATATAGTTGTCGGAGAGGAACGGTTTTAAGACCCCCATGTCGATCTTGTCGCGGATCAGGAGGTACTCGATGGCCCGGTACTCCTCGTTCGTCAGGATGACCTTCCCGTCCGGCGTGAGCGGGACCTGGTGCTTGGCCTTCACCTTCTTCATCTTGTCCTTTGCGGAAAAATCGGTGTTGAGGAAGGTCGTGATCTTGGACTTGAGGTCCTGCTGCCCCGGCCCGGATCCGGTGAGCTGGGTGATATCGACATTCTTGGGCTTGATGACCGCGACATTGGCAAGCATCCTCCTGATGACCTCCGCCCGCTCCTTGTCGCTGATGGGGTCTTCCTCCAGGCCATCGATGAGATCGATGAGTTTGGTCTCGATGACCGGGAGCATCTGGCTGACCGAGTGCAGGAAGGACGGCTCGATGGGGATATAGAAGTTCCGCACATCATCCGGGTCGGGAAGGATATGGACAAAGGTGGTATCGTTGACCGGGTAGATGATATTCGGGCTCTTCATCGAGCGCAGGTCCTTTTTGAGCTCGGAGAGGAAGAGGGGGATCCCGTAGGTGTTGACGGGGAAGGTGTGCAGGTATTCCAGGAGATGGGGGCTTGCCCTGACATACTCCTTGGCATTGGCCGGGAGCATCTTGTACAGGGCGCTCGACTCGATATCCGTGTAGAAGTCGATGGTGGAGTCAACCGTCTCCGGCTTGAACGGCAGGTTGACGGCAACGGAGAGCGTTCCCATATCAGACCCTCGCGAAACTCATCGGGATGACCTTCATGCCATAGCCCGGGTGAACTTCGAAACTGACAAGGTTACCGGTCGTCTTTCGTGCACCCCTCACCTTGATGACCTCCATGACCATCACATACTTGTCACCGACCAGCGCCTTCTTCATGTTGAGGTGTGCGTCGCAGATGGACCGGATCCGGACCAGCGTGTCCTCCTCGAACGCGTACGTGTGGAGCGTGACCAGGATGGTCTTGCCATGATCGACGAGCGATTTGCAGTTGGTGAAGAACGTGAGGATGGTATCGGTCTGCGCATATTCGGTGAAGAGGGTCAGGGAGTCGATAACGATGACCTGCGACTTGCTCTTCTGGATATGGGAGATAAGGTCGACCAGGATGTACTCCATCTCCTCTTTCTTCCACTCAAATCCGACCACGTGCAGCGGGAATACCTTGAGGTATCCCCAGGCAAAATACTCGGAGATGTCAAGGCTCATCGACTCCATCTGCTTGATGAAACTCTTGCTGGTGCTCTCGGTGGTGAAGAGGTCAACGGATAATCCCTGCTTCATCGCACCCCAGATGATCTGCTGGGTGAGGACGCTCTTGCCGGTATCGTTCTCGCCCTCAATGAGCGTGAGCGATTCAAGGGGGAGACCATCGGCGATCTTCTTGTCAAGCTCGCTGTTGCCGGTGGAGATGATCTGCCGGTCCTCTCCCCCCATCAGGTCAGATATGTTTGCCATTCAGATCCTCCACCCGAGTGCCGGTGCAGCCATCTGTGCATACACGCCGTTATCGGTCGAAACCATGAGCCAGACCGGATCGCTGCCGGAGAAGGTTGCGGTTATCCAGATCTTCTCGCCGGGATCGAACTGGTTGGGATGAATCCGGTCATTGTCCCGCTGGATGATCGCCCAGGTCCCGGCAGTGCCCGGGATATCTGCATACGTGTAATGGGTGTACGGCGTGCCGCTGTTGTCATCAGTGAAGACATCGAAATGCGGATAATCCGAGACGATCTCGTTTCCGGTATTGGTGAGACTGAACGTCAGTGCGGTACCGGCGATGGAAGTCTCAGAATTGTTCAGCCGGAGATCCGTTCGCATACGGCTCTCGGTCTGGAGAGCCAGGTCTTTCTGGGCGACAGCCACCGTCTCAGCTACCGAGAGGGTTCCTCCGACAATGAGATATGCCACGATGACCAGCAGGAGTATGCCGATTGCAGCACCGATAATCTCTGCGACAGCCATTTTTGATCACTTCACCGTGAACTCCGCGGAGCGCCAGATGCCGTTCGGGAGGGCGAACTGGAAATACACGATGTTTCCCGATGCGGGGATTTTCGATGTCGAGGCAATGATCTTGACGGTCTCGCCCTGGTCCCAGAACCCGTTGCTGTTGGTGTCATAGGTTACCGCCGTGAAATCTGCAGTCCATTCCTCCGGTCCCGGGGAAGCATCGTTGGTCCAGGCCAGGCGGTCGAAATCATCGATGGCCCCGCAGAAGACATCGGACCGCTCGATATCCGCGAGGGAGATCCGGGCGCTCCCGGTATTTTTCATCCAGACGGTAGCGGTCCCCGGGCTCCCCTCCGCGGCGAAGGTTGTGATGATCTTGTAATCGGTCCGGAGCCGCTGGTCGGATTCATGCGAAGCGGAACTGAACGTCCCTGCCATATTGTAGACAACCGGGAAGACTGCATTGATCAGGACGCCAGCGGCGAGGACTGCCGTGATCAGAAACATCGCGCTGGTAAATGTTTCAGCGGACATGGGTTATATCCTGTCAGGGAGGTTCATCCACTCTTCGTCTTTCTCGTTGTTCCGTGAAGGGCTCTTCTTCTCGCCCCGGCTGATATTCGACAGGTCGATTCTCTCGTCAGTCTTCCGTGTCCCGTCGGCAGGCAGCTGCTGCCGCTGCTCCATCATCACTTCTATCATGTCCCGGTCAAGGGAGGTATCGTTCGGCGCAAGGATCCGGTTGAGGGCATAGAGTTCGGCAACGAACTCGTCCGGCCCGACCTCGTGCTCCTCGCCAAGGTTTGCCGGCATCAGCCGCGAGATCTCCCGGATCTCGTCGGCAGATTCCTTGGGGATGTACCCCATCACGCGGTATGATTCGAGCATGATCTCGAGCCGGTCATGGCCGAATTTCTTGACGGACTGGTGGGTCCACTTGAAGAGTTTGTAGACTTTCTGGAGCCGCAGCTTCTCGGTGGTCTGTTGTGCCGGGGGTACCGGGGGCATCCCCTTGGGAGGGACGGCGAGCTGGGCCTTGATGAGGGAGAGCATCTGTTCATCGAGGGCATGTTTCTCTTCGGTATCTTTTACCGGAGGAGTCTCTTTCTTCTTCTTTTTGGGTTTCTCTTCCTCCTCCTCTTCAGCATTCACCGATTCAGTCTCGAGTTTTGCCTTGGTCGCATCCATCTGCGACTCGCGGGCATCCAGTGCCGCTTCCCGGGCTTCAAGGGCAGACTTGCGTGCTTCGTCCGCATTGGCATCAATGCCGGTGCCCGGTGCTCCCGCAGTACCCCCGGCTCCCGCTGCGGCAATCGTGAACGGGTTCTCCAGTTCGTTCATACGCTCGCGTATATCCATTAAGAGCCGCTTGATGGAGGTCTTGATGAGGTCGACTTCCCGCTCCAGGTTCTGGAGCTTTACTTCCGGATCATCTTCTGATGCGGCAGTAATGATATGGTCGACCTGCGACTGATTAACCGCCATAAGGTATCAGGAGGTTATATTTCCCTTTTAACTTATAAACATTGGCGTCGGGGAATTTGCGCAGATAATCGCAGGATGATAAATTTTTTAATAATCAGGGTTTTTTTAAAATATCTTCCCCCGGGTGCGCACCTGAATGAAAAAAGCAGGCCGGGTCCGTGAATGTTCCGGGAAAAAGAAAAAAGATTAGTAGAGGATGTTGATCGCCTGGATTGCTGCAGGAGCAGTCCGGGTGATGTCCAGCGGTGAGCCGGTTGAGGGCTTCACTTCAAGGCTGAACTGGTCGTTCTTGTACACGCCGCCAAGCGGCCGTGCACCGATCTCGAACTGCTCGCCCTTCTCGAGGAGCCAGTTGGTGCTGCCCATGGGATTGCGGATTGCAACGATATTCCAGTATCCGTCAGTGACTGACGTGGTAATATCGGTGTTCCGGGTCAGCTGCTGGTACTGGGTTGAGTTGGTGTAGGTCATCGTGACTTTCTCAAAGTCAACCGCAGTGCCACCCGGGGCAAGGGCGATAGTGAAGTTGATGGACGCGATCTTTCCTTCGGTCCCGGTGCCGTAGACGTTGCCGACGATCTCGAGGGTCGAGCTTGCCTGCTGGACACCGGTGTGGACTACTTCCTGGCTTTTCTGGGTCGTGAAGAAACCTGCGCCGAGCACGACGTACGAGAAGACTGCCGCAACAACGACGAATGCGATCAGGACGATCGCTGCTTCAAGGCCGGTGAATGCGTTCTCATGGTAACTGTATTTTTTCATGATTGTTCACCCTCCTTAATACAGGATGTTGACGTTCTTTACAGCAGCCGGGATCGTGCGCTTGATGTCGAGCGGCGAGCCGGTTGAGGGTTTCACTTCAAGGTTGAAGTTGTCGTTCTTGTAGATCAGGGAGGTCGGGTGTGCCATGATATCGAACTGCTCACCCTTCTCGAGGAGCCAGTTGTTGCCACCGGCATCGTTCTTGATCGCAACCAGGGTCCACTGTTTTGTGGATGCAGCTGCTCCGATAGTGGTCTGGCGGGCAAGAGTCTCTAACTGGGTTGCATTGCTGTAGGTAAGGACAACTTTCTCAAAATCAACGGCGGTTCCGCCGGGTGCAAGAGCAATGGTGAAGTTAACTGCATTGATACCACCGGTATCGTCACTGTTTCCATAGACATTGCCCACTATTTCGAGGGTTGAGCTTGCCTGCTGGACGCCCGTGTGGACGACCTCCTGGCTCTTCTGGGTTGTAAAGAACCCAGCGCCGAGTACTACGTACGAGAACACGGCCGCAACGACGACGAATGCGATCAGGACAATCGCCGCCTCAAGGCCGGTGAACCCGTCTTCATCAGTAATGTATGACTTCATGGGTATTTCACCTTCGTATCACAGGGACAGAGAGTCCTCTGACTCAAAGCCCATGGTTGTTAAAAAGCGCCGATAGTATTTATAATTTGAGGTCGAGGTCGTTTTCAATTGACTTCATTTTTATTATTTTGCGACAAAACCGCGCAAGATACGCCTGTGGTCAAAACAAGGGGGCTCGTATACGAACAGATCAATCAGGGATTTATGCAGATCATTGTTATTACCTATTTAGATCATTATCGTACTTTTCTATAGCATTATTCAGCAGCTGCACGAACAATTTATGTGAGAAACAACAGATCAGGCTATCGGAATGGAGAAACAGGATCTCATGTACGGTGCGCTGGCACTCGGGATCATCGTTGTCATAGCCCTGGTAGTCAAACCACTCGCAACCGGCCAGGCAATCGATATCGGGCTTCCCACGCCCACACCCGTTCCCACCACGCCCCTGCCGGCGGAGGACTCGCTGGATGCACGCATGGCTGCTGCAGCTGCCCTGGCAGCGCAATCGACGCTGCCCACCCCGACTCCTCCAACCCCGACACCCGCGCCTACGTGGAACCCGGACCGCAGCACCGAGGTGGGTTTTGTCAACCCGGCGGAGTATGGCGTTTCGTTAAACCAGACCCTCCCCCGGGGTTCACGGATCAACTACACTACCCTCGACACAAACATGACAACGTTTGCCTCCATCAATTCTGAGAATGGTGCAAGCGGCACAACCGCCATCATGCATATCCCCTTCCCGTACTGGGAACTCGTGTACACCGTTGAACCATCCAAAGCGCCGACCGTCTCCAAGATGGAGATACAGCCGACAAAAGGCGAAGGGCTCTCATACAGCGGTATTTCCGGATCATATTCTACGGCAAAATCCGCTTTTACCATCCAGGTCATGGATGGCGACGACCCGAACCGGATCGTCCGCACGATCACCCCCCCGGGGGGCATCGACCTTGATCTCTGGACCGGTGCATCGCGGGAGACCTACGAGAACCCGAAGTATACCACGAAACAGAAACAAACGACCGAGGACAAAAAGCTCATCGCCGTTGATCCCCGCCCCTGGACCGAGAAGTTCTTCGAAGGTGAGAGAAGCTACTATTTCATCATCACTGCCCAGGGCCTCGAATCCTATTCCCTTGATGTCCGCATCCCGAGCCGGTATATCGGAATATACTGAGGAAGACCCGGTATCACGATAATCCACCCGTCATCTGCACTCACGGTTTAAAAGCAGATGCGGGAAAAAAAGTATTTAGTCGAATTTCTTTTTGCCCATCGACTCGATGTACATGTATTCCTTACCGACCTCGATCGTCCCCTTCTTGTCGTCAGGGATCGCCATCTCGAAGTTCGAGAAGTCTTTCATGTCCATGAGCTGTGCCGTGGTGCCCGCAATGGAAAGGACCTGGCCGCTCTTGCGCTCGACAACCGGCACGTAGGTCTTTGCCGAGACCGGGGAGACGATGGACCGCTTGACCCCGTCGAAAATGCCGACGGCATCGATGCGTGCCTTTGCCGCCCCGTGCTTGCCGGGCTTTGATGTTGCAATTGCCATGACTTTGCATGGTTCTTCGTCGATAACAATATAGCGGCCTTCCTTGATCTTTCCGATTTCGGTCTGTTCCTTCATGTTGTGGTTCACCTGAATCTTACAATATCGTAAACGTGATAGTAATTTATCTTTATTGCATTACATAAATACACCGTTGGAAAAAGGAGCACGGGCGCGATGGACTTCCTTGATGCATGCAGCCAGGTTGCAGAAGAAGTCGGAGCAGCGATTGCACCGTACGTCGGGGTACCGGAGGGCGGGAAGACGGTCAGGATGGGTGCAGACCGGACCCCGACCAAGCTCATCGACCAGGTTGCCGAGGATGTCGTGATCCGGTTCCTCAACGAGAACGCGCTTGGCGCACTGCTCATCAGCGAGGAGGCGGGAAAGGTCGACCTGCCCGGCTCCCGGGGAACCATATTCCTCGACCCGGTCGACGGGACCTTCAATGCGGTTGCCGGTATCCCGTTCTATGCCCTCTCCATTGCATATGCCGAGGACGGCGTGGTGAAGAAGGGATTTGTCCAGAACCTGGCAACGGGCGAACGGTTCACTGCCGAGAAAGGGAAATTCTGCCGCTGCAATGGCAAACCGGTCACGGTCTCCCCGGTCTCATCGCTCTCATCGTGTGCCATCAGCGTATACGGGCGCAAGTTCGATCCGGAGTGCGTCATGCAGCTCGGGCAGAAGATCCGGCGCTGGCGGCTGCTTGGTGCATCCGCACTCGAGTTATGCTATGTCGGTGCCGGGCGGATCGACGCGTTCATTGACCTGCGGGGCACACTCCGCGTCACGGACGCAGCAGCCGGCATGCTGGTCTGCAGCGAAGCCGGCGGGACCGTGACCGATCTTGATGGAGAGGCGATCGATTTTCCCGAGGATGTCACGGTGGGGCGCAGCCTGATTGCCACGAATGGTGTGCTGCATCACAAAGTCATCGAATACCTGAGGTAACCGGCATGAAAGCGCTCATTGTCTCACGAATCGATAACCGTGAAGCACTTGCGTACGCTGCGAAGATCCGGTCAGCCCTTGAGGCAGAGGGGTGCACGGTTGTGTACGACCAGGACACGGCCGCTGCCCTGGACAGCCGGGGGGAGGACGCCGGCGGCGCACCAGCTGATATCACCATTGTTGTAGGAGGAGACGGGACCATCCTTCGCACGGTCCAGATGATGGAGAAGCCCGTGCCGGTCCTGGGTATCAACTGGGGCGAGGTCGGGTTCCTTGCTGACCTCGAACAGGCCGAGGCACTCGCCTATATCCGGCAGCTGCGTCCGGGATTCCCGGTCGAGGAGCGGATGCGCATCGCGATCCACAAGGACAACCGGTTCCTGGGCACAGCGCTCAACGAAGCCCTCATCGTCACGAGCCGCCCGGCCAAGATGCTCCTCTTCTCCATCATCATCGACGGCGTGATGACCGAACGGTTCCGTGCTGACGGCCTCCTGATCAGTACCCCCACGGGATCCACCGCGTACGCGATGAGCGCCGGCGGCCCGATCGTTGACCCGCGGATCCAGGGGTTCCTGCTCGTCCCCCTGGCGCCCTATCTCCTCTCCTCCCGCCCGCACCTGATCAGCAGTAACCGCAAACTCGAAGTCCGCATCGAGAGCTCGAAGCCCACGAGCATGGTCATTGACGGCCAGGAGACCGTCGACCTCGGGACCTCGGTCACACTTGCCATCAGCCGCCACGAAAACCCGGCGCTGTTTGTCGATATCCGGCGGAATTTCTTCGAGAAAGTTGACAGGAAACTCCGGCGGATGTAATTTTTCCTCCCGGTGCCGCCCGGAAATAAAATAAAGGCTTATCAGGAAATGCGCATAATCTACTGCAAAGGTGGTTTCTTGCAGGTATCCATGAAGCTTGAGATGAAGGACTCCCCCGGTCAGCTCGTTGCAGCCCTCAAACCGATCTCCGATGTTGGCGGTAACATCATCGCGGTCATCCACCAGCGCGAACCGGACACCAAATCCGATACCCTCAACGTCCAGATCGTCCTAGAACTGCCGGAGGGCCGTCTCGACAAGCTCCGCCAGCTCCTCAAGGCCCAGGGTGTCCATATCCAGCGGATCGGTGAGGAACGCCTGCTGTACAAGCGCACCGTCATCCTGATCGGCCATCTCATGCACACCGACCTCTCCGATACTGTCGACCAGATCGATTCAACCGGTTTTGCCGAGGTGAGCGAGCTTGCCATGAGCATGCCTGCGGTGAATGATCGCTCCTCCTCCCGCATCACCATCAAGGCAGTCAGCAGGGACGACATGGCGGCTGCTATCGCGATCCTGCGCCGGGTCTCAGAGCAGAAATCCCTTCTTTTGATCGAACCGCTGGAGGATATATCATGAGGATCGCACTGCTCGGGCTCGGGTCGGTGGGCCGCGGCGTGGCTGAGATGCTGGAGAAAAAAGATCTCGGCTTCACGATCACCGCGGTCGCCGACTCAAAGAGCGGCTGCATCAGCCCCGATGGCATCAGCATCCGTGCCCTTCTCGCGAAGAAGAAGAAGCACGGGATGGTCGGCGATCCCTCGGTCTCGGCTGAAGACGTGGTCAAAAAAGGCGAGTACGATGTCCTGGTCGATGTCTCGCCGACCAATGCCGTGACCGGGCAGCCCTCCATCGGCTATATCAAGGCAGCCCTTGGGCGCAAGAAACATGTCGTCACGTCAAACAAGGGGCCTATCTCACTTGCCAGCAAGGAACTGCGTACGATGGCGCAGAAGAAGGGCGTCGGTCTCCGCTACGAAGCAACCGTTGCCGGCGCGATCCCGGTCATGCACATGCTGGAGCACGGGCTTGCGGGCAATGAAGTCCTCGCAATCTACGGTGTTCTGAACGGTACCTGCAATTACATCCTCACCCGCATGGCCGACGAAGGACTCACGTACGACCAGGCGCTGCTCGAGGCACGCGAGATGGGGTATGCCGAGGCCGACCCGACCTATGATGTGCAGGGCATCGATGCCGCCATCAAGCTGGTCATCCTCTCGAATACGATCTGGGACAACGGTGCCCGCCTCGCGGATGTTGAACGGACGGGTATCGATCTCCTGACTGCCGAGTCGCTCCGGCTGGCCGAAGAAGAAGGCTGTACTATCCGGCTGATCGCGGAGGCGATCCCCCGCAACCATGTGCTCAGGGTCGCACCCCGGATCATTCCCAAGAGCCACCCGCTCGTTGTCGAAGGCACGCTCAATGCCCTGACACTCGAGACCGATATGGCAAAGGAGATCACGCTCATCGGCAAGGGCGCCGGGTCGGTGGAGACCGCGAGTGCCGTCATCGGCGATCTCATCTATATCCGGGACCATTATGGTAAGCGTGCTTGAGCACCGGCGGGACTATCTCCGGCTGATGCGGCAGTTCACGCTCGATGCCGGGTACTTCACGGTCACGGATATCCAGAAAGCCGCCGGCATCCCGCGGAGCACGGCGCAGGACTGGGTCAACCGGCTGCTGCATGAAGGCTGTGTCCTCCAGCGGGCGGAGAAGCGGGGGCGCAGCCCGGCACGGTACGCGGCCATCAGCGCAATACCCTCAAGCACCTGCCGGCGTATCTTCACCACCGTTGACGGTGACCAGGTCAAGATCTACCATGACTGCCTCAGCGGCGCCTGTGCCGCATTCTGCGGGCACCACCATGCCCTTGCCGGGGGGGTCCTTTCGGGTGTCCGGCGCGACGGCACCCTCCTGGAGGAGTCGGCCCGGATCGGAACCGCGGAGATCGAGGTCGGCCTGGCACCATTGTCTGCCGTGGGCGTATCCGGTGTCTCGCGCGATGGCGACGCGATCGTCCAGCACATCCACTCCATCGGCGGGCCCGCGTACTCGCTCTCGGACATGATGGCCAAAGCCGATGGTGTGCTCCGGGTCGAACCGCGGCATGACGGGCACCTGGTCAAGGGGAAGGTCTGGACCCGTGCGCTCACCCAGGTGACCATCGGGATTGACGATACGGACACGAAAGAGGGGGGCGCAACGTTTGCCCTTGCCCTTGCACTCCTCAACCACCTCTCCCGCATCCGCGGGATCCTGCCCATCAGCCACCACATTGCGATGCTCAACCCTGCCGTCTTTGGCAAGACGGCCGGCAACTCGGCGAGTTATATCGAGATCGCCGTCCCGCCGAACCTGTACGAGAGTGTCATCACCAAGAGCCGGCGGTTCCTTGCGGATGAGGCGGACTCAAAAGAGTGGGGGATTGCCGTCCGCAGCGGCTTTATCATGCCGCCCGATCTCCGCGAGTACGGCCGCATGGTGCGGCAGCAGATCATCTCCCGGCCGGTTGCGGAAGCAACAGCCGAGCGGTTCGGCATCACGCTTGCCGGCGGCAACGGGGTCATCGGGGCGCTCGG
>CAYVAQ010000012.1:0-1418 GCA_964448885.1 uncultured Methanoregula sp. | reverse complement strand
ATTTTCAAGTGATGTACGGAGGAAACCCTTTTGGTCAAAAAGGGACAAAAAGTACTTACAAGCCCAAGATGGAGACTGATAATGATGCATGCCCGTGAAGCATTGACTGAAAAGGTCCTGGTCTCACCGGATACAAAACTGGGACTGACCAGAATAAAAATGCCGGGTGAGCGATACGGTGACGTCATCGCCCGGCTGGTCCAGGCGCAGAAACGCAGCGAGTTTATCGCACATCTTGATGCAGTAGCCCGGGCGGGAGATTTTGTTCCCCTCGACAACGATCCCGAATATGCTGAGATCAAGAGGGAGGCATCACGTGCGGGTAACCATCGATCGAAAGGCACTCCGGTACGTTAACGATCTTCCGGCAAAAGACCGGCGGCTTATCAAAGAGCACCTGCTGAAACTCGAAGATCCTTACACCGCTCCCGACGTTGAGGTCTTCGAGAATGGCCACTGCCGGATGCACATCTCCCATTCCTATACAGCCTTTTTTGATGTCCTTCCCGGCGGGACGGTTACCGTCCTGGATGTCATGACCATCGAAGACGCCCATAAAAGGTACAAACGATTCTTCCGCTGATACCCGGGTATGTTCTCTTGATAATAATCCGGACCTGAGCTGCGAATCGCAGCATTTCATCCACCTGAGTATTCCGGATGGTACCGGTTTCTGTATTTTATGATGTCAGCAGAGGAATTCCTCCGCAACAATCCGGCAGAGCCGGTTGCTCTCGCTGATGAAGCGGGGCGTGTCGCGTGCGATGGTGTCACGCTGGTGTTTCCTGAGGTCCTTTGACCAGTCGCGGATGATCGGTTCCGTCATCTCAAGGTGGAACTGGAGCCCGGTCGCGTTCTGGATCCGCAGCGCCTGGTTCTTTACTATACTTCCCCGGGCGAGCAGCGTACCGCCGTACGGGATCGTGAAGGTCTCGCCATGCAGCTGGAAGACGCGGAACTCGTCCGGGAATTTTCCGAATGCACCGGTAGCATCCGGTTCGAGGGTGAGCGTGTGCCAGCCGGTCTCTTTCACGAACGGGTAGACCTTCCCGCCAAATGCTGAAGCGATCAGCTGGGCGCCGAGGCAGATGCCGAGGACGTTTCTTTTGTCTTTTCTCGATCGCCGGATCAGTTCCTTTTCCTGGACGAGCCATGGAAGCTCGCTCTCATCGTTCACGCTCATCGGCCCGCCCATGAAGAGGAGGTGGGTGGTGCCTTTGAGCCGGGGGATCTCGTTCGTCTCGTAGATGCGGATGTTCTCGTACGGGGTGTTGTTCTCGTGGAAGATGGTCTCGAAGTATCCTGCGGGCTCGTTCGGTACGTGCTGGAAGATGGCAACCTTCCGGTCCATACCGGACGTTGAGCAGGATCGTATTAATGGGCTGTGGTGATGTTCGTAGACCGGGATTTTTTCCTGT
>CAYVAQ010000011.1:0-76926 GCA_964448885.1 uncultured Methanoregula sp. | reverse complement strand
GCGGGCGACAAGCTCTCCGGCAAGCACAAGGACGTGGACATCATCGGCGTCGAACCCGCATCGTGCCCCACGCTCACCAAGGGCGCGTTCATGTATGACTTCGGGGACGTTGCAGGCCTTACACCACTCCTGATGATGTACACGCTGGGGCATGATTTCGTCCCGCCCTCCATCCATGCCGGCGGCCTCCGGTACCATGGCGACTCCCCCATTGTCTCGCGGTTGGTCCATGACGGCGTGATGCGGGCAGTCTCCCTCCACCAGAGCGAAGCGTTCGAGGCTGGACAGACCTTTGCAAGGACCGAGGGGATCATCGTTGCCCCCGAGACCTCCCACGCGGTGAGGTGTGCCATTGATGAGGCGCTCAAGTGCAAAAAGACCGGGGAAGAGAAGACGATCCTCTTCAACTGCTCCGGCCACGGCAACTTCGATATGTCGGCGTACGATGCCTTCTATGCCGGCAAGTTGGTGGATTACGAGTATCCTGACGAGCTGATCCGCGAGGCCATTGGCAGGATCCCTAAGATACAATAAGAAAATCCACCAATCTCTTTTCATGAAGCGCATCGGCTTAATCGTCAACCCGGTTGCCGGTATGGGCGGCTCGGTGGGGCTGAAAGGCACCGATGGCAATGTCGGGGAGGCCCGCCGGCGGGGTGCGGTCCCGCATGCGCACGACCGGGCGAAGGCAGCGCTCGCCCTGCTTGGGAAAGCCCGTGACCTTGTCTTTATCACTCCCTCCGGTCCCATGGGGGCTGATGTGCTGGACAGTGCCGGTATCACCGGGTATGAGGTAGTCTACACCCCGGGTGCCGAGACAACGGCCGGCGATACGCAGGAGGCTGCACGGCGGATCCGTGACGCCGGCGCCGGGCTGATCCTCTTATGCGGCGGGGACGGGACTGCCCGGGATGTCTTCTCCGCAACCGGCCGGGACGTGCCGATCCTCGGGATCCCGGCCGGGGTGAAGATGTACTCGGCGGTCTTTGCCGTCGATCCCGGGACCGCGGCAGAGCTCGTTGCCGGCTTCGACCCGGCCCGGGTCCGGGACTCGGAGGTGATGGATGTCGACGAGGAGGCGTACCGTCACAATGTCCTGAAGACGCGGCTCTTTGGGATCGCGAGGACACCTGCAGCGCCTGGCAGGGTGCAGGTCTCAAAGCAGGTGTACGAGGAGGCGGACGAGGAGCGGGCAAAGGCGGCGATTGCCCAGTTCATCGATGAGATCCTCCTGCCGGGGGCACTCTACATTGTCGGGGCCGGCACAACAACCGGGGCGCTGGCGGAGCGGCTGGGAATAAAAAAGACGCTCCTTGGCGTGGACGCGATCCGGAACCGGCGGCTGGTTGCTGCGGACTGCGACGAGAAGGCTCTCCTCGCCCTTGCAGGAAAGTACCCGGACACCCGCATCATCCTCAGCCCCATCGGCGCCCAGGGTTTCATCCTGGGGAGGGGGAACCAGCAGATCAGCGCGGAGCTGGTGCGCAGGGTCGGGATAAAGAAGATCATCATCCTCGCAACGCCGCACAAGCTCGCGGAACTCCCGTTCCTTTATGTCGATTCGGGAGACCCGGCGCTGGATGCGGAGTTCGGGGATTCGGTCCAGGTGATCTCGGGTTACCGGATCGCCCAGCGGAAGAAGATCCACCGGTAAAAAGGGGTTATCGGGGTGTGTTGGCCGGTGCTGCCGGTGGCCTGAGGAGGGCAAAGGCGATGACAAGCCCGATGACTGCAAGGGCCATCACCAGCGGGAAGACTCCCAGGTATGAGCCGGTGGTTGTCTTGATGAACCCGGCCAGCTGCGGTCCGGCAATTGCCCCGGCCCCGTAGGCGAGGAAGACGACCCCGTAGCAGCGGGGGTAATCGGTGGTGCCGAAGTATGCGCCGGTGCTTGCCGGGGCGATCGCAAGCCAGCCCCCGAGGCAGCCCCAGAGTATGGTGAAGGCGACGATGTAGGTCAGCTGCCCCGGGATCTGCCAGAGGAGGAGCGAGGCGAGAGCGATGAGGACGAACGAGATCAGCGCTGCGTTCCGCGGGGTGAACCGGTCGGTGACTGCACCAAAGACCGGCCTGCCGAACCCGTTGAAGACGGCAAAGACCCCGACCAGCATGACGGCAAGGCCGGCCTCGATTCCCATGTCCGTGCCAACGGGTTTTGCGATCGAGATCGCCATCAGGCCGGCAAGGCAGCCGATGAAGTAGCAGAGCCAGAGCCCAACAAAGGAAGAGGACCTGACCATCTGTTCCCGCCGGAACTCGCAGGTCCCCGCCTGCCCGGGCGATGCGCACGGGGCGGTATACCCGCGGGGAGTCCACCCGGGTCCGGGGAACTTCAGCGGCAGGGCGAGCAGGATCGTCAGGATCACGAATGCCACGCCGAAGATCCTGAACGTGGTCATGACGCCCTGCGATGCGATCAGCCAGTTCGCGATGTTTGCCGTGAAGAAGGCCGAGAACCCGAACCCGAGGACCGTGAGCCCGACCGCAAGACCCCGCTTGTCCGGGAACCAGCGGGCCGCGACCGCGACCGGCACGCCGTACGCGATCCCGACGCCAATCCCGCCGATGACCCCGTACATGATGTACAGCATCGGGACTGAGGTTGCAAACGAGGCAAGGAGCCAGCCCAGCCCCGTCAATACCCCGCCCACGATCGTCACGTTGCGGGGGCCGTACTGTTCGATGTACCTGCCGGCAAACGGCATCGCGATTGCGAAGAATGCCAGGAAGACCGAGAACGGCAGCAGCACGTCGCTTGCCGTCACGGACAGCCCCTGGCCCTTGAAGTAATCAGTCAGGGGCCCGACAAAGACGCTCCACGAGTAGATTGTCCCGAGGCACAGGTTGATGACCAGGCCGAGCAGGACGAGCCCCCACCGCCCTCTCTCCGGCTCCATTCCCATGATAGTTTCCTGAAGTGTATCATTCATCGTTCTGATTCACCGATCCCTTGTGTGGTATGGAAAAAGGTCCGGAGGATTACTCCTCCAGCGTCGAGATATCGCCCGGGTCCATGCCCATCTCTTTTGCCTTGAGGACCCGGCGCATGATCTTGCCGCTCCGGGTCTTGGGCAGCTTGTCCACGAACTCGATGTCAGAGGGCATCGCGATCGGCCCGAGCGTGGTCCGGACATGGTGCAGGAGGTCCTGCTTGAGCCTGTCGCTGGGCTGGTTGCCCATCCGCAGGATGACGAACGCCTTGATGGTATTGCCCTTGACCACATCCGGCTTGCCGATGACGGCTGCCTCCGCTACCGCGTGGTGGGAGACGAGCGCACTCTCGACCTCGGCAGTGCCGATGTTGTGACCGGCAACGATGATGATATCGTCCGACCTGCCGAGGATCATGATGTAGCCGTCTTTTCCTTTGACTGCCAGGTCGCCGACAGCATAGACGCCGTTGATGGTGTACCAGTACTTCCGGTAACGCTCATCGTCCTTGTATACTGTCCGCATCATGGACGGCCACGGGGACCTGATGACGAGGAGACCCCCGGTGCCGGGCTTCACGGATCTTCCTTCCTTGTCCACCACATCGGCCTCGATGCCCGGGATCGGTTTTCCGGCAAACCCGGGGTGCATGGGCTCACCGATCATGGTAGTGATCATGTGCATGCCGGTCTCGGTCTGCCACCAGGTGTCGAGGACGGGCACCTTCGATTTGCCGATCACGCGGTAATACCACTCGAACGCCTCCGGGTTCAGCGGCTCGCCGACCGAGCCGATGATCCGCAGGGAACTGAGGTTGTACTTGTCCGGCCAGGACTCGCCCATCTTCATGAACATCCGGATGGCGGTCGGGGCGGTGTAGAAGATCGTGATCTTCTGCTCCTCGATCAGGTTCCAGTAGCTGCCCGCGTCCGGGTAGTCGGGCGTCAGCTCGGAGATGAAGACGGTCGCACCGGCAGCGAGCGGGCCGTACACGATGTAGCTGTGACCGGTGATCCAGCCGGGATCGGCCGTGCACCAGAAGATGTCGTTGTCCTTGATGTCAAAGATGTACTTGCTCGTGTAGTAGGTGCCGACCATGTACCCGCCGCAGGTGTGGACGATGCCCTTGGGCTTGCCGGTTGAACCGCTCGTGTACAGGATGAAGAAGGGGTCCTCGGAGTCCATGACCTCGACCGGGCAGACGTCGGGCATGCCCCTCATCATCTCGTGGAAGTCGTGCTCGCGCTCGTGGAGGTCAACGGGGGGATCCCTGCGACGCAGGACGACGACATGCTCGACCGTCGGGGCGTTGATGATCGCCTCATCGACGATTGCCTTGAGCTGGATCGCCTTGCCGCGCCGGATCGAGATGTCGGCCGTGATGACGACCTTGGCACCCGCGTCCTGGATCCGCATGTTCAGGGCAGCTGCCCCGAATCCCCCGAAGACCACGCTGTGGACTGCCCCGATGCGGGCACAGGCAAGCATCGCGATCAGCTGCTCGGGAACAAGCGGCATGTAGATGCAGACGCAGTCGCCCTTCTTCACGCCGAGCTTCTTGAGGGCATTTGCAAACCGGCAGACCTCCGAGAGGAGTTTCTGGTACGTGAAGATCCGTTCCCTCCCCTCTTCGCCCCGCCAGATAAGGGCAACCTTGTTGCGCCGGTTGTCACTGACGTGACGGTCCAGGCAGTTGGCCGAGATGTTGAGTTTCGCATTGGTAAACCACCTGACATAGGGATAATTCCACTCCTTCACGTTGTCCCATGACTTGATCCAGTCCAGCTCCTTTGCCATTCTTTCCCAGAACGCGTCAGGATTTTTAAGGAATTCATTGTACGCAGTCTGGTAGTCTCCCATCCATGCATTCTTCTTGTACTGTGGGTCGGGCGTGTATGTTTTCACATCCTCGACTAATCTGACATCGAAATCTTCCGTCATGGCCCACCTATTTTACATTATTAATCATGTTTAACATACTATATAAACATTGTCGAAAATCTGTTCGACTTCCACAGAAATCATGAAGAATCGTGTAGAATCATGGAGAATCGATCCTTCCGGAGATACCGGGCATGAAGGATGGTAGACCTGCTCCGGTGAATGTGTGAAGATAAGCGGAGTATTATAAGAAGTGTTATCTGTCCTGATTTTTTAATATAGGATCGATGATCGGGAAGTTCTCCGGCTGCCTGCTGGGGGCGGCCATTGGCGACGCTCTGGGGATGCCTCATGAGAGCGGCGCATCCAACCTGAACAAGATGAAATACGGGTACCGCCGTGCCTACAAGGGCCATCCCAACCAGGCTCTTGAAGCAGGGCAGTACACTGACGATACGCAGATCGTGCTCCTTGCGGGGACCCTTCTCGCGGACGGTAAATTCAACGAGGAACGATATGCAACTGCCCTGCGCGAGCTGTACGAACGGGGGGCGCTCCGTTTCCCGGACGGGACGATATCGGCGGTATGCGAACACCCGTTCCGGCCCGGTGAAGCGCAAAAAGGCGTAAAGTCGACGACTTCCGGCTGCCTCCCCCTCGCGATCCCGTTTGCCCTCACGTACCCGGATATGAGTGAAGCGTGTGAACGCGCTGTCCGCGCCTGCAACGTCACCCACACGCACCCGGCAGCCCATGCCGCAGTCTCAACCGTTGTCACGCTCATCTACCATAGCCTGCACGAGTCCCCGGATCCCGTTGGCCGGGCGCTCGCAAAGGCACAGTCTGAGGACGAGATCCTCGGTGGCAAGATCCGCAACGCGATCACGCTCGAGAAGGCCGGAATGGAGACCGAGACCGCCCTCCTGAAGATTGGCAACGGTGTCGATGTCCTCCAGACCCTCCCCATCGCGTTCTTCCTCATCAGCCGGTACAGTCATCCCCCCGATCTCCTCACGGTGGCGGCAAATACCGGTGGCAACTCGGACACCATCGCACTCCTCTGCGGGGCATACCTGGGAGCAGCCCGGGGTGCCGATGCGCTCCCGCAGGATCTCGTGGACGGTCTCGAAGACCATGACCGGATCGCACTTCTCGGGAAGAGGCTGCACAGCACCTGTATGCGGAAAATGGACCATAAATAAGACCGGATTTTTATAACCCCCCTCCTCCCGCTCATTTTCCCGGCACCCCGGCCATAAAAAAGCCTTAAATTTTCACAACCGGAACTCTCATTACTATGAAAGTCGCGATTGTCGGGGCATCCGGCTATGCAGGCGGGGAGCTCATCCGCCTCCTTGCCTATCATTCGGAAGCTGAGGTTGTCTGTGCCACTTCACGGAAGCTTGCAGGGACTCCCCTGGACCAGATCCATCCCCACCTCAGGGGATTCACGAACCTTACCTTCACCAACCCTGAGACCGACGCCATCGATGCCGATGTGGCGTTTCTCGCGGTCCCGCACACCGCGGCAATGACCTATGCGGGAAAACTCGTCTCCCGCGGGATCAAAGTCGTTGACCTGAGCGCGGATTACCGCCTGCCAAAGGACGTCTTTGAGAAGGTGTACGGTGTCCCCCATACCGATTACATGCAGGTGCCGTATGGTATTCCCGAGCTCCACCGGAAGGACTGCATCAATGCAAAATTTGTCTCGAACCCCGGCTGTTTCCCGACGGGCGCGACACTCGCAGCTGCACCGCTCGCAAAATATGCCCACACGATCATCTATGACTCGAAGACCGGCGTGAGCGGGGCAGGCGACAACCCATCTGCGACCACCCATTATCCCAATGTCGGGGACAATGTCGGGCCATACAAACTGACAAGCCACCGGCACCTTGCCGAGATGAAACAGGAGGCCGCCTTCCTCGGCTCGAAGGCGAACGTGTACTTCACCCCCCACCTGGTCCCGGTCAACCGCGGCATCCTGACAACCGCACATATCCTCTTAAAAGAGCCGATGGATCAGAAGGAGGTCGAGAAGCACTACGCGGACTACTATAAGAATGAGTATTTCGTCCGGCTCCAGAAGCCGATCCTCGCCGCAGTCCGCGGGAGCAACTTCTGCGACATCATGGCAGAGAGCGAAGGGACGCGGGTTGTGGCGGTCTCCGCGATCGACAACCTGGTGAAAGGTGCGAGCGGCCAGGCAATCCAGAACATGAACCTGATGTGCGGGTATAAGGAGCAGGACGGCCTGACCGGCGCCGGCATGCTTCCCTGAGGGACTGTCTATGCTCGTGAAGGACGCGATGACAAAGGATGTCATTACCTGCTCTGCAGAGACCCCGCTGCGCGACGTTGTGGCACTGTTCCGGAAACACCACCTCGGGGGCCTTCCGGTCATGGAGGGACGCGAAGTGGTCGGGATGGTCACCGAGTCGGATCTCATCTCCCTCCTTGAGTCCGAGCGGATATCGGATGACCTCTGGCTCCCCTCCCCCTTCGAGGTCATCGAGATCCCGATCCGGGAGTACATCAACTGGGAGAAGACCAAGCATGCCCTCCGGAATATCGGCGACATGCCGGCAAAGAAGATCATGACGCACCGCGTCATCACGGCAACCGAGGAGATGGATGTCGAGGAGGCTGCATCCCTGATGCTGAAAGAGGGGATCTCCCGCCTGCCGGTCCTCCGCGGGAAGACCATTGTCGGGATTGTTACAAGGGCAGACATCATCAATGCGATAGGATCATCATACACGGAAAAATAACGAGGCTGATGCAAATCATGACGTTCAGGAGTATCTGTGCTGTTGAAGGCGTACAGGCATGGGGAATGAAAGAGGGCAAGTTCGGGCTTGCCCTCATCAGGGCTGAAGGAACCGCTGCCGGGGTATTTACCGAGAACCTGGTACGGGCAGCCCCGGTTGAGCTGATGCGAAAACAGATCCGGGCCGGGCGGCTCGAGGCCGTGATCGCCAACAGCGGGTGTGCCAACGCCTATACCGGAAAACGGGGATATGCCGATGCGGTTGCGATGACCGAAGCGGCTGCCGAAACCCTTGAAGTCCCCTCGAACCATGTCGGCGTTGCCAGCACCGGGGTCATCGGCAGGTATCTCGATCTCCCGCTCATCCGGCGCCAGTGCGCAGATGTTGCAAAGCGGCTTGACCGCTCTCCCGATGCGGAGGTCCACACCGAGCAGGCAATCATGACCACCGATACCGTCCAGAAGCACGCCCTCGTTGAACGCGAGGGATTCACCATCGGGGGCATCACCAAGGGAAGCGGCATGATCGCCCCGAACATGGGAACCATGCTTGCGTTCATCTACACCGATGCGGAGATCGGGGCAAAACCCCTCTCCGAGGCGCTGAAGCTTGCCACGAAACGCTCGTTCAACCGGGTGGTCGTGGATGGCGATACCAGCACCAACGACATCTGCCTCTGCACGGCAACCGGGAACGCCGGAAAAGTTAATGCAAAGGAGTTTGCCGCTGCCCTTGAAGAGTGCTGCCGGTCGCTTGCCAGACAGATCGCGGCCGACGGCGAAGGCGCATCCAAGCTGCTGGAGATCGTGGTCACAGGTGCAAAGAAGGAGGATGATGCAGCAAAGGTTGCCCGCACCGTCATCGAGTCACCGCTCGTCAAGAGTGCTGTCTATGGAGAGGACCCGAACTGGGGCCGGGTTGTTGCAGCAGCAGGCCGGGCCGGCGTGAAGTTCGATCCGAACGCGGTCTCCCTTTTCATCAGCGACGGGAAGAACAGACATCCGCTCGTAAAAACCGGCGAGATCATCGCCGACCTCAAGAAGGCCAAGGGAGCCATGCACGGAAAGCAGGTCACGTTTATCCTCGATCTTGCAGCGGGAAAGGAAGAAGCCACTGCATGGGGTTGCGACCTCACTGAGAAGTACGTTGAGATCAACGGGAAGTATACAACATGAAGCGTGAAGATGTCCTGATGGAGGCACTGCCCTATATCCAGCAGTTCCATGGAAAGACGATCGTGATCAAGCTCGGGGGCCACGCGATGGTGGATCCCGTTGTCCTTGAAAACGCCATCCGCGATGCGGTCCTCCTCCACTATGTCGGCATCCGGGTCGTGCTCGTCCATGGCGGGGGACCCGAGATCTCCGAGAAGATGAAACAGATGGGCAAGCAGTCGGTCTTTGTCGGGGGGCTCCGGGTCACCGATCAGGAGACCCTCGAGATCGCCCAGATGGTCCTGGTCGGCAAGATCAATGCCAATATTGTCGCCTTGATCTCCAAGTGCGGTGCCCGGGGCGTCGGGCTCTCGGGAAGCGACGGGAACCTCATCCTTGCGCGGAAGATGGAGAAGCAGAAGGTCGAGGTCGACGGGGTGCACCGGGAAGTCGACCTCGGTCATGTCGGCGAGATCGAATGGATCGATCCTGCCCTCCTCAACACCCTGCTCGATGCGAAATACATACCGGTTGTTGCCCCGATCGCCATCGACCGGATTGGCGGGAACCTCAACATCAATGCCGATACCGCGGCCGGCGATATCGCGATCGCCCTCAGGGCCTTCAAGCTGGTGAACATGACCGATGTCGACGGGGTCATGGACAAGGGCCGGACCAAGGTCTTCCGGAAACTCACCGTCCAGGAAGCGAACGAGCTGCAGCGGACCGGTGCCATCGGCGAGGGCATGATCCCCAAGATGGGTTCGGTCATCAAGGCGGTGGAGAACGGGGTCAGTTACTCCCACATCATCAATGGGAACATCGAGCACAACCTCATCCTGGAGCTCTTCACCCACGAGGGTGTCGGGACCATGATCTCGGTGAAATGATACTATCCCCCGCTCACCATCAAGAGCCGTCCTGACCAAAGAGAGAGAACTAAAATATGGCAAAATCATCCCGGCGAAACCCGAAGAAAGCCCCGGTCCCTGACAATGGGGGACCGTCTCAGAGAACACTCGCGTACGTACTTGCCGCCGCGCTCATCATCGCGGGGCTCTGGCTTGCAGCGCCGGCGTTCGTATCGCTCCTGTCACCTCCCGCTCCGGTCGAACCCGAAGGCCCCTCCCTCACCCTCTCCTCGACGACGGTCTATTTTTTTTACGGGGAAGAGTGCCCGCACTGCCATGACATTCGCCTGTATCTCGAGAACCTGAGTGTGAAATACCCGGATGTGGACTTCCAGTACCTGGAGATCTGGCATAACCAGACGAACTACGCCATCGCCGATGCCATGAACCAGTATGCAGGCGAGACACGGACAGCGGTCCCCCGGGTAGCGTACAACCGGACGGTGATGGTCGGATCCGCGGAGATTGTACCGAAACTTGAGCCGATGATCGCAGCAAAAAAAAAAGTAACCCGTAACACGCCGGCAGACGGGGTCCTGGGAACCGGCCCTGATGTAACGAAGTTCTCCCAGGCGGTTGACGCGGTGTATTTCTATGGCGATACCTGCAGCCATTGCGCGAAGGTCAGACCGGTCCTGGACGAGCTGGAAAGCCGCTATCCCGATCTCAATCTTACCCGGCTCGAAGTATACAACAACCAGGAGAACCGGCAGGTGCTTGCGGCTGCAGGCGCCGCCCACGGTATCCGGAACCCGGGAGTCCCGCTCCTCATCATCGGGGACACTGCCCTCTCCGGCGATGTTGTTATCATCAGCAATGCCGAGAACGCCATCATTGCCGAGCGGGAACGACTGGCATCCTGCAACCAGTCTTCCGGGCAGGCAACTCCCGAGACCGGGGAGCCGGAATGTGCCCCGGCGGCAACGACACTCAGCATTCCCCTCGTGTTCTTTGCGGCGCTGGTTGACAGCATCAACCCGTGCGGCATGTCGGTCCTGGTATTCCTGCTGGTCTCCATGGCCGCAGCCGGAGAACGGAGACGGATCATCCTGGCCGGCGGGGCCTATATTGCAGCAATGTTCCTCTTCCACCTGCTCATGGGGGTCGGGCTCTTCTCGGTCATCGCACTGTCAGGATTTGCCGAGCTCTTCTCGCTGATAGGCGGGGCGATCGCCATCATCCTCGGCATCATCACGCTCACGGATGTCATACGGGACCGGGAGAACTTCCTCCTCTCGATTCCGGAATCAAAGAAGGGTATCTTCGGAACCTATGCCCGCATGGCCTCCCTCCCTGCGGCGTTCATCCTCGGTATCCTTGCCGGGATCCTCGGGTTCACCTGTACCGGCGGGATCTATATCAGTATTCTCGGGCTGATGGGCCGGGATATGACCATCATGGCCGGTCTCCCCTGGCTCATCCTGTACAATTTTGTCTACGTGCTGCCGCTTATCCTCGTCACCCTCCTGGTGGCGTACGGCCTCTCCCCGGAGCGGGCAGAGGATCTCCGGACGCAGCACAAGAAGGCGATCCGGCTGGTCATTGCGCTCGTCCTCATCGGCCTGGGCGCGATAATCTTCCTCGGCTGGTTCGGGTGATCCCCCGGCCCGGATCACCGGGTTACTTCCGTTTTTCCCGGCACGGAGCCGAGCGCCTGCAGCGTCTCATCCGCATTGAATCCCGGAAGGCCGGCAAATGCCTGCATCGCGCCCAGCCGGACCGTGCGGGAGGGATCCCCCATCATGGGGAGCAGGAACCAGGAGAGCCGTTCATCCCGTGTCTGGCCGAGCGTTTCGACAGCCTGTACCCGCAGGTACTCCTCGCGGCTGCTGAGGATCCCGTACAGGGTATCGAAGGAGAGATCCTCGACTTCCAGCAGGCTGCTCCAGTCCTTCTTCGCCATGAGGAAGAGGACTTTTTCACGGCTGCCCGCCGGCGTCCAGCCGATCCGCCCGAGTGCTTCAGCCGCCCCGCCCCGGATCTCCTGGTGGGGGTCGGACAAGGCCTTGACCAGCGGCCCGACCGCCCGTTTGTCCTTCGTGCATCCCAGGGTATGCAGCGTCTCCATCCGGATATCGATATTCTCATCCTCAAGAGCGGCGATGAGGACATCGGTTGCAGCAGCTGCCCGGAGTTTCCCCAGGGACCGGACAACATCCAGCCGGACCCACGCATCGGGATCGCTGGTTGCTTCCATCAGGACCGGCATGGCCCTGATGTCCCCGATCTCGCCGAGAGCCCGGGCAGCCCGCCGCCGCATGCCCTTGTCGCCATCCCGGAGAAACGCGGCAATCCCTTCCCAGTCCCCGCTCTTCTTGCACCGGTCGATGACAGCGATCCGGTTCGCCGTGTTCATGACGATCCCCCCGCCTTCTTCCAGAAGACCACGAAGCCTGGCGGCGAGATCGCCCGGCCGCCAGCAGGGCCGATCCATGCAAAACAGGCCCGGACCTCACGGCCGGAAGCGGACACGAGGGAGCCACTGAACTGCGATGGGATGGCAGTGCTGCCGGGGCATCCGGTCCTTGTATCCTCCTCCTGCCAGGGTATCAGGATGCCGGACAGGGGCGTTCCGGCAATATCCTGCCGGCTCCAGCCGGTCATCGCCTCAGCACGGGGATTGAGATACCGGACCATCCCGGCGGCATCGACGGCAATGACCCCGTCCTCGCACTCCTCCAGGTATTCCGCGAAGGTCCGGTGGTGGTCGTGCACGACCGGCTGCTGCGCAGTACCCGGGACGTCTCCCAGCGCCTCCTCGATGCTGGTGTACAGGTCGCGCTCCTTGTAGGGTTTGACCAGGTACCGGAACGGTTTGCTGGCCATTGCCCGTTTCAGGATGTCCTCATCGGAATATGCGGTGATGTAGATGACCGGAACGCTGGCCCTTCTCATGATCTCAACGGCAGCCTCGATGCCGTCCATATCCCCGCGGAGGTTGATATCCATGAGGATAAGGTCCGGCTGCATGGCACCGGCAAGGCGGATCGCATCGCGCCCCGTGGCTGCGATCCCGCTCACCCCGTACCCGAGACGCTTCACGCGGTCGATCGTCTCCATCGCGATGATGGCATTGTCTTCAACAATGAGGATCTTCTTTCCCGCCACAAGGGATTGGGTTATTCAGGGCACAATATAAATGTTACCTGCACCAGAAAAAAAGGGCTCGGCAAAGGAACGGGCGGATCTTCACGGGAGGTTCCCGTCGCCCGAGAACTCCCGCTGCCGCTCCTCGCTCATCGCGATGAGGATCCGGAAGACCTCCTGGATGGCGACCGGGTTGATCTTCTGCTCGGCGGCCTGGTTGAAGACTGCGTCGAGTACCTGGCCGGTCCGGTTCTCGTCATGGATCGGGAGGCCGTCCCGTATCTTGATCCGGACGATCTTCTCGGCCAGCTCCTGCCGCCGGGCGATGAGCCGGACGATCTCTGCATCGGTCCGGGAGATCTCGGTCCGCACCCTCTCAAGCGTCATACCAAGTACAATCCCCCCGGCGTATAATAAACGTACTCTTCCCATGTGATACTAAGGCAGATATCGCAGGAACGCCAACCCTGATCCGGAAAGAGAACCATGCTTGAACGGATTACGCGACGGGAGGAGGCAGATCTTTTTGTCGCATGGATTGCCATCTCGGTCTCGTTTGCCCTGTGCATGATCGCACCGGGAGGAATACTCTACAACCTTGCCCCGAAAGTCCCCCTTTTCACGGCAGTGAAGTTTATCGGGATCGCGCTGGTCACGGTGGGCCTTGGATTTATCATTCATGAAATGGCGCACAAGTATACCGCCATCGCCTACGGGTACTGGGCGGAGTTCCGCAAGGACAGCATCATGCTGGTCGTGGCACTCGCCATGGCAGCCCTTGCCGGCATCGTCTTCGCGGCACCGGGCGCAACGGTTATCTACAGCCGGGCGGGAACCGGCCTGACTCGGAAAGAGAACGGCATCATCTCGGCAGCGGGACCGGCGAGCAGCCTCCTCCTCTGCATCCCGTTTGCCATCCTGTTTCTGGTGGCCGGGGGCATTGCAGGGCTGAAGGGTGGCGACATCCTGGCACAGGTCGGCATTGCCGGCATCCAGATCAACGCGATGCTTGCCACCTTCAACATGCTGCCGGTCAGTATCCTTGATGGCAGGAAAGTCTTTGACTGGAACCCGGTCGCGTTCATCCTTCTCCTCGGTCTTGCAGTGGTCACCCTCTATATCTCCCTGACCTTCTCATTCCTCTCCTGATTTTTTTGGCGGGAGTGGAGCCTGTGTGGTACGACCTGCTCATGGTGTCCGGTGCAGCAGGGGGACTTCGTCTTAAAAGAGATGAATCCCACCAGAACTTGGAAAAGAGGACTATACCCGCGCCTTCTCCGTGGTGAGCACCCGCACGATCTCCTGCCCCTTCACATACGCTTCGGCAAGGGCCGTGGGATGGTTTTTGATCCCGCCGAACTCGTCCATGTTGTTTGCCGTGATGTTGGCATAATACTCGAACCCGCACCCGTTGAAGAGGGCTTTCATGGCAGGGAACGCTGCATCGAAGACCTCCGGGTTGTTCTGGCCCGCGGTCGAGATGAAGATCGCCTTGTGCCGCCGGATATGGTCGTCGGAGAAGGAGAGTGTTTTGAGCATCAGTTTCCGGGCCCAGAGGTACTGCCCCCGGTCGATGAACCCCTTGAGCTGGGCGGTGATCCCCATGCTGTAAATGGGGGAAGCAACCGCGATGCAGTCCGCGGCAAGGATCCTGTCAAAGATGACCGGGGCATCGTCTTTGACAACGCAGACACCCGTCTTGTGGCATGAGTTGCACCCACGGCACGCGGTGAAATCGATATCCTTCAGGACGACTTTTTCAACCGTGGCGCCCGCGGCTTTCGCCCCTTCAAGGAAACTGTCAAGCAGCGTCTCTGTATTTCCCCGCCGCCGCGGGCTTCCCGATATTCCCAGGATAATAATCTCCATGCTTCCTCGTTGTTATGGGGCAAGCCGCTTCTTCAGCTCGGCGATCACGTTCCTGCCGGTCTTCTGGGCATCGGCCCGGGCGGTGGGGTGCTTCTCGATTGCCCCCTTCTCGTCCACCCCGTTGACCATGAGGTAACTGATGTCGGCGTCCTTCACATCGATGACATGGAAGAAGCACTTGACCGAGGGCACCGCAGCATCGAAGACATGGTCCCAGTTCTGGCCGGCCGATGCAAGGAAGATGCCCAGGCGCCTCCCCTTCCGCTCGGGCGGGACGACCGGCAGCTTCAGCACGTATTTCCGGGAACGGAAGACCTGTGCCCGGTCGATGAGTGCCTTGGGCTGGGATGCGATGCCCATACAGAAGATGGGCGATGCCAGCACGATACAGTCTGCCGCGATGAGCTTGTCGTGCAGGATATCCATCCCGTCCCGCTGGACACACTTGTTGAGTTTTTCGCAGGCATTACAGCCATTGCAGGGATGGACGTTAGCCTCGGAGAGGGCGATCTTCTCCACGGTCACGTCCTTGTCCTCGAGCATTGACCCGAGCACCCAGTCGAGCAGAGTCTCCGAGTTGCCATGCCGGCGGGGGCTGCCGGCGAAGGCAAGGACCTTGATTGGCATACCCGTGATCTATGTCCTTACGCTAAAAAAGGATTGGTATGGGTGACCCGTGCTGAAGCGATCCCGGATATCACAATTCTCATCAGTCATGAACGGAAATACTGATGCATGACAGGTACGGGTGCCGTCCCAAAGGAAGCAGGATATGGCCTTCTCATCCTCTCCATCTCGCTTGCCATGTTCATGACCGCCCTTGACGGGACTATCGTCAACATTGCACTCCCCGCCATCTCCGAATCGTTCGGTGTCGCGACAAGCGCCGTGAGCTGGGTTGCCACGTCCTACCTGCTCGTGCTGGCCGGCTGTGCCCTGGTATTTGGCAAGGTATCCGACGTCATCGGGTTCAAGAAGGTCTTCCTTTCAGGATTCATCATCTTCACGATCGGGTCGTTCATGTGCGGATTTTTGCCGGACCTGTTCGGTTCGCTCACCTGGCTGATCATATCCCGGATGTTCCAGGCAATCGGAGGTGCGATGATCGCCGCGATCGCCCCGGCCATGATCACGGCCTATATCCCGATGGAGCAGAAGGGGAAGGCCATGGCCATCATCATGATGCTTGCCGGGCTCGGGACCGCGATCGGGCCGACCGTCGGGGGATTTTTAACCCAGTACTTCAGCTGGCACGCGATCTTCTTCATTAATATCCCGGTCGGTATCGTGGCAGTCCTCCTCGGGGCTAAAGTGATCCCCGCCGGAAGGGGAACCGGCACCTTTGCCGGGTTCGACCGATCCGGGGCAGCGCTCGTCTTCACCGGCCTTGCGTCCCTCCTCTTTGTCGTATCGGAGGCAGAGACCATGGGCTGGACATCGCCCCCGATCCTCGCGCTTGCCGTCCTCGCGGTCGTCACCATCGGCTGGTTCGTCCGGCACGAGCTGATGACTAAGGACCCGATCCTGGACCTCACGCTCTTCCGGAACCGGAACTTCCTTTTGACGAACCTCGTCCTCTCGCTCGTCTTCTTCAGCTTCTCGGGGATCAACTACCTCCTGCCGTTCTACCTCAGGTATGTCAGGAACTTCGATACGTCTTCGGCCGGCCTCATCATGACGGCGCTCTCGGTTGCCATGATAGGGGCAGGTCTCCTCTCCGGCCTGCTCTTCAACCGGACAGGCCCCCGCCCGCTCTGCATCGGGGCAGCAGTCGCCCTCTGTGTCGGGTACTTCCTGATGACCCGGCTCCATACCGACACCCATACGGGCTACATTGTCCTCGCCCTTGCGCTGATCGGGTTCGGCCTCGGCCTCCTCCTCACACCGGTCTCGACCATGATCATGAACTCCGTGGCAAAGAAGGAGCAGGGGATGGTCTCGAGCCTCACGAGCATCGAACGGTTCGTGCCGCTGACGCTCGGGATTGCGGTCTTCAACCTCATCTTCATCACGGGAGTCATCCGGATCGCGAGCAACCATGATGTGACAAAGACCTCCGCGGCAAGCCTCCAGGTCCAGGTGATCACGGCCGGGTTCGACCTTGCATTCCTCGCCTCGTTCATCATCGGCCTTGCAATCCTTGCCATGACCTTCGTGATCCACCAGGAGGTCCACCCGGACAACCTCAACAGGGCTGAAGGGGACGAACCCCCGATGGGCCTGGTCTGAACAGGACTGACGGTTCACGTTTTTTTAAAAAAAAGAGCAGGACGGTTCCGGTCACCGGGGAGATCTCCCCTGGCCGGGATGTGGTCCTTACTTCATCACTTCGTCGAGCTGGGCCTTGCCGTACACGTAGGCAGGCATGCCGGAGAGGAGGAACGTGACGCGGAGCGCCTCCTCAACCTCGGCCTTCGTGCAGCCGACAGCCTTTGCCCCCGCGAGCTGGGCCCGCACCGCGTGCTGGTCGCGGAGAGCCGCGGCGATCGCGATGGCGATGAGTTTCTTCGTCTTCTTCGAGAGCTTACCGTCGCTCCAGATATGGTCCTCGAACTTCATCACCAGATTGAACATCTCGGGCTCCCTGGTGGTCAGTTCCTTAAAGAACTTAGGCACTTTCCCGATCTTCTTCTCCAAACCTGCAAGGGTCTTTGCCTTCGATGCGGCAACCACTGGTTTCTTTGCCGCTGCCTTCCTGACAACCGGTTTTTTCACCGGTTTCTTAGCCATTGTTTTTTTCGCTGCCATAGCTTACTCCTCCAGAACCATGGGTTCGCCGCAGCAGATGAGCTCCCCGCCGCCGGCTTCCTTGACCACAACAACATTCCCGCAGATCTCGCACTTGAAGACCTGTCCTTCCTTTGACACATTCACCATGCTGATCATCTCCAACCAGGGAATCGTCCTGGCACACAACGGGGGCATAACTGCCTGAATCGCCGGCACCAGCATTCACATGACGGTGCAAAAATGAGGATTAGATGTTGCTCTTGCCGCGCTTGGGCGGGTTCTTCACATCATCCGCGCTCTTGATGTCCGGGCGGATGTGCGTCATCGGGAAACACTGGTACTCCTCGCAGGCGCAGGCCGGGCACTTCCGGAGGTCCTGCTCGCTCTTGTCGAGGGTCATCTCTTTTCCGCAGTCAATACAGACATATTTGCCAGGACCGACTTTCTGCCCTGCATTGTACGTCTTCTGTTCGGTCACGGTTCTCACCAGACTTCACTCTGCCGGACTGCTATATATGAGTTGTGTTAATGCACCATATCACGACGAAAGCTGGTTGGCAGCAGGCAAAAGTATAAGGCAGAACTTTCCCGAGTAGTAGTATGGCCGGGACAGTGATCGCCATCCTCGGTAGTCCCCTTCCCGAGGGAAATACGGCAAAACTCCTCGAACAGGCGCTCAGGGGAGTACGGGACGCCGGGTGTGCAACGGAGACGATCGTGGTCAGCAACCTCGATTACCAGCCGTGCATGGAGATGATGTTCTGCAAAGAGCACGAGACCTGCATCATGGACGATGACATGCAGCAGATGTACGGAAAGATCCGGGATGCCGACAGTATCATCGTGGCGACACCCGTCATGACCATGGGGCTCCCGGGCAAACTCAAGTCGTTCATCGACCGCTGCCAGGTCTTCTTCATGGCCAAATACATCCGGAAAGCCCCCCTGGTCACGCCCGAAAAGAAGAAGGTACGGCAGGGCCTCTTCATCTGCATCTCCGGCATGAAAATACCGGAGGTCTTTGTCGGCGCAAAACTGACGATGAAGGCATTCTTCGATATCACCGACTGCCGGTTTGCCGACGAGCTGCTGGTCAGCGATATGGACACGATCCAGGACATCACCTCGAGAAAGGACCTGCTCGAAGCAGCGTACCAGAAGGGTCTTTCTCTGGGCAGGGCCCTCAACACCTGAACCGCCCCGCCGTCTCTTTTTAGTGCCCTTTCTTCCCGTAGTCCTCGATCGGCTTGAGGTGCATGGTGAATGCAGCCCCGTTACTGCAGTCGAGGCTGATATCCCCGTCCAGCTGGATGACGAGGTTATTGACGAGCTGGAGCCCGAGAGAACTTGTGTTCCGGAAATCGACATCCGGAGGGAATCCCGGGCCATTGTCAGCGATGACAAGGGTATACCCGCCGGGCGAGGTCTCCTTCATGGAGACAGAGATGATCCCCGTTCTCCCGTCCCTGAACGCGTGCTTGAGCGAGTTCGAGATGAGCTCGTTGATGATGAGGCCGCAGGGGATGCCGGTCTCGATGTTGAAGGAAAGGTCCGCAGGATCGATGGCAATGCTGATGGAGACCCTGCCGTTGTTGATCCCGTACGCCTCCTTGAGGCTGTCGATCAGGCTCTCGATGTACGTGGCGAACTGGATGTGGGCGATGTCCTCGGACCGGTACAATTTCTCGTGGATGAGGGCCATGGACTTGACGCGGGACCGGCTCTCCCGGAGGATATCGAGGGTGAAGGTGTCGGAGATGGAGATCGACTGGAGGTAGAGGAGGCTTGCGATGATCTGGAGGTTGTTCTTGACCCGGTGGTGGATCTCCCGCAGCAGGATCTCCTTCTCGTGCAGGGATGCAAGGATCCGCTCCTCGGCTTTCCGGCGCTCCGTGATATCGCGTGCCATCCCGACGAACCCGAACGGCTTTCCCGCGGCATCCCGGATCAGCGAGAGGGTGGTCTCCGCCCAGAACGTTGAACCGTCCTTGTTGCGGAACTCGAGCTCGGCGGTCATCGGGGCCGGAAGGTCCCCTGATGCGAGCTTCTCCTGTGCAAAAACCCGCCCGAACTCCTCTTCAAAGGTTTTCAGTGAACCCGTTGCCAGGTGTTTTGGGAAGGGCATATCGAGCAGCTCCTTCTGGGTGAACCCCTGCCTCCGCTCGGCTGACGGGCTTATGAACGTGAGGCGGAAGTTTTTGTCCATGAGCCAGACCGTGTCGCTCATGTTGTCGGTGATAAGCCGGTACCTCGCCTCGCTCTGCATCAGGGCGGCTTCCGCCCGCTTGCGCTGGTCGATGTGCTGGATCTGGTTCTTCAGTTCCACGAACTGGGCCTTGGGATCGCCGCCTTTCTGGATATAGAAGTCCGCCCCGTTGTTGAGGGCCTCGATGACGACCTCCTCGCGCCCCTTACCCGAGAAGATGATGAACGGTGTCTTGTCCCCCCCGCCGCGGAGCTGCTTGAGGAACTCGATCCCGTCAACAACGGGCATCTCGTAGTCGGAGACGATGACATCGTACTGGTTCTTCTTCAGGAGAACGAGCGCCTCCTTTGCCGAGGCGCAGGTCTCGACCGCAAGATCGCGATCCCGCTCCAGGAACCGCTTGGAGACGTCCCGTAATACCGGCTCATCATCGACAAAGAGAACAGAGGTTGCAGGGATCATGCGGGCATCACGGGCACGGCATCTGGTGATGAACAGTTATCATGATAGTACATAAAATTAGCGCAGACCGGGGGCGGGGTCTGCCGTTTCAGATGAGGCCGCGCTCCCGCATGCTCAGGTGACCGTTCCGCGAGACGATGATGTGGTCGGTCAGCGGGATGCCGATGAGTGCCCCCGCCTCCTTCAGCTGGCTGGTTATGGCGATGTCCTGGGAGCTTGGCTCCAGCGATCCCGAGGGATGGTTGTGGACGCAGATCACCGAGGCGGCCCGGTCGGTGATGGCATCGGAGAAGACCTCGCGCGGGTGGACGAGGCTGTGGTTTAAGAGACCGACCGTGATGATACGGTTGCCGAGCACCTCTCCCGCCCCGTTGAGGGTGATGCAGATGAAGTGCTCCTGCCGCCGGGTGGCAAGGTCGCCGAGGAGCGGCAGGATATCTTCAGGCCGGCTGACCTTTGCCTGCGTCCCCGGGGCGGCATGGTACCGCCGGCCCAGTTCGAAGCAGGCGAGGATCTGTGCTGCCCGGCTCGGCCCGACGCCATCGATCGATGCGAGGTCATCATACCGGGGTGCCGTCTTTTTATCCCCGATAAGATCGCAGATGTCGCGGGCGATCGTCCTGACATCGCGCTGCCGGGTCCCCCTGCCGATGATCGCCTCGACCAGTTCGTTGTCCCTGAGCGCTGCAGCCCCCTTGTGTGCAATCTTCTCCCGCGGGCGGTCGATTGTCGGGAGGTCTCTCATCTTCTTCATGGCAAATCCCGGTACTCGTTCTCTCATCCGGATGGCGTGCCGCCCGGACATTGGATAAAAATCATTATTTTTTTATGATATTTATTATAATCTCCGCTCCAGCGGGGCGTATGCCTCATGAATAATCTTTATGACCGAACCCGCTCATACCCATGCGTTATGGCAACCGTAGAGAATGCAAAAGAGGCGCTTGCGGGCGAGTCGCAGGCGAACCGGAAGTACCTGGCCTTCTCCGAGAAGGCAGCCGAGGAAGGATTCAAGGGCGTAGCAACGCTCTTCAAGGCTGCATCGGAGGCTGAGGCTATCCATGCCAGGAAGCTCCTCAAGGTGCTGACCATGATCGAGGGCACGGCAAAGAACCTTGAAGTGAGCGTAACCGGTGAAACCCATGAGTTCAAAACCATGTATCCCGGGTTCATTAAGGAGGCAGAGGCCGAGAAGCGGACGGATGCCGTGCTAGCCTTCACGCACGCGATGAAGGCGGAAGAGGTCCATGCCGGCCTGTACAAAAAGGCCCTTGACGCCGTGAAGGCAGGCAGGGATGTCGGGCGCGAGAAGGTCTTCCTCTGCCCGGTCTGCGGCAACATCGAGATCGGCAAGGTCCCGGACAAGTGCCCGATCTGCGGGGTCTTTGCCAAGCAGTTTAAGGAAATAACCCTCTGATCATTCTTTTTATTCTGTTTTCGGCGGCTCGTCCGATCCCGTTGCCGCTGTGCCGCCGTTCCGCTTCTTCTCCCGGTGGCGCTTCCGCAGCCAGAGGAAGACGACAACAAGCGCGATGAGCGTTGCCCACGACGCCGAGTAGATCACGATGATGGGATTGATGACAATTGGTGCCGGCTCCACCACAACGGGCGCTGGGGGGGTTGTGGAGAAGAGGACGGCAATGGAGTTCGGGAACCGCTCCCTGCCATCGAAGTAGCGCACCGTCACGGTTGCTTTGCCGTTCTTTATCACGCCCTCGACTGGTGCATTGCGGGTGCCCGGGAAGATGATCGTCCGGTCGATCCGCCCGTACTCATCCGCAATCTCAAGATACCAGGAATCGGGGCTTGTTGCGGGGTACAGGTCGCGCGCCATGACCGTCAGCTTCGAGCCGGGTTCCATGCTGATCTTCCAGGTCCCGTTGATGTCCTTACCGGGGAAGACCAGGACCTGTTCCGCTACCACCCCAGGCCTGAGATCCAGGGAGCCCGAGACTGCATTCTCCGGTGGATCCAGGACCGGGAGGCCGGTGACGCTCTCTTCTGGGACGATCCGTTCTGCCGTGCAGTGGAAGCGGTCATCCATGATCTGGGCGTACGGGATGGCACGGTCGTAGATCCGGACCTCGTCAAGCCCGCCATGGAAGTACCGGGGCGATGCGGGATCGGGGGTGTCGAAGGCGCCGGCGCCCGCCCCCAGGATCAGGTAGTTGGGGAACTCGTACGCGATCGGGCCGGTGGCGTTCTGCTGGTTGTAGAGGACACCGTCGAAATAGATCCGCGTGGTTTTCCCGTCATAGATCCCGGCGACATGGTGCCACCTGCCCATGCTGATCCCCTCGTGCCGGACATTCACTGAGACCGGGCCCTCGCCCTTGAGGTTCACGGTCCACCAGAGGTCCCTGCCGTCATCGAACCCCAGGCAGTACCCGCCGTTCCTGTAGCAGGTCGAGATGATCTGCTGCGGCCCGTAAGCATCGGTGTAGAACCACGCCGTCACCGCGATCTCCTTCTCGGGATGGTTGCTCGTGCGCCACGGGATGCTCACGTAGTTGTCCACCCCGGCAAAGACGAGCGCGTTGCCGCACCCGCCGCTCTCGGCCCGCGTAACATTATGGAGCATCCCGGCGTTCCCGTGTGCGGAGAGGTCATACGCGGTTGTGCCGCTGCCCTCGTTGAAACTGAGGTAGGCGGCAGGGTCGATGGCGTCATAGCCGGGGAGTGCGGCATATGCCGGGCCCGCAACCAGGACGAGAAGAATGAGTGCGGCAACCATGAACCGGAGATACGAGGGAACCGATACGATAGGAGAAGACCCCCTTGATTTAGTTCTCTATTAGAGTTCCGTGTAAAAAGAGTATTGCGCCCGGATCGCTCCGCCGCCACATTCCGGCCTTCCTGTTCCGGTACTTTTATATCGTCGCGGGTCACTTTTGGCATGATGAAGAAAGTTGTCGTCTATTCAACGCAGGGCTGCCCCTACTGCAGAATGGCGAAGGCGTTCCTTGACAAGAACCGCGTGCCGTACGAGAGCATTGATGTGGGTGCCGACCATAATGCCGCGAAGCGGATGATCGAGCTCTCGGGCCAGCGCGGGGTGCCCGTGATCACGGTCGATGACGAGGTCATCGTAGGATTTGATGCCCAGCGGCTCAACGAACTTTTCGGGGAACCGTCCGCGGACGATGTCTTCGACGTCCTGATCGTTGGCGGCGGACCGGCCGGCCTGACTGCCGGCGTATACTGCGCGAGGAAGATGCTCAAGACCATCATCCTCTCCGAGAACATCGGCGGGCAGGCGCTCGAGTCGTGGGCGATCGAGAACTACATGGGGTACCGGGTGATCACGGGCGAGGACCTGATGAAGAAGTTCGAGGAACAGGTCCGGACCCTGAATATCCGGCTCGAGCTCGACCGGGTGGTCTCGATCACCAGAGAAGGCAGCATCTTCCGGATCGTGACCGCGTCCGAAGCCACGGCACGGGCAAAGGCGATCATCCTCACGCAGGGCAAGCGGCCGCGGAAACTGGGGGTTGCAAACGAGGAGCAGTACCTGGGACGCGGGCTCTCGATCTGCTCGACCTGCGACGGCCCGCTCTACAAGGGCAAGCGGGTGGCAGTTGTCGGGGGCGGCAACTCGGCGCTGCAGACCGCGATCGAGATGAGCGATCTCGCCTCCTCGGTGGACCTGATCGTCAGGAGCACCATACGGGCCGATCCGGTGTATACCGAGAAACTGAATGAGAAGTCCAATGTCGCGGTCCACCTGGGCTCGCATATCACGGCGCTGCGGGGAGACAAGTTCCTCTCCGCGATCACGATCAAGGACGAGCGTGGCATTGAGCAGGAGATCGCTCTCGATGGTGTCTTCATAGAGATCGGCTGGCTCCCGAACACGGACTTTATTGCGGACCTCGTGAAACTCAACGAGAACAAGGAGATCATCGTGGACGTCAATGGCTGCACGAGCGCAAAGGGGATCTTTGCGGCCGGGGATGTGACGAGCGTCAAGAGCAAGCAAATCATCATCGCGTCGGGTGACGGGGCAAAGGCAGCACTCGAGGCGTACTGGTACCTGCTCAGCGAATGGAAGGAATGAGGCTGAACCGGAGTATCAGTGTTCCATGGCCGATACAAAACGGATAGCAATAACCACTGCCATCGGCATACTCACGGGTTTGTACTGTGCCGGCAGCCTGCTGGTCATCGCACCCCCGGGCGTTCACCCGGAACCGTGGTTCATGGCAGCGATCGTGTACGGCCGTTCGCTCCAGGGCCTCGCGATCGGGTTTGCGGACACGATTCCCGTCCGGCCGGTACTGCGGGGCGCCGGCATCGGGGCACTCTTCAGCATCTGGCTCTGCATCGTCCCGGTCTTCTCCCAGAACTTTATTGGTGCCGTCCTGCTCCTGGTTGCCGGGATGATTTACGGGGCGCTCGCGGACGGGATCGCGGGCTGGTGGCTCAAACGGAGTACGGGAACGCGGACGAATTCAGCGTAACCGAGCGATAAACCACGTGCCCGCATGCCGGGCTCCTGCACCAGCAAACCAGAGTGGGACACCGGTCTCCGCCGGCCCAAAAAAAGGATTATTCTTTGCTGTCCTTCACCCGGGCGTCATGCTCTTCCTGGAGCTCGCGCTCGTGCCGGAAGTTCTCGACCATGAGGCAGAAGACATACATGCCGCCGGCATTGGCGATCACCATCGGGATGTAGACCCGCGTGACCACCGCGAGCGCGTCATCGAACGGGGTGACCATGGCAAGGGTAAGCGCCATGTGGAAGGACTCCATCACAATGGCGAGGAGAACGGCAACCGTTGTCCCGGCAAACTGCTTCTTCTTCCAGAGCCAGACAATTCCCCCGAAGAGACCGGCAAAGACTGCTGCGAGCGAGCAGGCGTACACGGTCATGCCGCCCATGGTGAGGCGGAATGCGGCCCCGATGAGCCCTGCACCGATCCCGACCCATGGGCCGGCAAGGAGGCCGGCGAGCATGGGGCCGAGATCGCGGACGTTCACCATGGAGCCCATGAAGTTGATCCCGCTGACCGAGCCATAGATCGACATGGCGCCAAAGAGGAGGATGAGGATGATCTTTGTCGAAAGTGTTGAACGGTTGTCCAGGACCTCCGGAAAGATCCGGCTTCTTGTCAGGATGTAGGCGGCAACGATGATGACGCACATCAGCTGGATGAGGACATTGAGCTGGGTGAGGAGCGATGATAATTCCATGATACTATTCCGTCCTAGAGGTTTCTCGCAGTTTTTAATAAAAGGATGGATTTGGGAATGGATCCGAAAATAGGGAAGTTGCCGGAGAATTTAAAAAAAAATGCTCTGTAGAAACCCTATGTTGGCAAAGCGATGCCCCCGAGAGCGTCAATAATTTTCAATGATTTCTACAGAGCACAAAAAAAGCACGTGTCAGGGACCCGCCGGCCGATCGCTGGCTGTGCGTAATGCGGCCGGCTCACCCGCCCGGTGCCGTCCCGATCAGATTTTTGGGGCGAAGGGATAGAGCTGATCGATGACCGTGAACTGGTCCCCGGAGGTCATCAGCAGGTCGACCTTGATCCGGTCGGTCCCTGTCGTGCCCATCTGCGTGATGCTCGTGCCGATCCCCGGGTCCTTCCGGGTCTGCGTGTCGGTCGTGCAGTCCGACCGGTAGAGGGTGACGGTCATGGTCCGGACCATCCCGAGTCCCTTCCCGCCGTTGAAGATGGTCGTGATGGTCGGGTCTTCCGAGATCGTGTTCCGGTCAACCGTGATGCTGACCGATTCATAGTCCGGCAGCTGTTGGAACGATCCCGGCGCGGGAGGGCAGCTGGCAGGCGCGGTGACAGCAGGTGTCGCCGGGGTTGCTGTCGCGGGTGGCGGGGCCTGCAGGACCGTACAACCGGCACCGAGAGCGAACGCGATGAGGAGGAGGCCGATCAGAACCATTGCAGAGCATCTCATGGCAGCTCTGTTTTCCCTTGCAGGGTTAAGTGGGATTCGGTCCGCGTGCGCTGCCAGGCACAAAAGGAATATACCCAAAAGACCCGGACGGATTCATACCAGAGGAGTGAGAGCTTTGTCAGAGGAAATGGAAGAGCTGGCACGCTGCCTGCGGACATTCACCCCCGACATGGTGGACAACCCGTACCGGGGGATCCCCACCTTCTTCGGGGTGCCGTACAACCCGGAACACCGGGAGATCGATATCGCCATCGCGGGGGTGCCGTTCGACCTCGGTGTCACAAACCGGAGCGGGGCACGCGGGGGTCCGCGGGAGATCCGCAGCCAGTCGCGGCTGGTCGGCGCCTACCACCACGTGTACCGGATGTCGCCCTGCGAGAAGCACCGGATCGCGGATGTGGGCGATGTGCCGTTCCGGTCGGTGTATAATCTTGAGGATGCCCTGCAGGACATCGGGGGCTTCTACCGCGATCTCGCAGCGGCCGGCATCGCGCCCGTGACCGCGGGCGGCGACCACTCGATCACGTTCCCGATCCTCAAGGGAATCGCACAAGGTGAGAAGATCGGTCTCGTCCACTTCGACTCCCATTGCGACACAGCCCCGCCCATCCACGGGAGCGGGATTGCCCACGGCTCCCCCATGCGGAACGCGGTTGAAGCCGGGATCGTGGACCCGAAGCGGACGGTCCAGGTCGGCATCCGCGGGTCGAGCGAGCCGCTCTGGCAGTTCTCGTACGAGAGCGGGATGCGGGTGATGCACATCGAGGAGTTTTCGGAGCTGGGATGGAAGAATGCGGTCAGGGAGATCCGGCGCATCGTGGGCACCGGCCCGGTGTATGTCTCGTTCGACATCGATTGCCTTGACCCGGCCTTTGCGCCCGGCACCGGCACACCGGTTGCCGGCGGGATGAGCACGCTCGATGCGCTCCAGACCCTGCGGGGTCTCCGCGGGCTCAACGTGATCGGCGGCGATGTGGTGGAGGTCGCGCCACCGTTCGATCCCTCCGGCATCACGGCGCTTGCCGGGGCAACGGTCCTCTTCGAGATCCTCTGCCTGGTTGCGGAGCGGAAGGGCTAGACGGGGTCCTCCCGGGATCCCCCTCCCGGCCCGATCCCTGTGCAATTCCTCCGATCTCAAGGCCACCCGCTGCTGTAACGCTGCTAAATACTGCCTCAGTAATTCCCGTCGTAAAACCCGGAATTATTCCGGAAGAATTACCGTGGTTTTGGGAATTACGACACGGGAAAAAGAGGGGGTGAGGCAAAACTGGTACAACGGGGCTCGATACGGGCTCCGATTTCCTGCCCCCGTGAGCGGGGCAGAACCAGGGGCTCTCCGGCGGTGCAGGGTCAGGGATATCCGGCGCCCGCTTTCCAGACGAAGAGCAGGATGCACATCAGGACCGGCACCAGCAGGTCGAACCAGACGACCGAACCGGCATTGTAGGCTGAGAAGTTCCTGTTCTTCTTCAGGTCGAGGACATGACCGATGCCCATCAGGAAGAGCATGACCGATGACCCGATGACCGTGGCGACAAGGAAATTGTCGCGGATGAAAAATGCAAGGATGCCCAGCACCCCGAACGCGGCATCGGCTGCAGCAACCTCCTTCTGGAACGGGCTGCCCGGCTGCCACCCGATCTTCTCTGCAATTTTCACCGAGGTCGGTTCGTACCAGTGCATGAACCCGGCGAGGAGGCCCTGCAGCCCGATGTTCACGAGCAGGACCCAGGCGAGGATTGCTTCGGGGAGCGGTGTTCTGAAAAGGACCGTTTCCCCAGCCGCACCGATGAGGGCGATTATGAAAAAGATGACCGCATAATGATTCCCGATCTTTTCATCAATGCCTGTCATAATTGTCCCGCACGGAACATGGGATTGCGAGGAGATATAGATGGCGGCAGGAACCGAGGGAGATCTCCAGGTATCCGTGCGGTATCTTAGAGGATTTACTTCAGCATCAAAGAGAACCAAAAAAGGAAACGAATCTCTTCCGGCTCTGGTTTTCCCAAAGAGCCGGCTCCGGAAAGATCAGGTCACTTCTTCCCTGCTTTCTTATCCTTCTCCCGGTACCCGTCCAGCAGTACGGTGGTGATGTTCTTCACCGGCGTATCCGTGCAGCTTGCGATATGGAACTCGCAGAACGGGCAGGACGAGATGACGATATCGGCGCCGGTCTTTTTGATCTCCTCGTCCCGCTTCTTGCCGAGGGCTGTTGCCTCCTCCGGGATACCGGACCGGACGCCTCCGCCCGAGCCGCAGCAGATGGACGGCATCTCGACAAGGTCCACGACCTGCCGGATAAGCTCGCGGGGCTGTTCGCGGACTCCCTGTCCCCGCAACAGGTGGCACGGGTCGTGATACGTTGCCCTGACCGGCAGTTTTGCCGGAGGCTCGATGCCGTACTTCGTGAGGAGCTCGTTGATGTCGATGACCGTGTACGGCTTGTCCTTCGGGTAATCGTTCTTGAGCGTAGTGCCGCAGCCGGCGCACATCGTGAGCACGGTGTCGATACCGCGTGAGGCAAACACGTCGATGTTCTTCTTCTTGAGCTCGTCGAGGAACGAGATCTGGCCCGTCCGGATCAGCGGCGACCCGCAGCAGACCTGGTCTTTGGGTATGACAACGCGGATGCCGTTCCTTTTGAGCACCTCCATCGCGTCGAGCGCGGTCTGCGGGAGCCGGTTGTTGTACATGCAGCCCACGAAGAACCCGACCGTTGCCCTGACCGGGCCGTCGGGCTCGATGACTTCCGGGATCTGCTCGAGGAACGTCGGCTTCTCGCGGACAACGCTCCGGCCCGTTGACCTGACGAGCGCCGCAACCTCCTGGTGGCGCGGGAAGGTGAAGCCCCGCTTGTTGGCAAACGAGCGGAGCTTCTCGATCGCTTTACCGGGGATCTCGATATCCTTGGGGCAGACCTTCCAGCAGGCCTGGCAGCTCGTGCAGGTGAACAGGCCGTCCCGGACCGCCTCCGAGATCCGGTCGCCATTGTCGCGGGGATCGAGGGCAAGCCGAAGCTCCTGACGCATCGCGGTCGGCCCCAGGAAATTCGTGACGCTCATCGCCGGGCAGACCGAGACGCAGGCAAGGCACTCGATGCAGTCCCGCAGTGGCTTGATGGCGTCGATGTCCTCCTTTGCCGGGACAACGGGCTTGTCCCCGGGCATGAGGTGTGCAAGCTCGGAGAGCCGCGGGACAAGGTCAGTGACGAGATCCTTTTTCACGGGCAGGTTCAGCGGCCCGATGGTCATGTTGTCCGATGCCTCGTGCATGCAGGCAAGCACCGGTTCGCCGTTGACGAGCACCGCACAGCTCCCGCACTGGCCCGAGGCGCAGGAGTAGCGGTACGCAAGCGTGGGGTCGATGGTGTCGTGGATGGCGTGCAGTACGTTGAGCACGCGGGCGCCGTCGTTCACCTTTACCGTATAACTCTCGAAGTGCGGCTCCTTGTCCGTGTCAGGATCGAACCGGCGGATTCTGACGGTGAACTCCTTCATGAAACACCTCCTTTCCGCTCGATCCCCTGCCCTCTCTTGGAGACGAAGGTGTGGCTGAACGGGGAGTTCTCCGGTGTCCAGTCCTGCTGGACGTCCTTACGGACATGGGCACCCCGCGACTCCTCGCGAATGAGCGCGCTGCGGCAGATGAGTGATGCGGTCAGGCACATGTTCTCGAGAATGCAGCACTCGGCAAGGTTACGGGGTGTTGCTGCCCGGAGGGGTTTGTCGGCAAGCACGTTCACCGCCGCGAGCGTCCGCTCGAGGTCCTGTGCGTTCCGGAAGATCCCGGCACCGTCCCACATCGCCTGCTGGAGCATGCTGCGGACCCGGGCCGGACTCTTTGTGCCATGAAGGAACCGGTCGAGCCGGGCCTGCTGGCGCTGCACCTGTGCCGGGTCGACCCGCTTCTCCCGTTTCGGCTCTTTCCCCGCCGTCTCGCCCGCCCGCTTCCCGAAGACCTGCGTCTCGGCAAGGGCATTGCCGCCCAGCCGGTTTGCCCCGTGCACCCCGCCCGAGACCTCGCCGCAGGCAAAGAGGCCGGGGAGCGTGGTCCGGCACTCCGGCGTGATCCGGAGGCCGCCCATGATGTGGTGGGCGGTGGGGGCCACCTCCATCGGCGTAGTGCGGATGTCCAGGCCGAACGCGAGGTACTGTTCGAGCATCACGGGCAGGCGGGTCTCGATCTGCTCGCGGGGAAGGTGCGTGACGTCGAGATACACGCCACCGTTTGCCGTGCCCCGGCCATCGAGGATCTCGGTCGCAATGGCCCGTGCGACAACGTCCCGGGTCGAGAGTTCCATTCGCTGGGGATCGTACTTCTGCATGAACCGTTCGCCATTGATATTCTTGAGCACGCCGCCCTCGCCCCGGACGGCTTCGGTGATGAGCCGGCCCCGGGCATCGTAGGGATAGACCGCGCCGGTCGGGTGGAACTGGACCATCTCCATGTCGATCAGTTCCGCCCCCGCCCGGTACCCGATGGCATACCCGTCGCCTGTGCCGCTCGATGAGTTGGTGGAGATATCGTACACCTTCGTGCCGCCGCCCGTTGCAAGGATGGTGGCATCGGCCGTGATCGTAACAATGCTGCCCTTCTCGTCAAGGGCCATCGCCCCGATGACCCGGCCGTTGTCCGTTAAGAGGTCGATGACCGTGTACTCCTGCAGGAGCGTGATGCCGTTGCCGCGCTTCTCATCCATGACGAAGCTGAGCCGGTCGATGAGGGTCATCATAATCTCGTGGCCGGTCCGGTCGCCGGCATAGCAGGTCCGGGGGAACCGCTGGCCGCCGAACGGCCGCTGGGCGATCTCGTCCTTGTCGGTGAAATCGAAGACAGCCCCCCACTTCACCAGGTCGCCCATGCGCAGCGGGGCTTCCCGCGTCAGGATGTCGGCAAGTTCCGGGTCGTTTAAGAACGCCCCGCCTCTAAGGGTGTCCTCGTAATGGAGCCCGCAGGTGTCCTGCTCGCGCATCACCGCATTGAAGCCGCCCTCTGCCATTGTGGTGCAGCCGCCTTTTCCCACGATGGTCTTGCTGATGATGACGACGTCGCCGTATTTCGAAGCCTCAATCGCGGCCCGGACCCCCGCGCCCCCGCTCCCGACCACCAGAACGTGGCAGTCAAAAACCTCATCTGCAAGCATCTTATTACTACGTGGATCGTATAGTTAGATAAATAAATCACAAGCGGTACGCGAGAGAGAACCATGAGAATTCTGATGAAGTTTGGCGGGACCTCGGTTGCCGACGCGCAGTGCATCAGGCGCGTCGTAGACATCCTCGAAGAGCACCACAAGAAAGGCGACGAACTGGCCGTTGTCGTCTCGGCCCAGCGGGGCGTGACCGACTCGCTCATCGAGGTCGCCAGCGCACTCCCGAATGCAAAGGACGACTCCGCGATCGCCCCCCTCATCCAGGCACTCTCAAAGCGGCACATGACCACGCTCGAGGGCGCAGCCCCCGACCATGTGCAGGAGGTCGGCCGGGAGCTTGAGGACAAGCTGATCAGCCTCCAGAACATCCTCTCCGCCATCTACAACCTGCGGGAACTCACCCCCCGGTCCAAAGACTATGTCATCTCGTTTGGCGAACGGCTCCTCGCTCCGATCCTGGGCGCAGCCCTTCGGCAGCGGGGCATCGCCTCGACCGTGATGGACGGCTGCGAGGCCGGCATCCTCACCACCCACCAGCACGGCGAGTCCACATCGCTCCCCGAGAGCGACGAGCGGATCCAGAAGAAGGTCGGGCACCTCTTAAAGAAGGAGATCCCGGTCATCATGGGCTTCATGGGCTGCACGCGGGAAGGGGTCCTCACCACCCTTGGCCGGAGCGGCTCGGACTACTCGGCCTCCATCATCGGCGCCGGGATCGATGCCGACGAGATCTGGATCTGGACCGATGTGGACGGCATCATGACCTGCGACCCGCGGGTGATCAAGAACGCACGGGTCATCCCCTCCCTCTCGTACCTGGAGGTCATGGAACTCTCGTACTTCGGCGCCAAGGTGATGCACCCCCGCTCCATCGAGCCAGCCATGCGCAAGAACATCGTTGTCCGGGTCAAGAACACCTTCAACCCGAAGCACCCCGGGACCGTCATCGTCAGGAACGGACAGAAGGACACCCGCGTGGTCAAGGCCCTCACCTACATCGAGAAGGTCGCGGCAATCAACATCAACGGCGCCCAGATGATCGGCAGGCCCGGCGTGGCAAAGTCCATCTTCACGATCCTTGCCGACCACGACGTCAACGTGATGATGATCTCGCAGGGTTCGAGCGAGGCCAACATCTCCTTAATTGTCGATGAGGCGCACCTCACCCCGGCGGTCACCGCCCTCTCGGAACTGATGAAGAAGTGCATTGTGCGCGAGGTCTCGCACAACCACGATGTCTGTGCGGTGGCCGTGGTCGGCGCCGGTATGGCCGGGGCCCCCGGCACGGGTGGCAGGATCTTCACGGCCATGGGCAAAGCGGGCATCAACGTGATGATGATCTCGCAGGGCTCGAGCGAGGCCAACATCTCGTTCGTGGTCAGCCAGGACGATGGTGCAAAGGCGTGCCAGGTGCTCCACGATGAGTTCCGGCTCTCGGAGGCAAGCGATGAGTAAGCCGGCAGCAGGAACGAGACGTGCACCAGCAAAGGTACCGGCAAAGAGAGCAGCACCGGCAAAGAAGCCGGTCACTGCAGCGAACGCTGCCCGGCCCGCATCGAAGCCGGCGAAGAGCGCCTATGCCCAGGCCGGTGTGGACATCGACCTTGAAGCAACGGCAATCAAGGCTCTCATAAAGAACCTGAAGTACCGCCGGAAGGGGAAGTATACGATGATGGGCGATGTCGGGCACTTCGCCGGCCTCATCGACTTCGGCCCCCTCTGCCTTGCCCTGACCACGGACGGCGTGGGGACCAAGATGCTCGTTGCCGACCAGATGGAGGACTGGAGCACGGTCGGGATCGACTGCATCGCGATGAACGTCAACGACCTGTACGTGATGAACATGGAACCGGTCTCGTTCGTTGATTACATTGCGACCGACAAGCTCTCCATCGACAAGATGGCCCAGATCGGGATCGGCCTCAACGAGGGCGCAAAGCAGGCCAACATCGATATCGTGGGTGGCGAGACCGCATCGCTCCGCGGGCTGGTGCACGGTCTCGACCTCGCCGGTGCCTGCCTCGGCGTGCAGGAGAAGAAGAAGATCATCACGGGCGAGAAGATCCGGCCCGGCAACAAGATCGTGGGTGTCCCCTCGACCGGCATCCACAGCAACGGCCTCTCGCTCGCCCGCCGCGTTGTCGAGAAGTACGGGAGTTACGCAACGAAGCTGGCCAGCAAAAAGACGATCGGGCAGGAGATCCTCACCCCCACCCGGATCTACAGCGAGGTGCCGAAGGTTACCGCGAAGTGCACCGTACACGGGATGTGCCACGTAACGGGTGGCGGGCTCCTCAATTTCAAGCGCCTCTCACAATACGGCTTTGTCTTCGACAACCCGATCACGCCGCCCGAAATCTTCAGCTGGATCCAGAAGAAGGGCGATATATCGGACGAGGAGATGTACCGCACCTTCAACATGGGCATGGGCTATGCCTACGTGGTGCCGGAGAAGAGCGTTGCGTGCATTACGAAAATGGTGAAGGGCGCAAAGGTTGTTGGTGAGGTTGTGAAGGAGCCGGGGGCGTTCCTTGGCGAGATGGAGATAACGTAGTCTCTTCGGTAAATATCGATCATCCTCATTTTTTCCAACAAGGAAATCATTCTGGTATACCGGAAAAGGATGCGGTCGGCAATTTTTAAAATATACTTTTCAAAATAGAACTCGAAATAGATATATTGTGTAATGATCAAACCTCCGGATATGAAAAAATCAGCAGCCGTCTTTCTCTGGCTCCTCCTTATTTTCCTCTGCTGCCTGCCGGCGGCTGCCGACAACAGGAACCTCGACATATCCAACCCCCCTCCCGATCAGAATGCCCTGGTGCAACGGATGGGGATGTTGACCAATGAAGGTACCGCCGGGCCGGTCGCGATGACTTCGCAGACGGCACCGGCATATGCGCCGGACCAGCTTCTGGTGAAATTCAGAACGCCTGCGGGAACTTCCCTCGCCCCTCACGCCCGGCACGAGGTTGAAACTGCTGCCCGGCACAGTACGGTTGCCACCAATAACGCGGTCATCCAGAGGGATTATTCCGATGAGGTCCTTGACGGGCTGTACCTGGTGAACGTGCCGGCCGGCTCTGACCTGATGGCAACCAAGGCCAGGTTCGATGCAGACCCGAATGTCGAATACACGTCGCTGAACTACCAGGATCATCTCATGGATGTCCCGGCGCCCGATGATCCGTATTACAGCCAGCTCTGGGGTCTTCACAATACCGGGCAGACCGGGGGGACTGCCGGTGCCGACATCAGTGCTCCCGGTGCATGGCTGAACACGACCGGTTCCGGTTCGGTTGTTATCGCTGTCATTGATACCGGGGTCGATTACCACCATCCCGATCTGGCAAAAAACACCTGGACCAACGATGGCGAGATCCCGGACAATGGCATCGATGATGATTATAACGGGTACATCGATGACTACCATGGGTGGGATTTCGTGAACCACGACAATGACCCGATGGATGATTATGGCCACGGGACCCACTGTGCGGGAACGATCGGGGCTGAGGGCAATAACGGGATCGGTGTTACCGGTGTAACCTGGAATGTCAGTGTCATGCCCCTGAAGAGTGCCGATGCGAACGGGATGCTGACGCACGCCGATGAGATCGAGGCGATAGCCTATGCCCGCAGGATGAATGCCTCGGTCATCAGCTGTTCATGGGGCGGCGGTTCGTATAACCAGGCCCTCAAGGATGCGATCGAAGCGACACCGGCGCTTTTCATATTCTCTGCGGGAAACGCCAACCAGGACAATAACCTTCATCCCGTCTATCCAGCTAGTTACGACAGCGCGAATATCCTCGCCGTGGCAGCGACTGAGCATAATGACGAGCTTGCATATTTCAGTAATTACGGGTCCACATCGGTTGATATTGCTGCACCCGGGCAGAACATTCTGAGCACCTTTCCCCGGGACTATGAGGTGACCGATCCGGTCTTTTACGAAAACTTCACCACGCTCGATAACTGGGTGAACGCCGGGACAAACTGGAGCATCACCGGTCTCAGTTATACCAGCCCGCCATCGTCCGCATTTGCTGGTGATAACGCGAGCAGATCCACGTATTTGATCGTCCTGAATTCCACGGTCCCGCTGGGCGGCATAACAAACCCCTGCCTCCAGTTCGATTTGAAAGGGAAGACGAATGAGATCGATGGTATTTTTGCCATCTTTATTATCAGCGAGAAGGGAATGGGGATGACCTTTTTACAGGGGGATCTCGGGAACTGGTCAACATACCGGTATTCCCTTGCTGCATTCAAGGATAGCAATGTCACGATCGACATCGGCGTGGTTGCGAATGCAAGCGAGGGGGATGGCATCTGGATCGATGATCTGAAGATCGGGAACGGGACAACCCTCGTCCCCCAGTACCGCAGGATGTCCGGGACTTCGATGGCAGCGCCCCATGCTGCCGGTGTTGCGGGGCTCGTAAAAGCAGCGAACCCGAACATGACCGGTGTGCAGACAAAACAACTCATCATGCTGACCGCGGATCCGGAAGGTTCCCTTGCCGGTAAAGTCGTGACCGGCGGCCGCGTGAATGCGGACAAGGCTGTTGGCATCGCCTCCCAGTACACTCCCCCGTCAGGGACATTCAACGGGACGCCCACTCATGGAGTCGCTCCCGTAACGGTCAATTTCACGGACCTGACGATCGATACGCCCACGAGCTGGAACTGGTCGTTTGGCGACGGTAATTTCTCGGAGGTGCAGAATCCGGAGCATACGTACGTGAAAGCGGGGACGTTCACCGTTTCCCTGAATGCATCCAATGCGGCCGGCAGCAACGTGACCACTCTCGCGAAATATATCTCGGTGATCGCCCCGGTAAAACCAACGATCGCCAGCCTGTCCCCATTATCCTCAGATCTCAACACCACCATCAGCTTCACCATTACCGGTGCCGGTTTTGAGACCGGGAACAACCAGACAAGGGTGAACTTCACCAAAGGTACCGGAGCAGGTCGCTTTGACAACCAGAATATCACCCTCACCGCAGTGACCGGTAGCAGTATCCGCGGGACGATGAATGTCAGCTGCGATGCCCCCGCCGGGTCCTGGGATCTGAGTGTAACCACGGCAAAGAACGGGACTTCGCTCACAAAGACCGGCGCACTGACAATCAACAGAATACTCCCGCCGGCCCTCTCTGCCATTACCCCGGCCACCGGCCCCAGGAACACGACCGTGAATTTCACGATCGCCGGGACTGGTTTCCAGACGGTTTCGGGCCAGACCCGGGTGAGGATCTCCGAGGATGTCATGGATACGGAGCTGGATGTGACGCTCATCAATGTCACGGCAACCCGGATCACCGGCAGTATTATCGTGGCAGGCGATGCCTACCCGGGAAGCTACCTCCTCACGGTGACTACGGTCGACGGTGGCACGGCCACGAAACCCGCGGCCTTTACCGTCGGCCATGCGGGGATCCCGACCATCTCCACGCTGACCCCCGGCGCAGGGTACCGCAACTCCACGGCCGGGTTCAGCATCACCGGTACGAACTTCCAGCCGGAGAAGACAATCGTGGCATTCAAAAACCAGACCACCGGGCTGGCATTGAACGCCACCGAACTTACCGCTGTGACCAGTACCCGGATCATCGGGAATATCACGATCCCGGCCAATGCTCCCACCGGACTATACCGGCTTGACGTTATAACCCTGGACGGCGGTGTCGGGAAAAGGATAAACGCGTTCAGGGTAAATGCGGTCAGCGCCCCTGCAATCACCTCCATCACCCCGACTACCGGGAGCAAGAACAGCGTTGTCGCCTTCACGATCCGGGGAGCGAACTTCCAGCAGGCCGGCCAGACCTCGGTGCGGATCATTGACGATGTTTCCGGCACCGTCCCCCCGACCGCACTCTACAGCGTTGCACCGGCGAAGATCATCGGCAGTTTTACGATCCCGGCAAATGTACCATCAGGAAAGTACCGGCTCGAGGTTACCACTGCCGACGGCGGCAGGGTCAGTAAGAACGAGGCCTTCACCATTAACTACCTCGCGCTCCCGGTCATTACTTCGATCACACCCGCGACAGGAGCCCGGGGCCAGGACGTCAATTTCACGCTGCGGGGGAACAACTATGTCGACGGCGGCACAATCGTCCGGCTCCGGACGTGGGGTTCGACCATCAATGCTACCGTGTATAACGCGAACTCCACCGTGCTGCTTGGCAGCTTCCCCATCCCCGACGGTGCCCCGACCGGCCCATACCGCCTCGATGTCATCACGCTCGGTGGCGGGTTCTCCAGCAGAATCGCCGGGTATACTGTCATATAAGGGCCAGACCGCCAACTTGATCGCGCCTGGGTTGAATAATAACGCTCTTTTTTTGCGGGCGGGCAAAGACTCGTAATTTTTGCCGGCATTTTGCCAACGCCCTCTCCCTGTACGATACCTGTGGAGAAGGAAAAGGATGAGGATACCGGCAAAAAAGGGCAGCGGTTTCATTGTACTGTATCACACAGTTTCCCGGCAAATATCCTGTTGCATTTTCTTTTTGAAAATTTTTCAATCGCCCCCTCCGCAAACACGATCGTCCCCTGCCCGACCCCCCGTTTTGCATATGGAAAAAACACCATAATTTCCTGTGGAGGCAACGACGCAATTTCCCCTGTTTTCCCTCCATCGGAACCCGAGGGGGGTCGGGCAGGGGACGATGTGCAATCGCGATCATGATCGCGATTGAAAACTCGATCCGGATCGATCGCGATCCGGTAAAAAAAGTTGGGCGATCGATCCTACCCGGCCCGTGCCCGGACGGCTTCGTCCGCCACAACCCCTGCTGCGATCACCATCGCGGGGATGACCAAATAGCGCAGCCCGATCTGGGTTGCATAATCCGGCAGCGGCATTGCCAGCAGGCCCACGAGGACGATGAGATCGAGCACCCAGTTGGCCAGGAGCCAGACGATGCCGGTGATCACGGCCTCCCACGTGTACTCACGCTCAACCGGGCGGAAGCACCAGACGATCAGGAACGCAGCTGTAATCGATCCGACAACGATCATGATGGACTTGAAGAGCTGCTGGTCGATCATGAGGCCGGCCGGGCCATAGAACGGCACGGCGGCAACGAACGGGACGAGCCAGGCTAGGAATGCTGCAGCGAGGCGGCGGCGCCAGACTGGCGATAGGGGAAGGGACATGGGAATGCTCTAAATTATTCTTCTGATGCGTTTTCTCTGCCACGCTATGAATGTTCGGGATTAATTGGTGAGGTATCAGAAAAGAGTGAACTGGGAAAAATCTCTGAGGTAATGATGGGGGCTGATACCCCCATCATCGTATCAAAGGTTCTCTCCAGAGTTAAAAAAAGATTTAGGGAATATCCCGGTCTTCCGGTATTGCCCTCACACCATCGGCCGGATCCCCTGCGTCCTCAGATCGGCAACGGAGAGATCGCTTGACTCGCCGGATTTGAAGCGCCCCTTCTCAACCTCTTCCTGGTAGGACTCCTCTCCGGACTTCAGTGCTTCCTCAAATGTTGCTGAGCTGGTCATGGTGGTCTCCAGGCAGGCGAACTGTTCGGGATCATCGGGACGGGTGTCATAGCAGAGGAATGCATGGTCAGGCAGGATGATGATCCGCGGGTTCATGCCGATTGATTCCAGTGCCGAGGCATAGAGTACCGTCCCGTCAATGCAGTTGGCAGACTTCGAGGTAAGGGAATCTGCAGGGAGCCGCACCCGCTGGACATTCTCCGATGCCTTGCCGTAGGCGAACGGTGAATTGATGTACACGATCTTGTAATCGCTTTTCAGGCTCTCGAAGATCGCTTTCACCTGCGAGTTGGTGTCAGCCTCCCACTCCTCATTTGTGCACTGGGCTCCGCACTGGTAGCCGGTGATGCCCCTCCCCGGGTGGTATTCCGCTGCATCGCGTACCAGCGTATCGATACCCGGAGCATGGGGTGTCACCCATGCTGCGATATACGGCGTCAGCTCGGTTGTCTCCTCGCCTTCGGACACTGCCCAGATCATCGTATCCTTTGCATAGATGGAGAGGGGGAGCGTCTGCTCCTCCACCAGTGTCCCGTCAGACAGGGCGATTTTGTAATGGAACTGTGCCGGTGTCATCTCGCGGGGAATTGCGCTGCTGAGTAAGGCCGGGGTCTGGCCGATCACTTCCGATCCCCCGGCCGGGATTGTCACGGTATTCACGGATTTCTCGGAAAAGCCCGGGATCTGGGACTCAATGGTATAGGTGCGGGCTGAAGCGGAAGGGTTCCGTATGGAGAAGTCCGCAAACGTCTCACCCAGTGCCGGCATCTGGAGATAGGCAGCAGGGACGACCGCATCAAAGACTGCGACATCGACATCGCCGGGGGACGCGGACGATCCCCCGGCTGGTGAACCCGTCCGCTGGGCTGCAGTGGGGACCGGTGTATTATCATCGGAATCAGTACAGCCGGCTGCTCCAAGGAACAGGATCGCGAGCATGGAGAGGAGGAATATTTGCCGATAATTCATATTCCGGCAATCGTTCTGGATCCATAAAGACGTTTTCTCTTCCCACAACCTGCCCGGTGGGGGACTGGCGCGGCCCAAAATTTCGTCATCGCCAAAAAACCTGAAAAGAGGGTAACGATGAGCGTGACCGGCCGGAGTCCTGACCCGAACCAAACGGTGTTCCCGCCCATCCCTGCCGCCCGCTTTATCCCGTGGCGGGTTGGGGGATTATCCCTTGCCACCCATAAACAGGCTGAGTGCAAGGCCGGTGACGAGCGCAACCAGCGCATTGCTCTGGAAGAACGCCGGGGAGAGCAACTCGTTCAAGGGGATGTTTCCCCAGAAATAGCCAAGCATCAGGGCCACAATTCCCCCGACAACAAGCCCGATGAAGAGATGGCGCAGGCCGGTGACGTAATTGTTGTAGGTGAAATGGATGAAGATGAGCCCGGCGACAATGAACAGGATGAAGAATGCCATGCCGACCTGGAAGGATGGGGCGGGTATGGACATGGACGAGAAGACGCCAAACTGTGCAACCACCAGGTATGCCAGCACGGTCCCGAGGCTCCGGTCCTGTTTGATGTTGTCGAGCGAGAGCCCCTCCTTGACAACCGAGAGGGCGCCGGCCGGGGTGGCAGCGGATGGGGATGCGGGATGGCCTGCGGCGGGATCGGCAGGGGCGGCTTCGGTCGGGGTTTTTCTCTCCTCAAAGAGGTTCTCCCCGGCATACGGGGAACCATTCGGGTGGACATCTGCCGCTCCCGCCCGGCCCTCCCGGGGATGGAATGGCTTCTTTCGTGCCGCATGGTACTCCCCCAGCGCGACCAGCAAGGCGGTGACGACGGCGATGATCCCGACTATCGTCCCGATGGCGCCGAAGATGATGGTATCCGCAGTCCAGCCCTCGGTCATCACCCGCGACGAGAGCATGATGAAGAACTGGATGAACGCGAGCGATACGATGATTAAGAGGATGGCCCGTTTGAGGAACCGGATGAGGAGGCTTGTCAGCTGGTTGATGATGATGACGGCGATGAAGAATGCGATGAGGGCGATAGTGATGGCAAAGATGTCGCCCTGCAGGATCGCGGATGGCAACGCTCTGGTGTATTCAACAATATAGCCCACGATTCCTTCAGGGGATAATTCCATCTTTTAAGCCTCGTTAAACAGTTTTTTAGTGAGATACGAAAAAAGTATTGGAGATTGCCGGCCCGTATGTCCCGGGCTTTCCGGTTCTTTTGGGGCCGCTCACTCTTCCGGTTCGTACTTCTCGTTCACCACGCGGTCGCTCTCGATCCCGCTGTTCCCGCACGGGTCTTCCACGATCAGCGTAACCGGCAGCAGCCCCGCCTTGACGCGGGCGATATCCGCAAGCAGCTGCGCAGCGTTCTCCTTCTCCTCATGAGTCCCCCACGTGAGGGCACCCTTAACGACCTGCTCGATCCGGTCGAGCACGCCCTCGAAGTTCGAGACAAAGCCCTCGCACTTCGGCCCGGGATCGATGCGCACACCCAGCTCCGGGATCTCGATGCTGGCGCTCATGCTGCGCACCACGCGGACCGCGAGGTCATCCTGCGAAGCGATGGCAAGCGTGTGGCGGGCAGGCTCGCCATGCTTCAGGAGCTGGGTATCGACGAACTTGTAACCGCACTGCGGGCAGATGGCCGAGATGATGAGAATATCCGAAAAATAAGGAATATTTTCTGTGGTATAGAGATATTCTATTTCCGTTCCGCACGACGGACACGGGCCCTTAACTCTTGTTTCCACGACCTTATACACCGATCTTGTCGCGGGAGATCTTGACCGACATGGGGGTCAGGACAACATAGCGCTGGTCGCCAAGGCCGATGATGTCGCCGTTGACATCCTTTGCAACTTCCTTTAAGTCCTTGAGCACGCGCTCGTAGGAGATCTTGTCCATCTTGAGCCGGGAGATGTCCACGATCACGATGTTGCCGCTGTAGACCTCGTCCTTGACCCGGGGTGTGTCCTTGAGGTCGCTGATCGTGGCGATCTTGACCAGGAGTGCGGGTGCCCCGGCGGCGTGCTCCTCGTACGACGCAAGGTCGAGTTCCATGTAATCGTCGTCCGAGGTTCCGGAGCTCTTTCCCAGAAGGGTGTCTATGATCTTAACCATAAAAAAACTGTATTGAGAAAATTATTTATAAGTATCTGTTCCAAAACCGCCGGAAGTCCATTTTTGCAAAAAAAGAGGCAAATCCGGGTGTTTTCCCGCCCGGGCCAGAAAGCGCTGAAAACCGCTCACAACTCGAGGTTCCAGACCTCGTCGCCGACGTGGTGGAACGTCCTGACCATCTTTCCCGCGGTTGCGGCACGTATCCCGGGCGCATCAAACAGGGCAATCCCGATGCCCAGCGGCTTGCCGTGCCGCTCATCCACAACCTGCACCGGGCAGCCGGCCTTCACGTCGTCGGTGACCGAGACGATGCCCGGCCGCATGATGTCCGCCCCGTTCACCACGTACGGGATCGCGCCTGCGTCCACGGCAACCCTGCGCTCCGGGAACGGGACCTGGACGGCGCCTTTCAGCGTGGGAAAGACCCAGGTCCCGTTGTCCATTAAGAACGGCTTCTTGTTCACGAGGAAGAGCGAGACCTCGGCATTGGTCTCGATCACCTCGATGTTGTCCGCGCGAAAGAGGTCTGCCGACGCGCCGATCTGCTCTTTAAGGCGGCCGAGCAGGTCGGAGACCTGGCTCTTGCGGATGGAGTGGCGCTTTTTGATGACGATCTTTTTCATGTTGCTGCTTCAATACTTCAGCCGCACGGGTGAAAATTATTTGCATGCCGGCGAAAGTCCTCCGGTCGCACCCCGTATGCAAAAGTATATGCCCGACCAGATCTACGCTATGTTTAAGTGATCCGCTCGCACACATATATTACTCCAGAGCGATGGTAACAGGGTATTATTATGACCAAACGGCCGTTGGATATTTTGGATCAGGTGCTGAACCGTCAGCCCGTTATTGTATCTCTCAAAGGTGGGAGAGAAATCCGGGGCATTCTCCAGGGATATGATGTACACATGAACCTCGTCCTCGACAAAGCCGAGGAGACCGAGAATGGCCAGGTCACCAAAGTAGGCACGCTGATCGTCCGCGGGGATAACGTGATTTATATCTCGCCATCGCTGGAACAATAAGGTGAAGTAACATGTCAAAAGGCACTCCATCAATGGGCAAGATGAACAAGAAGACCCACATCGCCTGCCGGCGCTGCGGGAAGATCTCGTATCATGCCCAGAAGAAAGTCTGCTCTGCCTGTGGTTTTGGCCGGAGCGCAAAACTGACCAGCTACAAGTGGACCACCAAGAGACCAAAAACCGTAACGCATTAGAGTTGGATCATGTGTGGAATCGTTGGCATCATGGATGCTGGCGGTGTCTCTTTCCAGCTCTATTATGCCCTGTATGCTCTCCAGCACCGGGGGCAGGAGAGCGCAGGGATATCAACATTTGACGGCACCAGCCTCCAGAAGTTCAAGGGGAACGGGCTCGTTGCCGACGTTTTCTCCCCGTCTGTTCTGTCCGATTTGAAAGGAAATGCCGGCATCGGTCATGTCCGGTATCCCACCACCGGCTCGAACCTTCCCGAGAACGTTCAGCCGCTGAACTTTCATTTCCAGGACCATTTCATCTCGGTTGCCCATAACGGGAACCTCGTGAATACCGGCGAGCTGCGGGCAGAATACGAACGTGCCGGGCAGATCTTCACGACAACCACCGATACCGAGATCATCGCCAAGATCCTCATCAACGGGTTGAGCCAGTCGGGATCGGTTGAGGACGCGGTCAGCAGCTGCATGCGCAAGCTTACCGGGTCCTATGCCACCATCGTCATGATCGATGGTAACCTGTACGGCTTTCGCGACCCGCTTGGGATAAAACCGCTCGGGATTGGGAAGACCGAGAACGGGTACATGCTTGCTTCCGAGAGCGTGGCAATGGACGCCCTCAGTGCAAAGTTCATCCGCGACGTGAGGCCCGGCGAACTGATCCGGATTGACCAGAGCGGTGTGAAGTGCATGCAGATCGCGGTGGCCGGCAGGAAGGCGCACTGCGTCTTCGAGTACGTCTACTTTGCCCGGGCGGACTCGGTCATCGACGGGATTCTGGTGTACGATGTCCGCAGGCGGATCGGACAGAAACTCTTCGAGGAGGACCCGATACAGGCAGACTCGGTCTCCTCGGTGCCGGACTCCGGGACCGCCCACGCGATCGGGTATGCCGAAGGCTCGAAGATCCCGTTTGTCGAGTGCTTGATGAAGAACCGGTACATGGGCAGGACCTTCATCATGCCGACGCAGAATGCCCGGGAACGGGCGGTCCGGATGAAACTCAACCCGATCCGGGCGCACCTGAAGGACAAATCGGTGGTGCTGGTTGACGACAGCATCGTCCGCGGCACAACCTCGAAGCGGATCATCGGGATCGTCCGGGATGCCGGTGCACGGGAGATCCACATGCGGATCGGATCGCCCGCGATCATCGCCCCCTGTTACCTTGGCACGGACTTCCCCACCCGCGAGGAGCTCATCGCCCACCAGCGGACCGAAGAGGAGGTCCGGAAGAGCATCACCGCGACCACCCTCCACCACATCACGCTCGATGCCCTTATCGAGGCGACCGGGTTCTCCGGTGACCATCTCTGTCTTGGCTGCCTCACGGGCTGCTACCCGCTCCCCATCAAAGGCGAGCAGGCAAAACCCTGCCAGATCGATTACGTGGACAGCACGGTCCAGGTGCAGCTGCCGGTCGGGTGAACGGGGAATCGCCTGTTTACTCAATAATAACCAGCTTCTTTTCTTTGACCTTAGACCTTCTTTTCCTTCGGGTCTTCGACCCTCAGCAGGTCGAAGAACGCTGACGCGTTCTTCTCCTGTCTCAGGTCTTCGACCTTCGACATCCAAAAAGCATAAACACTCCGGCGTTCCATCACCCGCTTAAGAAGAGTGTAACGCCCATGTCCCCGCAGCCCCGAATCCTGATTGTCGATGACGACACCATCATCACCCATCTCATCACCACGATGCTCCAGAAGAAGGGGTACAGCATTGCCGGGGTTGTCAGCACGGGCGAGGAGGCAGTGGTGCAGGCAGCCGCACTTGTGCCCGATCTGGTCATCATGGACGTTGACCTCCCGGGATCCCTCGACGGCATGGACGCCGCCCACTACATCTTCCAGTTCTTCCACATCCCCATCCTCTTCATCACCGGGCTCTCGGACGAGGACAAGCTCGACCGGATCAGGTGCTCCCAGCCCTACGGCGTCATCTTCAAGCCCTTCAATGCCATCGAGATCAATACCGGTGTCGGCCTTGCGCTCTACAACCACGCGGGCCGGGCAAAGTCGCTCCCCGATTACCCTCTCGGTGAACCCCGGAAGATGATGGACAACACGACCGAGGCGGTCATCGTGCTTGACAAGCGGGGCCGGATCATCTTCCTCAACACCTTTGCCTCGTGGTTTGTGGATATCACGGTAAAAGAGGCGCTCATGCGGCACTGGCGGGATGTCGTGATGTTTCTCAACGACCAGACCGGCGAGGAGATCAGGGATCCCGTTACTGAGGTCGCAAAGCAGATGAGTGCGGCGATCTATGATACCAACACCGCGATCGTTACAACCACATCGAAGCGCCGGAAGGTGATAGCGACCGTCCGTCCCATCCGGGACGACCGCGACCGGTTCCTTGCCATACTCATCTCCCTGAAGGAGAACGTGAAGAAAACCTATATGTGACGCTCCGATCCACCTCACCGGGCATGGAGCACGTGAGGCGGGCATTCAATAAATTCGCAACGGAATACGACAGGCACCGTGAGCATATCATCCCCGACATGCGGCAGTATTACGGTGCTGCAGTCTGGGCGCTGGAGACGCCTGCTGAAAAGCCGGATATCCTTGATGTTGGTGCAGGGACCGGCCTCATGAGCGCCTTCGTCCTCGAAAAGTTCCCGGATGCCCGCCTCACCCTGATGGACATCTCTGAGAATATGCTCGAACAGGCCAGGAAACGCTTCGCGTCCCGGCCGGAGACGCAGTATGTCATCTGCGACTACAGCAAATCAGACCTCGGCGGCCCGTACGATCTCATCTGTTCGGCCCTCTCCATCCACCACCTGGAGACGGAGGACAAGCGCCGCCTCTTCCGCCGGATCCACGATGCCCTCCGGCCCGGCGGGATGTTCGTGAACGCCGACCAGGCTGACGGGGAGACCCCGTACTTCCGGCAGCGGTACCTGGATTACTGGAACGCGTTCCTCAGGAGCGGGCCGATGAGCGGGGAGCAGCACGATGAGATCCGGAAGCGGAGGGACACGCTGGACAAGAACGACAAGCTCTCCGTCCAGCTGGCATGGCTGCATGAGGCCGGTTTTTCCGATGTGGATGTGGTGTACAAAAACCGGACATTCATTGTCACCGTGGGGAGGAGAGCGTAGATGGCCCTGCTGTCCGGACGGTACATCCTGCCGGTGCTCATCTGCATCGCGCTCCTCCTCTCCGGCTGCGTCAAATACGCGCCGCTGGCGGACGAGGACCGGTGGGTTATCCCCGCCGGGAAGTATGTCTTCATCGACCACCATGTCTCGCGGGATGGCGAGGTGGTTGAGGGTGACTGCGGGGGCGGGATGATGATAGACTTCCCGATGTACTCCTTCAACCGAGAGACAAAGGAGCTATCCGGCATGAGCACGCAGGAGGTTGTGGTCAACGACTCCCTCAAGGTCGTCTATGGCGACGGTATCAGCCTCGGCGGGGCTCTGGGTGGCGGGGCGGCAACCGGGCTCACCCCGCTCTACGCGCTGCCGTATGAGAACGGCGGGGTCGTCATCCGCGGGGTGTCCCCCGACGGGCTTGCCATCCTGGCCGCCGCCAACGAGACGATCGCCCTCCCCGCCGGGGAGACGTGGACGAACGTCACGGTCATGACCGGCCCCGGCGAAATGCCGGGCAGCAGTGCCTGTAAAATACGGATCACGCGGACCGAGACCATCTACAACGGCGGGATCGTGGACAAGTCCCTGATCCGGAAGGATTGATCCGCCGGCAGGGCCCGGAGGATTCATCTCAATCCCTCATCATTTAATCCCCCCGTCTTCCAATCCGTATTCCTAAATACTGGCTGGCGATAATACTCACCCGGGAATGCTGATGAGACCACGGATCTTTTTGATTGTCCCCTCCCTTGTCCTGATCGCGCTCCTGATCCCGCCCGCTGGTGCCGACACCCTTGCTGCAGTCGTGCCGATGCCTGCGGACACCTCGGGCCCGCCCCCGGCAGAGGCTGCATATTATATTGCGGAGGCAAAGAAGGCTGTAGCGGATCAGAACTGGACCGCGGCGGTCTTCATCAGCACGCGGGGGGCTGCCTGGTACCCGCAGAACGCGGATATCCTCTGCCTGCAGGGCTATTCGTACCGGAAGATAGGGGAGTACCAGCGGTCGGTGGATATCATCACCCGGGCGATCCCGCTTGACCCGAAGGCGGTGCGGTATGCTAACCGCGGGTACGGGTATCTCGCCCTTAAAAACTATTCCGCGGCACTTGCGGATGCAGATGTTGGGATATCGGTCGATGCCGGTTATACGACCAACTATGGTGTGAAAGCGCTCGCGCTCCAGGGGATGGGGAGGAACGCGGAGGCACAGGAGGCAATCAGCACTGCCCTTGCACAGGCGCCGGACAGCGCCCATTACTGGCATATCAAAGGTAAGATCCTTGCCGCAGCCGGGGACTGCAGCGGTGCAAAAACAGCATTTGAGAAATCCCTTACCCTTGATCCGGCGTATGTCCTCCCGTACCCGGGATTCGGGAACGCCCGCGGGAGCCTCGACACCCTGGGCACAACCTGCAGCCCGTCGCCGGCTCAGACCGGCAGCACGAAGACCCCGCTCGGATGGACCGCTGCGATCGCGACAGCTCTCGCGGTGGTTGCACTGGGAATGAAGCGCTGACACCTTTTTTTAATACCCTGCAGAAGAGACGAGTAGCGAGGGATGGATTTGAACCATCGATCTACGGGTTATGAGCCCGTCGGGATATCCTGACTACCCTACCTCGCTCCGATAATCAGGGTAATAGTATAGTCAGGGAGCGCTATTATACCTTTTCACTCCCGCCGCCTCCCGCGGGCTGCCGCTGCCGCTAGGATTAAATCAGCAGCGCCATAATCACAATCCATGGACGATGAGCTTGCCCGGATACGGGAGAAGCGCATGCAGGAGCTGACCGAAACGATGGCGCACGAAAGGCAGGGGGGTGTGGCACATGTCGGCGAGAACGATTTCCGGCAGTTCATCACCACTCACAAGTACGTAGTTGTTGACTTCTGGGCCGAGTGGTGCGGTCCCTGCCGGCGGGTTGCACCGGTCATGGACGAGCTCGCCGCCGAGTTTGCCGGGAAGGTCGCGTTTGCCAAGTGCAACACGGACGATAACCGGAACCTGGCAATGCAGTTTGCCATCGATGCGATCCCCGCGATGCTGCTCTTCTCCGGGGGGCAGCTCGTGGACCGGATCATCGGGGCATACCCCAAGGAAGCGATCCGGGAGAAGGTAATCCGGCGCTTCGGGCTGGACTAGGAAGACGACACCCCCCTGCTGCCTGCCGCGGGTACAGGCACCCTCTTTTGGTTGAAGGGACGAGATGATCGGAACCGGAAGGAAGATCCAGAAAGCCGTTTTGGACCTGCCGTACCGGGTCATCGCGATCGGCCTCCCATTCCTCCTTCTCACCATCCATCTTGCGATCATGGCAGCGACCCTCTCCGCCCATGACCTTGCCGCCATGCTCGGGCTGATGGTCGCGTACATGCTCCCGCCGGCCGGCAAGGAAACCGTCATCCCGGTCGGGATCGCGCTCGGGATCCCCTGGTGGTACATGGCCCTCTCGATCGCGATGATCGATATCGAGACCGGCCTCTTCATGGCGCTCAACTTCGACCTGGCATACCGCATCCCGTACCTGGGCCCGCTCCTGTCGGACCTGACGGACCGGACCAGGGCGTTCATCGCAATGCACCACTGGCTGCGGGGCCTCTGGTTCTTCGCCATTGTCCTGATGGTGAGCGTGCCGTTCTTTGGCAGCGGGGGGATCCGCGGCTCGATCGCCGGCAAGATCCTCGGCCTCTCGACCTGGCTCACCTTCTTCGCCATCCTGACCGGGGCGCTCATCGGGTGTTTTGCCATGGCGCTCGGCTCCGATGCCGCCCTCTCGTACCTCTGTGCAAACGGTGTCCTTCCGGCGGGTATCGCCGGTTTGGTGTGCGGCGCCCCGTGACCGGAGGGGGAGCTGGGGGTCCGCCCGCGGACCAGGATTGGTGCACGGGTACGGAACAAAGGTTGATGTATCCGGGTGCACAATATAATCAGACACGATTCCGGCACAGGAAAAAAATGCCGGAACTCCCTGCACGATTGTAAGAGTGCAGGAGGCGGACGGAAGCACAGGCTGCTTCCGGAAAGATACCCGAACAGTGCCGGTGCATTGTACAGGTCGGGATGATCCACGGATTCGTGGTGATGCCCTGCACACTGGGCGCCGGGGCTGCTGCCAGCCGGGTAGTACGGGCCGGGATCCCTGGATGGATCCCGGCTCCTATCCGGCACCAGGCCAAAGAACCGGCCTGGATGGCGTGAATGCGGGACGATACAATCGGGTCCCGCGGGCTCCCGTGTGTGATGTGCGCGGACGCACAAGATGCGTGCCGGCACCAGGCCCGGATACCACAACCGGATAAAATACCAGAAATACACAGAATACCAGGAGACTCACACAGCATGGAAATAGAGATAATTGCCGTGGGCGGATACGACGAGGTCGGGCGGAACATGACCGCTGTCCGCTGCGGAAAAGAGATCGTCATCTTCGACATGGGGCTGCGCCTCGACCAGCTGATGATCCACGAGGATGCCGAGGTCGACGAGATGCACTCCCTCGACCTCATCCGGATCAAGGCGATCCCGGACGACACGGTCCTGCAGAAAGTCGAAGGCACGGTCAAGGCCATCGTCTGCTCGCACGGGCACCTCGATCATATCGGCGCCATCCCGAAGCTGGCGCACCGGTACAAGGCCCCCATCATTGCAACGCCGTATGCCACCGAGCTGATCCGGCAGCAGATTTCGGGGGAGAAGAAGTTCGGGGTTGGCAACCGCCTCTTCGCGCTCTCGGCCGGGCAGCGGTACACCATCTCCCCCACGCTCGTCCTCGAGTTCGTGCGGACCCAGCACTCGATCATCGACACCGTGACACCGGTGCTCCACACCCCTCACGGCGCCATCGTGTACGCCTGCGACTTCAAGTTCGACCGGACCCCGGTCATCGGCCAGCCGCCGGACTTTGCCCGGTTCCGCCAGCTCGGGAAGGAAGGGGTGCTCGCCCTCATCGTGGAGAGCACGTATATCCACCGTTCGGGGCGGTGCCCGAGCGAGCGGATTGCCCGCGACATGGTGCGGGACATCATCACGAGTTACGAGGACGACAAGCACGGCCTTATCGTCTCAACCTTCTCGTCCCATATCTCGCGGGTCAAGACCATCGCCGAATGCGCCCACGAGATCGGCCGGCGGCCGGTCTTTTTAGGCAGGTCAATGGAGAAGTACGCCGTCACCGCGGAGCAGATGAAGTTCGTCTCGTTCCCCGAGACCGCGAGCGTCTTTGGCAACCGCAAGACCGTTGACCGCGTAATGCGCCGGATGATCAAGGAAGGAAAGGACAAGTTTGTCCCGATCGTCACCGGTCACCAGGGCGAGCCCGGGTCCATCCTCACGCGGATGGCGCTCGGCGACACCCCGTATGCCCTCGGCAAGGGCGACAAGGTCCTCTTCTCGGCAAACATCATCCCGAACCCGATGAACGTCGGGCAGCGGTATGTCATCACCCAGCACATGAAGAAGGCGGGCGCCCGGATCTTCGAGGATCTCCATGTCAGCGGCCACGCGTACCGCGAGGACCACTACGAGTTCCTGGAGATGCTCCAGCCCCGGCATATCATCCCCGCCCACGCGGACCTGACCATGACCGCAGGGTATGCCGAGTTCGCCGGCGACCTCGGGTATACCGCCAACTACAATGTCCACCCGATGAGAAACGGCCAGCGGCTGCTCATCGAATAATCTTTTTTTTCTGTCCGGTATCCCGGCTGTGATATCCCGCTGAAAAGGTATTGCGGTGATGTTCCGCCGACCACAACTCCTGTCTTCAGGGCGTTGCCGGGGGCTCTTTCCCGAATGACCAGAAGAGCCGCTGGTACGCCCGTGAGAACGGTGTCCGCTCCAGCAGGAAGACCAGCACCGAGCAGACGAGGATGGAGAAGAAGATCACGATGTAGGTGATGTCCTGCACGGCCTGGCCGACAGCGATCCCCGCCTCCAGCGGCAGGGAGGCAAGGACGGCAGCGGCAAGCCCCTTGGGTTCCATGACGGCAATGATGGCGGCATCGGATTTCGGGAGAGTCCGCGGGATCGTGAGCCAGACAATGACAATCCGGGCAAGGTAGAAAGCGATGGTGAGCGCCGCCCCCATGTAGATGATCTCCATGTGGGTGAAGTGGATCGAGATGCCGATGTAGATGAAGAAGAATGTCTTGAGGAGCGAGACGAGCTGGGAGAAGAACTCGGTCTCGATCGGGGTGAGTTCGACCTGGGTGACATTGTCTCCGAGGAACGGGAAAATTTTTTCGGCCTTGAAGAAGTTCAGGTTGCCGAACGTTACGCCGAGCGCGAGCGCTGCGATAGCCCCCGAGAACCCGAGCAGGTTGACGAACCCGAAGACGATGAAGACGAATGCCGGCGTGATGAAGATGCTCCTGATACTGGCGAGCCGGTGATAGACCGATGACCACCAGATGCCGGCAACGACCCCGATGATGATGGCGATGAGGAACGATGCGAGCAGGGTCCCGATGAGGTGGCCGACATTCAGCTGGTCCATTCTGAAGACATCGATCAGGGACAGGAGGACAACGATGCAGAGAACATCGCTCAGGGCGGATTCAAGGGCAAGGATGGCCTTGGTGTCATTCCTGATGTTGAGGTAGTTCGTGAACGGGATGACCACCGCTGACGAAGTCCCCCCGAGGATTGCCCCGAGCAGGCAGGACTCAGGGAGGGTAAGCCCCGCCATGTATCGCATGATGACAATGCAGATGCCGGTGATGACAATGAAGTTCACGACCGTGATCGCGACCGTGCCGTTGATGGATTTTTTCAGCGTCTCCAGGGTGATATGCAGGCCGCCCTCGAAGAGGATGATGGCCAGCGTGACCTGCGTGAAGAGCGGGCCGGCAACCCCGAACGCATCGGGAGTGACGAGGTTCAGGAGGGGTCCGATGACGATACCGATGGCGATCAGGAAGAGCACGTCGGGGATCTTGGTGAGCGTGAAGAACCGCGACAGGATGTTACCGATGAAGATGAGGAGTCCCAAAAAGAGGACGGTCACTGCGGCATCCATGGTATCATAATTGGCAAGGGAAGAAATTAATGGTTATCCGGGACCCTGGACAAGTCATTGCCGGAATCCTGCGCCCGGAAAGGACTTATAATACCGGCCCCCACGGAACTCCATGAAACCCGTGCGTGGTGCAGAGAAAAAGGCAGACCGGATAACGGAGGAGAGCCCCCGGTCACGGGAGGAGGGGATCGATTTTATCCAGGTCGCGCTCACCCTTGTCGGTGCGGTTTGTGCACTGGCGATGATCTGGATATTTCTCCATTTCGTGCTCCGGGTTCTGTAAGGGCGCGTCACCGGCCCTTCGCCAGCCCGGGCGGCAGGAATGATTCCAGTTCCCCGGCATCGAAAACCTTCACCGTCACCGGTTCGCCATCAGCGAACCGCCGCCCCTCTCGTTCCATGGCAAGGGGATCGTGGTAGAGATTATGGATGGCGAAGTACTCGTGGATTGCTTCAAGGAACGAGATCTGCTGCGTGAGGTAGGCATTCTCATACTCCTTGACCTCCTGTGCGATTGCGAGACACTCCTCGTATGAAATCGCGGGATCGTACCGCCCGTGACGGCCCCTGCGGGCGACCTGCCGCCAGGTGACCGTCTTTGGTACCCCGGCACTCCGGCGGAGCATGTGGGGATAGATCCGGCAGCCGGAGAACCGCTGGTCATATATCCTGCACCGGTCGCTCTCCAGAAACCAGCAGGAACCTTCCGCATCCTCCCTCATCCTGAGGGCATACCCCGAGACATAGAGCGTACCATGCTGGTCGCAGAACTCCGGGTCCGGCGCCGGGACACAGGACGCGGGATCGATATGGCGTGCAATCGTTGCATCGTGATCCAGGAGGAAGATGTGGTTGTTGATCCTTCGGGTACAGCATGCACCGCAGCAGATGCACCCGAACTTTTCAGCCCAGATGTCTGCAGCGATCTGCTCGAGCGGGTACGCAAAGAGACGATTGCGCTCCTGCATCAGGGCAACGATGCGGTACGGGAGGGGGATTTCTGCACTCCCGGTCATGCGGTCCCCCTCCCTCCGGATTCGCTGTACGCTGAATAGTCGAGTGTCTCGATAGTGTATATGGCGTTGTACAAAACCCCGCCGGGAAGGTAGAATTCGGCTTCCAGCATTGTTGGGATTTGGCAGCCATGCATTTCCGAGTAAGAGGAGTACCTGCATGAGACCAGGCCCGCAGGCTTGCCATTATCGGTGCAGGCGGGATCCTGCACGAGGTTCATACTCTCGATCCATCCCCTCTCATTGAACCTTACCAATGCTTCTGCAGATATCCCATGATCGGTAATAGTCGCCCGGGCCGCCGTATGATCAACAGGATCCCAGCGGATGGAGATATCGGTGCGGTGGATACCGGGGAATAATGGAGTGAACGCTAGGTAGCGGAAGAGTGCCGGGCAGCTCATCCCGCTGCTCTGCTCGTTACTCAGGGGGATCAAAGAATACAGGTTGAGGGTCATCCCTGCCTTGTGGTCGATATAATAATCGAACCGGTCAAGCCAGATGCACGGGAAGTACGTGATCGTTGCACGCCACCAGAATCCTGGCACAGCAAACGATACGAATGCTTCACCCCCCAGCTGCATCCACCTCCCTTTCCTGCCATAGCGTGCCTTCCCGTGGTATCGTAACCGGACACTATCCGGAGGAGGGGCTGAGTCAGATCCGGCCGAATATGCGATATACCGCTGGACCGGCTCCGGGAGCTGCGTGATATCCCGGCGCGATGGCAATGGCACATACGTTACAATCAGCTTCAGATACCGGACCTGTTCGTTGACCATAATCTTGAAGAGTTCTTCCCCGATAACGATGGCAAACAGGAAAAGGGTTATACACAGGATAATGCTGACAAGGAAAAAATCTATCATCAGCATCCTCCCTGCGGCTGTATGTGAATATCGACCTGCCGGAAGGGGATCTGGATCCCCTCCTCGCGGAACCGGTCGTCTATCCGGGTGTTGATATAGTCCTGGACATCCCAGACAAAGTCGTAATTGTTGGTGTAGAGAATCAGCTGGCCGTTGAGGCTGGACTCCCCGAACTCAAGGAAATAGACCGATGGAGGGGGATCAAGGACAACCCAGCGGGTTTTCTCCGCCGCCTCGCGCGCAAGATCCAGGAGGACCTGTTTCACCCGCCGGATATTGCTCCCGTATGCTACGGAAAACGGGATCCTGACTTTCATCCGGATATCCGGCATGGCATAATTCACAATCACATTCGATGTGAGTTTCGAGTTAGGGATTGTTACAATCTGGAAGTCAAGGGTTCTGATACGGGTGCTCCGGGGGCCGATACTGATGACATCGCCAAAATAGGTATCATATTTTATCCGGTCACCAATCTTGAACGGTTTGTCAACCGTGAGAATGGCCCCGCCCAGAAAGTTACTGATGATCTCCTGCGCTGCAAGGGCAAGGGCGATGGCACCAATCCCTGCCCCTGCCAGCATCGGGGTGATATCAACACGGAACTCAGAAAGGATGAGCAGGAATGCGATGAACCAGATAATATACCGTGAGAAGACCTCGAGCATCGGGAGCAGCTGATCATCGGCATCCGTCTCGGTCTTTGAAGCAAGCCATTTCCCGTATGTTGTGATGAAATTGTACGTGAAGGTGGAGACAACCCATGCCCCGATGATGATGAAGAAAGAGTTGATGAACTGGTAACCGGACATCGCAATATCGGCAACAGTCCAGTGCATGGATTCCGGTGCGATCACAAAAAGGGTGAGCGCAAGGTAGGATGCGATGGCAATGACGGAGACGATCAGGGGTTTTCCTACGGCAAGGAGGATAATATCGTCCAGCAGAGTCTCGGAGGCATCCGCTTTCTTCCCCAGCCAGCGGAGGAGAATGTGGACAAGTCCCGCAAAGGCCAGACCACATGCAACGGTTAAACCGGCGTAAAAATAATTCGGTTCCATATTTTCCCCCTCAGGACACCCCGCCCGGTAATATCGTCATCATCTCACCCCGTTCAGTTTCCTGTACCAGACATTCATGCTCTCGATCCTGCCGCAGATATTGGTGTTGTTGGGAAGCTGCCCGGCATACGCATATCCTGCACTGGCAAAAACGGAGTTTATCGCGCCGGATATCGCCCGGCAGATAGTGTAGGAGAGCACAATCCCCTCTTTTTCCATTGCGGATTCGATTGCATAGAGGAGGTGGCTGGCAAAACCCCTCCCGCGGAAGAGGGGGCTGGTGGCAAAATCCGTTACCTCGATATTCCGGTTGGTAATGTCGATCTCGCAGGATGCAACCGCCGCGAGCATGTGCGATTTTCTGATAATGTAATACCGGGTATCCCCCTGCATCGACTGCCGGATATATGACGGGTCCGTAACCGGGAAGGGGTATGTCCGGAAGACATTCTCGAACAATACCGCGATATCGTCAGCATCGCCCGCATGGGCCTGCATGAGCGAGAAACCGTCCGGAAGGGAATATGCGTGCCGCTCCCCTGCATGGCTGAACGCGGTCGAAAGGACATTCGAGGAGACGGTTGTATCCTTCATCACGCTGCGGGCCGAATCAGAGTATTTTGCCATGAATACCGCCGGCTCATCCCCATGGAAGAAGAACGGGACGGTTGCCTCGGTGCAATACCCGTGCTCCGAGAAGAGCGTTTCCAGGGATTTTGGCACCTTGGCAAAGATCTTACCGTAATGCTCTTTTCCGGCAAGGTCATCCGCAATCCGGATGATGTCGGGAGCATCCTCCGTGGCCAGTTTCATGATATAGACCCGGTTGTTATAGTGCCCGTGCTGGATGATGCTCCTGCCGTGGTGCATGACCACATCACTCTGCGTCATCATGCCTCCGCTCAATCCGGTCCGTATTTTCCGGGATCAGGGTGGTTGTCTCATCATAGTCGGCAAGCAGTTTTGCGACACCGACTACTCGTGACTCATCAGCCCTGTCAGTATTCAGCTGCAGTTTGCAGGCATCACAATCCCCGTTGCAGAAGATGCGGTCATAATGTGCCGGCTCCTGGTAGGTGCAGATCATCCCCTCGTAATTGCGGAGGACCACCTTATGTACCGACCACGTGAGGAGATAATTGGGAAATACCGGGATCTTCCCGCCCCCGCCCGGGGCATCAACAACATAGCGGGGAACGGCAAACCCGCTCGTGTGCCCGATAAGGTTTTCCATGATCTCGATACCTTTGGAAACCGGAGTCCGGAAATGGCTGATTCCTTCAGACAGATCGCACTGGTAGAGATAGTACGGGCGGATGCGGTTCTTGACCAGCTGGTGGACAAGAGCCTTCATGATCCGGGGGCAGTCATTGATGCCGGCCAAAAGGACGGACTGGTTGCCAAGGGGTATTCCGGCATCTGCGAGTTTTCTGACAGCAGCCTGGGCGGATTCTGTCATCTCCTTTGGGTGGTTGAACTGCATGTTGACCCAGATCGGGTGGTGCTTTTTTAAGACCGCGACCAGTTCATCGGTAACCCGGAAGGGGAGGACAACCGGGACTCTCGTCCCTATCCGGATCACTTCCACGTGAGGGATGGCCCGGAGTTCTGAGAGGATCCAGTCAAGGTACTCATCACTGAGCATAAACGGGTCTCCCCCTGACAGGAGGACGTCCCGGACCTGCGGGTGGGTACGGATGTAGGTGATTCCCTTCCGAATCTCATCTTTTCCCGGAATGGAGTCGATGTCACCGACCTTCCGTTTGCGGGTGCAGTGCCTGCAGTACATGGCACAGGTATTACTGACAAGAAACAGGACACGGTCCGGGTACCGGTGCGTGATACAGGGGCAGGGACTGTCCTTGTCTTCGGCAAGCGGATCCGCCATCTCATAGGTCTCCACAATCAGTTCCGCCGGGGAGGGGAAGGCCTGTTTGAAGATGGGGTCGTTTTTATAATCGTTGACATCGATGAGCGAGAGGTAATAGGGGGTAATGCGGAACGGGAATTTTTCAATGGTCTTTTTGATCTCCTCCTGTTCATCAGGGCTGAACCGGATTCCCAGGATTTGCTGAAATGTATCAATATCCCGTACAGCATGCCGGACCTGCCAGCGCCAGTCCCTCCAGTATTCCGGGCCGGCCTCTGCAGAGCCCGGTTTCTGGCGGATTACCCCGGGATCTTCGGAATGCTCCGCCCCAAAGTAGTGTGCCCTGATGATGGAGATGAAATCCTTAACGGTGTTCCGTACCTGCCCGGTAACCCCGGAAAACGGCGAGGGGGCATCTGGAGACGGGTCTGTCTGCCGGGCTCCCCGTGGTGCGCTGGATGCAGTTGCCAAAAAGGACCCCTCCTAGAACAACCACATCTTCTTCGGCTTAAAGTCCGTCAGCAGGTGCTCGTAGTCATCGAACCACCGGGCAACCGGGTTCGACCGGAAGACCATGAACCTCCCGATATCTGCCTTCTCTGCAGCCTGGTGGTACCGCATGAAGACATGTTCGGCAGTCCTGCCGACAATCTCGATCTTGCCGGTTGCATGGGACATGACGAACCGCGCCCGCTTGGCAAGCCCCGAGCAGGCATGCCAGGACCGCTGGAGGATCTCGTAGGACTCCTCGAGCGGGACCTGGAAGACCTGGTTGCCGAGGGTGGGCCGGCACTGGAATACATAGTAGGGGGATATGCCCGCAAACGAGACCCGGCGGAAGAGTGCGGTCAGGGTGGCGGGATCGTTGTTGATCCCGTTCAGGATGGGGGTCTGGTTGACGATGACCACGCCGGCTTTACGGAGTTCGTCTGCGGCCCGGATCGACTCTTCCGTGAGCTCGCGGGGATGGTTGAAGTGCGCCATGAGGTAAATGCGCTTCTCCGGGGTGCTGTAGCGCGAGAGCATCGGGACAAGGCTGCTGTCATTGAGGATACGGTACGGGTTGTACGCAAGCATCTTGCTGCCGATCCGGATAATATTGACATGCGGGATCTCCCGGAGTTCGCGGAGCACGGATTCGAGCTGCCGGGTCTCGAGTGTCAGGGGGTCACCGCCGGTCAGGAGGACATTGGTGATCTCCCGGTGGTCGCGGATATATTCGATATTGTCTGAAACGTCCTTTACAGTCTCCCGCTCGCAGGTCATGAAGAGGCGTTTGCGGAAACAGAAGCGGCAGATGCCGCCGCAGACATCGGTGAGGAGGAGCAGGCCGGTCTGGTCATATTTGTGCTGCAGGCCGGGTTTTTTGGTATAATCTTTCTCGCAGGACGGATCGGTACAGCCACCCGTTGCGAGCTCAGAAGAGTCCGGAATAACGATCTTCCTGAGGGGGTCGTGGCCGTCTTTCCAGTCGATGAGCGAGAGATAGTACTCGTTGGACCGGAACGGGAACAGGTCCGTCACGACTTCCATCTTCTCCCGCTCTTTGGGAGCGAGCCCGACAAGGTTGTCGAGCTCGGACACTGACGTAATGTACTTCGGGTTCATTTTTCTCACCTCGGTTAGGGGGGGTATCTCTTGCCCGTCAGAGGGCAGGGGTTGAGCAGCGCGAAAGCATTTCTGCAGGTCACAAACGGAACTGGGTGATACTGAGGATGCACTGCTCGGTGAGTGTTACTGGGGGCTCACCCTTTAAACCCTTTCTGTTCCATGCATTTTGCAGGACGGAAATGCAAAACGGGGGCTGGTTGTGACCTTTCAGGATGAATCAGCCGGGGTCCCGGCAGGCCGTGGACGATGCATTTCGCAAGGGTTTTTATCACTTAAAAAAAACGATGGTACCGGTAGTATCGTACCAGACAGGACCCCATGACTCTTGCCCGGCCCCATCATCCGACACCTGTATTACGAATATTCCATGTCCTCGCTTCCGATATGGGAATTGCACTGATTACCGTCTTTGTCTTTCTGGGCGTGTACCTGCTCGACACGATGACGCCCCTCGGTGAGCCGGTCTGGCTCCTCTATCTCGTCCCCCTGGTACTCTCGTTCTGGTCGGAGCGGTACTATGCCATCCCTACGGTCTGCATCGTGACCCTGCTCTTTCTGGTCGGCGGATTCCTTGCCTCCCCAGTTGGGGTGCCGGTGACGCAGGCGATCCTGATGCGGTTCTCGTTCTTCTTAATCTTCATCTGCATCGCGATTGTCCTCTTCGCGATCCGCCGCAGGAAGATCCGGCATGACAACCTAGGTTAACGCGGGCCTTTACTGGGAACGGATGGGGCCATTTCGTGCCCCCGGTTGTACGTGGGTTATGACCCGTTGTATCGCGTATCGAACTCCTCATTGAGCAGGTTCATGGTGACAATTGTGCCGTCAGGAACAACAACTTCCGGCCAGAGTCGTGTACCCGAATGAACTACCACCCGGTCCCTCAGAACAACCCTCGGGCCGACAACCGTATCATTCCCGATATTACAATGCATCCCGATGTGGGTGTCGTTGTCAACGATGCTTCCGGATATGGTACTGTTCATGCCGATGACAACCCGGTTGTAAATCGATGACGAGAAGATCCTGGCATTGTTCCGGATAATGCAACCATCCCCTATGCTCGTGTACGGACCGATCAGGACATCATCGCCGACAGTCGTTCCCGGGCCGATCGAGACCGGCCCGATGACTTTTGTGTTTTTCCCAAGCGTGATGGAATCCCCAAAATGCACAGGTCCCCGTACCTGGGCCCCGAGCATGGACAGGTTGCCAAGGATTCCTGCAACTCTGAGATCCTGGAGGATCCATTGTTCTGCATGGCGGAGCGAACGAGGATTCCCAACATCGGTCCAGTTTCCTCGTGCAAGCCACCCTTTGATTCCGTATCCCCTGTCCATGAGCTGCGGGAAACGGTCCCGGGCAAAATCAAACCGGGTATCCGGCGGGATATGGTCGAAGACTTCCGGGCTGCAGACATACATGCCCGTGCTGGCAAGACTCGAGAAGATCTCTCCCGGTGCCGGTTTCTCCCGGAATCGTTTGATGTCATAACTGGCATCGATTTCCGCTATTCCGTATTCAGAAGGATCGTCGATCGAGAGAAGGCCGATTGAGACCAGGGCCTCGTGTTTCTGGTGAGAGCGGTAAAAATCGAGCAGGTTGATGTCGGTGACATGGTCCCCCCCGACAACAAGGAAGTCGTGCCCGTTAAGATACTGTTGTGCGTTTTTAACGCTGCCAGCCGTTCCCAGTTTCTTCTCCTCATACACGTACGTGATATCGGTACCGAAGAGCGACCCGTCCCCGAGTGCCTCCTCGATGATGCTGCCCATGTACCCGAGAGTCACGACAATGTCGCGAAACCCCTGGTTGGACAGGTGGGAGACGAGGTGCAGGACCGAAGGGCGGTTCATAATCGGGACACAGGGCTTTGGCCGTTCGAACGTGAGCGGGCGCAGGCGGGTGCCCTCGCCCCCGCACATGATGCAGGCCTTCATGAGGCGTCATATATCGCCGGATCCCGTAAGGATGCCGGAATCCATGGGAAGAAACCGAGGAAGCAGATTTGGTGCCGGCAATGCGGGAACGCGGGTTTATATACTATCATGAACCGCATGGTATATCGTGGCAATCCTGTTCCATCCATGAACGCGAACGGGGGCCCTCCCCCGCTCATCCCTTCCTGCCGATATCCAGGTCTGCCTGCCTCCGGACTGGTACCCCATGGCACCTGCAAAGAAAACCGACCCGGACCTCGAAGATGACCCGCTGTGGTTCAAGGACGCCATCATTTACGAGGTGCATGTCAGGGCGTTCTGTGACAGCGACGGGAATGGTATCGGGGATTTCCGCGGCCTGACCAGAAAACTCGACTACATACGTGACCTTGGTGCAACTGCCATCTGGCTCCTGCCGTTTTACCCCTCCCCCCTCAAGGACGACGGGTACGATATCGCTGATTATTACGACATCCACCCGAATTACGGGACGCTGAAGGATTTTAAGGACTTCCTCGCTGCCGCTCACCAGCGGGGGATCCGGGTCATCATCGAACTGGCGCTCAACCATACCTCGGACCAGCACCCGTGGTTCCAGCGGTCCCGGCGGGCGAAAAACGGGTCTCGCTGGCGGAGTTTTTACGTCTGGAGCGATACTGCCGAGAAGTACCGGGATGCCCGGATCATCTTCAAGGACTTTGAATCGTCCAACTGGTCGTGGGACCCGGTGGCGAAGGCTTACTACTGGCACCGGTTCTACTCGCACCAGCCGGACCTGAATTATGACAGTCCCCATGTCAGGAAAGCGATCCTTGCGGTTGCGGATTTCTGGTTCAGCCTCGGTGTCGACGGTATGCGACTTGATGCAGTCCCGTACCTGTACGAGCGCGAAGGGACGAGCTGCGAAAACCTTCCCGAAACCCATGCCTTCTTAAAGGAACTCCGGGCCCATATCGACAAACGGTTTAAAAGCAGGCTGCTGATCGCCGAGGCCAACCAATGGCCCGAGGACGCGGCCGCGTATTTCGGTAACGGCGACGAAGCGCACATGGCATACCATTTCCCGCTGATGCCCCGCCTTTTCATGGCGCTGCGGATGGAGAACAGCTACCCGGTCATCGACATCCTCAACGCGACACCGAAGATCCCGGAGACCTGCCAGTGGGGCCTGTTTCTCCGGAACCATGACGAACTGACGCTCGAGATGGTCACCGATGAGGAACGCGATTACATGTACCGGGTCTATGCGCAGGACCCCCACCAGCGCGTCAATCTCGGGATACGGCGGAGGCTTGCGCCCCTGATGCGGGATGACCGGCGCGAGATGGAGCTCATCAACGCAATTCTCTTCTCGCTGCCGGGTACGGTCATCCTGTATTATGGCGACGAGATCGGGATGGGGGATAATTTCTATCTCGGGGACCGCAACAGCGTGCGGACCCCGATGCAGTGGAGTGCTGACAAGAACGCCGGGTTTTCGGGTGCAAACCCCCAGCAGCTGTACCTCCCTATCATTATCGACCCGGAATACCACTACGAAGCGGTGAACGTGGAAGTCCAGCAGCTCAACCCGTCGTCATTTCTCTGGTGGATCAAGCGCATGATACGGGTAGCCCGGCGATACCGGGCGTTCAGCCGGGGAGATATCCGGTTCCTGGCAACCGCCAATGCCAAGATCCTCGCGTTCATCCGGGAGTACCAGGACGAACATATCCTGGCTGTCTTCAATCTCTCCAAGTCCCCCCAGTATGTCAGCCTCGATCTGCCGCAATACTCGGGAACGCTCCCACGTGAAATCTTCAGCCAGACAAAGTTTCCCACAATTTCCGCAAAATCCTATGTACTGACCCTCGGGCCCCATGATTATTACTGGTTCCTGCTGACCCGGTGCGGGGAAGGAACCGAGGTCTGCCGGTTCAGGGAAATCCCCTCCCTCTCGCTTCCCTCAACATGCCGGAATTTTATCGAATGCAAGAGACGCGGCCTGATCGAGGAGATCCTTGTCGATTACTTAAACAAGTGGCCCGGCTTTGGGACCATCTCGCCATCGATACGGAGGGCGGTCATCATCGAGCAGTTCCCCCTCACTGACGATGTGTCGGGGAATGTTTCCCTTGTCCTTATCGAGGTCACCTACACGGACGGGTTGTCCGAGTTCTTCTTCCTGCCGGTCATGTTCAGTACCGGCAACAATGCCGACCTGTTCTTAAAGGAGGTTCCGCAGGTCGTTATCATGCACCTTTCCCTTGGTCCTGAAAAAGGGATCCTGCACGAGAGCATCTACGACTCCACCTTCCGCGATATGCTGCTCCTTCTCATGACCGCAAGGGTAAAAATCCGCGGGAATGGTGGTACGCTGGTATCGCAGAAACTGGCGAAAACCAGCACGCGTATCGGAGAACAGAACGGGAAAAAACCCTCCCAGATATTCCCTGCAACCCAGCCGTTTACTCTCATAACCTATGCAGACACCCACATCCTGAAAATCTATAACCGGGTCGAAGAGGGTACAAGCCCCGAACAGGAGATGCTTCTCTTCCTCCATCGCAATACGCGGTTCCGGCATTGTCCCACCCTTGCCGGGTCGCTCGAGTACCGGCGTAACGGGCTGCCGCCCGTCACGCTGGGCCTCCTCGAGGAAAATCCCCCCGGCCAGGCAACAGCCCGGATGTTCACGGAGGGAATGCTCGAAAAATATTACGAACGCATCCTCTCCCGGAGCGGGAGCCCGCCGGTACTGGCACGGTATCCCGTGCCCGGCACCTCCGGGGAAATCCCCCATGAAATACTGGAACTCATCGATCTCTTCTTCATCGATATGGTCCGGCTCCTCGGGAAACGTACCGCAGAACTCCATCTCGCCCTTGCATCATCCGCAACGGATCCTGCATTCGCACCGGAACCGTTTACCCGCCTTTACCAGCGGGCAGTATATCAGTCATTCCAGACACTTGCCCGCCGGACGATGTGGCTTCTGGAAATGAACGCCCCGACCATAGATCCCGATTTCGCGGAAGAACTGCAGGAGATCCTCTCGCTTGAACCGGCTGTTGTCGAATCCTTAAAAAAGCTGACCCTGCGCAAGATCCCGACGATAAAGATGCGTATCCACGGGGACTACCATCTCGACCAGGTGCTGTATACCGGCAAGGACTTCACGATCACGAACTTCGAGGGCGACCCGACCCGGCTGCCCGGGGAGCGAAGGCTGAAGTACTGCCCGTTCCGCGACGTTGCCGGGATGATCTGGTCGCTGAATTATGCAGCATGGTCGATCCTTCTGAAGAAAGCAACGCTTGGCCCGGACGAGATCCGGCAGCTGAAACCCTGGGCTGAGTTCTGGTGTCGCTACATCTCGCAGACGTTCCTTTCCGGGTATCTCGAGGCCGCCGGTTCCGCAGAGTTTGTGCCAAAAAAACCGGAAGATATCGACCTCCTCATCAATACGTACCTGCTCGAGCGCGCCCTCACAAAGACCGGGTTCATCCTGAACTACCGCCCGGACAGGATCAATATTCCGTTCCAGGTACTGAGATATATCCTCGGAGGGATACGATGAGTGAAATTATGGAAATCTTTATCATTTCCTTGCGGGCATTGCCTGATAGAGGTGCGGTATCATGAACATGCGGGGCAGCGGAGTCCTCCTGCATATAACATCCCTCCCATCAATGTATGGCATTGGCGATCTCGGTCCCGCTGCGTACAGGTTTGCGGATTTCCTTTTTGAAAGCCGTCAGAGATACTGGCAGATCCTCCCGCTCAACCCGACGGATCCCGCCCATGACGATAACCCGTACCACAGCATCTCGGCTTTTGCCAGCAACCCCCTCCTGATCAGCCCGGAACAGATGGTGCAGGACGGGTACCTGGATGAATCGGATACCCGCATATCCGAACCATTCCGCGACTCACCTGCAGATTTCTCCCGCATCATCCAGTTTCGGGAGCGGCTCTTCACCCTTGCCTGGGAGCGGTTCAGGAAGGAATCTGAGCGGCGGGAGTTCGATATATTCTGCCGGCAGAACGCATGGTGGCTCGATGACTTTTCCGCCTTCCTTGCCATCAGGACTGACAGGAACGGCCAGGTCTGGAACCGGTGGCCGGAAGAGCTGAGGCGGCATGACCCGGAAGCAGTCATGAGGGAACAGGAGCGCCTGCACGGGGAAATTGACCGTATCCGTTTCCTGCAGTTTGTATTCCTGCAGCAGTGGCACGACCTCCACGCGTACTGCCGGCAGCGGGGGATCCGGATCATCGGGGATCTTCCCATTTACGTGGATTATGACAGCGTGGATGTCTGGAGTCACCCGGGCCTCTTCAAACTGGACAGCGACCTCATGCCAACGGTCGTGGCTGGGGTCCCTCCCGATTACTTCAGCGCAACCGGGCAGCTCTGGTATAACCCGGTATACCGGTGGGACGAACTGCAGAAAACCGGCTTCTCCTGGTGGCTGCAGCGGATGGAGCGCAACCTCTCACTCGCTGACTATGTCCGGATCGACCATTTCCGCGGCCTTGTCGCCTGCTGGGAAGTCCCCGCCGGGTCGCGGACTGCCATGGACGGGAAGTGGGTTGAGGCCCCGGCAGCAGGCCTGCTTTCTGCGCTCAAAAAACGGTTCCCCTGCCTTCCGGTAATTGCCGAGGACCTCGGGGTCATAACCCCGGACGTACGGGAAGTGATGCGGCAGTTCCGGATCCCCGGCATGAAAGTGCTCCTGTTCGCATTCGAGGACGGGTTCCCCGAGAGCCCATACCTCCCGCACAATGTCATCCGTGACTGCATTCTCTATACCGGCACGCATGACAACAATCCTGTACGGGGCTGGATCGAGGGGGAGGCAACACCTGCCCACCGGGACCGCATACGCCGGTATCTCGGAACGGAAGTTCCTGACAACGAGCTGAGCAGGGCGTTCATCCGGCTTGCGATGGCAAGCGTAGCCGATACTGTCATCATTCCGGTGCAGGACCTCCTCAATCTCGGGGCAATGTCGCGGATGAACCGTCCCGGTACGGATACCGGTAACTGGAAATGGCGGCTTTCACAGGGCATGATAACCGGGGAACTGGCCGGATACCTGCGCGATCTGACAATAACCTATGCCCGCGACTGATCCGGTCCACGACATCTTCGTGCTGTGATGTCTCCCGCGGCTCTCCGGCGGCCTCACCGCGATGATCCCGCATCGCGACGTTTCCGCACCGGCCCGGACGGTTTCTTCCTGGGCAATGCCGGCTTTTTGCTGCACCATGTCGCGAGCAGGCTCCGGATCTCATGGCTTGACCGTACGCTGTAGAGTGCCTGGGATGGGTTGGCTCCCACCTTGGTGGTGAAGGACCCGGCGGGGACGGCGGAAAAGATGTCCTCGTCAGTGCGGTCATCCCCTGCGGCAAAGATGAAATCGTACGTATTGTTCTTCAGCCAGTGCTGCACTGCAGCCCCCTTGTTGACATCGGCGCTCTTCACCTCGAAGACCTTGGACCCTTCCAGGAGAGCCAGCCGGAGGCTCTTGGTACGAAGCATCAGGTCCTCCCGCAGTTCCCCGGAACGGATGTGGGCAAGGAAGGTGTCGGCATTCCGGTAATGCCAGGCAAGCGAGTATTCTTTCTCCTCGACAAACGTCCGCGGCGTCCGGTCAACGTAGCGTTCGAGAATGGGCCGGATCTCGTTCTTCCATTCTTTTGTGACCATGCGCAGCATCTCCCAGTCTTTCCCCTTCTCCCGGATCCAGATCCCGTGTTCAGCTATCAGCCCGACGTCGAGATCCCCGAACCATGAATCGAGCATCGTTCTGTCCCTTCCACTGATGATAATCACGCTGGTTCTGGGATCCTGCGAAAGCCTGCGGAGGATGTCGAGGATCTCCGGGTCGGGCCTTGCCTGCTGAGGGGTCCTGGCAAGCGGGACGAGGGTGCCGTCATAATCAAGGAAGAGCACCCGTCGTGACGCGTTCCGGAATTCTGTTGTCAGGTGCCATGTCGTCATCGCATCGATGAACCGTGCTGCAAGCATCTCCTGGCTGGCTTTTGTCTGCTGGAGCACATCGAGGAAATCACTGGTCCAGTGTGCCAGGTCGTATCGCATGAGCCGTTCCTGCATGGTCCTGACGCGTTCCCTGCGTTCCTCTTCCGGCAGATTCAGTCCCATGTAGATGGCATCACCGAATTCTGCACTATTGTTCGGGTTGACAAGGATAGCCTCCCCCAGCTCCTTTGCCGCACCGGCAAACTCGCTCAGGATGAGCATTCCATCCCCGCTGCCCTTGGTTGCAAGGTATTCTTTCGCCATCAGGTTCATGCCGTCACGAACCGGGGTGATCAGCGCAAGGTCGGCAACAGTATAGAGCGCAAGCAGGCGGCTGAACGGCAGGGACTTGAACAGGTAGCGAACGGGCGTCCAGCACATGGTTGCATGTTTTCCGTTGATCCGGCCGACAAGCTGCTCAACTTCGTGCCGGAGCTGTGCATACTGCTCGATCCGTGTCCGTGACGGGACGGCTACGAGAATGAGGGTTACTTTCTCCCGGTATTCTGGGTGAGCCTCCATCATGTGATCGAACGCCTTCAGGCGGAGGGGGACTCCCTTGGAATAATCCAGGCGATCGATAGAGAGGATGATCTTTCCCGGGGGAAGTGACTTCCGAAGGCGGAGGATCTCCTTTTTTACGTCAGAGTCGGAAGAATGGCCTGAGAAACGCCTATAATCGATTCCCATGGGAAACGTGTCCACCCGCACCCGCCGTTCCCCGGTATCAACCCACGTCATCTTCTGCTCATACCCGAGAATTCTCCGGACACAGTTGAAGAAATAGGTCGCATATTCAAACGTTTGGAACCCGATAAGATCGGCACCAAGGAGACCTTCAAGGATCTCCCTCCTCCACGGCATAAGCCGGAAGATCTCATACTGGGGGAAGGGGATATGGAGGAAGAAACCGATGGTCGCGTCCGGCATTTTCTCCCGCAGCATGCCCGGCACCAGCATCAGCTGGTAGTCGTGGATCCAGATTTGATCGTCCGGCCCTGCAGACGCACAGATTGCATCGCAGAACTTCCTGTTTACCTTGACATACCCTTTCCAGTATGCCGGGTCATAATCTGCATAATGGGAAAAATAGTGGAACAGCGGCCATATTGCCTTGTTGCAGAACCCGTTATAGTATTTCTCAAACTCGAGATCGGAGAGAAAGACCGGTTCGCATTTGATATCCCTCAGCAGGCCGGTGATCGTGTCCTTATCCTGTGCCTGCAGTTTTCCCGCGGAAATGCCGGGCCATCCCAGCCATATTGCATCCTTTTCGGAATAAATCGATCCTAGTCCGGTTGCAAGGCCCCCGACACTGGGGGATACATGCATCTTCCCACTCCGTTTCTGGACGGTTACGGGCAGCCGGTTTGACACTATCATGAGTCTGGTCATAATTCACTCTGAAGAGGTTGCTTTTTGCAGACTCTTCGCCTTTAGGGGAAGGTGCGAAAACAGAGAGACGTTAAACAGAAATAAGGAAATGGTGCACCATTGTCTGATATGCTCCTTGCAGTTTGGGATATAAAGTGTTTGTGCCGACTATCCTGAAGGGAAAAGGAAATCTCTACCCCCCTTAGTAACCAGAAGTAATAATCAGGGATGTTGCCATGATCGGTACTGATCACAGGAGTCTTTCATCTCCTCCCAGAGCCACGCCATCCGGTCAAGGAACCAGAGTTTCCCGCAATAGACCAGCGCCATCCCGAACAGGGTCGGCCACACATCGAAGGCGCACACACCCCAGATGACAACGAGCATCCCGGTGCCGGAGACTGCGGAGAGGATGTTCGGAGCAGTGCGGTGGTGCACGGGTACTGGAACAACATCGCGGTTCAGCCAGACTCGCTCCCCGAAGACCGCTTTCGATGCCCAGTGGTCAAAGGTTTTTGGAGCAGGAAAGATCCGGGGGTTGTACCAGGTCCAGAGCAGGGCAATTGCAACCGGGACGAGCGCATACCAGCCAAGCCAGAGCCGGCTCCAGAATGCGAGGACGAGAATGGGAAGAACCGTGTTACGCAGGAGCACGCTCCAGGGATTTGCATGCCGGCGCCAGGTCTCGTCATCAAGGGCAAAGGCACCGGCGATCTTCCGCTCGATGGTCATAATGGTACTGTTTCTCCGGTTGTGATATACATCACCCTGCGGATACTCTGCCGGCGGGTCCGCTGCACCCCCCGGTTCATGTATGGTTAATTTCCGCGAAGAGTCAATAAGAATGATTTATTAGAACTCGAAAAAAAAATAAAAAAACCTGTTGGTTTGCATGAAAATTTCTCTTCCCCCCAATATCACCCCGACAAAACGGATTCTTGTTATCGCGATGGTTGTCGGGGTTATCGCCGGTTTTGGGGCACTGCTGTTCTTTGAAGGACTCCGGTGGGGAACAGCATTTTTCATGGGATACCTCCTGAAGTTTTCGTACCCCCAGGAGGGGCAGACCATAGCGGAGATCAGCCAGTGGCAGGAGCCGCATTCGCTTGTACTGCTGCTCCCGATCCTGATCTTCGGGAGTCTCATGACCGGGCTCCTCGTGACCCGGTTTGCTCCCGAGGCTGAGGGACATGGGACCGATGCGGCAATACGGGCGTTCCACGGCGACGGGATGATACGGAGGAGGGTCCCGGTCCTGAAGGCGGTCACGGCAATCCTCACGATCTCTACGGGAGGGAGTGCAGGAAGGGAAGGCCCCTCCGCCCAGATCTCGGCCGGGTTCGGCTCGATGGTTGCGGACATGCTTGGCCTGTCTCCCCGCGAGCGGCGGATAGCAATGACTACCGGCATCGGGGCCGGTATCGGGACGATATTCAAAGCGCCGTTCGGGGGCGCGGTTCTTGCAGCGGAAGTGCTCTATACCCGCGACTTCGAATCAGATGCCATCGTTCCTGCCTTTCTTGCATCGGTCATCGGGTATGCGATCTTCGGGTTCTTCGAAGGGTACGAACCGATTTTCGCGCTCGGGCCCCTCTCCTGGAATGTCTGGCAGATCCCCCTCTTCCTCCTGCTTGGGATCCTGTGCGCAGGTTTCGGGATCCTCTATATCTCCACCTTTTACTGGAGCAGGGACCAGTTCGCTGCGGCATTCCGTCGCCACAACCTTCCCCCGTACCTGAAACCGGTATCAGGGGCAATCATCCTCGGGATCCTTGTGGTAACCCTGGCGTTCATCTCCCCGGAGGGGGAGATGCTCGGGCTTGCGAGCCTCGGATCGAGTTACGGATTTGACCAGCTCATGATCTATTCGATGGTCCCGCTCATCGTGCTCATCCTTCTGCCATTTCTCAAGATCCTGGCAACGTCCCTTACCCTCGGTTCCGGGGGCAGCGGGGGCGTCTTTGCCCCGGGGCTCACCATAGGTGCTGCGGCCGGCGGGGCTCTGGGCATGATCCTGCACATCCTGGCCCCGGGGTATGTCCCGATTGAGGCAGTGCCGGTGTTTGTCGTTGTCGGGATGATCTCGCTTTTCGGCTGCGTGGCAAACGCGCCCATCGCGGTCCTGATTATGGTAGTCGAGATGGTCGGGACGATAACCATCCTTGTACCTGCCATGGCTGCCGTTGCCGTCTCAACCCTGCTGACCGGTGAGAAGACAATCTTCCGTGCCCAGGTCCCGACAAAAGCTCAATCCGGAGCCCATCGTGGTGAATTTAACCAGAAAATCCTCTCGAAGATCCCTGTCCGTGACATCATGACCCCCTGTGGATCGGTCATCTCTCTGTCTCCCGCGGACGAGTCCATGAAAGTTGCGGAGCTGGTAGAAACGACCGGGCATACCGGCTTTCCCGTCATCGAAGACGGGCGCCTTGTCGGGATCATCACGACAAGGGATGCACGAAACCTCCTTGCTGCGGAAGGGATTCTGCCCTCGGTCCGCGAGGCCATGACGCGTCAACCGGTCGTCATCCACCCGGAGGACAGTCTCGAGGGTGCCCTTGAGATCATGGTTGGCGGGGATTTCAACCACCTCCCGGTTGTCGCGAAGAACTCGCCGGACACCCTGGAAGGATTCCTCACGCGGACCGATATCATAAAAGCCTATGCCCGGTCCGGAAAGAGCGAATAATCCGACCCCGCACCCTTGTTCCTGACAGAATGGCTACGGCATGCCGGCCCGTTGTGTCTCCCGCTCCGCTGCGATGATTTGTTGGTTGCCGGGGCCCGACCGGAAAAACCCTGTCAGGCTCTGTACCATTGGCAGACTTCGTACACTTGAAGGTCTCAACAAGCTGAACGCGATCAGGGACAACGCGGCATCAGGCAAGGGTCCGGGAAACGATCGTCACCTGCGCATGCGGGTCGCAATGAAGGTGGCAAGGATGGCGATGGCTGCAACGAGCACGAGGCCTCCGGCCAGGGGGAACCTGCCCGGAAAGAGCGTCCCGGGCAGGTATGCGGCAACGTGCAGGTGCAGCCCCGAGAGGATCTCGATGGTCACGGTGAGGATCAGCACTGCCGGGATCAGGTACCTGCAGAGCAGGAAGATGGCGCGGTTCACCCGTGTGGCCCCCCCGACGCTCTCATAGAACGATTGCTGGGGAGAAAACCAGCAGAAGACGACCGCAAGCAGGATGGCGGTGAGGTGGAGGCCGAGTGTCCCTGCGGTCTCGTCCATGAAGTCGAGGACTGGAACATTGGCAATCGTGAGGCGCAGCGCACTGTAGCTGAGGGCCGGCAGGAGCGTCAGTGCCAGCAGGAGCAGGGTGAGGATGAGGGAGGTCTTCTTCCGGGACCATGGCGTAGTATGCCGGACTGCCGCAACGCAGACCTCAAGGCAGGCAACGGTCGTCGTGATGGCAGCAGAGAAGAGAACTGCAAAGAACGCGATCGCAAGGATATGGCCAAACGGCATTGCGGCAAATGCCATGGGAAGGGTGGTGAAGGCAAGTTCCGCTCCTGCCGCAGGAGAGAGGCCGTACGAGAAGACGACCGGGAAGATGACCAGGCCGGCAAGGAGCGCCACGGATGTGTCTGTTACCGTGATGAGCAGCGCAGACCGCCGTATGTCCTGCTCATCTGCCATGTAGGCCCCGTACGTGAGCATGATCCCCTCCCCGACCGAGAGGGAAAAGAGGGCCTGCCCGAACGCGGCAAGCCAGATACCCGGATCGGCAAGGATGGAGAAATCGGGGGTGAAGAGGTAGGCAAGGCCCGCAGAGAAGCCCGGCAGGGTGGTACTGTACAATGCCATGATGACGAGGATACCGATGCAGAACGGGACGAGGACAACAACCAGCCGCTCGATACCCTCCCGCACACCGGCCGAGACGACAAGGCCGGTGATGATCGCGCAGGCGAGGGCAAAGAGGACCGGTTCGTACGACCCGGTGAACGCGGCAAAGGAGATCCCCGTGCCGGTAACCGTGAATGTGAGATATGCAAGGGTCCAGCCGGTGATGACAAGGTAGTAACTGGTGATGAGGAACGAGACGATACAGACGATCCAGCCGGCGATGGCGAAACCGGGCCGGACCGCGGCAAATGCAGAGACGACCGTTCCCCGTGACCGGCGCCCTGCTGCGATTTCAAGGATCATGAGTGGCAGCGCAAAGACAAAAACCGCGATGAAATAGGGGATGAGGTACGCCCCGCCGCCGTTCTGGCCGAGAACTGCGGAGAAACGCCAGATATTTCCAAGGCCGACAGCAGCACCGATTGCGGCAAGGACGAACCCGATTTGTGACGACCAGCGATCCATGGATATTTTCCTTCACTCCTCCCCACCCCTTGTGAGCAGGGTACTGCTCTATGGCTGTCATCACAGGGCGGGGTGATCCACCCGGTGCTGCCCGGTGCAGCATGGCATGGAGCAGGGCGCGGCCTGTACACCGCCACTCCTGTGGGTGACTGCCCGCTCATTCAGTGACCGGCACGAGCCGGCCCTTCAGCCGCTCCTCGAGGCCCTCCTTCATCAGGGCGATGACGTTGCTCGTCACCCCTGTTGCCTGCCGGACAACGAGTTCGTCGTTTTTGAAAAATTCCCGGTCCGTGCTGCTGTTGAACTCGGACCCATGGGTCCTGAAACCGATCCCGAACGGCGCAAGGATATATCCCAGCTGCTCGAAGTTCAGCCAGATGTCCATTGCGGTCTTGATGGCCCCGTCCTCGTGCCCGTTGACGAGGATCCCTGCAATTTTTCCCTCGGTATAACCTGGCTTTTTCAGGTGATAGACGTTGTTCAGGCAGGTGGTCCGGTCGAGGAATGCCTTCAGCCGTGCCGACATGCTGTTCCAGTTGATGGGAGAGACGATGATGACCGCCTTTGATGCGGCAAGCATCTTATGGAACGCCGGCATGTCGTCTTTCGTGTTCCGGCATGGGTAGGTGCAGGACTCTGCCCGCACCGCGTAACAGCACCAGCAGTAATCGATCGTGTGTTCGTTGAGGTTGTAGCGACGGTACGAAATGCCCTGTTCGCGGAGCACCACCTCCGCAAGATCGGCCATGTAGCCGGTGTTGCCCGCGCGGTGGGTACTGCCGTTGATCAGGAGGACATCGAAGGGCTCCCCGTCATAGGTGAGCTCTGACCGGGGCCCGTTTTGGACAAACTCCCCGGACGGACTGTGACAGACCGGGCAGCCTTTCGGTGGTCTTTCCCCCCTGAAGACAAAACCGCAGACTGCACACCGCCATTCGGGTGCAGGGGGGCTGTCATGCGGCGGTCTGCTCTCTCGTTCTTCCTGTGTCATGGACGATCTCCCGTTTCATGAACGTATGTGAATACCTCTGTATAAGATTCCAAATATTTTGTCATTGGGAGGACCGGAACGGTTTTTTCACCCGGTCATTGCATGGGATGCGTCCCCCTGTACTCCAGCCACTTGATCGCCTCCACGAGGAAGAACGCTGCAAGCGACATGGCGATCACGTACCCCCAGTGTTCAGGGGCGAGCGGGGCGGTCCCGAAGATGCCCGGGAGCAGGTAGATCGCACCGAGCTGGAGGAGTATCCCTGCGCCGATCCCATAGAAGATATACGGGTTGATGGTGAGGCTCTTTTTTATGTCCAGCAGGTAGGGCTCGTGCTCCATCTGCGCCTGCAGGCCGTTGAGCCACTGGAAGCAGACAACGGACGTGAACATGATAGTGACCACCAGTTCATAGGCATAGATCCCGAGCAGGTACAAATAGAGCAGAGTCCCGAGTGTCCCCATCACGAGGCCGAAGGTGAGGATCCTGCGGATCTGTCGGGCATCGAAGAACTGCCGCGACGGCGGGACCGGGTGCCGCCGCATCACGTCTCCCTCCTCTTTGATGAACGGGAAGGTCTTGTCCTGCACCCCGTCCGTGACCAGGTTAACCCAGAGGATCTGGATTGGGAGGAGGGGCAGGGGGAGCCCGGCGGCGACGCTCGAACTGATGAGAACAATCTCGGTAACGGACGTGGAGACGAGGTAATAGATGACCTTGCGGATGTTGTCGACGATGACACGGGCGTTCCGGATCGCGTCCACGATGACTGCGAGGTTGTTGTCCACGATCACCATCTTTGCCGCGCTCTTTGCCGCTTCCGTCCCCGATCCCATGGCTATGCCGAGATCTGCCGCCCGCAGCGCCGGTACATCATTCACGCCGTCCCCGGTCACGGTCACCGTCTCGCCGTGTTCCTGCAGGGTCTTGACAACGCGGTACTTGTGCTCCGGGAGGATCCGGGCAAGGACGGTCGTCTGCTTCAGCGCTGCAGCAAGTTCTTCGTCGCTCATGGCCCCGATCTCCGTGCCGGTCAGCAGCCGGTCGCCGTCCTTCCAGATGTGGACGGACCGGGCAACCTCCCGGGCCGTGAGAGGATGGTCTCCGGTGATCATCAGGACCCGGATCCCCGCCTTCTGTGCAACCCGGACCGCTTCTGCAGCGCTCTCCTTGGGCGGGTCGATGAAACCAACGATCCCGGCAATCGAGAACTTCCAGTGGGCCGGGTCCTCCGAGAGCCACTTCCCTGCGCCGAAGGCAAGGACCCGGAGCCCGCGGCCGGCCATTGCCTCGATCTGCAGCTCGAGTTCGCCGAGTGCATCGGCATTGTCGGCATGCTTTTTGAGTTCCTCGTACGCCCCCTTGACATAGAACCGCTCCACGCCATGAGCGACGTTGGCGGTTGCCATGAGCCTGCGCTTGGTGTCGAACGGGTACTCCCAGCGGCGGGGATTGTGCTCCCGGATCGTCTCGTACCCGTCAACCCATACGGCAAGGGCGACATCGATCGGGTCCCCGCTGCCGCCCCGTGCATCGTTGCAGAGGGCAGCTGCGGTCGTGAGGGCATCGCGGTCAAGGGCGAAGACGTCATGGACCGAGAGGCGCCCTTCGGTGATCGTCCCGGTCTTGTCGGACGCGATCACCGTTGCGCTCCCCATGGTCTCAACGGCCGGCAGGTGCCGGACAAGGGTCTTCTTCTTCGAGAGCGCGAGCGCCCCGACCACCATGATAATGGTGACAACGATGGGGAGTCCTTCGGGAACCGCGGAGACCATCTGGGCAACGAGCATGTACGCGACATCCCCCGTGGGACGTCCCTGGAGGAGGGCCGTTGTACCCACCAGCGCGAAGATGACCAGCACGAGTGCAATATACCGCTTCGAGAAGTAGGCGATGGCCTTCGTGAAGGGGCTGTCGGGCGATCGCTCCTTTGCGAGTTCAGCAATGCCGGCAAAATAGGTGTTCCTGCCGGTACGAACCACGTATCCCTTTCCGCTTCCTCTCACCACGGCTGTCCCTGAGAGGAGGCTGTTTCTGAGTTCATAGGGCTGCGCATCCTTAACCACAACCGCGGTATGGTCCTTGATCACCGGAACCGACTCGCCGGTCAGCGAGGACTCATCGACCGTCAGCGCTGATGAGGAGAAGAGCCGGATGTCGGCGGTCACCAGATCGCCTTCCGCGAGGACAACGCAGTCCCCGGGGACCAGCTCTGCCGAGGGGACAGTCTGTTGTACACCCTGACGGATAACCGTTGCCCGGCTCTCGGTCAGCTTTTTGAGTGCATCAAGGGATGCCTCCGCCTTGAGTTCCTGCCAGAACCCGATGGTTGCATTGAATCCGATGATGATGATGATGATGAAGAAGTCCTTGATGTCGGAGACAAGGAGCGAGATGACCGCAGCAGCGATCAGGATATAGATGAGGATGCTGTTGAACTGCCGCAGGAAGATGACGAGCCGGCTGATCTTCTCCTCGGAGAGCACGTTCCTGCCGTACGTGCGGAGGCGTACCTGTGCCTCGTCACCGGACAGCCCCTCCGGACTTACTGACAACCGCCTCTGGATCTCCGCTATTGGTAAAGAAGGGGGGGTCTCCGGCAGTTCCATGGATCACCAAAAGGGAACTGAAACGCCGGGATATTAAACATTTCCGGCCGGGGCAGAGTCCCCGAGCAGGAGGTCTGCGGCGATGCTGACAATGAGGGCCGTGAGGACGACTCCTGCAGTTGAGAGCGCGAGCCCTTTTTTGAAGACCGGCCGGACCTCGGACCACCGGGTGTCAAGACCGCCCGAGAAGAGGATGAGGGCAAGACCGATAACGCCGATGGACTGCGCTGCCATCGCGTTGTCAAAGTCAATCCCGCCCGGGCCCTCTGACCCGGCCAGCATCCCGACAATGATGAAGATCAGGAGGGCCGGAAGGCCGAGCCGCCCGGAGACCTTGTTGGCGATGATGCTCACCAGGATCAGGACTGCCGCACCGGCAAGGATGTATTCAAGCGCTATCATGGTCGTCGTTCACAAGGACCTGCCATGGCCGGGGCTCTTTTCACTCCTGCAGGAACTGTTCTTCCTGTCATCCGCGTCATCCCCTTTGCTCACCCGTTGTCTCCCGCATCCGGATATCGATCTGCCGGAACGGTATCTCAATCCCCTCTTTCTCGAACCGCCTGAGAATCTCCCGGTTGATCCAGTCTTCGGTCTCCCACTGCATGTCAAAATCGTTGATCCAGAGGGTGAGCTGCCCGTTCAGAGAAGACTCCCCGAACTCGCGGAGGAATACCGCGGGAGCGGGATCGGCAATGACCCATGGCGTCTTCTCCACTGCGTCCTTTGCTATAGCAAGGAGGATCTCCGTGACCCGGTCCATGTCTGTCCCGTAGGCAACGGAGAACTGGATCCGGACTTTCAGGGTGGTGTCGGGCATCGAATAATTGGTCACAACCGTGGAGGTGACCTTGGAGTTGGGGATCGTGACAACCTGGTTGTCCATGGTCCGGAGCCGTGTACTCCGTGTCCCGATGCCGATGACATCGCCGAAGAACGAATCGATCCGGACACGGTTTCCCATGCGGAAGGGTTTGTCGGTGGCGATGACAATGCCGGCAAAGAAGTTGCCGATGATGTCCTGTGCGGCAAGGGCCACCGCAATTCCGGCAATTCCGGCGGCTGCGAGCAGCGCGGTGATATCGATCTCGAAGATATGGAGGAGGATGAGGAAGACGACAAACCAGATGACGTATTTGACGATGATGAGGAGGATCTGGATGATCCGGTCAAGGTCGGCTTCCGTCCGTTCCG
>CAYVAQ010000010.1:0-77512 GCA_964448885.1 uncultured Methanoregula sp. | reverse complement strand
AACATTTCTTCTTCAAACTCTCGGAGTTCAAGGACTTCCTCCTCCCGCATCTCGAGAGCCTCCGGGGTACGACCAATGCAAAGAACTATGCCATCGGCTGGATCAAGGACGAGCTCCATGACTGGTGCATCACCCGGACGCTCGACTGGGGGGTCAAGTTCCCCGGCCGCGACGACCTCGTGGTCTATGTCTGGGTCGACGCCCCCATCGGCTACATCGCCTTCACTGAGGAATGGGCACAGGCAAACGGCAAGGACTGGAAGCGGTACTGGTGCGGGGAGAACCGGGTCACCCACTTCATCGGCGGCGACATCATCTATCACCACTCGATCTTCTGGCCGGCGCTCCTGAAAGGTGCGGGATACGGCGTCCCGCACGCGGTTGTTGCAAGCGGCATGGTCAAGGTCGACGACCACAAATTCTCCAAGTCCCGGGGGTACGTGGTCTGGACCAATGACGATTACCTGGACAAGGGCCTCTCTTCGGACTACCTCCGGTACTACCTCCTCTCGTACACGAGCCACACCAAGGAGCTCAACTTCTCCTGGCCGCTCTTTGCCGAGCGGATCAACAACGAGGTTGTCAACATCTTTGGCAACTTCGTGAACCGGACGCTCTACTTTGCCCAGAAGGAGTTCGAGGGAATCCCGGGCGGAACTGTTGACCCGGCCATCATGGCCGAGATCGAGAAGACCCTTGTCAACGTGGATTCCCTGATGCGGGAGTACGAGTTCAAGGGCGCTGTCGACGCGATCATGGGCCTTGCTGCGTTCGGCAACACGTACATCCAGACCAGCGCCCCCTGGAAACTGATCAAGACGGATCGCGCCGCGGCTGCACAGGTGATCAAGAATGCCTGCCAGATCATCAAGGCCCTTGCCATCCTCATCCAGCCGGTGATGCCCGATGCAGCGGAGCGGTGCTGGAAGCAGCTGGGCTATTTTGACGAGGTGGCACGACACCCGATCAGCGATGCAACGCACCCGGTGCCCGAAGCCTGCATCAAACCCCCCACCCCGCTCTTTGCCAGGATGGAAGAGCCCCAGGTGAAGGAGCTCGACGGCCTCCTGCAGAAACGCGTTGCCGATGCCAACAAGAAAGCGGAGAAGATCCCCGTGGTTACCTTTGAAGAATTCCAGAAACTCGATATCCGGACCGGAAAAGTCCTGTCCGCAGAACCGGTACCGAAGTCGAACAAGCTCCTGAAACTGATGGTCGACATCGGCAGCGAGAAGCGCCAGATCGTTGCCGGCATGCAGCAGTTCTACAAGCCGGAGGAACTGGTGGGAAAAGACGTTGTCGTTGTCACCAACCTTGCACCGGCAAAGATCTTCGGTGTCGAGAGCAACGGCATGGTGCTCGCTGCCGGCGACGCGGCATCGCTCCTTGTCCCCTTCAGGCCGGTGGAGCCGGGTTCGAAGATCCGGTGACCCCCCTATTCTTTAAACGAAACACGATACTGTTCCAGGAATTCTCCGATCATCCTGACGTTTCTCCTGTTCATCCCTTCACGGTCGGATTCGATACCCCTGGCACCGAGCGGGGCATAACGGCTGGAGTAGTGAATGACCGTTTTGTCTGCAGTGACCGGCTCAAGTTCAAAGCGGATAATGAACTGGATATTGCAGTTCGGGATAATCTGGAGGAAGGAATCCGGTGTAATTACCTGGATGTATCCCTTGTCCCTCTCGGCTGCAAGGACTGCCACGGACGGCAGAGTACCGGCGAAGCGCAGGCAGAGATCGAATGCATCGTCCAAGGACAGGTTAACCTCAGTTGACCGTATGCAGCGGGTTTTTCCCAGAAAGGGATCCTCATGTGGGGGCAGCGGATAGTCCATCGCGATGAAGCGGGCCAACCATACAAGAAATCCGATGCAGCAGACGGTAAGCAATACTGCAACAGGATACTGTCCGGTGCCCTGGTACGGGCCACGGAAGAGGTGCGGCAGTAAAAAAACCAGAGCAGCCACGACAAGAACGAAGGCAAAAAAAATCTCTGACAACAACAGCATCCGCTTCGGATTCATGAACACAAATTCCCGTGGCTCAATGAGGGATTATTATTTTTTCAGCAATAAAAAGCGTAAAGGTTTCATACACTCCCCTTCTATCCAGTAATCATCCATGTCCCGTACCAGAACAATCCTCCAGTGGGTCCTTATCATTGGCGTTATCGCAGTTCTCGGGTATTTCGGGTATTCGTTCCTTTTCGGGTCAGCAACCCCCGCTACCTCTTCCGGACTGCCAAATAACGGTGGCTTCTTCCAGGTCCCCGTTGCCTCCCCGCTGGTATACAGCAAGGAAGCACCCCCCTGGAAGTTCACACTGACGGCAAACAATGCGTACACCCTTGCCGGCAGGGTTGTCGGCAGGCACGAATACCCGGCAACCCTGCCCGACGGGATCATCCCGCTTGACCTTGCCGTGGCAAACGGGGACCTCCTTGCCAATAACAATCTCCAGTACTTTCAGTTCACGATGGGGGACCATACCCTGCAATACACGTACGATGTCCCGACCTATACCGGGCTGACCGAGGAGTATATCGATGAGCACATCAGCAACAGCCACCTGGTCTTCCTGGACCCCGCGCTGGAGAGCCAAGTGAAAGCGGTCCGGGAAGGCGACTGCCTGATCATCAAGGGAAAACTCGTGGACATCAACGGAATCTCACCGCAGAAGGGCTATATCATGAAGACCAGCACGGTCCGGAATGACGAGTATCCCGCCGGCTGCGAGATCATCCTGGTCGAATCGTTCGAGAAGCGGACCTGCTGAGAGTACGGATAAATCTCCGGCTTCCGGGAAGGAAAAATCCAAAAGGCAGAACTAATTACCCGCATAACAAAAGTACACGAGAAGAGTGCAATGAAACGAGAACGCGTACGGCAGGCGCCGGAGAAAAAAAAGAACCGGATCCTGTTCTTTGATCTCATCCGGATCCTCTGTGTTGCCGTGATCGTCTATGCCCACCTCCAGTATGCCTTCGTACCCGGGCTCAACAGTCTCCTGTTCGCCGACGGCTATCTCCCCCTGAACTTCTATACCGCCGGGTTGCAGGGATGGGCAGTCTACGGGCTCATCCTCGTCAGCGGTGCCGTTCTTGAATACAATTACCAGCAGATCACCGGGTTTGTGAACTACACGCGGTTCCAGTTCCGGCGGTTCGTTCGCCTCTACCCGGCCTTCTGGATGAGCCTGGTATTCGGGCTTCTCGTGAATATCCTTCTCACGTCATCCGGTGCACTCCAGATCATCCGGGAAAATATATTCTACATCCTCTTCGAGTACACGGGCTTTTTCATCATCCTCGGAAAGGGCCCGGGGTTCATCAACATCATGGGATGGTTCATCGCGACAATCGTCTGCCTGTATCTCCTCTTCCCGTACCTCTCCGACCTGATCCGGCGATACCGGCTCCCCGCGATACTCGGGCTCATGGTCATCAGCTTTGGCTCGCGATCGCTCTTCTACTCGTACAGCAGCGTGCTGCCCGACGCATTCTGGATGTGGTTCCCGCTCTGCAATGTATTCGAATTCGGCCTTGGGATCTACCTCATCCAGAACTCCCTGTACCCGAAGAACGATCAGGAGTACCCCCTTATCCACGAGATCGCCGAACTGAGCTATTACGTATTCCTCTTCCATGTCATCATCATCCAGGTCTTCCACACGCCGACATGGTTCAGCACCTGGTTCTCGGGGGCTGTCGAGCAGCAGTTCCAGGGCCTGCCTGTCCTCGGCTACACGATCTGGTACCTGGCAGTCGAAGTGATGGTCATCATCGTCTCGGTCGCTGCAATGGCCGCCGACCGCTCCGTCCAGCGGCTCCTCCGCAGGAACCACCAGATCGGGTCTTATCTCAAAAAAGCCTGAACCGTCCCGGAGAACGGGAGAAAAAAATATCGTACCGGTCAGGTGAAAACCGGCAGAATATCAATAGATGTGCGTGGATACCAGGACAGGATTACGAGGACGGTACCGGGGAGGCCCGGTCGCGGTGACGCTGGACGATCGTGGTGGTCCTCCAGTTCTCGCTCGGTGCCACCTCACGGATCCATCCTCCCGCGGGCATGCGGTGCGGTGTTGCCCGCGTTACGCAGTGCGATCCTTCGCGGGCATGGTGTGCGGCACGCCCGTCTCCTGATTCATCGGTTCTTGTGGTGTGTGTGGTCATGGCATGATCTCCAGTTCTGCACCGGGCATCCAGAAGCACGGGCGTGCTGTCCGGCACCGCGGGCAGTACCGTGTCGTTACATCGTTTCCCCGCAGTTCGGAGGTCGGGCCGGGACGGCCAGCACGGGGAAAGCGGTCCGGGCTTTTTGTCCCGGCCTTCGTCCGGGTTTTTGCGGGTACCGAGTGTTGTTCCTGACCCTTACCGGGTGCGACAACACTCTGATCAATGGTCGCATTCCGGTGCACATATATTGGTAAAATATACCGGGTGGTACGGTCTTACCCGGGGGTTCAATGGTTGAACGGAGCGGGCGAGAATAGATCGGGGGGATCCCCATTCACTCCTGAACGTAATCGTCAGGGGAAATTATTGGTGGAGCAGGACGCTTTCGGGGAGTCTGCCATCATGAATTTCTCTCAAGGCAGCCAGCCCTCACTCAACGATCTGCCGGCTGGCACTGAGCCCGCGCCCGCATTTCTCGTAGAACTGCTGGTGGCACTCCTCGGCCGGCCAGAACTCTGCCGCAGGGAGGATCTCCGTCAGGATCGGGCGCCCGCAAAACCGTGCTGAGGCTGCAACCCGGCTGCGGGATGCAATGGCGGTGTCCCGCTGCTCTTCATCATACCAGAAGATGACCGACCGGTACTGGTCTCCTTATAATCGCCCTGCCCCCCGGCCTGCGTTGGATCGTGGATCTCCCAGAAGAGGTCGAGGAGCTGATCGTACGGGATCACCGCGGGATCATAGACAATTCCCACGGCCTGGACATGCCCCGTTGTGCCGGTATCGACCTGTTCATATGCAGGACGGGGAACGGACCCGCCGGTATACCCGGTTACGGTCTCGATAATGCCGTCCAGCCGCCGGAACGCTGCCTCAGCGTCCCAGAAGCATCCTGCGGCAAATGCGGCTCTCCTGTACTGGGGTTCCGGATCCATGTACATACGTGTTGGCGCCGGGGGAACATCAAGTATGGGGAAACGGAAAAGGGGTAGTAAAGGGAGATAAAAACTTTATTTCCTTAATTGAAATCCCATTTAGAAAAGATGGGGGGCTGATGCCCCCCATACCCCCTGGAGCGAGTCCTGCCGCCGATTCGAAGAACCTGATGGTTCTTCTCGATCTCGTGTTTCTGCCGAACCACTCGAACCCCGCGGGGGCGCCCCGCGGCGGCTTCAATTACCAGTCACTATTTGTTTCAGAAATATTCGTTTTCAAGGGATGGGTAACACGTCGAAATTACTGAAGACAAAAACGAGAAATAAAAAAACCATTTCCATTTCAAATTCTCAAAGTTGACTTCTGAAAATAATAAAAAATTACTTCCCGGCCTTCCACTGTGCATACACGTGGTTGAGGACCGGGACAAATTCTGCGGTGGCTTTCTGGCTGCCGGCTGATGTCGGGTGGTCGTCATCCCAGCCTGAAGCATATGCCGCGGTGTTCTTCATCCCCATCACACCGGACCCGACCGTGTGCTGGACTGCCCCGTTCACCATCCGGTGGTGGTTCCCGCTCTCCTTTCCGGCATCGTTCGTGTTGCTGTTGCCACCGTTGCTGGTCATGACATTGTAGAAGTCATAGACAAAGACATTCTTTCCCGGGTAGCCTTTGAGGTAATCGTTCACCAGCCACTCGTTGAATGCCCGGGCATTGTTCGCGTATTTCCCGTCACTCAGCGGGGGGGCCGTCACGATGATGAAGAGCTTGTCAGGCCGGGTCCTGAAATATTCAAGCAGGTCGAGGTAAATCCCCTTTGCATTCGCTACGGTGTGATACTCCGACCAGGAACTCTCGCCTTTCAGCGGATTGTCGGCAATGGCCGGGACCGGGTCGTTCACGTTCCCCTGCAGCGCGGAGTTCGGGAAGCAGGACTTGAACATGATGACCTCGTTCTCTCCTCCCGGGCTCTCGGAGAACCGGGTATATACCGAGTGCTGGCCATCCTCCTTGTATACCCGGTCCATGATCTCCGGCGCCTGCGGGCTCCGGAACCATGCCCAGTACTGGCCGGTATCCGTCATGTCCCCGATCGGGGTGTTATCGGGACCATAGGCCGGACCCCAGCCATAGTTGGTGTCGCTGACGAAGTAGTTGTTCTGCATCAGCGCCCTCCCGAGGTCCCCGTTGTCATCGGTGAGCCAGTTCTCGCCGCAGGAATGGTGTATGAAGATGAGCCGGATCGGCTTTGGGCCGGCCGGGTTGAACGTCACGGCGGTTGTTGGTTGTTCAGTCCATTCCGGTTCCTGCTGGCCACCGGCCTGGTCGCAACCTTCCTCCTGCTGCGGGGCAGTACAGAGCGGGACGAGGCAGAAGGCAACCAGGAGAAGAATGGCAGTGATTGTCATCATGCGGGCAGTATATCCCATGGATGAGTGCTGGGGGAGGATAGGACTTCAATGTTTCCCGCACCAGCGTGATCCACCTGGCGCAGTAAAAAAAAAGGTTGGGGTGTGGTTCTCACTGGTAGAACATGCCGAACCACTTGGGCAGGACAAAGATGAACCGGAAGTCCTGGTCGGTACCGGACCCGTTCTCAACATAGAGCCGGGCCAAGTAGATGCCGGGTCCTGAATAGAGGTGGGTCGGGTTCTTCTCGGTCGAGCTGGTGCCGTCGCCGAAGAACCAGGTACGGGAGCCCGGGTTGTTCAGGGACTGGTCGGCGAACTTGACCGTCATCGGCGGGGTGCCCCAGGTCTTGTCAGCAAAGATAACCGCGATGGGTTTCTTCTCGGACGGGGTGGTGCCACCATTGCCCTTGACGGTGATGAAGTCGCTCTTAACTTCCATGTCAGAGCCCGCTGCATTGGTCACCACGAGTTTGACGGCATAGGTGCCGGCGCTCGCGTAGGTGAAGGTCGGGTTCTTCTGGGTGGAGTCGATGATCCCGTCATTGTTGAAGTCCCAGGACCATTCGGTGATTGCATCGCCTTTGCTCTTGTCCGTGAACTTCACGGTGAGCGGGGCTTTGCCGGACTGCTTGTCTGCCTTGAAATCGGCTTCAGGCTTCTCCAGCTGGCTCACCTTGATGAAATTCTTCTTTGCCCGGGTGTCCGAACCGCCGGCATTGGTCACGGTGAGACTGACATTGTAGCTGCCTTTGGTCGTGTAGGTGAAACGCGGGTTCTTCTCGGCGCTGTCGGTTACTCCGTCGCCGTTGAAGTCCCATGCCCATGCGGTAATCTCCTTACCCACGGACTTGTCCGTGAACTGGACGGTCAGGGGTGCCTTGCCGCTGGTGGGCTTTGCACTGAACTCGGCTTTGGGCTTTGCAGGAGCAGTGCCGGAAACGGCAATGTAATCATTCTTCTTTGCGGTTGTGGTGCCACCGGTCCCCTTGACTGCGAGGCTGACGGTGTAATTCCCTTTGGTTGCAAACGTATAGACCGGGTTCTGGGCGGTGCTGTCGACAATGCCGTCATTGTTGAAGTCCCAGCTCCAGCTGATGAGGCCGGTGCCTTTGCTCTCGTCCGTGAACTGGACGGTGAGCGGGGCGTATCCGGCAGTCAGGTTGGCGGAGAAGTCAACGACCGGTGCAGGAACGTTCCTGACCGAGATATAATCAGCCCTGACCGACCGGTTGCTGCCGCCGGCATTGGCAACCGTCAGGTTGACGGTGTAATTACCGGCACTGAGGTAGGTAAACACCGGGTTCTGTTCCATGCTGTCGACTACGCCATCATCCTGGAAGTCCCATGCCCAGGATTCGACCGATCCTGCGGATGCGTCAGTGAACCCGATGGTCAGGGGTGCATATCCCGAGGTCTGGTTTGCGGAAAATTCCGCAACCGGCTCATTCATTGTTACCGTGATGTACTGCTCACGGGTCATGGCATCGGATCCGCTGGCGCCGGTCACGGTCAGCGTGACATTGTAAGCACCAGCCTGTGCAAAGACGAATTCAGGGTTCTGCTCTGCACTGTCGATAGTGCCATCGCTCTCAAAGTCCCATGCCCATGCAGATATCCCGTCACCAATCGAGAGATCGGTGAACCGGACTGCGAGGGGGGACTTGCCGTCAGTCACGTTCGCGGTGAAGTTGGCTATGGGTGCTGCGGAGATAGCCGTGATGTACCCTGCCTTAATCTCACTGGCGGACCCTGCTCCGTTCGCAACCGTCAGGTTGACCGTGTAGGTCCCTGCAAGGGTATAGACATGCTCCGGGTTCTTCTCGGTGCTGTCAATAACGCCATCGTTCTCAAAGTCCCAGAAATACGATGCTGCATCCGAGGATGCATCGGTGAAGTTCACCTTCAGCGGCACGGTGCCCGCGAGCGGCTCCGCGCTGAACTGGGCGACCGGTGCCTTCTCCATGACCGTGATGAGCGCGGCACGGGTTATGGTGTCAGACCCTGCGGCATTGGTCACTTTGAGTGAGACGGTGTAGACACCGGGTGCGGTGAATACATGCCGCGGGCTCTGTTCGACATTGTCAATCGATCCGTCATTCTCAAAGTCCCATGCCCAGGATACGATACTTCCGGTCGAGGCATCGGTGAACTGCACCTCCAGCGGGACGGTTCCCTGCAGGGGGTCTGCCGTGAAGTTGGCAACCGGCTTTGCAAGGGGTTCGCTGACCGTGATGAGTGCAGGTTTCACTTCAGCATCAGACCCGCCGGGGCCGGTCACGGTGAGGTTAACCGCGTAGGACCCTGCGAGAGGATAGATATGCAAGGGGCTCTGTTCGGTGCTGTCAATGACACCATCGTTGTCGAAGTCCCAGGCATAGCCCGAGATGCTGCCGGATGAGGCATCAGTAAACTTTACCGTTAAGGGTGCGTCACCTGACGTGGGCTCTGCAGAGAACTGTGCAACCGGTGCCGGGACAGGCTCTGCCATAACGGTGATGTAGTTGTGCCGGATCTTGTATGCAAGGCCTCCGGGGCCGGAGACACCCATGTTGACCGTATAGGTGCCGGGCTGGGTGAAGGTGTGGCTGGGGTTCTTTTCCGAACTGTCAAGGACAAGGTCGTTGTTGAAGTCCCAGTAGTATGCCAGGATATCTCCCGAGGAATTATCCGTGAACTGGACGGTCAGCGGGGCATAGCCCGATGTCGGGGTTCCGGAGAAGTCCGCAACCGGCTTCTCAGCCGGCTTCTGGGTCACGGTGACCGCATTGGTCATCATCTCGTCATCGGATCCACCGGGACCGGTGACGGTCAGCCGGACCGAATAAGTGCCGGGGGTCGTATAGCTATAGGAGGGGTTCTTCTCGGTTGAATCAGTTACTCCGTCATTGGTGAAGTCCCAGGCATAACTCGTGACCGTGCCGGACGAGGCATCGGTGAACTGCACTGCAAGGGGCGCATACCCGGATACCGGGCTCACGCTGAACGCGGCAACGGGTGCCGGCTCCTGGGTCGGGGTCGGGACAACACCGCCGGGCATGGTCAGCAGGACTGCATTGCCGGCAACGGACTCGTAGGGTTCGTACAGTGCGGTGATGCTGAAGTAATACGTCTCGCCCGCACCGATCGAGCCGCCGAAGTCGCCGCCATTGTACCCGTCTCCTGCGGAGATGGTCACTGAGGTGGTGTCGCGGTCGGTGATCCAGTACATGTACCCGTCAGCCGGGTATACCGGGTTGGCATTGTTCTTCGACACAACGACCTTGTAGCCAAGGAGGTCTGCATCGGAGATCTTCTCCCAGTTCATGACAACGGTGTTGCCAACAGCGGATGCAGTAACGGCCGGCACGGTGTGTGACGGGGGCTGGGTCGTGGTCGGCGTAGGTACCGGGGCATCGGACACGGTGATGAGTCCGGCCTTCAGTTCTTCATCGCTGCCGCCGGTCCCGGTGACCATGAGTTTCACGGACCTGGTTCCGGCAGAGGTATAGGTGTGCAGGGGGTTCTGTTCGGTGCTGTCAATACTGCCATCGTTCTCGAAGTCCCATGCCCATGCAGAGATACCCTCACCGGTCGAGAGGTCGGTGAACTGGACTGATAGCGGGGCATCCCCGCTCAGGGGAGCTGCCGAGAAGTCCGCAACGGGTGCGGGAGTCTGGGTGGTGGTGGGGGTGGGTTCGATAGTCTCTGTGGGGGTCGGGGTCACGGAGCCCGGTACGGTGAAGGAACCGGACCGGACTGAGGGGTTTGCAAGATTATAGTTATCATCATCGATCTGGTTGATGGTGATGGTGACCGGTGTGGTGCCTGCTGCATCTGCACGAAGGGTGAGGGTTGCAAACAGGACACCGGTTGCGCCGGGCTGGATATTCTTGTTCAGGTCTGCAGCCCGCACGAGGACGGAGTCTGCAGGGAGCGTTCCATGCTGGTTCACACCGGCCCACGAGGGGAAACTCACCGCGGTGATCTCGCCAACGGAGCCATCAGAGAGCTGTGCCGTAATGGAATAGCCGGCAAGGCCATTGGGGGCTTCGTCAAGGATGATGGGATATTCAACCGTTGAGCCGACGGCATCTGCCGTCACGTCCTGGCCGTTCAGCTGGAATGCTGCAACCGGCAGGGCCAGCACGGCAAGGAATAACAATGCCGCAAGAAGGGCAAGGATCCCGCTGTGCGATCTGTTCAGGGTATTGTGCGTATTCATGGTCAAATCTCCTCGAATAATTTCACGATATCTCCAAAGTCGGTACGGCCGTTCCCGTTGAAGTCAAAGGCCGGGATCGGTTCGTGTTCAGCTATCCAGTCCATTTCATTGAAACAGAGGACAACATCGCCAAAGTCCTTCCTGCCGTTCCCGTTCAGGTCCTCGTACAGACCATCACCATCGGGATCGGCCGGGGCGTTTGTCATGCCCGGCAGGGGCAGGACCGCTCTAGCAGGTGCGAACTTCTGGACGCGGTTGTTGCCATACTCGCCGACATAGACATTGCCGGCAGCATCAACAGCAATCCCCGTCGGGGACGAGAGCTGCCCGTCACCCGATCCGGCAGTCCCCCACTTCGTCACGAAGGTGCCCGAAGAGGAGAACTTCTGGACCCGGTGGTTGAAGGTGTCGGCAACATACACGCTGCCCTCATCGTCAACCGCAACACCCCCCGGGAAGTTCAGCTGGCCGTCACCGGACCCGAGCGTCCCCCAGGTTGTGAGGAACGTGCCGTCTGGCGTGAATTTCTGGATGCGGTGATTGTAGGTGTCCGCAACATACACGTTCCCGGCCGGATCGAGCGCGATCCCGGCCGGGTAGGTGAACTGGCCGGTACCCGGCCCGGCGGATCCCCATTTCGTCACGAACGTGCCGGATGGAGCAAACTTCTGGATGCGGTGGTTGCTGTTGTCAACAACAAAGATGGTGCCGGCGGGATCAACCGCAATGCCCCACGGGTAATACAGCGATCCGTTGTCCGAGCCGGTTGATCCGAACTTCGAGACAAAAGAGCCGTCGGGGGTGAACTTCTGGACGCGGTCGTTGTTGTTGTCGGTCACGTACACATAGCCGGTTGCATCGGTGGCAATCCCGAACGGGATTTGGAACTGGCCGTTCGCGGTGCCGGCCGAGCCCCATTTGGTGATGAAGGTACCGGTCGACGTGAACTTCTGGATACGGTCATTCTCCCCATCGGCAACATAGACATTGCCCATGGCATCGGTTGCGACCCCCACCGGGGACCGGAACTGCCCGTCACCGGTGCCGGCAGAACCCCATTTCGTGACATACTGGTAGGTGTCCGCTGCGGTCACACCGGGGACCATGACGATCAGGAAGAGCAGCGGGACCGCGATACAGATGGCGGTATTCCGCGACACCCGTTACACCTCCTCAAAGAGGAGGACGACATCGCCAAAATCGATCCGCCCGTTGCCATTCAGGTCGAAGAGGGCAGCCGGTTCGTTTGAAGCGATCCAGTCCATGCTGTTGAAGTACTCGACAACATCGCCGAAGTCCTTGCGCGAATTCGCATTCACGTCTTCATAGATTCCGTCATTATCCGGATCCGTCGGTGCCCCGGTTATGCCGGGCAGGGGTACTGGCTGCTGCACGGTCTTCTCGGGCCCGAGCCGGATGATATGGAAGCCCGGGTTCGGTTCATCGGACTGGATTCGCGTCCCGCCGATCAAAAAACCGCCGTCAGCAGTCCTCTCGAGGGAGGCAACCTCGCTGTCCGGATATTCAGGTACATACACGTTCTCCCAGATCGTCTGGCCGCTGGGATTTACCCTGACAACCAGCGCGCCGGCAGAGGAGCCGGCGACGAGGAAACCCCCGTCATCGGTCTGGACAACACCACGGCCTTCTGCCGCCATGCGTTCCGATGCCGGTGTTGCTTCCCAGACGAGCGATCCGGTGCTGTCGGTCCGGACAAGGTAAATCGACCGGTGGCCGGAAGTATCAACGGTATACCCGGATGCGATGAAACCGCCGTCCGATGTCTCGCGGACATCATAGGCGCCGTTCTCGGGGTTCGAGCCGAACTCCTTCTGCCAGCTGACCGAGTTGTCCGCGTTCAGCCGGATCATCAGCATCCTCGTGGACGTGCTTCCGTCAGGTGTACTCGTCCCGGCCAGGATGAAACCTCCGTCAGATGTCTGCCGGATACTCTCTGCAGATTTGGGGGCGGTGCCGTCATAGGCGCCCGATCCGGTGGTTGCACCGGCGCTGTCCATCCGGATCAGCCAGGCATCGCTCGCGGTAGTGTCCGGATGATAGGAGCCGGTAACACCGGCCATGGCGAAACTCCCGTCGGTTGCCCGGACAACTGCGTTGAACTGGTCGGGATATTCGCTACCGGTTCCGGGCCACGAGCGCTGCCAGTAGGATCCCGGAACGCCTTCATAACCATCTGCTGCGGTATGGAGGAGCCACCCGTCCGTCTGGGGGGCATTGAATGCTTTCGAACCCCCGGCAAAGACATAGCCGTCCGGGCCCGCGGCAGCATCGGAGAACGAGTCGTACACCCCATCGGTGCCGTAGAGCCAGGCCCACCGCCAGGTGGTATTCCCGTTCACGGGTTCTTCAAGCACGATGGCTGCGCCCTGTGCTGAATCCCCGGCACGGTCCACGCGGGACTCGCCGGCAATGAGGTATCCGCCATCAATTGCCGGAATCGCCGTCCTTCCATAAAAGTCGCCGTCCCAGAAAACCGCAAACTTCCACAGGAGGTCCGGCGCTGCGGTTGCCGGTGCAGCCATTGCAGCATCGTAGTTCAGGGTATGTTTCGCTTCTTCAATGCCGGTGATCTTCAGGCTGGAGGGAACGGTACCGGGCATGCCGGTATCACCCAGGGCGGGTATGCAGGCAACTGCGAGCAGGACCAGTGTCCCTGCAATAAATGCACGGGACCGTAACCTGCCGCTGCTCTGTGCATACGTCATGGCGATCACACCTCGTCAAAGAGCAGGACAACATCACCAAAATCGATCCGTCCGTTGCCATTGAAGTCAAAGAGTGCCAGCGGCTCGTTTACCGCGATCCAGTCCATGTTGTTGAAATACTCAACAACGTCGCCGAAGTCCTTCCGGCCGTTGGCATTGACGTCCTCATAGAGGGTGTCATTGTCCGGGTCGGTCGGGAGTGCGGTCTGGCCCGGCAGGACAACCGGCTGGGCGGGCGTGGGGGTCACGGTAACGGTCGGTGTCGGCGTGGGGCCGACCGGGGTCCCGTCCCACCCGGCAAGACGTGCCCAGAGGTGCCATACAGCATAGGCCTTCATGTTGGCATTCAGGGGTTCGGTATGGGCTGCCCCGCAGTCGTACCAGTCAACGCCTTCCGTGTGGCTGTTCTGCCACGCGGTTGCCCAGTTGCCGCCGGTATAGCTGCACGAGTCGGTAGCGCCACGGTTCAGGTAGTAGTTGCCATCAGGATCGTAGCTCTCGATATCGGCAAAGTCAAAGAGGACCTTGTTATTGGCCCGGACATATGCCCGGATCTGCTCGTTCCGCTGGTTGAGGTTGCCGGAGACACCGGAGCCGTCGAGGTGCCCGGTCATATATACAAATGTGACAGCCGGGTAATCCTGCTCGAGCTGGTTCATCAGCGACAGGTAGGTATTGATATCGGCCTCTGTTGCTGAGGATGCCTGTCCGCACCACGACCACATGATGACATTGACATCGGGGTTGGCGTTCAGGTAGGTCCTGGTACGGGAAGCCCATGAGGTGCGGTCGGGGTTGCCCAGGTCGCCGGACATGGCGTAGTCATGGAGATCCAGCGCTCCGCCGGTTCCCCCGTTGTTCCATGCATAGGTGGAACCGCCATACGGGGCATTCGCAAAGGTGAAGAGCCCGTCCATGCCGGACGTGATCTGGCTCCCGTGCGAGGTATGCCCGTACGCGATATGGAGCTCGGATTTTGCGTCCTGTATCGCGCTCAGCGGTACCTGGTTGAGACGGATGCTGGTGTGGTCAGCGATGATCGGTTCGGTCCGGGCAGCAAACGCCGGTGAACTGATCAGGCAGAGGGTGACAGCCAGCACCATGAAGATAAAAAATCGGTGTTTATGCAAACGATTCACGCATATTCCTCCGTTTTAGGTGGATGCAGCAGAGGAGAGGGAAAGTCAAGATACCGCCAGGGTGTATGGGGAGTGTGCGGGAGGTGCCCCGTGTGCAGGGGACATACCGTATTGCCCTTTCCGGTATCGTTCTGACTCCTCGTGCGGTGACTGCAGCCCGGTCGCCGGACAAATCAGTCAACAGATCAAAATCAATGGAAAATGACTTAAATTCGTAAAACCGCACCAGTTTGAACGTTGATCCCAATGGTTAGGCGCTTGAACCCGATCATGCATTCGGATAAATAATTGAGGGGGGATTTTTTTCCGGGGGGGCCATCGTTGGCTGAGAATGAAGCGGGGGACTTGACGTTCCCCCGTACTGACATAATGATCAATAGGATCCGGGAATATGGCAGAATGGATAAGCGGATGGCGCAGATGATCGATGAGGTGATTGTGGCATTGGGAAGAAATCCATAACGTTACCTTTCAAGAAAAAACTTAAAATCCCATCTCGGTTTTCTTGACCTTTGTGGAATTACGAAGGGACCCACCCCCTGCGGGGGTCGCTCGGCCGCCTCGTCGGGGCCTCGCTGGGCAGGTTCCGGGTCCAAGATTTTGTAAAAGGGTATGATGCCCCCGCGGGGCGAATCGAAGAATCACTTATGTGATTCTTCTCCAGATTGCCCTGACCGTGAGGTCACGGCAATCTCCCTTCGGGGATCGAGTGGTTCATCAGAATCCGAGAGGTCCGTAAGGACCTGGAGGATGAGAATATTTGCAGAGCAAATCTTCGAACCACGAGATTGAGAAGAACGCTTCAGCGTTCTTCGAATTGGCGGCGGTGCTCGTTATGGGGGCATGGGGGCATCAGCCCCCATCATCACTACCGGGGTTTTTCCCGAGAAAACCTTCACTCCCCTCTTCCGGCCATCTGCTTTGCGGTCAGCAGCCAGTGGAGCTCACCTGAAGGACGGGATGCGAACGAGAAGTTGCGGATCTTTGCAAGACTCCCTTTGCCCATCACGACTGCCGCCCCTTCGCTGCCCCCGATGATCCTGCCGATCAGGCTGGAGAGGAGCGGCTCGTGTCCCACGATGAGCACGGCGTCCCGGTCACTGTACCGGTCGATAGTCCTGCAGAGATCGTCCGGGTTCCCGCCGGGCACGAGCTCCTCCCAGGTTTCAGGATTCTCGGCAAGGCCGGGCGTTTCCGCAATGATGGCCGCGGTCTCCGCGGCACGCAGGAGCGGGCTTGCCGCCACCGCATCGAACGTGATCTCCTGCTCCGCCATCCAGCGGGCAACACCTTCGATCTCTGCACGGCCTTTCCTGGTCAGCCTCCGCTCTGCATCGGGCATTCCGTGACCTGCCTCCCCGGCCTTCCCGTGACGAAGGATATAGAGGTCCATGGATGAGATGAGGGGGTACAAAAATATGAGCGTATCGAAAAGAGGATCACTCGAAGAGCCGGTAGTTCGGCGCCTCGTCCGTGATCATGATGTTGTGCGGGTGGCTCTCGGTCATGCCGGCATTCGTGATCCGGACAAAGCGTGCCCGCGTGTGCATATCGCCGATGGTCCTGGACCCGGTGTATCCCATCGCCGACTTGAGGCCGCCGATGAGCTGGTAGATGACCTCGCCCACGTGGCCGACGTACGGGGTCACCCCTTCGACGCCTTCGGGCACGAACTTGGTGGCGCCGATCTCCTTCTTCTGGAAGTACCGGTCGCTCGACTGGCCCGAGCTCATCACGCCCAGCGAACCCATGCCGCGGTACTGCTTGTAGCGCCGGCCTTTCATGCTGATGACCTTGCCGGGCGACTCGTCGGTCCCGGCGAACATACTGCCCATCATCACCGTGTCGGCACCGGCAGCGATGGCCTTTGCCACATCACCGCTGAACCGGATACCGCCATCCGAGATGATCGGCACATCGGCATGGTGCGAGATCTCGGCAACGTTTGCCACCGCGGAGATCTGCGGGACACCGGTACCGGCAACGATCCGGGTCGTGCAGATCGAGCCCGGGCCGATACCGACCTTGATGCCATCGACATTTGCGTCAAGCAGCGCCTGTGCTGCCTCCTTGGTGGCAATGTTCCCGGCAACCACCTGGCATTTCACGCTGCCCTTGATGTCTTTTACGGCGGTGACCACCTTCATGTTGTGACCGTGAGCGCAGTCGACCACCAGCGCGTCTACGCCGTTCTGGTCGAGCAGCTCGGCGCGGGCAAAATCAAACGGGCCAACGGCCGCGGCAACCCGGAGGCTGCCGTTCCGGTCGCGGCTCGCATTCGGGTACTGCCGCTTCTCGAGGATGTCCTGCATCGTGATAATCCCGAGGAGTTTGCCTTTTTTGTCCACGACCGGCAGGCGTTCGACCTTGTTGGTATACATGATCTCGAGCGCCTTTTCAGATGTGATGTCCTCGCTTGCCACGATCGGCTTCTTCGTCATGATGGAAGTTATTTTCTCGTCACCGCGTTTCTGGACGATCGCCCGCACGTCGCGCCGGCTCACGATACCGATGATCTTCCCCTTCTCGATGACCGGCACGCCTCCGATGCTGTACTGCTGCATGATCCGCTCGGCATCCGCAACCGTTGCCGTGCTCTCCACGTACAGGACATCCCGCTCGATCAACTCCTCGGCCTGCTTGACAAAGGTCACTTCCTGCAGCGAGCGCTCGGCGGTCATGTTCCGGTGGATGACACCGATCCCTCCCTCCCGGGCGAGGGTGATGGCCATCGTCGCCTCGGTCACGGTATCCATGGCAGCGGAGACCAGCGGGATGTTGACATCGATCTTCTTCGTGAACCTCGACCGGATATCCGCCTCGGAGGGTTCAAGCCACGAAGCCTGCGGTTCCAGCAGCACATCATCAAAAGTTAAGGAGAGGGGTACGTCCAGTTTCTCGACAAACAAAGCTATCACCTGATCATGGCGAGTGCGGTTTTGATCAAGTCCTCGCGGACGGTTGCATTCCGGTCCCCGCCGCAGACCATCCCCCGCACACCGATAATATCCGGGTTGATGCGCTTGAGCGCATCGATATCTTCAAACTTCAGTGCGCCGGCAAGGGCCGTGCCGAGCCCGAGCTTCCGGTTCTTCTCGGTAAAGGACCGGAGCATCGCCTCGTCCATGAACGCGAAGGTGCTCTGCCGGTCCTTGATACCGGTGTCGATCATGGCAAGGTCGGCCCCGCATTCCGCGGCAATGGGCGCCATCTCGAACGGGGAGATCGTGTGCATCCGTTCGTAGTCGGAATACGCCGCTATAACCACGAATTTTTCCGGGAACTCGTCCTTGACCGCTTTGACTACTGCGTCGATGACATCGTTCGCCTGCTCGGCACCATCGAACGCGAGCCCGATCTTGATGTAGTCAGCCCCGGCGCAGGCCGCCCCGTAGGCAGCAAGCGATGCCCCGCCCGGCTTGTAATCGAAGTCGCCGATTGCCGCACTCACCGGCTTCGTGGAGAACGACTTGATCTCGCGGATGACCCAGGGGAAGTTTGCCCCGAGCGATCCCTCGGAAGGTTTCTTGACGTCGACAATGTCAGCGGCGGTGGAGTGCCTTGCTTCGGCGATGGAGCTGGGGCTGACCAATAATTGCATAAGATTTAATGATCTTTTATCCTAATAGTGGTTGCGTTCGCCTATGGATCTGGTACTTGCGATGGATTTGAAGGACGGTTTTGTTGTCCACGGCAAATCCGGGCACCGGGACACCTATAAACCGCTGGACTGGGGATGTTCCCCGACTGCGGAACCCGTTGGTTTTGTGAAGGCCATCGCGCCGAAAAATATCTACATCGCGGACCTTGACCGGATCCAGGGCACCGGCTCGCATGACCGCATCGTGCGGGAGTGCGCACGGCTTGTCTCTGCATGTTATATTGACCGGGGCTGTTCATCGCCGGAAGACCTGCTGGAGGGATACAATATCAGCAATATCATCGGCACGGAGACGGCCGGAACGGATCTCTCCCGGTTCGACAGGGGTTTTTTAAGCCTTGATTTGAAAGACGGGCGCGTGATCCCGTCCGGCAGTGACCCGGCAGGGATGCTCCGGCAGGCAAACGGCTGGAGATTTGACGGTTGCATCATCCTTGACATTACCGCAGTCGGTACCGGAAAGGGGCTGGACTGCAAGATGCTTGAATCCCTGCGGTCGGCATATCACCGGAAACTTTTCTGGGGCGGTGGAGTTGCGGCTCCGGGGGATCTTGAGATGCTCTGCGATGCCGGGTTCGACGGCGCGATCATCGCGACGGCACTCCACTACAAAAAGATCCCTCTCGCATGGATCCGGAGGGGACGGGTATGCTGATCACGCTGGAAGGTATTGACGGCAGCGGGAAGAGCACGCTCCATGAATCGCTGAAGGGGCTCCTTGCCGATCTCGATCCTGTCTTCACCCGTGAGCCGGGTGCGACATGGGTAGGGGACCAGGTCCGCCGGGCAATCAAAGAACAGATCGATCCGGTGACCGAAGCGACACTGTTCGTGGCGGACCACGCAGCCCACCTTGCAAGGGTTGTCCGCCCGGCGCTAGCGGAGGGACGGATCGTCATCTCCGACCGGTACAGCGACAGCCGGTACGCGTACCAGTCCGTGACCCTGCAGGGGATCGTGCCGGACCCGGAGGGGTGGCTGCGGGCCATGCACAACGGCTGGACGATTGTGCCGGACAAGACCTTCCTCTGCGTGCTGCCCATCGATGAGGCGCTGAAGCGCCTGAAACCCGACAACCAGCGGGAGCACTTCGAGAAGCGGGAAACACTCGAGAAGGTGCAGAACAATTACCTCACGTACGCCCGCAACGAGCCTTCCCGGTTTGTTATTGTTGACGCGATGCTTGCCCCTGAAATCGTTGCAAAGTTTGTCGCGGATGCGATCCGGGTGGAATTGGGGGCGGGGAAAAAGAAGCGGAAAGGGGCCCGGAAAAAATGATTGGTTGCCGGATTTCCCGGGCCAACCCCCCTCCCGCGATCCGGTTTGTTGTCAAAAAAGGTGTGAAGAACTCTCTTGATTGCCGGGTAAGTACTTGACCAACTAAGGGATTACTTTACTCCTTTTTTCCATTTTATGACGTGAGCGATCCGGGCGATGAACCGGATCCCGATTGAAAATTTTTCAGCGCAAAAGACGGGTCGATTGAAAATTTTTTCCAGAGAGCGAGTTGCGATTGAGGAAATGGAACTAATTACTGATGGGGGCTGATGCCCCCATACCCCCATTTGCGATGAACGACCGCCGCCCCGAAGGACGCCCCGCGGCGGCCTCAATACAATAATCATTTGAAACAACGTGAAGGATTTTGTACGGTAATCTGCCCAGCGAGGGGGCGACGAGCCCCCCGAGCGACCCCCGTAGGGGGTGGGTCCCCCTCGTAAATCCACAAAGGTCAGGAAAACTGGAATGACATTAAAAAATTTTCAAAAAATTTTTCTAAAAAAAACTCACTTCTTCGCAATCGTCACAATGACATCCCCGATGGATAAAACATCCACCTTCGCACCCTCTTCCATGTAGGAATATTTGGGCGTGAACACATTCTCGGGAATGGCAACATCAGCCCCATTGATCTTCAGCGTCTTCGGCGGCTTCTCCAGTTCAGCGGGTGAGAGCGCCTTCACGGCGTCCATGAACGCCTGAGCATCCTTGCGGAAGGTCTTGCCCACGATCGAACGGTTGAACTCGATGTCGGTGATGGCACGGTCGAGCTTCGCAACATCCGTGCGCCAGTGGACATCGGCATTGATGGTGCGTCCGGTGTCGCCCTCATCATCCATCGTGTGCGGGGCATAGATGGTGACCTTGCCGAGCGGGGCATTGAGGGCAAGGTTGTTGTCGTGCTTGTACTTCCGGACCTCGGCAACGACCTGCACGATCATGTTGCCCTCGCGCCGGGCGGCTTCGTCATCGTAGGTGAACGCAACCCACGGCTGCTTGTGGACGCTGTGGCCGGGATTGAGATAGGAGTAGCACTCCTCCGCAAAGTACGGCGTGAACGGGGCGAGCATCCGGCAGAGGGCGTCGAACGCGGTGTGGAGCACCAGGCAGGCGCTCTTGCGGCTCGGGCCGGTCTGGTAGAGGCGGCCCTTGACGAGCTCGATGTAGTTGTCGGCCAGCACGTCCCATGCAAACTCGCGGATGGCCTTGAGCGCGATATCGAACTGGTACTCCTCCATCGCCTTGCTGACCGCCTCGACCGTGTCCGAGAGCCGGACCAGGAGCCAGCGGTCGGCGAGCGCGGTGACCGGTGCCTTCTCGTCCAGCCCCTCCTTTTCGAGCTGGATGAGGGCGAACTTGGCGATGTTCCACATCTTGGTCTGGAACCGGGACGCTGCGACAACATCGTTCCAGTTGAACATGATATCGGAGCCGGTGGCAGCGCCCATGGCGCCCCACTGCCGGAGGGCGTCGGCGCCGTATTTCCCGAGGATGTCCTCGGGCACGATGATGTTGCCGCGGCTCTTGGACATCTTGAAACCGTCCTCGCCCAGCACCATGCCGTTGACCAGGATCTCGTCCCACGGTTTGCTACCGGTCAGCGCGACCGAGCGGAGGATGGTGTAGAACGCCCAGGTGCGGATGATGTCGTGGCCCTGCGGGCGGATCTGCGCCGGGAAGTATGGCGGTTTCCCGCTGCCGTCCCAGCCGGTCACGTTCAGGACCGAGATGGATGAGTCCATCCACGTGTCGAGGACATCGACTTCACCAGAGAACGACGTGCTGCCGCATTTTTTGCAGGCGTGTTTCGGCTGGACAAGTGTCGGGTCAACGGGGAGGTCCTTCTCATCGGGGGTGACCATTTCGCCGCATTTCGTACAGAACCAGACCGGGATGGGGGTGGCAAAGATCCGCTGCCGCGAGATGCACCAGTCCCACTCCATCATCTCCACCCAGTTCTCCATCCGCCGGAGCATGTGCTCGGGATACCAGGTGATCTGGTGGGCGGCCTTCTGGATCTCCTCGGGCTTGATCTTCACGAACCACTGCCGCTCGGAGAGGATCTCGATGGGTGTCTTACAGCGCCAGCAGGTGCCCACGCGCTGGGCGAGCTTCTCCTGTTTGTGCAGGATCTTCTGTGCCTGCATGTCGGCAAGGATGGCTTTCCGGCACTCCATGGCGTTCATGCCCTTGTACTTGCCGGCAACATCGGTCATCTTCCCCTGCCGGTCGATGGCCTTGCGGAGCGCGAGGTTGTGCTGCTTCCACCAGTGGACATCCTGCTTGTCGCCGAAGGTACAGATCATCACCGCACCGGAACCGAATGCAGGATCAACTGCCTCGTCCTGCACGACCGGGACATCGTGGCCGAAAAGCGGGACTTTCATGGATTTTCCTTTCAGCTTGTGGTAGCGGTCGTCTGCCGGGTGCACGGCAACGGCCACACAGGCTGCAAGGAGCTCGGGACGGGTGGTCGCGATCTCCACGCCATCGAAGTCGAAGAAGTTGAGCGTGGTCTCGCGATCCTCGTATGACACTTCCGCAAACGCGATCGCCGTCTCGCAGCGGGTGCAGTAGTTGACCGGGTGCTCGCTCTGGTAGATGTAGCCGGACGCGAGCATGCGGAGGAACGAGGCTTGAGTCCTGCCGTAATAGTTCGGCATCATCGTGATGTACTCGTTGGACCAGTCGGTCGAGAACGCCATCTTCCGCAGCGTGATGCGCATGGCCTCGATGTTCTTTATGGTGAGGTCCCGGCACATCTTCCGGAACTCCTCCCTCGAGACATCGTTCTTGGTGATCTTGTTGATCTCCTCGACCTTGACCTCGGTGGGGAGCCCGTGGCAGTCCCAGCCCTGCGGGAACATCACGTTGAAGCCCTTCATCCGCTTGTACCGGGCAAAGAAGTCGATGTAACACCAGTTCAGCGCGTTCCCGATGTGGAAGTTCCCGGTCGGGTACGGGGGCGGGGTATCGATCACGAACTGGGGCTTCTTCGAATTCTTATCAAAATAGTTATCTTCATCGCGCCAGGTCTTCCTCCAGCGCTCCTCGACTTCAGCGAAATCGTAATTCTTCGGCAGTTGATCAGATGGCACCATTCGGGAGAAGGTTTGCTGTAAAGAGAAATAAGGTGATCGTATCGTCCCGGGCACTGGCCGGACGATCTCAGGCGGACCGGGGCCTGCAGGACTACAATAAAACTCTTTTGACAGGAACGCCAAGTACTCTCCAATGCAACGACAACGGGGCCTGGGATATGCAGCCGCACTGGTTGGTGGTGCAACCCTTGCCGGTCCCTACGTGCAGCCAGCATGGCTGATGGCCCTTGTCGTCATCCTGTACGCGCTCATCCTTTGGCGGTTCTTCGACACCAAGTACCTGACCTATACGTTCTGCGTCCTTGCAGCGCTCTATGGCGTGGGGCTCCTCCCGTTCTTTGTCTTTGCGACAACGCTCGCGATGCTCGTCCTAGGTGAGCTGGTCTTTGGTAACCGGCCCGATGATCTCAACACCTACCTCTATTACATCATCTCCACGGCATGGGCGGGCGTGCTCGTGATGGCATACCTCCACAAGATGGAGTTTCTGACCATCATCTTCGGGATCATCGCTGCCGTGCTCCTGAAAGTGATCCTCCTGAAATTCGAGGACTCGCTCATGATCGAAGGCGTCGGGATTGCCATGACCATGTGGCTGATCCAGGAACTGAACTACCAGGCCAACCTCCAGATGGTGGTTGCCGCCGTCATCATCGGGTTCACGTTCGGGTACTTCGCGTTCCGGGCAAAGACCGCAGATCTCACCGGCCTCTTCTCGGCAGCTCTTGTCGGGATCATCCTCCTCGTCTTTGCCGATGCCCGCTGGTTCATCATCATGCTCGCCTTCTTCATCCTCGGCTCCTCGGCAACCAAGTACAAGTACCAGTACAAAAAACGGATCGGGGTCGAGCAGGGCCAGAGTGGCGCCCGCGGGTACCGGAATGTCTTTGCCAACGGGATCGTCGCTGCTGCCGCTGCCGTCCTTTATGGGGTATTTCTGCAACCGGTCTTCATTGTCATGTATATCGGGTGTGTTGCCACCGCAGCCGCAGACACCCTGGCAAGCGAGATCGGGGTTACGGGCGGCGTCCCGCGCCTCATCACCACGTTCCGGCAGGTCCCGATCGGGACGAACGGGGGCGTGACCCTGACCGGGGAAGCCGTTGCCCTGCTCGGCGGGCTTGTTGTCTCCCTTGTCGCATTCTTTCTCGGGGTCATCACCCTTCCGATGGTCGCCATCTGCACGATTGCCGGGTTCATCGGCACCAACATTGACAGCTTTTTCGGGGCAACGGTCGAGAACCGGGGCATCTGGGGGAACGCGGGGACCAACCTCATCGCAACAATCGGCGGCGGCTTGTGTGCCGTCGGGTTGTATCTCGCCCTGAATTTGTAAAGTGAGTGCCGTGAGCGGGTTAAAAATAGTTAGTATTTATACCAGCGGCCTTTGCTGTCGTACTCGCCGGTCATCTGCCGTTCCGCGGGCGTGCTGCCGGCCAGCTTTCTGAAGAAGCAGGCTTTGTATGCCGTGATGAGCGGGACGAGGATGAGAGCGCCAAGGAAGAGGACGACGGCGGTTACCCAGATGCCATCCGGCCCGATCATTCCCGCGAGCTGGTCGAAAGTAAAGGCCTGGATCTGGGTCTGGTTATACTCGGCAAGGGGGGCGAGCCGTTCGTAGAGCGCAATCTCCCAGACCATCATGAGACCAAACGTTATCGTGAAACAGGCAAGGGCCGATACAACATAGAACGCGAGGACCCCCATGACGTTCCCGGAGACCAGGATGCTGCTGCGCTGGATCGACTCAAAGACCTTTTTGTCTTCGAAGACCGCGGCCATATCGAAGAAGAACGTCAGCATCAGGGTGGGGATCATGACACAGACGGCAAGGAGCCCGATGAACCCGGGGTCGGGGGTCATGCCGGTCAGCCCGAACGTGACGATGAGCAGGACGAAGACCAGCATCAGCATGAAGAGGATCACCAGCATCGGGAGGATGACACGGAAATAATAATCGATCCCGCCCCGCACCAGTGCCCGGAGATCGCCGCTGTCCTCCCGGATGATGACGAGCATCCCGACCAGGAACAGGAATGTTATCAGGCCTGCGGGGAGCACGAGCCGGCCGGTAAAGAACGCACCGCTGAAGTTGAGCATGAGCCAGAGCCCTGCGGTAACGACACCAGCGACAATCCCCGGGACCCAGAGGACCGGTAAACGGGTGAGAAGCCGGATGGCTTCCCGGAACGATTCGACTGCCATTGTCAGCGGTCCCGGGGCATTGCGACGATCTCACGGACCTGGAGATCGAAGAAGTTCGCCGTGTGGGCCGGGCGGATGACGCAGACCGTGTCTGCGCCGGTTGCGGTCCCGCCGGCCGCGATGACCTCCTTTTCCATTCCGACAACACCCTGGTCTGCGGCGATCAGGACGCACTCCACCGCGACCTTGAGCCCGATGGCAACGGTCCTGCGCAGGGTCTCCGCAACAACCTCCGTTCGCGAGCTCCCGCCGAGTTTTGCCGACCGGGAGATCGCCCGCTCGAGACCGGAGAGTGCATGGGTGCCGGTGACGATCCTGACGCCCTCCGTTCGCAGCCGTTCTGCGGTTGCTGCATCGAACTCCCACACACCGGGTTTTGTGAACCCGACCACATGCGAGACCACGACCAGCTCAAGGCCGGTGCCCTTGACGGCCGCTGCGAAGACCTCCGCGGTCTTTCCGGTCGTGCTGGCAACCACGATCGTCCGGATGCCGGACTCCTGCGCACGCTCGACTGCAAACCGCGCAGCGTCAGCGGTATTTGCCGCGCCCGGCGTATCGAAATAATAGACCTTTTTTGTCTGGAACGTCATACGTACTCTTTAATAAGCCGGGATGGAAAAACTTTGTTTTGATTTCCCGGCTCCATCCGGGATCATTCACCCGTTCATCCACCAGGAGAGACCATGATCACCCTTGCCCTTGCCGGAAAGCCCAACTGCGGAAAATCAACGTTCTTCAAGGCAGCCACGATGGCCCATGCCGAGATCGCCAATTACCCGTTCACGACCATCAACCCGAACTTCGGGGTCGCCTACGTGCGGGAGAAGTGCGCATGTGCCGACCTCCCGGTGAAGTGCACGCACTGCGTTGACGGCAACCGCTTCATCGCGGTGAACCTGATCGATGTTGCCGGGCTCGTGCCCGATGCCCACAAGGGAAAGGGGCTCGGGAACCAGTTCCTCGACCACCTCCGGCAGGCGAATGCCATCCTCCACATCATCGATGCGAGCGGCGGTACCGACAGCGAGGGGAACCCGGTCGGGGTGGGCAACCATGACCCGGCAAAGGACGTTGAGTTCCTCGGGTTCGAGATGACGATGTGGGTGTACGGCATCCTCGACAAGCACTGGGCAAAGCTGAACCGCCAGGCGCAGGTCAAGGGCTTCTCGATCCACCAGGCGATCGCGGAGACCTTCACCGGCCTCGGGATCACACCAGAGGATGTGCGGGACGCGGAGCTGGCGCTGAAACTGGAACTGGTGCACGCGAAGATGGAGGACCTTGTTCCCTTCTGTGCCACGATCGTGAAGATCAGTAAGCCGATGCTCGTGGTCGGTAACAAGTTCGACGAGGCTCCCGAACCCCTGCGGGCAAAGCTTGCAGCGCAGAAGGTCTCCTTTGCAAGCGCCGCATCCGAGCTTGCGCTGCGGAATGCTGCCACGGCAAACGTGGTGAAGTACCTCCCGGGCGACCCGGTATTCACCATCGCGAACGAGGCATCGCTCTCGGCGCCGCAGAAGGCCGGGCTCGCGAAGATCGCGGACGTGATGAAGCAGTGCAACGGGACGGGCGTCCAGCAGGCCATCAACCGGGCGGTCTTCGAGCTCCTGGACATGATCGTGGTCTACCCGGTGGAGGACGAGAACCACTACTGCAACAAGCAGGGCGACGTGCTGCCGGATGCCTTCCTGATGAAGAAGGGCTCGACCCCGCACGATCTCGCGTTCCAGGTGCACACGGACATCGGCAAGGGATTCCTGTACGCGATCGATGCACGGACCAAGATGCGGATCAAGGAGAACCATGTCCTGAAGAACGGGGACATCATTAAAATTGTAAGCGCCGCAAAGTAGCGGGAAGTGCGGCACGTCCGCGGCGCAGTATGACGGTTGTCATCCAATTGTCAGACACTGCGGACGCACTTTGCCAAAATCTCAATAATTTTCGCGTTTTTTCTGCGCAAAAACCCGTTTTGCCCGGAAAGTTTATAAGCTGATGGTGGGAACACTGAACTTACCGACAAACGAAACATCGGAAGGAGGTGAAGTCATGGGTGGAGAGATATACCAGGCACAGGTGATCCGGAATTTCTTTGACTGTATCACCGGCACGGACAGGAACTTGACACGCATCTCGATGTGCGTGATGAGCCTTGCCAAGCTCCGGATGGAGAAGCCCGAGAAGGTGGCGGTGCTCCTTGACCAGCTCCGCAAGAGCAAGATCCAGAAGGAGTTGTCCGTTGACATCCTTGACTATATGTGCGATGCGGCAAACCAGCTCGAGATCGATAAGATCCAGACTGCGTTTGGCGTCAAGGACATCCAGTCCGTTGCACAGGACTTTACCGGCATCAGCATGGATAGTTTGTAACTTTTTTTCCCTTTGAGTAATGCCTTAACAGGCAATGTTTCCCGTACTTTTTCAATAACTATTTGAGTAAAAATCCCGGGTTACTATGAATAATGCGAGTGAGAGCCCCCATCATCACTTCTCATCATTTCTTGAAGGCAGAAATTCTCACAAAAACGTTAAAAAAATTATTGAATTTATTCCAGTCCCATTGCCTTCTTGTATGTCTCCAGGAGCCGGACAATCAGGAGCCGGTACTCCCCGAGCGCCTCCTCGTCATCGTGCGAGGTGATGAGGGCAACCACATACACCAGGATGAACGCGTTGTCGATCTCGAGCGTGACCGGCTCCTCGTTGCGTTCTGCCGGGACGACAATCGGGAGGTATGCCCGCTCAGCGTCCGTGAACGTGACAGAGAGCTCGGTGGTGATGCGCGAGTTGACCCGGTCGTCGGCGCTGGCACGGAGGATGGCAAGCGCCTTCTTGAGCGGCGCATTGGCGGGGCTGTCGGGCACCATGCCGATGGCATTGGTGCATTCGCTCACCGCTTTCTCGTACAGGCCGAACTTGTACGCGATGAACGACGATGCGATCTCGTGCGCAGTTGTTGCGGGAAACCCCGGGTACGATGCTCTCATCCGCCCGATATACTGATCCAGATACTTATCCATTTACCAAAATCCCTCCTGGTCCACGATCCATATCCGCGGGCACCCGGCCTGCCGGATCGCAGGATACTGTAACCCGGTAGTATTTTTTTTCCGGTTGTACATCAACATATCCTTTAAGGCTTGCCATATTGGCAGAACCCCGGGCATCTATGGTTTATATCAGAATGAAACACCAATATTTTCGCGACCGTATGGGTGCAGTAATCTTCTCCGATGTGCATGCCGATGCAGCGGCAATCGATGCGCTTTCCTCCTGCATCAGGACACCGGCATTCTCCGCCATGTTCGGGCCGGTCGATGTCCTGGTCAACCTTGGTGACCTGGTGCATCGGGGCAACCACCCCCAGGAGACCCTGGAAAAATTCCACGCGCTCACCCGCGAGTTTAAGGTGATCTCGGTCCTCGGGAACCACGACCATGCCTATATCAACGGCATCCTGGTCAGCGGCAGCGACGCGGCAAGCACCTACCGCCACGAGCAGCTCCGCAGCTCCCCGCTCGTCACCATCTTCGACAGCATGCCCATGGAGTGGACCGACACGGGGATGCTCTATGTGCATGGCGGACCGCTCGAGCTGGGCACGCAGACCCTCCGGCTCAAGTGCTGGCAGCGCCTCTCCCACGAGCCCGGCGACTTCTACACCGGCTACCACTACACGGCACCGATGGCATTCGACGAGCTGGCACGGCGCGGGCTCACCCACATGTGCTGCGGCCACCAGCATGCCACCATCTGCTGCCGGAAGACGGAGCAGGGAATCATCCGGCAGGACCTGGCCTTCTCGCCGGCCTCGCTCGAAGCCGGGGGCAGGAGCATACCTCTCGAAGTTGCGAAGGTCCCCCTTGATGTCCCAACCCTTCTCCGCGTCGGGGGATGCCATGGGTTCATCCCGGAGTTCGCGTACACGGATTACTCCACGTTCTCATTCATCCGAATCCTGCCCCGGGAATAAATCCGGCCGATTTATCATCCCGGTTACGGCTCATATCGCCGGCACGCAGCTCCTGATCTCAATGAATTTCACGCGCTTTTGGCACTACATATAAAGTCAGACACGTATTTCCCTCAAATTATGCGATATATTTATATTGCGTGACCACAAAGTGGTATTATGCCTCGTGCAGGCGAGGGACGTTCTATCCGGATCGATCCTGAGGTGTATGAGGCGCTTCTGGCGCTCAAACGCGGGAACATGTCGTTCTCCGATGTAATTGCCCAGATGCTCCATGACTGCTATGGCTGGTCGGACGAATTTGCCGGCGGCCAGAAAGGCCTGGAGGAGTTCATCGACATACGGTCGTATGATGCCGGTGTCAGCACCACAAAAAACCGGCAGAACAGCGAGCAACGGGGAAGTCAATGAATACGATATTCACCGAAGACCTCACCAGCGAACGGCTGAACTGGCTGATCGGGCACGTTGACGAGATGTTTTCGGAACTGGATGAGATCGAGAACGAGGCCTGAAACCCGGCACTGACCCTCATGCCGGCAACCGGTCCCCATCCGGAAATTGCACGTTCTTTCCCATAATCTCCCCCACCTTTTTACGCAGCGCTTCGGTAAGTACCGGGATCTCATTGCGGGTCTTCTCCTGCCATTCGCCAAGATCCTGCTTTGCCTGCTGCTCCTTCGCACTCATGGCCTGGAGCTGGCCCTTTTCACGCTCAAGCGATCCCAGCCGGACCAGGCAGGGGCTGTTGAGCGCCGCCTCTTCTGCTTCCCGGGCGGCAACCTCCTCTTCCCTGACCTTTTGGCACGTCTCGCAGATATGAGTGCAGAACGCGCCGGTATCGGAGAAGACTGCCCGCTCCTCCTTGTTCTTGAGGACAATATCCCCAGACCCGATCATCCGCTCTGCAATGGGGCATGCTGCCTGGAGCGCCGATTTCAGTCCTGCCGGCTCCGGGAGTTCATGGTCCGAGAGGACTTCCATTGCATGCAGGAGCACCGGGATCTCCGCCGGGTGTTTCTGCCGTATTGCAATCTTCTCTGCCTTGCGCAGGACATGGGAGGCGGTGATCGAGAGCGATGCATAGATGCGTGCCGTCTCGTCACGGGCCTTTGCCTTCACCTGTGCCACGACCTTCTTCTGTTCGGCTTCAGCCATGGCGGGATTCTTCAGGATCCCCGCCTCCTCCTCTTCAATGGCGGCAAGCCTGCCGGCGAATTCCGCCAGCCGCTGGTCGATCCGCGCAGCCTTCTCCGTTGCTTTGAGAAGTTCCTGGTTCTTACCCTCCAGGGTCGCCCAGGTCTCCTGTGCTGCGCGGACGCTCTCCATGCCCCGCCGGTACGTGCCGAGCGCTGCGGTCATCACGTTGATCTCGGTACCGATGGCATCGATCCCTTTGCGGGCCGATTTCATCTCTTCAGGGAAGACGATCTGGAGATACCGGCCCGGCCCTTTGAGGCTGTTGAGGCATGCCTTGACGCATTCGATCGCCGCAGTGTAGAACTCCTCCGGATCATCGGGCAGCTCTTTTGCCAGGGCGGCTTTCATCGACCGGACGAACTGCGGGAGCGTGTTCTTTGCAATACTTTTGAGTTTCGGGTGGAGCTCAGGGTCGTGCTCAGCCCCGGCAATGGTGTTGACGATGAGCCGGAGCTGGGCATCGGCATTGCGGATGTTCTGCATCGGCTCCGCAGTCTCAGCATCCAGTACCGACCTGAGTGCAGCCTCCCGCCCGCTGAAGAACTGCGGGAGCGAACGGAGTTCGATAACCGCAGTCTCCGGTTCGCTTCTGCCAAAGATCCGGTTCAGGAGTTCGCGCATACCAGTTCCTGCCGTTGTTCAGTCATCCCGGGCGATCTGCCGCAGGCGCCCCACGCCGTCAATCTCTTTGAGCACCTGCACGACCGCGGGCGGGACCAGGTTCTTCCAGGGTTCCCCGGCCAGGATCCGGCGCCGGATCTCGGTCCCGCTGAGCGTATCGCGCTCGTACATCGCGGGCGACTGGACCTTCACCCCGGCTTCCTTAAAGAGCCGGACCACGAGCGGGTTCGAGGAGTAACAGATATCGAACGGCGGGGCCATCGAGCGCACGTGCGCAACCCAGAGCGAGTTGCGCTGGATGTCCTCTATCGGGATGACATAGTACGGGCAGTCGAGGGATTCGAGCGAGCGGGTGATCATCATCACGCGTTCACCCGCGGTGAACGGGTTGTCGATATGGTGGGAGAGCTGGGCGCTGCCCACACCGATGATGATCTCGTCAACCTTGCGTGCGATATGTTCGAGAACGGACTGGTGCCCGTTGTGGTACGGCTGGAACCTGCCGATATAGAATCCGCGCCTGATGGTCATTTTCGTGCTCCGAGATTTGCGATCCGCGCCGCGAACGCCCCTGCCGTGAACCCGGCGTCGATGTTCACAACCGAGATGACAGAGCAGGACTGGAGCATGCTCGCCAGCGCCGCCCGCCCCTCTCCCATGTACCCGTAGCCCACGCTGACGGGGACGCCGATGACCGGTTTGTCGACAAGACCTGCCACGACCGCCGGCAGGGTCCCCTCGCGGCCGGCGCAGACGATGAACGCGTGCGCGGGGAGGAGCGGCTTGAGGGCCGGGAAGAGCCGGTGGATGCCGGCTGCCCCGACATCGTACGCGGTCCGGACCTCGCAGCCCATCTCTTCGGCGATCACCTTCGCCTCCTCGGCGACCCGGATGTCGGAGGTGCCGGCCGTGATGACGGCAACGATACCGCCAGTCGGTTCGGGTGCGGGTCGCTTCCCGAGGATCATGATCCGGCCGGCCTCGCGATACTCCGCGGGCACCTTCCGCTTCTTTGCCAGTGCCCGGATCACGGCTGCCTGCTCTGCGCTGACCCGTGTTACGATGCACCGGCCGGACGATACAGCATGCCGTACCGCAATCTCGGCAAGGTGGTCGGAGTCCTTGCCCTCCGCGAGGACAACCTCCGGCATGCCGCACCGGACATCCCGGCCAAGGTCGATACGGGCGATCTCGCCGACCGCATCGAGGCGCAGCCCAACGATTGCTTCGGCTGCCTCATCCAGGCCGATCTCGCCGTCGCGGTACTTTCTGAGCAGGTCTGCAAGGGCGCGGTTTGCGGGCATGATTGTAATAATACAGATATGGAACGCCGTATAATAAGCTTGTACACCCGCATGACCTATCTTGTCTACGTGGCCATGTTCGGCACTGCCGCCACCATCTTCCTCTGGCTCCGCGATGCGCGTATCTACTACCGGACCGGCCTTGCCGGGTACCGGAAGGCTGCGTATCACGGTGTGCTGTATGGTGCCCTGGCAACGCTGGGCACGATGGTTACGCTCACCATGACGAGCTTCGAGCTCCTCGGCCTGGGCCTGATCCTCCTCGCGCTCTACCTGCAGGGAAGGATCGAACGCGAGAAGATCTGGGGGAACGAGGACACCATGACGCGTTTCCTCGGCAGCGTACCGATAAGACGGATGAACAAGAAATAATCGTAAAGAACCAAAAGGATACAGGGATTTTTTACCATGCTCCAGAAACCACGGGGGACCCGGGACTTCCTCCCGGACGAGATGGAAGCGCGCCGCGCTGTCGAATGGCGCCTGCGCGAGGTTGCGCGCCGGTGGGGATACCGCGAGATCTGCACGCCGGAGTTCGAGGACCTCGAACTCTTCACCATGCGCTCGGGCGAGGGCATCATCGAGGAGATGTACGTCTTCGAGGACAAGGGCGGCCGGAAGCTCGCCCTCCGGCCCGAGATCACCGCCGCGGTGATCCGCATGTACATCAACGAGGCCAAGGTTGCGCCAAAACCCCTGCGCTGGTGCTATTTTGCGGACTGCTTCCGGTACGAGCGGCCGCAGAAAGGCCGGTACCGGCAGTTCTGGCAGTTCGGTGTGGAGCTGATCGGCGCTGACACGGCTGCTGCCGATGCCGAGACGATCATGCTCGCCTCGGAGATGCTGGAGGCGACCGGTGTAAAGTACGAGCTGAAGGTCGGGCACCTCTCGTTCATGCGGAACCTGGTGAAGGACCTCGAACCCCCGGTACAGCGAAAGGTCCGTGCCCACCTGGACAAGAAGGACTTCGACGGGCTCAAAGCAACCCTCGAATCGCTGGACCGGACCGATCTCCTCGCGTCCCTCACGGCGCTGGTGGAGACCCGCGATCTTCAGGAAGCGTTTACCATCGCCGGCACGATCCCCGAACGGGAGCGCGTTGAGCAGATGGTCGGGCTGCTCGATGCAGCGGGAATAAAATACACCCTCAACTTCGGGATCGCCCGCGGGCTCGACTATTACACGGGAATGGTCTTCGAGGGCTTTGCCGACAACCTGGGCGCCGAGAACCAGATCCTCGGCGGCGGCGCGTACCGGCTCGCCCACCTCTTCGGTGGCGACGATGTCGCCTCCTGCGGGTTCGCGGTCGGTTTCGACCGCGTCATGGTCTCGCTCGGTGAGACAACGGCAGCGAAGCAGACCGTGGTCGGGCTCGCCTGCATGCCCGAAGGGCGCCGGCGTGCGCTCGCGGTAGCCCGGGCCTTCCGCGAAGCCGGGATCCGCACCGAGGTCGACCTCATGGAACGGGGACTTGGCGCCCAGCTCGCCCATGCCTCGAAGTCCTGCGACTTCGCGGTCGTGATCGGCAAGAAGGAGGCAGAGTCAGGCGAGGTCACGCTCAAGAACCTGCACTCGGGGGAGCAGAAGACCATGAGCCTTGAGGCAGCCGTTGCCGAGGTGCGTGCCCATGGTGCTCGCTGAGGAGCTCGCCAAGAAGCAGCGCAGCATCAGCGTAGCGGAGTTCTTCGAGAAGAACAAGCACCTTTTGGGTTTTGACTCCCCCACCCGCGGGGTCATCACCACCATCAAGGAAGCGGTCGACAACGCGCTCGACGCCTGCGAAGAGGCGCAGGTGCTCCCCGACATTTTTATCAGCATCAAAAAGACCGGCCCGGAGATGTTCCGGATCATTGTCGAGGACAACGGCCCCGGCATCGTGCCGAAACAGGTGCCGTATGTCTTTGGCAAACTCCTGTACGGCTCGCGCTTTCACCAGATCCGGCAGACCCGCGGCCAGCAGGGTATCGGGATCTCGGCAGCGGTCCTCTATGCCCAGCTGACAAGCGGCGTCCCGTCGGTCGTCATCTCCCGGACCTCGCACAAGGAGCCCGCGTATAAGTTCGAGATCCAGATAAAGATCGAGACCAACGAGCCCGAAATTATCTCGGAAGGCCCGTTCGAGTGGGACCGGACCCACGGCACCCGCGTGCAGATCGAGTTCAAGAGCACAATGGCGGCCAGGAAGAAGCTGGTCGAGTACCTCCGCTACACCTCGGTCGTCAATCCCCATGCAAAGTTCCGGGTCGAGCTCGACGACGAGTCCTTCACCTTCGAGCGCGTGAGCGAGGAGGTCATCGCGTGCCCGGTCGCCATCCAGCCGCACCCCCACGGCATCGAGTTCGGCCAGCTCAAGCGGATGGCCGCGGCAAGCGAGGAGAAGCTTGCCGACTTCCTGGTGAACGGCTTCAGCCGCGTGGGCAAGAAGGCTGCCCAGGACATGCTCGACAAAGCCGGCATGAAGGGCACGCTGAAGGCAAAGGGGCTTGACTCCGACCAGCTCAAGACCCTGCTTGCCGCGATGCAGGCGGTCGCTGTCCCCGCCCCGCCCTCGTCCCAGTGCCTCTCCCCGATTGGCGAGGAACTGATCCGGCGGGGGCTTGACAAGGAGTTCCAGATGGACTTTGTCTCGGCCCGGACGCGGGCGAGCCAGGTCTTCTCCGGCCACTCGTTCATGGTCGAGGCCGCGATCGGGTACGGCGGCAAACTCCCCTCTGACGGGAACGCGACCATCCTCCGGTTCGCGAACCGCGTCCCCCTGATGTACCAGCAGGGCGCCTGCGCTATCACCGACTGCATCTCCCGCGTGAACTGGAAGTCCTACAACATCTCCCAGCAGGGGCTCCCGACCGGGCCGGTCCTCATCCTGGTCCACGTTGCCTCCACCAATGTCCCGTTCACGAGCGAGAGCAAGGACGCCATCGCGAGCATCCCCGAGATCGAGAAGGAGATCATCCTCGCCCTGCAGGACCTGGGCCGGGACCTCAAGCTCTTTGTCTCGCGGCGCGACAGGAGCAAGCTTGCCGAGGACCGGGCCCGGGCGGTCTGCGCCATCATCCCGGAGATTGCAGAGAAGGTGAGCGAGATTGTCGAGAAGCCGGTTGTGGACACCTCCCCGATTGAAGGAAAACTGATGCGGAAACTGATCGTCAAGAAGCAGACCCGGGACGGGAAGGTGACCATCGAGCTCGCCAACTACAGCGGGCACGATGGCGAGATCTCGGTATACGATATCTCGGCAGACAACGCAGCCGATGCAAAACCGAAGGCCGACTTTGTGAGCGAGATGGACGGCCAGTTCACCAAGGTCTGGAAACTGGTGGTGCCGCCCAAGGAAGTAGCGCGTATCGCGTACTCCGGCAAGGGCGGCGGGATCATCGAAGTGCGCGGCGTGGACGAAGCCAAGAAGATGGTGGTGGACCTCGATGTCTAAGGAAGAACTGGAGAAGAAGTCGATGGCAGCGCTGCTCCGGATCGCGACTGCCTGGTACGACCAGATGAAGGCCGGGGAGATCCCGTCCATCGCCCTCCCGAGCCGGACCAAGTACAACATCGAGTACGATGACGAGAGCGAGGTCTGGAAGTACGGCGACAAGGAGAGCATGCGGACCGCAGCGTCCGCAAAGAGCGCAACCCACCTCCTCAAGATGGCGTACGTCATCGGCTTCATCAAGCAGCAGCTTGCCGAGAACCGTTCCTCAACACTGAGAGAGATGTATTACATCTCGGAGGGCTGGAAGCGGGCGAAGTTCGGGGCGCAGGACGAGAGCAACTTCCTCATCGAGGACCTCGAGATCCTCTCGGACGTCCCGCGGGAGGGCTTCCACCTCCATCCCGAGGAGAACGGCGCCTCGATCTACGGCCCGATGCGGATCCGCGAGGAGACCCGGCGCGGGATGAAGACCATCCACTGCCAGGACGATGTGGGGCAGGCGGGCTACACCATCCCGAACAATGTCGAGAACATCGAGTTCGTGGATCACGATGCAAAGTTCGTCATCGCGATAGAGACCGGTGGTATGTACGACCGTCTCATCGAGAACGGGTTTGATGAGGAGCACAACGCGATCCTCGTCCACCTCAAGGGCCAGCCCGCCCGGTCCACGCGGCGGATGCTCAACAAGATCAGCACGGCCTGGGAACTCCCCGTGCTTGTCTTTACGGATGGCGACCCCTGGTCCTACCGCATCTTCGGCTCGGTTGCGTACGGGGCCATCAAGAGCGCCCACATGTCCGAATTGCTGGTAACGCCGAAGGCGCAGTTCCTCGGCCTGCAGCCCAGCGACATCCGGGACTACAACCTGCCGTCCGACAAGCTGACCGATAAGGATGTCGAGGCGCTGAAAGCGGAACTCACCGACCCGCGGTTTGCCACGGATTACTGGAAGAAGCAGATCAATCTCCAGATCGAGATGAACCTCAAGTCAGAACAGCAGGCGTTCGCGGCCCGGGGGCTCGACTTCGTTACGAAGAAGTACCTCCCGGCGCGGTTGACGGAGATGGGGATAATCTGAGGCTGATAATTTTTTGAAATCGTACGGAATTTCATACGAAATTTTTCGAAAATTTTTTCAGAGAAAATTTTTTTCAGGATTTTTTGATGGGGGCTGATGCCCCCATACCCCCGGTTGCGAGATGAGCCGCCACCCCCGCGGGGCGCCCCCGTGGCGGCTTCAATACGGGAAAATTCATGTACGGTAATCTGCCCCGCCGTGCCTCGGAGAGGCCCTGAGGCGGGGGGTCATCGTAATTTTTCATGACGATCAACCATGGAATTGTTGCAAGAATCAACCAACTTCAGGTATACCTGTGTTGAAGGTTCGAAAAGACAGTCCCCCCCACCCATGAATCCGAGCCCTCGAAGAACCGGGGTTCTTCTCATGCCCCGTTTCTGATGAATCCGGGCCCGTACAGGGCCCGGTTGTACCAGTTTTGCCTCCCCGCCCGGGAATTATATGCAAAAACAGGGTATTTTCATGCAAGTGTTCTGGAAATACGCCATTTCCTCGCGATTCACGCCAATCGGACGATTTTCCCGGGTCGTGTAAAACCCTAATAGGGCCTATTACATTGGCGGATCTCAGGGGCGGGCGGGGTGCAGGAGGGGTCACTCGCGAAAAACCCCGTTTTTCGGACCTGGTTTTCGGGTGCCCGAATTTGCGTGTCATCTGACCTGTATGCGGGTTGGTGCACCCGTAGACAGGTCAGCACGGGAGTCCGGGTACGCACATTCTTAGAGGGGCATTATGGAGAGCATTACGACGGCTACCGCCGGGAAAGCTGAAAGGATTCACTATCTAAATTTTTTTGCCTCTGGGAAATTCTTATCAAACGACTTTTAAAAAAATGAAAATTTTTAAAATTTTTTTTCAGAAAAAATTTCAAACACGGTTCCCCTTCGCCACCTCGATCATATCCTTAAGCGTCTCCTTCAGCGGAATCTCCGGCTTCCACCCGGTCAGCCCGGTGATCCGCGAGTTGTCGCTCTTCTGCGTCATAACCGGGATCTCCGGGTGCTCCCTTGGCAGCTGCACCTTGTAGATCTTGCCGGTGATCTCCTCGACCAGGGCAATCACGGTCGACAAGGGATACGCGTTCCCTGAGCCGAGGTTGAACGCCCGGCCGGCACAGTCGCCCGTGAAATCGGCATGGGATACGAGCGCCCAGTAGCCCTTCACCACATCCCGCACATCGATGAGGTCCCGGGACGAGACGATCTCGCGGAGCTCGATTGCATCCCGCCTCTTCTTCTCAATCTCAATAACCTGCCGGACGATCCTGCCGCAGACGAACTGGTCGGACTGCCCGGGCCCCGCGAGGTTGAACGGCCGGGCAATAGCGATGTCCGCGTCCCGGCCGGCATACTTCAGCGCAAGCGTCTCCTGCTCCACCTTGCTCCTCCCGTAATCGCTCACGGGCCGGTACGGGGCGGTCTCGGGGATCGGCGCCTCGCCCGCATACCCGTACACTGCCGACGAGCTGACAACAAGGATCCGGCACTCCGGGTTCGCTGCATGGCACGCGTCCAGCAGGTTCCGGGTGCCGGTGACATTGGCGGCATGGAGCGCCTCCGGTTTGCCGCCGGTCAGCCCGGCAAGGTGGACCACCGCATCGGGCTTCGCCGATGCAACCGCCGCTTCCAGCGCTTTCATGTCCAGGAGATCGGCAGTGAGAAACGGGGCCTGTCCTTCGGGGGGCGGCAGGAGGTTGTTGCGGGCCAGGCCGACCGGTGTCACGCCGCGCTGCGCAGCGAGATATGCCATCATCTGCCGGCCGGTGAAACCGGATGCACCCGTGACCAGGACTCTCATGGGAGGAACTTGTCCTTATAGCGCTCGAACTCCTCGATCGAGCGTGCGTAATCATCGGGCCGGCCGATGTCCAGCCAGTAGCCGTCATGCGGGTAGCTGAAGACCGGCGCCTTCTTCTCCGTTAGGGCGTACATCAGCTGGTCGAAGCCGAAGGGTTTTCCTTTCGGCACATATGTCAAAACCTCTTTTGAGAAGACATAGATCCCCATGCTGACATCGAAATGGTAGGTCGGCTTCTCGCGGAACGCGACAATCCGGTTCTCCTCGTTCCGGTCGAGCACGCCGAAATCGATATGGGAGTCGCGCTGGTAGGTTGCAACGGTCGCGATCGCCTTCTTCTTCTTGTGATACGCGATGAGGGCTTTGTAATCGATATCGGTCAGGATGTCGCCGTTCATCACCAGGAACGTATCGTCCAGTTCCTTCATCAGCCGGAGGGGGCCGATGGTTCCGAGAGGCGTGTCCTCGTGGACATACGAGACCGCGAGACCGAGCTTCTTGTTGCTGTCGATGTACGCGTGGATCAGCTCGTGCAGGTAGCCGGTCGAGATGGTCACTTTTTTGAAACCCGCGTGCTTCAGCTGCCGGAGGATCACTTCGAGGATCGAGTAGTCGCCGATCGGCATGAGGGGTTTCGGGAGCACGGTGGTGTACGGCATGAGCCGCCGCCCTTTCCCGCCCGCAAGGATGATCGCCTGCATGGTCACACCGTGTACGTCCCCGGCTTGTAGGAGCCGATGTGCTCTCTCATCCATTCAACCGTCAGCGCAAGTCCCTCTTCGAGCGTGTACTCCGGCTTCCAGCCCGCGAGTTCTGCAGCAAGGCGGTTGTCGCAGAGGAGCTCCATCACCTCGCTCTTCTCCGGCCGGACCCGTTTCTCCTCGCAGACGATCTTCGCCTTCGGGTTCACCTGCTGTATGATGATCTCCGCGAGTTCGCCGATGGTGACACCCCGGCCGGAACCGGTGTTCACGGTCATGCCAACGGTCTTTTTGCTCTCGGCGAATTTTATAAACCCGTTTGCGGTGTCGGCAACGTACGTGAGGTCGCGGACCGGGGTGAGCGAGCCGAGCTTCACGGTGTTGCCGGTCAGCGCCTGCGTGATGATGGTGGGGATGACGGCCCGCGTGGACTGGCGGGGGCCGAAGGTGTTGAACGGCCGGATGGTGGTGACCGGCAGGCCGAAGGAGCAGTGGAACGACTCGGCCATCTTGTCGGCCCCGATCTTGCTCGCCGAGTACGGCGACTGGCCCTGGAGCGGGTGCTTCTCGTCAATGGGAGTGTAGATGGCAGTGCCGTAGGTCTCGCTCGTGGAGGTATGGACAACCCTAGTCACGTCATGGTCGAGGCAGGCCTGCATGACGTTGAGCGTGCCTTTGATATTGGTATTGACATAGGACTCCGGCGCAACGTACGAGTACGGGATGCCGATGAGCGCCGCGAGGTGGAAGACGTACTCCTTTCCCTCAACCGCCTTCCTGACAAAGAGCGCATCGGTCACGTCGCCGGCAATGACCGTGAGGTTCTCCGTTGTGTCGGAGTACCTGCCTTCCAGCATGCCCCAGTCATTGCGTGCATTGTAGTGCACAAACGCCGTGACATCCGCACCTTTCTTCACCAGTTCATCGACAAGGTGGCTGCCGATAAATCCCCCGGCCCCGGTAACGAGGACGTTCTTCCCCTGCCACTTCATGGTTGTATCCTGTCTATTATGTTCTGGTGAGTGCCTGATAATCTTTCTCTGCCTGCGCCATCAGGGATGCCCACTGCCCGTTCCGGACCACCACGTCGCGGGCGGCAGAGCCCATACCGTCCCGCAGGGCCGGGTCTTTTGCAAGCTTCAGGATCGCCTCTGCGACCGCATCCGGGTTTCGGGGCCGGATGAGAAGACCGGCAGCCCCGTCGTCGATCCATTCGGGGATCCCCCCGACCCGGGTCGCGATGCAGGGCAGGCCGCTTGCCATCGCCTCAAGGATGGAGACCGGGGTCCCGTCCGAGACCGAGGTGGTGATGAAGATGTGGGCCTTCCGGTAATCGAGCGGGACCTGATCGTACGAGGTCTTCGGCCGGAAGGTGACAACATCGATGAGCCCCAGCGATGCGACCAGGTCACGCACCTCCTGTTCCAGCGGCCCGTCGCCCTTGAGGGTCAGCCGGAGGCGCGGCTCCTGCGCATAGGCACGGGCAAATCCCTGTACCAGTGTCTCGTTGTCGTACACCGGGAAAAACCCCCGGTTGGAGAAGACCTCGATGAACGGGGCGTCCGCCGGCATTGCGCCGGACTGCGGGGCAAAGAGGTCCGTATCGATCCCGAACGGGAAGTACCGGATCTTTGCGGACGGTATCGAGAAGTCCTGCTCAATGTGGTCGCGGATGTTCTTCGAGACCGCGTAGATGAGGTCAACACCCTCCAGGACTTTTTTCGTGTAATGGTGGATGAGCCGGCTCTTCTGTGGCAGGATGAGGACATCATCGCCCCATGCCGAGACAATGGTGGGGCAGCGGCAGAGGCCCGGGAGGTGGAAGCCGTATTTTGCAATGAAGTGGGCGTGGATGAGGTCGGGGTTCACCTGCCGGACGATCTTCTTTATCGCAAGGTGCCGGGGGATGAACGCCAGGTACAGGTTCTTCCACCGGGACGTGAGCACGTACTCCTTTACATTCGGAATCACCCGCTCCATGGGGTCGTACGTGATGAGGTGCACCTCGTGCCCGCGGCTGGCGAAGTATTCGGCCCAGCGCTGGGTGTGGATGCTCCGCCCGTCCGCAATAAAGAGGAGCCTCATGGCTTCCCTCCCCCGGTTCTGCCCGACGCATCAGCATCATCGAGAAGGGCAATGACCGGTGTTGCATCAATATTCTCCAGGATCCAGGGATAGATCCGGAGGGTCCACGGCCGACCGGGGATGCGGGAATCGGACAGGTCCAGGTCCTCAAGGAGGATGACCGGGGGTTTTCCGCACAGGAAGTTCCGGTGGCATGCCCTCCCCTCTTCGCGGTGCGCGGGGTTCGATACGGAGATCGCATCGATGCCGAAGAGCCGGAGCCGGGGCAGGTGTTTGCGCAGGAGGTCCGGGACCGCCGGGTCCACCCATGGATAATCCGCCGTGTACCGGGGGTTGTCACGGAGGGTGCACATGCCGGTCCGGATCAGCAGGGCTTCGGCACCGGCAATGCCGGGAAGATGCGGTTCGAGATCTTCCGGCCGCAGCGCCTGGAGCCCCGTGCGGGGGATCTCGAGGCAGTATGCCGGGGCAAAGACCGTTTCGGCCTGGAGCACCTCAGCAACCGGTGCCCCGTCCGGGCAGAAGTGGAGCGGTGCATCGATGTGCGTGCCCGAATGGACGGAGAACGAGACGCTTCCCGCATTGGAGCTGTCACCCTTCGCGATCGACCGGAGCTGCTGCTGCACGAGCGCCTGCGTGCCCGGATAGAGCGGGGATTTGCCCGAGAGCGAATAGGAGATCGGGATCATGGTTCCGGAATCAGTCCCGCCGTGCAACGATCATCATGTGCGAGCTCATCTTCGATTCCTGCAGGAACTCCTGGAACTTCTGCCGGGCCGCCTCGTTGCTCGTCTCGATGAGGCGGGATATGAATTCGCACCGGATATCGCCGGCCTGCTTGGCAACGATGTCCACGTCGAGTTTCCCGGGCGTTGTCACCTCAAGCACAGAGAAGCCGTTGCGTTCAAGGAGTATCCGGAGCGATGCCGGGTTGAAGAAGTTGATGTGGGCCGGCGGCTGGATGCTGCGGGAGCGCTGCCGAAGGACCTGCAGGTCGAACCCGTGCCAGTTCAGGGTGGTCAGGACCTGGAGAGCACCTTTGGGGAGCACAGTATGGCAGGAGCCAATGAACGCATCGGGATCTGCGAGATGTTCGAGGAGCTCGAACGAGGTCGCAGCAATGATCCGCTTCCCTTCAAGGTCCTCCTTCGTGACCTGCTCGAAGAACTTCCCGATGGTCGGGATCCTCTTCTGCCGGCAGACCTCCTGGAGCCCGGGCGACGGCTCGACCGCGATCACCTCCGGCCGGTTCTTCGTGATCGCTGCCAGCTCCTGGCAGAAGACCCCGTAGCCGGCACCGATATCAATGACACAGTCGCCGGGCTTTACAGCAGGGGCGTACTTTTTGAGGATCGCGTTCACCCGCTCCGCCTTGGGCCGGATCAGGAGCTTCCGGCGGGAGTCCTCGGTCTCCTTGTAGAAGTGCGTTGCCCAGAACTCGATGGACGGGGCAGACTCGTAGTAGTGGTTGAAGACCTCCGGCGCGGGTCGCGGGTTTGCATATAGCGTCCCGCAGGCCGGGCACTCCTCGAAGATAAAGCCGCTCTTTTTGAAGAGGATTGTTCCTTCCTCGTTCCTGCATGCCGGGCAGGGAACGTGTTTGCGCGGGGCATCGGCAAAGTACGTCCGTGCGTCCCGCCTGGTCAGGGCAAGATAGCGCCGGAAGAGCGCCTCCGGGCGGATGTCATCCTCTTTCATGCGTTACCCGCCCCCTGCTGTTTCTTCAGGTGGCAGAGCCAGAACGCCCGGAAGCAGCCGCAGAACGAGTCCTTCTCCACGAACCGGTCCCAGGAGCCGATGACAATGCGGTGGAAGAGGGAGACGCGACCGTCGATGACCACCGCCCGCATCTCGCGGGCAACGGAAAAGGGCGTGAGCTTCACGATATTTCTGAAATCGGCAGGGCAGAACTCGAATATATGGTGCAGGAAGTACCGCTCGCCGTACCGGTTGCCGGCCCGGTTGATGTACGTCTTCTCCACGTACGGGACGGAGATGATGCAGGACTGCCGGCAGATCCTCCCCGCCTCCTCGAGCGCACGGACCGGGTTCTTCACGTGTTCGAGCGTCTCGAAGGAGAGGACGAGGTCGATACTCCCGGTGCGGAACGGCAGGTACTCGATGTCTGCCTTGACAACCTCGAGACCTTTTGACTTGAGGTACCGGGTCGTCTCGTCGCTGATATTGGCACTGATGCCATCCTGTCCCAGCGAGCGGACAAAGAGACCGTTCGAGTCCCCGATATCAAGGACGGTCCGGACCGATCCTGCGTCAACGCATTCCCGGATAAACCGGATCCGGTCCACCGAGAAGCTCCGCACAACGTTCTGGGATGCAGGTTCATCAAGCACCGAGTCGCCATAGTGGCGGCGCTCGTCCTCTTCGAGCACGAGCTTCCTGGTATCCGCGTCCAGGGATACAAGTTTGGAATCGAGGATACCCTTTGAGTTCGCGTAAAAGATTTTGAACAAAAAAGTATGAGGATCTATTCGGAGGATTTTTAAGAGATTTCGGATGAATCCTGCTATCATTTAACCGTATTTTTCGTATCGATAATATATAGATACTCTTACGCACCAGAGTACTACAACACGAGGGTACCGATGGAGAAAGACCGAATCAGGAACGTTATTGGGAAGATCGATACCGCACGGATCCTTGTTGTCGGCGACCTGATGCTCGACCGGTTCATCCGGGGGAACCTTGCCCGGATCTCGGACGAGGCGCCGGCCCCGGTCCTGGAACTCACGTCCGAGGTTGTCCGGCCGGGTGGCGCTGCAAACGCCATCTGCAATATCCGGGCCCTGGGCGGCCGCGTGCATGCCGTCGGCGTTGTGGGGAACGACCCGGACGGGAAGTGCCTCCTCGAGATCCTCTCCCGCGCCGGGGCGGACACCAGCGGGATTGTCACGGACAGGGAACGCAGGACATCCCAGAAGACCCGGATCATCGCCGAGAAGTTCCAGCAGAACCTCTTCCAGATCGACCGGAGCAATCCGGCGGAGATGAGCACCGACACCACGGAACGGCTCCTTGCCAATATCCGTTCCGCGATCGATGCGGTCGATGTGGTCCTGGTATCGGATTATGACGAAGGCGTCATCACCACCGCCCTCATCGAATCCCTCATCCCGCTCGCAAAAGCCAGGGGAAAGATCATCGTCGCCGACTCGCGGATCGACCATTTCATGGAATACCGGGACGTTGACATCGTGAAGGTCAACCACCAGGTTGCCGGCGACATCACCGGCATCGGGCAGATCAACGAGACGAGCATCCGGAACATCGGCCAGTGGATGCTCACCCAGCTCGAGTCCCGCTATGTGCTCATCACGCAGGGAAAGGACGGGCTCACCCTCTTCAACCGGAACGGGCAGGTACACCATGTCCCCTCCATTGCAAAAGAGGTGAAGGAGACCGCCGGCGTTGCCGACACGGTCGCTGCCGTGCTCGCCCTCTCGCTTGCGGTTGACCGGGACGGGATGCTCGAAGCGGCCGTCCTGGCAAACACAACAGCCGGCATCAAGGTCGGGAAGCTGGGCGAGGCAACGGTCAATAAGGACGAGCTGGTTGCAACACTCGATTCGCTTGACAGTGCCGCGCTCGTGCGGACGGTGAGCGGCTGACTACGGGGACTACCATGGATCGACACCACCACCCACACCAGGCCATCAGCGATACCCTGATCCGGAAGATCCGGCGCCATATCATCAAAATGATCTACCATGCCGGCTCCGGCCATCCCGGCGGCTCGCTCTCCTGTGTCGAGATCATCACGGTCCTGTACTGCTCGGTCATGAAACACGACCCGCAGCAGCCGGAGATGGCGGACCGGGACCGGTTCATCCTCTCGAAAGGGCATGCCGCCCCGGCGCTGTACGCGGTGCTCGCGGAGTGCGGGTATTTCCCGGTAAAGGAACTGGACGGCCTGCGCAAAACCGGCAGGCTGCTGCAGGGCCACCCGCACCGGGGCATCCCCGGCATCGAGGTCTCGACCGGATCGCTCGGGCAGGGGCTCTCGGTCGCCTGCGGCATCGCCCTCAACGCAAAGATCGACAAGAGCCCGTACCGCACCTATGCCCTCCTCGGCGATGGCGAATGCGACGAGGGGCAGGTCTGGGAATCGGCGATGCTCGCCTCCCACTACAAGCTCGACAACCTGGTCGCGATTGTGGACCGGAACGGGCTCCAGATCGACGGGCTGACCGAGAAGATCATGCGCCTCGAGCCCCTCACGAAGAAATGGGCAGCGTTCGGCTGGAACGTCATCGAGGTGAACGGCCACGACACCTCGGAGATCGCAGAAGCGTTTGCAACTGCGAAAAAGAGCAGGGGCAGGCCGACGGTCATCATCGCCCACACCTTCAAGGGCAAGGGCATCTCGTTCATGGAATGGATCGGCTCCTTCCACGGGAAGTCGCTCTCGAAAGAAGAACTCGACCGGGCACTTGCGGAGCTGGACTGATCATGGAGCAGAAATCAACACGCGATGCATATGGCGACACGCTGCTTGCGCTTGGGAGCAACAAGGATATTGTGGCCCTGGACGCCGACCTCTCCATCTCGACCAAGACGAGCCTCTTTGCCAAGAAGTACTCGGACCGGTTCATCGATGTCGGGTGCGCCGAGCAGAACCTGATCGGGGTTGCGGCCGGCCTCGCGGTCTCGAAGAAGACCGTCTTTGCCAGCACCTACGCGATCTTCATCACCCGGGCATTCGAGCAGGTGAGGAACACGGTTGCCCACGACAGCCTCCCCGTGAAGATCGTGGTCACCCATGCCGGCCTCACCAATGCATCGGACGGCTCCTCCCACCAGACGGTGGAGGACATCGCCCTGATGCGGGCGCTCCCGAACATGCGGGTGATCATCCCCGCCGATGCACCGGAAGCGGTGCTGGCGATCCGCGACGAGGCAGAGCGGCCGGGGCCCGCGTACATCCGGCTGAACCGGGCCGAGTCGCCGGTATTCCACGATGCCGGGTACGCGTATGACGGGGACAAGGCCGACATCCTGCGGGACGGCTCGGACATCGCCATCTTTGCCACCGGCACCATGGTTGCCCCGGCCCTTGAGGCTGCGGCGGGGCTTGCGAAGCATTCGATCGATGCGTGCGTGGTGAACGTGCACACGATCAAGCCGCTCGATACGGAGACGGTCGGGAAGGTTGCGGCACGGTGCGGGGCTGCGCTCACCATCGAGGAGCACAGCGTCATCGGCGGTCTCGGGAGCGCGGTTGCTGAGTGCACGGGCCAGCACACCCCGGTACCGCTGAAGATCCTCGGGATCAACGACACGTTCGGGCAGTCCGGGGATTACCGCGAGCTGCTCGAACACTATGGCCTGACGCACAAAGCGATCGGCAGCGCTGCACAGGCGCTCATGAAGGTGAGGAGATGAAGTTCTTTCTGGATACGGCAAACCTCGACGAGATAAAGAAAGCAGTCGCGTGGGGGATCATCGACGGGGTCACGACCAACCCGACCCTGGTGGCAAAGGAGAAGAAGGATTTCAAGGGGCTTCTTCTGGAAATTCTCAAAATTATTGACGGCCCGGTCAGCGTCGAGGCGGTCAGCCCCGATGCGGCGGGCATGGTGAAGGAAGCCGAAGAGTTCTCGAAGTGGTCCCCCAACGTGGTCGTCAAGATCCCCATGACGCCGGAAGGGATCAAGGCGGTAAAGGTCCTCGCGGGCAAGGGGATCAAGACCAACGTCACGCTGGTCTTCTCGTCAAACCAGGCCCTGCTTGCGGCAAAAGCCGGCGCAACCTACGTGAGCCCCTTCATCGGGCGGCTCGACGATGCCGGGCACGAGGGGATGCAGGTCGTTATGGAGATCATGGAGATCTACAACAACTATGCCTTCGACACGGAGGTCATCGTGGCAAGCATCCGCCACCCGCTCCATGTCACGGAAGCGGCACGGTGCGGGGCCGACATCGCGACCATCCCGTTTGCCGTGCTCGAGAAGCTTTTTGCCCACCCGCTCACGGACAAGGGCCTTGAGATCTTCAACCGCGACTGGGAACGGGCCGGCCTTAAAAAATAATTTCTTTTTTCGCTGACGGGCAGGTATTTGATATCAGAACAATCCAACACTATCACAGGAGAACGGGGCAGGATCTGCGATGAAAAAAACGATCAATGTCGGGATAATCGGCCTTGGCAGGGTTGGCGCAACACGAAGGGACCTCATCAGTAAACACCCGCGGCTTGCCGTGACGGCGGTCTGCGATGTGAAGCAGCCCGGCCCGGGCAGCGGGTGGGAGAAGTTCCCCTACTACGCGAAGTACGATGCCCTCCTGGAAGCCGATGTTGATGCCGTCTTTGTCGCAACCCCCAACAACATCACCCCAAAGATCGTGGTTGCCGCACTCCGGGCCGGAAAACACGTCTTCTGCGAGAAGCCCCCGGGCCGGGGCATCGACGACATCGAGGCCATCTGCCGCGAGGAGAAGAAGCACAAGGGGCTTGTCCTCAAGTTCGGGTTCAATCACCGGTACCACGGCTCGGTGATGGAGGCAAAACGTATCCTTGACGAGGGGGCGCTCGGGAAGGTCCTCTGGGTGCGGGGCATTTACGGCAAGGCCGGCAGCACGACGTTCGAGAAAGAATGGCGGAGCAGCCGCGAGGTTGCCGGTGGCGGTATCCTCCTCGACCAGGGCATCCACATGCTCGACCTCTTTCGGTTCTTTCTTGGCGACTTTTCCGAAGTGAAGAGTTTTGTCACGACCGCGTACTGGCACATCGATCTCGAGGACAATGCCTTTGCGCTCATGCGGAATGATGCGGGGCAGATCGCCTTCATCCACTCGTCATCCACCCAGTGGAAGCACACCTTCTCTCTCGACATCTACTGCGAGAACGGGTACCTCTCCCTGCAGGGCATCCTCTCCTCGACGCGGAGTTACGGCGGCGGCGAGCGCCTGATCATGGCACACAAGCAGTTCGAGGACAAGGCGCACGCGGTCGGCAACCCGAGGGAGACCGTCATCCACTTCGACACGGACCGTTCATGGGAGATGGAAGTGAAGGAATTTGCCGACTGCATCGTCAATAACCGGCGTGTGCAGCAGGGCGATTCCTCGGATGCGCTGAAGGTGATGCAGCTGGTCGACGCGATCTACCGCGGCGACAGCACGTGGCAGGAGAAGCGCCGGTCATCGAAAAAGGCCGGGGCAAAACCGAAAAAGACCCGCGCCGGCCGGGGGTGACACCATGCAGAACAAAGTCCTGATCGCAACATCGACGTTTGCCGTGACCAGTGCCGCCCCCCTCCGGGTGCTGGAGGAGCACACCATCGCGTACATCACCAACCCGCACGGGCGGACGCTGACCGCTGAAGAGGTGATCCGGCTCGCTCATGACTGCACCGGGATCATCTCCGGCAACGAACCGCTCAGCCGGGAGGTCATCGCTGCCCTGCCCGCACTGCGCTGCATCAGCCGGGTGGGCATCGGTCTCGACAACATCGACCCTGCTGCCGCAGAAGAGCGCCGTATCGTGGTGAAGAACACGCCCGCAGCACCGACGCGTGCCGTCGCGGAGCTGACCGTTGCCATGATCCTCGACCTTGCCCGCGGGGTTACCGCGCACGACCGCGAAGTGCGCAAAGGGATCTGGAAGAAGAAACTGGGCATCCAGGTCGGCGGCAGGAAGATTGGCGTTGTCGGGCTTGGCCGGATCGGCAGGCTCGTTGCGGAGATGCTTACCGCGCTGGGCGCCCGCGTGATGGGCATGGACGTATACCCGGATGCGTCATGGGCAGGAAAGCACGGCGTGGTCCTCACCGATCTGGAGTCCATCCTGCGGGAATGCGACATCGTGACGCTCCATGTCCCGTACACGAAAGGGGCGCCATCCATCATCGGCAGGGAGGAGTTCGCGCTGATGAAGCAGGGGTCGTTCATCCTCAACCTCTCACGCGGGGGGATTGTCGATGAAGCCGCACTCTGCGGGGCCCTGAAAAGCGGAAAGATTGCCGGTGCGGCAATCGACACCTTTGAGAAGGAACCGTACACCGGCCCGCTCACCGCATTCGACAACGTCATCCTCACCCCGCACATGGGCTCGAATACGATCGAGTCCCGCGAGGCAATGGAGCTCGAGGCTGCACAGAATATCGCCGGTGTCCTGTCTGGCACGAACAATAGCATTTAATCCTTGCATTTTTTACTAAGTACCAGGAACCGGCATGCACCGATTTGAAGCATTTTTGACCCGGGAAAAGAATCCCGCTGCGTTTGGAACCGAATACACGTCCTACCTCTCCGGCTTTCTCTCGTCCATGGACATGGGCGCCCTTACCGCGATCGTGAAGGCCTTCGAATCGGCACGGGCAGCACGGAAGAAGATCTTCATCTGCGGCAATGGCGGGAGCGCGGCAACGGCGACCCATATTGCCGAGGACCTTGCGCTCGGGCCCAAGAAGCGGGGGCATGCCGCATTCAGGACCATTGCCCTGACCGACAATGTCTCGAACATCACCGCGATCGGGAATGACGAGGGTTACGACCTCATCTTCGTCCGGCAGCTCGAGAACCTCTTTGAGCCGGGCGACCTTGTGGTCGGGATCTCGGCAAGCGGCAACTCGCCCAATGTTGTCAAGGCGCTCGAGTACGCCAACGCCAACGGCGGGGTCTCCATTGCGCTGACCGGCTTTGACGGCGGGCAGATGAGAAAGATCGCACAGCAGTGCCTGCATGTCCCCTCCGGCCCCGGCGAGTACGAGCCGATCGAGGACGCCCACCTCATCATCGGGCACATGATCGCCTCCTGGTTCAAGTACCAACCAAAACCCTGATAGTCCTCTGCCAACAGATCAGGTGATAACAACTTTTTCTCCGCACCGTGTGGCGGAACTGGCAGGAGAGGGAAGCCGATGGACAAGGACTTTTCAAAGAAGATCGCAATCGTGACCGGGGGCACCCGGGGTATCGGGAAAGAGATGACCAAACAGCTGTGTGACCGCGGCTGCAGCGTGATCTACACGGGGACAAAGGAGCCGGCCGGCAGGACACCAAAAGGAGCAACGTTCCAGGCCCTCGACCTTGCCGATGAAGCGGACATCCGCCGGTTCGCTGACGAGGTCATCGCGCCCCTCCCGTCGCTTGACATCCTCATCAACAATGCCGGCATCAACAAGATCGAGCCGGTCGATGCCATCGATGACGAGACCTGGGAGAAGATCCTCATGGTCAACCTCTCCGGGCCCATGCGGATGAGCCGCGTAGCAGCGCAGAAGATGAAGGGGCAGAAAAACGGCGGGAAGATCCTCAACATCAGCTCCATCTTCGGTGTTGTTTCCAAGGAGAAGCGCAACGCGTACTCGGCAAGCAAGACCGGCCTCATCGGGCTCACCCGTTCAAGCGCCCTCGACCTTGCCGAGTACAACATCCTGGTCAATGCCCTCTGCCCCGGCTTCACCATGACCGAGCTGACCAAGTCCGTGCTCTCGAAGGCCGACATGGACAAGCTCCGGGCGGATGTCCCGCTGCAGCGGTTTGCCGAAGTGGACGAGATCGCCCGGGCCGGGCTCTTCCTCTGCTCGGACCAGAACACCTACATCACCGGGCAGACGCTGGTCGTGGACGGCGGGTTCACGATACGGTGAGATCACCCTGCTCTGTTGAAATCCTTTTATGTGATGATGGGGGCTGATGCCCCCATACCCCCATGGAACGAGTGGAGCCCCCGCCCCGAAGGGCGCCCCGCGGGGGCCTCATTAAGTAAAAATTCTAATTCGGAAATGAATTCAAACCTGAAAACTATTCTCCCCCGCCCGAACGACTGCCTGCCCGTGGCGGCAGTCGGTGGGGAGTGTTGAATCTCATCAGAGATGAAACACGAGAAGAACCTGAAAGGTTCTTCGAGGGGGCTGGGGGGCACTCGCTCCAATCTGTATTATGATGAAATTGGAGATGATTTTGTAATTCGACCCCCTCCCATAAAATTAAGATGATTTCAGGATTTCTCGAGTATTGGCAGCGCCCTGATACCATCAGATTTTTTCAATCAGAAAAAACATAAAAAATTCTCACGATTAAATCCTTGTATCTTATATTGATCAATATCCATACATTATCATCCGCATGCTCCCGGACCGTACTGAAAAGGAATGGACATGAAACCGGCAATGCAACTGGTGTTGATACTGGCTCTCATCGCTGTACTTGTGCTTGGCGGGACACTTTCAGGGATGATCCGGTCTCCGGAAGAAAAAGGCAACTTGAACCAGTCCGCATCGCCTGCATCCAACACCACGATCCCCGGTGAAAAAATTCGCGGGTATGGCGTATTCGGCAACATCACTATCAACACGGAGATCCTCCCGGCATCTCCCGCCACTTTTCCGGTTTACCGGGGCATCCAGAATCAGGGAGATAATTTCGAATATCATTTTCGGAATCTTGGTAAAATCAGGGAGAATGTGACGTCCGTTCCAGATGCCGATCGTGTGGCACGAAAAGCTATGATACCCTTTGGCGGCATTCCCGCTGATGCGATATACCAGGGCGCCGAGACAACCTATGCTGAACATATCAATTTTACTTCGAACACAGTCGAATCGAAAAAACCTCTGTCAACCTCAGTCTCCTATTTCCAGCTGGTCAACAACCGGGGAGTGATTGGCGAAAGTAACTGGATCAATCTCGAACTCGGTGAGAACGATGAACTGTTGTATGTCATCAAGGTCTGGAGGAACTACACCTACATCGGGGATGTGCCGGTTATCCCGCTGGACAAGGCAATCCGTAAACTTGAGAAGGGGGAGACGCTGGAAGCGTATCTCGATGATAAAATGGAAGTCACTATCGACACCATGGCGCTGACCTACTACGCAAAGAAGGTCACAAATAATGAGACGCTGCTGGAACCGTTCTGGTCGTTTTATGGCTGGAATAATCGGGGTGAGTCGATTGCCTTCAATGTCTACGCCCGACAGTTTGCCAACTTCACCGCCACACCGGTCTCCGGAAAATCCCCGCTGACCGTACGGTTTACGGACACATCCGACCTCAGGCCGAACCAGTGGTTCTGGGACTTCGGCGACGGCAGCAATTCCTCAATACAGAACCCGGTCCACGTTTATAATTCGACTGGCACCTACAACGTCACACAAAAAGTCTGGAACGATCTCGGGAGCGATACGATGGAGAGACCGTATTTTGTCACCCCCCCACCCGATAGATTAAGGTGATTTCATCGTCAAATAGAAGATCAAGAGGCACACAGAAGGATGCTCCACATCAGCTCGAAGATCAAAGACTACTCCGTTGAGATGGTCGACGGCATTCTGGACAAACGGGAACTCCTGGACAAGGTGCCCCACAGCCGCTGCTTCTTCTTCATCGACAAAGCGGTGTATAATCTGTACAAAAAGCAGATCGCGGCATTTGTCGGCAATGACTTTTATGTACTGATCGATGCAAAGGAGACTAACAAGGAATACTCGGCGCTCCTCCGTTACTACGAGCTGCTGATAGCGAACAAGTTCACGCGGAGCGACCTGCTCGTCACCATCGGCGGCGGCATCCTGCAGGATATCAGCGGCTTCATCGCATCCACGCTGTACCGGGGCCTGAAGTGGGCGTTCATCCCGACAACCCTTCTCGCGCAGGCCGACAGCTGCATCGGTTCGAAGACCTCGATCAACCTCGGCATGCGCAAGAACATGATCGGTACGTTCTATCCGCCGGACATTATCTTCATCGACACCGCGTTCTGCGAGACCCTGACTGACGGGTACTTCAACAGCGGCCTTGGCGAGATCATCAAGTTCCACCTCCAGTCCGATGCGAAGGGGTACAAAACGCTCACGGACTACCTCGCATCAGAGAGGCCGCGGGACCCGGCGCTCCTCAAAAAGATGATCCTCTCGACGCTGAAGATCAAGCAGTCCTATTTCGAAGAGGACGAGTTCGACTCGGGACGGCGGAACCTCCTCAACTACGGCCACTGCTTCGGCCACGCGCTCGAATCGGCGTCGGAATTCTCGGTCAACCACGGCGAGGCGGTCATCGCCGGCATGGGCTTTGCGAACCTGGTCTCGCTCCACCGCGGCATCATCACGCCGGAAAAATACCGGGAGTTCGAGTCTATCCTCCGAGCGCACTACCCGCAGTTCGACTTCGGCACGATCACCGCAGAGGATATCATCACGTACCTGAAGCAGGACAAGAAACGGGTGGGCTGCGGGCTCACCATGATCCTTTCGGCGGATGTGGGGAAGCAGCGCAAGTACGATGACCTGACCGAGGATGAAGTCCGTTCCGTGTTCGATGAATTCACCGGGAACTATCCCCGCATGACCGGGGTAAAATCAGCGGGCAGGGCAAAGGCGGCAGCAACTGCAGGTGCCGCGAAGAAGCCGGCAACGAGCGTGAGCCGGGCAGCCGGAAAACCAGCAGCGAAAACCAACAGGAGCCCGGCCCGGAGACCGGCAAAGAGGCAGGTAAGGAAATGATCGCAGGAAACCCGTTCAAGAAGAAACTCAGGAAGAACCAGCTCACCATCGGGAGCTGGATCCAGCTCAACAGCCCGAACGCCGCCGATATCATGGCCCGGTCGGCCTTTGACTGGCTGACCGTGGACATGGAGCACAGCGTCACGTCGCTTGACACGATGCAGCACTTCTTCCAGATCATCGAGGGCCATGGCATCGTGCCGCTCGTCCGGATCGGGGAGAACGACCCGAACCTGATCAAGCGCGTAATGGACGCCGGCGCGTACGGCATCATCGTCCCGATGGTCAACACCGCTGCCGATGCAAAGAAAGCGGTCGATGCGGTGAAGTACCCGCCTGCCGGGAGCCGGGGCGTTGGCATTGCCCGGGCGCACGGCTACGGCAGGGACTTTGACGCATACGTTGCCGCTGCCAACGACGAGTCGATCGTGATCGCCCAGATCGAGCACATCGATGCCGTCAGAAACATCAAGAAGATCATCGCGGTCGACGGTCTTGACGGCTGCTTCATTGGCCCTTACGACCTCTCGGGATCGCTGGGGATGCCGGGGAAGCTGGCGCACCCAAAGGTGAAGAAGGCGGTCGCGGACGTTGAGAAGGCCTGCCGGGAGAAGGGGATGCCCCTCGGCATCCATGTCGTTGACCCGGACCTTGCCCTGATGAACGAGTATATACGGCGGGGCTATACCATCATGGCGTTCAGCTCCGACATGCTCCTCCTCGAAAAGATCTGCCGGACGCAGATGCAGGAGCTGCGCCGCGAGTTCCCGAAGAAGCGATGAGACGGTAAGAAAGGACTGCCGGGACAACCGGGCCGGCAGGTGACCTTGCTGTTTTTTATTTTTATTTCTCCAATACATGGACAACTGCTCTTCACGGCCCCGTGACAACAGTTAGTGGAGCTTCTTAATGATCGATGAATCGAAGATCAACCCGAATGTCGGCAGACTGCACCAGTATTTCGACGGGATGCTGGGAAAATACTTCAAAGACGGTAAGCCGGTGAAGAAATATTTTGAGGACGTCCCCTGCTACAACTGCGGATCAACGGAAATTATCGGCGAGTTTACCGTGAACCGCTTCCGGCATGTCCGGTGCAAAAAATGCGGGATGGTATACACGAACCCGCGGCTGAAAGAGGCTATCACCCACAATATGTACAGCGAGAGCGAGTATTCCGAGTTCTACAAGATCAAGCTCATCCCGTCCATCGAATACCGGAAGAGCGTCCTTGCCACCCGGAAGTACGAGCAGATCATGAAGTACTTCAAAAAGCCCGGCCGCGCCCTCGATATCGGCTGCGGGCTTGGTGAGAACTTAAGCGTCTTCCAGGATAACGGCTGGGACTGTACGGGTGTCGAGTTCAACGAGTTTGCCGCTAACTATGCCCGGAAAACCTTCGGGCTCAATGTCATCAACAAGAGCATCTACGATTTCGATACCGATGAGAAGTTCGACCTGATCACCCTCTGGGGCGTGCTCGAGCACTTCTTCGATCCCAAGAAAGCGCTCCGGAGCATTCACGGGCTGCTCTCCGAGAACGGCATGCTCGTCATGGAGGTGCCCTCCGGCGACTCGGTCCTGGTCCGGTACTACGAGCAGACCGAAGGGACCGTTGACCGGATCATCGAGGGCGACCGGCACATCATGCTCTTCTCCGTCCGCGGCTTCCGCGAGATGCTGGAGGACTGCGGTTTTGTGCAGGACAAGGTACTTGCAAACGGCCTTGACATCAGCACGCTCAACCGGCTCGAGATGAACAATTCACTTGACCTTGAACAGGTCAATAAAATGCAGGACCTCTGCGACGCCTCGCTCCAGGGCGACCTCATCCGCGGGTTCTTCAAAAAGGCAAAAAAGAAGGGGCAGCGGAGATGACCGTCATCGGGATCATCCCGGCGAGGATGGCCTCCACCCGGTTCCCGGGAAAACCGCTGGCGAAGATTTGCGGCATCCCGATGATCGGGCATATTTACCACCGCTGCCGCATGGCAGGGAGCCTCGATGCCGTGTATATCGCGACCTGCGATGACGAGGTCGTGCGCTACGCGGAGTCACTTGGGGCAATCGCATTCATGACCTCCGACAAGCACGAGCGGGCAACCGACCGGACGGCAGAGGCGATGACCAAGGCCGAGCAGAAGACCGGTAAGAACGTCGACATCGTTGTCATGATCCAGGGCGACGAACCGCTGGTCACCCCGCGCCTGCTCGATGCGCTGATCGAACCGATGATGAAAGATCCCTCCATCCAGATCTGCAACCTCATCGCCACGATCGAGGACGACGACGAGTACCTCGATCCCAATGTCGTCAAGATGGTGCTTGACGAGAAAGGCTACGCGCTCTACTTCTCCCGGGAGCCGATCCCCTCCGTCAAGAAATACAAAGGGGAGATTCCCCGCTATAAGCAGCTGGGCATCATCGCCTTCCGCCGCTCGTTCCTCCTCGAGTTCAATGCCATGACTCCCACACCGCTCGAGAAGATCGAGTCGGTGGATATGCTCCGCGTCCTTGAGCATGGGAAAAAGATCATGACCGTTGTCTCGCCGGACAATATCTACAGCGTGGACACAAAGGAAGATTTGGAGTTCGTCGATTCAGTAATGAAGAACGACCCGCTGCTGAAAAAATACCAGACATAATTTTTTTACTCGTTTTTTGTTCTGTTGAAGTCCTCGAACCGAATAATTGTCCCCCCTTGCACCAGCCCTGACTCGAAGAACCCATGGGGTTCTTCTCGTGTCTCGTCTCTGGCGAGACTCGACACCCCCGCGGGGGTGCCGAGGGTTCTGTAACCCTCAGCAGGAGAAGAATTGCGTAGCAATTCTTCGACCCGGGGGCGCATGTGATGCCTGTGTATTACCTGTACGGGATACTCCGACAAAGAATTGTTTTCTTAAAATAGAAATTGAGGCCGCCGCGGGGGCGCCCCGCGGGGCATCGAATTCCCAAGGAATGAGATGTGAGAAGAACCATCAGGTTCTTCGAATCGTCGGCTCCCCTCGCGTTTGGGGGTATGGGGGCATCAGCCCCCATCATATATTCAAAGGATTTTAAGAGAGCACTTTTTACCGTTACTCCCGCTCACCGGGAGCGGAGCGCAGCAGCTCTGTCACCACAGACTCATCCGCAGGGGCGAAGAACGACCGCACCAGGGAATCATACCGGGCGCCCGTCCCCGCTCCCGCGAACAGTTCCCGGGCTTTTTGTGCGATCTCTGCCGGTGCAGACGCGGAGGGGATGCTCCCGATCCCATCGAAGATATTCATGTCGATTCGCAGCGAGGACCGGATGCGGAGGACCGGGATCGAGGCCGCGAGCGCCTCGATCGAGACCGCGGACTCGGTGAAGAGGACAAGATCCGCGGATTTCAGGAGGATTCCGACCGGTTCGTCCGTGAACGAGAACTGCGGGGGCAGGTCCCTGTACAGCGGGAGGATCGTTGCCGCTGGCGTGGTCGGGTGGAGCTTGATCTTCACGCGGATATCCGGAGAATCCCAAAAAGCATGGACTGCCTGGTCCACAAGCTCGATCGTTTCATTCAGACCTGACGTCGGTACCACGAGCACGGTCTGTTCGCTATCGGGCACCCGCACGGGAGCGCCGGATCCGGCCGGGCCCGCGTACCGGAACGCCCCGCAGACACGGATCGTTGCCGGATCGAAGCCCGCGGCCGCAAGCCGTTCCTGCGCAACCGGGCCGTTCACGAGGATATAATCCGGGACCGGAGCGATCTGCCGTTCCACGGCAGCGAGCGAGTAGAAGAGGTACCACGGGCTCACGATCGAGTGGGCGTACCCGATGCAGCGGCAGCCGGCGCCCGGTTCGCGGATGCCGGCCCAGAACATCTTCTCCCATATGTGGTTCTCGAACGTTGCAAGGACCTCCCGCGGTCCCTCCTTACCGAGCCGCCGGCCGGCAAAGAGGTGGAGCGCACAGAGCTCCGCCCGCATGGACTCTTCCCGGTCCGCACGTAGCGCATCGCGGATGATGGCGGTGAGGACAAACTGCCGGAATGGCGGCGCGTTTGCGATATCCGGCAGCTGCGAGCGGACCATAGCAAGGGCACGGAAGACATCTGCAATCGAGAGATAGTTCTCGAAGAGCCTGACGCGGTCGCCGCATTTCATAAGCGCGAGCACCGCCTTCGGGTACCAGAGCGTGGGAAGGACGTTGCTGATGACGGTCGTCCCCGGGCACTCCACCTGGATGGTGTCGGCAAGCTGCCCGAAGTACGTGTCGGTGTATACGGACGGGCGGGCAAACGAGCGGGTGTCCGTCCATGAATGGATGAAGATCCCGTCGTCTCCCCGGAAATTGCCGGGGCGGAGGAGCCGGAAGATCTTTGCAACCAGGATCCGGCAAAGGAAACGGGATGCAAAGACGGATTTCCGGACGAGTCCCCCTAACCGGCTGCCGGCGCGGGAGGAGAGGCCGGGGGAGCCGCTGCCGTGAACGGAGATCGCGAGACCGTCCCGCGAGCCGAACGAGTCCTGTATCGCATCCATGAGCGGCGCCGAGTCGCAGACCACAACAAGATCGCCGCCCTTCGCGAGTTCCTGCTCAAGCACCGCAAGGTAACAGATGTACAGGAAGAGGTGGGAGACAAACGGGTTCTTCTCCGACACGGAGGTCAGCCACCAGCCGGGTGAGTTGTACGTGGCAGACAGCTCCCCGATATAATCGATGTACTCCTGGCGGGACGCGTGCGCCGCGTCCTGGAGCCGGTCGCCGATATCGACAAAAAGGATATCCTGCGAGATATCGGTGGCGATCCGGCGCCGAAGGAGGGCATCGCGCGACAGGTACAGCCACGGGAGGGAGAGCCATGCCGGGTTCTTTGTGCACGCGTCCCGGATCGCGGGGAGGGTTGCGGGCACCAGGAAGACATTCCGCTGAGTGGCAGTACCGGTCATCCGTTTTCATTAATCCATTGGGATTTGCACAGATAAACGCCTCGTGGTCGGGCGGAGGTGGAGGGGTTGGAAGATTGTCGGGAATGGCACAGGTCACGGTTACCGGGACGATGTGAGCGACTTTCGGATCTCCCGCGCCTGGCTGCGTTCCTGCTCAGCCAGCTCCGGCTCGTGCGTGCCGGTATGCAGCTCGGCAAGACTATCGAGTGTCCTGGCAACATGCGGGAGGAATGCTGCGGGACTGACGGATGCAAGGTGGCGGAGGATTGAGAGGGCTTTGCGGAGCTCCGCCTCCGCCATCGCTGACTTCCCCATCACCGCGTGCAGGACAGCAAGGTTCGTGAGCGTCTTTGCCGCGTGAGGGAGGAACGCGGCCGGGCTCGCTTCCGCGAGTTCACGGTATATGTCGAACGACTCCGCATACTGGCGCTCTGCAGTCTCGTACTTCTTCTTTGCTGCGGAGAGGACTGCCAGGTTATTGAGCGTCTCTGCCACATCAGGGAGGTACAACGCCGCGCTTGCGGCTGCCAGTTCCCGGCGGAACGTGAGGACTTCCAGAAACTCCTGCTCTGCCCGGTCGATCCGGTTCTCCGCCGCATCCAGGTTAGCCTGGCTGTTCAGGAGCCGGACAGCGTCCGGTAGAAATTCCTGCCGGTTAACGGCTACCAGTTTTTTGAAGACCGCGAAGGCTTCGTTATCCTCCCGCTCTGCCCGCCCGCGATCCCCCGCGGACCGGTGCAGCCCCGCAAGGGCATGCAGGGTCTTTGCAGCCCCGGGGAGGTATGTCTTCGGGTCGGATGCTGCGAGGTCCCGCTGGATGGCGAGCAGTTCAAAGAGCTCTGCCTCCGCACCCGCCCGGTCGCCGCCTGCAGTGTGCAGGGCGGCAAGCATCTCAAGGGCCTTTGCCACCGCCGGCCGGTACGTCCCCGGGTCTGCTGCTGCAAGATTCCGGTAAATCGCCAGAGCCTCCCGGTACTCAGCCTCTGCTCCGCTGAGGCTGTTCTTTGCGGTATGAACCTCCGCAAGGCCGGTGAGGGCTGCAGCAACCCCGGCCGGGTCCAGCCCGTCCCGGTAATCGGAGAGCAGGCGCAGGTACACCGATTCGGCGTCATCGAACGCTCCATTATCCTGGAGGAAGAGGGCGAAAGCATGCAGATTTTTGGCGGACGGGAAGCTCCGGATTGACCGGATATAGGATCTCTTTGCCTCGTCGAACCGGTCCGGGCGGGAGTGGTCGAGGGCGATGATCTGTGCCCTGACCAGAAACCCGGCTGCGTTCAGGAGGAGCAGCCTGCCAGCCTCTCCATCGGCCGGCGACCCCTCATCGCAAAGTGCACAGAGGCGCTGCTGGTCTGCCTGCAGTTCATCGGGATCGAGCTGCTCTGCGGCCTGCCGGAACTTCCCCTCCGCAAAGAACCCATGTGCCCGGACCAGGTGTTCACTTCCGGCCGGGGCCTGCTCAAAACTTCCGGCAAGGCGGGTAACATCCTTTCGGAAGATCCGGATTTTGTTCTTCTGGCGCTCGATCAGTGCGCTGTATTTGAGCCGAAGCTGGACCTTGCTCTCGGGAAACTCTGTATAGGTTGCCTCCAGCTCTGCCAGTTCCTTGGTCAGGGCGGTGAACTCCAGGGACCTTCCAATAATTGCCTCGATCTTTGCTGATGAGACGAGCAGGAGTAAGGCGGGTGCTGATACAATGAGGAGAACGACTGGAGAAAAGAGAAGGAGAAGGTCCGCCATACCAACCGTGCCGTGGTTTTTTCCCGTTCACCGCCCGATCCGCTCGTACAAATACTCCCACGATGAGAACTCCGGGCTGAGATACCCGTCGTTCCGGATCAGCTCGGGGATGCGGTAGAGCCGGCGGAACGTATCGGCCGGCAGCTCGAACTCCGGGGCATTGAGGTTGACATACGCGGTGTCCCCGGCCTGGTTCAGCCGGAGCGTCTCATCGTTTGCATGGTAGAAGAAGCCCGTGCAGGTCCGGTCGACCTGGCGCAGGTACTCTTTGATTGTATCCGGGGTCATCTGCGTCATGCTGTGCGAGTTGAAGACAAGGTTGCAGCAAGCGGGCGGGAGCTCCTTGAGCGCAAAGTTGGGCAGGATGACGATGTCGTACTCGCGGAGGGCTGCGGCATCGACCGGCCCCTCGTCGTACAGCAGGATCTTCTTATTGGGGAAGCAGCTCCGCAGGAAGTACGCGGAGATGACACACATCTCCGGGATGTCGAGTGAGACGTAGGTTGCGTTGAGCTTCGTGTCGCGGAAGAGGTGGTACGCGAGCGAGCCGTAGCCGCCGCCAATCTCGACAACGGTCGTCCGGGCCGGGCCCTTCGATGCAAGGAATGTTCCGATGGACTGCGCAAAGTACGACTGGTGGAAGGCGGGGAGCAGGATCGCCTTCCCGCCCGCGTCCATGCCATGCATGTTCCCGATCTCTTTCGGGTACTCGAGCACGGAGTCCGGAAACCCGGTCATCCGCTTCCAGACAACGTACGTCCGGTTGTACGCCTTCACCATGTGGAGCTTGTCGAGGAACGAGTGCGGGATGTTGCCGGCAAGGCTCAGTCCCCTGCTGATCTTATCGCGGGAAAAGTTCGTGAGGATCTGCCGGAGACGTGTGAGGTCTTCTGCATGGATCGCGGCAGCCATCTCCCGGTGCTGCTCCTCAACGATCGCTGCCCAGTCGCCGGTCACCGCGTACTCGGCCGGCTGCCCTGCCTGCGCCTGCTTTGCCGCCAGGTATGCCCGGATGATCCGGCGCAGGTCGTCATCGGAAAAGACCGGCTGTGCGGTTGGGGGGAGGAGCCCGCGGTCAAGGTCTGCCTTGCTGAAACGCTCCTCTGGCCCGGCGATCCCGTGGTACGCCCATGCAAGGACGGTCGACCCTTCGAAGAATGCCCGGCGGAAGAGCCGCTTCAGCCAGGAGAATATCCCCTCTTCCCGGATGATCCTGCAGGACTCGGTGATGAAATACATGCGCACACTGCCGAAAGGGTACGGTGACGGCCGGAGGATTTTTGCCCGGCCCCCGCGTATGACGGGAGCACCTGAAATTTATTACCCTTGGAGCCTCTCTAAGTACTTGGAAACCAGCGATTAGATAGTTTGTGCTTCCCGGTGCCCCATGAAGGTCTTACTCGTCAACCCGTCGTCCCCGCGCAATGTCCCCAAATCGACCCGTGCGGAGCTCCGCTACGACCCGCCGCTCGCGGCCCTGTACCTGAGCTCGTTCCTGAAGATGAAGGGCATCGCGTCGGATATTGTCGACACGGCGCTCGATGATGTGGACTATGACAGGGTCCGCCGCGGGGAGTACGGGCTGGTCAGCTTCACGGTCTTCATCGGCGAGTTCCAGAAAAAAGCACGGGAGATCGCACTGAAGATCCGCGAGGCGAACCCGGATGTCCCGATCGTGTACGGCGGCGTTATGGTCTCCATCTTCCCGGAGGAGTTCCTCCGCACGTACCCGGTCGATTACATTGTGCGGTACGAGGGCGAGAACACGCTCTACGAGCTCGTCCTGGCACTTGACGGGAAGATGAAGATCGACCATGTCCGCGGGCTCTCGCACAAGTCCCACAGCGCGGTCGTGCACAACCCGCCCCGGCACCTGCAGGACGATCTCGACGCCTTCCCCGCCCCGATGTGGGACCTGCTCGGGAAGTACAGCAATATCCGGCAGCTCCCGTACTACTTCTCGATCATGACGAGCAAAGGCTGCCCGTTCAAGTGCACCTTCTGCTACAACCGGCAGGTGGAGGACACAATCCTTGCCGACTCGCCGGTCTGGCGCTACCGCTCCGCGGAACACGTCATCCACGAGATCAACGCGATCCACAACCTGACCGGCACCCGCGTCTTCACGTTCGGGGACGACAACTTCCTCGTGAACCGCGAGCGGGCGATCAGGATCCTCGAATACTTCCGGCACAACAACCTGTACATCGAGCAGTGCATCGGGCACATGAACAACTTCAACAGCCCCGAGCTGATCGGGGCGATGAGCGGGGTTGTCCAGACCGGCATCTACGCGCTCGAGAGCGCCTCCCCCCGCCTCCTCTCGCTCCTGAAAAAGAGCCTGAAGGTCGAGAACGTCCCGGATATCAACCGCCGGCTCTTCGAGCACGGCATCACCACCATCCACAACTTCATCGTGGGGCTCCCGACCGAGACGGAGGAGGAGCTTGCGATGAACATCGCCCTGATGCGCAGACTCAAGGAGATCAACCCGTTCGTGCGGGGCAACCCGTACCTGTACATGCCCCTGCCCGACACGCCGCTCGAATCCTACATCCGCGACACCATGGGCTTTGCCATGCCGCACGACCTCCTGCACTACGAGAACGCGAGGTTCGACTTCGAGGGCGGGCAGAAGTACCGGCCCTGGATTGACGAGGAGCGTTACTATCTCCTGAAGGACTACTGCGATATCTTCCGCGATGTCTTCCAGATCAACAACCTCGAAGTCTCGGACGACACGCTGAAGAAACTTGACGCGAACCCGAAGCTGAAGCGGATGTTCGGGGACGTGACCACGATCAGCAGGCCACCGCAGAAGTACATCCCGTATGTGCTCGACCGGGTGCTCCGCGGCGAGAAGATCGATCTTGCCACGGATCTGGTGAGGATGGCGAGGAAGGCGGAGTAAGCCTCCCCATCAAAACGTTAATTGCTGATTTTCAAGCGCTCTTTTTTCACCATTTTCCATGTTTCGCCGGAATCATCTGACTCCCATACATCATTCAGAACCCGGCGAGTCAGGTTAAGTTCCCCGGTAAAACCACCCATCATTATTATTTTATCATCCGGTGTGACCACGTTGCTTTGACCGCTACGTGCCGACCATCCTGCGCTGGCATTTACTTCTGTCCACGTTGCACCCTCGTCGTTCGACCGCCAGACATCATTTCTTTCATAAGGGTCTCTACCCCCCATGAGTATGATGCTGCCGGCTTTCGTCACTACAGCACTGAATTCAACCCGGGGCTGCCATCCTGCACTCGCATTGACCAGATTCCATGTCAGGCCGCCATCTCTGGATTGCCATACATCATTAACCAAACCCACACCGCAGACTGAACCGCCTATAAGAATGATAGTACCGTCAGGCATCACAACGTTGGAGTGACCTGCTCTTCCCGGCCATCCGGCTGCTGGATTGATCCGTGTCCATGCTACACCATTGTCAGTTGACCGCCATACATCATTGTGGCAGGTGTTGAAAGGTGGATGGGGATTGGTGACGGTGCTTCCCCCAGTGAGGATGATAGTGCCATCGTGCAACATGACACTGCTCTCAGCGCTTCGGGTGGACCATTCCGCATGGGAATTCATGATCTCCCATGTTGCACCGTTATCTGTTGAGCTCCATATATCATTTATTCCATGATTATATCCTATTAACACAATTCTGCCGTCTTTTGTCACGATGCTCTCCTGGCCATACCTTGGGGACCAGCCGGCATCTGCCGTCATAAGGACCCATGTTGCACCATTATCAGTGGACCGCCACACATCATTGACATCAATAAATTGTCGCGTATTGTTGATCTTTTCTAATGCAGATCCCCCCATAAGAACGATACTTCCATCCGGCAGAACCACGCTGCTCTGTCCATATCGCGGTGACCACCCGGCACCTGGATTAATATGAGCTTGCGTCATGCTGTTTATCGTTGAACCAGAATCTCCCGGAGTTCCGGCACTATTCATTGAAGTCGTTGTGCATCCGGCAGCCACAATAATGAAAAAAATTATTTGAAAAATAACAAGCCGAATGACAAAATTATTATTCATATTTTATCATGAGGTTTCATGACTAAAAATATTACCGAGAGTTCAGTGCGTTGAAACGTTCTATACGATTTTTAGAAGGTGTTGATACATTGACAATTTGTCATAACAGTTTCATCAGTAAAAATGTGAGAGCGGGGCAAAAATTTTTCCGGAAAATTTTCCGCAGCACCCTCTTACGAAAAACACCCGTCCCCACCGTCGGTCTCCGTCGTAACACCCCCCAGAACCCCCTCTAAGAATGTGCGTAAACCTCCTTGTAGCAGGTACCTATAGATCGGTAAAGTCGCGGTGGACAGATCTGCACTATATAATTAGGGGAGCGTTTAGAGGTAAGGTTCACGTCGGAGAGGGGAGTTTTGGGGAGGGGCCGGTTTGCCACCTTCGACGGTGGCGGGGGGTGTCCACCGATTTTGTGCGGGGGGGCTTTTAATGAGTGAAATTGGGAGCGTGTGCCCCCCAACCCCCTCGAAGAACCTTTCAGGTTCTTCTCGTGTTTCATCTCTGATGAGATTCAACACTCCCCACCGACTGCCGCCACAGGCAGGCAGTCGTGCGGGCGGGGGAGGATGGTTGAACATACCTTGAACAGACCTGTGTGCGGTTAGCTCTTCTTGTCATTGAGGCCGCCGCGGGGCGCCCTTCGGGGCGGCGGCAGTCATCGCAACCGGGGGCATGGGGGCATCAGCCCCCATCGTTGTATCGAAATTTTTTACCGGAAATTTTTTTGAAATCCTATCGGGGTTCATCATTTTCAAAACAACTTCCGGTTTTCATTTTCAAATCGCAAACATAATCGCGATCAAAAATCTTTCCGGAAAAATCGATCATCGATTTTTCTTTTTCAAACGCTCAGCGATTTTTCTGGAGAAATCGGGATCCGATTTTTATTTCAAAACCGGATCGCGATTGAAAAATCCGGATAGATATCCATCAACAGACCTAACACTGACAGATCGTATTGATTCAGATCAGCTTAACTTTTCACAATCGCTCCGCGATTTATCCGTAAAAATCGGATCGTGATTTTTAGTTCAAAATCGATCTCCGGTTTTCATTTTCAAATCGCAACAGTGATCGCGATCAAAAAAATTTCCGGAAAAATTGATCAGCGTTTTTCATTTCAGAATTGATCAGCGGTTTTTTTGAAAAATCCCAAAGAACAATCCACTCAGAAATTTCCGCTCAGCGTACATACACAAAACCCGCTCGCTCCCGGCCCCTCTCACTCCGCCGCCAGTTCCCGGCACACCTGCCGGAACCGCTCGGCAACCTGCCCGTCGAATTTGTACCCGAACCGCTCCTTTATCCCCTCGACCACCGCCTCGTCCTCGTACTTCCCCTCAAGGATGATCCGGTCCAGGATGACACTGAGCTCCTCTCTGGTAAAAGCCACCATGTTCCGGCTGTACTTCGCGATCTTCTGGTGGGGCTCGGGCGTGACGAAGCTGTAGTACACGACCTTGGCGCCGGTCATGAGGGCTTCCATGCCCACCGACGAGTTGCTCATCACGATGATGAGGTCCGGCACCAGGATGAAGCGCGGGGTGGTGAGCTCGCGTTCGAGCACGAGATTGGTGCGGGTCCTCATCAACTCGTTGAGGTGGTCGTCCTGCCAGTCGGTCTTGGGCTTGAGGATCCGGAAGACGTTCGCGTACTTGTCGGTGAGCTCGATCACGTCGTCATGGAAACGAGCGGCCGGGCCCTTGGTCACCGAGGTCTCCGGCTCGAACGCCGAGCCCATGATGCCGATGATGAACTGCTTCTCTTTGATTGCGCGGTACTTCTCCGGGTACCACCCGGCTCGTTTGAGCTCATACATCGTGTCCGAGCCATAGATGCCGGCCCCGATCACGACGGGCGTGCTTCCCTCGAGCGCCCGCTTGTGGAACTCCGCGTAGAACCGGCCCCAGACCGCGTACCGGTCATAGAGGAGGTGGCTGAAGGTGCTGTTGTGGTTGTAGTAGTCCGCCCACTGGAAGCCGGCGGTGCGGTTCCCCCGCTGCCGGGCAATGAGCGTGCGGACGATGTGGTACGGGCTGTAGTCGTCCCGCGAGATGAAGACCTTGGCGGAGTAGTGGAAGTTCACGACCTCCTCCTCGATGAGCATCTTCATCGCGGCAAGGGCGGGCATGATGAAGAAGGGGTTCCGGTTGTGGGAGAAGAGGAAACGCATCTCGCGGAGGACCGAGCCGAGGGCCAGGTTGCAGAGGACGCGGGTTGCGAAGAACCGGGCCGGGACCTTCAGCGTGTCGAGCTCGACAAACGGGCACTGGTATTTCACGAAGACGGCGCGGGCATCGGGGTCGAGCCGGTGGCCGAGCCGGACCATGTGCAGGATCTTTTCGGCAGCAAAGTCATCGTCATTGTACAGGAAGAACTGCGAGGTCTCGAGGTCGAGCCCGCGCTCGTTGATGAGGCCGTTCCGCTGCATGTCGATGGCGTACCGGAACTTCTGCGGCACGGGCGTGCGGAGGATGAAGCCCTTCATCGCGATCTTTGCCGCGACCCCGGCAAGGAGGAACGGGAACGCAATGACGAAGGCGGTGCTCTTCACGCAGTACTTCAGCGCGTTGATGACCCGGATGAATGCCGGGACATGGCAGATCTCCTCAGTCCTGAACGGGACCGAGAACGTTGAGGCAATATCCTCGTTGTCCTGCGGGAAGAAGACCGTCCGCTCGTACCGCTCCGCGTTCTTCTTCAGGATCAGGTACGTCTTGGCCCGGTACTGCACATACCGGTTCAGGAGTTCCTTCTTGAGGACGACCGCATACCCGGGATCGCCGCAGAAATCGAGAGCGATACGGGCATAGGTGTTACTGCTGCTCCGTTCAAAGATCCGCTCGTTGCAGTGCTCGCACGCCTCCTCCATGTAATCGTAGAACATGCCAAGGAAGTCCACGTTGTCGAGCTTCGTGAACGCTGCGGAGATGCGTGCATCAACTGAGGGGAACCGGGCACGGAGCGATTTTATCGTGCCGGTCTCGTGGACCCAGAAGATCCGCTCATAGCGCCCCGCGGTAAGGAGGGTGACGAGCACGGTGAAGACGGAGAGGCGCTCGATGAACAGTACCGGTTTTTCGCTCGTCATCCCTCAATCCCTGCGCTCTGCGTGCATGATCCGGCCCGGGCCCGGAGCCACCGGGCTCACGCCTTCTTCCTGATCAGGTCCCAGGAGAGCGGCGTGCCGGCATCGATGTCCTGCGCTGCAACGCACCCCATGACCATCTCCGTGTACTTGGGCCTGAGGCCGTGACCCGGCCGGATCGACCGGACATTCGCTTCCGAGAGCACCTCGCCCTTTTTGATCTTCTTCACCGCAAAGAGCGAGCGCCGGAAGATCCGGCTCTTCTCCTCGCACGCGGTGATCTCGTACTGCACCCGGCCAAGCGCCTTCTCCGTGTCGCGGACCGCGGCAACGAGCGCAGCGAACTCGGCCGGCTCGGTCGAGAAGGTGCTGTCGGGGCCCTTGTTCTTCCGCGAGAGGGTGAAGTGCTTCTCGATGAGCGATGCGCCGAGCGCGACGGCAGCGACCGGGACCGTGATCCCCATCGTGTGGTCGGAGATGCCGACCGGCGCATGGAAGCACTCGGCCATGTGGGGGATGGTGAGGAGGTTCATGTCCTCCGGCGGTGCGGGGTAGGAGCTCGTGCACTTCATCAGCGCGAGCTGCCGGCACCCGGCTTTGCGTGCTGCGGTGACCGCCTCCTCGATCTCGCAGAGGGTTGCCATGCCGGTAGACATGATGATGGGCTTCTTTGTCCGGGCCATCGTCTCGATGAGCGGGAGGTCGACCATCTCGAACGAGCTCACCTTGTGGGCCGGCACGCCAACCTCTTCCAGGAATTTTACGCTGGTCGGGTCAACGGCTGCCGAGAAGAGGTCGATGCCGATGTCATCGGCAAGATCTTTCAGCTTCACCTGCCATTTCCAGGGCATCTCGCACTGTTTGTACAGCTTGTGCAGGGTTGCCCCGTCCCAGAGCGTGCCGCCGCCGACCCGGAAATATTTCTTGTCGGAGTCGAGCGTGTGGATGTCGGCCGTGAAGGTCTGGAGCTTGATCGCGTCTGCGCCGGACTCCTTTGCCGCGTACACGATCTTCTCGGCGATTTTGTAATCGTTCTGGTGATTGGCCGACATCTCGGCGATGATGTACGCCGGGTGTCCTTTGCCGATCTTCCGCTTTCCTATGGTGATGGTCGGGGTTGTCATGAGTAATCCTATACGGTCTTGAGCACGAGCTCGAACGCCTCTGCCGCGCCGGTGCCGGTCACCTCGCCCCACTGCCGGGCGATGTTCTCCACGTTCTCGTACGAGCGTGCATGGGGTGACGGGCGCATCTCCGAGTCGTACTCTTTGAGCGCCTTGATCTTGGTCTCCAGCGTGCCGGAGATGTCAAAGAAGGTATTGGGCTTGAAGACCGGCGAGAAGTTCTGGAACGCCCAGTCAGTTGAGGAGGGGACGGGGAAGGTGTAGATCTCCCGGACCGGGCTCCCTTTCAGGGGGCGGGCCGCGGTCATGACCGCCCGGAAGAGCAGGACATGGTCGATGTTGAGGTCGCCCCCGTGGTGCGTGAAGATGGTCGACGGGCTGCACCGTTCGATCGCACTCTCCACGAGCTTCACGATCTCCAGGAGCGGGACGGAGTCGAATTTGTTGTCCGGGAGATCGTGGAACCGGGTCTCCTTCACGCCGATGATGCTGTTGGCCTTTTTGGATTTTTTGTGGAGGGCGGCGATCTCACCCTTCGCGGCTTTGCCGGGCTTCGCGTACCGCGACGCGATCCCTTCGCCGAAGATGACGCACTGCACCTCCTCTCCCCCGGCCGCCAGCCGGGCAACCGTTCCCCCGCACCCGAGAATCTCGTCATCCGGGTGGGCAGCAAGCACCAGTACCGTCATGCTCCACCTCTCTGTCGTATAAGTTTCGAATACCACGCTATTAAACGCTTGGCATGCCCGTCGCTGTTCGCAGCGACGATGCCCTGGTACTCCTCGTGGACGGTATAATCGGCCGGTTTGCCGGAGAGGGGGACGAGCGTGCCCCCGCTTTCTGACAGTACGAGATCCGGAGCCGCGATGTCCCACTGCTGGACGGGCACGTCCTTGAAGAAGATGTCGGCAGTGTTGTCGGCCACCCGGCAGATCTTCAGCGCAATGCTCCCCGACTCCACGTACTTGTGGAATCCCAGCCCGGCAAATGCCTCGGCCGCGATCCCCCGGGGCTCAGGGTAATTGTCGATGATGGTCTCCCACCGGGAGGGATCGCGGATGCGGAGCCGCTCGCTGTTGCGGTACGCCCCTCCACCTCTCACCGCATGGAAGAGCTCGCCCGTGACCGGGGCGCAGATCGCGGATGCTTCGACCACACCGTCCTCCACGTACGCTGCCTGCGTGACAAACCCGGCAAAGCCGTGCACGAAACTTGCCGTCCCGTCGATGGGGTCGATGATGAAGTACGGCTCCCGGCCGATCCGGGCAAGCGAGGCCGGGTCCTCCTCGCTTACCACCGGGATCTCCGGTGCCTGCGAGCGGAGGCTCTCGGTCAGCGCCTCGTTGATGAGCATGTCGGCCTTTGCCTTGAACTGGGGGCCCTTCCACTCGCCCTCGTACACCTTATCGCTGCGCAGGGCAAGGAGCGCCCTGCCGGACTCACTCACCGATCGTTTCAGGATCTCGATCATGGCACAACCGAATCCAGGACCTGTTTCAGCCGCACCGATGACGGCTGTGCCTTCCAGCCGAATGCCCGGAATGCTTTTTCGGAATCCATCCGGATCGCCGGCTGCGGAACCGGCGCGTGCGTCACCGTGCAGCCCGGGACGAGCGCGGCAACCCGGTCTGCGAGGATGTCGAGGCTGCAGGGCTCGCCGGTTGCGATGTTGTATACCGAGAATCCCCTGCCCGGCTTTGCGATGACGCGGCCGAACACATCGAGGACATCGTCGCGGTGGATGACATCGAACGGGAGCGGGATATCGGACGTGACCCGGATCCTTTTCTCCTTCCGTGCGGATTCGCAGAACCGGTATACCGCCCCGCTCTTCCGTTCTTCGGAGTACACGCCCGGGAACCGGAGGACCGTGACCGCAAGGTCATCCGATGCAGCGAGCCGGAGCACGTTCTCGCAGCAGGCCTTGCTCATCGCGTAGTGCTCAAGGGGGTTTAGGGGCGTCTCCTCCGTAATATGCTCCGATGGCGGCATCCCGTACACGGTCTGGCTCGATGCAAAGATGAGGTGTTTTGTGCCGGTCTCCATGCAGAATTCAAGGAGGTTGATGGTGGCAAGGAGGTTCGCCCCGTAGATGCCTGCAATGTCCTCCCGGCCGGGCACCGGGGCTGCGGTGCTTCCTGCACCGGGCTTCAGGGCGATCTCGATGTGGCCGGCAAGGTGGATGACGGTATCCGGGCGGATCCCCGCCTCCTTCAGCCGGTCCAGGTGATCGCGGGACGAGAGATCGAGCTCGGCCCGGTCGGTCTCCATGCTGAAAAATTCCGACCGTGTCAGCGGGAACACATCGGATCCCGAAGCCTGAAGGCGGGTGACCAGGCCGGACCCGATGAAGCCCCGTGCACCGGTGACGAAGATCATACTGCGTCCTCGATCGATCCCTGCAGCCGCCGGAACTCCTTCATCGTGACAGCAGAGTCCTCGTTGTGCCGCATCAGGACCACGTCTTCTTTGAACCGGCCGAATTGGTACGCGTCCGGGCCGTGGAGCGCCTGCTGCACCAGCCCGTGGATCTCATCGATGCCGGCAAGGATCGTCAGCGAGACCGTTGTGGAATACCGGGGGTTGATCTCGAAGAGGAGGGGCTGGCCGGTCTTGTCGCAGCGGAGCTGGACATTGAAGGGGCCATCGGCTTTCAGGCACTCCTGGATCCGCGTGCAGTACTCGTCAATCGCCACATTGCGCCGGGTGACCGCGAGCCGGGTGATCCCCTTCTTGGAGATGATCTCCTTGGGCACAACCGACTGGACCCGGCCGTCACGCCAGGCAACCACGGAGACCGTGTACTCCGTGCCGTCGATATACTCCTGCAGGATGAACCGGTCGGCCCTGTCGCCGGTGCTGCTCTTCCAGAGGTTGAAATCTTTTTTATTCTTCAGCAGCTCCACATCGCGGCTGCCGCGGCCGGTCCGGGGCTTGACAATGCAGGGGAAGCCGACAGCCGCAGGCCCTTCGGTTGCGGGGACAGTCTTTGGCGCAGGGATACCGTGCGCCTCGAGCTCCTGCACGAGCCGGTACTTGTCAAGGCAGGTCTCGATAAACGCCGTGCGGGGCATGAGCGGAATTGCATTGATCCCCTTCATCTTCGAGACCGTCACCAGCTCCTCGTCCACGAGCGGCATGACAATATCAACCGATTCGTCCGTGCAGATCTTTTTGATCGCCGCAGGGAACTCTTGTGCATCCGCCCGGGGGATGACAAAGCCCTTGTCGGCAAGGAAGAGCCCGGCAGCGAACGGGTCCATGTCCGCGGTCAGGACGCGGTACCCGTGCTTTTTGAGCGATGCGATGAGGAACGGCAGTGCCGCCCCTCCGGCACCGGTCATCAGGATGGTTGTCTTCTGCTTCATGAATCCTCTTTCCCGGTCAGGAACGAACGCCGGAACTCGAATTCATATACGTCCGATCCCTTGACGTGAGCGGTGCCGGTGCAGCGGTAGCCGGCCTGCTCGAATATCTTCTTCGATGCGGTATTCCCTGTTTTTACGCGTGCAATTATCGTTTTTATATCCGTGCTATGAATTATTTTTGCTGTCCCCAGCCGGAGGATGCGGGTGCCAAGACCCCTGCCGCGTGCAGCGGCTGCAACGGAGATATCCACCTCGGCCGATTCCCCGTCCCGGTCGAACCTGACCTGGCCGACCGGAACTTCGTCCCTGTCCACCGCGATGAAGATACGGCAGTCCGACGATGCGAGCTTTCCGGAAAACCACCGCTCATGAGCATCCTTCGGGATGGGATCGCTGCTGAACGCATTCCCGCGGACAACCGGATCGTTTGCCCACGCGAGGAGGAGGTCCGAATCGGCTACCCGTGCATCGCGGAGCCGGACCGGTCCCCCCTGCATGGCCATGACCACGCGGGAAACGCCCTCGCCATCGATCAATGTCCGGGCAGCACCGGAGAGGGCGCTGCGTTTTTCTGCGGATGCCATCAGCTCCCGCACGGCCGGGGCCAACTGTGCCGGGATATCCTTCCGGTCATGGATCGCAACCGCTGCCCCGGCCTCTTCCAGCTTCCGGGCAACCGGCGCCTGGTTCGCGCTCAGCACGACCGCGATCATGGGTGTTCCCAGGAACGCCGTCTCCCATGCTGTAGACCCTGAACCAATGATTGCTATGTCCGCACCTCGAATCAAATCCGGCATCTCGCGTTCTGCATGCCTGACCGCGAAATTTTCCCAGCCGGTGCCGGGCGGTGTCCCACACGCGAGGAACGGGTTCATCCGGCCAATCAGAGCGGTGACCCGGACGGGAGTTCCGGCAACAAGCGGCCTGAGTGCCTCCATCACGGCAGTAGTCACGTTATCGGGATCGGATCCTCCCATGGTCACGAGGATAGTCTTCACCGGGCCGGAGAGGTCCCGGTCGCGTGCCTGCCCCTTTGCCAGGAACTCCCGCCGGAGCATCGTATACTTCCCGCCAAGGAGGAAACGGACCGAATCGTCATGCGATGGGTAGAGGTCCATGGATGCATAGGAATTCTGGTTCAGGACAATTGCATTCCGGTAATGCTTCACGTGCCCGTAGTCGTCGATGAGGAGGATCTTTACCGGCCCGGAGACGAGGCGGTCGAGGAACGCATCGCCAAACTGGTACCCGTCAGCAACGATCCAGGATGCCCCGCATTCAGCGGCAAACGCATGCGTCTCATCGGCATCACCGGTCGAGCCCGGCTGGCTTTCGAGATACCGGACAGAGAATCCTTCACGGGCGATCCGGTCCGCCAGCGGTCGCGACGAGGGGGAGATGAGGAAGACAACAGGACCGCCGGTCTCCTGCCATCCCTGTGCAAGCGCAATGCACCGCATGACATGGCCGGTCCCCATCCTCTGCTCTGCATCGGCGCGGATAATCAGGGTGCTGGTCGTCATGGATGCGGTACCGGTCCTTTCCGGGGTGATGATTATCCAGTTTTGATCGTCCGGGGATAAATGGTTTGTACTGGACCGGAGATGGGGAGAAGAAAAGATGCGCAACAGATTCCAAAATTGTGAAAATTAAAATGGGATTCGGTTTTTGTCCACATGAGTTTAAAATGGTCGATCAAATTTTCATGCGACAGATAGGAATGAGTGCCCCCCGGCCCCCTCCCCACCCGACTGCCGCCACAGGCAGGCAGTCGTGCGGGCGGGGGAGGTAGGTTAGCAGCAGGAATCTTTCATCAGCACGTGATTCAGCTTTGCCGTGTATTGATGCCGCCGCGGGGCGCCCTTCGGGGCGGCGGCTGGTATCGTAATGGGGGTATGGGGGCATCAGCCCCCATCGTAATCATTGAGATTTCCCTAGAGCAAAAAAAGTTTTATTTCTTCGTTTCCGGGAAGAGCTCCCGGAACTTCGCGAGGAAGGCCTCGGGGGCGACATACCGTTTTTGTTCGTCGAGAATCGTGTACTTCCCGGCCGATTTGACGATCGAGTAGAGCGGGGCTTCCATCAGGTTTGCGCTGTACTTGTTGACGCCCTTGATCCCGACATGCTGGTTGATCTTTGCTATCTCGGGGTTGTCGTCAAGCCAGCGGTACACGTCATAGAGGCTGAGTGGTTTTCCCTGGTAGAGCGCATCGTAGATGTGCCCCATCAGTTCATAATCGGCCGGCTCGTCAACGGTCAGCCGGTACTCCGGCCGGACGAGTTCCTCATCGATAGGGAGGCTCGTGGTCTTGTATGCGCCAAAGTTCTCCCGGATCGGGACGGAGATCGCCGGGCCGCGGTAGGTCTCGTGGACACGCTTCAGCGCATCGTACGAGATGAGCTCGCCGAGCGTGCCCTGGATCATGGTCATGTTGGAGCAGTAGATGAAGTCATAGCCCTCTTTCTTGAACGCGGCAATAAAATCGCCGGTGATATCGATATTGAAGAGCGGGCAGTCGCAGGTGACCCGGATGACCGCATCGGCGTTCTCCCGTTCGGCAAGCCGGACATGGCGCTCAAGGATGTCCTCCTCCGAGCCGGCATAGTACCCGCACCCGAGCCGTTCTGCCTCCTCGATCAGCGGGGCGTTCTTCGGGTTCTTTGAGGTTGCCAAAAAGACGCCATCGATCCCATTGACGCTCTGCATCCGCTCGACATGGTGGGCGAAGATCGACTTGCCCGCGAGGGGTTTCAGTACCTTGCCGGGGAGACGGGTGGACGTCATCCGGGCCGTTATCACACCAATCACTTTTGTCATGCTCTGCTCCGGGAATTTTCAGCTATCACAGTCCTTGTCGGGTGCGGCAAGGGGGTACTGCTCTCTCTTGTCCTTGTCAGCCTGTTTACGGTAGAAGTCCTCGAGGAAATTCTTGTACAGCTGCATATCAACGGGGAAGTGGTAGAAGAGGAGCCGGTTGCGGATCTTTGCAATTGCCATGTAGAGGCTGTTTTTGATCCGGTCGGTCCGGCGGGTCATCTGGTGGCTCCCGACCCGGATGGACGACTCCATGTTCAGGTAATAGGCAGCGGTCATCGCGTACTGCCCGTTCTTCTGCCAGGGCCGGACATATTCCGCGGCCGTGTACATGTTCATTGCCTCCTGCGAGGACCACTCCTCGAGGTCCCGGGGTTCGGTCAGGTGCCCCTCCTTCTTGAGACGCTCGGAGAGCTCGCATTTCGGGTACGGCCGGAACGTCCCGACACCGCAGGAGAAGTACGGGTACTGGCGCATCCGGTTGATGAACCGGATGGTCTTGACGATATCCTCCTTCGTGTCGCCGGGGATTTCGAGCATGAAGGACGACCGGGCGATGATCCCGTGCCTGTCGCACATCCGGACCGCGTTCTCGGCCTGCTCGACCGTGATGTTCTTCTTCATGAGGTCAAGCGTCCGCTGGGAGCCGGACTCGATCCCGAGCGTGAGCTGGACAAGGCCGGATTTGCGGGCAAGGGCAAGGGTCTCGTCGTTCATGAGCCGGTCATTGAAGTAATCGCACCGGCACTCGCCGTCCCAGGTGACATCGATCTTCCGCTCGATCATGCCCCGGCAGACTTCCCGCACGCGCCCGATATCAACAAAGAAGTTGTCGTCGATGATCTTGAAGTGCGTGAGCTGGTGCTTTTTGACGATATGCTCCATCTCGTCAAGGATCTTCTCCGCGGTCTTCTTGCGGTACTTCGTGTTGCCGGTCACGACGTTGATGCAGAACGTGCACTGGGAGGGGCATCCCCTGCTCCCCTCGTACGGGAGCCAGCGGATCGGCTGCGGGACGTACTGGGCGAGCGTGTCCGTCAGGTAGCTCGTGATGAACCGCTCTATGGATGGATCGAGCGAGTAGTCCGGCTCGGGAAGCGTGTTGAGATCCACGAACTGCCGGGGGTAGAGTTTCTGTGCGGGTGCGTCGCCCCGCGCCAGGCTCTGTGCAAGGTCAACGATGTGGTCATCCCCTTCGCCCGGGATGACATAATCGATGAGCGGGCTTGCAACCATCTGCTCGGGGAAGAGGGTGCAGTGCCATCCCCCGACCACGATCGGGACGTTCGAGCTCTCCCGTATTCCTTTGATGATCGCAAGACCGTCCGGGACCTCCGGGGTAAGGAGCGTGATCGCGACCAGGAAGGTGTCGGGCAGCTGCCCGCGGATCTTCGCAAGTGCGTCCGGCTCAAGTGCGGCATTAACGATCCCGGTCTCGAACCCCGCCCGCTTCAGCGTGGATGCGAGGAGGATCAGGTTGAGCGGGGGATAGTTGTTGTAATTGTAGACATTCCTGGGCCGGATGAGCAGGACTTTTTTTGGCATGTGACGTGGAACTCCCTGTACGGTCTGGTGATTTTCAGGCAATGCCCTTCTCCTTCGTGAACGCCCGGATGGTTTCGACAACCCGGTCCTGCTCTGCGAAACTCAGGTCCGGGTAGAGCGGCAGGGTGATGATCCGGTTGAATACATCTTCGGTTACCGGCAGGGACATGCCTTTGCAGCCCACGTGCTCCTGGTAATAGGTGTGGCGGTAGACGGGGATGTAGTGGACGTTTGCCCCAATCTCGTGCTCCCGCAGGTACCGGAAGAGTTCGTCGCGCCGGATCGCCGGGTCGAGGAGGACGGTATAGATGTGCCAGGCATGCCGGACGCCCGGCAGGGTGACCGGCGGGATGATGAGGCCCATGTCCCGGAACAGTTCATTGTACCGGGCGGCAAGGGCCGTCCGCTTCTCGATGAAGGTGTCGAGTCTTTTCAGCTGCGAGATCCCGAGCGCTGCCTGGATATCGGTGATGCGGTAGTTGCGCCCCAGATACTTCATGTCGTATGCCCATGAGGCGTCCCTGCCATACCGGGCCTGTGCATCGCGGTCGATGCCATGGGTGCGGAGGAGGGCGAGCCGCTGGTACAGGTCCGGATCCTCCGTGGCAACGGCCCCGCCTTCGCCGGTGGTCACGTGCTTGACCGGGTGGAAGCTGAAGATCGTCATGTCTGCTGACGTACCGATCTTCTTCCCCCCGTACTCCGCGCCCAGGGCATGGCAGGCATCGTCGATGAGGAAGATGTCGTGCTCGTCCGCGATCGCACGGATCTGCCGGATGTCGCACGGGTGGCCGGCGAAATCAACGAAGATGATCGCCCGCGTCTTCTTCGTTATCTTCGCCCGGATAGCCTCCGGATCAATGTTCCGGGTCTCCCCCACGATATCCGCAAAGACGGGCTTCAGGCCGTTGTAGAGGCAGGCATTCGCGGTCGCCGCGAACGTGAAGGGGGTTGTCACCACTTCCGAGCCGGCGGGAAGGTCGAGGGACTGGACCGCGATGTCAAGGGCGCTCGTGCCGGAGTTCACGGCCACTGCGTGCCGGCTGCCGGCATACCGGCAGAGGGCATCTTCGAACTCGCGGATCTTCGGGCCGGTCGTGATCCAGTCGCTTCTGAGGACTTCGGTGACGGCCCGGATATCGTCGTCATCGATTGACTGTTTTCCGTACGGTATCATGGTGGGATAACTGGACGGGACCGCCGGGTTATTCGGCGTCCACGATCTTCCTGAGATCGTCCTTGGAGAGCCACTCCGTGTTGATCTCGCTGGAGTACCGGAACCCTTCGGGCAGGTCTTTCCCGTCCTGGTAGTTGGTCTTGCGCCAGAACGCGAACTCGGGCTCGACCACGT